>CP053688.1:2603630-3905445 GCA_013200995.1 Arthrobacter citreus | reverse complement strand
CGATTTCCATTCCTACTACTAAGTTTTTAGGAGCTAGGATATAACGTTTTTCTCCATCAGCGTAGTTAATTAACGCAATGTTTGCAGAACGGTTTGGATCGTACTCGATTGTAGCAACGCGTCCTGGTATACCATCTTTATCTCGTTTGAAATCGATGATACGGTATTGACGTTTGTGTCCACCACCTTGGTGACGAACAGTAATTTTACCTTGGTTGTTACGGCCAGCTTTTTTGCTAAGTGGTGCAAGTAATGATTTTTCTGGTTTATCAGTAGTGATCTCAGCAAAATCATTAGTAGTCATACCACGGCGACCGTTAGTGGTTGGTTTATACTTTTTGATTCCCATCGTAATTTCCCTCCTTTTCTAGTAATTAGTATTAAACGCCTTCGAATAATGTGATTTCTTGGCTATCAGTAGTTAATTTAACGATTGCTTTTCTACGACGGTTAGTGTAACCAGCATGTTTACCCATACGTTTAAACTTACCTTTGTAGTTCATTACGTTAACTTTCTCTACTTTAACACCGAAGATTGCTTCAACAGCATCTTTAACTTCAGTTTTATTAGCTCTTACATCAACTTCAAAAGTGTATTTTTTTTCAGAAATTGCTTCCATAGAAGCTTCAGTGATAACTGGGCGTTTGATAATATCGCGAGGATCCTTCATTATACAAGCACCTCCTCTACTTTTTGCACCGCAGCTTTAGTCATGATTAGAGTATCATGATGTAAAACGTCGATTACGTTTACTTCATTAGCCGCAAGAACTGTAATTCCTGGTAAGTTGCGAGCAGATAAAGCTACGTTTTCATTTAGGTCAGCTGTTACGATTAAGACTTTCTTTTGAACTGATAAGCCTTGTAATACAGTAACCATATCTTTTGTTTTTGGTGCGTTTAACGCTAAATCTTCAAGCACTAACATGCTTTGCTCTAATACTTTTGTAGATAAAGCAGATTTAATCGCTAAGCGACGTACCTTTTTAGGTAATTTATATGAATATGATCTTGGAGCTGGACCGAATACGATACCACCACCACGCCATTGTGGAGAACGGATTGAACCTTGACGAGCACGGCCAGTTCCTTTTTGTCTCCATGGTTTACGACCACCACCACGTACTTCAGAACGTGTTTTTACTTTGTGAGTACCTTGACGTAAAGACGCACGTTGCATCATTACAGCATCAAATAAAACGTGTTCGTTTGGAGCAATTCCGAAAACAGCATCTGCTAATTCGATTTCTCCTACTTGAGCACCTGTTTGATTAAACATAGTAACTTTAGGCATTTCATTTCCTCCTTTCTTCTAAATTAATTATTTAGATTTAACCGCAGTACGGATTGTTACGTAAGATTTTTTAGAACCAGGTACATTACCTTTTACTAAAAGTAAGTTACGTTCAACGTCAACTTTAACGATTTGTAGGTTTTGTACAGTTACTTTTTCTCCACCCATTTGACCAGGTAAAGCTTTGTTTTTGAATACACGGTTCGGAGCAACAGGACCCATTGAACCTGGACGACGGTGGTAACGAGAACCGTGAGACATTGGTCCACGAGATTGGTTGTGGCGCTTAATGCTACCTTGGAATCCTTTACCTTTTGAAGTACCAGTTACATCAACGATGTCACCATTTGCAAAAATATCTACTTTGACTTCTTGACCAACTTCATAAGCTGTTACGTCAGCATTGCGAAGTTCACGAACGAAGCGCTTAGGTGCAGTGTTTGCTTTAGCAGAGTGTCCTTTTTCTGGTTTGTTAGCTAATTTCTCACGTTTGTCAGCAAATCCGATTTGGATTGCTTCATAACCGTCAGTTTCAGTAGTTTTCTTTTGTAAAACCACGTTTGGAGTAGCTTCGATTACAGTTACTGGAATTAACTCACCGTTTTCAGCAAATACTTGTGTCATACCGATCTTTTTCCCTAAGATTCCTTTAGTCATAAGTCACACCTCCTGAATTTATATATAATGTTATTAAAGTTTGATTTCAATATCAACGCCAGATGGTAAATCTAGTCTCATTAATGAATCAACTGTTTGTGGAGTTGGATTCACGATATCGATTAAACGTTTGTGTGTGCGCATTTCGAATTGCTCACGAGAATCTTTGTATTTATGAACCGCACGAAGGATCGTGTAAACTGATTTCTCAGTTGGTAATGGAATCGGACCAGATACAGAAGCACCAGAACGTTTCGCTGTTTCAACGATTTTCTCTGCAGATTGATCTAAAATACGGTGATCATAAGCTTTTAAACGAATACGAATTTTTTCTTTTGCCATAATTTTCCCTCCTTTTTCGCCTATTTAAGTAATAGACATACTCCATGGAAATTTCCTTACACTCGCCATGGCAAAGCGGCCGGGTGTATCAGCAACCTTCCATTTCTACGCAGTCAAAGACCAACATCATCTATTATACATAAAAAATAATGCTATTGCAAGCATTTGTTATAAGTTTAAATAAATTAATGTTTTGCCGTCTTTAGTACTTAGTTATTATATTATCTTCGTTTATTAAAATCAAGCAAGAATCGGTTTTCTATTATAATAAAAATATTTCCAATTTACATAAAAAAAAACTTAGAAGAATAAATCTTCTAAGCTTTTAAGTTTAATTATTCAACGATTGTAGCAACTACACCAGCACCTACAGTACGTCCACCCTCACGGATAGAGAACTTAGTACCTTCTTCAACAGCGATTGCGTTGATTAACTCAACAGTCATTTCGATGTTGTCACCAGGCATAACCATTTCAACGCCTTCTGGTAATTGGATGATTCCAGTTACGTCAGTTGTACGGAAATAGAATTGTGGACGGTAGTTAGCGAAGAATGGAGTGTGACGTCCACCTTCTTCTTTAGATAAAACGTAAACTTCAGCTTTGAACTTAGTGTGTTGTTTAACTGAACCTGGTTTAGCTAAAACTTGACCACGTTGGATATCGTCACGAGCAACCCCACGAAGAAGTGCACCGATGTTATCTCCAGCTTCTGCTTGATCAAGAAGTTTACGGAACATTTCTACACCTGTTACAGTAGTTGATTTTGGCTCTTCAGTGAAACCGATGATTTCGATTACTTCACCAACTTTAACTACTCCACGCTCAACACGACCAGTAGCTACTGTTCCACGACCAGTGATTGAGAATACATCCTCAACTGGCATTAAGAAAGGCTTGTCAGTTTCACGAGCTGGTGTTGGGATGTAAGAATCAACTTCAGCCATTAATTCATGAATTTTAGCTTCCCACTCAGCATCTCCTTCAAGAGCTTTAAGTGCAGAACCTTTGATTACTGGAATGTCATCGCCAGGGAATTCGTATTCTGATAAAAGATCACGGATTTCCATTTCAACTAATTCAAGTAATTCTTCGTCGTCAACCATGTCACATTTGTTCATGAATACTACGATGTAAGGTACACCTACTTGACGAGATAAAAGAATGTGCTCACGAGTTTGAGGCATTGGACCATCAGCAGCAGAAACTACTAAGATACCACCGTCCATTTGAGCAGCACCAGTGATCATGTTTTTAACATAGTCAGCGTGACCTGGGCAGTCAACGTGTGCATAGTGACGAGTTTCAGTTTCATACTCAACGTGTGCAGTAGAGATTGTGATACCACGTTCTCTTTCTTCTGGAGCACCATCGATTTGATCGTAAGCGCGAGCTTCAGCTCCACCTACTTTAGCTAATACAGTTGTAATAGCAGCAGTTAATGTAGTTTTACCATGGTCAACGTGTCCGATTGTACCAATGTTAACGTGTGGTTTTACACGTTCGAATTTAGCTTTACCCATTGTAAAAATCCTCCTTATAATTAAGAAAATTAATTTTTAGTTTTATTATTATGCTACAAGAGGGTGAGACACCCTTTGTAGCTAACATAAATAGTTATACATGATGAGAACTAAATAATCAATTACTCACCTTTATATTTTTTGATAATTTCTTCTGAGATTGATTTTGGTACATCTTCATAGTGGTCAAATACCATTGAGAACGTTCCACGACCTTGTGTGTTAGAACGTAATGAAGTTGCATAACCAAACATTTCAGAAAGAGGTACCATTGCACGTACTACTTGAGCGTTACCACGTGCTTCCATACCTTCAACGCGTCCACGACGAGAAGTAATATCACCCATGATATCTCCTAAGTATTCCTCAGGGATAACAACTTCTACTTTCATTAATGGTTCAAGTAGAACTGGGTTACATTTCTTAACAGCGTTTTTAAGAGCTAAAGAAGCAGCTACTTTAAACGCCATCTCGTTTGAGTCAACATCATGGTATGAACCGTCAAAAAGACGAGCTTTAATGTCGATTAGTGGGAATCCAGCTAATACACCATTTTTAAGAGAGTCTTCAAGACCTGCAGCTACTGCTGGGATGTATTCACGAGGAACAACACCACCAACGATACCATTTTCAAATTCAAAGCCTTTTCCTTCTTCGTTAGGTGAGAATTCAATCCAAACATGTCCGAATTGTCCACGTCCACCTGACTGACGAACGAATTTCCCTTCTACTTGTGCAGAAGAACGGAAAGTTTCACGGTATGCTACTTGAGGAGCACCAACGTTAGCTTCTACTTTAAATTCACGACGCATACGGTCAACGATGATATCAAGGTGAAGTTCACCCATACCAGCGATGATTACTTGACCAGTTTCTTGGTCAGTATGTGCACGGAATGTTGGATCTTCTTCAGTTAATTTAACTAATGCTTGACCCATTTTATCTTGGTCAGCCTTAGATTTTGGCTCGATTGCGATTGAGATAACTGGTTCTGGGAACTCCATAGACTCAAGAATTACTAGATTCTTTTCATCACATAAAGTATCTCCAGTTGTAGTATCTTTAAGACCTACAGCCGCAGCGATATCTCCAGCATATACTTTCGAAATCTCTTGACGAGAGTTAGCATGCATTTGTAGGATACGACCTACACGCTCACGCTTACCTTTCGTAGAGTTTTGAACGTATGAACCAGATTCTAACGTACCTGAGTAAACTCGGAAGAACGTTAATTTACCAACATAAGGATCAGTCATGATTTTGAATGCTAAAGCTGCGAAAGGCTCTTCATCACTTGATGGAACTACTTTCTCTTCTTCAGTATCAGGTAATGTTCCTTTGATAGCTGGTACATCTAATGGAGATGGTAGGTAATCAATAACTGCATCAAGCATTAATTGAACACCTTTGTTTTTGAAAGCAGAACCACAAACTACTGGGTAGAATTGTACTGAACATGTAGCTGTACGAATAGCAGCTTTTAATTCAGCAAGTGTGATTTCTTCACCTTCAAGATATTTCATCATTAATTCTTCGTCTAGCTCAGCTACCGCTTCGATTAAACGACCACGGTACTCATCAGCTAATTCTTGATATTCTTCAGGAATTTCGATAGTTTCAATGTCAGTTCCTAAGTCATTATTGTACTTAATAGCTTTCATTTCAACTAGGTCAACAATACCCCAGAAGTTATCTTCAGCACCCATCGCTAATTGGATTGGGTGTGCGTTAGCTTGTAAACGGTCATGTAATGTACCTACAGAGTATAAGAAATCCGCGCCGATTTTATCCATTTTATTAACGAATACTACACGTGGAACTCCGTAAGTAGTTGCTTGACGCCAAACTGTTTCAGTTTGAGGCTCAACACCTGATTGTGCATCAAGTACTGCTACTGCGCCATCAAGTACACGTAATGAACGTTCAACTTCTACAGTGAAGTCTACGTGACCTGGAGTATCAATGATATTTACACGGTGGTTATCCCATTGAGCTGTTGTAGCAGCAGATGTGATAGTGATACCACGCTCTTGCTCTTGCTCCATCCAGTCCATTTGTGAAGCTCCTTCATGAGTTTCACCAATTTTGTGAATACGACCTGTGTAATAAAGGATACGCTCAGTTGTTGTTGTTTTACCAGCATCAATGTGAGCCATGATCCCAATATTACGAGTGTTATTTAAGGAGAACTCTCTTGTCATCAGGGTTCTTTCTCCCTTCCAGTATTAGTTAGGATTTTTTAGTACAAGAAAAAGTTATTCCTATACATACCTCATGTTATTAAGTTAAGCAAGCACTACAATCAAAGAACAATTATGATCCTAAGTTATGTAATCCGACGTTCACCTATTTTATCTAGCGAGCTAAATAATAAATAGGTGAACGACTTAACCAACATTCATTATGTGCAGAAATAACTAAATTGCTTTTAATCTTACCAACGGTAGTGAGCAAACGCTTTGTTCGCTTCTGCCATTTTGTGTGTATCTTCACGTTTCTTAACTGCAGAACCTGAGTTGTTAGCTGCGTCAAGAATTTCGTTAGCTAAACGCTCTTCCATCGTTTTTTCTCCACGAAGACGAGCATAGTTTACTAACCAACGTAGACCTAGAGTAGTACGACGCTCTGGACGTACCTCAACTGGTACTTGGTAGTTTGAACCACCAACACGACGAGCTCTTACTTCTAGAACTGGCATGATATTTTTAAGAGCTGCTTCGAATACTTCCATTGGTTCTTTACCAGAACGTTCTTGGATTAATTCAAATGCTCCGTATAAGATAGCTTGAGATTTTCCTCTTTTTCCGTCAATCATCATTTTGTTGATTAAACGAGAAACTAACTTTGAATTATAAAGTGGATCTGGTAATACATCTCTTTTTGCAACAGGACCTTTACGTGGCATGTTATTTCCTCCTTTCGGCTAGTTGTTATTTATTACTTCTTAGCTGCTTTTGGTCTCTTAGTTCCGTATTTAGAACGACCTTGCATACGCTTGTCAACACCTGCAGTATCTAATGCACCACGAACGATATGGTAACGTACCCCCGGTAAATCTTTTACTCGTCCACCACGGATAAGAACAACACTGTGCTCTTGTAAGTTGTGTCCGATACCTGGGATATAAGCAGTTACCTCGATTTGGTTTGTTAAACGTACACGAGCATATTTACGTAATGCTGAGTTCGGTTTCTTTGGAGTCATAGTACCAACACGAGTACAAACACCACGTTTTTGTGGAGCTGATAAATCAGTTGATTTTTTCTTTAATGAGTTGAAACCTTTATTTAATGCTGGTGATTTTGATTTCCATACTTTAGAAGTACGTCCATTACGCACTAACTGGTTAATAGTAGGCATGAGTTTTCCTCCCTTCAAATATTTATAAGACCACACATCCAGGTGGTTCATAATAAGTTGAAAACAAAGTTTTTGCAAGAAGGAAGAAGACTTCCTTCTCACAAAAACAGTTTTAACTGTATATTCCTAAATTAGCCCCGGATCTAACCTGCTTAGATTAGCAGTGCTATTGTCTAGGAGCAACCTTGAATATCTTATCATTTTTCATCAAATGATGTCAACTCAAGTTTTAAAATATTTTAAGTTTATTTTTCAACTAACACTTCTTCGTTTATTTCAACTGATTCATTTAAATCTTTAACAAGATCTACTCTGCGGTATCTGTTCATACCAGTACCAGCTGGAACCAACTTACCTATAATAACATTCTCTTTTAATCCTAGCAACTCATCTCGTTTCCCTTTAATCGCAGCGTCTGTTAATACACGCGTTGTTTCTTGGAATGATGCAGCAGATAGGAATGAGTCTGTTTCTAATGATGCTTTTGTAATACCTAGTAATAATGGGCGTGCAGTAGCCGGTTGTTTACCTGCAAATAAAGCTTCTTTATTCGCTTCAGTAAACTGATGTAGTTCTAATAATGTACCAGGTAATAAATCAGTTTCACCCGCATCCATTACACGAACTTTTTTCAGCATTTGACGTACCATTACCTCTACGTGTTTGTCTCCAATTTCTACCCCTTGCATACGGTATACTTTTTGTACTTCACGTAGTAAGTATTCTTGAACAGCATTTGTACCTTTTACTTTTAGAAGTTCTTTCGGATCAATTGAACCTTCAGTCATTACTTGACCACGCTCAATTTTTTCACCTTCTTGAACTTTTAGTCTAGCACCATAAGGAACTGGGTAATTTCTAGATTCTACTGTGCCTTGAACAATAATTTCTTGTTTGTCTTTAGCATCAGTAGAAATTGAAATAATACCATCAATTTCAGAAATAACTGCTTGACCTTTAGGATTACGCGCTTCAAATAGCTCTTGAATACGAGGTAAACCTTGAGTGATATCGTCTCCTGCTACCCCACCAGTATGGAATGTACGCATCGTTAACTGTGTACCTGGCTCACCGATTGATTGTGCAGCGATAATACCAACTGCCTCACCAACTTCAACCTCAGCACCTGTAGCTAAGTTGCGACCATAACATTTTTTACATACTCCATGGCTAGTATTACATGTAAATGCAGAACGGATATTAACTTCTTCAATACCTGCATCGATAATTTCACGAGCTAAGTCTTCAGTAATTAAATCGTTTTCTTGAGCAAGTAATTCACCTGTTTCTGGGTGGCGTATAGTTGCACGTAAATGACGACCAACTAGACGATCATACAATCCTTCAATAATTTCATTACCTTCTTTAATCGCCTTTACATGTAAACCGCGGTCAGTACCACAATCATCTTGACGAACAATTACATCTTGTGCAACGTCTACAAGACGACGAGTTAAGTAACCTGAATCGGCTGTTTTAAGTGCTGTATCGGCAAGACCTTTACGCGCACCATGTGTTGAGATGAAGTATTCAAGTACCGTTAGACCTTCACGGAATGAAGATTTGATTGGTAACTCGATAATACGTCCAGCCGGGTTGGCCATCAGACCACGCATACCTGCAAGCTGAGTGAAGTTCGATGCATTACCACGGGCACCAGAGTCACTCATCATAAAGATTGGGTTACGTTTATTTAGGGAAGCCATCAGTTTCCCTTGAATTACATCCTTCGCATCACTCCAAATTGCGATTACACGATCGTAACGCTCATCTTCTGTGATTAAACCACGACGGAATTGTTTTAGAACTTTATCTACTTTTTCTTGCGCTTCAGCAATAATTAATTGCTTCTCAGGTAATACGATGATATCGGATACACCAACTGTAATACCAGCTTTTGTAGAGTGTCTAAATCCAAGATCCTTCATGCGGTCAAGCATTTTAGATGTTTCAGTAATTTTGAAACGTTTAAATACTTCAGCGATGATATTTCCAAGTATTTTCTTTTTGAAAGGAGCAATTTCTTCTCTACTTTCAATAATCTCTTTAATATTCGCGCCTTTAGCAACGAAATACATTTGAGGTGTTTCCTTCTCAAGGTTACTTTGAGTAGGTTCATTTATATACGGGAACGACGTAGGTAAGATTTCATTGAAGATTAGCTTACCAACCGTTGTGATTAATAATGAATTATTTTGCTCTTCTGTAAATGTTTCGTTATTTAAAGAATTAGCCGCAACAGCAACTCGAGAATGTAAATGTACATAACCATTTTGGTATGCAATTAACGCTTCATTAATATCTTTAAATACCATACCTTCACCGACAGCGCCTGCACGCTCAAGAGTTAAGTAATAGTTACCTAATACCATATCTTGAGATGGTGTAACTACTGGTTTACCATCTTTCGGATTCAGGATGTTTTGTGCTGCAAGCATTAGAATACGAGCCTCTGCTTGAGCTTCACTTGATAACGGTACGTGAACAGCCATTTGGTCACCATCGAAATCGGCGTTGTATGCAGTACATACAAGTGGATGTAGACGGATTGCGCGGCCTTCTACTAATGTAGGTTCGAACGCTTGGATACCAAGTCTGTGTAGAGTAGGGGCACGGTTCAGTAACACTGGGTGCTCACGAATAACTGATTCTAATACATCCCAAATTTCTGGGTGTAAACGCTCAATTTTACGTTTCGCTGACTTAATGTTATGTGCTAATCCTCGCTCTACTAATTCTTTCATCACGAATGGCTTGAATAATTCAATCGCCATTTCTTTTGGTAATCCACATTGGTACATCTGTAAGTTTGGTCCTACAACGATAACCGAACGACCAGAGTAGTCAACACGTTTACCAAGTAAGTTTTGACGGAAACGTCCTTGCTTACCTTTAAGCATGTGAGAAAGAGATTTTAATGGACGGTTACCTGGTCCAGTAACTGGACGGCCACGACGACCATTGTCAATTAACGCATCAACAGCTTCTTGAAGCATACGTTTTTCGTTTTGTACGATGATGCTAGGTGCACCAAGGTCTAATAAACGTTTTAAACGATTGTTACGGTTAATTACTCGACGATATAAATCGTTTAGATCTGATGTTGCAAAACGACCACCATCTAATTGAACCATTGGTCGTAATTCAGGTGGAATTACTGGTAGCACATCTAAGATCATCCAAGATGGCTCATTACCAGAGTTACGGAATGCTTCTAACACTTCTAAACGTTTAATTGCTCTTGTACGACGTTGACCTTGAGCAGTTTTTAACTCTTCTTTTAAAGAATCAACATCTTTTTCAAGGTTAATATCGCTTAATAATTTTTTAATTGCTTCTGCACCCATAGATGCTTGGAAAGTTTGACCATAGCGCTCACGATAAGCACGGAATTCTTTCTCAGAAAGCAATTGTTTCTTTTCTAAAGGAGTATCTCCTGCTTCAGTTACTACGTAAGAAGCAAAGTAGATTACTTCTTCCAGAGCACGAGGGGACATGTCTAAAACAAGTCCCATTCGGCTTGGAATACCTTTGAAATACCAAATATGTGAAACTGGTGCAGCTAATTCAATGTGACCCATACGCTCACGACGTACTTTTGCACGAGTAACCTCAACTCCACAACGATCACAAACTACACCTTTATAACGTACACGTTTGTACTTACCGCAATGACATTCCCAGTCTTTTGTTGGACCGAAAATACGTTCACAAAAAAGTCCATCTTTTTCTGGTTTTAACGTACGGTAGTTAATTGTTTCAGGTTTTTTAATTTCCCCGTATGACCACGAGCGAATTTTGTCAGGCGATGCAAGTCCGATCTTCATATACTCGAATTTATTTACATCTATCAAGGGGCCTACCTCCCTTTCTGTCCTAAGGTTTTACCCAATATATTACTTATTCTTTTACGTATTCCATATCCATCGCTAAATGTTCTGAAGCTTGATCATCATCATCTTCAGTATCGCGCATTTCGATTTCTTGATCTGTAGCAGACATCATCTTAACATCCATACCAAGTGACTGTAATTCTTTAATTAATACTTTGAATGATTCAGGTACACCAGGTTCTGGTACGTTTTCACCCTTAACGATTGCTTCGTATGTTTTCACACGTCCAACAACGTCATCAGATTTAACTGTTAAGATTTCTTGTAATGTGTATGCAGCACCGTATGCTTCAAGCGCCCAAACCTCCATCTCACCAAAACGTTGTCCACCAAATTGTGCTTTACCACCAAGTGGTTGTTGCGTTACTAATGAGTAAGGTCCTGTTGAACGAGCATGTAACTTATCGTCAACCATGTGCGCAAGTTTAATCATATACATGACACCTACAGAAACACGGTTATCGAAAGGCTCACCACTACGTCCATCATAAAGTACAGTTTTTGCATCACGTGCCATACCAGCTTCTTCAATTGTTCCCCAAACATCTTCCTCACGCGCTCCGTCAAATACAGGAGAAGCAACATGAATGCCAAGATATCTTGCAGCCATACCTAAGTGTAGCTCTAATACTTGACCGATGTTCATACGAGAAGGTACCCCTAATGGGTTTAACATGATATCAACTGGCGTTCCATCAGGTAAGAATGGCATATCTTCTTCTGGTAAAATACGAGAGATAACCCCTTTATTACCATGACGTCCAGCCATTTTATCCCCTTCAGAGATTTTACGTTTCTGAACGATATATACACGAACAAGTTGGTTTACTCCTGGTGGTAATTCATCACCGTTTTCACGAGTGAATACTTTCACATCAAGAATTATTCCGCCTCCACCGTGTGGAACACGTAAAGACGTATCACGAACTTCACGAGCTTTTTCACCGAAGATTGCGTGTAGAAGACGTTCTTCAGCAGTTAACTCAGTAACCCCTTTAGGTGTTACTTTACCAACTAATAAATCACCATCTTTTACTTCTGCACCAATTCGGATAATTCCGCGCTCATCAAGATTTTTAAGTGCATCTTCACCAACGTTAGGAATATCACGAGTGATTTCTTCAGGTCCTAATTTTGTATCACGAGCTTCCGATTCATATTCTTCAATATGAACTGAAGTGTAAACATCTTCTTTTACAAGACGGCGACTCATAATGATCGCATCCTCGTAGTTGTAACCGTCCCATGTCATGAATGCTACTAATACGTTACGTCCTAGTGCTAATTCACCTTTTTCCATTGAAGGTCCATCTGCAAGAATTTCGCCTCTTACTACTTCATCACCCACACTTACGATTGGGCGTTGGTTATAACAAGTACCTTGGTTAGAACGTACGAATTTTAACATACGGTATTTATCAAGGTCACCTTTAACTTTTTGTCCATCTACTTCTGAGTAACGACGTACCCAAACTTCTTTCGCTTCAACACGTTCAACAATACCAGGATGTTTACAGATTACTGCAGCACCAGAGTCTTTTGCTGATACGTATTCCATACCTGTACCTACGATTGGAGATTCAGGATTTAACAATGGAACTGCTTGACGTTGCATGTTCGCTCCCATTAGGGCACGGTTAGAGTCATCATTCTCTAAGAAAGGAATACATGCTGTCGCAGCTGATACTACTTGTTTTGGAGATACATCCATGTAGTCGATACGTTCACGTTTAACAACTGTGTTATCTCCACGGAAACGAGCTACTACATCTTCATCTAAGAAGCTTCCGTCATCACCTAAACGAGCATTCGCTTGGGCTACAACGTATAGATCCTCTTCATCAGCAGTTAAGTAATCAATTTTATCAGTTAGACGACCTGTCTCAGGGTCTACACGACGATATGGAGTTTCAATAAATCCAAATTGATTTACCTTTGCATAAGAAGAAAGCGAGTTAATTAACCCGATATTCGGTCCCTCAGGCGTTTCAATCGGACACATACGACCATAGTGAGAGTAATGAACGTCACGTACTTCAAAGCCTGCACGCTCACGCGTTAAACCACCTGGTCCTAAAGCTGATAGTCTTCGTTTATGAGTTAATTCTGCAAGAGGATTTGTTTGGTCCATGAATTGTGATAACTGTGAGCTACCAAAGAATTCTTTAATTGAAGCAATTACAGGGCGAATATTAATTAACGCCTGTGGAGTAACTGCATTTGTATCTTGAATTGACATACGTTCACGAACTACACGCTCCATACGAGATAAACCGATACGGAATTGGTTTTGAAGTAATTCTCCAACTGAACGTAAACGACGATTTCCTAAATGGTCAATATCGTCAGTGTCACCTACGTTATGTAGCAGGTTAAAGAAGTAAGAAATAGAAGCGATAATGTCAGCAGGTGAAATATTTTTCACACTTTTACTTACATTAGCATTTCCGATTACTTGAATAACTTGTTCGCCATCACCTTCAACTGGAGCGTAAATTTTAATAGATTGTAGAGTAATCTCTTCTTCTAATACGCCAGCAGCAGGGTGAGCAATTTTTTCACCGATATTCTTCTCTAAGAACGGAATAATGCGGTCTAAAGTACGACGATCAAGAGTTGTCCCTTTTTCCACAATAATTTCACCAGTCTCTGGATCCACTAATGTTTCTGCAATACGTTGGTTAAACAGTCTATTTTTAATGTGTAATTTTTTATTTATTTTGTAGCGTCCAACGCTAGCTAAATCATAACGCTTCGGATCAAAGAAGCGAGTAATTAATAGGTTTTTAGCATTTTCTACTGTAGGTGGTTCACCTGGACGTAATCTTTCATAGATTTCAAGAAGCGCCTTTTCAGTGCTATCTGTGTTATCTTTTTCAAGCGTATTACGTAGGTATTCATTCTCGCCTAGTAAGTCTAGAATCTCTTGGTCTGTACCAAACCCAAGCGAACGTAGTAGTACCGTTACAGGTAATTTTCTCGTACGGTCAATACGTACATAAACTACATCCTTCGCGTCCGTTTCGTACTCTAACCAAGCACCACGGTTAGGAATAACTGTAGCAGTAAAACCTTTTTTACCATTTTTGTCGATCTTCCCACTATAGTACACACTTGGTGAACGAACTAATTGTGAAACGATTACACGTTCAGCACCATTAATAATGAATGTACCTGTGTCTGTCATCAATGGGAAATCACCCATGAAAACGTCTTGCTCCTTAACTTCGCCAGTTTCCTTATTTAATAGGCGAACTTTCACACGAAGTGGAGCAGCGTAGTTTACGTCACGCTCTTTTGATTCTTCTACAACATACTTCGGCTCACCTAAACTGTAATCAATGAATTCTAATGATAGATTACCTGTGAAATCCTCAATCGGTGAAATGTCTTGGAACATTTCTCTCAAACCTTCATCTAAAAACCATTGGTAAGATGCTGTTTGAATTTCAATTAAGTTAGGTAACTCTAAAACT
Organism: Arthrobacter citreus; assembly: GCA_013200995.1. Classification (GTDB taxonomy): domain Bacteria; phylum Bacillota; class Bacilli; order Bacillales; family Bacillaceae_G; genus Gottfriedia. The sequence continues at coordinate 3,890,900 of CP053688.1, read as the reverse complement.
TCACTGATACGAGCATAGCTTCTGCGTTGGCGGTGTCGTCCATATTGAACTAGTTGACCTGTCAACATATTCACCCCTTAAATCAAGAGTATTTATAACAAAAAAATAGTAACAAATAAGCAAAAAAACTCCCTTACTTGTTAAACAAAAAATAAAATGGTTTCAAAATGAAAACCATTTATTAAACTTAACGACAGTCATTTTACTATCATTTCCAAAGAATATAGAAATATACATATTTCCAAAAAAACATTTTTGAAAATAAATATATATTGGCATTTAATAATACTATCACAAGCAAAATTTAGAGTCAATCTTTTTTACTTTTTATGATATAATATCCTTTATCTTTTTTTACAATCTCTACTTCATCAAAGATCTCCTTTAGCAACTCAAGTGCTGATGGTGCTCCTTGTTTCTTTTGAATCACTACCCATAACTCTCCACCAGGAAGTAATTTTTCATGAGCACCGGCCAAAATTTCATGAACCACAGCTTTACCAGCTCGAATTGGAGGGTTTGTTAAAATAGCTGCATATTCACCCATAACATTTTCATAGATACTACTTTCATAGATTTTTACATTTTCTATTTTATTTACATTCGCATTGTCTTTTGCAAGCTCAATCGCTCTTAAATTCACATCGATCATTTCTACCATACGACTAGCATCATCTTTCGCAATCGATAACCCGATCGGACCATAACCACAACCAACATCTAAAATATCCCCTTCAATTTCGGGGAATTTGAAAGAGTCTATTAAAACTCGCGACCCAAAATCTACTTCATTCCTAGAAAAGACGCCTGAATCAGATTGAAACCTCAAATCATTACCTCTTAAAGTAAATGAAAATACCTTTTTATCAGTTTTACTATTCGGTTGATTTGTAAAATAATGATCTGCCATAATAAATCCTTCTTCCATATAAACTTAACAATAGTCTTCCCAAAAGTAATTCCATATGTACAAAAAAAGCTCGCATAAATGCGAGCTTTTTTAAAAAGTTTTTAGAAATTACTTAACTTCTACGTTAGCGCCAACTTCTTCAAGTTTAGCTTTCATTTCTTCAGCTTCTTCTTTGCTGATTCCTTCTTTAATTGCTTTAGGAGTGTTGTCAACTAATTCTTTAGCTTCTTTTAATCCTAAACCAGTAATTTCACGAACTACTTTGATTACTTTAATTTTTTGGTCGCCAGGGCTAGCTAATACTAAATCAAATTCAGTTTGCTCAGCAGCAGCTTCAACAGCTCCACCAGCCATAACCATAGGAGCTGCAGCAGTTACGCCAAACTCTTCTTCGATTGCTTTTACTAAGTCATTTAATTCTAATACAGTCATATTTTTAACTGCTTCAATGATTTGTTCTTTAGTCATTGTTAATTTCCTCCTTGTTTATACCTATAAATTATATATTTTAAGCGATCTTGGCATTAAGCGCCTTGTTCTTCTTTTTGTTCTGCAACTGCTTTAGTTGCAAGAGCGAAGTTGCGGATTGGTGCTTGTAGCACGCTAAGCAACATTGAAAGTAAACCTTCGCGAGATGGAAGTTCAGCAAGAGCTTTAACTTCTTCAACAGTAGCAACATTTCCTTCGATCACACCAGCTTTAATTTCTAAAGCCTCATGTTTCTTAGCGAAATCGTTGATTACTTTAGCAGGAGCGATTACATCCTCCATACTAAACGCGATTGCGTTTGGACCAGTTAATGATTCGTTTAAATCAGCTAATCCAGCTTCTTCAGCAGCACGACGAGTTAAAGTGTTTTTGTAAACTTTGAACTCAACGCCAGCTTCACGTAATTGCTTACGTAATTCAGTTACTTCAGCAACATTTAAACCACGGTAGTCAACAACAACTGTTGATTTACTATCACGTAATTTTGCAGCTACTTCAGATACAACTTGTTTTTTAGCTTCTAATACTGCGCTCATTTATTACACCTCCTGTGGATTTTAGTGTGTATACCGCAAAAGTGTAACCATAGCAAAACCTCCACGAATTTTTCAAAAAAAGACATGGAGGTTGTATATGCACGAATTTATCAGTTATACACCTCGGTAGGATATTAAGCGAAAGCACCTACTGTCTACGGTAGTCTATTTAATTAGCAAGACAATCTCCATTATAGAGAGTTCTTGTCGAATTGTCAACTTTGTTTTATATCTTAGAAACTAGATGGATCTACTTTGATACCAGGGCCCATAGTTGAAGTGATTGCTACGTTCTTCATGTATGTTCCTTTAGCAGCAGCAGGTTTAACTTTTAACATAGTTTCAAAGATTGTTGTAAAGTTTTCTACTAACTTTTCGTTTTCGAAAGATACTTTACCGATTGGTACGTGAATGTTACCAGCTTTATCAACACGGTATTCAACTTTACCAGCTTTGATTTCGTTAACAGCTTTTGTTACGTCGAATGTAACTGTACCTGTTTTAGGGTTTGGCATTAAACCTTTAGGTCCTAATACACGTCCTAATTTACCAACTTCAGCCATCATGTCTGGAGTTGCTACTACTACATCAAAATCGAACCAACCTTGTTGGATTTTGTTAATCATGTCAGCATCGCCTACGAAATCAGCACCAGCAGCTTCAGCTTCTTTAGCTTTTTCACCTTTAGCGAATACTAATACACGTTGTACTTTACCAGTACCGTGTGGAAGAACTACTGCACCACGAATTTGTTGGTCAGCTTTCTTTGGATCTACTCCTAAACGGAATGCTACTTCAACTGTCGCATCAAAGTTAACAGTTGTAGTCTTTTTAACAAGTTCTACAGCTTCGTTTACTGCGTAAACAGCTGTACGATCTACTAATTTAATAGCTTCTTGGTATTTTTTACCTTTGTTAGCCATGTTCTATTCCTCCTAATGTGGTTTTAACGGATTTTCCTCCCACGAATAAAGGTTGCGATAAAACACATCATACGATGTTCGCAACCTCCTCAATCACACCTTACTGAAGATGGGATTAGTCTTCAATAACGATACCCATACTACGTGCAGTACCTTCTACCATACGCATAGCAGCTTCAACAGAAGCAGCATTTAAGTCAGGCATTTTTTGTTCAGCAATCTCACGTACTTTGTCGCGTTTTACTGTTGCTACTTTTTTACGATTTGGTTCACCAGAACCAGACTCGATACCAGCCGCTACTTTAAGAAGTACAGCAGCAGGAGGAGTTTTCGTAATAAATGTAAACGAACGATCTTCGAATACAGTGATTTCAACAGGAATAATTAGACCAGCTTGGTCAGCTGTACGAGCGTTGAACTCTTTACAGAATCCCATGATGTTAACACCTGCTTGTCCTAATGCAGGACCAACTGGTGGTGCTGGGTTTGCTTTTCCTGCAGGAATTTGCAATTTTACCATTTTAATTACTTTTTTAGCCACGAGACACACCTCCTTAAGTCCGTGATGTGGTAATGGGTTATTACACCCTCCCACTCATATCGTTTTGCATTTACATGCATATTCTTATTCAGAAGTTAATATCATCTTTTCGATGCATATTGACCTTTAAAAGTCTAACACTTTCAAAATAAAATTGCAAGGTCTTGTATTATAATTTTTCTACAAGATGTAAATCCAGTTCAACTGGAGTTTCTTTATTAAAGAATTCTACTAATACAGTTACTTTTTTCTTTTCAAAATCAATTTCTTTAATTGAACCAGTATAGTTTGCAAATGGGCCTTCTTTTAAGCGAACGACTTCATTTATATCTAAATCAAAATCAATAACTTGTTCATCTAGACCCATATGTTTTAGAATATGTGTAATTTCTTCTTCTAAAAGCGGTGTTGGTTTTGAACCAGATCCCGCTGAACCTACGAAACCAGTTACTCCTGGTGTATTACGAACTACATACCAAGAATCGTCAGTCATCACTAACTCAACTAACACATAACCTGGAAATACTTTGCGCTTTGTTACTTTCTCTTTACCGTTCTTCATTTCTACTTCTGATTCTTCTGGTACGATTACACGGAAAATTTTATCCTGCATTCCCATTGTTTCTACACGTTTTTCTAAATTAGCTTTAACTTTATTCTCATATCCTGAGTAAGTATGAACTACATACCATCTTTTTTCCATGTTAGAGGACTACTTGTCCTTCCCTCCCCGGTCAACTTTCTTTGCAAATTAAAAAACCCGTCACCGGGCTTTTTTTTTAAACATTATCACTCATTATAGCACAATTACTTTTAACTTATTCAAGAATAAGTCGAATTAGTTTAGAAAGTCCAGAATCAATTACAGCAAAGAATACTACAAAAAACAAAACTGTAGCTAATACTGTAACCGTAGAATTAACTAATTCCTTACGCTTAGGCCATGAAACTTTTTTCATTTCACTTTTTACTTCGCGAAAAAACTTACCGATACGACCCACTGATGCAACCCCCATATATACTAGTTTAGAGATTTACGAACCGTCCAACTTGCCCCTAAAAACGAAGCATGCTCATTAGTTTATCTACCGATTAAGGACATTCGTATTTTACATATATCTTATTTCAATTATTTCGTTTCTTTATGTGTGGTATGTTCATTGCACGTTTTACAAAACTTTTTCATCTCCAAACGTTCTATAGAAGTGGAATTCTTCATCGTGGAGTAGTTTCTATTATTGCAATTAGTGCACGACAGGACAACCTTTTTTCTCATGGATACACCAACCTAATTCCTATATAATTATCCATTTAGAATGTACCATGCGAACTATAAACTGTCAAACTGATTTCTTTCATCAAAATCACACTGACAATTCTCTTATTTCCATATACCTTTCAAGCTTTCTTTTCACGCGTTGTAAAGCATTATCAATTGATTTTACATGTCTATTTAACTCTTCTGATATCTCTTGGTAAGATCGACCATCTAAATAGAGTGATAATACTTTTCTTTCTAAATCGCTCAATAATTCAGACATTTTAAGCTCTATGTCCACATTTTCTTCTTGATTTATAACAAGTTCTTCTGGATCCATGTTTTTTGTCTCGGTTAACACATCAAGTAATGTGCGGTCAGATTCCTCATCATAAATAGGCTTGTCCAATGATACATAAGAATTTAATGGAATATGCTTTTGTCTTGTTGCTGTTTTAATTGCTGTAATAATCTGTCTTGTGATGCATAATTCTGCAAACGCCTTAAATGAAGAAAGTTTATCTTCTTTGTAGTCACGAATTGCTTTGTATAATCCAATCATACCTTCTTGAATAATATCTTCGCGGTCAGCACCTATTAGGAAATAAGACCTAGATTTTGCTTTTACGAAGTTTCGGTACTTTTGAATTAAAAATGTTAGTGCTTCTTGATCACCCTCTCGAACATATTCGAGAATTACCTCATCTTCTAAGGGTCCATACTCAATCATTAGCTTCAATTCCTGTTCAACGTTCAAAATTAGCACCTCCGACCTAACAATTTAATTAAATTATACAGCACAAAGAAGAAGGAAACAATAAGTCATCGTTCCCCTCTTCGCCATTTTTCTAAAATTTCTGTTTGTTTCGAATTTAATGTTTTACTAATTGTCAGTCTTTGATCAGGTATTTCATTAATCTGAGTACTAATCATCTTTTTATTTTGAGTAACTGATCTATATAATTCCATTGCAGGTATACGAAGTGCACCTTGTCCAAATATTTGCCATTGCTCTGTAAAGTCCGAAGTCGCGACATAAATTTGATGGTTAACATGACGGAGCTCAATTGCAAGTTTTTCAATTTTTTCATCAGCCGTTTGGCTTTTCCGAGTAAAAATCACTTCAACCTTTGAATGCTTGTCATTTTTTTCAATCCCATTTACAAAATGAGCATCAAATACAACAATTATATACATACCTGTGTATGCCTTATACTCAGCAAGTTGCGTTATTAGAAAATCACGTGATTTATCAAAATCAATTTCGCGAAGTTTTCTAAGATTCGGCCAAGCTCCTATCATGTTATATCCATCTACAATCAGAATTTCTTTCTTTTTATGATCCAAGCGGGTGTCTCTTACGATGTATTTCGTACATTAATAGACTTGCCGCAACAGACGCATTTAATGATGTAACTTTACCAACCATAGGTAGCTTAATTAAGAAATCACATTTTTCCTTTAAGATTCTGCTCATACCTTTACCTTCACTACCAATAATTAAACCAAGAGAGATTTGTCCATCCATGTTTCGATAGTCATCTGCACCTTTTGCATCTGTACCAAATATCCAAACTCCTCTTTCTTTTAATTCATCTACCGTTCTTGCTAAATTTGTTACTCGAGCTACTGGAATATATTCAATTGCGCCTGTTGAAGATTTCGCAACCGCTGAAGTTAAACCTACCGCTCTTCTTTTAGGAATGATAATACCGTGTGCGCCAACTGCATCAGCTGTTCTCATAATTGAACCTAAATTATGTGGATCTTCAATTTCGTCTAAGATTAAAAAGAATGGTTGCTCATTACGGCTATTCGCTACTTCGAATAAGTCATCAACTTCCACATATTCATATGCAGCTACTTGCGCTACTACACCTTGGTGGTTTCCTTTAACCATTCCATCCAATTTTTTGTTCGGTGCAGTTTGTACGATTACTTTGTTTTGATTGGCTAATTCTAAGAGCTTATGGATTTGACCTTTATTTGCTCCTTCACTAACCCATATTTTATTTATATCACGACCTGCACGTATTGCTTCCATAACTGGATTACGCCCTATAATAAATTCCTCAGACATGTTATACTCCTTTATCATTCTCAATAAACTGAATTGCAACTTGTACAATTGTATTGAGTCTATCTTCATTTTTTAATAAATAATGGTACCCAATTAATGCCTCCATCGCTGTTGCGTATCGATACGTTTGCACATCAGTATTTTTTGGTACGGTACCTGATTTTGCATTACGCCCTCTTTTAACAACTGCAACTTCCTCTTCGGACAAGAAATCAGTTGAAAGTATTTCTCTTATCACTTTAGCTTGTCCTTTTGCTGAAACGAATTTTGTTGCCGCTCGATGAAGTTGATTAGGTCTAACAGTTCCTTTTTCAAGGAGGTGATGACGTACATAAATTTCATATACAGCATCACCAATATATGCTAGTGCTAAACTGTTTAGTTGTTTAACATCTATATTTTGACTACTTTCAATCATGAAGTCATCCTCTTTTCCAGCGAATACCTTGTGGAGTATCTTCAATGATAATATTCATTTCTTTTAATTGATCACGAATTTGATCCGCTAAAGCAAAGTCACGATTTTTTCGTGCATCTGTACGTTTTTGAATTAATGCTTCGATTTCATCATCTAACATCGCTTCTTCTTTAACTAATGTAATACCTAGAACACTTGATAATTCATCAAAAGTTGCTACTAACTGATTTAATACATTCGTAGAAGTATGAGTTTCTAATAAATATTGATTAGTTATTTTTACTAATTGATATAAAACTGAAATCGCATTAGCCGTATTAAAGTCATCATCCATTACTTTTACAAATACTGCTTTTTCGTCTTCAATTTCTTTTAACCACTTAGCGTCATCTTCAGTTAAATTAGTACTACTTTCTAGACGGTGTTTACTATTTTGGTATGCAGTTTTAATACGCTCAAAACCATTTTTTGCTTCTTGTAAAATTTCTTCACTATAGTTAATCGGGTGACGATAATGAACTGATAACATGAAGAAACGTAATAACATTGGATCAATAATCTTAATGATGTCATGTACTAGTACAAAGTTACCTAAAGACTTAGACATTTTTTCGTTATCAATATTGATATAACCATTATGCATCCAATAGTTTGAAAAAGTTTTCCCACTTAATGCTTCAGACTGAGCAATCTCATTCTCATGATGTGGAAATGATAAGTCTTGGCCTCCTGCATGGATATCGATTGTTTCGCCAAGATATTTTTTAGCCATTGCTGAACACTCAATATGCCAGCCCGGTCTTCCTTTCCCCCATGGGCTTTCCCAAGATATTTCACCTGGTTTCGCTGCTTTCCATAGAGCGAAATCTAATGGATCTTCTTTCTTTTCGCCAATTTCAATTCTTTCACCAATTCGAAGGTCCTCAATTGATTGGTGTGAAAGTTTACCGTAACCATTAAATTCCTTTGTTTTGAAATAAACATCACCTTCGGATTCATATGCATAACCTTTTATTACAAGTTCATCAATAAACTCGATAATAATATCCATATTATCCATTACACGAGGATGATTCGTTGCTGTTTTGCATCCTAACTCTTGAACGTCTTCAAAATAAGCATTAATAAAACGGTCTGCAATTGTTGGTACATCTGAGCCTAATTCGTTTGCTGCTTTAATTAACTTATCATCAACATCAGTAAAGTTTGAAACGTAGTTCACTTCATATCCACGGTATTCGAAATAACGTCTCACTGTATCAAATACGATAGCAGGTCTTGCGTTACCAATGTGTATATAGTTATAAACAGTTGGTCCACATACATACATTTTGACCTTGCCTTCTTCTAAAGGTTTAAAGTCTTCTTTGTTCCTAGTTAATGTATTATAAATTTGAATTGCCATAGTTTTACTTCCTTTCAGATATTCTCATTAAACTTCTTAACTCTTCTAGTTCCGCTTCCAATTGAAGTAGTCGATCTGCTACTGGGTCAGGTAAATCACAATGATCAAATTGATTATTTACTCTAATTCCATCTTGAACAACTATCTTACCCGGTATACCAACAACCGTAGTATTATTTGGAACATCCTTTAATACAACTGAATTTGCACCGATCTTTGCATTTTCTCCGATTGTTATAGAGCCTAGTACTTTTGCTCCAGTTGCTACTAGTACTCCACTTAATAAGGTTGGATGTCTTTTGCCTTTTTCCTTACCAGTTCCTCCTAATGTTACTCCCTGATAAATTGTAACATCATCACCTATTTCACATGTTTCTCCAATTACTACTCCTGCTCCATGATCGATGAAAAATCGTCTACCTATTTTAGCCCCTGGGTGAATCTCAATTCCTGTTAAAAATCGAGCAAACTGTGAAATACTTCTTGCAATAAAGTGCCATTTTTTCCGATAGAAATAATGCGCAAACCGATAAAGCCATAATGCATGTAAACCAGCATAAGTAAGAATTACTTCTAAATAGCTAGTAGCGGCTGGATCGCGTTCAAATATCGTCGCTACATCTTCCTTCATGTACTTTAGCATCTTCATTTCCCCTTAAAGAATTTATTAAAAACTTGATCTTTTATCTCTAAATAATAAAAAGCGTCCCTGTGTAATTAAATACACAGAGACGCTTTAATAGCGCGGTTCCACTCTGTTTAGATAAAATAATTTATCTCAACTCATGTAATGTAACGGTTTCCACCGCCTAAGCCTACTAAATAATTTTTTCGGCTAAGGACTCAAGGGGGCACTTCCATGAATATCGTTAAAATCACTTTCACCATTGTGATTCTCTCTGGGTAACGAGTAAACATGTACTTTTCCCTATCAACATTTTACCTATATGAATATTACTTATATATATTACAAATTTAACAAAATGTTAACCAATAATTTTTTGTAAACGAGCAATTACTTTTTCTTTTCCTAATAAAGTCATCGCAGCTGGTAATTCCGGACCATGACATTGACCAGTTGTCGCAACACGAATTGGCATAAATAATTTTTTACCTTTTTGACCAGTTGACTTTTGAACTGATTTCATTGCTGCTTTGATTGAATCAACTGTAAACTCTTCAGATGCGTTAAGCTCTTCAACTAATGCTGAAAGTACATCCTTCACTTGCTCTTCTGAAATAACAGTTTGTTCTTCTTCACCGAAAGTTAATTCTTCTTTAAAGAATAGACTTGATAATTCAACGATTTCTGCACCAAAGCTCATTTGATCTTGATATAAAGCAACTAAATTTGTTACCCATAGATTTTCATCCGCAGTGCGTTCTTCATTAACAAAACCAGCTTTAATTAGATGTGGTAATGAAATTTCTACTACTTTTTCTAACGGCTGCTCTTTAATATATCGATTGTTAATCCAAGTTAGTTTTTGCTTATCAAACATAGCTGGAGCAGAACTTAAACGGCTAGGATCGAAAATTTTAATAAATTCTTCTTCGCTGAAAATTTCTTCCTCACCAACTGGTGACCAGCCAAGAAGAGCAATAAAGTTAAATAACGCTTCTGGTAAGTAACCAAGGTTTTGATATTGTTCAATAAATTGTAAGACAGATTCATCACGTTTAGAAAGCTTTTTACGATTTTCGTTTACGATAACCGCCATGTGACCGAAACCTGGAGCATCCCAATTTAATGCACGATAAACCATTAATTGTTTAGGCGTATTTGAAATGTGCTCTTCTCCACGAAGTACGTGACTAATTTTCATTAATGCATCATCAACTACTACCGCGTAGTTGTAAGTAGCAATTCCGTTCTTTTTAACAAGAACCCAGTCACCAATATCTTTCGATTCGAACTTAATATTTCCACGAACGATATCTTCCCACTCATAAGTATCATTAGCAGGAACTGCAAAACGAATTGTGTATTCTGCACCCGCTGATTCTTTAGTAGCTCGATCTTCGTCTGTTAAATGACGACATTTTCCGCTATAACGTGTAGTTGGAAGTCCAGAAGCTATTTGTGCTTCACGTTCTGCTGTAAGTTCTTCCTCTGTACAATAACATTTATACGCATGTCCACTTTCAATTAACTCATTAGCATATTGCTTGTATAGGTCTAGTCTTTCTAACTGACGATAAGGACCGTACTCGCCACCTTTATCTGGACCTTCATTCCAATCAATACCTAACCAACGTAAATATTTCGCTTGGCTTTCTTCGCCACCTTCAACATTACGCTCAATATCAGTATCCTCTATACGTAGTACCATATCACCATTAAAATGTTTAGCAAATAAATAGACATATAACGCAGTACGTGCATTTCCAATATGTAAATGACCCGTTGGACTAGGTGCATAACGAACTCTTACTCTATTTGACATTTATAGACACTCTCCACTGAATAATTAATATACTTTATTAGTTTAAGCCTTCTTCTGTAACAATACAACTGCTTGGGAAGCAATTCCTTCTTTTCTTCCTGTAAAACCTAACTTTTCAGTTGTTGTCGCTTTTACATTAATACGATCGGCTGTCGTTTCAAGCAATTCTGCTATTCGATCTCTCATGACTTGTATATATGGTGCCATTTTTGGTGCTTGAGCAATGATTGTGCAGTCCGCATTTACTAGCTCATAGCCTTTTTCTTTTACAATTTGAAATACATGCTGTAGTAGCTTTGCAGAGTCGGCATCCTTGAATTCGGGATCCGTATCTGGAAAATGTTTTCCGATATCTCCTTCTCCAACAGCTCCTAATAAAGCATCTGATATAGTATGAAGGAGTACATCAGCATCAGAATGACCTAATAAACCTAATTCATACGGGATTTCTATTCCACCTATAATTAAAGGACGATTTTCCGCAAATGCATGGACATCAAATCCTTGTCCTATTCTAAACATATAAGCACCTTCTAACCTCTATATTGTTCATAGATTGTTTCGGCAAAAAACAAATCTTCTTTTGTTGTTACTTTAATATTATTATAATCTCCATTTACTACAAAAACTTTACTTCCGTTCCATTCAACTAAGCTTGCATCATCAGTTCCTAAATATCCAGCCTGGGTTGCTTTTTGATGCGCCTCAAGTAAACATTTATATGTAAATGCTTGGGGAGTCTGTACTCCCCATAATGTAGAACGATCGATTGTTTCAACCACTTCTTGATTAACAACCTTCTTTATTGTATCTTTCATCGGAACCGCACAGATAACCGCCTCATGCTCTTCCATCTCACTAAGAATCCGATTAATAACCGAGTTAGTCACAAAAGGTCTTGCTCCATCATGTACTAAAACTAAGCTCTCAGAATCTTTTATTGAATCTAAACCGTTATAAACACTTTCCTGTCTTTCTGAGCCACCCTTTACAAAGGTTATTTTTTGCTTAATAAAGTTTGGTAAATTTAACGTTTCAAAGAACTGATTCTCTGATTCTTTTATTGGTAAGATAATCTCAGTACAACGCTCATCTTCACCAAATACTTTTAAAGTCAATTCAATAATTGGTGAGTTCATTATTTTTATAAATAATTTATTGAAGCCTGCACCCATGCGAGAGCCAGATCCCGCTGCTGGAATGATGACCTTATATTGCATTTTACGTTTACCCCTCTAACTTACTTTACTTTTGCAAATATCATACGTCCTGCAGAAGTTTGTAGTACACTCGTAACCACTGTTTCTACTCGTTTTCCAATCGATTCTTTACCGTCTTCTACAACAATCATTGTGCCATCATCTAAATAAGCCACACCTTGTAGTTTTTCTTTACCTTCTTTTACGACAAATGCCGTTAATACTTCTCCAGGTAGCACTACTGGCTTAATTGCATTCGCAAGGTCATTAATATTCCAAACTTTAATTTGTTGAAGTTCACTTACTTTATTTAAATTAAAGTCATTCGTCACTAAAATACCATGTTTTAATTTTGCAAGCTTAACTAACTTTGCGTCAACTTCAGGAACATCTTCAAAATCACCTTCGTAGACTTCTACCTTCATAGCAAGCTCTTTTTGGATTCTGTTTAGAATATCTAATCCTCTTCGTCCTCTATTTCGTTTTAATGTATCTGAAGAATCTGCTATATATTGTAGTTCTGCTAATACGAATTGTGGAATCACAATTGTTCCTTCGATGAATCCAGTCTGACATATATCAGCAATTCGACCATCGATGATTACACTTGTATCTAATATTTTCACTGGTATTTCCGCTATTTCCTGTTCTTCAGCGGCTTTTTTCTTAGCTGACCTTGAAGATAAGGTAAACAAACTTAATAATTCTTCTCTTTTTTTAATTCCAACTTGAAAGCCTAAATAGCCTAATAAAATCGTAACAACTATTTGTATAATTGATGAAACGTATTGCAATCTAATTGAGTCAATTGGCAATGAAATAAGAAATGCCAGAATAAGTCCAAAAACAAGTCCTAAACTACCAAACAAAATCATTGAAATAGGAGCTTTTAATAATTTTTCCTCAATATACTTGATAAATGTTACTGTTGGATCAACTAACCAAAGCGATAAAATAAAAAAGATCACTGCTCCACTTAAAGCTTGCACATATGAATTATGCAAAATATTAGGCATATCTGTTTTTAACAGTTTATCTAATAGTGGAAAAAGCACTAAACCTAGCGTACTTCCGACAAAGATATAAATAACTTGAACGATCCTCTTTATCACTTCGCCACCTCCTTTAAATAAATAATTATATATAGGTTAACTAAAAATATAATCAACTCTATCTTAGACGAAATAACTTAGTTATGTCTATTGATATACAGTTGCTCCTGAATTCGCTTTAAACCTTCTTTGATTTTCTTCGCACGAATTTCACCAATTCCATCTACGTCGTCTAACTCGGCAAGGGTAGCTTTGTAGATCCCTTTAAGATGCTTAAACCGCTGTGTTAAATTTTCAATTACTAATGGCGGTAATCTAGATATTTTCATCAACATTCGGTAACCTCTTGGTTCTACCATTTCCTCAAGATTCGTGTTATTTGGATAACCAAGCAATTTAATAATGGCATGGTCCTCTAACAATTCTTCATTGGCTAATTCTTGTAGCTTTAACAAGATTGTCTTTGGATCTTGTTCCTTATTATAATGATAATCCTTTATTAAAAGTAATGCCTCCTCCTCAAGGTCCGAAATTATCTCTATTAACTGTAGTTCGATTAACCTTCCTTCATCACCAAGCTCAATTACATAGTTATTAATTTCATTTTTTATTCGAAGTACCATTTCTACGCTATGTAAAACATTTACGACTTCAAATAAAGTAACTAACTCTTCGAACTCTAAAATACTAAGTGAAGTTATCCCTTGATTCCATACAATCTTATATTTCTCAAGGGTTTGAATCGCCTGATTTGCTTTTGTTAAAATTACGCCAATGTCTCGCAAAGTATACCGCAAGTTCCCTTTATAGAGTGTAATAACATTACGTCTTTGTGAAATAGCGATTACTAAGTTTCCGGTCTGCCTTGAAACACGCTCTGCTGTTCGATGACGCATACCAGTTTCTTTTGTAAAGATCGATTGATCCGGAATTAATTGTGCATTAGCTAATAGGATTTTTGTCCCACTTTCATTTAAAATAAGTGCTCCATCCATTTTTGCTAATTCATATAAACTCGCTGGAGAGAAAGGGTCATTAATATGAAATCCTCCATCGACCATTTCCTTTGTTTCATCATTAAAGCCAAGTACAATTAATCCGCCAGTTTGTGCCCGAAGTACATTGTCTATGCCATCACGCAAAGGTGTACCCGGAGAGATCATTTGTAAAACTGGCAACATTGATTTAGCTTTTTGTTTTTGATCTTCCATTTCTACCCTCCTAACACGTATTTTAGTGCCTCATGTACTGTATTAACACCTATTATTTCCATTCCTTCAGGAAAACTCCATCCTCCAATATTTTTTGATGGAATTATTGCTCTTTTAAATCCAAGCTTTGCCGCTTCTTGTACTCTTTGCTCAATTCTAGATACTCTTCGTACTTCTCCAGTTAAACCAATCTCACCAATTACTACATCTGTAGGATTTGTGGGCTTATCTTGGAAGCTTGAAGCTATACTTACTGCGACTGCTAAATCAACAGCTGGTTCATCTAACTTCAGACCTCCGGCAACTTTTAAATAAGCATCTTGATTTTGCAACAATAGCCCCATTCTCTTTTCTAAAACGGCCATTATTAGAGATACTCTATTATGGTCTATACCTGTTGCCATGCGTCTTGCATTCCCAAAGCTTGTAGGTGAAACTAGTGCCTGTAACTCTACAAGTACCGGTCTAGTTCCCTCCATCGAGGCTACAACTGTTGAACCAGCTACTCCAAATGGCCTTTCTTCTAGAAATATTTCAGATGGATTTAGTACCTCCACCAATCCTAGCTCTTTCATCTCAAATATACCAGTCTCATTAGTAGATCCAAAACGATTTTTAACCGCTCTTAATATGCGATATGTATGATGTCTTTCACCTTCAAAATATAACACTGCATCTACCATATGTTCCAATAATCGTGGGCCAGCAATTGCACCCTCTTTTGTCACATGACCTACAATGAAAATCGGAATACCTTTTGTCTTTGCGATTTTCATTAATTCCGATGTACATTCTCGAACTTGAGAAACGCTACCTGGAGCAGATGTTACTTCTTGTAAATAGATTGTTTGAATCGAATCGATTACTACAAAATCTGGTGCCATTTCATCCATATATCTCGCAATATAAGACAAATCCGTTTCTGATAAAACATATAAGTTTTGAGTAGCGACACCTAGACGTTCTGCTCTTAATTTAATTTGCTTCTGAGATTCTTCCCCTGAAACATATAAAACTTTATGATCCTTTTTAGCTAATTGAGATGAAACCTGTAAGAGCATCGTAGATTTGCCAATTCCAGGATCACCACCAATTAAAACTAATGAACCTAAAACGATTCCACCGCCTAATACGCGGTTAAACTCTTCGAAGGAAGTTCCAATACGAGTTTCATTGCCTAATTCAACTTCCATAATCGAAATAGGTCTAGTCCCTTCTGTTGTAGCATTTGTATTAAAAGTTAACCTCCTAGAACTAGGCGGTTGTTCGATAAACTCAACCATTGTATTCCACTCATTACATGCAGGACACTTTCCGACCCACTTAACCGATTCGCACCCACATGATTGACACACGAATTTAGTTTTCTTTTTAGCCATATGTATAGTACCTCTTTTGTTACATGATTTTCTATATTAATAGAGTATGTATTCTAAGTATATCCTAACGCTTTTTTGATATAAGAAAAAGGGCTTCACGCCCTTTTTCACAAATTAGATAACTTTACAATCAAATGTTCAAAATTCCTTCACAAAAAGACATGAACTTTATCACTACTTATTGATTTACAGTTTCAACTGCTGGTTTAATAACATACTCGTTATCCTGTACATCAAGAACGACCTTTCGACCTTTCTCAATATTACCTTTTAATAACTCTTCAGATAAACGATCTTCTACTTGTTTTTGAATCGCTCTTCTTAATGGACGAGCACCATATTCAGCATCGAATCCTTCATCAGAAATTTTATCGATCGCTGCATCTGACAACTCTAAATCAATTTCTTGTTCTTTTAAACGTTTCGTTAAGCTATTAACCATTAAGTGAACAATCTCTTTAATATGTTTCTTCTCTAATGAATGGAATACAATTGTTTCATCAATACGGTTTAGGAATTCTGGACGGAATGCTTTTTTCAGTTCCTCCAATACTTTCCCTTTCATATCTTTATAATCTTTTTCACCATCATTAATATTGAATCCAACATATTTATTTGTTTTTAAAGCACTTGCCCCGACATTTGATGTCATGATCACAAGCGTATTTCTAAAATCAACTGTACGTCCTTTTGAATCAGTTAAACGGCCATCCTCTAATACTTGAAGTAAGATATTAAACACATCCGGATGAGCTTTCTCAATTTCATCTAGTAAAATTACTGAGTAAGGTTTACGTCTAACTTTCTCAGTTAATTGACCGCCTTCATCGTATCCTACATATCCTGGAGGTGCCCCTACTAAACGAGAAGTTGCGTGTTTTTCCATGTACTCTGACATATCAATTCGAATCATTGCATCTTCATCACCGAAAATTGTTTCAGCTAATGCACGCGCTAATTCTGTTTTACCTACCCCTGTAGGCCCTAGGAAAATAAATGAACCTATCGGACGCTTTGGATCCTTTAATCCCGCTCTAGCACGTCGTACAGCTTTAGAAACTGCTACAACAGCCTCTTCTTGACCAATTAATCGCTTATGAAGAACACTTTCCATATTTAACAGTTTATCTGCCTCTGTTTGTGCTAATTTTGTAACTGGGATATTCGTCCATGATGACACAACATTTGCGATATCTTCTACAGTTACTTCAGAATTTTCTTTGCCTTGTTTTTCTTTCCACTGACGTTTCGTATCTTCTAATTGTTCACGTAGCCTTTGTTCAGAATCTCTTAATGATGCTGCTTTTTCAAACTCTTGACTTTGAACAGCTGCATCTTTTTCTTTGCGAACCTCTTCTAACTTTAATTCTAACTCTTTTAAGTTCGGCGGTGTTGTAAAGCTACGTAAACGTACTTTAGATCCTGCCTCATCAATTACGTCAATCGCTTTATCCGGTAAGAAACGGTCTGTAATATATCGGTCTGATAGTTTTACAGCTTCAATAATTGATTGATCAGAAATTGATACTCTATGATGCGCCTCATATCGGTCACGTAAACCTTGAAGAATTTGAATTGACTCTTCTACGCTTGGTTGGTCGACTTGAATTGGTTGGAAGCGACGCTCTAATGCAGCATCCTTTTCAATATATTTTCGGTATTCATCAATTGTTGTAGCGCCGATACATTGTAGTTCACCACGTGCTAATGATGGCTTTAAGATATTAGAAGCATCAATTGCACCTTCAGCTCCACCTGCACCAATTAATGTATGAAGTTCATCAATGAAAAGAATAATATTACCAGCTTGGCGAATTTCATCCATTACCTTTTTCAAACGGTCTTCAAACTCACCACGGTACTTAGTTCCTGCTACTACAGTACCCATATCAAGAGTCATTACTCGTTTATCTCTTAAAATTTCTGGCACTTCATTATTAACAATTTGCTGAGCCAACCCTTCCGCAATTGCAGTTTTACCTACACCTGGCTCACCAATTAATACTGGATTATTTTTTGTACGACGACTTAATACTTCAATAACTCGTTGAATTTCTTTACTACGTCCAATTACTGGATCTAAGCGGCCTTCTCTAGCCGATACTGTTAAATCACGAGCTAAGCTGTCTAATGTTGGAGTATTTGCTTGGTTTGCAGAACCATTTTGATGATTAGACGAACTTTCATTACTCCCTAACAATTGAAGGACTTGTTGGCGAGCTTTATTTAAGCTAACACCAAGATTATTTAATACTCTTGCTGCTACACCTTCTCCTTCTCTAATTAGACCTAATAGAATATGTTCTGTTCCTACATAAGAATGGCCTAATTTACGAGCTTCATCCATTGATAATTCAATTACTTTTTTAGCTCTCGGTGTGTAATGAACTGTTTGAGCTACTCCTTGGCCGCGTCCTATTAATGTTTCTACTTCTTGTTGCACTTTTTCTGGACTTAATCCAAGAGCAAGTAATGCCTTTGCTGCAATACCTTCTCCTTCACGAACAAGCCCAAGTAAAATATGTTCTGTACCTATATTTGAGTGTCCAATTCGGATTGCCTCTTCTTGAGAAAGAGCTAATACTTTTTGAGCACGTTCTGTAAATCGACCAAACATCATAATTGGTTCCTCCCATATAATTAATTATTTTTATCAGATAGTCTTTCGCGTATTAGTGATGCCCTCTTAATATCCCTTTCCTCAGGAGTAAGTTGATCACCTACGAATTGTTGTAAAATACCTGGTTGAGTTAATATCATTAATTCATGTAAAAAGTTTTTAGATAAACCTTGAATTAATCCTAAATCAATCCCTAATTGTACGTCTGATAAACATTTAGCACTTTCCTTTGTCTCTATTATTCTCCCGTACTTCAAAGTACCGAGAGAACGAAAAACTCGATCCTCTAAGCGAATTAAGGAGGTTCTGGCAAGTGCGTCTCTTGCTGATTTTTCATGTTTTATCAGTTGTTGTACAATTGTCGTTAAATCTTCTATTATCTCTTCTTCCGATTTCCCTAAAGTAATTTGATTTGAAATCTGAAAGATATTACCTAAAGCTTCGCTACCTTCACCGTAAATTCCTCTTACAACTAATCCAAGTTGATTAATTGTAGGAATTAATCGGTTAAATTGTTTTGTTATGACTAGCGCCGGAAGATGCATCATCACTGAAGCTCTCAATCCGGTACCAACATTTGTAGGGCAGCTCGTTAAGTAGCCTATTGTTTCATCAAAAGCATATTCAAGCTGACTCTCTATATAATTATCAATATGATTCGCTTGAGTAAGTGCCTCTCTAAGTTGTAACCCAGGAAATAAAGCCTGAATACGTAAATGATCTTCTTCATTTATCATTATGCTAATTTGTTCATCTTGAGATAGTATACATGCGCCATGAACGGACTCTTGAACTAAATTAGGACTTATTAAATGCTTCTCAATTAGTACTCTCTTCTCTACTGGTTCTAACTTATTAATTTCAATATATTCAAAAGGTCCATTTGGTAAAGCTGTACTACCTTCAAAATAATGTTTAACTAAATGACAAATTTCTTTAGCTTTATCTTGGCTAAGTAGCGATGGGTACAAATATGCATTAAAGTTTCTAGCTAACCTAATACGGCTGCTTAAGACTATATCGTCATCAGGACCTTCTTGTTTCATCCATGGACTAATTGCCTCATTAATAATACGGTCAATAGACATAATTTACTCCACCTCCTTTTGAAGGGCTTGTAAATCTCTTTCAAGATCACGGATCTCATCCCGAACCTTAATTGCCTGCTCAAAATTCTCACTATCAATAAAATTTTTCATTTGAGACTTCAAATCTTGTAGCTTTCTCTTTAAAGAGATAGCCCCATTTATCTTTTGAGGTAACTTACCTGTGTGCGTTGCATTACCGCTATGAATTCTTTTAACAATTGGTTTCATCTGATCCATAAATGTTTCATAACAAGTTGAACAACCTAAACGTCCAATCTTAGTAAACTTTTGAAAAGTCATCTTGCATCTAGGACATTCAATATGTGGATCATGATGAATTTTATTTTTCTTCATTTCATAAATACCAGTATTTCCTTTAAACAATCCAGCTAACAGATCATTTACAGAATAACCACCTATTTCAGAAAAAATATATTTATTGTTTGATTCAGTTGCACATTTCTCACATAGGCGTATATCTGTTTTTTCACCATTAATAATTTTAGAATAGTGTAATGTTGCCGGACGTTCTTGACATTCTTGACAAATCATTATGGGCAACCTCCATACTCTATTTAAACTTTAAGCTTCTTAGCATTGCTTTGAACATTCTTGCTCTTAACTCATCTCGATAAGGTAAATTTACCATTATTACTGAACGGTCTAATACGCTTAACATCATCTTGGCTTCACGTTGGGTAATTACACTATTCTCAAGCAGTAATCGAATATAGTCTTCAGAGCTAGACTGTGCAATATTACTACTAAAGCTGTCTAATATTTGATCAATTACACTCGCTTTATCATGAAATTGCACTTTAATAATTCGAATATACCCTCCTCCACCACGTTTACTTTCAACTACGTATCCTCGTTCTAAAGTGAATCTTGTATTTATTACATAATTTATTTGAGAAGGAACACAGTCAAATTTATTCGCTATTTCACTTCTTTTTATTTCGACATAATCTTTATCTGATATGTCAAAGTAGTGCATTAGATATTGTTCAATGATATCTGATATGTTTTTCATCTATTTACCACCTTTACTGACTTTGACTATCTTTGACTATTATTATATTCCTTTCATAAAAAAATTCAACTATTATCTCTTTATCATTTTTTCCAAACTACTTTGCTCTTAATCTTTTTTTGTACGATTAAGAAAGTATAAATTGGCAGCGGTCAAGAAAGACGATATAGTTTCCGATTTTACGCATTAAGTATATGTACCATTACTCTTCTTTTTTCACCTACAGGCTTGCTAATCGGTCAGCATTATTTATCAGTATAAATATATATATGTTTAACATTTCTTTTAAGAAGCTTTTTTTCCTCTAGATTTTACTAAAAAAATTACTTAGACGAGTAGCAATTGTAAAATTGTTGACAATTTATTGCACAAAAAAACATCAGCCTAATAGCTGATGTTTTTGTTTTAACCAGGCGACGTTCTACTCTCACAGGGGGAAACCCCCAACTACCATCGACGCAAAAGAGCTTAACTGCCGTGTTCGGTATGGGAACGGGTGTGACCTCTTTGCCATAATCACCTGATTTACCTGAGTTGTACTTCGTACCCTCAAAACTAGATAATGTCATTATCAAACTTGTTAGTTAAGTCCTCGACCGATTAGTATCAGTCAGCTCCACATGTCACCATGCTTCCACCTCTGACCTATCAACCTGATCGTCTCTCAGGGGTCTTACTAGCTTAACGCTATGGGAAATCTCATCTTGAGGGGGGCTTCATGCTTAGATGCTTTCAGCACTTATCCCTTCCACACATAGCTACCCAGCCATGCTCTTGGCAGAACAACTGGTACACCAGCGGTGTGTCCATCCCGGTCCTCTCGTACTAAGGACAGCTCCTCTCAAATTTCCTGCGCCCACGACGGATAGGGACCGAACTGTCTCACGACGTTCTGAACCCAGCTCGCGTACCGCTTTAATGGGCGAACAGCCCAACCCTTGGGACCGACTACAGCCCCAGGATGCGATGAGCCGACATCGAGGTGCCAAACCTCCCCGTCGATGTGGACTCTTGGGGGAGATAAGCCTGTTATCCCCGGGGTAGCTTTTATCCGTTGAGCGATGGCCCTTCCATGCGGAACCACCGGATCACTAAGCCCGACTTTCGTCCCTGCTCGACTTGTAGGTCTCGCAGTCAAGCTCCCTTATGCCTTTACACTCTTCGAATGATTTCCAACCATTCTGAGGGAACCTTTGGGCGCCTCCGTTACTCTTTAGGAGGCGACCGCCCCAGTCAAACTGCCCACCTGACACTGTCTCCGAGCCGGATAACGGCTCTAGGTTAGAATTTCAATACAGCCAGGGTAGTATCCCACCGACGCCTCCACCGAAGCTAGCGCTCCGGCTTCACAGGCTCCTACCTATCCTGTACAAGCTGTACCAAAATTCAATATCAAGCTGCAGTAAAGCTCCACGGGGTCTTTCCGTCCTGTCGCGGGTAACCTGCATCTTCACAGGTACTATAATTTCACCGAGTCTATGGTTGAGACAGTGCCCAAATCGTTACGCCTTTCGTGCGGGTCGGAACTTACCCGACAAGGAATTTCGCTACCTTAGGACCGTTATAGTTACGGCCGCCGTTTACTGGGGCTTCAATTCAGAGCTTCTCCCGTAAGGGATAACCCCTCCTCTTAACCTTCCAGCACCGGGCAGGCGTCAGCCCCTATACTTCGCCTTGCGGCTTCGCAGAGACCTGTGTTTTTGCTAAACAGTCGCTTGGGCCTTTTCACTGCGGCTCTCCCGGGCATACACCCAAAAGAGCACCCCTTCTCCCGAAGTTACGGGGTCATTTTGCCGAGTTCCTTAACCATAGTTCTCTCGCTCACCTTAGGATTCTCTCCTCGCCTACCTGTGTCGGTTTGCGGTACAGGCACCTATTTCCTCGCTAGAAGCTTTTCTTGGCAGCGTAGAATCAGGAACTTCGGTACTATATTTCCCTCGCCATCACAACTCAGCCTTATGATGTGCGGATTTGCCTACACATCAGCCTAATTGCTTGGACGCGCATATCCAGCAGCGCGCTTACCCTATCTTTCTGCGTCCCTCCATCGCTCAAACGGAAATGAGGTGGTACAGGAATATCAACCTGTTGTCCATCGCCTACGCCTTTCGGCCTCGGCTTAGGTCCTGACTAACCCTGGGAGGACGAGCCTTCCCCAGGAAACCTTAGGCATACGGTGGACGGGATTCTCACCCGTCTTTCGCTACTCATACCGGCATTCTCACTTCTAAGCGCTCCACCAGTCCTTACGATCTAGCTTCAACGCCCTTAGAACGCTCCCCTACCACTGATACCATACGGTATCAATCCGCAGCTTCGGTGATACGTTTAGCCCCGTTACATTTTCGGCGCAGAGTCACTCGACCAGTGAGCTATTACGCACTCTTTAAATGGTGGCTGCTTCTAAGCCAACATCCTGGTTGTCTAAGCAACTCCACATCCTTTTCCACTTAACGTATACTTTGGGACCTTAGCTGGCGGTCTGGGCTGTTTCCCTCTTGACCACGGATCTTATCACTCGTAGTCTGACTCCTATGGATAAGTCATTGGCATTCGGAGTTTGACTGAATTCGGTAACCCGTTGGGGGCCCCTAGTCCAATCAGTGCTCTACCTCCAAGACTCTAACACATAAGGCTAGCCCTAAAGCTATTTCGGGGAGAACCAGCTATCTCCGAGTTCGATTGGAATTTCTCCGCTACCCACACCTCATCCCCGCACTTTTCAACGTGCGTGGGTTCGGACCTCCATTCAGTGTTACCTGAACTTCATCCTGGACATGGGTAGATCACTCGGTTTCGGGTCTACGACCACGTACTATATCGCCCTATTCAGACTCGCTTTCGCTGCGGCTCCGTCTCTTCAACTTAACCTTGCACGGGATCGTAACTCGCCGGTTCATTCTACAAAAGGCACGCCATCACTCGTTAACGAGCTCTGACTATTTGTAAGCACACGGTTTCAGGTTCTCTTTCACTCCCCTTCCGGGGTGCTTTTCACCTTTCCCTCACGGTACTGGTTCACTATCGGTCACTAGGTAGTATTTAGCCTTGGGAGATGGTCCTCCCAGATTCCGACGGAATTTCACGTGTTCCGCCGTACTCAGGATCCACTCAAGAGGGAACGAGATTTCAACTACAGGGTTTTTACCTTCTTTGACGGACCTTTCCAGGTCGCTTCATTTACCCCGTTCCTTTGTAACTCCGTATAGAGTGTCCTACAACCCCAAGAGGCAAGCCTCTTGGTTTGGGCTATCTTCCGTTTCGCTCGCCGCTACTCAGGAAATCGCATTTTGCTTTCTATTCCTCCAGGTACTTAGATGTTTCAGTTCCCTGGGTCTGTCCTCAGTACCCTATGTATTCAGGTAAAGATACTACTCCATTACGAGTAGTGGGTTTCCCCATTCGGAAATCTCCGGATCAAAGCTTACTTACAGCTCCCCGAAGCATATCGGTGTTAGTCCCGTCCTTCATCGACTCCTAGTGCCAAGGCATCCACCGTGCGCCCTTTCTAACTTAACTAATTTTAAAACTAATTATATTAAACTTACGCAGTTTAATGAATGACATTATCTAGTTTTCAAGGTACAAATAAAAATGGTGGAGCCTAGCGGGATCGAACCGCTGACCTCCTGCGTGCAAGGCAGGCGCTCTCCCAGCTGAGCTAAGGCCCCGAACATAAAAAAAAGATATGGTGGGCCTAAATGGACTCGAACCATCGACCTCACGCTTATCAGGCGTGCGCTCTAACCAGCTGAGCTATAGGCCCATATCTATATATGAAGGATAATCCTTCAAAACTAAACAAAACAATGAAGAAACATTTTCATACATGAACCAACGGTTCATGATGTCTCCATAGAAAGGAGGTGATCCAGCCGCACCTTCCGATACGGCTACCTTGTTACGACTTCACCCCAATCATCTGTCCCACCTTAGGCGGCTGGCCCCTAAAAGGTTACCCCACCGACTTCGGGTGTTACAAACTCTCGTGGTGTGACGGGCGGTGTGTACAAGGCCCGGGAACGTATTCACCGCGGCATGCTGATCCGCGATTACTAGTGATTCCGGCTTCATGTAGGCGAGTTGCAGCCTACAATCCGAACTGAGAATAGTTTTATGGGATTAGCTCCACCTCGCGGTCTTGCAACCCTTTGTACTATCCATTGTAGCACGTGTGTAGCCCAGGTCATAAGGGGCATGATGATTTGACGTCATCCCCACCTTCCTCCGGTTTGTCACCGGCAGTCACCTTAGAGTGCCCAACTAAATGCTGGCAACTAAGATCAAGGGTTGCGCTCGTTGCGGGACTTAACCCAACATCTCACGACACGAGCTGACGACAACCATGCACCACCTGTCACTCTGTCCCCGAAGGGAACGCCCTATCTCTAGGGTTGTCAGAGGATGTCAAGACCTGGTAAGGTTCTTCGCGTTGCTTCGAATTAAACCACATGCTCCACCACTTGTGCGGGCCCCCGTCAATTCCTTTGAGTTTCAGTCTTGCGACCGTACTCCCCAGGCGGAGTGCTTAATGCGTTAACTTCAGCACTAAAGGGCGGAAACCCTCTAACACTTAGCACTCATCGTTTACAGCGTGGACTACCAGGGTATCTAATCCTGTTTGCTCCCCACGCTTTCGCGCCTCAGCGTCAGTTACAGACCAGAAAGTCGCCTTCGCCACTGGTGTTCCTCCAAATCTCTACGCATTTCACCGCTACACTTGGAATTCCACTTTCCTCTTCTGCACTCAAGTTTCCCAGTTTCCAATGACCCTCCCCGGTTGAGCCGGGGGCTTTCACATCAGACTTAAGAAACCGCCTGCGCGCGCTTTACGCCCAATAATTCCGGACAACGCTTGCCACCTACGTATTACCGCGGCTGCTGGCACGTAGTTAGCCGTGGCTTTCTGGTTAGGTACCGTCAAGGTGCCAGCTTATTTAACTAGCACTTGTTCTTCCCTAACAACAGAGCTTTACGACCCGAAGGCCTTCATCGCTCACGCGGCGTTGCTCCGTCAGACTTTCGTCCATTGCGGAAGATTCCCTACTGCTGCCTCCCGTAGGAGTCTGGGCCGTGTCTCAGTCCCAGTGTGGCCGATCACCCTCTCAGGTCGGCTACGCATCGTCGCCTTGGTGAGCCGTTACCTCACCAACTAGCTAATGCGCCGCGGGCCCATCTGTAAGTGATAGCCGAAGCCATCTTTCAACTAAGGAACAGGAGTTCCACAGTATCATCCGGTATTAGCTCCGGTTTCCCGAAGTTATCCCAGTCTTACAGGTAGGTTGCCCACGTGTTACTCACCCGTCCGCCGCTAATTAACGGGAGCAAGCTCCCATTAATCCGCTCGACTTGCATGTATTAGGCACGCCGCCAGCGTTCGTCCTGAGCCAGGATCAAACTCTCCATAAAAGTTAAGTTTAAATCTTGTATTGCTCAAAAAACTAATAATTGACGTTTACTTCATGTTTTGTTTAGTTTTCAAAGATCATCTATTGGTGGAGCCTAGCGGGATCGAACCGCTGACCTCCTGCGTGCAAGGCAGGCGCTCTCCCAGCTGAGCTAAGGCCCCTTAATGAAATGGTCGGGAAGACAGGATTTGAACCTGCGACCCCCTGGTCCCAAACCAGGTGCTCTACCAAGCTGAGCCACTTCCCGTAATATGGCGCGCCCGAAAGGACTCGAACCCATAACCTTTTGATCCGTAGTCAAACGCTCTATCCAATTGAGCTACGGGCGCATATTATAAATGGTACCGAGGGCCGGACTCGAACCGGCACGGGGTCAACCCCCGCAGGATTTTAAGTCCTGTGTGTCTGCCATTCCACCACCCCGGCAGCATATGTGGAGCGGAAGACGGGGTTCGAACCCGCGACCCCAACCTTGGCAAGGTTGTATTCTACCACTGAACTACTTCCGCGTATACTGCTTTTAAATTATAAATGGTGCGGGTGAAGGGACTCGAACCCCCACACCGAAGTACTAGATCCTAAGTCTAGCGCGTCTGCCAATTCCGCCACACCCGCAAATATTTTCTTTTTGAGAAAATGGTGAGCCATGAAGGATTCGAACCTTCGACCCTCTGATTAAAAGTCAGATGCTCTACCAACTGAGCTAATGGCTCAAAAAGAGTGCCGACTAAAGGACTTGAACCCTCAACCTACTGATTACAAGTCAGTTGCTCTACCAATTGAGCTAAGTCGGCATATGGTGGAGGATGACGGGCTCGAACCGCCGACCCCCTGCTTGTAAGGCAGGTGCTCTCCCAGCTGAGCTAATCCTCCATCAAACCAAGCGACGTTCTACTCTCACAGGGGGAAACCCCCAACTACCATCGACGCTGAAGAGCTTAACTGCCGTGTTCGGTATGGGAACGGGTGTGACCTCTTCGCAATCATCACTTGATTCTTTTTCTTTAGGACATTAATTATTATATCAAACTTTCTACGAAAGTCAATAACTTTTTAAGAAGTTTTTTATAATAATTTTTGTACCTTCAAAACTAGATAATGTCATTATCAAACTTGTTAGTTAAGTCCTCGACCGATTAGTATCAGTCAGCTCCACGTGTCACCACGCTTCCACCTCTGACCTATCAACCTGATCGTCTCTCAGGGGTCTTACTAGCTTAACGCTATGGGAAATCTCATCTTGAGGGGGGCTTCATGCTTAGATGCTTTCAGCACTTATCCCTTCCACACATAGCTACCCAGCCATGCTCTTGGCAGAACAACTGGTACACCAGCGGTGTGTCCATCCCGGTCCTCTCGTACTAAGGACAGCTCCTCTCAAATTTCCTGCGCCCACGACGGATAGGGACCGAACTGTCTCACGACGTTCTGAACCCAGCTCGCGTACCGCTTTAATGGGCGAACAGCCCAACCCTTGGGACCGACTACAGCCCCAGGATGCGATGAGCCGACATCGAGGTGCCAAACCTCCCCGTCGATGTGGACTCTTGGGGGAGATAAGCCTGTTATCCCCGGGGTAGCTTTTATCCGTTGAGCGATGGCCCTTCCATGCGGAACCACCGGATCACTAAGCCCGACTTTCGTCCCTGCTCGACTTGTAGGTCTCGCAGTCAAGCTCCCTTATGCCTTTACACTCTTCGAATGATTTCCAACCATTCTGAGGGAACCTTTGGGCGCCTCCGTTACTCTTTAGGAGGCGACCGCCCCAGTCAAACTGCCCACCTGACACTGTCTCCGAGCCGGATAACGGCTCTAGGTTAGAATTTCAATACAGCCAGGGTAGTATCCCACCGACGCCTCCACCGAAGCTAGCGCTCCGGCTTCACAGGCTCCTACCTATCCTGTACAAGCTGTACCAAAATTCAATATCAAGCTGCAGTAAAGCTCCACGGGGTCTTTCCGTCCTGTCGCGGGTAACCTGCATCTTCACAGGTACTATAATTTCACCGAGTCTATGGTTGAGACAGTGCCCAAATCGTTACGCCTTTCGTGCGGGTCGGAACTTACCCGACAAGGAATTTCGCTACCTTAGGACCGTTATAGTTACGGCCGCCGTTTACTGGGGCTTCAATTCAGAGCTTCTCCCGTAAGGGATAACCCCTCCTCTTAACCTTCCAGCACCGGGCAGGCGTCAGCCCCTATACTTCGCCTTGCGGCTTCGCAGAGACCTGTGTTTTTGCTAAACAGTCGCTTGGGCCTTTTCACTGCGGCTCTCCCGGGCATACACCCAAAAGAGCACCCCTTCTCCCGAAGTTACGGGGTCATTTTGCCGAGTTCCTTAACCATAGTTCTCTCGCTCACCTTAGGATTCTCTCCTCGCCTACCTGTGTCGGTTTGCGGTACAGGCACCTATTTCCTCGCTAGAAGCTTTTCTTGGCAGCGTAGAATCAGGAACTTCGGTACTATATTTCCCTCGCCATCACAACTCAGCCTTATGATGTGCGGATTTGCCTACACATCAGCCTAATTGCTTGGACGCGCATATCCAGCAGCGCGCTTACCCTATCTTTCTGCGTCCCTCCATCGCTCAAACGGAAATGAGGTGGTACAGGAATATCAACCTGTTGTCCATCGCCTACGCCTTTCGGCCTCGGCTTAGGTCCTGACTAACCCTGGGAGGACGAGCCTTCCCCAGGAAACCTTAGGCATACGGTGGACGGGATTCTCACCCGTCTTTCGCTACTCATACCGGCATTCTCACTTCTAAGCGCTCCACCAGTCCTTACGATCTAGCTTCAACGCCCTTAGAACGCTCCCCTACCACTGATACCATACGGTATCAATCCGCAGCTTCGGTGATACGTTTAGCCCCGTTACATTTTCGGCGCAGAGTCACTCGACCAGTGAGCTATTACGCACTCTTTAAATGGTGGCTGCTTCTAAGCCAACATCCTGGTTGTCTAAGCAACTCCACATCCTTTTCCACTTAACGTATACTTTGGGACCTTAGCTGGCGGTCTGGGCTGTTTCCCTCTTGACCACGGATCTTATCACTCGTAGTCTGACTCCTATGGATAAGTCATTGGCATTCGGAGTTTGACTGAATTCGGTAACCCGTTGGGGGCCCCTAGTCCAATCAGTGCTCTACCTCCAAGACTCTAACACATAAGGCTAGCCCTAAAGCTATTTCGGGGAGAACCAGCTATCTCCGAGTTCGATTGGAATTTCTCCGCTACCCACACCTCATCCCCGCACTTTTCAACGTGCGTGGGTTCGGACCTCCATTCAGTGTTACCTGAACTTCATCCTGGACATGGGTAGATCACTCGGTTTCGGGTCTACGACCACGTACTATATCGCCCTATTCAGACTCGCTTTCGCTGCGGCTCCGTCTCTTCAACTTAACCTTGCACGGGATCGTAACTCGCCGGTTCATTCTACAAAAGGCACGCCATCACTCGTTAACGAGCTCTGACTATTTGTAAGCACACGGTTTCAGGTTCTCTTTCACTCCCCTTCCGGGGTGCTTTTCACCTTTCCCTCACGGTACTGGTTCACTATCGGTCACTAGGTAGTATTTAGCCTTGGGAGATGGTCCTCCCAGATTCCGACGGAATTTCACGTGTTCCGCCGTACTCAGGATCCACTCAAGAGGGAACGAGATTTCAACTACAGGGTTTTTACCTTCTTTGACGGACCTTTCCAGGTCGCTTCATTTACCCCGTTCCTTTGTAACTCCGTATAGAGTGTCCTACAACCCCAAGAGGCAAGCCTCTTGGTTTGGGCTATCTTCCGTTTCGCTCGCCGCTACTCAGGAAATCGCATTTTGCTTTCTATTCCTCCAGGTACTTAGATGTTTCAGTTCCCTGGGTCTGTCCTCAGTACCCTATGTATTCAGGTAAAGATACTACTCCATTACGAGTAGTGGGTTTCCCCATTCGGAAATCTCCGGATCAAAGCTTACTTACAGCTCCCCGAAGCATATCGGTGTTAGTCCCGTCCTTCATCGACTCCTAGTGCCAAGGCATCCACCGTGCGCCCTTTCTAACTTAACTAATTTTAAAACTAATTATATTAAACTTACGCAGTTTAATGAATGACATTATCTAGTTTTCAAGGTACAAAGTTGAGAGTGAACTCTCAAAACTAAACAAAACAATGAAGAAACATTTTCATACATGAACCAACGGTTCATGATGTCTCCATAGAAAGGAGGTGATCCAGCCGCACCTTCCGATACGGCTACCTTGTTACGACTTCACCCCAATCATCTGTCCCACCTTAGGCGGCTGGCCCCTAAAAGGTTACCCCACCGACTTCGGGTGTTACAAACTCTCATGGTGTGACGGGCGGTGTGTACAAGGCCCGGGAACGTATTCACCGCGGCATGCTGATCCGCGATTACTAGTGATTCCGGCTTCATGTAGGCGAGTTGCAGCCTACAATCCGAACTGAGAATAGTTTTATGGGATTAGCTCCACCTCGCGGTCTTGCAACCCTTTGTACTATCCATTGTAGCACGTGTGTAGCCCAGGTCATAAGGGGCATGATGATTTGACGTCATCCCCACCTTCCTCCGGTTTGTCACCGGCAGTCACCTTAGAGTGCCCAACTAAATGCTGGCAACTAAGATCAAGGGTTGCGCTCGTTGCGGGACTTAACCCAACATCTCACGACACGAGCTGACGACAACCATGCACCACCTGTCACTCTGTCCCCGAAGGGAACGCCCTATCTCTAGGGTTGTCAGAGGATGTCAAGACCTGGTAAGGTTCTTCGCGTTGCTTCGAATTAAACCACATGCTCCACCACTTGTGCGGGCCCCCGTCAATTCCTTTGAGTTTCAGTCTTGCGACCGTACTCCCCAGGCGGAGTGCTTAATGCGTTAACTTCAGCACTAAAGGGCGGAAACCCTCTAACACTTAGCACTCATCGTTTACAGCGTGGACTACCAGGGTATCTAATCCTGTTTGCTCCCCACGCTTTCGCGCCTCAGCGTCAGTTACAGACCAGAAAGTCGCCTTCGCCACTGGTGTTCCTCCAAATCTCTACGCATTTCACCGCTACACTTGGAATTCCACTTTCCTCTTCTGCACTCAAGTTTCTCAGTTTCCAATGACCCTCCCCGGTTGAGCCGGGGGCTTTCACATCAGACTTAAGAAACCGCCTGCGCGCGCTTTACGCCCAATAATTCCGGACAACGCTTGCCACCTACGTATTACCGCGGCTGCTGGCACGTAGTTAGCCGTGGCTTTCTGGTTAGGTACCGTCAAGGTGCCAGCTTATTTAACTAGCACTTGTTCTTCCCTAACAACAGAGCTTTACGACCCGAAGGCCTTCATCACTCACGCGGCGTTGCTCCGTCAGACTTTCGTCCATTGCGGAAGATTCCCTACTGCTGCCTCCCGTAGGAGTCTGGGCCGTGTCTCAGTCCCAGTGTGGCCGATCACCCTCTCAGGTCGGCTACGCATCGTCGCCTTGGTGAGCCGTTACCTCACCAACTAGCTAATGCGCCGCGGGCCCATCTGTAAGTGATAGCCGAAGCCATCTTTCAACTAAGGAACAGGAGTTCCTCAGTATCATCCGGTATTAGCTCCGGTTTCCCGAAGTTATCCCAGTCTTATAGGTAGGTTGCCCACGTGTTACTCACCCGTCCGCCGCTAATTAACGGGAGCAAGCTCCCATTAATCCGCTCGACTTGCATGTATTAGGCACGCCGCCAGCGTTCGTCCTGAGCCAGGATCAAACTCTCCATAAAAGTTAAGTTTAAATCTTGTATTGCTCAAAAAACTAATAATTGACGTTTACTTCATGTTTTGTTTAGTTTTCAAAGTTCACCTTGTCGCTCTGAGGCGACTTAAACATCTTAACATTTTCTTTCGAATGTTGTCAATGTTTTTTTTAAAAGTTTTTTTCGTTGTTGTTTCGTATTAACGTGACAACGTTTAATAATATACCACCTATAAAAACAAAATACAATAGGTAAATTTAAATTCTTTTTATTCTGATATTTATAATCAGATTCCAATAAATAAATGATGTCCTTATTCTTCTAAAAAGATACATCAAAACGTAAAAAAAGCTGGCTTAAAAGTACTCTTTTAGCCAGCTTTTCAACTTATTTATTTATGTCTCATTAACGGGAATAATAGAACGTCACGAATTGAAGGAGAGTTAGTTAATAACATAACTAATCTGTCTATACCAATTCCTAGACCTCCAGTTGGTGGCATACCATGCTCTAATGCTTCGATGTAATCATCATCCATCATATGAGCTTCGTCATTACCAAGTTCACGTTCTTTAAGCTGTGCTTCAAAACGTTCTTTTTGATCAATTGGATCGTTTAACTCTGTAAATGCATTAGCATGTTCACGTGCTACGATAAACAATTCAAAACGATCAGTAAAACGTGGATCTTCTGCGTTCTTTTTCGCTAGCGGTGAAATTTCAACTGGGTGGCCGTAAATGAAAGTTGGTTGAATTAACGTTTCTTCTACTTTTTGCTCAAAGAATTCGTTAATAATATGACCTACAGACATATTCGCATTAATTTCTACATTTTGTTCTTTAGCATATGCTCTTGCTTGTTCAACTGACATTTCAGGCCAGAAATCTACTCCACAAGCTTCTTTAATCGCGTCTACCATATGAAGTCTAGTCCATTTTGGCTCTAAGTTTACAGTGTACTCGCCATATGGAATAGTAGTAGTACCTAAAACTTCTTTAGCTATATGAGCAATTAAATTTTCAGTTAGTTCCATAATATCAGCATAATCAGCATAAGCTTCATATAACTCAATCATCGTAAACTCAGGGTTATGACGAGTAGAAATACCTTCATTACGGAATACACGACCGATTTCATAAACCTTTTCTAATCCACCAACGATTAATCGTTTTAAGTGTAACTCAATAGCAATACGCATATATAATTCCATATCAAGCGCGTTATGATGTGTAATAAACGGTCTTGCAGAAGCTCCACCTGCAATTGCATGTAGCATAGGTGTTTCTACTTCTAAATAACCTTGGTCATCTAAATAGCGTCTCATAGATTGGATAATCTTGCTACGTGCAATAAAAGTCTGACGGCTATCCATATTCATTAAGTCTAAGTATCTTTGGCGGTAGCGTTGTTCTACATCTTGTAGACCATGGAATTTATCAGGAAGTGGTAATAACGCTTTCGATAGGAAAGTATATTCTTTAACTTTAATAGATAATTCCCCTACATTTGTTTTAAATACCACACCAGAAACCCCAACAATATCACCTAAGTCAGTAATATCAAAGATTTCATACTGCTCTTCGCCTACAGCATCTTTACGCACATAGATTTGAACTTGTCCATTTAAATCTTGAACATGTGCAAATCCTGCTTTACCTTTTCCACGTTTAGTCATTACTCGACCTGCAAAAGATACAACAATTGCTTTTTCTTCTAATTCTTCTTTAGAAAATTGATCAAATTGTGCTAATAAATCATTTGATGAATGTGTGCGCACAAATTTTTTACCGAATGGATCGATACCTTTTCCTTCAAGTGTTTTTAATTTCTCCCTACGTATTAGGGCTTGATCATTTAATTCTTCGTGACTCATTTTCTCAACTCCACGCTATTTTAAGTATTTAAATACAATATGAACTTAATAGAAAAACTGCCAGTAATTCGATCTGGCAGTTTTGTTTACTATAACTTATTATATTTTGTCAAGCGAAACCTGTCAAACTTACAAAGCTTGGGCAGCTTTCATTTTTGTTTCAACTTCATTTACGTACGTCATTAATAGTTCAACCATTTGAGCACGAGTGCTAGCCTCGTTAATTTGGTTGCGTACTAATGCAGTACCTTTCAAACCTTTTAAATACCAAGCTGCATGTTTTCTCATTTCCAATACAGCAACATGTTCATTTTTCAAGTCAATTAATCGATCTAAATGCAATAAACATACATCAATTTTTTCACGCGCGGCTGGTTCTGGCATTAATATACCTGATTCCAAATACTTAACAGTACGGTAAATCATCCATGGGTTTCCTAACGCAGCGCGACCGATCATTACACCATCGCAGCCTGTTTCATCTAACATACGTTTAGCATCCTGAGGAGTCTCTACATCACCATTACCGATTACAGGAATCGAAACCTGATTTTTAACTTCTTTAATCCAGCTCCAATCAGATTTTCCTTCGTACATTTGGTAGCGTGTGCGACCATGAACGGCTACAGCTTTACCGCCCGCTGCTTCTACTGCTTTTGCATTGTCTACAACGTAAATGTGGTCGTCGTCCCAACCAAGACGCATTTTAACCGTAACTGGCTTACTTACATTCTGTGCTACAGCATAGACCATCTCATGAATCTTATTTGGGTCTAATAGCCATTTAGCTCCAGCGTCTACTTTTGTAATCTTTGGGACAGGACACCCCATGTTAATATCTATAATATCTGCATTCGTGTTTTCATCAACGTACTTAGCAGCTTCAACTAGTGAAGATTTTTCGCCACCAAAAATTTGTAAGCTTAATGGCTTTTCTCGTTCATCCATATAAAGCATCTCTAACGTCCTTTTGTTATTGTTAAGAATTGCTTTATCACTTACCATTTCTGCGCATACTAAACCTGCACCAAACTCTTTTACAGTTAGACGGAAGGCTGAATTACAAACTCCGGCCATCGGCGCTAATACGACGGGATTTTTCATCTCGATGTCACCAATTTTTAGCACATCCCATCCTCCTTCTTACAATACTTTAACCATCTATATTGATAATTCCTCAACACTTACTTTTAACTGTTTTGCGCAATCATGCAAAAACTGTTCAGTTGGCATACGATTTCCTCGCTCTACTTCACCTAGTACCGAAACAGAAACGCCAAGATCTTTCGCAAAGCCTTCTTGGGTGTAACCTTTTAATTTTCTAAAAGCCCTAATCCGTCTCCCCCACTTTTCAGCTTCCATAATCGAACTCCTTTATCCTCTAAAAATTTAGTTTCAATCTCCAATGATTGGTTTATTTCGTTTAAAGGGATTAATACAAAGCTTCTTTCAAACATTCTAGGGTGCGGTATTCTTAGGTTCTCAACTTCTATATTCTCGTGATTATAGAGTAAAATGTCAAGGTCTATAGTCCTAGGACCCCAACGTAATTCCCTTTTTCTACCAAGACTATTTTCGATTCCTTGAGTAACATCAAGTAATTGTAGTGGAGTCAAATTGGTAGAAATTTTAATGACTAGATTTAAAAACGGATCTTGGTCTACGTAACCAACCGGGTCCGTTTCGTATATAGAAGATATTTGTTCTACTTGAATATCGGAATGCTCAACTAATTCCTTAATGGCCTTTGTAAGAAATCCTTCTCGATCGCCTATATTCGTTCCTAAACTTAAATACGACTCATTTTTCATATGCGACCTCTTGTTATCTCAACTGCTACGAAATCATAATGTCCTGGTATTGGCGGGTCTGGTTTTATCACTTTTACAGTACATTGTTGGATTAATTCGTATGTATTTAATATTTGTTTAGCAATTTCTTCAGCTACAGATTCAACCAAATCATAAGACTTACCTTGAACAACTTCCTCACATGTTTTAAATAAATCTGCGTAACTTACTGAATACGCCAAATCATCTGTTTCTCCTGCTTTTTTTGTATCTAATTCGACAATTAAATCAACATTAAATCGTTGGCCCAATGTTTTCTCTTCTTTAAAGACACCATGGTATCCATAAAATTTCATACCGGTTACATAAATTTTATCCATTATTTACTCCAATCTTTAACATTGCATCCATCATTTTAGTCATACGAGAAATTGCTAGTACATCATGTACTCGTACAATTTCGCATCCTTTCGTAATGCCTAAACAAACTGTTGCACCCGTTCCTTCCATCCGCTCATGCACATCCGTACCAAGAACTTCTCCAATAAATCTTTTTCGTGACGTACCAAGTAACACCGGATAATCCAATGCTTTGATTTGTTCCATCTGATTTAACACTTCTAAGTTTTGCTCAGCAGACTTCGCGAAACCAACACCAGGATCCAATATAATCATTTCATCCTTTACACCTGCGCGCTTTGCAATTTGAATACTTTCAACTAGATCACAGACAACATCGCTCATCAAACTATAATAATTTTCGTCAGTTCGATTATGCATTAAGCAAATTGGAACATTGTATGCTGCCGCAACTTCTACGATTTTAGGGTCTTTCTTCGCACCCCAAACATCATTAATGATTGTAGCTCCTGCTTCAACAGCTTGTTTAGCTACTTCAGATTTATATGTATCTATTGAAATCGGAACATTAATTTCCGTCGACAAAGCTTTAATAATAGGAACTACCCTTTTTAATTCTTCTTCCTCATCAACTATAGCAGCTCCAGGTCTTGTTGATTCTCCACCAACATCAATAATTTTTGCTCCATCTGCAATTAATTTCTTTGCATGCTTTATCGCTAATTCAATTTCATTATATCGACCACCATCAGAAAAAGAGTCTGGTGTCATATTTAAAATACCCATTACAATCGTCTCATTCTGAATTGGTAATGAATAGTTTCCACAAATCAACGGTTTTGTTGCTCTTCTCAAGTTAGTTCACTTCTTTCCATTTCATTCATACTGAATAAAGAATTACGATAAGATTGATAATCCTTCTGCAAATCTCTAATGATACTACTTTCACT
Source organism: Arthrobacter citreus (assembly GCA_013200995.1). Lineage (GTDB taxonomy): Bacteria > Bacillota > Bacilli > Bacillales > Bacillaceae_G > Gottfriedia. The sequence goes on along the minus strand of CP053688.1, from coordinate 3,854,199 downwards.
AACATTATAAAAACGCTCACCAATTACTGTAACAGGAATAATTTCTTGAATCGAGTTTGAGATGAATATTTCATCCGCTTCATTCAACTCTTGCTCTGTAAAATACCCTTCCTCAACCGAAACGCCTTTTAATTGTGCCCAATGGATTACAAATTGCCTCGTTATACCATTCAATATTCCCGTATCAACATGTGGCGTGTATAGTTTATTTTGTTTAATAAAGAACAAATTTGAGACAATTCCTTCTGAAAGATAACCATCTTTATTTAAGAAAATTCCTTCTATGCTAGGTGAATTGCCGATTTCTTTTTTCCCAATAATATTATTTAAATAATGATGCGACTTTAAACGTTCCTTGCCCTCGGGAGAGTTTCGAGGGGTATTTAAAATTACCCCTTCCTTCTCCACTATCTTACTTTCATGCATCGGTTTAATAAAAATAATCGTATTTGGATTTGTATAATTCCCCGTATATAGACCGATTTCTCCTGCCCCCGCTGAAACATTCAAACGGATATAAGCATCTTTTAATTTATTTAACTCCATTAACCTATTCAAAATCGACTGGATTTCCTCATCCGATAATTTCCATTCAATATTTAAGTTCAATAACGAATTTCTTAAGCGGTTTAAATGGTCAAACAACAAGAATGGATGGCCATTATAGATTCGAAATGTTTCAAATACACCTAAGCCATATAAAAAACCATGATCATATGGAGAAATCTTGACTTCATTGTCATTTAAGAATTCTCCATTATAATAAATTTTCATATTGTACTCCTAGAAGGTTTGTATGCATTTAGGAAGTTTCTAAGCATTTCTTTACCGAACTGCGACATAATTGATTCCGGATGAAACTGTACGCCTTCTATTGGTAATGACTTATGTTTTAAAGCCATGATTTCTCCTTCATTCGTCCATGCAGTTACTTCAAGTTCTTTAGGGAATGTCTCTTTCTTAACAATTAAAGAGTGGTATCTCGTCACATCAATCGGTGATGGTAAGTCACTAAATAACCCTAGACCTTCGTGCGTAATCGCCGATGTTTTTCCGTGCATTAAGCGTTCAGCACGTACTACATCTCCACCAAATACTTGAGCAATTGCTTGATGACCTAAACAAACACCTAAAATTGGAATTTTTCCAGCAAAGTGTTCAATTGCTTTTAAACTGATTCCAGCTTCATTCGGTGTACAAGGACCAGGTGAAATCATTAAGTAAGAAGGATTTAGCTCTTCAATTTCATCCAATGTAATTTCGTCATTTCGCTTTACAAGTAACTCTTCTCCTAATTCACCTAAATATTGAACAAGATTATAGGTAAATGAATCATAATTATCAATCATTAATATCATTTTACATTCCCACCTAACTTAGCTTTTTCTTCACTTACTTTCTTAGCTGTCCATAAAGCTTGAGCTTTTTTTAGGCTTTCTAAATACTCATGTTTTGGATTAGAATCGATTACGATACCAGCGCCTGCTTGTACATACGCCTGCTCGTCTTTTGTAATCATCGTTCGAATCGTAATATTTAGTTCCATATCACCAGTAAAACCGATCCATCCAACCGACCCTGTATAAATACCGCGTTTAGTCGGCTCTAGTTCCTCGATGATTTCCATTGTTCGTATTTTAGGTGCCCCAGTAATTGTACCTCCTGGGAATACTGCTTTTAATAAATCAAATGAATCCTTGTCCTTTTGCAGATTTCCTCTTACATTTGAAACAAGGTGCATTACGTGTGAATATTTTTCAATTACTAATAATTCGTCTACTTCAACTGTTCCATATTCACATACTCTACCTAAGTCATTACGCTCTAAATCAACTAGCATGATATGCTCAGCTTGTTCTTTTTCATTTGAACGTAATTCTTCCATTAACTGTTGCTCTTCTTCGATTGTATTACCACGTGATCTAGTACCCGCAATCGGTCTTGTCCAAACTTCTTGATCACGCTTTGCGACTAATAACTCAGGTGAGCAACTTACGATTTGAAATTCTTCAAAGTCTAAATACGACATATATGGTGATGGGTTAATCTCTCTCAGCTGTTCATAGATATAAAGAGGATCTGTAACCAATGTCTCAGACTGCAGTACAGATAAATTCACTTGGAATACATCCCCTGCACTGATATATTCTTTTACATTTCCAACTGCATCTGTAAATTTTTGTTCAGACATGTAAATTGTTTTTTCCACTTCCGTTTTCGAAGTTTGTTTGGTTATATCTATATTTTCCACTTCATTTATGAAGAATTCTTCAAGTGACTCTAAACGACCCTGTGCTTTTTGTGCATTTTCCGATTCATCTAATACGATAAAATATAGTTCATTTTTTTGATGGTCAAAAATAATTACTTCATGAAAAATTAAAAGATACACATCTGGTATGTTATATACATCTTCGGCTAACGATGGTAGTTCCTCGATATAGTGATTACAATCATATGTGAAATAACCAATCGCCCCGCCTTGAAATGGTGGTAGGTCATCTCTTTTTTTCACTGTGTAATTAGATAAATACTTTTTAGCTAAGTCGATTGGATTTCCTGTATATTCGACTTTCCCCTTTTCTTCTTCAATGATTAATTTATTATTCTTACCGTATAACTTCGCAACAGGATTTGATGCCATGATTGAATATTGCCCGTCTCGTCCACTTTCAAGTAGCACGGCATTCTTTTTCTCTTTTGCCGTTTCTACAAAGTGTTTAAAGAAAGGTGTTGTATAATTGATTACTTTTGAAAAGATTTCATAATTCACGTAAATATCCCCCTCTGATAGCGCTTCTTTTTTCATTTTACACAAAAAGTAAGAACTATACATCAAAGCATTTTATGGAAAAATAAAAAATCCCTTGCACAAATCAAAGGGATTTTAAAAAATGATCGTATTATTTATTCAAATTGAAATAAAGCTGTACTTAAGTAACGTTCCCCATTACTCGGAATAATCGCAAGTACCTTTTTACCTTTTCCAAGTTTTTTAGCAGCTTGCAGCGCAGCACTAATTGCAGCACCTGATGATATTCCTACAAGTAACCCTTCTGCTTTTGCTACATTTCTAGCTGTCTCCATTGCATCATCATTATTAATTTGAATGATTTCATCATAAACTTCAGTATCAAGAGTTTCAGGAATAAATCCTGCTCCAATACCTTGAATTTTATGTGGACCCGGTTTACCTCCAGATAGTACAGGAGAATCTACAGGCTCAACAGCAATAATATTAATGCCAGGATAAGCTTCTTTTAAAACAGATCCTGCACCAGAAATTGTTCCTCCAGTACCAACACCTGAAACAAACGCATCAAGCTGATCTCCCATTTGTTCAACGATTTCTGGACCAGTTGTTAAACGGTGAACTTCTGGGTTTGCAGCATTATTAAATTGTTGTGGAACGAAGTAGCCATTTTCTTTTGCTAGTTCGTCTGCTTTACGAATCGCACCGCCCATTCCTTCAGGTCCGGGGGTTAACACTAGTTCGGCACCGTAAGCACGTAAAAGATTTCTTCTTTCAATACTCATTGTTTCAGGCATTACTAGTATTGATTTATATCCTTTTGCAGCTGCTACCATCGCTAAACCAATTCCAGTGTTCCCACTAGTTGGTTCGATAATTGTATCGCCAGGTTTAATTAAACCCTTTTTCTCAGAATCCTCAATCATAGCAAGAGCAATACGATCTTTAACACTACTACCAGGATTCATAAACTCTAATTTTAAGTAAACATCCGCGCTGTTTTCATCTACTAATCTGTTAAGTTTAACGATTGGAGTTCTACCGATTAATTCGTATACTGAATTTGCAACTTTCATTTCATCCACTCCTAATTCCTAGTATATTGACCTGTTTAATATACATTATGTTAAAAACAAAAGAATCTGTCAATTACTTTCTTCTATACATAACTTGTATGAATATCTTCATTAATTATGAAAAGAAAGTTCGACAAATTCTTCGTTCTTCACCTACAATTGGTTAATTAATCCTTGTATTTGCTCGCCAGTGAAGTGATAAGGCTCATTACAAAAATGACACTTAACTTCTGCCTCTCCGTCCTCTTCTAGCATTAATTGTAATTCATGTTTTCCTACACTTAAAAGAGCACCTTCAATTCTTTCTCTTGAACATTGGCATTGGAATTTAACATCCATTGTCTCCAATACTTTAACTTCTTCCTTCCCTAATACTTCATATAGTATTTCTTCCGGAGAAAGCCCCTCTTCAATTAGTGTAGACACTGGCTTAATTGATTTTAATCGGTTTTCTATCTTTGTGATACATTCATCACTAGCACCTGGTAGGATTTGAATAATAAACCCACCACTTGCTAAAATTGAATGATCTGGATTTACTAATACACCTACACCTACAGATGAAGGAGTTTGTTCAGATACAGCAAAATAATAAGTAAAGTCTTCACCAAGTTCACCTGACACAATCGGCACTGCCCCTGTGAATGGCTCTCTCATACCAATATCTTTAGCAACAGAGATTGTACCTACAGTACCAACAGCTTTAGCAACGTCAATTTTTCCGTGTTTGTTACGTTCGGATTGAACATGAGGATTCAATACGAATCCACGGACCTCACCTTTTGCATTACTGTCAGCAAGAATATAGCCAAGGGGGCCATTCCCCTCAACCTTTAATGTTAATTTTTCCTCACCCTTTAACATTGCACCCATCATCGCGGCAGCCGTTAGGGTACGACCTAGTGCAGCCGAAGCATCTTTCCATGTATCATGACGCTCCTGAGCTTCTCTTACGATATTAGTTGATCTCACACTATATGCACGGACTTCACCGTTAAAAGCTAATGCTTTTACTAAATAATCTTTCATGATATACCCCTTTTTAAGAATTTCGTTTATATATTAAATGCAGACCTTTTAACGTAAGATACGGGTCCATTATATCAATAATATCTGATTCCTTAGATATTAATGATGCTAGGCCACCTGTCGCTATAACAGTAGGTTCTACTTTCGCTTGAGCTTTCATTCGCTTTACAATACCTTCAACTTGTCCTACGTAACCATAAAGAATTCCTACTTGCATTGCCTCTACAGTTGTACGTCCTACAATATTAGACGGTCTCGAAAGTTCAATACGAGGTAATTTTGAAGCCTTTGTATAAAGTGCCTCTGTTGAAATATTAATCCCTGGTGCTATGGCACCGCCGATATAATTTTTATTTTCATCTATATAACAATATGTAGTAGCAGTTCCGAAGTCTACAATGATAAGCGGACTTCCGTATTGTGCTATACCAGCAACCGCGTTAACAATTCGGTCAGCTCCTACTTCTTTCGGATTATCATATTTTATGTTTAAACCTGTTTTTATACCTGGGCCTACGATTAATGGTTTTTGTTTGAAATACTTTGTAGCCATTCTCTCCAATGAAAACATAATTGGTGGAACAACTGATGAAATAATGACTGCATGAAACTCATCGAATTCGATCCCTGCATATTCAAGTAAGGAACCAATCATCATACCATACTCATCTTCTGTTTTATATCGGTTCGTTTCAATTCTCCAGTGATGTATTAACTCATCTTCTTGGTAAACACCTAAAACGGTATTTGTATTACCTACATCGATTACAAATAACATAATCCATCGTCTCTCCATTTCGAAAATTAAACTTTTTATATTTTTAGTTTCAAGTACATTTTTTATCACTATAAAAATAATGATAACACAAGTTGTTCTTAGTTTAAAAATAGATGACTCCTATTTCAGAGCTGGATTAATGAAAGCCTGAAATGAAATCGAAAGAGCTTTTATAACGCTATTAATACCGATAAACAAAAGAAAGAGTGTCTTGGAAGACACTCTTTACTATTATTCAGTGATTTTCGGTTCAGTTGGTTGATCATCTTTTTTAGAGATGTTGACCTTAATCTCATCATTTGAAGTTGGAGATGGAGGAAGTGTACCTTGGTTCCAAAGACTATTAATTCCTTTTGCATCTAATGTTTCAACTTCTAATAATGTGTTTGCAAGCAGATCCAGTTTATCGCGGTTTTCCTTGATAATATCCGTCGCTTTTGCATAACACTCTTTAATAATTGTTTGGATTTCCACATCGATTTCATAAGCAATCTTATCACTGTAATTTTGCTCATTGTTAAAGTCTCTACCAAGGAATACATTTCCACCTTGAGATTGACCAAATTGAAGTGGACCTAATTTATCACTCATACCAAACTCTGTAACCATTCGGCGAGCAATACCTGTCGCACGTTGGAAATCGTTATGAGCTCCAGTACTTACTTCACCAAATACTACTTCTTCAGCTACACGTCCACCAAGTAGACCTGCAATTTTATCAAGTAATTCTGGTTTCGTCATAAAGTATCGATCTTCTTTTGGAAGCATGACTGCATAACCGCCAGCTTGACCACGAGGTACGATTGTAACTTTGTGCACCACTTCAGCATCGTCTAATACTTGACCTATAACCACGTGTCCAGCTTCATGGAATGCAACAATTTTACGTTCTTTTTCAGATATAACTTTATTTTTCTTAGCAGGACCAGCAATTACACGATCCGTTGCTTCATCAATATCAAGCATATCGATTTTCTTTTTATCACGACGAGCAGCTACTAATGCCGCTTCGTTTAATAAATTCTCTAAGTCTGCACCAGAGAATCCAGGTGTTCTTTGAGCGATAGCCTTCAAGTCTACCTCTTGTGATAATGGTTTATTTCTTGAATGTACTTTTAATACCGCTTCACGTCCGATTACATCAGGGCGATCAACAGTGATTTGTCGGTCAAAACGACCTGGACGTAATAACGCTGGGTCTAATACATCAGCACGGTTTGTTGCAGCGATGATAATAATACCTTCGTTAGCACCGAAACCATCCATTTCAACAAGTAATTGGTTTAATGTTTGTTCACGCTCATCGTGACCTCCACCTAAACCAGCACCACGTTGACGACCTACAGCATCGATTTCATCTATAAATATGATACATGGAGCGTTTTTCTTCGCATTTTCGAATAAATCACGAACACGAGAAGCACCAACCCCAACAAACATTTCAACGAAATCAGAACCACTGATTGAGAAGAATGGAACTCCAGCTTCCCCAGCAACAGCTCTTGCTAATAATGTTTTACCTGTTCCAGGAGGTCCTACTAAAAGTACCCCTTTAGGTATTCTTGCACCTAACTCAGCAAATTTACGAGGATCTTTTAAGAACTCTACAACTTCAACAAGTTCTTGTTTCTCTTCATCTGCACCTGCAACATCTTTAAATCGTACTTTCTTTTTCTCATCATTATAAAGACGAGCTTTGCTCTTCCCAAAGTTCATAACACGGCTTCCGCCACCTTGTGCTTGATTCATTAAGAAGAAGAATAGAATGAAAATAATTACAAATGGAATGAGTGAAGTGAAGATTTGCACCCATGCACTTGTCGTTTCAGCTGGATCCCAATTAGCCTTGATTTTATAGTCAGCAACCGCTTTGTTAACTATTTTTGTCGTTTCGTCACTAATTGGTACTTGAGTTTGGAAAGATTCGCCTTTTTTTACATCTGTAAAGTGACCTCTTACTATGTACACTCCATTTTTAGGTTGGATAGATGTTAAACTGCTAACATCTCCACTTTGTAACTTAGTATAAAATGTATCGTAACTTACTTTCTTAACTTGAGATTCTGGCCCATTGAAATATGTAACAACACCGATCACAACTAAGAAGATTAATATGTAAAAGACTGTATTACGGAAAATTCGATTCAATTCCAAACCTCCTCTCTTTCAATTTAATTACTTTATATAGTAGCATAGTTATACTATGTAAACAAACGAATAAAACTTGACTTATTTCGTGTATACCTCAGGCTTTAAAACGCCAACATACGGCAGATTTCGATAACGTTCAATATAATCTAAACCATATCCTACTACGAAAGCATCAGGTACTTCGAAGCCAACTAAATCAGCCTCAATATTTGCTTTACGTCCACTTGGCTTATCTAATAAAGTTACGATTTTAACTGTATTAGCTTTTCGATGTTTAAATAGTTCAACTAAATAGTTTAAAGTAAGACCGCTATCAATAATATCTTCTAGAATGATGACATCTCTTCCTTCTACAGAAGTATTTAAATCTTTTACAATTTTAACTTCACCAGAAGAAACTGTGCTATGTCCATAACTAGAAACATCCATAAAATCAATTTCGATATATGTATCAATATGCTTGATCAGATCAGACATGAACGGAAGAGCTCCTTTTAAAACACCTACTACTAATGGAAAGCGTTCTTTGTACTCTTCTGTTAGTACTGCGCCTAATTCTATTACCTTTTGTTGAATTGCCTCTTCACTTACTAATACTTGTTGAATGTCTTGTTTCATCTTTTCCTCCTAGAAACTCTTAGAAACCACCTGTATTGCAATGAGTGACTCATCTGTCGAAAAATTTCTTTCAAATACAGATTTTTTTACGAAAGGTACCCATAATATATTATTTTGACTATCCGTAATTATTGGCCATTCATCACGTAATGATTGTTTCATTTTTTCATCAATAAATATATCTTTTAACTTTTTTGACCCATTCATACCCTTTAATGACATTCGATCACCATTCTTTCGATTCCGAACAACGAGTGGAAAGGAAACATCCTTGGCAGAACAAATAAACGTGTCGTTTTTTGGTTCAAGACATTGATTGTTTAATTCAACTTTTATCGAAAAACCATTTGGTAGTTCATATACGCCTGGCTCATTAATAGAAATAGTATAATACTTCACATTCACTTGCTCGAATGTAAATGTGCATTCATTATATGAGCGTTTGACAAAAAGTCCTCCAGGTAAATGCTGTTCCCATGTGGATTTCTCATTTTGTAATAAAGTCAGAATTGAATTAAGATGCCCTTGTGTCAAGCCTTCAGGTATAGATAGGTAGACATATTCTAATATTAGTTGAATACATCTTCTTTGTAAAGATATAGGCACATTTAAAAACTGTTTAACATCAATCGTGACTGCTTGTTTTTGTTTATGTTTTATAACTGTATTCATTACATCTTCAGTTAATTCCATTAAATATAGTTCATCTTCTATCTGTTGTCTACTAAAGTGTTGGAATCGCTTATGTGCAGTTGGATTTTCTTCAAAAATAAAAGGTAATAGATGATGTCTAAATCGGTTTCTAGTGTATACGTCTTTCTCGTTACTTGGATCTTGTCTTGGAATTATATTTTTTTCGTGACAATATGTAATTAAGTCGTGTTTCCTCAGTTCTAAAAATGGACGAATAATTTCACCAGTTCTAAACGGCCGTTTTTCTCTAATTCCCGCGTAGCCCATCGGTGAGCTACCTCTTACTAATCGCATTAAAATTGTTTCGACTTGGTCTTCCCCATGATGACCGAGTGCTAAATAATCTGCTTGGTATTTCATCATAATCTCTTCAAAAAAACGATATCGACATTCCCTCGCTGCTAATTGGCTACTTAATCCCGTTTCTTCGATATATTGATTTACATTTATGCTCTTACCTTCAAAATGTACGTTATTCAAAACACACCAATTCTTGACGTATTCCATATCATCTAGAGACTCTTGTCCTCTAAACATATGATCTACATGTGTAAGAATAATTGTAAAATCGTATTCATCTCTGACTGATAAAAAAGCATGAGCCAACGCCATCGAGTCTGGCCCCCCGGAAACACCAATGACAATTTTACCGCTACTAATAATATTGTTTTTCTTTATAAATTCCTTTAATTGATTAATTACCATTTACCCATACTCCTAAATGAAAGTATAATTCATACCTATATGTTAACATTCCCATCCATGGAGTACTATGATTTAAAGCTGATAATAAAAATATAAAACATATGCTAGTCCCATTAATAATAGAATTGTAGATGTTTCGAACCAATGACTTCTTTTTTTCTTTTTCTTCACGTACACATTGTTCGCCGATCTTGACTGCGTTGATTGGTTAGGCATTTGATTCTGATTTTTTGATTGCGTAGTTTGATTTGCTGCTTGGTTATGTTTTTTGGAGTGCCTTGATTGATTTGTAGCTTGGTTTTGCTGTTTTGACTGTCTCGTTTGGTTGACTGAGTTGTTTTGTGCCGCTGTAGCTTGTTGCGCTTTATTTTTCTTTTTTGTAGCATTTATCTTTTGTTCATACATCAGCAACGCCTGTTTCATTGCGTTTGCACTAACATACTCACCTTTTAACCCTCTCATCAGAAACTCTTTATATGGAGTAAGGGCTTGTGTTTGATCGATCACCTGTTCAATTTGCTTTATGCCTTGGCCGTTCTTTAGGAACTGTTTTTTACAATGCAGGTGAATAAAAATCATTGTCACAGCAAATAAGTCATAGGAGATTTCTGCTTTTCTAGATCCCAAGCCCCAGTAACCACGATCAAAGAACTCAGTAAACTCTTTAACCGCTCGTCCGATTTGGGTAACTCCTCCAAAGTCAATCCACTGGATTCTATTTGGTTCTTTCGTTACTAGAAGATTATCAGTTTTTAAATCCCCAAATATATACCCCTTATGGTGCAATTTATCTAATAGAGATAGCACTTGAATGATAAATATACTACTCCACTCAATTCCATTTCTCTCTATAAATTTTGGTAAACTAACTCCATTTACGTACTCCATTACATAAAAGTAGTAGCATTCTCTTGATACAGAATCTATATAATCGTCTACATCGATAAAAGAAGGCCCAAGGAAAGTATCCTGGACCTGTGTGATTTTTTTTAGTACATTCACTTCATTCGTAATATTAGTGGAATCCTTACTCAGCTTAAGGGCAACATTGCCATTTTTCCCAGAAGCAAGATAAACTGTACCGTTAGCGCCATTTCCAAGTAAACTTTTAATTTCGTATTGGTTTTTATTCCACTTTCCAGTAATGAAAGTCCCAGGTGCTAGACTAATCTGCCCATTCAATTGATTGTTCATCATCACCATTATTACCTCTATCATAATTTTGTTCGTTGAAATAATTCAATGCTTCGCGTAACGCAGGACCAGTTGGGGTCATGCCACCCATTGTTAATTTAGGAAAGATCGTATTGAGCTTTTCTAATTTAGGTGTCCAGTCTAACAACTTGTCAACATCGTCACGTTTCCCGGGAAATATAAATAACGAGTAGGCATTTTCGCCTGTTCTAGAGTTTAAACTTATTTGCAGATCAAATAATGATTCTTTAACAGTCTCTAGCTTATCTTTCATACTAGCACTCGTATCTACTAAAATAATAACTTCTAAACCTACAGTTTCTCCAATATCCTCTACAACCTCATAAACTTCTTCTCGCTTTGAAGGAGGAAGTGATTCAATTGAATTACTTGAGCCTAAAATTTGCTTTAATTCCTTATTAACAAACCCTTGAATTGTTTGTGTCATTGCTTTTCTAGTAACCATTTGGACAGTTTGAGAGAGTTGTTTTGTATAAACAACCTGACTTATTCCTCCACCTGCTCTAGCAATTTCTTCAATTTCCTTCAATCCATCGCCGTTTTGGACATTTTCATCTAAAATTCCAATTACATTGACAGTAATACCATATTCTTGCGCCAAGCTTGAAACAGCTAGTGGATCTTCTCCATGATTTGAATAACCATCTGTAATTAATAAAATTTGCTTTAATTTTCCCTTATACATACTAAATCCCCTCCGCATAAAAGTTGTTACCATTTTGTCCAAATACGGGAGGGGATAAACCTTTATTTAATTTATTTTACTAAGCCATCGCACTATATGATGCGATTGATGACCACTCAGGCATATTTCGTTTTACAACAGCAACTACGACTGTCATATCATCATTAATATCGCCTGTATTTGTTCGAATTACTTCTTCAAGTAATAATTCTGCTACTGCTTGCGGATCATCCGTTTCAAATTCACTAATTTTACGTTTCATCCACATTTCATAGTTTTCGACGTGTCTAGGACCTTCAAAAATTCCATCACTCATCATAATCAATAAATCACCGGCTTTAAGTTGTTCACTTACAACTTCTACGTCAAATTCATCAATGATGCCGATTGGTAAATTACTGCCTTCTATTTTTATAACCTGCTTTCCTCGTTTAACAAAACTTGGAGAAGAGCCAATTTTTAAGAATTTCGCTGAGGCATCATGTAAATCTACCATTGCCAAATCTAGCGTAGCAAATACCTCTTCAGTAGTACGTAAGGAAAGAATCGAATTAATCGATTTAATTGCGACTGTTTCCTCTATGCCTGAATTTAATATCTTTTGAAGTAGTTTTAATGTCTCATTACTTTCAATATGAGCGCGTTCACCATTACCCATTCCATCACTAATTGCAATGGCTTGTTTTCCTGCTCCTACATCCATTATTTTAAAAGCATCACCAGATATAAATCCGCCACCTTTAGCTGCTGTCGCTACTCCGGTCTCAATAACAAATGCCTTATCGGAACCAAATGTAACTAAGTAATTCCCTCCGTTTGGAATTGTTGCCGATTCTTCTTTTAAAACGACAATTGTCTCCTTTAAAATATCAGATAGTATTGGCGCAATTAACTTTTGACACTCTCCATATTCATTTTCAAAAGGAATTAAAATATCAATATCAATGTTTCCTTGTTCTAGGTTATAGATTTCAACTTGGCTAACATCAATACCAAAGTTTAATAAAGCCTGTAGAATTTGATCCTCTTGCAATTGATGATTCTCTTTTTCTCGTTGAATCTCTTTTGCAAAATCAACCATTACTTTCGATACCCCACGCAATTGCTCTGCTACTAATCTTCTGCTCTCCTGAACTTGTTTTTTTAGTCTTTGGTTTGCACGGAAATAGAAAACCTCTTGCTTCATTAAATCCGCCATTTTAGAGGAACGCTGGCAATATTTTTCCCATTCTCTCATAAACTGACCGTTCTTAATAAGCTGATCCTTTTCTACTAAATGCATCATATTCTCCATGTATTGATATGTTCGGTCTCCATTATTAGACCAGCAATGATCTTTTTTCATACAACTACTACAGCATTTATTGGAAATGCTACAAATAAATAGTTCTTCATCAGTCAATTCGTCTTCAATTTGTGCAAATTGACTAGGCTGTGAAAAGCTCGCAGACAATGCTTCAAACACATTTGAGAATTGTGTAATACGATTAGCAGTCAAATCTCTGATTTTACGCAAATATTGCTGCTGATCTGTAGAATGCTCCTCTGTTCCAGGGACTAGTTTAGCTAATTGCTTTAATAGGAAAGATGGCGTTAGTAAGAATAATACAATCGCAATGACAGATTCAATAATTGAAAAGATAATATCAGACTGCTTTTCTGCATAGAAACTTATTAAGCATGTCCCAATTAATAGTCCAGCCGCTGCACCTAATCTCTTGCCTTCTTTTAATAAGCCTCCTAGCAATCCAGAGAATGCTAATAAGCTCATTTGGTATAAGCTCGAAACACTCGCTAGACTTAATATTAGGCCTGTTACAACTCCTACTGTACACCCTACCGTTCCTCCCGCTACGAAGGCAAATAGTAAAACAATATATCTAGTAACGATATGCTGAATTGATAAATCTTGAATATACCAGTCAGTTGTCCCCGTCACAACTGAAGCTAAAAGAATAACTAAACACACGATTTCTTCAACACCTAAAAGCTGTTTTCTCTTAGGAATCGCTAGTAAAGGTACACTTTGGAAAAAAATCATTGTTAGGATAAAACTTAATCCTGCTTCTACAGAAGCCATTAAAACATCATACATTAGAACTTCTTGTTGGAAAGCATAAGCGATTAATAAGTGACTAATGAATACTGATAAAAATACTTGAAAAGGTACTAGACCTATATAATGTCGTTTAACTCTAGCAAAGAATATATTGAGGATAAAAAATAAGATAACAGTGGCAAAAGCATAACTAACAGTTTCAATCGACACCGTTAGTGAACCAATCATAAGAGCGACAAACGCTACTCCCGTCCGTTCTCTTTTCATCATATAAACAGAAGCAAAAAATGGTAAGACAAACGGAAGAATATGCGATAAGATCAACGCTCTCCCTAATAAAAATCCCGTCAAAAAGATTAGAAGACCCCAATCAAAAAATGCTTTTTCTAGTTTAGTCTTGATTGATTTAGAAGATTGCCGAAAAACTGATTGAAACCCGTTAGTAGGGACCAAGCTAGCTGAAGAATTTGAAGATCCTCTTTCCAGTTTCGTCATATTTCCACCTCATCCGATTTGGTTTATTGAACATATTTTAACTTGTCCATTTGAAGGAATATGTCAAAATGACAAAGGTAAAAAAAAGTTTTCTTCGACGGAAAAAGCTTTTACGTACAACTGTTTTACAAAATATGAGAAAAGCTAGCAGCATAATTTCTCTAATAGGGTAAAAGAAACGCAATTATTAAATTTTATGTCAATCGAAATGTGGGATAGAAAGGTTTAAGAGCGAAAGTGGCAGTTTTTAAGAGCTAGTAAGGTCATGATTAAAAATCAGGTTAAGAGTGGCAATAGATTTAAATAGTTTAGATTTGGAAAGCTTAATTGATTTGAGATTCATTTTTAGAAGTTAAGTGGGATTGAAAAGAAAAAAACGCCTAGCCTCTTTTAAAGAGACCAGGCGTTTTTGATGATGACCCGTACGGGACTCGAACCCGTGTTACCGCCGTGAAAGGGCGGTGTCTTAACCGCTTGACCAACGGGCCGTCAAAGGGAATGGTAGCGGCGGAGGGAGTCGAACCCACGACCTCACGGGTATGAACCGTACGCTCTAGCCAGCTGAGCTACACCGCCATTATCTTTAAACGACAAGATTTATCTTACCATGGTACAAATTGACCGTCAACAGTTTTTTTATATTTTATTTTATAGTTTTTTTCATACAAAAAACGCACTCATTAAGAGTGCGTGTTCTATATAAGCATTTATGTCCAAACAAGGTAGTAAATTAACCTCGACGAGCTCCGCGGCCACCACGCTTAGATTCTGTGTTGCGTTTTAAAGAAGCTAGACGATCTTCACTGTCTTTTAAAAATTTACTCATTTTTTGATCAAATGTTTCTTTGACTGGACGTTGATCTGAACGGTTTTGGCTTCTACCACGATTTCCACCATTGTTTCCTCCATATGAAGGTCTGCTAGTGCGAGGTCTTTGCTCACGTTCTCCCTCTTTAACCGGTGGACGTTCTTTTGCTTTTTTAATTGAAAGGCCGATTTTACCGTCTTTCTCAACATTGATTACTTTTACTTCGACTTCATCGCCAACTTTTAAATGTTCGTTAATATCTTTAACATAGTTGTCAGCTACTTCACTAATGTGAACAAGTCCAGTTACTCCTTCTGGTAGCTCTACAAAAGCACCAAAATTTGTAATACCTGTAACTTTCCCACTAACTTTGCTGCCTACCTCAATTGACATAAAAAAAATGCTCCTCCTTAAAATGTTTAACTGGATTTACTATATTATATAAAATTATAAAAACAAGTGTCAATGAAACGATAATTACTTAATATTTGGGAAAATTATTTCTCCTTTTTTAGAAAAAAATAAGTTTTTCCTAGCAAGCTCAATAATATATTGATCATCGTTCAATTGGTCAATCATGCGTTTTGAATCTTCTACCGTAACTTTTGTTTTCTTTAAATCAACCTTTGCTAGGTTTAATTGCTTTACTTTAGAAGAATAGACGTGCTGCTGCGCTACGTAGTGAGATTGTAATAAAAAGTATACGGGCACTGTTAAAAAACAAAATAATGACATACGTATTAAAAACTTTTTAAAACTTCTTCTCTTAGGTTTCATCCCCTGTTCTTCAACTAAAGTAATATTTTGTTTATCCTGAACTTGTCTACTTAGGTCCAACTGTCTCGCATGTTCCACCTATCTCTTCCTCCTATCTAAAAAATCTTTTACTTTTTTAATAGTAGTAAGGAAGATATTCTTGAATTTTCCGAAAACTCCTTTAAATTGTATTAAATAGTTTTTGACTCGTTTTGGCACAAAAAACCAACATACTCTGCCGAAAAACAAAAGAATAGATAAGACAACGTTGTAAAGTAATCGGATCAGTCGAATAAGGAGACCATAAATAAACAAAAGTATCACGATTATTAGCTGAATAATACCCTTTATAGGTTTAAAAATAAATATTATGATTAATTTTACTATAATGCGGTAGATTCTAATAACTAGTTGAATAATAAATTCTAAAACTTTTTTATAAATAGTTCGCAGTAGACTTTGGTATGCTGCATAACCGCATAGTAGAGCTAACAGGAGATAAAACCTTAGTGCACCTTCGTTAACTAAGTATAAAACATAAAACACTAGTAGAGCCTGAAATACCCAAAATAAAATATCCGTAGCGAACACAATCAGTCGATTACGAGTACCTCGATATAAAAAACGATGGTATGTATCTAGTGCCATACCAAGATAAGCACCCATACCGACCATCGCTATCATTGAGTAGAACTGAACGTTTAAGCTCATTTAAATAGCTTGCTAAAGATCCCTTTAGCTTTCCCTGAGTTGTACTCGTCAATATAACAAAGTTCATTAATTTTTCCCTTTATTGCTACATGACCTTTTTCTACATCGAGGTTTTTCATTTGTAAATTATGACCTTTAATATGCAAAAAGCCTAAAGCTGTTTCTAAAAGGAATTCTTCACTATCAAAGCTCTCTACCTGCTTAACTCCAGTAATTTCAAGATACCTTCTACTTTTTAAGGACAAATCCTGCTCGATTATTTGGCTTGTATTTTTCGCATTTAAGTCATACGGATTATTCATACTAGTCCCTCCATTTACATAAACTGTATCTCTTTATAACAAGTTCTTAATACAGTGTTATTTGTAAAAGTATATGAAGGGACAACTTTTTTAGAACAAGCTATCTGACAGTTTTTCCTCGCTTATGATTGTATACATTGCATCTGCTTCTTCTTTTCGTACAGTTTCTTTAAGTAGATTGACCTTTGCCGTTACAATTTTTTGTCCGAAGCGAATTTTTAATTCATCATTTACTTTTACTTCTGTAGATGCTTTAGCTACCGTTCCATTTATTGTTATTCTTCCTTGATCAGCCACTTCTTTAGCAAGTGTTCGACGCTTAATAATTCTCGATACTTTTAAAAATTTATCAAGTCTCATATTTTATTCTCCTTAATTCTCATTGATCATTCGAATTTTTTTGCTTCATTCCATATCTCATCCATTTCTTCTAGAGATACGTCTGAAAAGGTTTTATTAATTTCATTAAGTCTTGATTCAATATATTGAAAACGTTTAGTAAATTTCATATTCGTTTTTAAGATTGCTTCTTCAGGGTTTACATCAATAAAACGAGCTAAATTAACAATACTAAATAATAAATCACCTAGTTCTGCTTCAATTTTAGGCTGTTCTTTTGATTCAATTGCATCAAGAACTTCAGTTAGTTCTTCTCTAACTTTATCCACTACTGGAGGTAATTCTTTCCAATCAAATCCCACTTTTGCCGCTTTACTTTGAAGTTTTTCTGCTTTTAATAATCCAGAAAGTTCCTTTGGAATTCCTGAAAGAACAGATTCAACTACATGGCCCTTTTCAGCTTGCTTTAATTCCTGCCAATTTTTTAATACTTCCTCTTCGTTATTAACATGAACAGTTGAAAAGACATGAGGGTGACGATAAATCAGCTTACTTACTAACCCTTGAATAACATCTTGAATTGAGAAATAACCTTCATCCTCACCTATTTGAGCGTGTAGCATCACTTGAAGTAATACATCACCAAGTTCTTCAATAATATGATCGTCATCCTCTTCGTCGATTGCTTCAATAAGCTCATACGCCTCTTCTAATAGGTATTTCTTTAATGATACATGTGTTTGCTTCTGATCCCATGGACAACCGTCAGGGCCCCTTAAAGTAGCAATAACAGAGCGAAGAGTCTCAAATTGGTGATATAAATCCTCTTTATTTTTAACAGGCGGCACATACACACTTGTTAAATTATTGATAGACGTATTTCGGTCCAACTCATATAAAGGCACTCTACTTATTTGCTCATCTGCACTACCCGCTGCTGTCACAATTACTACTTCATAATCATCAGGAAGCTGCTCCATTAATTTTAATTTCGTATGTGAAGCAGTCATTTGGTCGTAAACTTGGCATATGATCAAATGCTGTCTAAATGTAATTTGCTCTTGTTCTAAATCTGTTGCATCCACAAACTGGAATCCTTCGATTGGATCAATTTTCAAGCTAGTAAACATCGCATCTAAAAAGCTCTGTCCACCTTTAATATCTAGCTGGATAGTACCATTATCCGCAAGTTCGATTAATAGCTGAACCGTTTTTTCCGCTACAAGGGGATGTCCTGGTACAGCGTATGTAATGGATTCCACTTCAGAAGCTTTCACTAACGCTTGTACAATTTCTTGATAGACTTCTTCAAAACGGTCATGTTTTTCATATATTTCGTCAAATGATTGAAAAGTTAGACCTTCTTTTTCTAATTCGCTTATAACAGGGTGGTCTTTTGTACGTAAATAAAGATTGTCAGTTTTTTGTAACACTTTATAAATTCCAAATGGAAGCTGATTAAGGTCTCCTGCTCCTAAACCTAAAACTGTAATCTTGTTCATTTTCCTCCTCCTGTTCTTTTAAGAGAGCCACTTTAGTAATTTTTCACTTTTCACTAATGAGCTTAGCTCTTCTACTGTAAATAACTTAATTTTAATTAAAACAATTCCAAACGCAATTGCTCCTACAACCGCTGATGATAATGCTTCCACTAACATTCTTAAACGAAGTGGATTAATAAACATTGCATACTTTTCAAAAACATGCTCATATCCATATACACAACCATACATAACTGCTAGGGCAACTAGTAATTTCGCAATAAACTTAAAGCCAAAAAATGTCGTTTTCGACAATTTATAAATATAAGCTAAATTCAATATCGTAACAATAATTAGAGCAATCACCGTTGAATAGGCTGCCCCTTTTGATCCTATTTGCTCCATTAAAATAACATTACCAACAAATTTCACACAACCACCTGCTAACACATTTAAAGCAGGAATTAAACTTTTGCCTAACCCTTGTGCTATTGAAGATGTCGTAATGGATACCCCCGCAAAGAAAATCGATGCACATAACACCGTTAGGACATCTGTTCCTAAATCATTTCGGTAAAGCATAATATTTGTCGGATGGATAATCGAAATTAGACCGATTGTTGCAGCAGCTCCTACTACAATACTCACCCTAATGGCACCTGAAATACGATTATTTATAGAATTATGTTCTTTACGAACTAATTCACTAGATAAATAAGGAATTAAGGCAAGCGAGAATGATGAAGCAATGACAGAACCTAATTGAATTAAAGGAAATCCACGGTCATAAATACCTTTCACAAGTTTAGCACCTTCAACATGATACCCATATTGTACTAATAAAGGGTAAAAAGAGATTGAATCGATAAACTGAATAAATACAAGTACTAGGCTACTTAAACTGAGTAATATCCCTTGATATAAAATTGTTTTTAATTCTAAACGATAGGTTTTAATTAAACCAAATGATGGGATTGTTAAACCGGAGCCGCGAAAAGAAACCCAATAAAAGAAGTAAAGTATCGCTGCTATACTACCTAGTATTGAACCTGAAACAGCACCCGCACCTACAATATAAAGATTATCAGTCGTTTCCATTAAATAAAGTGACAGTACTAAAATCGTGATTACTCGAATAAACTGTTCAATTACCTGGCTGACTGATGTAGGTCCCATATCTCCTAAACCTTGGTAATATCCACGAAACGCTGAAGTTATTGGAACAAATAAAAAGCCGACACTGACAACGCGAATTAACATCGCTAGATGATCATCCCGCATAAACTTTGCTATACTATTACTGCCTATGTATAAAGTTAAAAAACATAATATTCCAATGACTAACAACATCATAAATGTTGCATAAACTAAATCTTTAGCTCCCTTATCATCTTTTTTCGCCATTCTTTCAGCCACATAAGACGATAAAACTAAAGGAAAGCCGTATGTTGAAAAAGCTAAAGCAATTGCGTAAACAGGGTAAACCTGTTGGTAAATATAGTAACCTAAATCGCCGGCAATATTTTGATAGGGTATTTTATAAAATGCACTCAAGACTTTTGATAATAATGATGCTATTGTTATGAATAATGCGCCTTGTAAGGCTGCTTTTTGTTTAGCATTTTGCAAAAGGATTACAACTCCTTTGATAGACGGTTCACCCTTTAATGTATTACATTAGTAGGTCGTATGTAAAGAGTTGCTGAAAGAAAAAAACTACTCTTTTCCATTTTTGGTAACAGTAACCTTTATTTTTGGAGAAAAAAGTAATAAAAACACAAAGACCAGTAAAGGGATAAATTAACCCTTACTGGTCTTTGCTTACTAAATGTATGATTACTGCTCCATTTGTCTAGCTAAGAAGTTAGTAGCAGTGTCGATTGCTTTCTTTTCAACTTCAGAAATAGTTTTATCTTTTGAAAAGATTACTACAGCCCCAATCGGGTCCCCACTAGCAATAATTGCTCCAACTGCATAGGATTGATATTTTTCAATTACACTTTCGATAAATGAAGCTTCCCCTGGCTCAGCAACAACTTTTGAGTTACGGTCTGCCATCGTTTTTTCGATAATATCACCAATATTTTTGTTTAAGTATTCTTTCTTCGAAGCACCTGCAACTGCCACTACTGAATCACGATCACTGATAATGACTGTGTGTCCAAGTGTGTCATATAGTGCATCTGCGTATTCCTTTGCGAAATCACTTAACTCGCTAATAGGTGAATATTTCTTTAAAATAACTTCTCCATCTCGGTCAACGAATATCTCTAATGGATCGCCTTCACGAATCCGTAAAGTTCTCCTAATTTCCTTTGGTATTACTACTCGACCTAAATCGTCAATTCGACGAACAATACCTGTTGCTTTCATACTTGTAAAGCGCCTCCTCACTTACTTGCATGTCTACGTTGATAAAGATACCCGAGTGACAATGAGGTAAGGTCACCCTTAATTAATGATAGTATCCTACACAACGAAAGTTCTATACAAAATAAGTGAGATTTTTTAACACCTTTACTAAAAATATAGTATTGTAAGCACTTTTTGGTAACTTTTATTTTAATTTACGATAAAATACAGAAAAATTTAGATTTATTTCATTAGCCCATAATCAAATGATTTTCTATCCTTTAAGCATTAACGCTCTCTTTTTTTACATTTTTTAATCCGTTAATTAAACCTTCCAGTGTAGTTAGCCATTCCGCTGGAGTCTTTCCTTTTACGTCTAGCGTAACTTTTAATTTCGACCCATCCATTCCTAGGCCGATTCCTCTACCAAAGGAATTACATAATTGGAATAGCTTCCCACCGTCAATATTTGTACTTGCCACCTCAGAGAAATAAACACTCACTTCTGACTTAACTTGCTTGATCAGTTCAATCTTTTCGGCAATGGCTAAAAGCTTAATATGAGCTACTTGGCATAGGTAGCCTACTTCCACCGGGAAATCCCCAAAGCGGTCCATTAATTCATCTTGAAGGTCATTTAACTCTTCAAACGTTTCAATTCTTCTAAATTGCTTGTACATCTCTATTTTTTGCTTACTATCTTGAATATACGTATCAGGTAAATAAGCATCTACTTCAATGTCAATTTCGATTGAAATTAAATCTTCTTTCTTAACTCCTCTACGCTGTTCGATTGCATCTTTTAACATTTGAGAATATAAATCGAATCCAACCGAATCAATAAATCCATGTTGCTGTGCACCAAGTAGATTCCCTGCACCTCGTATTGACAAGTCACGCATAGCAATTTTGAAACCGGAACCTAGTTCTGTAAACTCTTTAATTGCCTGTAAACGCTTCTCGGCAACTTCAGTTAATACTTTATCCTGCTTATAGGTGAAATAGGCATAAGCTACACGATTTGAGCGTCCTACACGCCCTCTTAATTGATAAAGTGTTGAAAGACCCATTCGGTCCGCATCATACACAATCAATGTATTAACATTTGGAATGTCCACACCTGTTTCGATAATCGTTGTACTGACTAATACATCATATTGCCCATCTAAGAAGGCATACATAACTGATTCCAGTTCTCCTTCATTCATTCGACCATGTGCGACGGCTACCTTCGCATCTGGTACAAGCATTGAAATCTGCTCAGCCATACGTTCGATATCTTCTACACGATTGTATAAGAAGTAAATTTGTCCATCACGAGCAAGCTCCCTTTCAATCGCCTCCCTTACTAATGCAGCGTTATATTCGACTACATATGTTTGAACTGGAAAACGATTTTCTGGAGGCGTTTCAATAACTGACAAGTCTCTTACTCCTAACATTGACATATGCAATGTACGAGGAATCGGAGTTGCAGTTAACGTTAAAACATCTATATTTGCTTTTAACTGTTTAATTTTTTCTTTATGAGATACACCAAATCGTTGCTCTTCATCAATAACTAAAAGGCCCAAATCTTTATAAATAATATCCTTTGATAATAAACGATGAGTTCCAACTACTATATCAACAGAGCCCTCTTTTAACCCCTTCATCGTCTCAAGCTGCTGCTTACGAGATCGGAAACGATTTAAAAGGCCGATATTAATTGCGTGATCCTGAAATCTTTCTCTCAATGTTTCGAAATGCTGTTGTGCTAAAATTGTAGTAGGAACTAAAATAGCCACCTGCTTACCTTCAACAATTGCTTTAAAGGCAGCACGAATAGCAACTTCAGTTTTTCCATATCCAACGTCTCCACAAAGCAGTCGATCCATTGGACGTTCTCTTTCCATATCCTTTTTAATTTCATGAATTGATCTAAGCTGATCGTCAGTTTCCTGGTATGGAAACGAAGACTCGAATTCTTGTTGCTCTAGCCCGTCAGGAGAAAATGCATAACCTTTTGATGCTTCACGCTCTGCGTAAAGCTTAATTAAATCATCAGCAATATCCTGTACTGAGCCCTCAACTTTCTTCTTAACCTTTTTCCAATCAGTCCCGCCAAGTTTATAAATCTTCGGTTCCTTACCTTCAGATCCCACATACTTTTGTACTTGGTCAATTTGTTCGATCGGTACGAATAATTTATCGTCACCATGATATCGAATATGTAAATAATCTTTATGGATTCCATTAATCTCTAATGTTTCAATTCCTAAAAATTTACCAATACCATGATTAACATGAACGACATAATCTCCGACTTTTAATTCTGAGTAATTTTTTATTCGTTCTGCATTTGATAACTTTGTATTAATTCTCTTTTTCTTCTTAGCTTTTTTAGTAAATAGCTCTCGCTCCGTAATGAGAACAAATTTCTCTAACGGAAGTTCAAATCCAGAACGAAGATCACCCTTCATGATGTATACTTCACCATTTTTGATTTGCTCAATAGAAGAGATAATTTTACCTTCTATTTTGTAATCTGCTAATATATTTTCAATTTTGTTTGTTCTTTCATCACTTTCACCAAGCATAACGATTGTGTATTTATTTTTCTTCCAACGATCTAGTTCATTTTTTAATAGACCCATTTGTCCATGAAACTCTTGCATCGATTTACATTGTACCGACACCACCTGTTCAGGATGCGTATGAGGAACTCTTCTTGGAAAAAGACTCGTATGAATTTGTTGGCGCTTTCTTGATTGTAATAATTCGAAAAAATCATGCGAAAACGTTACGCCCTGTAAAGCATTTCCTTCTGCCAATAAAGATGTATACCACTCTGCTTCATCTTTTTTAAGCTGTTCAACAATTTCATGAACCCTGGAAATCTCATCGATTACAACAATAGCTTCTTTTGGAACATAATCTAGTAAACTAAATTGGTTTTCATAGATTAGGCCAAAATATTTATATATTTGATCAATTAACTGCCCTTGTTTTAACTGTTCAAGATCATAGGTTACCTTTTCAGCTAAAGATTCTTTTAATTGTTGATCTTTTACTTTTGATAAAGTTGTTTTAAAAGCTTGCTCTATACGTTGAACACCTAATTGTAAATCAGTCTTAGAGATAATTCTTTCTGTCGCCGGACCAATATGCACAATTTCAAATTTTGTAATCGATCTTTGAGAATCTGGAGAAAACGAACGAATTGAATCGATTTCTGTATCAAAGAGCTCTATACGAATAGGGTCTTCATATGTAAGTGGATAAATATCAAGAATTCCACCACGCACACTAAATTCTCCCTTACTTTCTACCATACCAACACGCTCATAGCCCATTTGGACAAATTTTGATATCAAATTCGGTAAATCGATTTCTTCGCCGATTTCAAAATTAATTTGATTGTTAGCCCATAATTCAGGAGATGGTAAATATCCGATTAATCCAGAGACTGGTGTAACTACAATCGCTGGTTTTTCTGACATCAAACTGTTTAATGCGATTAGTCTTTGTGATCTGAGCTCTGGACTGGATACCGCAATCTCTGATGCAATTAATTCATTAGCAGGATATAGGAATACCTTTTCTTCACCTACAGCCGCTCTCAAATCTTCCGCAACCTTCTGAGCTTGAAGAAGATTATTCGTTACGATTAACTGTGTTTGTCCAGTTTCTTTAAAAATAGCACCCGCTAGCAATGTTTTTGCAGACCCAGTTAAGTTTGTAACCAACTGTTCTTTCAACCCGCTTTTAAGGCCCTGTATTATCTTTTTAATATCTTTATAATGGTTAAATTGTTCAATCAAACCAATCACGAAGTCAATCTCCCCTAACAGTCAATCTAAGTAAACAATACCCTTAGTTGAAGTTTATATTTATAGTTTTTTTAAAATTAGGCCTGTAGATGAAAAGTGTAAAAAATAAAGATTACTTAAATCACATTTCACAAATGTTTTGTTTTACGTTTTGATCAAAACACCTTAACAGTGAGCCTAGAAAAAACAGAAAAACGCCTCAGTTATTAACCAAAGGCACTTTAGTTTATAAAATTTTTATATTCATGGTAATGCGGAAACTCTGATAGGGTCATTTCGCAATCCTCACACACGATATAAATTACTTGATTAGGAGATTGAATAAAATTTACAAAATCACTTAGCTCCTCGTCAAATGAATGACAATAAGAAGATGACACTTGTAAAAGTTGATCCTTTTCAATACTACCCATGCATTTGCTGCAATATCGACACTGACATTCTAATAATTCCATTACTGCCTCCATACTACAAAAATTCATATATACAGTATGGTTTGTACTAACTATACTTATTCAATACGAAGGCGTAAATTCCTGTTTTTTATTTTTTATTATATTGATTCATCACGTCTACAAAAGAATGATTTAAAAAGTATTCACATGCATCCGCTGCTTTTTTTACACCATCAACTACTTCAGCAATTTCCTCTTCAAAAAAGTTTGAGAGCACATGATTTACAACGCTCATCCCATTAGAAGGGCGGTCTACTCCGATGCGAATACGTTGGAATTCTTGTGTTCCTAAATGCTGAATTAAGGACTTGATCCCATTATGACCACCAGCACTTCCTTTAGTGCGCAAACGTAGCTTACCAGTTGGAATATCCATTTCATCATAAAGTACAACAAGGTCTTCGATATCAATATTAAAATAATCCATGAACGGCCTTACACTTTCACCTGATAAATTCATGTATGTTAAAGGTTTTAACAAAAAGACTTTTTCACCATTTACAATCCCAGAAGAATAAATACCATTAAATTTTTGTTGGTTTAATGAAATACCCCAACGGTGAGCCAATTCATCGATCGCAATGAAACCTATATTATGTCGCGTTCTTTCATATTCTCTACCCGGATTGCCTAATCCTACAAACAACTTCATTATATTCCTCCATTCTTAATCTCTGGTTATATTGCGAAAAGACGTAACCACATCGGGTTACGTCCTCTTATAAGTTTTAAAGCAAAGATGTAAATTTTACTATTAATCAAATAATGTACTTACTGATTGCTCTTCATAAACACGAATAATCGCTTCACCTAACAAGCCTGCAACTGATAATTCAACAAGTTTCTCAGTTCTTTTATCATCAGTAAGACAAATTGAATTTGTTACAACTAATTCTTTAATACAAGAGTTTTCGATACGATCAATTGCCGGTCCAGACAATACAGGGTGTGTACAACATGCATATACTTCTTTTGCACCGTGCTCTACTAATGCATTAGCAGCAAGTGTAATTGTACCCGCTGTATCAATAATATCATCAATTAGAATAGCTGTTTTACCTTCAATATTACCGATGATGTTCATAACTTCAGCAACATTTGGTTTTGGACGACGCTTATCAATGATAGCAATTGGAGCTTTAAGTCGATCTGCCATTTTACGAGCTCTTGTTACTCCACCATGGTCAGGAGAAACAATGACAATATCTTCAAGCTGTTTTTTTCTAAAATAATCAGAAAGGATAGGTACACCTAATAAATGATCAATTGGAATATCAAAGAATCCTTGAATTTGTGGCGCATGTAAATCAAGTGTAATCACTCGAGTAGAACCAGCAGTCTCAAGAAGATTTGCAACTAACTTAGATGTAATTGGCTCACGTGAACGAGCTTTACGATCTTGACGAGCATAACCGTAGTAAGGAATTACGATGTTAATTGTTTTCGCTGATGCACGTTTTAAAGCATCAATCATGATTAACAATTCCATAATACTTTCGTTTACTGGGAAACTTGTTGATTGAATGATAAATACATCACAACCACGAATACTTTCCTCAATGTTAATTTGCACTTCTCCATCGCTAAAACGAGAAACCGAACATTTACCAAGCTCTACACCAATATGCTTTGCAATTTCTTCCGCCAATTTAGGATTTGAGTTTAGAGTAAATACTTTTAAATGCTTGTCTGGATAATGATTAGGCATGTTTCGTGTACCCTCCGCTTTTTTCTTTTCTTTTTATTTATCTATAATTAATTTTTATAGTAACCTTCTTTTGTCACTTGCCTTGCTCTCGCAATTGCCAGTGAGTCTTCTGGAACTTCATCAGTAATTGTTGAACCAGCTGCAATGTATGAACCTTTTTTCACAGTTACAGGTGCAATTAAGTTTGAATTACAACCAACAAAAACATTGTCCTCAATCGTTGTTTTAAACTTGTTTTTACCGTCGTAATTTACAGTGATTGAGCCACAACCAAGATTAACATCTTGACCTACTTCCGCATCACCAATATAGCTTAAGTGAGAAGCTTTACTTCTATTACCAAAAGTAACTTTCTTAGTCTCAACAAAATTACCAATTCGAACTTCATCACCTAATGTTGACGCAGGGCGAATATGAGCAAAAGGCCCAACTGATGTTGAATGACCAATCTTACTCTCATGTACAACCGATTGCTTAATGATAGTATCATTACCAATTACACTATCGATAATTTCTGTATTCGGGCCAATTGTACTATCAGACCCTATTATACTATTCCCATAGATCATTGTACCAGGGTAAATAATAGTATCCGAACCAATAATTGCATCTGCTGAAATGTATGTGCTTGATGAATCGATAATCGTTACTCCATTCAACATATGCTTTTTATTTATATTTTTTTGCATTAATGATTCCGCAATCGATAAAGCATATCGATCATTTACACCTAATGTTTCATCAAAGTTCGCTGTTTTATATGCAGCTACGATTTCACCTTTTGCTTTTAGTATCTCAATAACATCCGGTAAATAGTACTCACCTTGAGAATTATCATTATTCACTTCGCTTAGTGCATCAAATAATGCCTTATTATCAAAACAATATGTACCTGTATTAATTTCTTTCACTGCAAGCTCTTCCAGATTTGCATCCTTATGCTCAACAATTTTTAATACAGATCCATTTTCGCCCCTAATTATTCTACCATAACCAGTTGAATCCTCAATATGAGCTGTTAAAATGGTAGCTTTTGCCTGTAATCGATCATGTTCAGCAAATAAAGCTTCAATTGTTTCTGGGGAGATTAATGGTGTGTCACCACAGATTACTAAAGTGGTTCCTTCTTTATCTTTTAAAGTTGGCGCTGCTTGAATTACAGCATGTGCAGTACCTAATTGCTCAGCCTGAAGAGCATATTCGCTATCGTCACCTAATTGTGTTTTAACTAATTCTGCTCCGTGACCTACAACAGTTACAATATTTTGTACACCAACTGATTTTACGTGGTCTACAACATGCTGAACCATAGGTTTTCCACAGACAGGGTGAAGTACTTTATATAATTTTGATTTCATTCTAGTACCTTTTCCTGCAGCTAGAACAATCGCATATTTATTTGACATAGTCATCCTCCATCAATCTAAATACCAATACCTGTTAGGTCAATTTGCTAATTTTTTTATTTTTTTACAAAATACATCCATTTTATTATACCATAAAAAAAGAACCCATTATACATTAATGGGTTCTTTTTGGTCATATTTTTAAGAAGCACCTGCTTCTTCAAAGTCTTCTTCCAGCTCACCTACACGGTGATATTCAGCTAATACAGAGTCTTGTATTTTGCTACGAGTTGAAGAGTTAATCGGATGAGCGATATCACGGAACTCTCCATCCGGAGTACGTTTACTTGGCATTGCTACAAATAATCCGTTGTTACCATCGATTACACGAATATCATGAACGACAAATTCATGATCTAAAGTAATTGATGCAATAGCTCTCATACGACCCTCCGTGTTTACGCGGCGTAGTCTTACGTCTGTCACTTCCATCTTGTTCACCACCTTTTTCAACTTAAACCATAATTAGTAAGTTTCAACAATTATCAATAATTTCCTTCTTTTTGGAAAATTTTTTATGTAAATTATTTAATTTTTAAAAATGTTTACTAAATTTAAGGCCTCAACTAATTTATCGGAATTTTTTAATTAGTTTTTAATGAAAATAAAAAAAACCTGAAATATTTTCAGGTTTTTTTTATAAGTATATATAGTTAATTTTCATTCCAACTACTAACTTAGTCGGATATTCTTTAAATAACTGCGATGCACTCAATTTCCACTAGTACATCTTTAGGCAATCTTGCAACTTCAACGCAGCTTCTTGCAGGTTTATGTCCGTTGAAATATTCTTCATAAATAGCGTTAAAATCAACGAAAGTAGTTAAATCCTTCAAAAAGACTGTTGTTTTAATAACTTTAGATAAATCTGTACCTGCTTCTTCTAGAACGGCTTTAAGGTTCGCAAACACTTGTTTAGTTTGTTCCTCAATTCCACCTTCAACGAGATTCCCGTCTGCAGTTAATGGGATTTGTCCAGAAGTGTACAGTAAGCCATTAGCGATTATTGCTTGAGAATATGGTCCAATTGCTTTTGGTGCATTATTCGTATGAATTAATTGCATTATGTATCTTCCCCTTCTTTATTATGACAAAATAGCTTATCTATATTATGATTATAAGCTTTCAGTTTTAATAAATGATTCTTCTTGGTAATTGCCTCGTTCAACTCTTATAAGTTGTTCTCTTTCATTCACCTCAGATAATTTTACAAGCGAAATATAATCTTCAACTAATCTTTCTTCAATATTTACTGCCTCAACTAATACACCAATTCCTGCCACATTTGCCTGGAATTCCTTAAGCAAGTTTTTCATACCAGTAATCGTACCACCGGCTTTCATAAAATCATCGATAATTAATACATTTGAACCGGCCTCGATGCTTCTTTTAGCCAATGACATTGTCTGTATACGCTTTGAAGAACCAGAAACATAGTTAATACTCACAGTCGATCCTTCTGTAACTTTATTATCCTGACGAACAATTACAACTGGTACATTTAAAAAGTTTGCAACTGCATATGCTAACGGAATCCCTTTTGTTGCAATTGTCATTACGATATCAACTTTTTGATTACCGAATATTGATGCAAACATACGACCTACACTATTAACATAGTTAGGATTACTTAAAATATCTGTCATATATAAATATCCACCAGGTAATACTCGGTCTGGCTTTTGAAGTAAATCACAAAGCTCTTCAATCAATGTGTTTACTTCTTGATTACTAATACTAGGAATATACTTTACACCACCAGCCGCTCCTGGTACAGTCATCAGAGTTCCAATTCCTTGCTGTTCAAATGTCTGTTTAATGATTCCTAAATCCTCACTAACTGATGATTTAGCAGAAGCATATAATTCAGCAAAAAATGTTAATGATACTAACTGTTGTGGATGATGCAACAAATAGTGTGTCATACCTACAAGACGAGAGCTTCTTCTAATTTTCATGCAGCACCTCAAATCACGAATGTTTTATAAAAATTTTATAATAATATTCGTTTTTAATCAAGTTTTTCCCTTTCACCTAACATCCGAACAGCGTATACTTGATCGCAGAAACCTTTTAATCCGTTATAAACACGATTCATTCTAGAATCATGTCGAACTAATCCAAATACTGTAGGACCACTTCCGCTCATTAAAACAGCGTCAGCACCAAAACGTTTCATTTGGTCCTTAAGCATTGCAACTTCTGGATGTAAATGCAGTGTAACCGTTTCTAATACATTCCCTAAGGACATGCATATATCATCATAATTTTTATTTGAAATGGCACTGACCATACGGTCTACATCAGGATGTTGAACATTATCCAATTTAAGCTTTTGGTAAACAGTTGCAGTTGACACTCCTTGCGTTGGTTTCGCTAAAATTACCCAACAAGGCGGTGGTGTATCGATATGTTCGATTTTTTCTCCACGACCTGTCGCAATAGCTGTTCCACCGTACACACAAAATGATACGTCTGATCCAATTTTAGACCCTATCACTGCTAATTCATCTAAAGTACAATTTAAATTCCAAAGCTTATTTAGCCCTCTCAACACTGCAGCCGCATCTGAACTACCACCTGCTAAACCGGCAGCAACAGGTATATTTTTTGTAATAAAAATATGCGCTCCTAATTTAACTCCGAACATTTCCTTCAAAAGCATTGCAGCTTGATAGGCTAAATTGCGTTGATCATCTGGCACATAACGATTATGTGATGTAACAACAATCTTATCTTCTTGAATAAGCTCTAACTCAATTCGATCTGCTAAATCAATTGTTGTCATGATCATTTTTACATCATGATAACCGTCGCCTCTCTTTCCAACAACGTCTAATGAAAGATTAATTTTCGCAGGAGCCTTCACCATTAATTTCATATTCTCACCTTCTTATGAACACTTACTTTTTTGCTATTGTATCATAATTACCTCATAAGAAAAATGTACCCCTTTGAAAGTGACCAATATATTAGAATTTCTTTATGATAATTCACAAAAACCGAAGCATTTTGCTTCGGTTTTTGTGAAGATAAATTTATTTGTCGAAGTGAAGATTGTTATTGTTGCTTATTAGATAATTGTAACTCAGCTAATTCGATTGCTCTTTTAACCATGTTGCCGGCATCCTTCGCTCGAATGCCTCCCCAGCCTTCTTTTTGAACAACGTCATAGAAACCTAGATCTTTTGCAAGTTCCTCTTTAAAGCTCTGTGACATCATACTTCTTCTTCTACCCAAATAAAGCAACCCCCTTTTACTACTTCGACATTTTTAGTATGTGTAAATTTTTTAATTTCATGAATACTAATATAAAGAAAAGGGACAGTAGATAATTCTACTGTCCATTCGCCATCAGTCCACTTGTATGGTCATCACAGAAAAACAATTCAACTGTTTCTGTTAAAATATCTGCATAACTAAAAGATAAGCGTTCAAATGCGTTCTCTTCTTGATCTAATTGTACTACGAATATGGATGGATATGTTTCTGCTAATACACCGGAACGTTCTACAGTCTTTCTGCGCCCGCTGTTTGCCTTCAATGTAAGTCGTTGTCCAACATGACTATCTAAAGTATCCTTTATTTCAGATAATTTTTTTGCCATTTCATACCACCTCACTATGACAAGTATACCATCTTATGTAAACTAAGTCAAAAAAGATAAAATTATACCAACGATATAGGATACCTGTCAACGTTTTTTTACAATACCCGTCTATTATTTGTAGAAAATCGAAATTTATGTATCATAATAAAAAAAGATTTTCTACAAACGAAACAATTCATTTCGTTCATGTAGAAAATCTCTTTTCTATTCCTCATCCATTGATTGAAACGGAAGCCCAGTTCTTAGTATTCCTTTTGTTTCTACTCCTCCTAGACCTTTTTCACCCGTAATTGTATTACGTACCACTTCGTAAACATTTACCCTATCCATAAAGGATGTAAAGCTTATTTTTCCGACTACATAAACTGGATCTAAAGCGTGTATATTGACCCTAGTTGGTGAGCTTGCAAAGTTTGCTCCAGCACGTATAATCGCTTCAAAATGCGATTGGCACGCACCAGCAAAAATAACAAGCTGATCTAAGGAAGGTACTTTTTTTCTTGCTTCTTTTACAGCATCAACAAAATATCTTGAATGTCGGTATGCTTCTAAATCAGTCACAACACCTTTTGCCTTTGTATATGCGTCATGACCAGTAACAACTAAAATATCAGGACGATAATGATCTATATAATGACCGATTTTCGTCGGTAATTCTGTTTCCTTACAATAGATCCCTTCAACTGGAACGCCCATCTTATTATACATTTCAAGACATTTTTTTAAGTAAACTGGATCTCCATCAATGTGAAGAACCCGACCTGGAATTTGAAAAAGATTTACATCTGTTCGAAATCCATTAGTTGCTTGAAACCGTCTTTTCTCTTTTTGTTCTTGATTTTCTTTCTTAAACAATTTATAGTTTTCTTCAATTTGAACAGATGATCTTTTGCCTTTTTCTCGATATTCTGATTCAATAATTACTCGCAGGTCGGATAAAGGCGCATCAGCTATTAAACGAAAATCGTCACCATATAAAATAGCAGTGACTTCATCTCCGATTTGTTTTACCTCTACTACTCGAAAAACTAAGTCATATTTATAAGATGCTCGTTCTACAATATCTCCTATATTAATATTCACATGCCTTCCCCTCCAAAATTGCTTAAATACACACCACGAGTTAGCTTTCTTTTTTTAGATTATGTATGGACAAAAAAAAGGGTGAAAAGAAGCTTTATCAAACGAAACGAATTTAAACTATTACATAAAAAAATAGGATTATAAACAATAGAAAAAATTGTTCATAATCCTCATCTTTTTATTTTAAATGTTTGTATAGAATATTACTTAATGTACCAAATTCTTGAATTGATAATGTTTCCCCTCTTCTAGTTCCTTCGATACCGGCTTCTAAAAGACAAGCTTCAAGAATCGATTTATCCTTCTTCAGTTGAGAGAAATTATTTAATAAATTATTATTTAATGTTTTTCTTCTTTGGGCAAAGCTCGCTCTGACTACCTCAAAAAAGAATGATTCATCTACAACCTCTGCTGCTGGTTTGTCACGTTTTATTAGCTTAATAACAGCGGAATCAACGTTTGGCTGTGGCATGAATACCGTTCTAGGTACAGTCATAACTGTTGAAGCTTGTGTATAGAACTGAATCGCAATTGATAATGATCCATAATCTTTTGTTCCTGGTTTTGCAGCGATACGATCTGCTACTTCTTTTTGTAGCATACATACAATCCCTCTAATTGGTAAACCTTCTGTTAATAGCTTCATGATAATTGGCGTTGTTACATAATATGGCAAGTTTGCGACTACCATAATATCATTCTCATTTGGTAAATATTCATTGATTGCCTTCTCAACATCCGCCTTTAATACATCTTCGTTAATGATTTGTATATTATCGTACTGTGAAAGGGTATCTTCTAAGATTGGAATTAATCTATTATCTATTTCAAAGGCTAATACTTTTTTAGCGCGTTTAGCAATCTGCTCAGTTAATGCTCCAATTCCCGGTCCAATTTCAATTGCACAACTTTCTTCTGTTAAATCTGCATAACTTACAATGTTCTCAAGTATATTTGTATCAATTAGGAAATTTTGTCCAAAGCTCTTCTTAAAGAAGAAATCGTACTTTGCTAATATCTCTTTCGTACGACTAGGAGTTGCGATATCCTTCATTACTTTTCCTCCATTAAAACTTTTTTTACTGCTTGTCCAAATTCGTCTTTTGAAATTTGAAACATTTGCAGTCTTTTCTCTAGTTGTTTTCCGTTTGTATAGCCTATATTAAGAATTTTACCAAGTTTATCTCGTCTTATGCTTGATGAAGGATGTCCAATTAATCCTGCATCGATTAAATCTTCTTTCGTAATTTCAGATTCAACTTCGATAAATTCTTGCTTAACATGAATTAAGGCATTACGAATAGATTCTCTAGTAGCGTGCTCGATTCCTAATCCTTTTTTACCTGAACGAACAGCTTCTTCCTTTGGTAAAAATGCATGCTTACATCCTGGTACATGTTCTTTTATAATAGAACGTATTCGTTGGCCAGGATAATCGGGATCTGTAAATACAATTACTCCCCTAGTCTCCTGAGCATGCTTTATTAATTTTAAAGTATCCTTATTTATAGCAGAACCACTTGTTTCAATTGTATCTGCATCCACAGCTCTTTTAATTGCCGCTGTATCATCTTTACCTTCAACAACAATGATTTCTTTAATTTTCATTTGTTCCTCCAACCATTACAAGTATATGTAATCATACCATATGGATAAAAAAACTTCATACTCTGTTAAAAATAGTTTTAAAGAAAACTCCCGAATCGGAGAAGACAGAGTTGTAGCTGCACCTAAATTTGGAATGAACGGCAACTCTCCACCATTGCCAATCTATATTTTCTTAATATGAAAAAAAGCAGAAGGATTTATCCTTCCACTTTTCTTTTATCTTCTATATTATTTTTAAAATGATTAATGAATGATACGAATTTTTACAGTACGTCGACCAAAATTAAAACACTCATTTTTTGTAGGCATTAAAATATCAATTCTTTTCCCTTTAATTGCACCACCAGTATCACCAGCAATCGCAACACCATATCCTTCAACCCAAACTTTAGATCCTAATGGAATAACGTTTGGATCGACGGCAATTAGCTTCGTATTAGGATTTTTGCGAACATTAATACCTAAAGCTGTTGTACCTGACATACCAGCATCATAAGGCGAATATGCAGTTGCTTCAACATACATTTCTTTTACCTTACTATTTGATTTTGGAGCACTAGATTTTACTAATGCACTAGATGACGGTACAGTCTTTGTTCCAACTGCAACTACACGATCAACCGGATCCTTTAATAGAGTTTCGTCAACAAGTGTTTTAGAAACTACTTTACCATTTTCCTTAATTAATTCGAAGTTACGTTTAACAAGACCTTTTACACCTTCTGAAATGACCGAAGATTCACCTTTATGCATAGAAGAATCCTCTTTTTCTTTAACTTTAAAATCTACAGGCTCTTCCACCACATCGTTGACTTTTTCGACACGGATAACTCGAACTGTATCGTTTTGTTTGATCATTTCTCCAGCACCTGGTTCAACTCGGTCAAATTCGTTTAAAGTAATGTTCTGCTTTTCTAAAAAGTCAGCGACAGTAGTCGAAGTTGCAAAAACTTTTTTAGAAACTCCTCCGTCATTTAAAACCATAGGGAATGCTTTCTCGTAAGATACCTTACCATTTTCCTCTAACGGTGTCGAAAGTGCAGGCATTATTACATCATCAGGCTTAATATTAATATTTTGATCTTTTAATAATTCTTTTACCGTTTGAGCAGTTGTCATAATGACTTGTTCCTGCCCGTCGATCGTAAGTTTAACAGGTTTTGCTAGATGTACTGTAATATCCATATCATCTGATATTTTCGTTTTGGCTGACGGATATACTTCATCTTCATTTGTAATTTTAAAATTTTGTTCTTTCAATAATTCAGCCACAGTACTTGCATGTGTTTGAATAACCTGTTTATTCCCGTCTACCTCAAGAGTTACTTGTTCTTTAAGTCCCTCATATGCTCCTGTACCTACTGATCCAGTGAAAACTAAAGCTCCTGCAAGTTGTACTGCTAGTTTTTTACTACTCCCAAGTCTAGAAAGTAACCTATTCGCGTCTATCACGATTTTACTCCTCCTTTTTGCCTGAGAAAAAAGATTGACTAGCTCCAAACCTATTAACTAGTGCTTCTACTCTACTGAATGTATGTTTACTAGATTTAGAAGTAGAAGAGTTTTCTTTCGACAAATTCTTCAACTCTTCATACGCGAACTGTGACGAATAATATGTATTCGTACTAGTTCATGAAATCATTTGTTAATCTGAAAAATATTACACGCATTTTCGAAAGTTATTTTTTGAACTTCCTCGACTGATATATTCTTTAAACGTGCAATTTCCTCAGCAACAAGTGATACATAGCTAGGTTCGTTTCTTTTTCCTCTATACGGATGTGGTGTTAAGTATGGACAATCCGTTTCGATTAATAGATTTTCTAACGGAATTTCTGTCGCAACTTCTTTAGGTTTTTTTGCATTTTTAAATGTAACTGGTCCTCCTAATGAAATATAGAAGTTCATATTAATACATTCTTTTGCTGTTTCCACACTTCCGCCGAAGCAGTGCATTATTCCGCCTACTTCTGATGCATTTTCTTCTTTTAAAATAGTTACAATGTCTTCCGTTGCGTCACGATTGTGTATAACAATCGGTAGTCCGCATTCTTTTGCTAATTGAATTTGTTTACGAAATACTTCTTTTTGAATTTCTTTTGGAGACTTATCCCAGTAGTAATCTAATCCTGTTTCACCAATCGCTACTACTTTGGGATGCTTTGAAAGTTCTTTAATCCAATTAAAATCTTCTTCAGTTGCATCAATCGCATCGACTGGATGCCAGCCAATTGCCGCATAAAGAAAGTCATATTTCTCAATTAATTCCATAGCCTTCGTAATTGTCGGTCGATCAAAACCAACAACTACTTGATGAACAACTCCTGCTTCAAGAGCTCTACTAATTACATCTTCAAGGTCTTCTTTGTATTGATCTGCATTTAAATGTACATGTGTATCAAAAAGCATTTTTACTTCCCCTTTGCTCATCTGAGATTTAGTCTAGCATAACCTAAAATTTCTTACCTAACGCGCAGTTAACAATTCCGTTACAAAAAGAAACAGGCAAATTTAAGTGATTTCTAATAAAATTTTAAAGGTCTTTTAAATAAATCCCATGCAATAACAGGACTTTCTGTCACTTTAAAATTAAAATCAGATAATTTTTTTAGTTTACCGCTGTAATCTATCTGTAATATTTTCTTCATATAATGACATTTTTTAACAATGTCTTGTTAATACCTGCCATAATTCAACAAAATATTATCATATTTGTGATTTCTATGATATTTTTACAATTTTCAGCATCATCCAACAATTATTTCAGTAAAATAAAACAAAAAAAGAAAAGTACTTCATGCTAGTTTTTACACGAAGTACTTTTCTTAGTAACATTATTTAATAATCGTACCGTTCGGTAATGATTGGTCAATTGTTGCAAGTGATAGTTTACCTTCAATACTTCCCGCAAGAATCATTCCTTCAGAAAGTTCGCCTCTTAGCTTTACAGGTTTTAAATTCGTTACACAAATCACTTTTTTACCAATTAAGTCTTCTGGTTTATAGTGTTCAGCTATACCTGAAACAACTTGTCTTGATTCATTTCCTAAATCTAATTGAAGTTTAAGAAGTTTTTTTGCCCCTTTTACTGAACCAGCTTCTTTTACTTCAGCAACCTTTAGTTGAACTTTGAAAAATTCATCAATTGTGATTTCTGGAATAGCTTCTTCTTCAACTTTCTCTTCTTCCACAGGTTTTACAGTACCTTGCATTTGCTCTTTAATATATGCAACTTCAACTTCTGTCTCTAAACGAGGGAAAATTGGGTCACCCTTTTGGACTTTTGTTCCTCCACTAATTGCTCCAAACTCATTTAGTCTATCCCATGATAATATTCCTTCTTCAGTTAGTCCTAACTGAGTGAATATTTTTGTTGGTGTTTGAGTTAAGAAAGGTTTTAATAAAATTCCAACATGACGTAAAGATTCAGCTAAATGCGCCATTACAGAAGCTAGCTCTTGTACACGGCTTTCATCCTTTGCTAGCACCCATGGTTGCGTCTCATCAATATATTTATTCGTACGGCTAACAAACTGCCAAATATTTGTTAATGCAACTGAGAATTCCATGTTATCCATTGCAGCTTCCACAGATTCTTTTGTGCTCTTCGCCATTTGTTGAAGACTCTCATCAAAGTCCGTAACTGTTCCATTTACTGAAGGAATCTTTCCATTAAAATACTTTTCAATCATTGCAATTGTTCTATTTAATAAGTTACCTAAATCATTTGCTAAGTCAAAATTAATTCTGTCAACGAAACCTTCCGGCGTAAATATTCCATCTGATCCAAAAGGAACTTCGCGTAATAAGTAATATCTTAACGCATCTAAGCCATATCGGTCGATTAGTACTACTGGGTCTACAACATTCCCTTTTGACTTACTCATCTTACCGTCTTTCATTAATAACCATCCATGAGCAAATACCTTTTTAGGTAATGGTAAATCTAATGCCATTAGCATAATTGGCCAATAAATCGTATGGAAACGAACAATCTCTTTACCAACTAAGTGTACATTCGCTGGCCAATACTTTTTATAGTTTTCTTCTTGGTCTGATCCATATCCTAGTGCTGTAATATAGTTAGATAACGCATCAATCCAAACATAAATAACATGTTTAGCATTACCAGGTACTTTTACACCCCAGTCAAATGAAGTACGAGAAACAGCTAGATCCTCTAAACCTGGTTTAATGAAATTATTGATCATTTCGTTTTTTCTTGATTCAGGTTGAATAAATTCTGGGTTCTCTTCATAATACTTCAATAATCGGTCGGCATATTTACTCATTTTAAAGAAGTATGACTCTTCCTTAACTAACTCTACTGGATGGCCACTATCAGGACTCTTTCCACCAACAATTTTTCCTTCTTCATTATGAATAGGATCAACTATCTGTGTCTCAGTATAGAATGTCTCATCTGGAACTGAATACCATCCTTCGTACTCGTCCAAATAAATATCACCTTGATCAAGTAATTGTTTGAAAATCTTTTCAACAACTTCTTTATGTCTGTTTTCTGTTGTACGAATAAAATCGTCGTATGAGATATCTAATTTGGTCCAAAGGTCTTTAATACCAACAACAATATTATCCAAGTATTCTTGAGGCGATACATTTAACTCCTCAGCTTTACGTTGAATTTTTTGACCATGTTCATCTGTACCCGTTAAATAAAAAACATCGAAGCCTTGAAGTCTTTTATATCTAGCCATTGCATCCCCAGCAACAGTTGTATACGCATGACCTATATGTAGTTTTCCGCTCGGATAATAAATTGGGGTTGTAATATAAAAAGTTTTATTACTCATTTACCAATACTCCTCCTTCAAAAATTTCTAAATATTGACACTAAATTATTCGCATGATTTTGCATTTCATTATAAAATGAAAAATGAGTTATCTGCATATTCCATCTACTATTACAACTTCACACTTATTTTACAAGTTAAATTTTACACAATAGTAACATCTATTTCTATTATTTCTCTTAAATATACATATATTTTCTCGTTTATTAGCCCATTTAGTTAGAGTAGTTCCAAAACAATCTAATCATTTAATTTTTATAAACAATTAATAGGAGGATTAATGATGAAATCTACAGGAATTGTCCGTAAGGTAGACGAGCTTGGTCGCGTAGTAATCCCAATTGAACTTAGAAGAACATTAAACATCACTGAAAGAGACACACTTGAAATA
This sequence comes from Arthrobacter citreus, assembly GCA_013200995.1. Classification (GTDB taxonomy): domain Bacteria; phylum Bacillota; class Bacilli; order Bacillales; family Bacillaceae_G; genus Gottfriedia. Next base: position 3,814,307 of record CP053688.1, on the reverse strand, counting down.
TTTGTTCAAGATGATCGAATTATCCTAAAAAAATATGAGCCTAATATGACTTGTATGATGACTGGAGAAATATCTAAAAATAATCTTGAGGTTGCTGATGGCAAAATTGTATTAAGTAAAAAAGGAGCAGAGCTCTTAAAATTCGAAATTGAACAATTTATAGCTGATCATAATTAAACAAAATAGGCTGCCCGTTTAAATTGCATTCTTTAGCTAATCAATTAATTAAAACCATGATTAGAGAATTTCACATTTAAATACGGCAGCCTAACTTTATATTTATTAAATTTCGTGATATTCTGCATAAACATCTCTTTTATTTAATGAGCGATCTTTTGCCACAAGTTTTATTGCATCTTTACTTTTTTCCTTTTTCTCATTTATGTACCAATCAACATGTTGGTTTATAGTCAGTTCTTCCCACCAACAGTCCTCACTATTTTTCACGTCTTCCTCGGAGGCACCTTCTAAAATAACAACAAACTCTCCACGTACTTCTTCATTAGTTGACCACTCAATTGCATCACTAACGGTTCCACGCAAAAATTCTTCAAATTTCTTTGTAAGTTCTCTGCAAAGTACAATTTTTCTGTCACCTAGTATTTCGAGAATGACTTGTAATGTTTCTTTTAACCGATGTGGTGACTCATATAGAATGACTGTACTTCGTTGACCTTTAAGCGGTTCAAGTTGTTTTTTCTTATCTCTTTTTTGACGCGATAAGAATCCTATATATAAAAATGAATCTGTAGGGAGTCCAGATGAAATTAAGGAAGTTAAAGCAGCATTTGCACCTGGTAAAGGTATAACGGATATTCCTGCATCTAAACAAAGCTGTACAAGCTCATAGCCTGGATCGTTAATACATGGCATACCTGCGTCACTAACTAACCCAACTTTCAACCCTTGTTTTAGATCTTCGATGATTTTTAATCCTGCTTTTTCTTTGTTATGTTCATGATAGCTTACTAATGGTGTAGAAATTTCAAAGTGATTACAGAGCTTTTTAGAGTTCCGAGTATCTTCCGCTGCAATATAATCTACTTCTTTTAGTATTCGTACTGCCCTAAACGTCATATCTTCTAAATTACCAATAGGCGTTGGTATTAAATAAAGACAGCCTAATTCTTCATTTAAAAAGCTCTTTTGGCTTTTTATCATTGCACGTTCCTTCTCTCATATATCGTACTTTATTTTCTCTTGATAATTGCTTAAATGCATATTCAGCTTGCATTGCTTCTCGCTTAGTTGAGTACTCCTTAAAAAATATGCATTTTACAGGTACTCTGCCTCTAGTATACTTTGCACCTTTTCCATCATTATGTTGCTTAATTCTACGCTCAATATTAGTCGTATAGCCTGCATAAAAGGTTGCATCAGCGCATTCTAACACATATAAATAATGCTTATTTTCCATATAGAATTTCCTTTAGTGCTGGCGTGTACTCATTATTTTCCTCATATACATAAATCGGTGGCAAAATCTTTAGGTCTGCTTTGCCTCCTTTTATTCCTTCTATTAGAAGTGTATTTGCTTCCTTCCCTACTTTCGGATAGACGAATTGAATTCTCTTCGGTTCAATGCCGTGCTTTCGCATCAAAGTAACAATATCCAGCATTCGACCCGGACGATGAACCATCGCTAATTTTCCTCCATGCTTCAAAAGCAGCTTGCTTGCAATGATTACTTCTTCTAAATTCGTTTTGATTTCATGTCTCGCGATTGCATAATGCTCATTAATATTCTGTTCAGATGTAGGAATATCTTGAAAATATGGTGGATTACACGTAACAACATCCACGAATTCTCTACCGATTTTGTCTGGTGCATTTTTTAAATCGTCATGGATCATTAATATTTTTTCTTCTAGCTTGTTGTATTCAATACTTCTTTTAGCCATATCGTACAATCGTTCTTGTATTTCTACCCCAATAATATTTGCCTTTGATCTTCGATGTAGCATCAAAGGAATAACGCCATTTCCAGAGCACAAGTCAACAATTGTGCCTTTTTGAATTGGAACATATGTAAAGTTTGATAAAAGAACCGCATCTAATGAAAATGAAAAAACTGAAGGACTTTGAATAATCCTCATATCATCAGTTAATAAGTAATCTAAACGTTCGTCACCTTTAAGCATATTTTTTTCCTTTCAATATATCTCAGGCATTATTTATCTCTTATCATTGCCTAATTGCCATTTAATTAACTAAGATTGCATAAAAAGAAGCTATTCCCATTGGAATTACGCCAAATTACCTTTCAATCCAGCTCACATAATAGCCGTTATTAAGGTAATCGTTCGCTTCTTAGGGAATAGCCTACCGTTACTTTTTATCAAAGAAGGATAAACAAAACAGACAGTCTTCACCATGACGTACGCTTCCATAATGTAGATTACAAATATGGAAACCTTCTTGGTAAAGTCTCGCTAGGTTATCGTAGCCTTCACCAAGATCCTTATCCTTTTGTACCTTTTTCTTCTTTGAATCTTTTATTTGTTCTTTTTCTTCTACACGCTTTTCTAGACCTAATCGTTCACGTAAGTGGTCATTTTCAATTTTCGTATAGTGGTTTTCTTCTAGAAGCTCAGCAATATATTGTTTTAAGTCACTAAGCTGTGTTGATAAATCTTGAATTTGTTCTTCCATATTGGAAAGAGATAAGAATATATTCTTCTTGTCCAATCTTACCACCTCTTAATCTGTGGTTTGTATTGACACAACTCCCTCATGAATTAAATCATCCAGGGTATACTCCACAACGCGTTCTTTTTTGATCAATTCTACTTGAATAACTCGTTCTAGGATGTTCAATCCTACTACCTTTCCAGGTCCTTCTGTTGTTTCAATGATATCCTCTAAGTCTGGAAGTTGCTCCTTTGCAGCCTCATATTCATCATTTTCATATTTTAAGCAGCACATTAGGCGGCCACAAAGTCCTGAAATTTTTGCTGGGTTAAGGGAAAGATTTTGATCTTTAGCCATTTTTATAGATACAGGTTCAAAATCACCTAAAAATGTAGAACAACACAACATTCTACCACAAGGGCCTATTCCACCAAGCATTTTTGCTTCATCTCGTACACCTATTTGTCTTAATTCAATTCGAGTACGAAATACTGCAGCTAAATCCTTAACTAATTCTCTAAAGTCTATTCTACCATCTGCTGTAAAATAAAAGATGACTTTATTTCGGTCAAACGTATATTCGACATCAACTAATTTCATATCTAGTTCATGTTGCATAACTTTACTAGAACAAACCTCATAAGCTTCTTTAGCTGAATGTTTATTCTCTTCTACAATCATACGATCATGCTCATCAGCTAATCGCATAACTTTCTTTAATGGAAGGACTACGTCATTTTCTCCGACCTTTTTATTTGGAACAACTACTTTTCCAAATTCAATCCCTCTCACCGTCTCAACGATGACAAATGTATCTTTAGGGATTGCTAATCCATTTGGGTCGAAATAATAGATTTTACCTGCTTTTTTAAAACGTACTCCGACTACTTCGTACACAATCTACAATCCCTCCTGTAGCTCTATAGTCATTTGCTCTAAAACCATTAACATATTTGCGTTTGATGTTAGTCGTTTTTTAGCATCAAGAATGATCTCTAAACAAGTAGTTATTTTCTCTAATGAAATGCGGTTTATTGCTTGTCTCATTAATGATTCTTCATTTTTAAAAACAACGTTTTGATCTTGTTCAGCATATATATATAGCATATCTTTAAAGGCTAATACAAGCATATCAAGCACCATTTGTAACTGTTCCTTCGTATTGAAATGACGAGTCACATTTTGTTGTATAATCAAAAGACTATCTTTTTTCGTCGTTAATAATGCTTCATATAATTCTATCACTAAATCTCTAGCTTGTGCAAACCATTCTTCTTCAACAATTTGAACTGCCTCAGTTTCACTGTTTGTGATTCTTGCTAATAAAGGGATTAAATTTGATTGTAGTTCTATTTTTGTTAAATGTTCCTCAAAATACTTTGTTGGCAGTGGATTAAAATGAATTGATTGGCATCTAGATTGTATTGTTGGCAAAATTTGTTGTACTTGCTCAGTTAATAAAAACGCGGTTGTAATTGAAACAGGCTCCTCTAAAAATTTTAATAATGAATTTGCTGCATTCGTAGTCATTCGATCAGCGTGGTCTATTATATAAATTTTTCGATTCGATTCAACAGCAGTTTTAGAGAATTCCTCTTGTAGTTGTTGAATTTGATGTTTTTTTATAGAGGTTTCCTCGGGTTCGATTAAGTAAACATTCGGGTGATTACCGGAATCGACACGCTTACAATTACGACAAGTTCCACAAGGTGTAGCGTCACTTACATTCTCACATAGTAATACTTTTGTGTAATATAATGCAAGTTCTCGTTTGCCAGTTCCTCTTGGGCCCTCAAATAAGTAAGCATGAGCCACTCTGTTCTTAATAACAGCATTTTTTAACATTTTTGTAGCAACTGGCTGACGCTCGGCTAATTCCTCCCAAGATGTGCTCATGTTTACACCTTCTCATATCTATAAATTGAATAAAAACGCTTCTTTGTTTCCGACTGTTTCGTGTTCTAAATTACTTAACTATAATCTTATAAATACAATTTATTAAGTTCATATACAAGTTCCAGTAAATTTACAAAACTTATTCTCATTCTATTATACCAGTTCATTAAATTTATTGGTCATGGAATCAACTCTTGTTAATAATTAAATTTGTTCAATCTTTTCTAAAATGACTTCTAAAGTGTCTTTGAATACTTGATCGATTGAGTTAGATGCATCAACTTTTTTGAAGCGTCCTGGTTCCCTTTTCATTATTTCAGCATATCCGCTTTGAACCTTTAAATGAAAATCTAGCTCTTCTAAATCGAGTCGATTGACTTCTCTCTCATTCGCTTGGTGAACTCTATTCAGTCCAACTTTGGGATCTAAATCAAAATAAATTGTTAAATCCGGCATTAATCCATCGATTGCAAACTGATTTATATTATAAATTTCATCTATACCGATCCCTCTGCCGACTCCTTGATATGCAAGTGAGCTATCTAAGAATCGGTCACATAATACAATTTTTCCTTCTTCTAATGCCGGAATTACCTTTTCCGCCAAATGTTGTCTCCTCGCTGCGGCGTATAACAATGCCTCCGTACGCTTATCCATTTCAACATTTTCAGTGTTTAAAATAATATTTCTTATACTTTCAGCTATTCGGATTCCACCAGGTTCACGAGTAGATATAAAATTTACTCCCTTATTTCGAAGTTCTTCTGACACCATATTAATAATTGTTGTTTTACCAGCACCCTCGGGTCCCTCAAATGTAATAAATAAAGATTTCAACCTATTTCCTCCTAAATCAATACTTCAATTTGTAAATTTTTATTTTCAATTAAGTTATGGATTGTCATTCCATATTGATGTATATCGTGAATATAATCAACATGCTTAGTAGTGATCAGTTCACCTTTTAATAAAATTGGTACTCCTGGTGGATATGGAACAATATTTTCTGCCGAAATATCTCCAACAGAATCTGCCAAATCTTTTACCATCTTTCTTTTTTTCTTTAAACCCGAGTAACTATAAGAAACTGTACTAGAAAAATTAGGTACGGTAAGCTTAGGCACTTTATTTTCAATAAAATCTATATCATCAGTTGCTTTTTTTATACGACTAATCAGACCACTAAAATCATATTTTTCATCTAGAGGTAAAATAAATAGAACATGTCCCCAATCTGAAAGTTCCGTATAGATCCCCTCAGTTTCAAATAGATCCTGTAATTGCTTACCGGTATGTCCTTTTTCGCTTTTTACGATTAATTTTAATAGATCCTGCTTATAGTTTAAATGATCTGTAGTAACAATGTTTAAACCAGCTAAATCTTTTACCTCTTCAATAAACTGTTCAATTTTCTTCTTAAGATCTATCACTTTACTAGAAGAAAATGTTTCGACAAAGTTCCTTGCGTAGTCTAAAGAAGCCATAATCGGATAAGAAGGGCTACTGCTTTGTAGCATTCTCAGCATTTCTTTTATCTTTTCTTTACGAACCAAATTTGATTTTATGTGTAGATATGAGCCCATTGTCATTGCAGGTAAGGTTTTATGGGCTGACTGTATGACGATATCCGCACCCATAGAAAGCGCGTCTTCCGGAAATGGCGCCCCAATGATAAAATGTGCTCCATGGGCTTCATCAACTATTGTAGGGATTCCCATACTATGGGCGAATTCAATTATATTTCCTAAAGACTGAGACATTCCATAGTAGTTAGGATTCGTTAAAATCATTGCCTTTGCATTAGGATAGTCTTTTATTACTTCCAGTGATTGTTCAATGTTAATCCCAAGCGGTTGTCCTAACTCTTCATCAATATCTAAAGGCAAGAATATCGGCTTTGCTCCAGCAAGTAATAGACCATGAAAAATCGATTTATGACAATTACGTTGAACAAATACTTCCTCATTTTCACTACATAAAGCTAAAATAGCGGCTAAATTACCTACAGTTGATCCATTCACCAAAAAGAAACTTTCTTCTGCATTATATACTTTGGCTAAAATGTTTTGAGCCTCACTAATCGCCTCTGAAGGATAATGTAAGTCATCTAGTCCATTTAATTCTGTCACATCATAACTTAATATACTTGGTAATTCTAAATCCTTTATGTATGTATGCTTTCCATTTTTATGTCCTGGTACATGTAGAGATATTGTTTCTTTATTAACAAACTCTCTCAGTGCATTTAGTAATGGCATTTTATTCATGATTAACGCTTCCTTTGATTACACAAGTTATTTGCATATCGTTATATTAGTATATTATTTTAGTGATAATTTTAAATAAAAATAATCAAAATGCTGTCCAACATTTAAAGACAATCGATTGATTCCAAACTACTTCTCGCAGCACTTAATTACTAAGTTTTAATAAATAAGCAATATAAAAACCGATTACATTTACAAGCTCTCTCCATTACTTAAAAAGTCTAGTCACTTAAGAGTGACCAACAAGTAATTTATTATGGCAGAGGTCCTTGTATACAGTAATCGGTCCTTCATTTTATACTTTATTTTATCTTACAACAACTTATAAAACTACTATTAGTCTACTATCTTTATGTTAATCTTTAATTTGCAATTTCTTCTTTCACCGTAATAATACTTCTTAACTTCTCTACAAAGGATTTGTATAGAGGTGCATCTGTTTCTGTTGTTACGATTTTCTTTTCACATTCTTCACATACAAATGCCTCGATAATATGAATTCCTTGCTCCTTTTTCTCTTCACAAACTATACACTTTGAAGATTTCATTGTATTTCCTCCTCTAAATATAGTTACGACTAAATTTTCATATTGATTAAACAATTTCATTTATTATTTAGTTTTGCAAATTAAAAACTTTTTATACAATTTAGTGCCTATTTTTTTGTAATATATGAAAATAGTTCTAATTTTGTGCTTTACAAAAAAAGATTTTTTCCTAGATTTTACAGTTTTCTCTTTAAACCACTAAAAAAGGACTACAAGTAAATGTAGTCTCAGTGTATAGACAAAGTCCATAAAACTTGATTTTTGGGCGCTCGCGCTTACATTTGAGTCGTAAAGCCTTATTAGAAGAAATATTGCTCTGAACAGTAATGAGAAAAGCTAAAAAAAAGCGATCCTTTAGCGAGCACTCTTGAATTTCAAATAAATGCAGTCATTTTCGTATATAAGTAACTCTTGAAAAAGCTGAAACTAAAAAAGGTGTTATCATTCATAATTCATCAGCCACTCCTTTACTTGCTTATACTATTTCAAATACATTTAGTATGGTGTGTTCTCTTGGTAGCGTGACCTGCCAAATTTAAATATCCATTATAATATGATTTACTTTCCTTTTACTCATCTTGATTTATGTCTTTGGTATCCGGCAAGCAGAATTTGATAAGTCTTATTGAAGGAAAACTATTAAACTCTACAATTTATCGAAATTAAGGATACATGATTACATACAAAAAAACATCAGCCAAATAGCTGATGTTTTCATTTAACCAGGCGACGTTCTACTCTCACAGGGGGAAACCCCCAACTACCATCGACGCAAAAGAGCTTAACTGCCGTGTTCGGTATGGGAACGGGTGTGACCTCTTTGCCATAATCACCTGATTTACCTGAGTTGTACTTCGTACCCTCAAAACTAGATAATGTCATTATCAAACTTGTTAGTTAAGTCCTCGACCGATTAGTATCAGTCAGCTCCACGTGTCACCACGCTTCCACCTCTGACCTATCAACCTGATCGTCTCTCAGGGGTCTTACTAGCTTAACGCTATGGGAAATCTCATCTTGAGGGGGGCTTCATGCTTAGATGCTTTCAGCACTTATCCCTTCCACACATAGCTACCCAGCCATGCTCTTGGCAGAACAACTGGTACACCAGCGGTGTGTCCATCCCGGTCCTCTCGTACTAAGGACAGCTCCTCTCAAATTTCCTGCGCCCACGACGGATAGGGACCGAACTGTCTCACGACGTTCTGAACCCAGCTCGCGTACCGCTTTAATGGGCGAACAGCCCAACCCTTGGGACCGACTACAGCCCCAGGATGCGATGAGCCGACATCGAGGTGCCAAACCTCCCCGTCGATGTGGACTCTTGGGGGAGATAAGCCTGTTATCCCCGGGGTAGCTTTTATCCGTTGAGCGATGGCCCTTCCATGCGGAACCACCGGATCACTAAGCCCGACTTTCGTCCCTGCTCGACTTGTAGGTCTCGCAGTCAAGCTCCCTTATGCCTTTACACTCTTCGAATGATTTCCAACCATTCTGAGGGAACCTTTGGGCGCCTCCGTTACTCTTTAGGAGGCGACCGCCCCAGTCAAACTGCCCACCTGACACTGTCTCCGAGCCGGATAACGGCTCTAGGTTAGAATTTCAATACAGCCAGGGTAGTATCCCACCGACGCCTCCACCGAAGCTAGCGCTCCGGCTTCACAGGCTCCTACCTATCCTGTACAAGCTGTACCAAAATTCAATATCAAGCTGCAGTAAAGCTCCACGGGGTCTTTCCGTCCTGTCGCGGGTAACCTGCATCTTCACAGGTACTATAATTTCACCGAGTCTATGGTTGAGACAGTGCCCAAATCGTTACGCCTTTCGTGCGGGTCGGAACTTACCCGACAAGGAATTTCGCTACCTTAGGACCGTTATAGTTACGGCCGCCGTTTACTGGGGCTTCAATTCAGAGCTTCTCCCGTAAGGGATAACCCCTCCTCTTAACCTTCCAGCACCGGGCAGGCGTCAGCCCCTATACTTCGCCTTGCGGCTTCGCAGAGACCTGTGTTTTTGCTAAACAGTCGCTTGGGCCTTTTCACTGCGGCTCTCCCGGGCATACACCCAAAAGAGCACCCCTTCTCCCGAAGTTACGGGGTCATTTTGCCGAGTTCCTTAACCATAGTTCTCTCGCTCACCTTAGGATTCTCTCCTCGCCTACCTGTGTCGGTTTGCGGTACAGGCACCTATTTCCTCGCTAGAAGCTTTTCTTGGCAGCGTAGAATCAGGAACTTCGGTACTATATTTCCCTCGCCATCACAACTCAGCCTTATGATGTGCGGATTTGCCTACACATCAGCCTAATTGCTTGGACGCGCATATCCAGCAGCGCGCTTACCCTATCTTTCTGCGTCCCTCCATCGCTCAAACGGAAATGAGGTGGTACAGGAATATCAACCTGTTGTCCATCGCCTACGCCTTTCGGCCTCGGCTTAGGTCCTGACTAACCCTGGGAGGACGAGCCTTCCCCAGGAAACCTTAGGCATACGGTGGACGGGATTCTCACCCGTCTTTCGCTACTCATACCGGCATTCTCACTTCTAAGCGCTCCACCAGTCCTTACGATCTAGCTTCAACGCCCTTAGAACGCTCCCCTACCACTGATACCATACGGTATCAATCCGCAGCTTCGGTGATACGTTTAGCCCCGTTACATTTTCGGCGCAGAGTCACTCGACCAGTGAGCTATTACGCACTCTTTAAATGGTGGCTGCTTCTAAGCCAACATCCTGGTTGTCTAAGCAACTCCACATCCTTTTCCACTTAACGTATACTTTGGGACCTTAGCTGGCGGTCTGGGCTGTTTCCCTCTTGACCACGGATCTTATCACTCGTAGTCTGACTCCTATGGATAAGTCATTGGCATTCGGAGTTTGACTGAATTCGGTAACCCGTTGGGGGCCCCTAGTCCAATCAGTGCTCTACCTCCAAGACTCTAACACATAAGGCTAGCCCTAAAGCTATTTCGGGGAGAACCAGCTATCTCCGAGTTCGATTGGAATTTCTCCGCTACCCACACCTCATCCCCGCACTTTTCAACGTGCGTGGGTTCGGACCTCCATTCAGTGTTACCTGAACTTCATCCTGGACATGGGTAGATCACTCGGTTTCGGGTCTACGACCACGTACTATATCGCCCTATTCAGACTCGCTTTCGCTGCGGCTCCGTCTCTTCAACTTAACCTTGCACGGGATCGTAACTCGCCGGTTCATTCTACAAAAGGCACGCCATCACTCGTTAACGAGCTCTGACTATTTGTAAGCACACGGTTTCAGGTTCTCTTTCACTCCCCTTCCGGGGTGCTTTTCACCTTTCCCTCACGGTACTGGTTCACTATCGGTCACTAGGTAGTATTTAGCCTTGGGAGATGGTCCTCCCAGATTCCGACGGAATTTCACGTGTTCCGCCGTACTCAGGATCCACTCAAGAGGGAACGAGATTTCAACTACAGGGTTTTTACCTTCTTTGACGGACCTTTCCAGGTCGCTTCATTTACCCCGTTCCTTTGTAACTCCGTATAGAGTGTCCTACAACCCCAAGAGGCAAGCCTCTTGGTTTGGGCTATCTTCCGTTTCGCTCGCCGCTACTCAGGAAATCGCATTTTGCTTTCTATTCCTCCAGGTACTTAGATGTTTCAGTTCCCTGGGTCTGTCCTCAGTACCCTATGTATTCAGGTAAAGATACTACTCCATTACGAGTAGTGGGTTTCCCCATTCGGAAATCTCCGGATCAAAGCTTACTTACAGCTCCCCGAAGCATATCGGTGTTAGTCCCGTCCTTCATCGACTCCTAGTGCCAAGGCATCCACCGTGCGCCCTTTCTAACTTAACTAATTTTAAAACTAATTATATTAAACTTACGCAGTTTAATGAATGACATTATCTAGTTTTCAAGGTACAAATAAAAATGGTGGAGCCTAGCGGGATCGAACCGCTGACCTCCTGCGTGCAAGGCAGGCGCTCTCCCAGCTGAGCTAAGGCCCCAGACATAAAAAAAGAAAAGATATGGTGGGCCTAAATGGACTCGAACCATCGACCTCACGCTTATCAGGCGTGCGCTCTAACCAGCTGAGCTATAGGCCCATATCTATATATGAAGGATAATCCTTCAAAACTAAACAAAACAATGAAGAAACATTTTCATACATGAACCATCGGTTCATGATGTCTCCATAGAAAGGAGGTGATCCAGCCGCACCTTCCGATACGGCTACCTTGTTACGACTTCACCCCAATCATCTGTCCCACCTTAGGCGGCTGGCCCCTAAAAGGTTACCCCACCGACTTCGGGTGTTACAAACTCTCGTGGTGTGACGGGCGGTGTGTACAAGGCCCGGGAACGTATTCACCGCGGCATGCTGATCCGCGATTACTAGTGATTCCGGCTTCATGTAGGCGAGTTGCAGCCTACAATCCGAACTGAGAATAGTTTTATGGGATTAGCTCCACCTCGCGGTCTTGCAACCCTTTGTACTATCCATTGTAGCACGTGTGTAGCCCAGGTCATAAGGGGCATGATGATTTGACGTCATCCCCACCTTCCTCCGGTTTGTCACCGGCAGTCACCTTAGAGTGCCCAACTAAATGCTGGCAACTAAGATCAAGGGTTGCGCTCGTTGCGGGACTTAACCCAACATCTCACGACACGAGCTGACGACAACCATGCACCACCTGTCACTCTGTCCCCGAAGGGAACGCCCTATCTCTAGGGTTGTCAGAGGATGTCAAGACCTGGTAAGGTTCTTCGCGTTGCTTCGAATTAAACCACATGCTCCACCACTTGTGCGGGCCCCCGTCAATTCCTTTGAGTTTCAGTCTTGCGACCGTACTCCCCAGGCGGAGTGCTTAATGCGTTAACTTCAGCACTAAAGGGCGGAAACCCTCTAACACTTAGCACTCATCGTTTACAGCGTGGACTACCAGGGTATCTAATCCTGTTTGCTCCCCACGCTTTCGCGCCTCAGCGTCAGTTACAGACCAGAAAGTCGCCTTCGCCACTGGTGTTCCTCCAAATCTCTACGCATTTCACCGCTACACTTGGAATTCCACTTTCCTCTTCTGCACTCAAGTTTCCCAGTTTCCAATGACCCTCCCCGGTTGAGCCGGGGGCTTTCACATCAGACTTAAGAAACCGCCTGCGCGCGCTTTACGCCCAATAATTCCGGACAACGCTTGCCACCTACGTATTACCGCGGCTGCTGGCACGTAGTTAGCCGTGGCTTTCTGGTTAGGTACCGTCAAGGTGCCAGCTTATTTAACTAGCACTTGTTCTTCCCTAACAACAGAGCTTTACGACCCGAAGGCCTTCATCGCTCACGCGGCGTTGCTCCGTCAGACTTTCGTCCATTGCGGAAGATTCCCTACTGCTGCCTCCCGTAGGAGTCTGGGCCGTGTCTCAGTCCCAGTGTGGCCGATCACCCTCTCAGGTCGGCTACGCATCGTCGCCTTGGTGAGCCGTTACCTCACCAACTAGCTAATGCGCCGCGGGCCCATCTGTAAGTGATAGCCGAAGCCATCTTTCAACTAAGGAACAGGAGTTCCTCAGTGTCATCCGGTATTAGCTCCGGTTTCCCGAAGTTATCCCAGTCTTACAGGTAGGTTGCCCACGTGTTACTCACCCGTCCGCCGCTAATTAACGGGAGCAAGCTCCCATTAATCCGCTCGACTTGCATGTATTAGGCACGCCGCCAGCGTTCGTCCTGAGCCAGGATCAAACTCTCCATAAAAGTTAAGTTTAAATCTTGTATTGCTCAAAAAACTAATAATTGACGTTTACTTCATGTTTTGTTTAGTTTTCAAAGATCATTCCGTTGTTTTTTAACAACTTAATTAGTTTAACATTATCGACAAAATCTGTCAAATGTTTTTTTGTTTTTTTGTTATCGCCATCAGCGACGTATATAAATATAACATCCCCTTCAAAAATGGTCAACACTTTTTACAAAACTTTTTTCTATATTTTTTAAACTAAATAAATACCAATAACACTCAAAGCTACAATACCAGGTACACCCACAATACTTAAGAACGCACAAGTAACTGTATTAATTGGAATATGAAAATTATTAGAAGCTAATGCGTAGTTTAAAATAAAGACGATCATGACGCACACGATGCCTCTTAATACATATTTGCTTATCTTTTTTAACGCTTTAACTGGTAGTCCTACTAAGAATAAAAATAAAATAACAAATAAACCAACTGATATCATAATAATACTGTTCACAAAAAACTCCTCCTCATATAACTTGTACACCTTGTACTAAAATTGTATGAGCATAATCTAAAATCAATGACAAAAAAAAGAGACCATTGTTTAACAATAGCCTCTCTTAACTACTTCATTCTTGTTATTAATACATTTCTTGCCTTCGCTTCTTTTAGTAAGAAGAAATATTTAGCCTGATAAATCTTAATATGGATTAATAGATCGTCTGGAGGATCTACACTTCTTTCCATTAATTCTACTTGACTTAAATAAGTGTCTTTGTAGTTGTGCAATTTATCTACTAACTTTTCATCAAATTCTTTTCGAAGCTTTCCGTTTTTTTTACGAAAAAAACCCATGGTCTCTCTCCATTATTCAATTTCTAAATTTCTCGTCTACCTTCTAAAGCTTTTGAGAGTGTAACTTCATCTGCATATTCTAAGTCTCCACCTACTGGTAAACCATGTGCGATTCGAGTAATTTTGATACCCGTAGATTTTAATAGCCTAGAAATATACATAGCAGTCGCTTCTCCCTCAATATTCGGGTTGGTAGCTAAAATAATTTCCTGAACTACATCATCTTTTAATCTGCTTAATAGTTCCATGATCTTAATATCTTCTGGTCCTACTCCCTCCATAGGAGAAATCGCTCCATGAAGTACATGGTATAACCCTTGGTATTCTCTCATCTTTTCCATGGCAATAACATCTTTAGTATCCTGAACTACACAAATTGTCGAGCGATCTCTATGCTGATCACCGCAAATATAACAAGGATCCTGGTCAGTAATATGGCCACATTCGGTACAATATAATAACTTTCTTTTTGCATCAATCATAGATTTCGCAAAATCTAATACGTCATCTTGTTTCATATCTAACATAAAAAAGGCCAGACGAACGGCCGTTTTGGGACCAACCCCTGGCAATTTCATAAAACTATCTATTAATTTGGATATCGGTTCAGGATAATGCATCTGTCTTATCCTCTAAAATAATCCTGGAATATTCATTCCTTTAGTAAATTGCCCCATCGTTTTAGCTGTTGCATCTTCAATTTGTTTAAGAGCATCATTAGTTGCAGCTAAAACTAAATCTTGAAGCATTTCGATATCTTCTGGATCTACTACTTCTTCTTTAATATTCACTTCTACAATTTGTTTTAATCCATTAGCTGTAACAGTTACCATTCCGCCACCAGCAGTCCCAACAAATGTACGCTCATTTAATTCATTTTGAGCTTGTTCCATTTGTTTTTGCATTTTCTGCATTTGTTTCATCATATTATTCATATTACCCATTCCGCCACGCATCATTTTCATTTCCTCCAATATATAGTTATTCTTTAATAATTACCAAATCTTCACCAACAAGATTTATTGCTTCTTGTACAATTGGCGAAACTTCTGATTTAGAAGTTTCTTGCTGTTTTGTTGTATTTAAAAATGAATCCCTAGTCGATCTCCAATCTTCCTCGGGAATTGCTAACATACTCATTTCTGCACCTAATATACTAGATAAGGTTTGGTTGATTGTAGTTAAGTGTTCTTGCTCTCCATTATTATTAATTAAATCACATATTGTTTCTGATTTAAAAGCAACAATACATTGTTCAGAAGAAGCAGCTACAACTTCACCATACGATACTAAGGTCGCAGTGGAAACTTTATTTTGTTGTCTTAATTGATCTTGCAGCGAAGACCAAATAGCCAAAACTTTATTTTTTTCTGGCTTAGAAGCCGCTCTTAATACACCTTGTACTAAGCTACTAGGTATTTTTGAACGACTAGCAGTTGATTTTGGTCTTGCATTAGCTGAAGGCTCACCTGCCCCACTAACTGTAATCCCATTTTCTTTTAAGTATTTTACTTCTTTTTCAAGGGCATTGATTTTATTAATTAAAGGCGTCAGCTCATCTTGTTTTTTTCCAATACTGCTAACAGAAGCCTTTTGACAAAGCTGCACAATAGCCACTTCAAGTAAAACTCTCGGATGATTAGTCCACTTCATTTCTTGCTGACTTTTACTAAGTGAAGCAATAATTTGATAGACCAACTCATCATTATATGCATCACAAATCTCTTTAAATTGCTCACTCACTGTTGCTCTCTCAAGTAACTCTACAGTATTTGGTGAGTGCCTATATAATAGAATATCTCGATAATAAACTGTTAAATCTTCAATAAACCGAACCGGGTCTTTCCCTTGATTTAATAACTCTTCGATATTGGTCAAACAAACTGAAACATTACCATCTATTATTGCTGAAACAACGGATAATAAACGTTCCTGAGCCACTGTGCCAGTTACAGCTAAAACATCATTTAACGATATCGATTCATCGCTATACGATATAGCTTGGTCAAGAATGCTAAGTGCATCCCTCATTCCGCCTTCCGCTGCACGTGATAACATCATTAATGCTTCCGGATCAATCATTGTTTGCTGATGATTCAGTACAACAGTTAGTCTCTCCGAAATCGTTTGAGCGCTTATCTTATGAAAATCAAAACGTTGACATCTCGATAGAATTGTCAAAGGTATTTTATGTGGTTCAGTAGTAGCCAATATAAAAATAACGTGACTCGGAGGCTCTTCTAATGTTTTTAATAATGCATTGAAAGCCCCTATTGATAACATATGGACCTCATCTATTATGTACACTTTAAATTTCCCTACAGAAGGAGCATATTTTACTTTCTCTCGAATATCACGTATTTCATCTACACCATTATTTGATGCAGCATCTATTTCAATTACATCTGAAATAGATCCATCAGTAATTCCTTTACAAATAGCACACTCATTACAAGGTTCATTAGTAGGTGCGTGTTCACAATTTAAAGCTTTTGCAAAAATTTTAGCCGTACTTGTTTTACCGGTTCCACGAGGACCAGTTAACAGATAAGCATGAGACACTTTTTGCTGAAGAAGGGAGTTTTGTAACGTTCGTATAATATGGTCTTGCCCCACAACATCTTTGAATTGTTGCGGTCTCCACAAACGATATAATGCTTGATAAGTCAATTGATTTCCTCCTTCTTACAAAGTCATCATTATTATACCCTATGTAATGATTTGATGGAAAATATTTTAAAGAAAACAAAAAAACTCACTCAAATATTGAGTGAGTTTTTATAAAGTTACTGCCGTGCACCACTCTTCGATGCACTACCCCAGGCGTTACTTAAACAGTTAGCTCGGCCCAGGCACCCCTACGGCACACGAGATGGCTCACTTATTGCTGCTTCCTTCCGGACCTGACAAGGTTCATGAGTTCTCGTTGCGTAGGACCCAGACGTCAACACCACTTATTTAAGGCAGACCCTAAAATAGATACACCTCGGAGTGGAATTCAGTCTCGCTAGAGCGGATTGCGAGTACAGGGCACCGCTACCTCCCCACCTAGCACGGCAAAGTTACAACCTAATTTAAACCGCTGTTTGAAGCGGTAGTTAAAGTATATACGAACCTAAATAAAAAATCAATCCTTGTCCTCAGGAAGGCAAATTTTTCTTTCTCAAACGCAGTTCCCTAAAGAAATCCGTTAATAATTTTCCACATTCTTCTTCTAATATTCCTGAAACAACTTCACAACGATGATTAAATCGATCCTCTTGTAAAAGATTATAAATTGATCCTCCACACCCTGCCTTTGGATCTCTCGCACCATAAACTACTCTTGGAATTCTAGATTGAATAATAGCTCCTGCGCACATTGGACATGGCTCCAACGTTACATAAAGGGTCGTTTCCTCTAATCTCCAAGATTCAATTACTTTACACGCTTCCTCAATTGCGCTTATTTCTGCATGACCTAAAGCGGTTTGTTTCGTTTCACGTAAATTATATCCTCTTGCAATAACCTGATCATTATGAACCAATACTGCTCCAATAGGTACTTCACCTAATTGCTCTGCTTTTGACGCCTCATCTATAGCTAACTTCATATAAAACTCATCTTTATTCAAACTTTACACCTCTTTATTTCTCTATGTAACAAATATTCTTTATGCGAGTAGATAAACTAATTATAGATTGGAGTGAAGTCGATTGAATTCTTCAAATCAAAAAAACAAACAACTACCTGCACTATTAATTGTCGATTTAATCAACTCATTTACTTTTAAACATGGAAGTATCCTTTTAGAAAAATCGTTACATATGATCCCAAAAATCAATTACTTAAGAGAACTTTTTAAAAATAAAAAACTTCCTATTGTATATGTTAATGACTATTACAAAGTCGAAAATCCTACTCCTGAAAAGCTTATTAAGTATTGTATAAATCCTTTAAGTTACGACCTAATAAGTCATATAACACCAAGTGACGAAGATTACTTCATCTTCAAACCAAACTATTCAGGCTTTTATTTAACAAAACTTGAAGATTTACTAAATGAATTAAAAGTCACTCATTTAGTTATTGTAGGGGTTGCTGGTAATCGTTGTGTACTTTTTACGGCAAACGACGCATTTATGCGGAATTATAACTTAATTATACCTCAAGATGCAATTTCCTCAGTTACTGATTACGATGAATCTGTTACTATTTACATGATGAAAGATATTTTAAATGCCACAATTATTCTTTCGCAGGAAATAGAAGGAGTCCTGGACCATCTAAAGGACAATAAATTGTAGCTAATTGGAAATTTTTTAAAATGGTATTCGCTCTGACTTCAGTATGTTAAAATAGTTTCTGTATGTTTTTTGAGTATGATACGGAATTTGACTAGTAAGGAGGACAAGAGATGATACATGTACCTTTTATAACTGTAGAAGGGCCTATAGGTGTCGGAAAAACATCTCTATCCAAAGCGATCTCTGAGCATTTTCATTATGAACTATTAAAAGAAATTGTAGATGAAAATCCTTTTTTGGGTAAGTTTTATACGGACATTGAAGAGTGGAGTTTCCAAACAGAAATGTTTTTCCTTTGTAATCGATTTAAGCAATTAGAAGATATAGACCGAATTTTTCTTAAAAAATCGATTCCAGTTGTTGCAGACTACCACATCCTTAAAAATTTAATTTTTGCTAGCAGAACATTAAAAGACCAGCAGCATGAAAAATATTTAAAAATTTATCAAATATTAACTGAAGATATGCCAAAACCAAATGTCGTTATTTACTTAACTGCCAGTCTTGAGACACTGCAAAAGCGCATTGAACTTCGAGGTAGAGAATTTGAGCAATTAATCGAAGACAAATACTTAATTCAGTTAATAGAGGATTATGAAATACACATAAAAGAATTTCAAGCTAATCATCCTGAGATTCCCGTACTAAAATTTGATGGTGATCAAATAGACTTCGTTAATAATCCAAGAGATTTGACGATGATACTTGAATCGTTAGAAAACACCTTACAAAAGGAGCTAAGAAGTATATGAATTTGCGTGAAAAATACGGAATACGAAATGATGCAGTTATTACAATTGCCGGAACAGTAGGTGTAGGAAAATCTACAATGACAAATGCACTTGCAGATGCCTTAAACTTTCGTACCTCATTTGAAAAGGTAGACACAAACCCCTACTTAGATAAGTTTTACCAAGATTTTGCTCGTTGGAGCTTCCATTTACAAATATACTTCTTAGCAGAGAGATTCAAGGAACAAAAAAGAATGTTTGAATACGGTGGTGGATTTATTCAAGATCGTTCAATCTACGAAGATACTGGAATCTTTGCAAAGATGCATTACGAAAAAGGAACAATGAGCGAAGTAGATTACGAAACATATACTAGTCTATTTGATGCGATGGTTATGTCACCATACTTCCCAGCTCCTGATTTATTAATTTATTTAGAAGGAACTTTTGATGAAGTGGTAGAGAGAATTAAAGAGCGCGGACGTCCAATGGAGCAACAAACTCCAATCGAATATTGGAAAGAAATGAATTCACGTTATGAAAATTGGATTAATAACTTTAACGCTTGCCCTGTACTTCGTTTAAGTATTAGCGAGTATGATTTAATTAAAAATGAATCTTCAGTAGAAGAGATCATTAAGAAGATTGGTAATGTACTAAGTCATTCACAAAAATATATGAAATCTAGATCATAACGAATGGCTTTGTTTAGACTTCAAGTCTAATTTGAAAGACCATTCTATAAAAATAAAAGCTGCGAATTAATTAATTCGCAGCTTTTTTTGATTCTCTCGATTAAATTTCAAAGTAAATAAACGAAAAACTCGTTACAATAAATGTAACGAGCTGACAATCTCCAATATATATGCACTCTGTTAATTTTAAAAAATGGAGGAGTAAGAGGGATTCGAACCCCCGCGGGCTGTTACACCCCTGTCGGTTTTCAAGACCGATCCCTTCAGCCAGACTTGGGTATTACTCCGTATTGACAAGATTTATAATAACATATGGAAAATGTATGGTCAAGCATTCTTGTAAAAATTTTTAAAAAAACTTAAAACATCTTTCATATTATAATATGGCCTCTATTGATATGGCGTATGCACTCTAATGAGCAGAAGTAATATGCAGATGTTTTGTACTTCTATTTAAATTCATATGAACTATTTAAGGAGAAAGATATGAATTATAATGTTGATTTTAGAAGTAGTTATATTAATAACCGCAATTAAAAAATAGATGGAATTATGGACTACACCTAATTATGAAATAGACTTTAAAACTGTCTAAATAAAAAAAAGCAGATGAGTGAGGTTCCTTCATACCATCTGCTTTTTCAATTATTTAATAACTTCTTTTCCGCCCATATATGGACGAAGAACTTCAGGAATAATGATTGAACCGTCTTCTTGTTGGTAGTTTTCTAAGATAGCAGAAACCGTACGTCCAATCGCCAGTCCAGATCCGTTTAATGTATGAACAAATTCCGGTTTTCCTTTTGGATCACGTCGGAAACGAATATTAGCTCGTCTTGCTTGGAATGCCTCAAAGTTACTGCAAGAAGAAATTTCTTTGTATGCATCATAGCTTGGTAACCAAACTTCAATGTCATAAGTTTTTGCAGAAGAAAATCCGATATCCCCAGCACATAAAGTAATTACACGATAAGGTAATCCCAATAGTTGAAGAACTTTTTCAGCTTGAGATGTTAATTTTTCTAACTCAATATAAGAATCTTCAGGTTTTACGAAACGAACTAGTTCAACTTTATTAAACTGGTGCTGACGAATTAAGCCTCGTGTGTCTCGTCCCGCTGAACCTGCTTCAGAGCGGAAGCAAGCACTGTATGCAGTATAGGCAATTGGCAGTTGCGCAGCATCAAGTATTTCATCACGGTGATAGTTTGTAACAGGCACTTCTGCTGTTGGTACTAAGAAGAAGTCTTCTTTCTCGACACGGAATGCATCTTCTTCAAATTTAGGAAGCTGTCCTGTACCAATCATACTTGCACGATTTACTAGTTGAGGTGGTAACATTTCTGTATAACCATGTTCTTCGATATGAAGGTCTAACATGAAACTGATAAGAGCACGTTCAAGTCTAGCTCCTAAGCCTTTATAAAAAGTAAATCGGCTACCAGTAACTTTAGCTCCACGTTCGAAATCTAAAATATCTAGATCAACACCTAAATCCCAGTGTGCCTTTGGCTCGAATTCAAATTTACGAACTTCACCTATTCTACGAATTTCAACATTATCGTCTTCAGTTAATCCAACTGGCACTGAATCACTAACTAAGTTAGGAATCGTAAATAGAATTGCATCTAATTGCTCTTCTAATGTTCTAATCTCTTCATCAAGAACTTTAATTTTATCTCCAACTTCTCTCATTTCAACAATTAGCGCTTCAGCGTCCTTCTTCTCACGCTTTAATACACTAATTTCTTGGCTTACCTCATTACGGCGGCTTTTTAACCCTTCCACCTGAACAAGTAATTCTCTACGGTTTAGATCTAAGTCTTCAAATTTTTCGATATAACTTATATCTCCACCACGTAACTGAAGCTTGGCTTTAACGTCTTCAAAATTGCTACGTAATAATTTAATATCTAACATATTCAATTCCTCCTATTCTTAATTGCCTAAAGGATAAAAAAAAATACAAAAAAACCCTCATCCCATAAAAGGGACGAGAGCTACCCGCGTTGCCACCCTAATTGAAGAATTAATAAATAATCCTTCCACCTTAGTATAGTTAACGGACTATAGTACCGGAGTTACTTACTAGCTATAAAGCATTCCGTAACTCGCTCAAGAATGGATTCACAAGTCTTCATTATCGGTTTACACCAGCCACCGACTCTCTAAAAA
The DNA here is from genome assembly GCA_013200995.1 of Arthrobacter citreus. Classification (GTDB taxonomy): domain Bacteria; phylum Bacillota; class Bacilli; order Bacillales; family Bacillaceae_G; genus Gottfriedia. Next base: position 3,792,510 of record CP053688.1, on the reverse strand, counting down.
TTTAGAACTTGTTACTATTTTCTTTCATCGCTTTAGACAATTTAAATTATATTATAATTTACTATAAGCTTTTACTTTTTTCAATAGTTACATACTTAAATTTGCATTTTTTTCCTTAACCATATCTGCAAAGTAACTCATAAAACGGTAATCATTTGTTAATTCTGGATGGAAAGATGCTGCCAACATGTGATTTTGTCTAACTGCTACAATATTACCATCATGCTCTGCAATAACCTCTGCATCACCTGATATGGAGCGTATAAATGGTGCTCTGATAAATACAGCTGGATAATCTTCACATACACCTTTAATTGGGATGTTTACTTCAAAGCTATCCACTTGTCTACCGAAAGCATTACGTTCAGCTACCATATCCATAACACCTAGATGTACCGTGTCATCATTTGCAATCTCTTTCGAAAGTAAGATCATGCCCGCACATGTACCGAATGCCGGTAAACCATTTTCGATTTTCTCTTTTAAGGGTTGTAATAATCCTATATGGTCAAGTAATCTACGCATCGCAGTACTTTCTCCACCAGGTAATACAATACCATCAAGTCCATCTAAATGTTCTACACGTTTCACGATAACAGCTTCAGCACCACATGCTTTAATTGCATTTATATGTTCTTGAACTGCACCTTGTAACGCTAATACACCTATTTTCATAATTTCACCAACTTAAATGCTACGATCTTGCATACGATCAGCAGCAGCAAGTTGTCTCATGTCGATACCTTTCATAGCAGGTCCTAAGTTTTTAGAAAGATTAGCGATTAATTCATAATCTTGATAGTGAGTAGTAGCTTGTACAATCGCACGAGCAAATTTCTCAGGGTTTTCAGATTTAAAGATACCAGAACCTACGAATACTCCGTCAGCTCCTAATTCCATCATTAAAGCTGCGTCTGCAGGTGTTGCTACTCCACCAGCTGCAAAGTTAACAACAGGTAAACGACCAAGTTCTTTAATTTGAAGTAATAATTCGAATGGAGCGCCAAGGTTTTTAGCTTCAACCATTAATTCATCACGAGATAAACCAACTACTTTACGGATTTCACCATTAATTTGGCGTAAGTGACGTACTGCTTCTACAATGTTTCCAGTACCAGGCTCACCTTTAGTACGTAACATAGACGCACCTTCACCAATACGACGAAGTGCTTCACCTAAGTTACGGCAACCACAAACGAATGGAACAGTGTAATCTGATTTGTTAATGTGGAAGATATCATCTGCAGGAGATAATACTTCACTCTCATCGATGTAATCTACTCCCATAGCTTCTAAAACGCGTGCTTCAACGATATGTCCAATACGAGCTTTAGCCATTACAGGAATACTAACTGCGTTAAGAATTTCCTCAGTAATACTTGTATCAGCCATACGAGCTACTCCACCAGCTGCACGAATATCAGATGGTACTTTTTCTAATGCCATTACTGCTACTGCACCAGCAGCTTCCGCTATTTTAGCTTGTTCAGCATTTACTACATCCATAATTACGCCGCCTTTTTGCATTTCTGCCATGCCGCGTTTTACACGTTCTGTTCCTGTTAAATTCATTGTTTTGCCCCTCCATTATTAAAGCTTACTTGGTAACATTTTAGTATTTCTTTACCCCTAGTTAAAGTTACCTTACCTTTATTTTACTGAAAAAATGACAACTTAACAATTACTGATATATTAATATAAAAATTATTTAAATAAACCACCAATACCGCCTACGATACTATCCCATAAATTACCGAAAAATGATCCAATTCCTCTAAAGGATAGAACAAACCAGTTAGCTTTATCAACACTCTTATCTGCTACTAAATCAAATGACTGATTTTTTGAAGTGATATAACCTAGGTCATCACCTTTTGAAGATTTAATTACGATTTCTCCAACCTTTGTTCCTTTTTTAATTGGAGCAATAATATTTCCATTTTTATCGATTGCCTTACCTGATAATTGGATAGTGGCTTTGTAGTTTTTAGCTTCACCACGTTTTATAGCTAAAGTAATATCATCTTTTGCTACTACTTTTACTTCTTTATCTTTACCTTTAGTTACTTTAACAGTTTTATTACCTTTTACAGTTTGTCCTTTTGAAACAATTGTAGTCTTATCAAAGTTACCGAACCCATAATCCATTAATTTAGCAGTTTCACTAAACCGAGAGTTATATGAATTAGCTCCCATTACAACAGTAATATAACGTTGACCATTTCTTTTTGCAGTTCCAGCGAAACAGAAGCCAGCTGAATCTGTAGAACCCGTTTTTAATCCATCCATACCTGGATAAGCGAATACTAATCCTGGTAACATCCAGTTCCAGTTATCCATTTTTACTGGATACTTTCCACCTTCTTGGAATGTTTTCTTTGGAATTGAAGATGTTTGAAGTACTTCTGGATAAGTTTTAATTAGATTATAAGCTAATTTTGCTACACCGTTCGCTGACATAATATTTTCATCAGTTAGAGAAGTTCCTTCTGGTTGCATACCTTGTAAGTCTTTATTTACTAAACCAGTAGCATTAACGAATTTAACGTCTCCTAAGTCTAGTTGTTTTGCTTTATCGTTCATTAATTGTACGAAGTTTTTCTCAGATCCACCAATTTTTTCTGCTAGTGCAATTGTCGCACCATTTGCAGAGTAAATAGCAGCTGCTTCGTATAGTTCACGTACTGTATACTTACCGCCCAATTCAAGAGGCACGTTTGATAACCCTGTATTTTGAGAGATTTTATGGGCATATTCAGAAACTGTTACTTTCTCATCCCACGAAATTTTGCCATTTTTAATCGCTTCATTAACCAGATATTCAGTCATCATTTTTGACATACTTGCAATCGGTAGTGGAGCATTTGAATTTTTTTCATATAATATTTTCCCTGAATTTGCATCGACTAAAATCGCAGCCTTAGCTTGAACGCCTAAAACATCTTCAGCAGCAGCAGCAGGCTTTAAATTCATAGGAATGATTATAGTTATCGCTAAAGCTATTACTATTAGTTTCGTTAGTATATTCTTTCCAAACACTGTCTTACCTCCAACCTTTAATTTAACTTGTTCATTTTAACACAATTATTTCCCAAAAAATAGGCAACTACAATTTCTTGTAATTGCCCTAAGTTTCATTGCTTTAATTATTATAATGAGTAATTGGGTGCTTCTTTTGTTATTTGAACATCATGTGGATGACTTTCGCGTAATCCAGCACCAGACATACGAATAAACTGTGCATTATCCCTTAAGTCTTTTAATGTAGCTGTACCACAGTAACCCATACCAGATCTTATTCCTCCGATTAATTGGTGTACAGTATCCGCTAACGGTCCTTTATAAGGAACTCGACCTTCAATACCTTCAGGAACTAGTTTTTTATTACCTTCTTGGAAATAACGATCTTTACTTCCTCTTTCCATTGCGCCTACAGAACCCATACCACGGTATACTTTAAATTGTCTTCCTTGGTAGATTTCTGTCTCACCAGGACTTTCTTGTACACCGGCAAACATACTTCCTAACATAACCACATGTCCACCAGCTGCAAGAGCTTTTACGATATCTCCAGAATACTTAATACCGCCATCTGCGATTATAGGTACTCCGTATTCTCTAGCAACAGAAGCACAATCATAAACTGCAGTTAGTTGAGGAACACCTACTCCAGCTACAACACGAGTAGTACAGATTGAACCTGGTCCAATACCAACTTTTACAATATCTGCACCGGCTTCAATAAGTTCCTTAGTAGCTTCACCAGTTGCTACATTTCCAGCGATTATTGCTAATTCTGGGAACTTGCTTCTAATCTCTTTTACTTTCTCAATAACACCCTTAGAATGACCATGAGCTGTATCAATTACAATCACATCAACATTAGCTTTTACTAAAAACTCAACTCGTTGAAGAGCATCTTTTGTAACTCCTACTGCTGCACCTACAAGTAAGCGACCTTGTTGATCTTTTGCTGAGTTTGGAAACTCAATTACTTTCTCAATGTCCTTAATTGTGATTAGGCCTTTTAATGTGCCATCTTCATTAACTAGGGGTAACTTTTCAATTTTATGTTTTTGAAGAATTTGTTCTGCTTCTGCAAGTGTTGTCCCAACAGGAGCTGTCACTAGATTTTCTTTTGTCATAACGTCTGAAATAACAATTGAGTAATCTTGAATAAAACGTAAATCACGATTTGTTAATATACCGACTAACTTTCTATTTTCTGTATCATCTACGATAGGTACACCTGAAATACGGTATTTACCCATTAAATATTCAGCGTCTGCTACTTTATGAGATGGTGTTAAGAAAAATGGATCATCAATTACGCCACTTTCAGAACGCTTTACTTTATCTACTTGCTCAGCTTGTTCTTCGATAGACATATTTTTGTGAATGATACCAAGTCCACCCTGTCTAGCCATCGCAATAGCCATTTCTGCTTCTGTAACTGTATCCATTCCTGCACTGATTAATGGAATATTTAATTGAATTTTTTCCGTTAATCTTACACTTACATCAACTTGATTTGGAAGTACTTCAGATTTGGCTGGAACTAATAAAACATCATCAAAAGTAAGTCCTTCTTTTACGAATTTTGATTCCCACATAAAAAAGCCCCCCTAATACACGTATAAATATTATTAGTAGATTAACAATAGGATAAAACACTGTCAAGGAAGTCAAATTATGTTTAAATATTCAGTTAATAAGGAGTTCCTCTCTTATGTTATATTCGTATAGTAATGTATGGGACGAGCTATGTTACTTTAGCTCAGTACAATATTCGAAAAACTATCTTCAGGCAAAATATGAACGAACTAATTTCAAAGATCAAAAAACTAAAGCTTTTCATAATGCATACCCTTTTTTGTATTATATTGAGCATGGGAAAAGCTATTTTCATGCAGCTCAAAACTCTCAAATTAATGTAAAACCTACCTTGTTATTTTATGGGCTTGTACAACTATTAAAGGCTTGTGTACTAACAGTAGATCCAGAATATCCAAGTACGACCGCAATTTTAGCTCACGGTGTAACTTCAAGAAAAATAAAAAAGTTAGGGTATTCTTTTATTGATGACGAAGTTAAGATTCAAAAAAATGGACTGTTCACTCATGCTTCAAAGGTTTTATTTAATATAAACAATTTGGAAAGCGAAAAATTTACGATGCTGCAGCTTTTACAATCTATACCAGAATTAGCCAAAATCCTCAAAATCACTAAAAAGGGTAATTTATTTCTGCCAATTACAGTGGAACATGACGAAATCACTATACCAGAGCAAATTTTATCATCGTATCATTTTACTTCAGAGCGTTTTATTTCATTTTTAAAATCTAAACAAGCTTCATTAGATATTGTAATTGTTGAACAGAATCAAAAGCAAATTAAAATTAAATCAAATTTTACTGATAAAATATTAAACAAAGCACCATTTTATTTTAATATACTAAACCAAAGTTATTTCTTAAAATCTCAAAAGGAAGCGCTTTTATTATTACCTGAAATTCTTTACCATTATTTACTTCTTTATAATTTAAGTATGATCTGCCGCTATGAAACTGATTGGTGGTGCGAGCTTTTACAAACATATTCTACTGATGATTATCCTTTAATACACCAATTTTTAGCTACCACTGAGCAAAAAATTCCTTACTTAATCCATCAATTTTTAACTACATAAGCAAAAAAACATCAGCCTAATAGCTGATGTTTTTGTTTAACCAGGCGACGTTCTACTCTCGCAGGGGGAAACCCCCAACTACCATCGACGCAAAAGAGCTTAACTGCCGTGTTCGGTATGGGAACGGGTGTGACCTCTTTGCCATAATCACCTGATTTATAGAGTTGTACTTCGTACCCTCAAAACTAGATAATGTCATTATCAAACTTGTTAGTTAAGTCCTCGACCGATTAGTATCAGTCAGCTCCACATGTCACCATGCTTCCACCTCTGACCTATCAACCTGATCGTCTCTCAGGGGTCTTACTAGCTTAACGCTATGGGAAATCTCATCTTGAGGGGGGCTTCATGCTTAGATGCTTTCAGCACTTATCCCTTCCACACATAGCTACCCAGCCATGCTCTTGGCAGAACAACTGGTACACCAGCGGTGTGTCCATCCCGGTCCTCTCGTACTAAGGACAGCTCCTCTCAAATTTCCTGCGCCCACGACGGATAGGGACCGAACTGTCTCACGACGTTCTGAACCCAGCTCGCGTACCGCTTTAATGGGCGAACAGCCCAACCCTTGGGACCGACTACAGCCCCAGGATGCGATGAGCCGACATCGAGGTGCCAAACCTCCCCGTCGATGTGGACTCTTGGGGGAGATAAGCCTGTTATCCCCGGGGTAGCTTTTATCCGTTGAGCGATGGCCCTTCCATGCGGAACCACCGGATCACTAAGCCCGACTTTCGTCCCTGCTCGACTTGTAGGTCTCGCAGTCAAGCTCCCTTATGCCTTTACACTCTTCGAATGATTTCCAACCATTCTGAGGGAACCTTTGGGCGCCTCCGTTACTCTTTAGGAGGCGACCGCCCCAGTCAAACTGCCCACCTGACACTGTCTCCGAGCCGGATAACGGCTCTAGGTTAGAATTTCAATACAGCCAGGGTAGTATCCCACCGACGCCTCCACCGAAGCTAGCGCTCCGGCTTCACAGGCTCCTACCTATCCTGTACAAGCTGTACCAAAATTCAATATCAAGCTGCAGTAAAGCTCCACGGGGTCTTTCCGTCCTGTCGCGGGTAACCTGCATCTTCACAGGTACTATAATTTCACCGAGTCTATGGTTGAGACAGTGCCCAAATCGTTACGCCTTTCGTGCGGGTCGGAACTTACCCGACAAGGAATTTCGCTACCTTAGGACCGTTATAGTTACGGCCGCCGTTTACTGGGGCTTCAATTCAGAGCTTCTCCCGTAAGGGATAACCCCTCCTCTTAACCTTCCAGCACCGGGCAGGCGTCAGCCCCTATACTTCGCCTTGCGGCTTCGCAGAGACCTGTGTTTTTGCTAAACAGTCGCTTGGGCCTTTTCACTGCGGCTCTCCCGGGCATACACCCAAAAGAGCACCCCTTCTCCCGAAGTTACGGGGTCATTTTGCCGAGTTCCTTAACCATAGTTCTCTCGCTCACCTTAGGATTCTCTCCTCGCCTACCTGTGTCGGTTTGCGGTACAGGCACCTATTTCCTCGCTAGAAGCTTTTCTTGGCAGCGTAGAATCAGGAACTTCGGTACTATATTTCCCTCGCCATCACAACTCAGCCTTATGATGTGCGGATTTGCCTACACATCAGCCTAATTGCTTGGACGCGCATATCCAGCAGCGCGCTTACCCTATCTTTCTGCGTCCCTCCATCGCTCAAACGGAAATGAGGTGGTACAGGAATATCAACCTGTTGTCCATCGCCTACGCCTTTCGGCCTCGGCTTAGGTCCTGACTAACCCTGGGAGGACGAGCCTTCCCCAGGAAACCTTAGGCATACGGTGGACGGGATTCTCACCCGTCTTTCGCTACTCATACCGGCATTCTCACTTCTAAGCGCTCCACCAGTCCTTACGATCTAGCTTCAACGCCCTTAGAACGCTCCCCTACCACTGATACCATACGGTATCAATCCGCAGCTTCGGTGATACGTTTAGCCCCGTTACATTTTCGGCGCAGAGTCACTCGACCAGTGAGCTATTACGCACTCTTTAAATGGTGGCTGCTTCTAAGCCAACATCCTGGTTGTCTAAGCAACTCCACATCCTTTTCCACTTAACGTATACTTTGGGACCTTAGCTGGCGGTCTGGGCTGTTTCCCTCTTGACCACGGATCTTATCACTCGTAGTCTGACTCCTATGGATAAGTCATTGGCATTCGGAGTTTGACTGAATTCGGTAACCCGTTGGGGGCCCCTAGTCCAATCAGTGCTCTACCTCCAAGACTCTAACACATAAGGCTAGCCCTAAAGCTATTTCGGGGAGAACCAGCTATCTCCGAGTTCGATTGGAATTTCTCCGCTACCCACACCTCATCCCCGCACTTTTCAACGTGCGTGGGTTCGGACCTCCATTCAGTGTTACCTGAACTTCATCCTGGACATGGGTAGATCACTCGGTTTCGGGTCTACGACCACGTACTATATCGCCCTATTCAGACTCGCTTTCGCTGCGGCTCCGTCTCTTCAACTTAACCTTGCACGGGATCGTAACTCGCCGGTTCATTCTACAAAAGGCACGCCATCACTCGTTAACGAGCTCTGACTATTTGTAAGCACACGGTTTCAGGTTCTCTTTCACTCCCCTTCCGGGGTGCTTTTCACCTTTCCCTCACGGTACTGGTTCACTATCGGTCACTAGGTAGTATTTAGCCTTGGGAGATGGTCCTCCCAGATTCCGACGGAATTTCACGTGTTCCGCCGTACTCAGGATCCACTCAAGAGGGAACGAGATTTCAACTACAGGGTTTTTACCTTCTTTGACGGACCTTTCCAGGTCGCTTCATTTACCCCGTTCCTTTGTAACTCCGCATAGAGTGTCCTACAACCCCAAGAGGCAAGCCTCTTGGTTTGGGCTATCTTCCGTTTCGCTCGCCGCTACTCAGGAAATCGCATTTTGCTTTCTATTCCTCCAGGTACTTAGATGTTTCAGTTCCCTGGGTCTGTCCTCAGTACCCTATGTATTCAGGTAAAGATACTACTCCATTACGAGTAGTGGGTTTCCCCATTCGGAAATCTCCGGATCAAAGCTTACTTACAGCTCCCCGAAGCATATCGGTGTTAGTCCCGTCCTTCATCGACTCCTAGTGCCAAGGCATCCACCGTGCGCCCTTTCTAACTTAACTAATTTTAAAACTAATTGAATTAAACTTACGCAGTTTAATGAATGACATTATCTAGTTTTCAAGGTACAAAGTTGAGAGTGAACTCTCAAAACTAAACAAAACAATGAAGAAACATTTTCATACATGAACCAACGGTTCATGATGTCTCCATAGAAAGGAGGTGATCCAGCCGCACCTTCCGATACGGCTACCTTGTTACGACTTCACCCCAATCATCTGTCCCACCTTAGGCGGCTGGCCCCTAAAAGGTTACCCCACCGACTTCGGGTGTTACAAACTCTCGTGGTGTGACGGGCGGTGTGTACAAGGCCCGGGAACGTATTCACCGCGGCATGCTGATCCGCGATTACTAGTGATTCCGGCTTCATGTAGGCGAGTTGCAGCCTACAATCCGAACTGAGAATAGTTTTATGGGATTAGCTCCACCTCGCGGTCTTGCAACCCTTTGTACTATCCATTGTAGCACGTGTGTAGCCCAGGTCATAAGGGGCATGATGATTTGACGTCATCCCCACCTTCCTCCGGTTTGTCACCGGCAGTCACCTTAGAGTGCCCAACTAAATGCTGGCAACTAAGATCAAGGGTTGCGCTCGTTGCGGGACTTAACCCAACATCTCACGACACGAGCTGACGACAACCATGCACCACCTGTCACTCTGTCCCCGAAGGGAACGCCCTATCTCTAGGGTTGTCAGAGGATGTCAAGACCTGGTAAGGTTCTTCGCGTTGCTTCGAATTAAACCACATGCTCCACCACTTGTGCGGGCCCCCGTCAATTCCTTTGAGTTTCAGTCTTGCGACCGTACTCCCCAGGCGGAGTGCTTAATGCGTTAACTTCAGCACTAAAGGGCGGAAACCCTCTAACACTTAGCACTCATCGTTTACAGCGTGGACTACCAGGGTATCTAATCCTGTTTGCTCCCCACGCTTTCGCGCCTCAGCGTCAGTTACAGACCAGAAAGTCGCCTTCGCCACTGGTGTTCCTCCAAATCTCTACGCATTTCACCGCTACACTTGGAATTCCACTTTCCTCTTCTGCACTCAAGTTTCCCAGTTTCCAATGACCCTCCCCGGTTGAGCCGGGGGCTTTCACATCAGACTTAAGAAACCGCCTGCGCGCGCTTTACGCCCAATAATTCCGGACAACGCTTGCCACCTACGTATTACCGCGGCTGCTGGCACGTAGTTAGCCGTGGCTTTCTGGTTAGGTACCGTCAAGGTGCCAGCTTATTTAACTAGCACTTGTTCTTCCCTAACAACAGAGCTTTACGACCCGAAGGCCTTCATCGCTCACGCGGCGTTGCTCCGTCAGACTTTCGTCCATTGCGGAAGATTCCCTACTGCTGCCTCCCGTAGGAGTCTGGGCCGTGTCTCAGTCCCAGTGTGGCCGATCACCCTCTCAGGTCGGCTACGCATCGTCGCCTTGGTGAGCCGTTACCTCACCAACTAGCTAATGCGCCGCGGGCCCATCTGTAAGTGATAGCCGAAGCCATCTTTCAACTAAGGAACAGGAGTTCCTCAGTGTCATCCGGTATTAGCTCCGGTTTCCCGAAGTTATCCCAGTCTTACAGGTAGGTTGCCCACGTGTTACTCACCCGTCCGCCGCTAATTAACGGGAGCAAACTCCCATTAATCCGCTCGACTTGCATGTATTAGGCACGCCGCCAGCGTTCGTCCTGAGCCAGGATCAAACTCTCCATAAAAGTTAAGTTTAAATCTTGTATTGCTCAAAAAACTAATAATTGACGTTTACTTCATGTTTTGTTTAGTTTTCAAAGTTCACTTTGTCGCTGTATCTCTTAGCGACTTATATAATAATAACACACATAATCATTTATAGTCAATAATTATTTTATTATTATTTTCTTGCCACATATTTTGAATTAATGTGACAACGTTTAATAATATACCACTATTTTATTCTGTTTGCAATAACTTTTTAACAAAAAATGAGAATCTTATTCATTATAGTAAAAGAGTAATTCTACAAAAATACCCATTTACTATAATGATAGGTCAACCTTATTCCACTGCTGTAGGTAGTTCTACAATAAACAATGATCCTTGCCCTAGTTCACTTTCTACATAAACTATCCCATTATGCATCTCAACTATTTTTTTTACGATTGATAAACCCAACCCATTTCCAACTGTTGTCCGGTCTCTTGATTTATCAGCTTTATAAAATCTTTCAAAAATATGCATTTGCTCTTCATCAGATATACCGATTCCAGTATCTTGCACTTTTATAATTACCTTATCATTTTCTTGTTTTGCATTAATAAAGATATCACCATCATTAGGTGTAAACTTTATACTATTAGTAATTAGGTTCATCCAAACTTGATTTAAAAGGGCCTCATCACCAATCACATCGATTTTACTGAGATTAACATGCATATTAATGTTTTTTTCTACTATTTGTGGTTCGCAGCTTAACAACGAGTACATAAGTTGACTATTTAATGAAAAACGATTCTTCTCTATAGGCTGGTTCTGTGATTCTAATGAGGTTAACTTTAAGAGATTATCACTAAGCTTTGATAATCGTGTGCTTTCAAATTCAATAATATTCAAATATTGTTTTCGTTCCTCTAAAGGCAATTCTTCATTTTGTAGTACTTTCGCAAATCCTTTAATAGATGTTAAAGGTGATTGAATCTCATGCGAAACATTTGAAATAAACTCTTGCCTCATATTTTCCATTTGGTTTAAGTTCAATGCCATATTATTAAAGCCATCTATTATTTGACCGATTTCTCCTCCGAAAGCATTTCTAACTTTCTCAAAATCCACCGATACATTAAACTCTCCTCTGGAAATGCTTCTAATTGCTTGCATAATTTCCTTTACCATTCTCATTTGTTTCGGGTGATGGAAAACTCTACCAAACGTTCCTCCCGCTAACATTAATAATAGAAAGGTTACAAATGTATTTATAATTTGTATTGTTATTTCAGAAAGATTAGTTTTGTAGTGCTCAAAAAAATATCCGGTTAAATAGTGCGTTATAATGCTACCAACTGTTATGGCAGTCGTTAGTAATAATATAGCCCCTATAATATCTCTAATTTTTTTAAGTATCTTCATTTTACTAACTCCATTCGATACCCTAATCCCCATACAGTGGATATTTTAAAACCAAATTCTTTCTCGGGAAATCTTTCTCTTAGACGTTTAATATGAACATCTACTGTTCTTTCATCTCCTGCGTAATCGAATCCCCAAATATTTTCAATTAATTGTTCTCTTGAATAAGTCCTTCCTAATGAACTTGCTAAAGTAAATAAAAGCTCTAGTTCCTTCAAAGGCATATTAATTCCCTGATTTCCAATAAGAACTTTATAATTGCCATGATCAATCGTTAAATTACCTATTTGTACGATTTTTGATGAAGAAATTTTCGATCTCCTTAATAAGGCCTTTACTCTTACAACTAATTCAACTGGTTCAAATGGTTTTACAATATAGTCATCGGTTCCTAGTTTAAATCCTTTAACTTTTTGTTCAGTCTCACCTTTTGCAGTTAGCATAATAATAGGAAGATCGGCCTCGTTTCTAATTTCACGACAAAGCTCAAATCCATCCATCTTTGGCATCATTAAGTCTATAATTAACATATCAATTTTATTATCTTCAAAAACAGTAATTGCTTCAATACCGTTTGTAGCTTCAAAAACAGTGAAGCCTTCATTCCGTAACAGTACGTTCAATAATTTTCGAATATGTGGATCATCGTCTACAATTAAAATACTAGTCATAAAAGCACCTTCCTTGAATGTAGTTATACAACACTATTTACTCTTAATTGTTGATCAGCAAACTCTCTATACATAAGATGGGTATTATATAATTCTTCATGTGTTCCAATGCCCGTTATTTTTCCTTTATCTAAAAAGACAATTTGATCGGCATCTATAACTGTCGATAAACGATGGGCAATAACTAAAGTCGTTCTACCTTGCATTAAATTAGAAAGCGCATTTTGTACTACTAACTCGGATCTACTATCCAAATTCGAAGTTGCCTCATCTAACATTAATAACTTAGGATTTCTTAATAAGGCACGAGCAATTCCTATTCGCTGTCTTTGTCCTCCCGACAGTTTTATACCTCTTTCTCCAACTTCGGTATCAAACCCTTTAGGTAAATCATTAACAAATTGATCTACATAAGCCATTGCTGACACATAGGCCAATTCTTTATCGGATACTTCTCTTTTAATCCCATAACATATGTTATCCCTAATAGTTCCTACAATTAATGGACTTTCTTGTGCTACATATCCTATTTGCTTTCTCCAACTTTCTAAGTTATAGCGATCTATTGAATGCTTACCAACTTTTATTTCGCCGGTTTTAGGAGAATAAAATCTTTCAATAAGTGAGAAAAGTGTTGTTTTTCCACTACCACTTGGTCCTACAATTGCTGTGACTTTACCTGAAGTAATCGTAAAGTTAAGATTTGATAACATCTCCTCTTCTTTATATGCAAAGTGCAGTTTATTAATAGTTATTGGTAAGTTCATATTAATTTCTTCATTTCCAGAATCATAATCTTCTTCTTCATGTTCCAATATATTAATCATTCTTTCTGTAGCTCCCTTCGTTTTTTGAAGCTCAGTAAAGAATTGTGTAATTTGCGTTACCGGGAAGATTATTTGGAATAAATATAGTATATACGCTACTAATGCTCCTGCAGTAATTGCTCCAGAAGAAACTCTAACCCCGCCGTATCCAATTATGACTACTAGAATCAACATTAAAACAAAGGAAACAATAGGTCCTATTAACGATTGAAACTTACCTTCCTTAATTCCAAAAGATAATAAGTTACTAATCCCCTTATTGCCTTTTGTAATTTCGACAGATTCCGCATTTGAAACTTTTACTAGTCTAATTTCAGAAAAAACTTGGCTAATTAATGATGTGAATTTTGCTGTCTCATCTTGAGTTGCCTTTGATAGCTTTGACATCTGTTTTCCGATTGGAATAAAAATCAACGTAATAACAGGTATAATACTGAATGTTACTAAGGTCATTCTCCAATCTAGTATTAGTAAAAGTGTAAAAGATCCGATAATTGATATAATACCTGTTAAAAAATTGGTAATATGCTGTGTAATTAGCCCTTTTAATATTGCGGTATCATTCGTAACTCGACTAACGTTTTCACCAGTCTGTGTCTCATCGAAATATGAAATTGGGAGCACAACCATCTTTTTCCATAATCGTTGTCTTACATTTGCAACAACTGTATTTCCCACTCTACTAAGTAAATAGATAGAAGCTGCAGATGATACTGCTTGTATTATTAGGACCGCTGCAAAAATTGCTATTTGCCCTGCACTTAATGATGATATTGAAAAGCCATCTACAAACTTTTTTGTTAGGAGGGGCAATAGTAATCCTACCAAAGTAGTCACTACACTTAGTGAAACCCCTATCCCAAACATCCATTTTGGAGGGTTTGCGTTTTTTATTAGAGAGATAAAGTTTCTCCAATCACTTTTTTTATTTATTTTTTTTTCGTCTCTCATTTCATTACTCCTTACTTTAGCTATTGTTTATCTACTTTACTTTTAAAATTTACAACTAAAATATGAATAAAGAATGAACTATAAAATTATTTTACTGATCAAGTTGGCATTTAACATATTAACTTTTATAACGCAAAAAAACATCAGCCTAATAGCTGATGTTTTTTTTAACCAGGCGACGTTCTACTCTCACAGGGGGAAACCCCCAACTACCATCGACGCAAAAGAGCTTAACTGCCGTGTTCGGTATGGGAACGGGTGTGACCTCTTTGCCATAATCACCTGATTTATAGAGTTGTACTTCGTACCCTCAAAACTAGATAATGTCATTATCAAACTTGTTAGTTAAGTCCTCGACCGATTAGTATCAGTCAGCTCCACATGTCACCATGCTTCCACCTCTGACCTATCAACCTGATCGTCTCTCAGGGGTCTTACTAGCTTAACGCTATGGGAAATCTCATCTTGAGGGGGGCTTCATGCTTAGATGCTTTCAGCACTTATCCCTTCCACACATAGCTACCCAGCCATGCTCTTGGCAGAACAACTGGTACACCAGCGGTGTGTCCATCCCGGTCCTCTCGTACTAAGGACAGCTCCTCTCAAATTTCCTGCGCCCACGACGGATAGGGACCGAACTGTCTCACGACGTTCTGAACCCAGCTCGCGTACCGCTTTAATGGGCGAACAGCCCAACCCTTGGGACCGACTACAGCCCCAGGATGCGATGAGCCGACATCGAGGTGCCAAACCTCCCCGTCGATGTGGACTCTTGGGGGAGATAAGCCTGTTATCCCCGGGGTAGCTTTTATCCGTTGAGCGATGGCCCTTCCATGCGGAACCACCGGATCACTAAGCCCGACTTTCGTCCCTGCTCGACTTGTAGGTCTCGCAGTCAAGCTCCCTTATGCCTTTACACTCTTCGAATGATTTCCAACCATTCTGAGGGAACCTTTGGGCGCCTCCGTTACTCTTTAGGAGGCGACCGCCCCAGTCAAACTGCCCACCTGACACTGTCTCCGAGCCGGATAACGGCTCTAGGTTAGAATTTCAATACAGCCAGGGTAGTATCCCACCGACGCCTCCACCGAAGCTAGCGCTCCGGCTTCACAGGCTCCTACCTATCCTGTACAAGCTGTACCAAAATTCAATATCAAGCTGCAGTAAAGCTCCACGGGGTCTTTCCGTCCTGTCGCGGGTAACCTGCATCTTCACAGGTACTATAATTTCACCGAGTCTATGGTTGAGACAGTGCCCAAATCGTTACGCCTTTCGTGCGGGTCGGAACTTACCCGACAAGGAATTTCGCTACCTTAGGACCGTTATAGTTACGGCCGCCGTTTACTGGGGCTTCAATTCAGAGCTTCTCCCGTAAGGGATAACCCCTCCTCTTAACCTTCCAGCACCGGGCAGGCGTCAGCCCCTATACTTCGCCTTGCGGCTTCGCAGAGACCTGTGTTTTTGCTAAACAGTCGCTTGGGCCTTTTCACTGCGGCTCTCCCGGGCATACACCCAAAAGAGCACCCCTTCTCCCGAAGTTACGGGGTCATTTTGCCGAGTTCCTTAACCATAGTTCTCTCGCTCACCTTAGGATTCTCTCCTCGCCTACCTGTGTCGGTTTGCGGTACAGGCACCTATTTCCTCGCTAGAAGCTTTTCTTGGCAGCGTAGAATCAGGAACTTCGGTACTATATTTCCCTCGCCATCACAACTCAGCCTTATGATGTGCGGATTTGCCTACACATCAGCCTAATTGCTTGGACGCGCATATCCAGCAGCGCGCTTACCCTATCTTTCTGCGTCCCTCCATCGCTCAAACGGAAATGAGGTGGTACAGGAATATCAACCTGTTGTCCATCGCCTACGCCTTTCGGCCTCGGCTTAGGTCCTGACTAACCCTGGGAGGACGAGCCTTCCCCAGGAAACCTTAGGCATACGGTGGACGGGATTCTCACCCGTCTTTCGCTACTCATACCGGCATTCTCACTTCTAAGCGCTCCACCAGTCCTTACGATCTAGCTTCAACACCCTTAGAACGCTCCCCTACCACTGATACCATACGGTATCAATCCGCAGCTTCGGTGATACGTTTAGCCCCGTTACATTTTCGGCGCAGAGTCACTCGACCAGTGAGCTATTACGCACTCTTTAAATGGTGGCTGCTTCTAAGCCAACATCCTGGTTGTCTAAGCAACTCCACATCCTTTTCCACTTAACGTATACTTTGGGACCTTAGCTGGCGGTCTGGGCTGTTTCCCTCTTGACCACGGATCTTATCACTCGTAGTCTGACTCCTATGGATAAGTCATTGGCATTCGGAGTTTGACTGAATTCGGTAACCCGTTGGGGGCCCCTAGTCCAATCAGTGCTCTACCTCCAAGACTCTAACACATAAGGCTAGCCCTAAAGCTATTTCGGGGAGAACCAGCTATCTCCGAGTTCGATTGGAATTTCTCCGCTACCCACACCTCATCCCCGCACTTTTCAACGTGCGTGGGTTCGGACCTCCATTCAGTGTTACCTGAACTTCATCCTGGACATGGGTAGATCACTCGGTTTCGGGTCTACGACCACGTACTATATCGCCCTATTCAGACTCGCTTTCGCTGCGGCTCCGTCTCTTCAACTTAACCTTGCACGGGATCGTAACTCGCCGGTTCATTCTACAAAAGGCACGCCATCACTCGTTAACGAGCTCTGACTATTTGTAAGCACACGGTTTCAGGTTCTCTTTCACTCCCCTTCCGGGGTGCTTTTCACCTTTCCCTCACGGTACTGGTTCACTATCGGTCACTAGGTAGTATTTAGCCTTGGGAGATGGTCCTCCCAGATTCCGACGGAATTTCACGTGTTCCGCCGTACTCAGGATCCACTCAAGAGGGAACGAGATTTCAATTACAGGGTTTTTACCTTCTTTGACGGACCTTTCCAGGTCGCTTCATTTACCCCGTTCCTTTGTAACTCCGTATAGAGTGTCCTACAACCCCAAGAGGCAAGCCTCTTGGTTTGGGCTATCTTCCGTTTCGCTCGCCGCTACTCAGGAAATCGCATTTTGCTTTCTATTCCTCCAGGTACTTAGATGTTTCAGTTCCCTGGGTCTGTCCTCAGTACCCTATGTATTCAGGTAAAGATACTACTCCATTACGAGTAGTGGGTTTCCCCATTCGGAAATCTCCGGATCAAAGCTTACTTACAGCTCCCCGAAGCATATCGGTGTTAGTCCCGTCCTTCATCGACTCCTAGTGCCAAGGCATCCACCGTGCGCCCTTTCTAACTTAACTAATTTTAAAACTAATTATATTAAACTTACGCAGTTTAATGAATGACATTATCTAGTTTTCAAGGTACAAAGTTGAGAGTGAACTCTCAAAACTAAACAAAACAATGAAGAAACATTTTCATACATGAACCAACGGTTCATGATGTCTCCATAGAAAGGAGGTGATCCAGCCGCACCTTCCGATACGGCTACCTTGTTACGACTTCACCCCAATCATCTGTCCCACCTTAGGCGGCTGGCCCCTAAAAGGTTACCCCACCGACTTCGGGTGTTACAAACTCTCGTGGTGTGACGGGCGGTGTGTACAAGGCCCGGGAACGTATTCACCGCGGCATGCTGATCCGCGATTACTAGTGATTCCGGCTTCATGTAGGCGAGTTGCAGCCTACAATCCGAACTGAGAATAGTTTTATGGGATTAGCTCCACCTCGCGGTCTTGCAACCCTTTGTACTATCCATTGTAGCACGTGTGTAGCCCAGGTCATAAGGGGCATGATGATTTGACGTCATCCCCACCTTCCTCCGGTTTGTCACCGGCAGTCACCTTAGAGTGCCCAACTAAATGCTGGCAACTAAGATCAAGGGTTGCGCTCGTTGCGGGACTTAACCCAACATCTCACGACACGAGCTGACGACAACCATGCACCACCTGTCACTCTGTCCCCGAAGGGAACGCCCTATCTCTAGGGTTGTCAGAGGATGTCAAGACCTGGTAAGGTTCTTCGCGTTGCTTCGAATTAAACCACATGCTCCACCACTTGTGCGGGCCCCCGTCAATTCCTTTGAGTTTCAGTCTTGCGACCGTACTCCCCAGGCGGAGTGCTTAATGCGTTAACTTCAGCACTAAAGGGCGGAAACCCTCTAACACTTAGCACTCATCGTTTACAGCGTGGACTACCAGGGTATCTAATCCTGTTTGCTCCCCACGCTTTCGCGCCTCAGCGTCAGTTACAGACCAGAAAGTCGCCTTCGCCACTGGTGTTCCTCCAAATCTCTACGCATTTCACCGCTACACTTGGAATTCCACTTTCCTCTTCTGCACTCAAGTTTCCCAGTTTCCAATGACCCTCCCCGGTTGAGCCGGGGGCTTTCACATCAGACTTAAGAAACCGCCTGCGCGCGCTTTACGCCCAATAATTCCGGACAACGCTTGCCACCTACGTATTACCGCGGCTGCTGGCACGTAGTTAGCCGTGGCTTTCTGGTTAGGTACCGTCAAGGTGCCAGCTTATTTAACTAGCACTTGTTCTTCCCTAACAACAGAGCTTTACGACCCGAAGGCCTTCATCGCTCACGCGGCGTTGCTCCGTCAGACTTTCGTCCATTGCGGAAGATTCCCTACTGCTGCCTCCCGTAGGAGTCTGGGCCGTGTCTCAGTCCCAGTGTGGCCGATCACCCTCTCAGGTCGGCTACGCATCGTCGCCTTGGTGAGCCGTTACCTCACCAACTAGCTAATGCGCCGCGGGCCCATCTGTAAGTGATAGCCGAAGCCATCTTTCAACTAAGGAACAGGAGTTCCTCAGTGTCATCCGGTATTAGCTCCGGTTTCCCGAAGTTATCCCAGTCTTACAGGTAGGTTGCCCACGTGTTACTCACCCGTCCGCCGCTAATTAACGGGAGCAAGCTCCCATTAATCCGCTCGACTTGCATGTATTAGGCACGCCGCCAGCGTTCGTCCTGAGCCAGGATCAAACTCTCCATAAAAGTTAAGTTTAAATCTTGTATTGCTCAAAAAACTAATAATTGACGTTTACTTCATGTTTTGTTTAGTTTTCAAAGTTCATTTTGTCGCGATGTCTCTTGGCGACTTCTATATAATAACAAATCCATTAGACTCGGTCAATAGTTTTTATAATATATTTTCAAAAAAAATTAAACTAATTTTATTTAAGCAAAAACCTTACTTAATATTCTTATTTTCCTACCTTTAAATTTAATAGAACTAAGGAGTTAATACTCCCCATAAAGATTAAATGAGCAAAACTGACAAACCTTAAATAAAACCCTACTATCTTCAATTAAAAGAAACATTAGTATCCTCACATAGAAAAAAAGAGAGAACAAATATGTTCTCTCTTTAGCATTATTTAAAAACTATTCTTCAGTTGTTTCAGTTATATCATCATCTTCTAGAGTCGGAAATTCATCATCATTTTCATCTTCTGCCTCAATTTCCTCTTCTTTTGCTGCAATTGCAACCGTAGCAACATGACCTTCTTGGTCTAGTCTAATTAATTTAACACCTTGAGTAACACGGCCAAGACGTGAGATTTGTTCAATTGGCATACGAATAATAACACCGGATTCAGTAATTAACATTAAATCCTCTTCGTCACTTACACATTTTAATGAAATCATTTTACCGTTTTTCTCTGTAACATTCAGTGTTTTTAATCCTTTACCACCACGACTTTGAATACGGTATTCTTCCTGTGCAGTTCGCTTACCATAACCAAGTTCCGTAACAACAAGAATATCTAAGTGCTCCTCCACTACTTCCATTCCTACAACATAGTCATCTTCAGAAAGTGTAATAGCTTTAACACCTGTTGCTGTTCTTCCCATTGATCTAACATCATCTTCATTAAAACGGATCATCATACCTTTTGAGGTACCGACAACAATATCTTTCGTTCCGTCTGTTAAACGTACTGAAATTACGTCATCATCCTCTTTTAAATTAATTGCAATTAATCCATTCGTTCGGATATTTGCAAATGCAGATAAAGGTACACGTTTCGCTATTCCTTGTTTCGTCGTAAAGAATAGGTACCAATTCTCTAAAAATTCACTTACTGGAATAATAGCGTTAATACTTTCACCTCTATCAATTTCAAGTAAGTTTACGATAGGTAGTCCTTTAGCTGTACGGCTAAACTCCGGAATCTCATAACCTTTTGATCGGTATACTTTCCCCTTATTCGTAAAGAATAAAATTGTATCATGAGTTGAAGGTGTCAGTAAGTGTTCTAAGAAGTCATCATTATTAGTGCCCATTCCCTGAATACCACGTCCACCTCTTCTTTGAGATCGATAAGTAGAGACTGGAAGGCGTTTAATATATCCATTATGAGTTAAACTTACAATGATATTCTCAACTGGTATTAAATCTTCATCTTCAATGATTTCAACTCCACCAGGAACAATCGCTGTTCTTCGTTTATCATTATATTGCTCTTTTAACGCAGTTAACTCTTCACGAATGATTTCAAGTACTCGTTCCTCGTCTGCAAGAATTGCTCTTAGTTCTGCGATTAACTTGATTAACTCTTGGTATTCTTCTTCAATTTTTTCACGCTCTAACCCAGTTAGACGTTGTAATCTCATATCTAAAATTGCTTGAGCTTGCTTTTCAGATAAATTGAAAGTTTCCATTAACCCATTTTTTGCAATTTCTGCCGTTTGAGAAGCTCTAATTAAGCTAATTACAGCATCTAAATGATCAAGGGCAACTTTTAAACCTTCTAATATATGTGCACGTGCTTCCGCCTTTTCCAATTCAAACTTTGTTCTGCGTTTAATAACAACAATTTGGTGGTCCAAATAGTGTTTCAAGCAACTCTTTAGAGATAGCACTTTTGGTTCACCATTTACAAGTGCTAATAAATTGATACCAAAGCTTGTTTGAAGCGCGGTTTGTTTATAAAGATTATTTAAAAGTACATTTGCGTTCGCGTCTCTTCTTACCTCAATGACAACACGCATACCAGTTCTGTCAGACTCATCACGCAAATCAGTTATGCCTTCAATTTTTTTATCTCGAACTAGTTCAGCAATTCGTTCAACAAGCTTAGCTTTGTTTACTTGATATGGTAACTCAGTAACAATAATCGTTTGTCTTCCATTTGCTTTTTCTTCAATTTCAACTTTAGCTCTAATAATGATAGAGCCTTTACCAGTTTCATAAGCTTTACGAATACCGCTTTTCCCTAGAATCATACCCGAAGTAGGGAAATCGGGTCCTTGGACAAACTCCATTAACTCTTGTGTAGTAATCTCAGGATCTTTACTTAGTGCAAGCACACCATCAATTACCTCGCCTAATTGATGTGGAGGAATATTTGTAGCCATCCCTACCGCAATACCTGTTGCTCCATTTATTAACAAGTTAGGAAATCTTGCAGGAAGAACGATTGGCTCTCTTTCAGAACCATCATAGTTATCTTGAAAATCAATCGTATTTTTATTAATATCGCGAATTAATTCCATCGATATTTTAGACATCCTAGCCTCTGTATAACGCATTGCCGCTGCAGCGTCCCCATCGACAGATCCAAAATTCCCATGGCCATCTACTAACATATATCTAAAGTTAAAGTCTTGAGCCATACGCACCATTGTTTCATATACAGCAGAGTCACCATGCGGATGGTACTTACCAATTACTTCACCAACGATACGCGCTGACTTCTTATAAGCTTTATCAGCTGTCATTCCTAAATCATTCATTGCATATAAAATTCTTCTATGTACAGGCTTTAAGCCGTCTCGTACATCTGGTAACGCTCGAGAAACAATTACACTCATTGCATAATCTAGGAAGGAATTACGCATTTCATGACTAATATTAATTTCTTTGATTTGTTGATTTTCGCTCAACATCGGCACCTCCCTTTAGTTTTCGTATCATGTAAGAAAGGGAGCTAAAAAGCTCCTATCAGACTTTGACAAACGCTTAACTTCTCCGGTGTTTTACTTGACCAAGATTCAATAAAAAATCCAATATCTCGACAAATTTCACACAAAAAAGAACAAACATTTTCTATTAGTCTAAATTTGTATCTGTTCAGACTACATCTATACACTGAAAGGAGCATATAAGCTCCTTAACATTAACTATTAAATATCTAAATTCTTTACGTACTTAGCATTATCTTGGATAAAGTTACGTCTTGGTTCTACCTTTTCACCCATTAACGTTTCAAACGTTTCATCCGCTTCAATAGCATCTTGAAGGTTAACTTGTAATAATGTTCTAGTTTCAGGATTCATTGTAGTTTCCCATAACTGTTCAGGATTCATTTCACCTAGACCTTTATATCGTTGAATAACTGGTTTTGGTACAGCATTAATGGTCGACATAATTTCTTCCATTTGTCGATCATTGTAAGCATACTGTATTTTTTTACCTTGTTGAATCTTATATAAAGGTGGTTGAGCTATATAAATATAACCACTTTCTATGATTTGACGCATATAACGATATAGGAACGTCAACAATAACGTACGAATGTGAGCACCATCTACATCGGCATCTGTCATTAATATAATTTTATGATATCGAGCTTTCTCAATATCAAAGTCATCACCAATTCCAGTACCAAAGGCAGTAATCATTGAACGAACCTCATTGTTTGATAAAATTTTATCAAGTCGCGCTTTTTCTACGTTAATGATTTTTCCACGTAAAGGAAGTATTGCTTGGAAGTGACGATCTCGTCCTTGTTTAGCACTTCCACCCGCTGAGTCACCCTCAACGATGTAAATTTCGCTAATTGAAGAATCTTTTGAAGAACAATCTGCTAATTTCCCAGGCAAACTTGATACTTCTAAAGCACTTTTTCTTCTTGTTAATTCACGAGCCTTTTTAGCAGCAACACGCGCTCTAGCTGCCATTAAACCTTTTTCAACGATTTTTTTAGCTTCAGTTGGATTTTCTAATAAAAACTTTTCAAGTTTCTCTCCAAAAACTTGCTCTGTAATCGTACGAACTTCACTATTACCTAGTTTAGTTTTTGTTTGTCCTTCAAATTGAGGATCTGGATGTTTAATAGAAACGATAGCAGTTAATCCTTCACGCACATCCTCTCCAGATAAGTTACTATCTTGATCCTTAATTAACCCATTCTTACGTCCATAATCATTAATAACACGAGTCAATGCTGTTTTGAACCCAACTTCATGAGTTCCACCTTCATGTGTATTAATATTATTTGTGAATGAGTATATATTACTTGTATAGCTCTCGTTATATTGAAGTGCAATTTCTACACTAATTCCATCTTTTTCACCAATCACAAAAATTGGCTCGTCATGAATTACTTCTTTTGAACGATTTAAGTGTTCAACATAAGATTTAATTCCACCTTCATAGTGAAACTCTTTCTTTTGCTTATTTTCTCTACGATCTTCTATTGTTAAGCGAATACCCCTATTAAGGAATGCTAACTCTCTTAAACGATTTGCTAATGTATCAAAGTCATAGACTATTGTTTCAGTAAAAATCTCTGAATCAGGTTTAAAATGAGTAATTGTACCTGTAGTATCCGTTTCACCTTCGATACTCATATCTGCAACTGGTATACCTTTAGCAAATTGTTGGTAATAAATATTTCCTTCACGATGAACATGAACTTCAAGTAAAGTAGATAATGCATTTACTACTGAAGCCCCTACACCATGTAGTCCACCAGATACTTTGTATCCGCCACCGCCAAATTTACCACCAGCATGAAGTACTGTCATAATTACTTCTAATGCCGGTCTACCCATTTTTTCATGAATACCTACCGGGATACCACGACCATTATCTTTAACTGTAATGCTATTATCTTCTTCAATAATTACATTAATCTCATCACAGTATCCAGCCAATGCCTCATCTATACTATTATCAACGATTTCCCATACTAAGTGATGTAATCCTTTTCCACTCGTAGACCCGATATACATCCCTGGTCTTTTACGTACGGCTTCTAAACCTTCAAGAACCTGTATTTGATTTTCATCATAATTATGTTCTTGCATCTTTTGATCCATTGTCATGAACACTCACCTACTTTTTTTATTTTACATAAAAGAATTAATAAATTTCAGCTATGCTTGTTAGGCGGCGTAGTAGAAATTTCATAAATTGCTTATTGAGAACCGCTTATAATTGTTCCATGTGAAACATTTATAATATTAGCCTGCTTTATCGTTTCGTGTTGAATCCCGTCGACACTTGTCGTCGTGACAAACGTCTGCACTTTATTTTGAATTGCATTTAATAAATGCGTTTGACGATAATCATCTAATTCTGAAAGAACATCATCTAATAAAAGGATAGGGTATTCTCCAACTTCCTCTTTTATAAGTTCAATTTCGGCCAATTTTAAAGAAAGTGCTGTTGTCCGCTGTTGTCCTTGTGATCCAAAGGTCTGAACGTTTTTATCATTGACCATAAAAACTAGGTCATCTCTGTGAGGACCAAGCAATGTAGTACCTCTTGATACTTCTCGTTCCTTTTCAGCTTCAAATTGTTTAATATACTCATCTTCCATTTTCGTCAAATCTGTTAAATCTGATACATTAATGCTTGGTTTATATATAATTTCTAGTTTTTCGGTCTCTCTAGAAATTTGACTATGAATAGGCGAAGCCCAATCTTGTAATAATTTGATGAACGAAATTCGCTTTTCGATTATTTTTATTGCATGTTTCACTAGTTGAGATGTAAGGACTTCAAGCATTAAATAGTTCCGATCACGACTAGTTTGTAATGTTCGTAGTAGTGAATTTCGCTGTTGGAGGATTCGTTGATACTGACTTAGCTCATGTAGGTAAACAGGCGAAACTTGTCCTAGTTCCATATCTAGAAATTTTCGACGCACTTGTGGACTACCTTTTACTAAATGTAGGTCTTCTGGTGCGAACATAACGACATTCATCACGCCTATATATTGACTTAACTTCATCTGTTCTAGATGGTTCAGCTTTGCTTTCTTACCTTTCTTTGAGAGGATTAGCTGTAGTGTTACTTGTTGGTTTTTCTTTTGTAACGTACCTTTTATTGTACCATACTCTTCGTCCCATCGTATCATTTCTTTGTCATTGCTCGTTCGATGGGACTTTGTTAAAGCTAGCACATAAATAGACTCCATTAAATTCGTTTTACCTTGTGCATTCTCTCCAATAATGACATTCACATTATTTTGGAAGCTCAACTGAAGCTTTTCGTAATTACGGTATTGTCTTAGTTCTAAATCTTTAATATACAATGGGATTCCCCCAAAACTTATGAAGTAATAATATACGTACCTATTCCAGTAATAGAAATAGTATCGTTTAAAACTAGTTTCTTTCCTCTGCGGTTTTCAGGCTCATTGTTTACAAAGATTTCATGCTCCGCTAAAAACCATTTAGCCATTCCACCTGTATCAATAACTCCTGCAAGCTTTAAAAATTGACCTAACGTAATATAATCCGTTTTTATTTTAACTTTTTCATTTTTCATTTTTATCACCCTCAAATATCCATTCCTTAATTGTACTAAACTTCTGTAAGAAAAAAAACAGTTAACCCTTATTTTGTCTATTAAGTACAAAAAAGGCTGACCCAAATGTACTTTGCACTCCCCAAACATAGTTCTTCTCTATATCCTTGGAGATTGCTAGTACATTCTATTAGGACAGCCCCTTTCTTTAGAATTTACTAACTAGTATGTGCGAACTGGTAAAATTAATTGCAATGTTCTTGAATCATTTACGGTGCGAATTAAAAATGGTCTCATTGCTCCAGTAAATTGAATATAAATTTCAGGACTTTCTATTGCTTTTAATGCATCCATTACATATTTAGCACTAAAAGATATCTTTAGCTCTTCACCTTTAATATCCTCACAAACAATTTCATCTACAACTTTACCGATTTCTGGTGAATAGGAAGACACATTAACTGTTGAACCACCAACTGTTTCTAAGTGGACAACGTTATTTCTACCTTCTCTAGCTAATAATGAAGCACGATCAATTGCTTGTAAAAATTCTTTTGTCATAACAGTAAGCTCAGTTTTGCTCTCACTTGGAATTAATTTTGATGTATCCGGATAATTCCCTTCAA
This sequence comes from Arthrobacter citreus, assembly GCA_013200995.1. Taxonomy (GTDB): domain Bacteria; phylum Bacillota; class Bacilli; order Bacillales; family Bacillaceae_G; genus Gottfriedia. The sequence goes on along the minus strand of CP053688.1, from coordinate 3,766,034 downwards.
GTAAGCGTGTAAAGAATAGTATATGTTTTGTTTTAAATAAAGCTTGGTGTTCAGTTAAAACAATTTCTACTTTTTCACTACTATCATCAAGTATTTTGCTAAACTCGTTCAGGCTTTTACCAGGAATTACGACACTAGCTTTAAAATCACTTGAAATTAAACCACCATCAATTTTAGCTTGTCTTAAAGCTAGTCGGTGGCTATCTGTTGCAATACATGTTAACTCATCATTCTCAATCTTCCAGTTAACACCCGTTAATATTGGTCTAGTTTCTGAAGTTGATACTGCAAATACTGTTTGGCGAATCATAAACTTTAATAAATCTGCAGAAATAGAAATTGTTTCATGTTCTTCAATTTGTGGAAGTAATGGATACTCTTCTGAATCAAAACCATTTAGACTAAACTCCGTCTTTCCGGCTCTAATAGTCGTAACATAATTACCATCGGATTCTAATTCGACAAAATCAGCAGGTAATTTTTTTACAATATCACTAAAATATCGAGCATTTAATACAATACTTCCGGGTCTTTTTACATCAACTAATTGTTGATCATCTAATACAGTTGGTAAATACGATTCTATTGAAATATCTGAATCACTACCTGTGAAAGTTAGTCCTTCGTTTGTAACTACTAATTTAATACCAGTTAAGATTGGAATTGTTGTTCTAGATGAAACAGCTCTCATAACATCTTGTACAGCTTTAACAAGATGATCTTTTTGTACAGTAAATTTCATAATTTGTACTCCTTATATATTTTATAAAATAATATAGTAATAGTAGTAGGGCCTGTGAATTTGTGGATAACTGCATTTTAGTAAAGAAAAATAAGTCTATCAACATGTGGATAGACTGTGTAAAAGGTTTAGTGAGTTATACACAAGTTAACGACTCTACTGATTTAATTTTTCATTAATCTCTTTAATTTGAGATTGCAGTTGTGAGTCAGTATCAACTAATTTTGAAATTTTTTCGTGTGCATGAATAACAGTTGTATGATCTCGTCCTCCAAATTCTTCTCCTATTTTAGGTAAAGAATGGTCTGTAAGCTCTCTTGATAGATACATTGCAACTTGTCGTGGGAATGCTACGGATTTCGTACGTTTTTTTGCTTTAAAATCCTCTAATTTAATATTATAAAATTCTCCAACTGTTCGTTGAATATCGTGTATTGATAATGTTTTAGGCTTCGTCGCTGTAATTAAGTTCTTAAGAGCTTCAGCGGCTACACTAGCATTAATATCTTTATTAATTAACGATGAATAAGCGACTACACGTATAAGTGCTCCTTCTAACTCACGAATATTCGTATCAATTTGATTTGCTATATATAACATAACCTCATTTGGAATATCTAACCCCTCAGCTTTAGCCTTTTTGCGTAAAATCGCAATCCTAGTTTCTAAATCTGGAGGTGTAATATCCGTAATAAGGCCCCATTCAAATCGCGAACGAAGTCGATCTTCTAATGTAGGGATTTCTTTAGGTGGTCGGTCACTTGAGATAATGATTTGTTTACTTTCTTCATGAAGAGTATTAAAAGTATGGAAAAATTCTTCTTGTGTTTGTTCTTTTCCAGCTAAGAACTGAATATCATCTATAAGTAGAACGTCTACATTTCGGTACTTATTTCTGAACTCTATCGCTTTATTGTCACGAATTGAGTTAATAAACTCATTTGTAAATTTTTCTGATGATAAATAAACTACCTTGGCATTCGGATTATGCTCTAGCACATAGTGTCCAATTGCATGCATTAAGTGGGTCTTTCCTAATCCTACGCCCCCATATATAAACAATGGATTATAGGCCTTAGCAGGTGCCTCTGCAACAGCAAGTGAAGCTGCATGAGCAAACCGGTTACCTGAACCAATTACGAAAGTATCAAAAGTATATTTAGGGTTTAACATACTTTGGTTGAACTCTACTGGCTCCTCAAATTTAACTTTAGCTTTAACCGCTGGGATATTCATCTCTATTTCTTCTACGTGATTTTGAGGAAGGATAAATTTGATTTCTAGCTCCGCTCCAGTTATTTCTAAAACAGTATCCATTATTAATGATGAATACTTTGACTCAAGCCAATCACGGGCGAATTCATTTGGGGCAATAATTGTTAGCGTATCATTTTTTAACGAAAATGCCTTTGTCGATTTTAACCACGTTTCAAAGCTAGGTTTACTTATCTTTTTTTCTATTTCAGTCAGAACCCTTGACCACAGATCCCCTATATTCTCCAAACAAAAATCCCTCCTTACAAAGCTTGTTCAACTTTTGTACAAGCGTCTTTCTCGACTATTTATTTTTATTCATCTCATTGAATATGCTTATTTTTAAAAAGCTGCAAAAATCCACTTTATTTGACAGTATTCACCTATGTGGATAACTTTAAAATGGTACAAGTGTAAAACCTGTCCACAAGTTATTAACATCTGTGGACAATTAATAATAAAAAACAACTTGTCCAAAGTGGAAAACAAATTAATAATATCAAAAATCGTTAGCTATTTCAATGAGTAGTTAATGTTATCCACATGCTAATCCACTTGTTTAAAAAAATTGTCCACAGAAAAATAACTTGTGTAAAAATTGTCGATAACTGTTGTGGGTAAAAAAAGTACAGAAAAATCTTATCCACAGAGCCTTTAACAATTTCTTAAAAAGAAGGAGCAGCGGTTTTTAAACAATTTTCTTATTCATTTAAAAGTCGATAAAAAAAATCTTTCGACACCATCATTTTTAGTATGTGCTTAGCTGTTTATAAATTCGTTGGAAGGAAAAGATAGGAGTAAAATGATTACTATATTTAAATGAGTAACTTCATTTTTTATTTAGAAATCTTAATGGATCAGCTATTCTTCATAAAATGGAAATATTTAATGATCATGTTTTAACATCTTACATTGACATTCTTAGTAGTTATTCTTTATAATTTATAGGACTGTCTATTACAGTAATTCCTCAGGGAGGTGTCATATAATGAAAAGAACATTTCAACCAAACAAACGTAAACGTAGCAAAGTACATGGTTTCCGTAGCCGTATGAGCACTGCAAATGGACGTAAAGTTCTAGCTGCTCGTCGTCAAAAAGGAAGAAAAGTATTATCTGCGTAGGCCACTGTCAACAGTGGTCTTTTTCACTAATAAGAAGGCCTTTTTTGCTTTTATGTCACAATTTGTAAGTAAAAAAGGCCTCATTTTTTATAAAAAAATTGTTATGATAATTGAAGGAATCATTTGAGGTGTCGGTGGAACATGAACAAGAAAAACAGAATAAAAAAGAATGCAGATTTTAGTCGCGTTTTTCGAGGGGGATCATCAACTGCAAACCGACAATTTGTAATCTATACTGTAAAAAAAGAAGACCAAACTTCCTTTCGTATAGGATTATCTGTCAGTAAGAAACTCGGTAATGCTGTTGTGAGAAATCATATAAAGCGATATATAAGACAAGCTCTTACTGAATTGAGTAATGATCTTCATTTAAATATGGATTATGTTGTTATTGCAAGAAAGCCCTGTACTGAGCTACCTTTTAATGAGTTTAAAAAGAGTTTAATTCACGTGTTGAAAAGGGCGGAAGCGCTTAAAATACGTGATTCAAAAAATAAATTAGATAAAAATCAAATTAAGTAATTACATATTTAAATGTAACATCTTAAAGGAGGAACTAGTTTGAAGACTAAGAAGTACCAAATGCTAGTTACAGTTCTTTTCTTAGTAGTCGTGTTAGCGGGATGTTCACAAACAAACCAACCGATTACTTCTGAAAGTACGGGGATTTGGAATGAGTATTTAGTTTATCCACTATCATGGTTAATCACAGCTGTGTCTAAAATTTTTGGTGGAAGCTATGGAATGGCGATTATCGTTGTAACACTTTTAATCCGTTTAGCTTTATTACCATTAATGATTAAACAAATTAGAAGCACTAAAGCAATGCAGTCAATTCAGCCTGAAATGAAGAAACTTAAAGAAAAGTATTCTTCTAAGGATCAAAAAACTGTTCAAAAATTAAATGAAGAAACAATGAAATTGTATCAACAACATGGTGTGAATCCATTATCAGGTTGTTTACCAATTTTCATTCAAATGCCAATCTTAATTGCCTTCTATCATGCAATTATGAGAACAATGGCAATTAAAGCACATGATTTCTTATGGTTCCAATTAGGCCATCCGGATCCGATTTATCTTTTACCGATTATTGCTGGTATCACAACTTTCATTCAACAAAAAGTTTCAATGAGTTCTGGTTCTATGGAAGGACCTGCAGCTCAACAAATGAAAATTATGCTTTATGTAATGCCAGTCATGATTTTAATATTTGCTGTTAGATTACCATCTGCATTAGCTTTATATTGGGTAGTTGGTAATACATTTATGATTCTTCAAACATTATTTGTTAATAAAGGTAGCAATACCGTAAAAAATAAAAATGTAGGAGGGGCTAGTAAGTGAGAGAAGTAACTGCTACTGGTCAAACAATCGAACAAGCAGTTCAAATAGCACTTCAGCAACTTAGTTCAACAGAAGAAGAAGTAGAAATTAAAGTGATCGAAGACGGCAAAAAAGGTTTTTTAGGATTTGGCGCTAAACCTGCAAAAGTATTAGTTGTAAGAAAGCAAACTTTAGTTGAAAAAGCTTTTGACTACCTTTCGAATATTGTTAAAAGTCTTGATGAGACTGCAGATGTTCTATATGAATCACAAGAAAAAGAACAAACCTTCTTATTTACAATAAAAGGTGAAAAAGTTGCTCTTATTATCGGAAAAAGGGGTAATACTTTAAATGCTCTTCAATTCTTAGTTCAAACATTTGTAAACCGTCATTCAAAACAGTTAATTCATGTTGTAGTTGACGCAGAGAACTATCGATTAAAGCGCAAGGAATCGCTTGAAATTCTTGCAAAGAAAACTGCTCAAACAGTTTTAAAAACAAGAAAAGCTGTTTCTTTAGAGCCAATGCCTTCATTTGAAAGAAAAATAATACATCACATACTGACAGATATGCCAAATATCTCTACAAAATCTGTAGGCCAAGATCCACATCGTAAATTAGTTATAGATATTAAGAAACCAATTAGGGGATAATCCTTAATTGGTTTTTTTTTATGTCCTGCATTTCAAGTCATATGAGTTTACTTGTACTTTCGTACGGTTATAATATAAAAACATTCATTTATAAAATTCTTTATGCTATGCTATAGATTTAGAAGTAACATGTTGACTTTCGTTTAACATGCTCCGAGGTGATTTTTTTATGGAATTCGATACAATTACAGCAATATCGACGCCAAAAGGTGAAGGTGCTATTGCCATCGTTCGTCTAAGTGGTGACGAAGCTGTTCAAATAGCAAATAAGTTATTCAAAGAAAAAGATTTAAATATAGTTGACTCACATACAATTCATTACGGCCATCTAGTTGATCCTAGTTCTGGTAATACTTTTGAGGAAGTCATGGTCTCGGTATTAAGAGCGCCAAAGACATTCACACGTGAGGATGTTGTCGAAATAAATTGTCATGGTGGAATTTTTTCGGTTAATAAGGTACTTGAGTTAGTACTTTCGCAAGGGGCTAGATTAGCTGAGCCTGGTGAATTTACAAAACGAGCATTTCTAAATGGCCGAATCGACTTATCTCAGGCTGAAGCGGTAATGGACTTAATTCGCTCTAAAACTGATCGAGCAATGGCTATTGCAATGAACCAAGTCGAAGGTCGCTTATCTAAGCTAGTGAATAGCTTAAGACAAACTTTGCTAGAGATTCTTGCTCATATTGAAGTGAATATTGATTACCCTGAATATGATGATGTTGAGGAAATGACAAATACTGTTTTAATTGAAAAAGCAAAAACAGTTCGAATTGAGATACAGAAACTTTTAGAAACATCAAGACAAGGTAAAATTTTGCGTGAAGGACTTTCTACTGTCATTATAGGGAGACCAAATGTTGGAAAGTCTTCTCTTTTAAATACACTTGTGCAAGAAAGTAAGGCAATTGTAACTGATATCCCTGGTACAACACGCGATGTAATCGAAGAATATGTAAATGTTAAAGGTGTACCACTACGACTAATTGATACAGCGGGTATTCGTGAAACGAAAGATGTTGTAGAGGCGATTGGTGTCGAAAGGTCGAAAAAGGTACTAAATTTGGCTGATCTTGTTTTATTTGTATTAAATAATAACGAACATTTAAGTGAAGAGGACCGCAATTTATTTGCTGAAATGAGCAATAAAGATGTAATCATTATTATTAATAAAACAGATTTATCACAAAAGCTTGATATGAATGAAGTAAAAGAATTAGTTGGCAATGCTACAATTGTAACAACTTCTTTAAAAGAGGAAAAAGGAATTGATGATTTAGAAAAGGCAATTGCAGATTTATATTTTGAAGGCCAAATTGAAGCGCAAGATTTAACTTATTTATCAAACGCTAGACATATTGCACTATTAAAACAATCGGAACAGACGATTAATGATGCGATTGAGGCAATGAAAAGTGGTATGCCAATTGATTTAGTACAAATTGACTTAACAAGAGCGTGGGAGTTGTTAGGTGAAATTGTCGGAGATACAGTTCAAGAAAGTTTAATCAACCAGCTATTTTCTCAGTTCTGTTTAGGAAAATAAAATGGTTAGGAGGAGAAAAAAATGAGTTTTGAAGCAGGCAATTATGATGTAATCGTTATTGGCGCTGGTCATGCTGGATGCGAAGCTGGATTGGCGTCTGCTCGTATGGGCGCAAAAACATTAATGCTAACAATAAATCTCGATATGGTAGCATTTATGCCATGTAATCCATCGGTAGGTGGACCTGCCAAAGGGATCGTTGTACGTGAAATTGATGCACTCGGTGGCGAAATGGGTCGAAATATCGATAAAACACATATTCAAATGAGAATGTTAAATACAGGGAAAGGCCCTGCTGTACGTGCTTTACGTGCACAAGCAGATAAATTTGCCTATCAGCATGAATTAAAGAAAACGATTGAAAATACGGAAAACCTAACACTAAAACAAGGCCTAGTTGAACGACTAATTGTGGAAGATGGACAATGCACTGGAGTAATTACACAAACTGGGGCTATCTATCGTTCGAAGACAGTTGTTATTACAACTGGTACATTCTTACGTGGAGAAATTATTGTAGGAGAATTAAAATACTCAAGCGGACCTAATAATCAACAACCAGCGATTAAGCTTTCTGAGCATTTAGAGGAATTAGGAATTGAACTTGTTCGTTTCAAAACAGGTACGCCTCCACGAGTAAATAGTCATAGTATTGATTACTCAAAAACAGAGATACAACCAGGAGATGAAGTACCTCGCGCGTTTTCGTTCGAAACAGAACCAGTTGAAACAGAGCAAATTCCTTGTTGGTTGACATATACGAGTGAAAATACTCATCAGATCATCGACGATAACTTACACCGTTCGCCGATGTATTCTGGTATGATTAAAGGAACAGGACCTCGTTATTGTCCTTCAATTGAAGATAAAGTTGTCCGATTTAATGATAAACCGAGACATCAAATTTTCTTAGAGCCAGAAGGTAGAAATACTCAAGAAGTGTATGTTCAAGGTTTATCAACTAGTTTACCTGAAGACGTACAAGAAAAAATGCTGCGTTCGATTGCAGGTCTAGAAAATGTTCAAATGATGAGAACTGGATACGCAATTGAATATGATGCAATTGTTCCTACACAATTATGGCCGACATTAGAACTTAAACCAATTAAGAACTTATATACTGCAGGTCAAATTAACGGTACATCAGGTTATGAAGAAGCAGCTGGTCAAGGTTTAATGGCAGGTATTAATGCTGCATGTCGTTCGTTAGATAAAGAAGAGTTGATTTTAGATCGCTCTGAAGCATACATTGGTGTTTTAATCGATGACCTAGTAACGAAGGGGACAAATGAACCATACCGTCTTCTTACTTCTAGAGCGGAATACCGCTTATTACTACGTCATGATAATGCAGATTTACGTTTAACGAAAATAGGTAAAAAACTTGGCTTAATATCTGATGAAAGATATGCTGAGTTTGAACAAAAGAAAACGTTAATTGAGGAAGAAATAGAACGTTTAAAAACTACTCAATTAAGACCAACCAAAGAAGTACAGGAATTAATTGCTCAAAATGGCGGTAGTGAACTGAAAGATGGAATTAAAGCGGCGGATCTTCTACGTCGACCGGAAATGCTTTATGGACATATAGAAACTGTTTCTCCATCTGAAAAAGAGTTACATTCAGATGTAAAAGAGCAAGTTGAAATACAGATTAAATATGAAGGCTATATTGAAAAATCACTTAATCAAGTAGAACGTATGAAGAAAATGGATTTAAAGAAAGTCCCTGAAAATATCGATTATCAAGCTATTCATGGCCTTGCTACTGAGGCAAGACAAAAGCTTGAGCAAGTGCGCCCACTATCAGTTGGTCAGGCTTCTCGTATATCTGGTGTTAATCCTGCAGATATTTCAATTCTACTTGTTTATTTAGAACAAGGAAAAATTGCAAGAATATCGAACTAATAATAGATAGGGGAATTACTAGTGAATAAAGAACAATTTATCGCTGCACTTAAAGATAAAGGGATTCATTTATCAGATTTTCAATTAAAACAATTTGATATATATTTCCACACATTAGTTGAATGGAACAATAAAATGAACTTAACTGCTATTACAGAAGAAGAAGAAGTGTATTTAAAGCATTTTTATGATTCGATTAGCGCTTCATTTTATTTCAATTTTGATGATGAGATGACTATATGTGATATTGGTGCAGGAGCGGGCTTCCCTTCTATTCCAATCAAAATATGTTTTCCATCTATCCGTCTAACAATCGTTGACTCCCTTCAAAAAAGGATTACATTTTTAAATCATTTAGCGAAGGAATTACAATTAGAAAATGTAACGTTTATTCATGATCGAGCCGAAACTTTTGCTAAAAAAGCTGGTATGAGAGAATCTTTCGATGTTGTAACAGCCAGAGCGGTTGCTAGAATGTCGGTTTTAACTGAATTATGCTTACCACTTGTTAAACAAGATGGCTACTTTGTTGCACTAAAAGGTGCTGCGGGCCATGAAGAGTTAGATAAAGCAAAGTATGCAATTAAAACTCTTGGCGGAGAAGTTAAATCTATTAATCACTTTACTCTTCCAGGCGAAGATAGTGATCGAAATATTGTTATAGTAGAAAAGAAACGTAAAACACCAAATAAGTATCCACGTAAACCGGGTACTCCAGGTAAAGAACCGTTAGAAATTTAATATGATAAACTAACAAATGTTTCACGTGAAACATTTGTTATGTTTATTCTATTGTGAACGAAATTCTAAAAGGGTGGGAATCACATTGAAAAGCACATTATCTAGGTTATTTGGCTTGTCAGAAAAGGAAAATGATGATGTTCAGGATTCTGCTTCAAGTAATGAAGTGATACGCCAAATTCCAGTATCAGAAATTGTACCGAATCAGTATCAGCCTAGAACATTCTTTGATGATGAAAAAATTAAAGAATTAGCGCTAACGATTCGAACTCATGGAATTATTCAACCAATTGTCGTTAGGGAAATTAGACCAAAATTTTATGAAATAATTGCCGGGGAAAGAAGATTCAGGGCAGTTTCATCTTTAGGTTGGGCTACGATTCCTGCAATTGTAAAGACGTTTAATGACACAGAGACTGCGTCTGTTGCTCTGATCGAAAATTTACAACGTGAAGAATTATCTCCTTTCGAAGAAGCTGTCGCTTACCAAAAATTAATCGATTTACATAACTTAACCCAAGAAGCATTAGCTCAACGATTAGGCAAAGGTCAATCGACTGTTGCAAATAAATTAAGATTGCTAAAACTTCCCGGGGAAATACAACAGGCCTTATTGGACAAGTCAATTACAGAACGTCATGCTCGAGCACTTATTCCATTAAAGCTTCCACAATTACAAATAACTCTTCTTCAAGAAATAATTGAAAAACAATTAAATGTAAAACAAACGGAAGATAGAGTAGTAATGTTACTTACAGAAACAACAGAAAAAAAACCAAAGGCTAAACGGAAATTCAAGGCTATTAGTAAAGATATTAGAATAGCTATGAATACGATCCGAGAGTCTTTACAAATGGTCACTAAAACCGGTATGAATATTGATAGTCTAGAAGAAGAACATGATGAGTATTATCAAATAACAATTAAAATTCCAAAGAAATAAGACTTAATTCACCCCTTTTCAGTGGTGAATTTTTTTTATCCATTTTTAAATCTAAACACAATGATGAATCCATTCATGATAGAATAGAATATAAGAATTGTTTGTTGTGGAAGGAGTAGATTACATAGTGGTTAAAGTAATCTCTATAGCTAATCAAAAAGGTGGTGTTGGCAAGACTACAACATCTGTTAACTTAAGTGCCTGCTTAGCTCATTTAGGAAAAAAAGTATTACTGGTCGATATAGATCCTCAAGGTAATGCAACTAGTGGTATTGGAATTGAAAAAGCTGATGTTAATCAGTGTGTGTACAATGTATTAGTTGATGATGTAGAGGCGAAAAATGTCATTTTAAACACTGCTATTCCAAATTTCGATATTATTCCAGCAACAATTCAACTTGCTGGAGCGGAAATTGAGTTAGTACCTACTATTTCAAGAGAAGTACGATTAAAACGTGCTTTAGATACAGTAAAAGGTAACTATGATTATATTTTAATAGATTGTCCTCCATCATTAGGTTTATTAACTTTAAATTCGTTAACCGCATCTGATTCAATTATTATTCCAGTTCAGTGTGAATATTACGCACTTGAAGGATTAAGTCAATTATTAAGTACAGTCCGTTTAGTTCAAAAACATTTAAATAAAAATTTAGCAATCGAAGGCGTGTTATTAACAATGCTAGATGCTCGTACAAATTTAGGGCTTCAAGTTATTGAAGAAGTAAAAAAGTATTTTCAAGATCGCGTCTATAAATCAATTATTCCAAGAAATGTACGCTTAAGCGAAGCACCAAGTCACGGTAAACCGATCATTACATATGATCCAAAGTCTAGAGGTGCGGAAGTTTATCTCGATCTAGCAAAGGAAGTGATTGATAATGGCTAAAGGTTTAGGTAAAGGTATTGGAGCATTTTTCCAAGATATCAATCAACAAGAAGAGTTAGTTCAAGAAATTGAACTTAAAGAACTTAGACCTAACCCATACCAGCCTCGCAAAGTATTTGACGAAGCAGCGATGTTAGAGTTAACTCAATCTGTAATTGAACATGGAATTCTTCAACCAATCATAGCTAGAAAAAGTATAAAAGGTTTTCAAATTGTTGCTGGAGAAAGACGATACCGTGCAGCAAAAAACGCGGGTCTAAATACAGTACCAGTTATTGTTAGGGAACTTTCCGAAGAACAAATGATGGAGTTAGCTGTATTAGAAAATTTACAGCGAGATGATTTAAATCCTCTAGAAGAAGCTGAAGCATATCAAACCTTAATTGAACAATTACATTTAACTCAAGAGCAATTGGCAAAGAGACTTGGCAAAAGTCGACCACATATTGCCAACTATTTAAGAATCTTAACATTACCCAACTCTGTTCAAAAGATGGTTGAGGAAGGCACTCTCTCTATGGGACATGGAAGAGCACTTCTAGGCCTTAAGCGAAAAGGATTAATCGAAAGTACTGCATTAAAGGTAATCGAAAAAAATCTTAGTGTTCGTGAGGTTGAAGCACTAGTTAATGATTTAAATGAAAATGTTTCACGTGAAACACCAAAGAAAACTTCAAATAAGAACGTATTCTTTAGTGAGTACGAAGATGTTTTACAAGAAAAGTTTGGGACCTCAGTTAAAATAAAGTCAGTTAAAGATAAAGGGAAAATAGAAATTCAATTCTTTAATAAAGAAGATTTGGAAAGAATCCTTTCAATTATAAAATAAGTCATTCTAAGGGAATATTAACTGTGTTGGCTCATCCGATGCATTCAATATTCCCTTGCTGTTTATTGTTTTATAATTGAAAGTTATTATTCTATTACACTAAAATTCTAATTGGCATGTATGTCTTGTTTCAGTTTCTTTTATTGAATTTGCAATAAACTTAGCCATCTTCATAACAAGACTTAATCTAGTGTTTTGTAAAACATAGAATTCCATAAACCCACTAACATTTACTACGCCAGTTAAATTAATCTCACCAACCAGAGGTAGTTCTTTCTTCATAGCAGCGCCAGGTTTTAATGGTCCATTAGATAAACGTACACTGCCAATACTTTTCACGCGACCTAAGCATGCGTCTACAGCAACAATAAACGGATTGTTATACTTCCCTTTAATTCTTTCGAGCTGTTCTGAAAGATTTAACGCATGAATTGGCTCATCAAGAGTACCATAATAACGAAACCTACTTAAGTTTAGTTCTCCTAACATAGTTCCAACAAGAGGACCTAGAGAGTCTCCAGTAGAACGGTCAGTTCCAATGCAAACAAAAACAATTTCTTTATTGTGTAAACTTGGAAGCGACTTACATAAACGATCTGCAAATCGATTAATAGCGTTATCATCATCTAAAAACACTGAATAGTCATCCTTAAATAGGTTACGCAAAGGATTTGCCGAAAATTGCATAATATCGCCTACTTTTCATTTAAGAGAGTAGTATTAGTTTATGCAAAATTTAAACAATTTATACTTTAGTCACCAAATCTTTGTTATTAAATTAAACTATTATTACATTTGTTTATATTTGTAGTTTTAAAATGACAATTCGTTTAGTATTACGTTGAAGTTATTTGAAATGAAATAGGGGGAAAGCATAAAATGAATAACGCGGCGGATACAATAGAGACAGCCGAAAAGACAATAAAAAAAAGCATGTTAACGCCAGATCAATGGGACACCATTTTTCGTTCATCAATAAAAATAGCCTTAATTATCATTGCTTCGGTTTTGGCTGTGAAACTCGGAAGAAAGTTAATCCGTAATCTATTAAAGGTCAATGCAAGGGGTCCATTACAAGTATCAGAAAGAAGATCTGTAACGCTTATTAAGCTGATGGAAAATATAATTGCCTATGTAGTATTTTTTATTGCTGCCTTGACCATTCTTCCGATATTTGGAGTTGAAATTAAAGGGCTTTTAGTTGGGGCCGGAATTGGTGGTGTAGCAATCGGTTTTGGTGCACAAAGCTTAGTAAAAGATATCATTTCTGGATTTTTTATTTTGTTTGAAGATCAGTTTTCAGTTGGTGACTATATAAGGATTCAAACCTTTGAAGGAACGGTGCAATCAATTGGATTAAAGACAACAAAAATTAGAAGCTCAACTGGTGAACTTCATATTATTCAAAATGGAATGATTACGGAAGTAACCAATTTTTCATTACATAATGCAGTTGCCTTAGTAGATATTAGCATTTCATATGAAGGCGATATTGAACACGCGCAAAGTGTAATTGAAGAACATTTAGAAACAATGCCAGATCGATATGAAGATATGGTAAAGGCTCCAGAGTTTCTTGGAATACAAAATTTAGGGCCAACAGAAGTAACATTACGAATCGCTTCGGAAGTTAAAGCCATGACACAGTTTAAAATTTCTAGAGCAATTCGAAAAGAAATTAAGGAAGTACTTGCAAGAAATAACATAGATATGCCGTATCCAAAAATGGTATTATATAAACAACCAGAAGCTAAAAATGAAAATGCGAATGTATAGTTTGTATGCTACTATTTTAAGGATGTGAAATTTTAGCGTGGAAGAAAAATCTTTTAATCTAAACGATATAGTTGAAATGAAAAAACCTCACCCATGTGGTGAGAACAGATGGAAAATTATTCGAATGGGTATGGATATTCGTTTAAAGTGTGAGGGGTGCGAGCATAGCGTGTTAATACCACGCAGAGAGTTCTCACGAAAATTAAAAAAGGTTTTAGTTCGAGCTGAAGAGTAGGCCGATTTTTAAAATCAAAGGGGTATCTAGTAGAGCAATTTTAAGGAATGCTCATATTAGATACCTTTCGTATGTTTAGAAATAATATTTCCTTGTTATTTTTTTTCGAAATCAATATAATTGTGAAAGATTAACTAAGTTCGTATAGGAGTGGAAAATATGCCATTAACAGCAGGTATCGTAGGTTTACCAAACGTAGGAAAGTCGACATTATTTAATGCAATTACACAAGCTGGTGCTGAATCAGCAAACTATCCTTTTTGTACAATTGACCCAAATGTAGGTGTAGTAGAAGTACCAGATTATCGTTTAGAAAAATTAACAGAATTAGTTCAACCAAAAAAAACTGTTCCAACAACTTTTGAATTTACTGATATCGCAGGAATCGTAAAAGGTGCAAGTAAAGGTGAAGGTTTAGGGAATAAGTTTTTATCTCATATTCGTGAAGTAGATGCAATTTGCCAAGTAGTTCGTTGTTTTGCAGACGATAATATTACTCACGTATCTGGAAAGGTTGATCCAATTGCAGATATTGAGACAATTAACTTAGAGTTAATTCTTGCAGACTTAGAATCAGTTGAAAAACGTATTGATCGTGTAGCAAAATTAGCAAAGCAAAAAGACAAAGATGCATCTTATGAGCATGAAATTTTAGTGAAATTAAGAGATGCATTTGAAAGTGATAAGCCAGCTCGTTCAGTAGAGTTTACAGAAGAACAAATGAAAGTAGTAAAAGGATTACACTTATTAACGACAAAACCAATGCTTTACATTACAAATGTTGGCGAAGATGATCTTGCAGATTCTTCAGATAACGAATATGTTGAAAGAGTAAAAGCATTTGCAGCAGAAGAAGGTTCACAAGTAATTGTAATTAGTGCGAAAATTGAAGAAGAAATTGCTGAGCTAGATGACGAAGAAAAGCGCACATTCCTTCAAGAGCTAGGGATTGAAGAATCAGGTTTAGATCAATTAATTCGTGCAGCTTATTCTTTATTAGGACTAGCTACTTATTTTACAGCAGGTGTACAAGAAGTAAGAGCTTGGACATTTAAAAAAGGCATGAAAGCTCCACAATGCGCTGGCGTAATCCATACTGACTTTGAACGTGGGTTTATCCGTGCAGAAACAGTTTCATATGAAGATTTAGCGAATTACGGTAACATGACTTCAGCAAAAGAAGCTGGTAAAGTACGTTTAGAAGGTAAAGAGTATATTGTTCAAGACGGAGATGTAATGCACTTCCGTTTCAATGTTTAATAAATAAGCAACTCAATTATTGATTTGCTATCTAAAAAAAACTATGCTATAATTTTAACTCGTGAGTGATTAATAAAATTGCTCCTTGCCCTTAATTGGGCCGTTAGACCAAAAGGAGGTGACATTGTGATGAATAAATACGAAATCATGTACATCGTTCGTCCAAACATGGAAGACGAGGCACAAAAAGCATTAGTTGAGCGTTTCAACAGCGTTTTAACTGAACAAGGTGCAGAAATCACAAACGTTAAAGAGTGGGGTAAACGTCGTTTAGCTTATGAAATTAACGATTTCCGTGATGGACACTACATGCTTGTAAACGTTTCTGCTAAACCAGAAGCTGTACAAGAATTCGATCGTTTAGCGAAAATCAGCGAAGATATCATCCGCCACATCGTTATTCGTGAAGAAGAAAAATAATATTTTTAAAAGCTTTAGGGAGGTAGGAATCAGATGATTAATCGTGTTGTACTTGTAGGTCGCCTAACAAAGGATCCAGATTTACGTTATACGCCAAGTGGGGTTGCCGTGGCAACATTTACTCTAGCGGTGAATCGTACCTACTCAAATCAGCAAGGCGAAAGAGACGCAGATTTTATTAACTGTGTGATCTGGAGAAAACCTGCTGAAAACGTAGCAAACTTCTTGAAAAAAGGAAGTTTAGCTGGTGTTGAAGGTCGTATTCAAACTAGAAGTTTCGATGGTCAAGATGGTAAGAGAGTATATGTAACTGAAGTTGTAGCTGACTCTGTTCAATTCTTAGAACCAAGAAATGCGTCAGGTAACCAAGGTGGTTCGTTCGGTGCGAACCAACAAAATCAAGGTTTTAACGCTGGAAATCCTTTCGAAGCACCATCTCAAAAGCCTAGCTTTAATGATGATCCATTTGGTGGGACAAGCAAAACGATTGATATTACTGATGACGATCTTCCTTTCTAAATAATAAAAACAAGGTAATGCCGAACGAAAAGCATTACTAAAAAACAAATTTTTAAGTAGAGGAGGGAAATAACAATGGCAATGGGTGGACGTAAAGGTGGACGCGCTAAACGTCGTAAAGTTTGTTACTTTACTTCAAATGGCATCACTACAATCGACTTCAAAGATACTGAGTTATTAAAACGTTTCGTTTCTGAGCGTGGTAAAATTTTACCTCGTCGTGTAACTGGTACTTCTGCGAAATACCAACGCAAATTAACGATCGCGATCAAACGCTCTCGTCAAATGGCATTATTACCATACGTAGCTGAATAAGCTGCATAATAAAAAGTACAGCATTCTCGTGCTGTACTTTTTTTGTATTTATGAAAAAATAAATTTTATGGTAAAATAAGAAATAGTATGCTTATCGTAAATAAGTAGAAGTAGTTGAAAGGAGCTAAATTTTGAAATCAACCCGCTTTATTACTGAAGGTGCAGTACTCTTAGCAATCTATTCAGTACTGTTACTAATATTTAGGTTCGTACCATTTCTCACGTTAATAATGGCTTTCCTTATGCCACTGCCATTTATTATTCTTAGTATTAAATATACAATCAAAGAGTCACTTCTAATATGTTGTGTGGCACTTGGATTGACACTTGTTATCACTTCTTTCTCTTTACTCCCTGTTACTTTAATGTATTCGACAGTTGGAATTGCAATTGGATATTTAATAAAGAATGAGAGAAGTAAAGGCGAGATTTTACTTACTAGTACCTTTTTATATTTAATACATACCGTACTTCTGTACATACTATCTAAAGCAGTTTTTCATATTGACATAGTTAAACAGAATATTGATCTGCTAACGGAAGCAATTGAAAAAAGTAAGGAGCTTAGTGCCAGCCTTGGTACAAAAACTAATGATGATGCTTTAAATAATCTTATTCATACTATTAAGTTAATCCCTACATTGCTCCCTTCGTTACTATTAATGACTAGCTTTATACTTGCCTTCTTAACTCAGTTAGTAACCTTTCCATTAATAAGAAGACTTGGTTATAAAATTCCAAAATTCAAACCTTTTAGAGAGTTTAGGCTCCCTGTAGGATTTATGTGGATCTTTTTAATCGTAATGTTTGTTTCGTTTTTTCAGTTAACGCCAGGTAGTTTCCTCAATACCGCAGTCACTAACATGATTTTTGTTCTGCAGATTTTACTTGTCATTCAAGGGTACGCATCAATATATTATTTTAGTTATTTAAAACAGTTTTCTAAAGCGATCCCAACGACTATTTTGATTGTGAGTCTTTTTGTCCAAGCATTAACTAGTATAGTTTTACTAATTGGAATCGTTTCAATTGGAATATTTAATAGAAGAAGAAATTAATATTTCACATGTGCTATTTAACTGATTATGTGCGAATAATCTTTAATATGGAAGTTAGATTTTATTTGATTTAGGGGTTGAACTTATGCAAGATTTTCATAAGAAACAGATGTTTCTTATACCCGTCTATCTTTTAACTGCTCTTTCAATATTTCTCATCGGAACTGTAGTCTATATAAAACCTAACATAGGGATCATTTTTATCATTATTTTTTTATGCGTAATATTTCTAGTTGTTAAATTAGAGATAAAATATCGCTATGTTTTAGATATGTATATAGAATCAATTATGTCGAGAGTAAGGAATTTAAGTAACGAAGCAATTACAGAAATGCCAATTGGAGTATTACTTTACGATAGAGAGTACCATATTGAATGGGGTAACCAGTATATTTTAAATATTTTAGACGATCGTTCACTGATTGGTAAACACATATATGATCTATCTGAAGGTTTAATGGCTTTAATTTCAAAAAAAGAGAAAAAAGAAGATGTATTAATAATAAATAAAAGAACGTACCGTGTAGTAATTAAAAGAGAAGCGCGTTATATTTATTTATTTGATGTAACTGAACAGGCTCAGTTGGAAAAATTATATGAGGATCAAAGAACAGTAATCGGAATTATTTTACTAGATAATTACGATGAGATGACACAGGGATTAGATGACCAAGAGCGTTCAAGTGTAAATGGTGCAGTAACAACTATGTTAAATAGTTGGGCTAACAACCATGGGATTTTCTTAAAGAGAGTGTCATCAGATCGTTATAGTGCAGTCTTAAATGAAGGTATTCTTGGCGTATTAGAGAATAATAAATTTTCCATTTTAGATCAAGTAAGAGAAGAAACAACTAAACGAAATTTACCCCTTACGCTAAGTGTTGGCGTCGGTGTTGGAAGTTTAAACTTAACGGAGCTTGGCCAACTTGCACAATCTGGTCTGGATTTGGCACTAGGGCGTGGGGGAGACCAAGTAACTGTTAAAAATATTAATGGAAAAGTAAAATTTTTCGGTGGGAAAACAAACCCAGTCGAGAAAAGAACAAGGGTTAGAGCAAGAGTGATCTCTCATGCTTTAAGAGATTTAATGAAAAGTAGCGCTAATGTTATGATAATGGGTCATAAGTTACCGGATATGGATGCACTTGGTTCAGCGGTCGGTATCTTGAAAATGGTCATGCATAATGAAGTGGATGGCTATGTCATAATTAATAAAGAGGAAGTAGATCGAAGTGTTAATCGTTTGATGAGGGAAATGGGCAAAAACGAACAATTTATGTCTTGTTTTATTTCATCTGAAAAAGCAAAAGAACTTATTTCCGAAGATACATTAATAATCGTAGTGGATACTCATAGACCAACAATGGTCGAAGAAGAATCACTTTTAGATAAAACAGATAAAATAGTTGTTATAGACCATCACCGAAGAGGCGAGGATTTCATTAAAGACGCAATTTTAGTCTATATGGAGCCATATGCTTCCTCTACTGCAGAATTAGTTACTGAGTTATTAGAGTATCAGCCTAAGAAAATTAAATTGAATATGCTTGAGGCAACAGCTTTACTCGCAGGTATTATTGTTGATACAAAAAGTTTCACTTTCCGAACAGGGGCTAGAACATTTGATGCAGCGTCATACTTGCGAACTAATGGAGCAGATACAATTCTAGTACAAAATTTACTAAAACAAGATATGAATGAATATATACGCAAAGCAGAATTAATTGAAGAGGCCTATATGTACAAAAACGGCTTTGCAATTAGTTATGGAAAAGATAATGTGAATTACGAACAAGTATTAATTGCAAAAGCTGCAGACACCTTATTAACGATGACTGATGTCATTGCGTCGTTTGTAATTGCAAAAAGATCGGATAATATTGTTAGCATTAGCAGTCGTTCATTAGGTAATATAAATGTACAATTGATAATGGAAGAGCTAGGCGGAGGCGGTCATTTAACCAATGCGGCCGCACAAATTGAATCTTCTTCAATTAAAGAAGTAGAACAGAGCTTATTGGAAATAATTGATCAATACATTGAAGGGAGAACGAACAAATGAAAGTAATTTTCTTAAAAGATGTAAAAGGAAAAGGTAAAAAAGGGGAAACTAAAAATATTGCAGACGGCTATGCGAGCTTCTTAATTAAAAATGGAGACGCAGTTGAGGCTACTGCAGGTAACGTAAAAACGCTTGAAGCGAAAAAAAATAAAGAAGTAAAAGATGCACAAATTGAATTAGAAAATTGTAAAAAACTAAAAGAGAACATTGAAGCTTTAACTGTTGAGTTAAAAGCTAAATCTGGTGAAGGTGGTCGTCTTTTTGGCTCAATCACAAGTAAACAAATTGCAGATGAGCTTCAAAAAGTACATGGTATTAAATTAGATAAGCGTAAGTTTGAAATGAATGATGCAATTAGAGGACTTGGCTTTACAAACATTAAAGTAAAATTGCATCCTGAAGTTAGTGCAACTTTAAAAGTACACGTAAAAGAACAATAAGAAAAACAAGCATCTGGAGGACTATAAATGAGTGATTTGCTAAATGATCGTACTCCACCACAGAATATAGAAGCTGAACAGGCAGTATTAGGGGCCATATTGTTAGACTCAGAGGCTTTAATCTCAACTTCAGAACGGCTTTTACCAGATGACTTTTATCGGGCTGCCCATCAAAGACTATTTGAAGCGATGCTTAAGATTGCTTCAAGAAATGAGCCTCTAGATGTTATTACACTAACTTCTGAACTGGCTAATCAAGGAGTGCTAGAAGAAGTAGGAGGAGTATCATACTTAAATGATTTGTTGGCTTCAGTACCAACGGCATCTAACGTTGAATATTATGCAAAGAGCGTTGAAGAAAAATCTACTTTAAGAAAATTAATTAGAACGGCTACAAATATTGTGACGGAAAGCTATGCGCCAGATGTCCCAGTAGATGTCGTTTTAAATGAAGCTGAAAAAAGTATTTTACAAGTATCACAGCGCACAAGCGTTTCAGGCTTTCAAAGCATTAAAGATGTAGTATTTACTACATTTAGTAAAATTGAGACATTGTTTAATCAACGTGGTGAAACCACTGGTGTGCCAACAGGATTTACTGATCTAGATCGTATGACAGCAGGATTTCAGCCAAACGATTTAATCATAGTAGCAGCCCGACCTTCAGTAGGTAAAACAGCCTTTGCGTTGAATATTGCACAAAACGTAGCAACAAAAACAGATGAAAACGTAGCTATCTTTAGTCTTGAGATGGGGTCAGATCAACTTGTTATGCGTATGCTTTGCGCAGAAGGGAATATTAACGCACAGGCATTGCGTACAGGTAATCTCGAACAAGAGGACTGGAATAAGCTCACAATGGCTGCTAGTAGCCTTGCAGGAACAGGTATCTATATTGATGATACACCTGGTATAAGAGTAAATGACATACGAGCTAAGTGTAGAAGATTAAAACAAGAGCATGGTTTAGGTATGATCTTAATTGATTATTTACAGCTAATTCAAGGTAACGGAAAAAGTGGTGAAAATCGTCAACAAGAAGTATCCGAAATTTCGCGATCACTTAAAGGACTGGCGAGGGAACTAAAGGTGCCATTAATAGCCTTATCTCAGCTGTCACGTAGCGTAGAATCGAGACAGGATAAACGTCCGATGATGTCTGATATTCGTGAATCGGGAAGTATTGAGCAAGATGCTGATATTGTTGCATTCTTATACCGTGACGATTACTATGATAAGGAATCAGAGAATAAAAATATTATTGAAATCATTATTGCTAAACAAAGGAATGGTCCAGTAGGAACTGTTTCATTAGCATTCGTAAAAGAATATAACAAGTTCGTAAATCTAGAACGAAGGTTTGAAGATGAGCATGCACCTGGTGCTTAGCGGAAACCATCTAAAAAATAATCACATAGTGAATCTATGTGATTATTTTTTTTTGTTAGGGTAAACTATTTTTATCAAATTCTTTTGTTAGTAATTACGAACAAATAAAACTTAGAAAAGAAATAATTCAAGAGATTTATTGACAAATTCCGTAAGTTTGATATACTAGTTTTGGTTTTAGTTCGGAAATAGCGTATTTTTAATCGGAGGTGCAGTACATTGTCATCAGTAGTAGTAGTTGGTTCTCAATGGGGAGACGAAGGAAAAGGAAAAATTACTGACTTTTTATCACAACAAGCAGAAGTAGTTGCTAGGTATCAAGGTGGTAACAATGCAGGTCATACAATCGTTTTTAATGGTGAAAAGTACAAACTTCATTTAATTCCATCAGGTATTTTCTTCTCAGATAAAATCTGTGTAATTGGAAATGGTATGGTTGTAGATCCTAAAGCTTTAGTTCAAGAGCTAGCATACTTACATGATAAAGGTGTTTCAACTGATAACTTACGTATTAGTAACCGTGCTCACGTTATCTTGCCTTATCATTTAAAACAAGATGAGCTAGAAGAAGAGCGTAAAGGTGATAATAAAATTGGTACAACTAAAAAAGGTATTGGACCAGCTTACATGGACAAAGCTGCTCGTGTAGGAATCCGTATGGCAGACCTTTTAGATAAAGAAGAGTTTTACGATAAATTAAAGCGTAATCTTGAAGAGAAAAATAACTTATTTGAAAAAATGTATGATTCTAATTCACTAAATATTGAAGATATTTTTGAAGATTATTATGAGTTCGGACAACAAATTAAAAAATACGTTTGTGATACTTCTGTTGTATTAAATGATGCGATTGATGGTGGCAAACGTGTATTATTTGAAGGTGCACAAGGTGTAATGTTAGACATCGACCAAGGTACATACCCATTCGTTACTTCTTCTAACCCAGTTGCAGGTGGAGTAACAATTGGTTCTGGTGTTGGCCCAACAAAAATTAATCATGTTGTTGGTGTATGTAAAGCTTATACTACTCGTGTTGGTGAAGGTGCTTTTCCAACTGAGCTTTTCGATGAAATCGGAAATACAATTCGAGAAGTAGGTCGTGAATACGGTACAACTACTGGAAGACCAAGACGTGTTGGTTGGTTTGATAGTGTAGTAGTTCGTCATGCTCGTCGAGTTAGCGGTATTACTGATTTATCACTTAACTCTATTGACGTATTAACAGGTCTAGAGACTGTGAAAATTTGTGTAGCATACAAATTCCGTGGAGAAACAATCACTGAGTTCCCTGCTAGCTTAAAACAGCTTGCAGAATGTGAACCAGTTTATGAAGAACTTCCAGGTTGGACAGAAGATATTACAGGAGTAAAAACACTTAATGAACTACCAGTAAATGCGAGACATTATGTAGAACGTGTTTCACAATTAGTAGGTATTCCGTTATCTGTATTCTCTGTAGGTCCAGATCGTAATCAAACTAATATCGTACGTAACGTTTACGGAGCTTAATATAATAAAAAAGCCCTTAAATAAAACTTTTAAGGGCTTTTATTATTTTATTTTAAAAAAACTATTGCAAATTTATTAGAAAGTATGATAAGATAAATCTTGTCGTCATGACTAGTACTTAGTTTATGAAGTTTATATATAATTGTGAGCCATTAGCTCAGTTGGTAGAGCATCTGACTTTTAATCAGAGGGTCGAAGGTTCGAATCCTTCATGGCTCATCTTTTCAAATTAATGTGGCCCGTTGGTCAAGCGGTTAAGACACCGCCCTTTCACGGCGGTAACACGGGTTCGAGTCCCGTACGGGTCATCCTTTTATAAAACAAATATTGGTCCCGTGGTGTAGCGGTTAACATGCCTGCCTGTCACGCAGGAGATCGCCGGTTCGATCCCGGTCGGGACCGCCATATAATGGCTCGGTAGCTCAGTCGGTAGAGCAGAGGACTGAAAATCCTCGTGTCGGCGGTTCGATTCCGTCCCGAGCCATCATAAAAAACTACTGTATATACAGTAGTTTTTTATTTTATCCCTAGTTTTTTATAAAAATGAAAAATTTTAGGTTAGTTAAAAACAGTTCGATTTTACAAAAAAACATACTTAATTTAAAATAGAAATAAGTGGAATAGACCTCTAGCAACAAGCTAGAGGTTTTTTTCAAAAAAATCTAGTGTAGAGATGGATATAGAATAACAGTAGTCTTATTATATTTAGAGAGAAATCCACAAAACGAAATTACTATGAATAGTTTATTTGTTGCCTAATTTAATAGTAAATTGCAAAAGATATGTATAGAATTGATGGCGGCAAAAACTGACTAGAAAAGGAGTGCGGGGAATGAATAAGAAAATATTAATAGTCGATGATGAAAAACCAATTGCTGATATACTAAAGTTTAATCTAGAAAAAGAAGGTTTTGAAATTGTTTGCGCGTATGATGGAGAGGAAGCATTACAAAAAGTAGATGAATTCCTTCCTGATCTAGTTTTATTAGATATCATGCTACCAATTAGAGACGGTTTAGAAGTGTGTAGAGAGATTAGAAAGAATCACGAAATGCCAATCATTATGATTACAGCAAAAGATTCTGAATTAGATAAAGTACTAGGTTTAGAAATGGGAGCAGATGACTACGTTACGAAGCCATTTAGTACACGCGAACTACTTGCTAGAGTAAAGGCCAATTTAAGAAGGCACCAAACTGGAACTACATCTGAAAAAGAAGAATCAGTTGAAGTAGTTATTGGTTCACTTGTCATTAATCCAAACGCTTATATCGTAACAAAACGTGGTGAGAAGATTGAGTTAACCCACCGTGAGTTCGAATTACTTTATTATTTAGCAAAACATATCGGACAGGTTATGACGAGAGAACACTTACTACAAACGGTGTGGGGCTATGACTATTTCGGAGATGTTCGAACTGTTGACGTTACAATTCGTCGACTTCGTGAAAAAATTGAGGACAATCCAAGTTATCCACTATTTATTGTAACAAGACGAGGAGTAGGTTATTACCTGCGTGATCCGGAGCAAGATTAATGGCAGCTTACAATAAAGTTGGTTTATTTAAATCAATTGTTTTTAAATTTGTACTTGTTTACATCTTACTAATATTGGTCGCTATGCAAATCATCAGTGTTTATTTTTCAAGAGAACTTGAAAAACAACTGGTAAATAGTTTTACTGTGGCGATAAATGAACGAGCTAAGCTATTGGCTTACAATATTAAAATTGAGTATGAAAAAAAGAAAACGTTAGATGATCCTGAGGTAAAAGCTAATATCCAAAAAATCGTTTCTGACTTTGGAAAGAATATTGGAATATCAGACGTAAAAGTTATTAACCAAAATAGTGAAGTAATCGCTACTTCTGATTCAAGTAATCGATCCATAGTTGGTAGAAGAACAACTGATATTTTAATTAAAAGAGCACTGTTAGTTGGTACTAGAACTGAAAAGGTATTAATTGATCCTAAAAATGGTCATCGAATGAAAATCATTGTCACACCAGTAATGGAAGGTGACGAAATTGTATCGGCCATTTATACGAGTGCATCCATGGAAAGCACATATGAAAGAATGGAATTAATTAACCGTATCTTTTCAACTGGAACACTTATAGCAGTCGCAATCACATCCATTCTAGGTATATTATTAGCTAAAGCTATTACAAAGCCGATTTCTGAAATAAGAAGACAGGCGCAGGAAATGGCAAAGGGGAATTTCTCTCGTAAACTAAAAGCCTATAGTGAAGATGAGATTGGGGAGTTAACAATATCATTTAATAATCTCTCACGCAATTTACAACAAGCCAGAGCGTCTACAGATGGAGAAAGAAGAAAACTCCAATCTGTTTTGGAACATATGACTGACGGAGTAATTGCTACTGACCGTAGAGGTAAGATTATTCTTTTAAACGATCCAGCTGAAACGATGCTAAATGTTTCACGTGAAACGGTATTAAACAAATCAATATTAGAAGTATTAGGAATCGAAAAGATTAATGCTTTAGATGATTTATACGATGAACCAGATTCAATTATGTTGGATTATAGTGATAATAAAAGACCTATGATTTTACGTGCTAGTTTTTCAATCATTCAAAAGGAGTCTGGTAAAATTAACGGTCTAATTGCTGTTCTCTATGATGTGACTGAGCAGGAAAAAATAGAGCAGGAACGTAGAGAATTTGTTGCTAACGTTTCACATGAATTAAGAACACCGTTAACGACGATGAGAAGCTATCTGGAAGCTTTATCAGACGGGGCTTGGGAGAATAAAGAAATTGCACCTAAGTTTTTACAAGTAACTCAAGATGAAACAGAACGAATGATTAGGCTAGTAAACGATCTATTACAACTATCCAAGCTTGATAGTACTGAGTATCGTTTAATGAAGGATTGGGTTAATTTCACAGAAATGTTTAATCGTATAATTGATCGATTTGAAATGAGTAAGTCTCAAGAAGTATCATTCAAACGCGAATTTATTAATAAAACAAGATTTGTATTTATAGATGAAGATAAAATTACACAAGTGTTAGATAATATCATTTCTAATGCATTAAAATACTCACCGGAGGGTGGCTCTGTAACTTACCGTATTAAGGAGTCCAGAGATCAAATTCTAGTTAGTATTACCGATGAAGGTATGGGAATTCCAAAAGAAAATCTATCAAAGATATTTGATCGTTTCTATCGAGTAGATAAGGCTAGATCAAGACAAGTTGGAGGAACAGGCCTAGGCCTTGCATTAGCAAAAGAAATGATTTACGCGCACGATGGTCATATTTGGGCTAAGAGTGAAGAAGGAAAGGGCACTACTGTCTATTTCACACTTCCTGTGGCTGATGATCAAGAGGATGAGTGGGAATGAGAAGAGAACATATAAAATCAGTTATATTAACTACTCTTGTTTTAGTAAGCTTAGTTCTTTCATATAGCTTATGGTCATATCAACCAACATACGATGTTATTGAAAATCAAGACTATGTGCAAAAGGTTTCTATAGGTGCGAAAAGGGACTTCAAAGACATCGTAATCCCTAATTTATTAGTTGTTCATGAAACAAATAAAAATTATGTAACAACTAGACAAGATAATATCTCACCAATTTATAGGGCATTGCAGAAAGCTGAAATTAAAAATTTCGAAAACTTAACAAATAAAACGTCTTCACTTTCTTTCGAGTCGATTACAAAAGGAAAAAATAAAATAGAAATTATCTTTCCAACTGTGGTACCGATTGAGACTTTAAGCAAAGTTCTTAAATTAGACGCGAAGAGATTACAAAACGTTCTATTTGACCGAATTATAATCACTTTATCTACTAAACCAGATACTTCAGCTAGAGTATATTTTTCGAATGAGGCACAAAACATCCTATATGAGGCTACTTTTGATAATTCTTCAATTATTTCATCTGTTGAAAAGTTAAGAGATAGTTACCATAGCTTTACTGATAGCGTAAAGTACAAGCTAGAATCAGGTAAAATGATTTATTTACCGAAAAAACCAATTAAATTAACAACAATGGAGTTTCTAACAACAGATATTGATGTAGATAAATTAAAAGATGCTATTTTTAGTGATCCATCAAATGTTCGAAAAGAAAACTCTGATTCAGGAGACACATACACAGACGGTACTAGATTGATGACAGTTTCACCTTTAAATCGTTCGATTGCATTCGTTAACCCGACAGCGACTGAGAATAATAATAACCAAAGTCCTAATTTATTAGTTCAAAGAAGTGTTGATTTTATCAACGCTCATGGTGGATGGACCGACGGATATATTTTGGCAAGAGTCAGACCAGAAAATAATGAAGTTTCTTTTAGACTTTTTGTAAATAATTTACCGGTCTATAATAATGCAACACTTACGACGAGTTGGGGCGTAGATGATATTGAAACGTTTAAGCGTCCGTTGTACAAATTTAGAATCCAAGCGGATAAAAAAGAAAGTGAAATAGAGTTATTGTCTGGTTCTCAGATTATGGAAGTAATTGCAAATAACAAGTCGATCAATAAATCCCTCATTAAAGATATTAGTCTAGGGTATGAGACGGTATTTGATGATTTTAAAACATCAATAAATCAGCCTTACTATAACAGAGCGATTCAATTGAAGCCTGTTTGGATCATTAATTACGGTGATTCATATAAGAAGATCGATCAAGATATGCTGAGCAGAACTGGGGTGAATATTGTTGGATTGGAGTAGAATCAAAACAATATTTATTTTAACTTTTTTAGTTTTAGATATCTTTTTAGCGATTCAATTTTACCAAAAGAGAAGTAGTGATCAGTTTGATACGATGGCGGAGTCAAGTATTGAGGAGCAGTTGAAGGAAAATGATATCACATATGTGACATTACCAAAAAATACTTTGAAGGAATCCTATATTTCCGGCAATAGTAAGGACTTTTCGAAAAAAGTAATGGCGGATCGAAAAGGACAAGATATACAAATTTACAAAGATGTATTACAAAGTCAGTTAAAAAAACCAGTTCCAATTGCAGAGAGTAATCGGACTCTCTTCTTGGAGAATTTTGTAAAAGAGTATGTTTGGAATGGAAATAGCTATCATTATTGTCAAACAGATCAAAACACTAAAACCATTTATTTCTGTCAAACCTATAAAGATCGGCTTATTTATAATATCTCAAGCTCAGTAGTTATATTAAATTATAACGATAAAAATGAGATTTACGGATATAAACAAAAGTATTTAGAAAACTTAAAAGAAATGGTCGATAAAAAAAATATACAAGAGGCTTTACCAGCAATTAAAGCAATTGAAAATTTATATGTTAAAGATGAGTTAAAACCAAGTGATCGCATTACAAAAATTGATTTTGGTTATTATACAGTAATCCCATTATCAACGGGAGTAAAATTCATAGCGCCAGCATGGCATATCGTTGTGAACGAACATCAGGATTACTTTGTAAATGCAATCGAGGGACAGATAATAAAGATGGATAAAAAACAATGGAGTGAGTATTGATGAGTTTGCATTTTAGTGTACTTGCCAGCGGAAGTACCGGAAATGCGTTATACGTTGGGACGGAGAAAACTAAGCTTTTAGTTGATACAGGGCTAAGCGGAAAAGCGATGGAGTCTTTATTTAAAGAAATCAACAGGGACATAAAAGAAGTTTCAGGAATTCTAGTCACACATGAGCATAGTGATCATATCAAAGGCCTTGGAGTTCTTGCCAGAAGATATCAAGTTCCTATCTACGCAAATGAAAAAACTTGGAAAGCAATGAACCATTTAATCGGAGAAATTCCAACAGAGCAAAAGTTCATTTTTAACATGGAAACGACGATTCAGTTTGGGGATATAGAAGTTGAATCATTTGGTGTATCACATGATGCTGCTGAACCAATGTTTTACGTATTTCATCATAATGGGAAAAAATTTGTTACAATCACAGATACAGGCTATGTAAGTGATCGAATGAAGGGAATCATTTCAAACGCAGATATGTACATTTTTGAAAGTAACCATGATGTAGAGATGTTACGCATGGGTAAATATCCGTGGAGTATAAAACGTCGCATATTGAGTGATGTTGGTCACGTATCAAATGAAGATGCTGCACTTGCAATGGCAGATGTAATTGGGGATAAAACAAAACGTATTTATCTTGCCCATTTAAGCCAAGATAATAATATGAAAGAGCTTGCCAAAATGTCTGTTACACAAACGCTTGAGGGAAAAGGATTTGACGTCGGAATGCAATTTGAGCTACACGATACAGATCCTCAAAAGCCAACAGATATAGTGTATGTATAATAATAAACGTACAAAGGGGAGATTTTGCTTTCTCCTCTTTTTTTTGCTAAAAAAAGGAGCTGTGAATAAGTGGAAAAAATAATTTTAAGCTGTGATGAGCATGTAGAATGGGCTCTTGACGATTTTGTGGATAAGTATAGTGAAACACCGTTGTTGAATAAAGTCGAAAAAACGCATAATATATCCACAACCTGTGAATATTGTCAAAACGGTGCCATATATATTGTATCGAACATAGATTCCCCCACTAAATGTGGATAGAAATTGTGGGTATGTGGATAACTTTTGTGTATAACTTGTTTGTAAAGTGAGGATATAGTGTGAATATCTCAATTATCAGTGTAGGAAAGCTAAAAGAAAAATATTTAAAGATGGGTATAGATGAATACATAAAGCGATTATCAAGTTATGCCAAAATAGAAATAATTGAAGTCGCAGATGAAAAAGCACCAGAGAATTTAAGTGAAGCGGACATGCTAATCGTAAAGGAAAAAGAGGGCGAGAGGATTTTAAGTAAAATAGCAGATGATTCATATGTGATTGCACTTGCCATAAAGGGGAAGGAGCACACGTCTGAATCACTTGCCAAGAAAATAGATCAACTCGCTACATATGGAAACAGTAAAGTTGCGTTTGTAATAGGCGGATCATTAGGTTTAAGTGATGCGGTGATGAAAAGAGCAGATGATACATTGTCGTTTTCAAAAATGACTTTTCCACATCAATTGATGAAATTGATCTTAGTGGAGCAGATTTATCGAGCTTTTCGAATTAATAGGAACGAGCCATATCATAAGTAATTGTCTATTGTTAGGGTTAATTGGAATTCGATAAATGAAACGCATAACGGTTATTTGCAGTGCGACCCAATACTAGGGGAAATTATTGTGGTTTTATCCAGAATTGCTCCGATGATAAAGTGAGAGATGAAACGATGATTGACATTAGTAAGATAGTTCAAGGAAAGAACCTGACAGAAATAGAAATCCAAGTTGTGCAATATATCATTACTAACATCGATACAGTTTTGCAAATGGGAGTTCGTAAGATTGCGAAGGAAAATTTTACTTCTCCTGCGACGGTAATTCGCCTGTCAAAAAAATTAGGGTATTCAGGTTTTGTAGATCTGTATTATCAACTGCTGCCACTTGTGAAAAAAGCAGCAGTATCACAAAGTGATGTAGTTGGAGATTTCTTAGAGATTAGTGAAAAAGATTTTTTAGACTATAATTCGATGGAAGATGTCAAGAATTTATACAGAATGTACTAAACCTGAGACAAAGTTATATTTTTATTTATGCTACCGGTTTTTCTGCTATTGCTGCTGAATACTTGTATAAAAAATTATTGGTATTGGGAAGAAAAACAATATTTGCAAGTGGGATGGATTCTATTGGAGTGTTTGAAAATAATATGGAAGATATCGGCGCTTTAGTCGTTATCTCAAAATCTGGCGAAACACAACTAATCATTGATAAATTACAAGCTGCAAAAGAGAACAACATTTTTACGGTGTCATTCACGAAAGAAATAGAAAACCGGATTGCAAGACTTTCTGATTTGAATTTTAAAATCATTGATCATAATAAGCTGGACGACCGAAACGTTCTACCAAATAGCTTTTTTCCAAGTCTCATGCTGATGTTCGAGTTTATTATTAAGCAGTATGTTGAAACAATTATTACAAAAAAGACCTGAATGAGTGAAACGTGTTTCAATATGTGAAACACGTTTTTTATATTGTTGATTCTATCGACTATAAAAGGGCTTACATTGTATTCTAAACCTGTAATCAAAAACAAGTACATACACAGGAGGGGATAGGCAAAATGAAAATGAAGATCATGGAGGCTATGCAGCGTTTTTCAAAAGCGATGTTCATTCCAATTCTTATTTTGCCGATTGAGGGGATCTTAATTGCTTTCGGTAATTTATTTACTAATCCAAAGTTAATGGAAGTTTTCCCATTTTTAAATAATCCGATTACTACCGGATTCGGAACAATTTTAACTGGATCATTGGTTTCGATTCTCGCCAATTTAGGGTTGATTTTTTGTGTGGGGATTGCAATTGGCTTGGCTAATAAAGAAAAAGCGATTGCTGGATTTACAGCTTTATTAGGTTATTTAGTATTTGTAAATGCGATGAATAAGTTTATGCAACTCAGCGGTATTCTTTATGAAGGAGATACCTTGCAGGGAACGGGACAAACCACAGTATTAGGTGTGCAAATTCTTGATATGGGTGTGTTTCTTGGCCTTATACTCGGAATTGTAACCGCTATCGTACATAACAAGTTTGTTGATAAAGAGTTTAAAGGTGCCTTTCAAATCTACGGTGGGTCACGATTCGTTTTCATCGTACTAATTCCAGTCGTTGTACTTTTATCTATTGCTCTTACGTATATTTGGCCAGTTTTCCAATCTGGAATTAACGGTCTCGGAACATTTATTCAACATAGCGGAAGCTTCGGAATCTTTTTATATGGAGCGCTGGAACGTTTATTAATTCCAACAGGACTTCACCATTTAGCCACCCATGCAGCGCGAGCGCTGCACCACAGCGAATGAAAAAGATTTAAAACCGTCAATACTGCTTCTATGGCTGGGTGAGGAAGGTCGATGAACTATGGTGCCTTTAGAGCCCAACATTTAGTCTGACTCCAACGATCACGGTGCATCACAGACTGTCGCTCCCTTGCGGGAAGCACTCATGGTAGATTAATCCTATTCTGATTATTGCACCAGCCTCCATTTTTAAAGCCATAGGAAGGATGAATTCAATGGAAGTTATCATTGAACGAGTTTGCGGAATGGATGTTCACAAGGACAACATTACTGCCTGTATTATGACACCAGAAGGAAAGGAGATTCAAACGTTTTCAACGAAAACGATATTTTTAATAAAATTGATGGATTGGATAAAATTGCATGGATGTACTCATGTCGCAATGGAAAGTACAGGTGTGTATTGGAAACCCATTGTTAATTTAGTTGAAGCTGAAGATTTAGAGGTTTTTGTCGTGAATGCACAACATATGAAAGCTGTTCCTGGACGAAAAACTGACGTAAAAGATGCGGAATGGATCGCCCAACTTCTCCGTCACGGGTTACTAACAGCCAGCTTCATTCCCGATCGAGAACAACGAGAATTAAGAGAACTAGTTCGGTATCGTAGAAGTATAATTGAAGAACGATCTCGACAACTTAATAGAATTCAAAAAGTACTGGAAGGTGCAAATATTAAACTAGGCTCTGTTGTTTCAGATATCATGGGTGTTTCAGCTAAAGAAATGCTTTACGCTATTGCAGATGGCGAAGAAGATCCTACGAAACTAGCAAGTATGGCTCGTCGCTCATTGAAACGCAAAAAAGATGAACTTGAACTCGCTCTACGAGGGTATGTTAATCCTCATCAACGTATGATGCTGAAAACAATATTAACTCACATTGATTTTCTAACTGAACAAATTGAAAAACTCGATTCAGAAGTAACACAGAGAGTAAGTTCTTATCAAGAAGACATAGAACGACTGGACTCAATCCCTGGTATCGCTACACGTATGGCTGAACAGATTCTAGCCGAAATTGGAACAAATCTAGAGAACCAATTTGGAAGTGCACCCCGATTATGTTCCTGGGCAGCATTAGTTCCTGGACATAATGAAAGCGCTGGTAAAAGGAAATCAACTAAATCAAAAAAAGGCAACAAGTATTTAAAAGCAGCCTTAACTGAAGCCGCACATTCAGTAGGTGCATCCAAAAACTACCTTGGAGCAATGTATCGGAGAACAGCAGCACGAAAAGGTAGGAAAAGAGCTGGAATAGTAGTAGCACATGCCATGTTAAGAATAGCCTATTATCTTCTGACTAGAAAAGAAATGTACAGAGACTTAGGAGAAGATTATTATGACAAACAAAAAGAAGTATCAATGGTCCGTTATTCAGTTCGAAGACTTGAAAAATTAGGGTATTCTGTATCGATCGAAGAAGTCTCTTAATCCATCTACCACTAATATATTTTTTACTCTTGGACGCTTTTTAAAAATTAAATAAAGCCGTCTTCTTTAGTTATGCACTTTTTTACCTGAATACCGTAAGGTTTTTTCATGGTAGTTTATACGCCATTTTTATATACATCGTTAGGTGGTGCTGAAGAAGTTGGTGGAAAAGTACTAGAAGGGGCAAGAAATATTTACTATGCGGAAATTATTGATCCACAAGTGAAAGAGCTTTCTCCAAGCGTTGTTTGGGATGCACGCGGGATTTCAAAAATGTTCGGTTTAATCGGTGCATGTTTAGCGATGTACCATACAGCAAAACCAGAGAACAAAGCAAAGGCAAGAGCGATTTTAATCCCTGCAGCTATTACATCCTTTATTGCAGGAGTTACAGAACCGATTGAATTTTCATTCATGTTCGTCGCGCCATTATTGTTCGTTGTACATGCTGTATTAAGCGGTCTGGCTATGGTGACATTCCACTTATTTGACGTTAGAGCGATTGGACCAAATGGTATGATTGACTTTCTATTGTTCAACGTTCCGCTTGGAGTCGGAAAAACTCACTGGCCAACGTACATTTTAATCGGACTAATCTTTTTTGTCATTTACTATGTTGTCTTCCGCTTCCTAATTACAAAATTTAACTTTAAGACAATCGGAAGAGAAGATGAAGGCGTAGAGACGAAATTATATACGAAGAAAGATTACAAAGAAAAGCAAAGCCAAGGAAAAGCAGAAACTGCTGCTGCGCAGGGGAATGACGGAATTGCCTCGGTGATCGTTAATGCATTAGGCGGTGCTAGTAACATTACTACTGTAACTAACTGTTACACAAGACTTCGATTAACACTGGATCATCCAGAAAAGGTAAACGAAGAGATATTGAAGAGAGAAACAGGCGCAAACGGAGTTATTATTAGCGATAAAAATGTTCAAGTTGTCTATGGCTTACAGGTAAATAATATTCGTAAAGCGGTCGATGAATATTTAGGATTAAGTGCAAACGAATAAGAAATAAAATAAATATTAAAGAGAATCTACAGATTAGAAGGGAATGGAGAACATGAAGAAATTTTCAGTCGTTATTGCAGGTGGAGGAAGCACATACACACCAGGGATTGTAATGATGTTATTGGATAACCTTGACCGTTTCCCACTTAGAAAATTAAAATTATATGATAATGATGCAAAAAGACAAGCGGTATTAGGAGAGGCAATCGAAATTGTCCTAAAAGAGAAAGCACCAGACATTGAGTATTGCTTTACAACAGAACCAGAGGAAGCTTTTACTGATATAGACTTCTGTTTTGCCCATATTCGTGTCGGCAAATATGAAATGCGCGAAAAAGATGAAAAAATTCCATTAAAGTATAATGTTGTTGGCCAAGAAACATGCGGACCTGGAGGGATCGCATATGGAATGAGAAGTATTGGTCCGATGATTGAAATGATTGATCTTATGGAAAAATACTCACCGGAAGCTTGGATGTTAAACTATTCAAATCCTGCAGCAATTGTAGCGGAGGCATGTCGTGTACTTCGTCCGAACTCTAAAGTATTAAACATTTGTGATATGCCAGTAGGGACACTACGCCGAATGTCACATATCATTGGAAAAGAACCACAAGATTTAGAAGTGCGTTATTTTGGATTAAACCACTTTGGCTGGTGGACAAGCATAAAAGACAAAGA
Organism: Arthrobacter citreus; assembly: GCA_013200995.1. Taxonomy (GTDB): domain Bacteria; phylum Bacillota; class Bacilli; order Bacillales; family Bacillaceae_G; genus Gottfriedia. The sequence goes on along the minus strand of CP053688.1, from coordinate 3,731,100 downwards.
GGGTAATGAATATCTTCCTCAAATTCGTGACTATGTTGCAGAAAATGGTTATCTAACACAAAAAGAAGTTGATACCCAACATACAGATGCAAGCTGGCAAGAAACGCACAAAAAGGCGAAAGACCTTTTAGCGATTGATCCAAGTTTCTTACCAAATACGTATTTAAAATATTACTTCTTTCCTGATTATGTGGTAGAAACTTCTAATCCAGAGTACACAAGAGCAAATGAAGTTATTGCTGGTAGAGAAAAGGAAGTCTTTTCAATGGCAAGAACCATCATCGCAAATGAAACTTCTGAGAACTGCGAATTTGAAATGGGAGCACACGCAACCTTTGTTGTTGATCTTGCTCGAGCAATTGCTTTTAATACACATGAAAGAATGCTATTGATTGTGGAAAACAACGGAACAATCGCTAACTTTGATGATGATGCAATGGTAGAAGTTCCATGTATTGTTGGAACAGACGGGCCAGAACCATTAAGTCAAGGTAAGATCCCTGAATTCCAAAGAGCATTAATGTATCAACAGGTTACCGTTGAAAAATTAGTTGTTCAAGCTTACATCGAAGGCAGTTACCAAAAACTTTGGCAGGCATTAATCCTGTCAAAGACTGTACCAAGTGCAAAGGTAGCGAAGGAAATTTTAGATGAACTAATCGAAGCCAATAAAGAGTACTGGCCTGAGTTAAACTAATATAATGAGATGACTTAAGAATTTTTAAAAAGTTACATTTTAAAATAGTAAAGGGAATGTGTTACCATAAGTTGTTTGGAACACATTCCCTTTTTATTTAATTGTTAGGATATCCTTCTTTTCCATCAGAGTTGAAAATAGTTTTCTTGATTTAATTTGTAGCACCATTATCAACCTTAGATTCGATAGCATTTTGAACGCTAGCAGGAACTGAAGATAGAAAGTCATAACCAGTCAGTGACTCTATTGAATCAACACTTACCCTATAGTAACTCCAAGGGTGGCTTGAAGCTGTTTGATCATTTGGTAATAATACAGCTATTACTCTTGTAGATGATGTTATTCGGCTTATATCATTACTCCCATTAGGTAATACAACGATTACCTTCCAAGTTTGTGCTGGTACGACAACACCATTACCTACAGTCGTTTTATATCCATTAGATCCAGTCCCGCCTGACCCGTAACCACCAGATATTACATATAATTCGTTTCCAGCTGATACAAGTGAACGACTATAATCTTCTAAATTTGCCCAAGTAACTTCATTGTTGTTTGGAGCTTGAGGAATCATATTGCTCATTAAAAAAGTTGCTGAGTTGTTGGCAACTGTAGAAGTGCGATCAGCAGAGGGACACATATGGCCTCTGTCAAATCCGCTACCTGAAAATTCACTAGCAGTAACCTGGTACCATCCCGAAGGTAATGTTGTATCAGCACGGAAATCGTCCTGACGAGCGGCACTTCCAAGATCTGAAGAACCTATATGCCAGCTAACCCAGTTTGGTTCGTGTTTACTATTATTGTAGGATAAATCGTATTGTGGTTTAACCATTAGATAATTATTTGAATTAGACGTATTGCCTGTAGCACCACTAGGGTTTCCTAATCCTAAATGGTCATTATCTGTGCCAGTTTGTGTTTGTCCTTGTGAAGTAGGTTCAGCAGCAGAAGATGAATTTTGTGGAAGCAAACTGCTCGTAATGACAAAGTCATTTGCATTATTGTTTGTGTCCCAACCATTACCATTGCCTTGTGTAGTTCCGCCATTATTATCTTTACGTTCTGTACTTGTTGTGGCAGAAAGAGTACCAGTAGGCGAAGTTTCTGAATCATTTGCAGAACCAAAGCCAACAAAATCCACAACATTTGAACTCGTTGAACCGGATACTGAGGTAGTAACATTTGCTAATGCAACTTTTCCGCTGCTTGCACTTAAGTTAATTGTACCTGTAACATCAGATGTTGGTAAGTCAACAGTACCGCCACCGCCACTTGCTTCTTTAATTAAATAATATTGATGCGAACTTATGGTACCAGTTAAATTTGTAATGCTGCTGAATGTACCAGTAGAGGAGGCATATTGAATGGACCATCCAGACAAACTAACGCTTGAATCTGTTGGATTGTAAAGTTCAATATAATCATTTTTATAAGAAGAACCACTATTACCGCCACCACCGTAAACTTCACTGATGACAACGTGAGTTCCAACAGCTGCCTGTGCAGGTTTATTAAATAAGTTCCCAAAAGCACCACCAAAAAAGACTAAACTAGAAAATACCAGTATGGTAGTCTTTCTTTTGAAGTTTTTCATAACTCTTTTAGATAAAACTGTATTTTGTGCCGATCTGCTATGTAACATTTAACAACATCCTCCTACTTAATTTTTATATTATGAAATCGAGCGAAAAATAATTTAATATAGACAAAAATAAGGCGTTTAAACGTGATTGTGTATGGCTAAAGATTATGTGAAAAATATGTTAGTCTGGAGGTCTCAAGATAAAATCTAGTTGAGGAATCTTGTAGTTACATGGTCACTGATTGTAGAGAGATTAAATAATTAATTGTACAATTTATGGGTAGTAGGATATTTACTTAAATAAGGCAAAAAAAAATCATTACTAATGTAAAGTAAGATTGATCTACATGAAGGAATCTAAAACTTCTTTAGCACCTCCTCAAAATATAGCTCAAATCCATCATTTCTTTTAGTGAGCCTTAGAAAAAACCCCAACTAAAAGTATGCATCCCTTTCATGTTCACACAACATACTCACTTCTACTTGTTCCATAGATTTACTTTGCCTATTTACACAATATCATAATATTTTTTTGAAAAGTTTTAATTTTAAGTAAACTTTTGCACTTCTTTTATTAAGTAAATTAATGTGGACATGGACTATTTTTACGGCAAAAAATAGAACGAGATTCATCAAGAAGAAGTAACAACTTCTTTAATTTGATCGCAATAAAGCAATGATTTTAACCTAGTAGGCTATGAGCAAAGTAGGGGAGTATGGCAACAATCAGTAGTGTGTGGAACCTCTTAGAAATCTAAAGAGGTTTTTTAATGGATAAATCTATTTGTTTTAATAATCATAAGAAAATCTTAAGATTTGCATCGAGAAGTTATTAAGATTTAACTGATATCATCTTCTTAACATCTAAAATAAAGAGGTGATACAAATTTTTAAAAATAGATAGGAGAGAACTTATATGAACATATTAGTTTGTGACGATGATCAGTCAATTGTAGAAGCTATTTGCATTTATTTAGAAAACGAAGGTTATCGAATGTTCAAGGCTTATAACGGAGAAGAGGCGCTAGAAGTTATCGAAAACCAAGAAATTCATCTGATTATAATGGATATTATGATGCCTAAGCTTGATGGAATTAGAGCAACGATGAAGATTAGGGAGAATTTTAAAGTACCTGTCATTATGCTCTCGGCAAAATCTGAGGATTCGGATAAAATTTTAGGCTTAAATTTAGGTGCGGATGATTATATAACAAAACCGTTCAATCCTTTAGAGCTAATTGCAAGGGTTAAATCGCAACTACGAAGATACACGAGCCTAGGAAGTTTTGAGGCAAAAATTAATATTCATCAAAGCGGTGGTCTTGTAATTGATGATGAAAGTAAAATCATTACAGTTGATGGTGAGATTGTCCATCTTACTCCAGTTCAATATAAGATTGTTAAACTCCTGACTAAAAATGCTGGTAGAGTATTTTCTATTGAAGAAATATATGAGCGAGTATGGAACGAAACAGCCTTTAATCCAGAAAATACAGTATCGGTCCATATTCGAAAAATTAGAGAAAAGATTGAAATAAATCCTAAAGAACCAAAATATTTAAAGGTGGTGTGGGGAGTTGGATATAAGGTCGAAAAAATATAGTCACTCGCTAACAACAAAAATAATCGTTTTTGCAATTGTCATTCTATTTTTTTCAAGCATACTTAAGTCTATTGCAAACGTAGCGGCTTTAACTGATGATGATTTTGGAATCGTTTTTGAAGAAAATTACTTCCTTAGTAAATCTTATATGCAAGAGGTTGAGCCAATTTTTAGTAGCCTAACTCAGTTAGTTAATAAGTATAAAAGTGAAGAGAATATTTTAAAGGGTGGAGCAATAAGTACAGAGGATATAAGGTCAATCGAAGAATCTTTATATTCGGATTTTACGGCGCGATCGAACCTATATAACCCAAATGTAAGTGAAGAAGAAAACTTTAAAAATTTTCAAAAAGCCGATGCAAAAGAAATTAATCAAGTAAAGAACCAGATGATAACAGATGGTTTACAAAATTATCATAATTTATTGCAAGCACTAGCTGAGAAAGAGGAATTACTATATTACGGAAGTGATGGTGTTAATGAATTCACAAATAATACGTTAAAAGGACAATTTAAAACAAGTCCTTCCTATATAATTTACAAGAATTATAAAAGAGAAATTTATCCGACTACAATTGAACAAAATAAACGTTTTAATTGGATCAGCGAGGATTTCAGTCAGTTAAATCCCAAAAATACAGTAGTATCGATAGGATTCACACAGAGTGCTCTAGATCAAAAAATAAAAGAGTGGAAAGAAAATAAAGCAATTGCGAAGAAATCCTTTTATTTTTTCATAGGCTCTATTATAGGATTTCTAGTATCATTCGTTTATTTAGCACTCATTATTGGTAGAAAATCATTTAAAGATCGCGAGTTACATTTAAATGTAATCGATCGAATGTTTAATGATATTAATATCGTGCTTCTGGCATCCTTAATAATATCTTGGTTTGCATTAATAGAGCCTTTAACAGTAACGGTTATTAATAAATTGGTTTTCTATTTAACGATTCCATTCTCAATCATAGCGCTTCTTTTGATTTTATCGATTATAAAGCATTGTAAAAACAGAACAATCATTAAACACACATTAATTTATTACTTATTAAATAAACTTTTCCTATTTTTTAGGGATGTATATAGCAATGGGAGTACTGGTGTTAAGACTGTATTACTTGTAATTGGTTATCCAATTTTAATTGCCGTAACTTTTTTTATGTTTCCGATTACAATAGGAGTTGCAGCATGGTTTACAAATAAAAAAATAAAAAAATTTAATGCGATTAAAGAAGGTGTCGAGCAAATAAAGGCAGGGGATTTTCATCATCGTATAGAGATAGATGGAAAAGGCGAGTTTGCAAATCTTTCTAGTAATATTAATAGCATTACAGATGGTTTGAAAACAGCGGTTGATCGAGAGTTAAAGAGTGAGAGGATGAAGACGGAACTAATTACAAATGTTTCACATGATATTAGGACGCCTTTGACTTCAATTATTACGTATGTAGATTTATTGAAAAAGGAAAAGGAACCGGCAAAAATTGAAGAATATGTTGAAGTTTTAGATCAAAAATCGCAAAGATTGAAGTTGTTAACGAATGATTTATTTGAGGCAGCAAAGGCTTCTAGCGGTACAATTCCGGTTAACCTTGAACGTATAGATGTCTTATCGCTTATAACCCAAGGGTTAGGCGAAGTTAATGCCAAAGTTGAGGCATTAGATTTATCTATTAAAATAAACCATCCTCAAGATAAGCTATATGCTGCAGCGGATGGTAAGCTATTATGGAGGTCCGTAGAAAATTTATTATCCAATATTTTTAAATATGCATTAAGAGGATCAAGAGTATATATCGATATTGAAGATATGGGTAATGAGATTCTACTTACCTTCAAAAATATATCGGCATATGAATTAAACATATCTGCAGATGAACTAATGGAACGTTTTAAAAGAGGCGATGAATCAAGAAATAGTCAAGGAAGTGGACTAGGACTTTCAATCGCTAAAAGCTTAATTGAAATTCAAAAAGGACAGTTCTCAATTCAAGTTGACGGCGATTTATTTAAGGCGATGATTAAAATCCCTAAACATAATAATTTGATGTAAGATTTATCACTCCATATGTCAATATGGAGTGTATTTTTGTTATTCAATGTGACAACACAATAATCGCGAATCATGCAATCAACTCAGAAAACAAAGTATACTTAAAATGGACGAATTGAATGACTAAATTCAGGTAAAGGGGGAAGTACATATTGAGGAGAAACGCAAAAAGAATACTCAGATCATTACTAACAAATCCAATTTTCTTAATTGGATACTGGATGTTTGGAAAAAAGCTAGCTTTAATATGCAAGTTCGGAGGTCTCAATAAAAATCTACCTGTTTTCGTTCTCGCCATAATCATTTTACTATCGACCATTTTATTTACTACTATTAAAGTGATAAAAAATAGCGAATATAAACCTAATAAACTGACTAATGTAAAGGCATGGACATACTTGTCTATCATCTTGTTTATCTCAATCACATTGTTATATGGAATAAACATCTATAAAAGTGGAACAAATTATAACGGTAAACTAGCATGGTATATCGAACGGTTAAAAAACGAAAGGTCAGTTAAATTTGATCAAAACAATTTATATAAATATGGCGTAAAAGGAATTTTTGAGGACATAAAGAAAAAACAAAATTTACCTGAAAAGCTATATATGGTAAATAACTTTTCCCTTAAGTTTAATTCAGATGGGACGATCACATCCTTTGATACATTTGTTCATGGTAAAAGTGATAACGGAAAGGAAGAAAGCTACCTAATATCTTATAACAAAAACAAATCAGACAGGATTACGATACATTTAAACGGGTATGCAGGTACTAATTATAATGATGACAAACTGTTAGAGCCATTAATTGAAACCGTTAAAGTGATTCCAATTAAACAAGCAGTTAGTAAATGGAACGAAAGTCAGTACGGGTTAGTTTACTATGGTAAAAGAAATTGGGGATATAATACAAGTGGAATTATTAATATTGATAAAGATGGAAAAGAATTTAGTTTGGAAAATACGAGCTCCGAAATAATAGGCTATACAGTTTCCTTATTTGTACCTGGAAGTGAAAAAGTGATTACACCGGCTAGGTATAATTTGATCGGTAATCCAAATTGGAGTAAGCCATCTACTACTCCTAACCAAGACCATTCTAATGAGAAGAAAATTGAGACAACAAATACAAATGAACAATTTTTTAAATCTAAAGAGATCGGATACCGATTAAATGTTGCAGATAAAGCATTGGGAAGCACGTTTTATTCATTAAGCAAAACTACAAATGGCGGAAATACATGGACTGTTATTAATAATGACCCATACAGTGGAACAGTTGGAGGAGCTTCTGGCATCGTTTTTTTTGATGACAAGCTCGGATTTTTAGGAACAGTTAATCCTTCTGGTAATGAAGGTGCTTTGTATCGAACGGACGATGGGGGCATTTCTTTCAAAAAAGTAAATTATACACTTCAAGAAGTAAAGTTAGATAATGGGCATTCTATAAAACCTTTTGATACGCCAAGTATGCCTTTTAAGACGAATGGAGTTTTAAGTATGTTAGTTGGTCAAGGTGCAGATGGAGATTATAACGGTAATAGTAGTGAACTTTATCAATCAGAGGATAAAGGGCGAACATGGAAATTCGTGAAAGAAGTTAAAAAATAGATTGTAGTAGATAAAAAGTTAGATTAAACACGCGAAAAGACCTCTCATAAAAATGGAGAGGTCTTTTCTTGTTCTGAGAGTAGGTCATAAAGTGAAAATCGAAGAAAAATGCAAAAGGAGATTAATAATTATTAATTTAATCCAAATAATGTAAGTCTGAAAAATTTGTAGAATAACATCTGACGAATTCCCCCAAACCCATTCTATGAATATACGCAAGTAAAACAATGAAAACAAGGCTATTACTTAAATTTTTTAACAAAATATTACAAATTTTTCTATTTGTTTTACACCCAATTACCCCAATTTACTGTCTATAAATCACCCAATTATAATGAAGAATGGCAGGTAATTTGTCGCAATATTTTTAAAACTATTAAGATTCCGTTATTAAAAGGGGGAAAAGTTGTTAGGGGAGTAGAGTTTAAATCTATAAATTATAAAAAGAAAGGAAATGAAAAAGAAATGAACCATCGTAAAATGAAAAAGATGATCATGTCAACGTTTCTTGCAACTTCTACGTTGCTAGGATACACAGTACCGACGTTTGCCATGACAGGTGGATCGGCTGAAAAAACAATTCAGACTGCGTTAGAAGGAACGGGTAGCAAGGCTGAATTAACTCAAGGTCAAGATCTGCAAAATTTATATTTAGAAAAACTTCAGTTTGATCCCAAACTATTAACTTCATCTAAACAATTAGATTTGATTGTCCAATTTAATGTTGATCCAGCTCCAGTTCAAATGGTAAATCAACAAAAAAGTGCGTCATCTGGTAAATCGATTAATCAACAAAGCTCAGATGTAACATTAGAAAGTGCCCAAGTAGCCGTTGACTTGACTCATAGTAGTTTTAAAAGTTTCGTAAACAATGAGTCTAAAAAAGTAAAAGCTACTGGTGAAACTAGCACCTTTAAATTGGGAAAAGAGTTTTCACAAGTATTTAACGGTGTAGCCGTAAAAATTCCAGTAAGCTCACTTAATGATTTATTGGCACTCCCATATGTAAAGAGTGTTTATCAAAATATTAAATATGCACCAATCCCTGCTTCCGAGCCAGTTGAGGCTTCAGCAAGTGTAACTGGTGACGGAAAGACTTTAGATAAAAAAACAAATTCAAATTTATTACCATCAATAAGTTCAGATCGTTCAAATGCAAAATCAACTGGCAATTCTGCTTCTGAAAATAAATCTGTATCAGGAAATTCAGTTGAACAACAATCAGGTACAGTTCCACCTCCAGGTCCAGAGGGCCCACAATCAGGTGAAACACCAGTTCTTGATTGGTTAAAAATTCATGATTTACAAAATGAAAATATTACGGGTAAAGGCGTTAAAGTCGGCGTTATTGACACTGGTATTGACTATAACCACCCTGATCTTGCTGGCGTGTATCAAGGTGGTTACGACTTTGTAGATAATGACAATGACCCAATGGAAACAGTTTATTCTGACTGGTTAAAAGCGAAGCAAGCAAATGATGCACTTCCACCTAATCAACAAGACCCAGACTTTCCAACAGATTACCATAGCTATATTACTTCTCACGGTACTCATGTTGCGGGTACGATTGCGGGTCAATCAAGAAGTAGCTCTCCATACGCAGTTAGAGGAGTTGCACCAGAAGTACAATTATATGCTTACCGAGTTTTAGGTCCTCACGGCGGAAGCGATGAAGCTGTTATCGCTGGAATCGAACAATCGTATAAAGATGGGTGTAAAGTAATTAACTTATCACTTGGTTCAAATTATAACGATTCATTGACTTCAAATGCAGTTGCGATAAACAATGTTACCGACTTAGGTGTAACAGCTGTTATTGCTGCTGGTAATAGTGGTCCGTCTGTAGGAACACTAGGAACTCCAGCTGCTTCAGCAAAGGCAATTACAGTAGGAGCAATTACTTATCCAAAACAAGTTCCTACCTTTGACATTCACTCTTATGGAGCATCAGGACAAGATTCATATTCAATAGTGAATTCACGTATAATCGGAAGAGATTTCACGGAAACGAATACGAAGCTTAGTGGTACAACGAAATATGACCTAGTAGATGCTGGGTATGGTACTCCTGCTTGGTACAATGATTTAAGAAATAAAAACATCAGTGTTGCAGATAAAATTGTATTAGTTAAACGTGGTGGCGCAGCCATGAACGAACTTATGTCGTATGCAGCTGCAGAGCATGTTAAAGCTATGATTGTGTATACACCAAATGATAATCCAGATCTTCTTGTCGATGACCAAGGTTATTATCCATTTTATTTTGGTACTGTGGGTGGTGTAGTTTACACATTACAATTAAACTCAACTGAAGGTACGAAATTCTATAATGCATTTAAGAGCGGTACGATTAAAACAATCTCTGTTTCAAACGCTGGAAACTTCGCAATGGGTGGTAATACACTTGCGGGCTTTAGCTCTACAGGTCCTGTAACAGGTTCAGTAGCGATTAAACCTGACATTGTTGCGCCTGGCGTAGATGTTTTCTCAACAGCTCCTTATGATATTTGGGAACCAAATAGTAAGGATTATACAAATAATTACCAAACTTTATCAGGTACATCAATGGCAACTCCTCACGTTGCTGGTATGGCTGCATTAATTTTGTCAGCTCATCCGAACTATAAACCTGAGGATGTTAAAACGGCTCTGATGGCAACTGCAGATCCTATCAGTACACAACAAAGTGTATTCCAAATCGGTTCTGGTAAATCAGATCCATATCAAGCTGTGCACACGGATATGCAATTCAAAGTTAAAGATTATGTTCAGTCCCGTACATCAACTGATACATCATCTAGTTCTAATATCGTTAGTATTTCAAATACAACGGGTTCATTTTCGTTTGGCTACACGTCTCGTTCAGTAGACGGATCTGTTACGAAAACAGGTGACTTGTATATAACTAATAATGGTTCTGCTGCGAAGACTTTTAATTCATCTAGTGCTTTCTTTAAAGATACGTATGTCAATGAAGGACAAGATGGTGCAAAAGAAGGCGCTAAAATAAGCATAAGTAACGCAACATCACCTGATACAGAAATAAATTCAATCACTGTTCCTGCAGGTGGAACGGTTCATCTTACAGTAAAATTCACAGCCCCTGCTTCAGCAGCAAGTGGATACTATGAGGCGTATATTAACTTTGGAAATTCAGCAAGCCCTTCTGAAACTTATCGTTTACCTCTTGCTATTAACATTCAAAGTAGAGGTGTAGATTTCAGAGTTCAAAGAAAGGCATTTACACTTAACGGGGACAAAGAATTTAATCCGAATACGTTTGCTATTACTCCACAATCTTGGGGAGAAATAAAAGTGAAAAGTCCAATTGACCCTTCTTTTGGCCTTAAACTTTACGTAATGGATATAACTGGAACTAAATATGTAGGGTTTATTGGTACTTTAAATCCAAATCTTTTAACACTAGGAAATACAGTTTTTGCACCATTTTTACTTAATGGAACTTACTACCCTTATAGTGCTCCTATTTCTAAAGATGATCCGAACCTTACTACTAAGCTTACTCAAATATTATCAACTCAAAAAGTAGTCGAAGAAGGTGGATACATCATTCAAGCTCGTGCAATGGACGCTACAAGTGGACAGCTATATGAGAAAAATAGCACAGTTTATGTAGATAACCACGCTCCTACATTAGATATGGATAAAGGTAGTGAACCAGGAATTTATGAAATAGATGCTGATGGTCCTTCGACTGACGGTGCTTTAAAATGGTTCTCAGGAAAAGCTTACGATTCAAACGTTGATTATATGAAAAACGTTGGACATGATACACAGGTTCCCGCACCACCGAATTATGATACAGATACAAAAGTAAGCCAAGCTTTAGGGAAAATTGATGGAATGCTAGGGGACTCAAACTCTGCACCATACGTCAATTATTTTACTCCTATGAAAGATGATGGAACATTCAAATTTGGTGTATCTAAAGAAGACCTTGTGAATACTTCTGCTGACCCTTATAAAGAAAACTATGGTGTACAGTTCAGAATTTACCCTGAAGATTACTCATTTGCAGGTAATCTTGAAACTCAAGGTAAATATTATTACTTTGTTAAAAAAGGTAACGAGTATGTAGTTAATCGATTTGCACGTCTTGATTCACCAGGATCAACAACATTAAATGGGGTTGACCCAGCGTTCCTTACTGATAAGACATTGGTCGCTAAAGGTGATAACTTTAAATCAACATTATCTGTTAAATATCCTAAAAACCTTGTTGGAGCAAAGTTCTATGTCGATGAGCTTCCATTTGCAGCTATTTTGGATATTGACTTTAGTGATGAATACAAAGCATTTTTAGCATCAAAAGGAATCACAACTGATAAAAATTGGATTCATAAAGGTGCTGACATTAATGATGACTATATTTTGAATTTCAATTTACCAGAAAATGTTCAAGCTAAAGGAGTATTAAACTCTTCAGATACGATGAGCAATGGTGTTGCTCAAGAAATGCCTATCTTTACAATTAAATACAAAGTAACAAATGATGCTGGATTGGATACGATGTGGCTTCAAGGATCTGCCTTAATTCCGGAAATTACAACGTTTAGTGGCGGAAAAAATGGATCAGACCGAGTACCAACTTTCCTAGATAAACACCTATTCGTTAAAGGTGGGGCATATGTTAGTGGAAGTATTAGACCAGAAGGCTTTCAAAACTATGCTACAGCGGGTGTATTTGGTAGATCAACCCCTATAACGGCAGATGGATCTGGCGTAGAGATTAAATTTGAGGATCCTAACAATGGTGGAGTTACTTCTAAAATACAGAATATTCAAGATGCAACAACTAGTCCTTCAAGTGCAAATCCAGGTATTAATCAGGTTGGTTTATTCGGAACTGATTTACCTATACAGGCTGGCACGAAACCTTACAGCTTTACAATGAAAATGCCAGGTCATTTAACTTATTATGGAACAATAGCTATAAACGCAGCAGGTCAGTATGGATATGCAGCAGGAGGAAATTATTCTGTCCCTAATGCTATTATGCTAGCTGGTGACGTAAATGGCGATGATGTGATTGATATGAAGGACATTGAAGCAGAAAGCACTGCTTACAATGCTTATGTCGCGACACCATCAACTTATACAAGGTCAGCGGACATTAATTTTGACGGTTCAATTGATTACTCGGATTTTGAATATATCGTCAAAAACTTTGGCAAATACAATACAACTGCTCCAAATGCTACAGATTTAGCAGGAAAAATAGCAACAACTACTAGCAAAGATATTACTCTAACAGGATTTAGTAAGATACCAAGTGGTTCTGATTTAACAGCATTTAACACGGTTGTAAAACCAGTACCATATATCAAAACAAGCGATAGCACAGCTTTTGTATATTACGGTAAAGTAAATCCGTTCCAATTATTCTCTGTTAGTTATAAAACTCCAGAAATAACAACTGGGGCTACTACAATTACACAAATAGATGATACAGCTTGGAGAGCAGCATTGGATGGCAATGGTGGAAAAATCTTAATTGATGGCGTTGATCGTAAAACGGCAAAGAATAATTACAACGGAGTTTCCACAAATTCAATTTTTGAAAATGTTGTCTCAAACAAAGGACAATATGAATTTGATCCATCGCTATTCGCAAAAACAGGAGTTCACACAATTGTGTTTAAGGCTCCTGGGTATATGGATCGAGTAATGAAATTCAAGATGCAAGATGGCATAGGTAATAGTTTTTCGTTAACTGCACCGAATAATGTTAACACAATTGGAAAAACATTAACATTTAGTCGTACAGATGGTACAGGATCAACAGCTGCACATTATCGTGATAGTTGGCAGCCTAACATTACTTCAATCACTATAACTAATCCAAATGGTAATGTTGCTAAAGTTTATAAGGGAGCTGAACTTGCTGGACTATTTAATCAGGTGACACCAGCAAATGCGACAACATTTAACTTTACAATTCCAGCAGGCGTTTTCTCATCACCATCAATTGCGAATCCAGGTGGAGGATTCAGTGATTGGAAGATTGAGCTTGCGGCAGACAATTACGCAACTTATTTATTTACACAAAGAATTAATGCGTTCGCAGCTCCAACATTAACAGCTGATCCAAATCGATACTTTAATGATAGTAATTTAAACCCAATTTCGATTGGAGTTGGCGCTACAAACGATACCCAAGCGTGGAGAGATGCAATTTCAGCTATTCAAGTTGGTAGCACTACGATTAATAGAGCAGACTTTGAAGCTAGTCATATTACAGTGGGTGCACCTGGAACGCCGATAAAGATTGATAAATCACTAATTACGGCACCAGGAAGCGTTACTATAAGTGTTATAGCTGCAAATTATACTACAATGTCAGTTGCTCAGCCTTTTTATAAACAAGGTGTAACACTTACAAGTCCTACAGGTACTATTTATGCAGGTAAAGACTTAGTAATGACATTTAATCCAGGTACAACTGCATCCGATTGGATTGCTGCAGTGAAGTCTGGTGGTACGATCAAATTTGGTAGTTCATCGACACCATCAATTAAAACAAGTGTTGTCATCAATGAGGCTGCGGGAACATTAACGATTCCGTATGATTTAGTAAGAACAAACGGTGGATCTGCAGTTTCAAGGAGTTTAATTATTTTAGCTCCAGGTTATGCAGACAATAATTCAAATGTAACTGTTACGCCTCAAACTGCACCTGCACTTACGCTTTCGGCACCTGCAGGAACACCACAGTTTGGTGATAGCATTTCTTATTCAATAACTGGTGATGATAATCCATTATGGAGAAGTTCAATTTTACTTGCACCAACATCTGATCAATCAATTGATAATGGTGACGTTACTGTTCAAATGTCATCAGTTACATCAGTAAAACCTTATGTAACATCTACTGTAAAAAATGGTACTGGGACAGTAACAATTGACGGATATGCTACTCAATCGAATACAGCTGCAGGTAATAAGAATGTTAAATTCGTATCGCCTTACTTTGCGCCAATTACAATTGCACAACCATTTGTTCAAAGAACGGCGCCAACGCCTAATTTGATACCAAGTGGAGTTGGCAAGTCAGTCATTATTACTGTACCTAACAACGCTGAAAACATGAGATGGGCAAATGCTACAAAAGCAGCAACAGGTGATATTTCTGTAGGAGGAGTTTCAGTTAAAGCGGATTCGACGATTTCTTCAGATGATAAGAATATTACGATTACACTTCCAGGTAGTGCATTCCCGGCAACTGGAAATAAAGAAATTAAGTTTACAGCGTTCTGCTTCCCAGATACGACAGTTACACAAGTAGTTAAGAACAATCCACCAGCGTTTGTTTCAAAAATTGCTTATATTCAAGAAGATACACCGATTACAATTAGTCATGGACAAGATTCAGATTGGCTTGCAGCATCACCAGTTGTTTCATTAAATGGAAAAGTGGTTGATTCTAGTAAGTACACTCTTACAGCTAATGAATTGACATTTGCTGACAGATCTTTATTTAAGGATCTAGGTGATTATAAGTTTACAATTTCAGCGAATGGTTATGTTGACACTTCATTTACGATTATTATTAGTGATGATTTATCACATTTGATTTCGGCAACAACTGATAGTAATGGAACAATCGATCCGAACGGCTTCGTTGCGGTAAAACATGGTAAGGATCAAACGTTTAAAATCACACCGAATACCGGTTTTGAGATTGGAAGCGTTAAAGTAGATGGACAAGAAGTAAAATTAACAAATAACGAGTTCACATTTACGAATGTAACGAAGAATCATTCAATTAATGTAACGTACAAGCAAATCGTTCATATTATCACAGCAACAGCCGGAAGCCATGGAACAATTAGTCCAAATGGCAGAATTACAGCGAATTATGGAACAGATCAAACGTTTTATATTACGCCTAGCGAAGGCTATGAAGTTGCAACGTTTAAAGTAGATGGTGAAGATGCTAAACTAATCAACAATACGTACACATTTACGAAAGTAACTACAGAACATTCAATTAGCGTAACATTTAAACAAATTGTACACACAATCAAAGCTACAACAGGAAGCAATGGCACAATCAGTCCTAATGGAAATGTTTCTGTGAATTATGGAGCGGCTCAAACATTCACAGTTACACCGAAAAAAGGCTACCAAATAGCTACGTTTACTGTAGATGGTACAAGTGCAAAATTATCAAACAATACGTACACATTTATGAATGTAACAAAGGATCATACGATTAGTGTAACGTTCAAGCAAATCCTACACTCAATTACAGCATCTGCAGGAAGTAATGGATCAATTAGTCCGAATGGTAGACTTGCAGTTGGTGAAGGAACAGCTAAAACATTCAAAATCACGCCGAAAACAGGTTATGAGGTAGCTACATTTAAAGTTGACGGAGTGAATACAAAACTAACATACAACACATACACTTTTAATAACGTGACGAAAGATCATACAATTAGTGTAACGTTCAAGAAGAAAGTCCATACTATTAAAGTCACTTCAGGTGAGCACGGAACGATTAGCCCAATCGGAAAAGTTTCAATAACTGATGGATCAAGCAAAACGTTCAAAATTACACCGAAGAAAGGTTATGTAATTTCTTCGTTAAAAGTAGACGGTGTTAAAGTAAAAGTAACGAATAACACGTATACAATTAAAAATGTAACAAAAGACCATTCAATCTACGTAACATTTAAGAAAAAATAAGAGTATAATTTGAAAAAATTTTTCAAGTGAAGAACAAAAAAGGCTCTTTTGAGCCGAATAAGGCTGTCGGGACCTTCTCGGCAGTCTATTTTTATATACAGTTTAATTCATAATCGGCACGAAATTAAACTGAATTTAAGGTTGATTAAATGATTCTGAAATAATAAGCAACATATTTATGGGATAATTGAAACCGTATGCAAGTCATATGATGGATATGCGATACTATTTATATACTTGAGGAAATAAACAGTAGGACTTTAGAATTTATTTTTGTAAGATAAGACCTTAATAATAGATATTTAACTTTTGTACATTCTTTAAATAGTTTATAATTATCAGATAAAGATAAAAAAATTTTTTTTAGCAAATAGTAATAGAAATATACTATTAATGCGATATAATTAAATAGTGATATACTATAATTAAAATTCCAATTAAATGTGTTATACTATTACTAAAATATGATTCAGACAGAATAGGTATGTTCCTAGGTGGTGCCTTGCTTTTTGTGACACCTAAGCAGGAAAACCTACTTTTTTGCAAATAAAGGGGAAAAGGAAGGTTATTATGAGCAACAGACAAACTAGAACAGACATTATCTTAATTGGTGCCGGAGTCATGAGCGCGACTTTGGGATCATTACTAAAAGAATTAGCACCGGAATGGGAAATCAAAGTATTTGAGAAATTAGAAAAAGCAGGCGAAGAAAGCTCTAATGAATGGAATAATGCGGGTACGGGACATGCTGCATTATGTGAACTTAACTATACATCTGAGAAAGCTGACGGATCTGTAGATATTAGTAAGGCAATAAATATAAATGAACAGTTTCAACTATCAAGACAGTTTTGGTCTTATCTTGTAAATAGCAATTTGATTCGTAATCCACAAGACTTCATCATGCCAATCCCTCATATGAGTTTAGTACAAGGTGAAGAGAATGTGGAATTTTTAAAGAAACGTTTTGAAGCGCTTTCTAAAAATCCTTTATTTAAAGGAATGGAATACTCAGAAGACGCTGAAAAGCTAAAAGAATGGATCCCGCTAATCATGGAAGGACGCACATCTAATGAAGCAATAGCGGCAACAAAAATAGACTCTGGAACGGACGTTAACTTTGGAGCTTTAACACGTATGATGTTTGAGCACTTAGAAAGCAATAATGTTGAGATAAACTATAAACATAGTGTTGAGGACATTAAACGTACTAGCGATGGCTCTTGGGGTGTAAAGGTTAATAATCTTAACACCGGTAAAACAGAATACCACACTGCAAAATTTGTTTTTATCGGAAGTGGGGGAGCAAGTCTACCTTTACTACAAAAAACTGGTATTCCTGAGTCAAAGCATATCGGAGGATTCCCAGTTAGTGGACTTTTCTTAGTATGTAACAACCCAGAAATTGCTGAACAACACCATGCAAAAGTCTATGGTAAAGCCAAAGTTGGTGCTCCACCGATGTCTGTACCACATCTTGATACAAGATATATTGATAATAAAAAGTCATTATTATTTGGACCGTTTGCTGGGTTCTCACCAAAGTTCTTAAAGACTGGTTCAAATTTAGATTTAATTAGTTCTGTTAAACCAAATAATGTAATGACGATGCTAGCAGCCGGCGTTAAAGAAATGGCATTAACGAAGTATTTAATTCAACAAGTATTACTATCAAATGAAAAGCGCATCGAAGAATTACGTGAGTTTATTCCGAACGCTAAGAGCGAAGATTGGGATATCGTCGTTGCTGGTCAACGTGTACAAGTTATTAAAGACACGGCGGCTGGTAAAGGCACGCTCCAATTTGGTACTGAAGTTGTTAGTGCACAAGATGGAACAATTGCTGCATTGCTTGGAGCTTCACCTGGTGCTTCAACTGCTGTTCATGTAATGCTTGAAGTATTAGAAAAATGCTTCCCGCAGCATATGATTGAGTGGGTACCTAAAATTAAAGAAATGATTCCTTCATTTGGCATTTCATTAGAAGACAACCGAGAGCTTTTAGAAGAAATTCAAGCTTCAACATCAAAAACGCTAGGGCTAATCCAAAAAGAATTGGTTTATAGCTAATTATTAAAATAACTAGGAACCTTTAATGGACATTGATTAGAGGTTCTTTTTTTGTTATTTAGAAGCCAGTTCATAGAAAAATGATGAAATATGTCGATTTAAATTTTCGGAAAATTTCTAAAAAGGGGTTCAGGATTTAAAAAAGAGGTGATATACTACATACAACTGGTAATGACATCATTACTAATAAGTTGTTTTGAAGGATAACAGGGGGTGTTAGAATTTTTATATGAGGGGCAAACAATATATTTGTAAGCCTTTACATAATAACTGGTAATAACATCATGACAACACTTGAATTCCAAGGGACGTCTTTTGAAAGAAATTTTTAGTTTAAAAGGCTACTAAATTTTTAAGAGAGAGAAGGGGAACGGGATGAAAAAATGGCTTATTATGCTTTTAACTTTAGCTTTAGGACTACTAGGTTTAGCTGGATGTGGCAGTGATAGTACATCTGGTGATGCGAAAGATGGAAAAGTTGAAATTACTTATGGTTTTTGGGATAAAAAACAAGTACCTGCAATTAATGAAATTATAAAATTATTTCAAGAGAAAAATCCCGATATTAAAGTAAAAACTGAACTTACACCATATGCACAATACTTTCAAAAGCTAGAAACAGCAGCAACTGGCGGAGCATTACCTGATGTTTTATGGATGAATGGACCACATGTGGTTCAATATGCGGAAGGTAAAGTAATTGTCCCTCTTAGCGACTTAGCTTCAAAAGATAACTACAGCCTGGATAATTATCCTAAGTCACTAATCAATCTTTACACTGTCGATGGTAGTTTATATGGTATCCCAAAGGATTTTGATACAACGGGATTATGGTATAACAAAAAGATTTTTGATGAAGCGGGCGTTCCATATCCAGACGATACTTGGGACTGGAATAAATTAAAAGAGGTTGCCAAGAAACTTACGAATAAAGATAAAGGAATTTATGGATTTGCTGCCTTGATGGGTAACCAAGGTGGATACTATGACTTCATTTGGCAAAATGGTGGACATATTACTTCTGATGATGGCAAGTCTGTCGGATTTGATCAACCTGAAGCAATTGAAGCACTTAAATATAATATTAGTTTCATTAAAGATGGCTTATCTCCAACTCAAGCTCAAATGACAGAAACAGCACCTTCGGAGTTATTCTCTTCTGGAAAGATTGCAATGATGTTTGATGGTCCATGGATGGTACCCGAATATAAGAAAAATCCTGACCTAAATGTAGCAGTTGTACCTAAAGGAAAACAGCGCGCTGTTTCTATTCATGGTTTAGCTAACGTGATCGCAGCAAACACGAAGCATAAGGATGCTGCTTGGAAATTTGTTCAATTCTTAGGTTCTAAAGAAGCGGCGGAAGTATACGCAAAAACAGGCACAGTAATTCCTGCTTATAATGGTACGCAAGATGCTTGGTTAAAGGCTGTACCGACATTGAATCTTCAAGCGTTTATTGATGGGGTGGACTATTCAGTTCCATTACCAAGTGTAAAAAACACAGGAGAAATCTGGCAGTATGAAACAGATATCTTGAAAAAGGCTTGGAGTAATGAAGAGAGTGTTGAAGACGCTGCAAAAGAGTTAACAAAGAAAGCGGACGAGGCTCTATCTAAGAACTAGAAAAAATGAAGAGAAGAAGCTCTAGTCATACGAAACTTACTTCTTCTCTTTATTTCCTTAAAAGGAGTGAATACAGTGAAGGAAATGCCTCTACAAGTTGAAATGAAATCAAAAAGTAAGTTAAGGGCACCAAACTTAACAAAGACAAAGAAACGTTCAGACTATTTTTGGGCGTATTTAATGATCGCTCCTACAATGATTGGTTTAGCAATTTTCTACCTATGGCCAATCATTCAAACGATTTACTTTAGTTTTACTGAATGGGGAGCTTTTGGACAATATGAGTGGACTGGATTAGCTAATTATAAACAAATGCTACATGATTCTAACCTGTTGCAGTCCTTTAAGAATACGGGAATCTATATTCTATTTACAGTTCCAATCGGTATTTTCTTATCGATTCTAATAGCCGTTCTCTTGAACCAAAAAATTAAAGGAAAATCTGTTTATCGCACATTGTATTTTTTACCCGTTATTACGATGCCAGCAGCAATCGCTATGGTTTGGAGATGGCTATATAATTCCGACTTTGGACTTTTAAATTATCTCTTATCCATCTTTGGAATTAAAGGTCCGCACTGGGTCAGTGATCCAAAGATTGCATTATATTCTATAATTGTTGTAGCAATTTGGAGCGGACTTGGCTATAACATGGTTATTTTTCTTTCTGGACTCCAAGGAATTCCAAAAACATATTACGAAGCAGCGGAGATTGATGGTGCTGGACCAATCAGGGTCTTCTTTAAAATAACACTGCCGTTACTTTCCCCAGTTATATTCTTCGTAACAATCATGTCCTTTATTGGGGCATTCCAAGTGTTTGATTTAATTTTTATGATGATTGGAAAAAGCAGTACAGCTTTGGAAAGTACTCAATCAATTGTGTACTTATTTTACCAGCATGCATTCGTGTTAAATGATAAAGGCTATGCAGCCGCAATCGCAGTTTTATTATTAATTATTATTTTAATCATTACAGCGATTCAAATGATTTTACAAAAGAAATGGGTTCATTATGATTGAAGGAGGAGTAACCATTGGAAAAAACGAGACAACTTGTTTCTAGTAAAACAATTCTAATCCATTTAATTCTAATTATCGGCTCATTGGCGATGGTCTTCCCTTTCATATGGATGATCCTCACTTCATTAAAAACTTATGCTGAGTCGATTCATGTACCACCTGTTTTCATTCCAAAGAACTTTCAATGGGTGAATTATAAAGATGTATTTGATTTACTACCATTTTTTAAATTCATGTTTAACACACTAATTATCACTGTCATTCGTACTGGTGGACAATTACTTTTATGTTCTTTAGCAGCCTACGCTTTTGCAAGAATTGAATTTCCAGGGAGAAATTTTCTTTTCTTAATCGCTTTATCGGTTTTAATGGTACCAGGACAGGTGTTTTTATTACCACAATATATGATCATGGTTAAATTAGGATGGCTAAATACATTACAAGCAGTAGTAGTTCCAGGTTTATTTAGCGCTTTTGGTACGTTTTTACTACGTCAATTTTTTATGGGCTTACCTAAGGAATTGGAAGAAGCGGCTAGACTAGACGGTTGTAATCATTTTCAAATTTATTGGAGAATTATGCTTCCTTTAGCTAAGCCAGGTTTAGTTGCTTTAGGTATTTTTACAACATTGTGGAGCTGGAATGAATTAATGTGGCCTATGATTGTTAATAGCTCTCCAGATACAATGACATTATCAGTCGGTTTATCTTCTTTACAAGGTCAATACTTAACGAATTATCCAGTTTTAATGGCAGGATCATTTTTAGCAATTTTACCAATGCTTATTTTATTTATGATTTTGCAAAAACAGTTTATTGAAGGAATTGCAATTACAGGAAGTAAATAAAAACTTTAAGAGGGTTGGAGGAAACTGATTATGAAAGCAGCATTAATAGGTGCAGGAAGTAGAGGATTTTATGCGTATGGGTCATATGCCCTACAGTATCCACATGAAGTTCAATTTATTGCTGTAGCTGAACCTAATAAAGAAAAAAGAGAAAAATTTGCAGAGGCACATAATATACCTGAGAACATGAGATTTGAGGATTGGACTGAACTGTTAGAAAAAGAACAATTATGTGAAGCTCTTTTAATTTGTAGTCCAGACCGTGACCATTACAAGCCAGTCATGCAAGCAATTGAAAAAGGTTATAGTATTTTGTTAGAAAAACCAATGTCACCAAAGCCAATTGAGACATTGGAAATAGCTGAAGCAGCAAAAAAACATAATACATTATTAACAGTTTGCCATGTTATGAGATATGCACCATTTTATCAAGCATTAAAGGAAGTAGTTGAGCGAAAGGCGATTGGAGACATCGTTTCGATCCAATGGAATGAGAATGTTGGATATTTCCACCAAGCCCACAGTTTTGTACGTGGTAATTGGAGAAATTCAGCTGAATCAAGCTCGATGCTTTTACAAAAAAGCTGTCATGATATGGATATGCTTGCATGGTTAATTGGAACAGAGTGTAAGAGTGTTTCTTCATACGGAAGTTTAACTTACTTTAAAAAGGAAAATGCTCCAGAAGGTTCATCATACCGCTGTTTGGATGGGTGTAAGGTTGAAAAAGAATGCGCGTACTCTGCGGCAAAATGGTATTTACATGATCGAGATGTTTGGCCAGCAAACGTTATATCGGCAAATACTAGTCTTGAAAGTAGATTAAAAGCCATCCAAGACGGTCCATACGGACGCTGTGTATATCATTGTGATAATGATGTTGTAGACCATCAAGTAGTTAATTTATTATTTGAAAATGATGTAACAGTTGCATTCACAATGACTGCTTTTACAAATGAAACCTTCCGTAACTTTAAACTTATGGGAACAAAAGGCGAAATTATTGGAAATGATACTAAAAATGAAATCGAAATTAACTATTTTTCAGGTAAAAAAGAATTAATCAGACCTTCGACAGTTGATGGTGGTCATATGGGGGCTGATACAAGTATCATGGAGGATTTCATACAATGCGTAAAGAACAAGGATCATGGAAGCTTAACCTCTGCTATCGTATCAGCTAAAAGTCATATGATTGCTTATGCAGCAGAGGAGTCGAGAGTTTCTGGAACAATGATTTCTTTAAAAGAATATATGCAAAATATAAAAATGACAAAAGAGGAAGCTTTGTAGAAAAATCTATTGCGACATAATGTGGTAACTTTTTCAATATTATGTATAATATATGTATATTTAACTGGTTATGACAAAGATACCACCTAAAGGAGCTAATCATGGTTGAAAAAGATTCACGACTTCCTCTTTATTATCAATTAATGGATATTTTATTAGAAAAAATCGAATCAGGTGAGCTGGCAGAAAATGATCAGCTACCATCTGAACGAGAATTATGTGATACGTATCAAGTTAGCCGTACAACTGTAAGACAGACAATGCAGGAGCTTGAAAAACAAGGTTATATTTATAAACTACATGGCAAGGGGACATTTGTTTCGCAAAGGACGTATAACCAAAGTCTTGTAAAATTTTATAGTTTTACAGAGGAAATGAAAAAAGCAGGGAAGACCCCTACTACAGCTGTCGTTTCTTTTGAAAAAGTCAACTGTAGTAGTAAAGTTGCAAAGGTCATGAATATACCGGTCGAAGAAGAAGTATTTAAGATTGTTCGGTTAAGGCTTGCAGACGAGGAACCAATGTTATATGAAACCTCTTATGTACCAGTACAGGATTTTAAAAATCTTTCAAGTGAAGAATTGCAACATACGCCAATGTATGAAATCTTTCGAACTCAGTACAATGTGAACATTTCTAGTGCTTTAGAAAGCTTTATGGCAGTAAGTGCAAATAAAGTAGAATCCGATATGTTGAAGATAATTGAGGGTGCACCATGCCTAAAGCTAAAGCGAATTACTTATGATCAAAACAAAGTAATTGAGTATACGATTTCGATTGCTAGAGGAGATAAATTCACTTATACGGTAGAGTTAAAATAGATACTTGAGTATCTATTTTAACTCTACTGGTAATGATGACATTAACAGTATGGTAGGAGGAAAAAGGATGGAACTTTTAAAGGCAAGTGAATATGAAAGAATGAATGTTGGTGCAAGTAACACAGCAAAAGAAATTGCCCAGCAACCTAGATTGTGGAATGAAACAAAAGAACTCATTTTATTTAATAGAGATAAAATTTTTTCATTTTTAAAGAGCATTGAAAATAAACACGATCAATTACGCATTATTTTAACCGGTGCCGGAACATCCGCATTTGTCGGTGACACCGTTCTTCCTTATTTAAAACAAATTGTTAACAGCAAAAAAATAATAGTTGAAAGTATTGCTACAACAAATATTGTTTCCAACCCCTATTCTTATTTAGATAAGAGCCTTCCAACAATTATGATTTCCTTTGCACGTTCAGGAAATAGCCCAGAAAGTTTAGCTGCTATCAACTTAGGTGAACAAGTTATTGACGATTTTTATGGCATTATTTTTACTTGTAATCAAGATGGCCTATTAGCCCAAAAGAAGAAAAATGATACAAATCACTTAGTCATTTATATGCCAGAGGAAGCGAATGATCAAGGGTTCGCGATGACGAGTAGCTTTACGACTATGCTCCTTTCATCGATCCTTCTCTTCAATATCGAACAGATTCATACATGGGAGAATACGCTTGATGAATTGATTCGCACAGGTCATTCAATTATTAGTGATAGCGAAGAAAGTATTAAACAACTAGCTAATTCATCCTTTCAAAAAGTTGTCTATTTAGGATCGGGAGTATTTGAAGGATTAGCGAGAGAAGCATCTTTAAAATTATTAGAGTTAACTGGAGGGTCAATCCCGATTACCTTTGATACTTCATTAGGTTTTAGACATGGACCTAAGTCAATTTTGGATAAGGATACAGTCGTTATTATCTTTCTATCTAGCAACCCATATACAAGGCAATATGACGTAGACATTTTAGAAGAAATCTATAAGGAAACGAATCGTGGAAAAGTCATAGCAATTTCATCATCATCGGATTATGTAGCCGAATCCTATAGTGACATTTTCTATAATGTAGGACTTCCAAAAATTAATGAAGATATTCTTCTTACCTTCCCATTTATTTTATATGCGCAAACTTTTGCTATGTACAAATCTATTAATCTCGGTTTTTCACCAGATAATCCATCTCCATTAGGAGTAGTAAACAGAGTTGTTAAAGGTGTAAAAATTCATGCCTATGCTAATGAACTAAAAAATGGAGGAGATTTTTCATGATAACTTCAAGAAGTACGATTCTCTCAGATGCCCAGTCTAAAGGCTATGCTGTACCAGCATTCAATATTCATAACATGGAAACGATGAAAACCGTTTTAGAAACAGCACAAGAGCTAAGGTCACCGGTTATGATCGCAGCGACTCCTAGTACGGTTAGTTATATGGGACAGGAATTTTTTATTAACATGATGGAAGCTGCTAAAAAAAGTTACGATATTCCAATTTGTTTTCATTTAGACCATCATGAAAAAGTGGAAGATATAAAAGTTTTAATAGAAAGTGGAATTCCTTCAGTTATGATTGATGCATCGCACCATGACTTTGAGGAAAATATTCGAATCGTACGTGAGGTAGTAGAATATGCTTCATCGTTTGGAGTCGCAGTGGAGGCAGAGCTTGGGCGTCTTAGCGGGATAGAAGATGACTTAGAAATAGATGAAAAGGATCAAATCTATACGAATCCAGCACAGGCTAAGGAGTTTGTTTTTAGAACAGGCATAGATTCGTTAGCTGTTGCTATCGGTACTGCACACGGTCTATATAAAGGTGAACCTAAATTAGATATTGAACGTCTAGGCGCAATTCAAAGAGAAGTCGATATCCCTTTAGTTCTTCACGGAGCATCAGGTTTATCTGATGAATTAGTACAAACAACGATAAAAAATGGAATTTGCAAAGTTAATATCGCTACTGAATTAAAGATGGCGTTTGTGAAAGGATTGCGTCAATATTTGAATGAACAACCAGATGCTAATGATCCTAGATATTATTTTAAATATGCTGTGCAAGAAATGAAAATGGTAGTAGCTGATAAGATTAAAATGTGCGGTAGCATGAATCGAGGATAGAAAAATGATTGCTACGATAACAATAAATCCAGCAATTGATATTCGATATAATCTTCCTGCCTTTCATTTGGATGAAGTAAACCGTGTTCAATCCGTAGATAAAACTGCCGGCGGAAAAGGACTAAATGTTTCACGCGTCTTGTGTCAGCTCGAGGCTACAGTTACTTGTACCGGATTTTTGGGTGGGAAAAGTGGTGAGTGGATCGCCGAACAGCTTTCAATTTGGAGTTTAGAAAATCAATTTGTAAAGATAAAAGGTGAGACAAGATTTTGTCTAGCAATCGAATCAAAAGAAGGGCATACAGAAATTCTTGAACAAGGACCTGAAATATTGGAGAATGAAAGAGAAGAATTTTTGAAAAATTTCGATATTATTTTGGGTTCGAATCAATATATTGTAGCTTCTGGTAGTTTACCAACTGGAATTGATTCTAATTTCTATAGGCAACTAATAGAAAAAACAAATCAAAAAGGCAAATACTTTCTATTAGATTCAAGTGGAGAGTCATTAGCAAACGGCATTAAAGGGAAACCATTTTTAATAAAGCCAAATAAAGAAGAGTTATGCAAGTTAATAGGGTTAAATGACGTTTCGCTAGAGGATATGATTAATCACAGTTTAGAAATTTGCCGAAAGGGTACTAAATTCGTCTTACTTTCTCTAGGAAAAGAAGGTGCCCTTTTAATAAGCGAAAACAAAATACTAAAAGCTATTATTCCCACTTTGACAAATGTTCATCAAGTTGGATCGGGTGATAGCATGCTTGCTGGTTTTACATTTGCACATTCTAAAGGTTATCTCATTGAAGATGTTTTCAAGTGGTCATGTGCCTGCGGAATGTCAAATGCTGCGTCAGAGCGGACCGGTTCTATTGAATTATCACAAGTTCAGCATTTCTTTAATCAAATTAAGGTGGAGGAATTAGTAGGGGGGAAGGAATGGAATATGTAGTTTGCTTTGATATTGGAGGTACATTCATCAAATATGGATTAATAAATCGTAATGGTCAATTAGCTTTCAAAGATAAAGTACCGACTCCTATAAGTAATATAAAAAGGCTGCTTCCTGATCTTTTAGCCGAGAAAATAAAAAGTCTCCAAAATGACTTTTCAATTGTAGGAATTGGAATCTCCTCATGCGGACTCGTTAATCATGAAACTGGTGAAATTTTATTCTCTAATAATATACCTGGCTACACAGGAATGAAGCTAGCTGAAATACTTTCCGATTTATTTAATTTACCGGTTAGTGTCGAGAATGATGTAAAGAGTGCTTGCTTAGGAGAAATGTGGAAGGGTGCCATTCAAGGGAAACAGAATGTAGTGTTTTTAACGTTAGGAACTGGAATTGGAAGTACGATTATTGTAGATGGGAAGATCTTGAGTGGTACACATCATTTAGCTGGAGAATTAGGTCATACTGTAATCGTTAGCGGTGGCCGTTCTTGTGGGTGTGGTCGTAGAGGCTGTTTTGAACGATACGCCGCTACATCAGCCTTCGTAAATGACTTTATTGAGGAAAAAAAGAAAGAAGGCATAACTGTAGAGAATATCTCAGGAGAAGAAATACTAGCTTTAGTTGAGGAAGGGGACTCGGTTGCATCAACCGTTTATCAAAAATTTATATGCCACATTAGTGTGGGTTTATCAAATATTGTCCATCTTCTAAACCCGGAAGCCATTATAATCGGTGGAGGAATTGTTGAGCAAGGAGACAAGTTTATACAAGACATTAACTCTGAGATTAAAAAAGAAATTATGCCGATTTATAATCAAGATACCATCGCGTATGCTTCAATTCTTGGAAACGATGCAGGATTGTATGGAGCATGTTATATGACTTTAAAAAAATTAAACTACTTAAAGGTATAATAGATCGAGTTGACAGGCAACATTCTGCATAGTGTTGCCTTTTGTTCTTACTTAACGTAATGACATGGGGGGAGCTAAGTGAAGGCAATCAAGGCTGGAAAAATTTATACACCTGAGAAAGCATTTGATAATGGATATATAGTAATTGAAAATGGAAAAATTAGTAAAGTTACACAGAATAGACCTTCTTGTGAGATTTTAGATTTTTCAAGCTTTGAGGCTATTCCTGGCATGATTGATCTACATATTCACGGACTTTCAGGAAATGACACGATGGATTGTAGTGTCCATGCTTTGCAAGAAATATCTTTGTCGCTTGCACGCCATGGCGTTACAGGCTTTTTACCGACTACACTGACAGATGATTTTGAAAAAATTAAAAAAGCAGTCGTGAATGTAAGTGAAGTAATAGGTCATACAGGCGGTGCAGAAATAATTGGCTCTTATGTTGAGGGTCCGTATATTACAAGCGAACACCGCGGTGCGCATCCTGTAAAGTATATGCGTGAGCTAAATATGGATGAGTTAACTGAGTTAATAAAAATTTCAAAACGTACAATTAAAGTCATTACAATTGCTCCAGAAAAGGAACATGCCCAGGAAGCTGTTAAATATTTAACGGAAAATGATATTCATGTATCGATGGGGCATACAAATGCCGATTACGATACAACAAACAACGCTATCGAAAATGGAGCAATGATCTCAGTTCATACGTTTAACGGTATGAGGGGATTTAATCACCGTGATCCGGGATGTCTAGGTGCCGTTTTAACAAATGATCATTGCTATTGTGAATGTATAGCTGACTTACAGCATGTCCATCCTGGAGCAATCAAACTCCTATACAAAACAAAAGGGAAAGATCGGATCATTTTAATAAGCGATTCAATGGCAGCTGCAGATTTACCAGATGGGGATTATACGCTTGGCTCATTAGAAGTTATAGTGGAAAATAAAATTGCCAGAACGGTGGAAACCGGTTCTTTAGCAGGTAGTACAACTAATTTAATGGAATGTTTAAGAAATATTAAAAAGGTACTAGAGTTACCTTTAGAAGATCTTTTGCCAATGGTAAGTCTAAACCAAGCAAAATTACTTAAAATTGACACTGAGGTTGGAAGCATAGAGCCAGGAAAAAAAGCAAATATTGTTTTAATTGATCGCAAATTCAATGTTATAGCGACGATTGTAAACGGAAATTTTGTCTATGAAAATGATGAACAAGAATGAAAAGTAAAAGTGGGTTTGAATAAAGTTTTACAGAAGTAGCAAATTAAAGGATGTATTGAAGAAGTTAATATAAAAGATTAATTGACCTTACTTTAAGTGGACATATTGTCATTTTTAGAGGGTCTTTTTAGTGAATATGGGCAATGTAACTGATTAATTGAGACGAAATAATGATGATTTTAAATGAGGACTATTGCTTAAAGTAAAAAAACGTGGTAGATTAATACAGTATATATAATTAATTTTAAGATATAGGTCATATTTTCCCTATCTTAATTTTACTATACAAATCCTCTTAAGTCAACCCCCATTTTTATCTTTTAAAAGGAGTGTATGATATGAATACCGAACTTCAAAAAGAACAAGAAAGAGTAAATGATGTATTAGAAATTATCACTGATCGAATCAGCAGTGTAACAGACGAAACAACTCAACGTAAAAACGAAGTAATTAACGTTCGTAAAAACTTTTGGGATGAAGTTAAAATTAATACAGATAGTTTTGATGACTATCTAGAGACAATTATTAGTTTAAGACAACAGGCGCAATACTTAGCAATTGGTCAAATAAACCATAAGCAAGCTTCCAATCGCTTATCTGCTCTACGCCGAATGAAAGACGTACCGTACTTCGGTCGAATTGATTTCAAAGAAGATGGTGTTCCTGAAACGGAAAAAGTTTATGTCGGCGTTTCAACCTTAATGGATGATACTGGAGAAAATATTTTAATTTACGATTGGAGAGCACCAGTTTCGAGTGTTTATTATGATTATCCACCAGGTCCGGCTGAATATGATACACCAGGTGGTAAAATAAGTGGCGTATTAGACCAAAAATGGCAGTACATTATTCGTAATGGTGTCATTGAATCAATGTTTGATACTAGCCTTACAATAGGGGACGAAATTTTGCAGCATGTGCTTGGCAAAGGAACAAACAAGCATATGAGAAGTATAGTAGCC
Organism: Arthrobacter citreus; assembly: GCA_013200995.1. Taxonomy (GTDB): domain Bacteria; phylum Bacillota; class Bacilli; order Bacillales; family Bacillaceae_G; genus Gottfriedia. The sequence continues at coordinate 3,700,956 of CP053688.1, read as the reverse complement.
AGTATTCAAAAAGAGCAAAATCAGATTATACGTTATGACAAAGGTCGATTGCTAATTGTTCAAGGTGCAGCGGGCAGTGGAAAGACATCTGCAGCTTTACAGAGGATTGCTTATTTACTTTATAAGTATAGAAATTGGATAAAGGCTGATCAAATAATTTTATTTTCACCTAATGCAATGTTTAATAATTATGTATCAAGAGTTTTGCCTGAACTAGGCGAAGAAAATATGCAACAAGTCACATTCCAAGAATACTTAGTGCATAGGCTCAGCGATGCTTTCCAAGTTGAGGATAATTACGAACAATTAGAATACGTTTTAACAGCTATGGATGATCCTTCTTATAAGACAAGAACTGCGAGTATCCGATTCAAAGCTTCAACTCATTTTTTCGAGACTATTAAAGCGTATAGACAATCTTTAGAATCGTCTGGAATGGTTTTTCGAGGATTTAAATTCAGAGGAAAATCAGTCGTTACGGCTAAGCAAATTTCTGAAAGATTTTATAGCACCGATACGTCTTTTAAATTTAACAACAGACTTGAGAAATTAACTGAGTGGTTGAACAAAATAATAAATGATACAGAAAAAGCTGAATTGAAAAAAACATGGGTACAAGATGAAATTGAATTGCTTAGTAAAGATGATTATCAAAAAGCATATAAATTTTTACAGAAAAAGCGTGGCTCCACAGAGGACTCATTTGATGATTATGAACAAGAAACTAGGATCTTAAGTAAAATGATTGTACGTAAAAAGCTAAAGCCACTTCGTGAGTGGGTTAAAGCATTACGTTTCATTGACATAAAGGGCGTTTATAAACAGTTATTTTCTGACCCGGCTCAAATTGAGCAATGGATTAAAGGGGATACGCCAAAAGAGTGGGAAGATATTTGTCAGTTAACATTAAAGATGTTAGATGAAGGCAAATTGTTTTATGAAGATGCTACACCGTATTTACTTTTGAAAGAATTGATTCAAGGTTTTCAATCGAATGTTTCAATTAAATTTGTGCTTGTAGATGAAGCACAAGATTATTCTCCGTTTCAATTCGAGTTTTTGAAGCGCTTGTTTCCAGCAGCAAAAATGACAGTACTCGGTGACTTCAATCAAGCTATTTTTGCACATGCCAGCGAAATGGGAGATTTTAATGTTCTGAAAGATTTATACGGGCCGGATGAAACGAATGTCATAAATCTGACTCGTAGTTATAGATCAACTGAACCGATTGTAGAGTTTACTCGAAAACTCATACCAGGAGGAAATCTAATTAATGCATTTGAACGTTCTGGAGAAAAGCCAGTATTAACACAGCTATCAAATCGAGATGATCTGCACAGCCAAATTGCTTCTAAAATTGAGGAATTAAAAAACAGTGACTTTAATACAATCGCAGTTATATGTAAATCGACTGAAGAAAGCATAGATGCATATGAAGCGTTAAAAGAAATAGAAGGAATTAAGCTTGTGAAGAGAAACTCAGTTGAATATGAACAAGGTGTAGTTATTATTCCTGCATATTTGGCAAAAGGAATTGAATTCGATGCCGTTATTATTTATGATGCATCGGCTCAAGTATATGGAGATGAGCGTCTGAGAAGATTATTCTACACAGCATGTACAAGAGCAATGCATCAATTACATTTATATAGCTTAGGTGAGGCGACCACTTTTTTAAGTGGGGTTTCTTCCGATTTACTACTAAATCAAACGATTGTGCATGATTAACTAAAATAGAGCTACCCCATCAGTCAGGCTATTTGACAGATGGGCGCTCCTTTTTTAATTGAACAGTTATACCTCTAACTCTCGTCCTTATTTTCAATTGTCCTACACACATTTGCGGCCCAGCTAAAGACCCGCAACTAAAATTTTCTACCACTTTTACTTTTAATTGAATCGATTTTAAATTGACTCTATTTTTAGGACTTCTTTATTAAAATTCAAAAACACTCTTAAAGAAACTTTTACATTATAGTTCATACTTAATTCACAATTTATCGATATATTCATTTTGTAATCAGTCAAAAACAATCAAAAAATCGTAAAGTAAGAATTTGAGAAGGAGGAACTACATTGGAATTTATAAACAAAAAAATAATTACCCCAAATAATGGAGATTTGGCAGTAGAAGCACGCGGATTAGTTAAAACATTTGGTGAAAATCGTGCAGTCGACGGAGTAGATTTAAATGTTCGTGCAGGTAGTATTTATGGTGTATTAGGACCAAATGGAGCAGGGAAAACAACAACGATTAGAATGTTAGCTACGTTACTTCGACAGGACGCAGGTACTGCACAAATATTTGGATATGATGTATTAAAAGAGGCTCAAATTGTACGTCAATTAATTGGAGTTACTGGTCAGTATGCATCAGTTGATGAGTCTTTAAGTGCAACGGAGAATCTTATTATTTTCTCAAGATTACTTGGCTTAGGAAGAGCGGAGGCACGTAAGAAAGCAGCTGATTTATTAGAGGAGTTTGATTTAACGGAAGCTGCAAAACGCCCACTGAAAAATTTCTCAGGTGGGATGCGCCGTAGACTAGACTTGGCGGCAAGTTTAATTGCTCAGCCACCACTTATCTTCTTAGATGAACCAACAACTGGATTGGATCCTCGTACACGTAATCAAATGTGGGACACAATTCGTCGTTTAGTGAAAAGCGGTTCAACGGTGTTACTTACTACACAGTACCTTCAAGAGGCGGATGAACTAGCAGATCGAGTTGCTGTTATTGACCGTGGTCATGTAGTAGCAGAAGGTACCGTTGATGAATTGAAAGCTTCAGTTGGAACTTCTTCATTACAATTAAAAATCCAAGACGTTAGGGATATTCAAGAAGCTCGTCTAACTGTAGAGCGAGTTCTAAAAGTAAAGTCAAATGTAAAACCAGAAGAAGGAAAGATTACGGCTCCTATGGCGGACGCTGACCTAGTAACTGATCTACTAATTGCTTTACGTGATGCCGGTATCCAATTAGTAGAAATGAGCGTACAAAAGCCTACGCTTGATGAAGTATTCCTTACTATTACTGGAAATGGTTTAGAAAATGATGGTTCAAAGGAGTTTGATAAATCAAAAGAAATGGAGGGAGTTAAAGCATGAGTACTTCAACTGCGTATCGTGAGCTAAAAAATAGAACGAGTTTCAAGCAAACTGTAAAAAACTCGTTTACAATGGCCTATCGTGGAGTTCTAAAGATTAAGCGGACACCTGAACAATTGTTTGATGTTACACTACAACCAATTATTTTCACACTGATGTTTACTTATATATTTGGCGGAGCAATCTCAGGAGATGTTAAGAGCTACTTGCCAGTAATCATACCAGGGATCTTAGTGCAGACTGTAATTACTACATCAATCGTTACGGGTGTACAATTGCGGGAAGATATGGACAAAGGCGTATTCGACCGATTTAAGTCACTTCCAATAGCACGTATTGCCCCACTAGCAGGAGCACTATTAGCAGATACTATTCGTTATACGATTGCTACTGTACTTACTTTTAGTATGGGATATATTATGGGATATCGTCCAGAAGGCGGATTAGGTTACGTAGCATTAGCCGGACTTCTTGTCATTGTATGCTCTTGGGCAATTAGCTGGATTTTTGCCTTTTTTGGAGTAATTGCACGTACGGCTTCAAGTGTACAAGGGATATCAATGCTTGCACTATTCCCATTAACATTCCTTTCAAATGCTTTTGTACCAGTAGATACAATGCCAAATTGGCTTCAGTGGTTTGTAAAAATAAACCCAGTTTCTCATCTAATAACTGCAGTAAGAAATCTTACGAACACTGGAACTGCAGGTTCAGATTTAATCATTTCATTAATTGGTGCTGCTGTAATCGTAGCAATATTTGCACCATTAACTGTAAAAGCATATATGCGCAGAACATAAGAGAAGGTGTTCCAATTAGGTGTTTCCAAGTGGAACACCTCTTTTTGTATAGTGAGAAAGTAAAAATTGGTAGTTCTGAAGAAAAATTGACTTAGATTCCAAATTTAGGTATAGGTGTAATTGCGTATCTGACTAAGGTTTGTTAAACAACGAGTTTTCTTTATCATTTCTACTTGAAAATATTGAAAAGCTTGTGTAACATAATTTAGGTACAAATAGATAAATAACTCATATAATCATGGGGATATGGCCCATAAGTTTCTACCGGACGACCACTATAATCGACCGACTATGAGTGAAAGCACATCTAGGGTTCCGCATACTTGTCTATGACATATGGCTGGTCCGAGCGATGTGGGCACATTAGTGCTACACCATTAGGGATAAAAACCCAGAAGGACAGGTTTCACTTGAGAGAAACAGACTCAAGTGGAGCCTGTCTTTTTTTGTTTTATAAAAGAGTAAGAGTTGTACGCCAATAAATATAAATAGGTTTAGCAAGGAAAAGGGAGAGAATCAGATTGTTAAGTAAACAAAAAGCATTTACATTAGGTTTTCAGCACGTAATGGCCATGTACGCAGGTGCAGTCGTTGTACCGCTTATTATTGGTGGAGCACTTAAACTGAGCCCTGCTCAGATTGCTTATCTGATCGCAGCCGATTTATTTACTTGCGGAATCGCAACAATCCTACAAAGTATGGGGACAAAATACTTTGGTAGCAAATTACCGGTTGTTTTAGGTTGTACCTTTACTGCGGTAGGACCAATTATAGCTATTGCATCTACTTCAAATTTACCAACAGCTTATGGGGCAATTATTATTTCTGGGATATTTGTTATAGTAGCTGCGCCTTTTTACGGAAAGCTTTTAAAGTTTTTCCCTACGATTGTAACAGGATCAGTTGTAACGATTATTGGACTTTCTCTTATACCAGTAGCTATGAATAATGCAGCGGGCGGTCAAGGGAGTGCAGACTTTGGCCAAGAACACAATTTATTATTAGCACTTCTTACACTTGTAGTCATTTTAGTCATAAATCGATGGGCTAAAGGATTTTTACGCACGATTTCAGTACTTGTTGGTTTAGTAGTTGGAACAATCGCAGGATACGCAATGGGGATTGTTCATTTTTCGAGCGTATCGGAAGCTTCGTGGTTTAGTATTGCTCAACCATTTTATTTTGGAGCTCCAAAAATCAGTTATACAGCCATAATTACAATGATTATTGTGTGCATTGTTAGTATGGTGGAATCGACTGGGGTATATCTTGCAGTTGGGAAAGCGACTAACCAAAAAGTAAAACAGGATCAGATCGTAAATGGCTTACGCTCAGAAGGACTTGCGATTATGCTCGGTGGAATTTTTAATGCATTTCCATACACGGCTTTTTCTCAAAACGTTGGTCTAATCTCACTTACAAAAGTTAAGTCTCGCGAAGTGATCTACGCCGCGGGAAGTATCATGGTCATTTTAGGATTATTACCTAAACTAGCAGCATTAACGACAGTTATTCCAAATGCCGTTCTTGGTGGAGCAATGATTGTTATGTTTGGTTCTGTAGCAGCTGCTGGAATATCAATTCTTTCAGAAGTTGATTTAGGAAAAGGCGATAACTTACTAATCGCAGCTTGTAGCATAGCAATTGGATTAGGTTCGGCAACGCTACCTCAAATGTTTGATCAACTACCGGACTTCTTAAAAATGTTAATGCAAAACGGCATCGTAACCGGGTCATTAACGGCAATTATTTTAAATCTATTCTTAACAAAGCGAGATGTAGTAGTAGAAGTGCAATCTACGAAAAAAATATCATAATTCATCTATAAAGAACAGTCTGAAAATCAAATTTTGTGGACTATGCCTACACTACTAAGACCCCAAACGGAAACAAGGTTTGGGGTCTTTTGAACTTTCATTTCAATTAAATCATCATTATTTCTTATAAATTATTATATTTATTACTAATAATTTTTGATTTTAAATAATGAAATATTGTGTAAGAACTGACGACGATTCTAGCCGTGCTACCGTAAATACTTCTATGGAGTGAAGAAATTTCTATATTATATTGAATACGTTTTGAATAATGATCCCAGCATCCGAGGAAGACAACCGTTAAAAAGCCAATTTGTGGAGAGAATATCGGCTCATCAAAAATCCCCGTAAACAAGATAATGGGCAATCCAAGTATAAAGCTGTTCACTAAACTCTTCTTATTAAGTTTAAAAAAGAATAAATGAATGCATTTTGCAATATTTACACTAGCAAGTATTAGGAAAGCTAGCCCACCTAATGTTCCATATTCTGCAAACATACCAAGTAATATATTATGGGCATGTGGTATGTATTGATTATATTGCATGAAATATTCTCGACCAAAACCGATTGGCGTCACACCAAAGAATGGGTGGTTTTCCCATATGTTATATGAGTTTTTCCAGATATCTACTCTTTTTTGGCTTGCCTGGATAACAGAATCTGCTCTTGGCATTATATAAATCAAAAATTTATAAAAGATAAGGCCAATGAAAGAGCATGTAAAGAAAAGTACTCGATTTAGTCTGAAGATAAATAGCAAATAAATTGAAATCATCGTTGCAAAGCCAGCTCTAGAGCCAGTTAGAAAAACTCCGTAACTAAGTAAGAGCTGAATTGGAAGCTGCCAAGCTAAACATTTGTAATGTTTCTTTCGAATGCTAGCGAGTAAGCTACCGAACAGAAAAGAAATAGCAATTAATAAAATATACACATTAAAATTTGGATTGTAAGCACAACCAATCAGACGGTTAAAATGTATTGGTCTAGCATCCCAAAACAATACAGTACCTAATAAATAGTCAATGGCCTTAGGAAATACTAACCATTTGGATATCCATCCTATTACACAACTATAAACGCCCCCGAAGATTATGATTAAACGAAACCTTTGAAATAATTGACTTCTTTCCGATCCTAAAATCCTACAATATAAGCCCCAGTAGCCAAGAATTAGGATACTGACTAGTAAATATAAACCATTTCTATCTAAAAGAGCAGCACCAAGTGTAGAAATAAGAAGGCATAAGAAAAAATACGAACTAATTGAATAAATGAAACGCTTATTAATAAACCAATGAGTATAAAGTGTTTGTAGCCCAATAACCAATAGTAACAACATACCTAATGGAGGTAAGAGAAAACAAAGAAGTATGCTTTTCTCTAATATAGAAAAACTTTTGTAAACCTGTATAAACTTTTTCATTGTGTACCTCTTTTGTTAAGTGACATAAATATCCTTAATCATTGGGAGGATGACGTTTTTAGTGGCCTGTTTTTATTTGCAAAGTGAATGTATTTATAAACTGGATGTGGTTAAAATTACAATCATATTTAAAATACTTAGGTTTAAAATACCACATTAGTTTATTAATTATGTTTTGAAAATGTAAATTGAATTTAAACTTTTATGTTCAGCCTAATAAATGTAAAACAATTAAATTTATGCATTTTTTTAAAAAAATATAACAGTATAAATTTTGATAAATATGTATTCTATGTTAACAAAACGTGAACATTAAATAAGAAAATTCTTCCTTATAAATATTTAGTGTTGAAATTTTATTTCAAAAATAGTTATAATAAGTATGAAATTAAATTTACTTTAAAATAATTACTTGAGGTGAAATACACATGCTTGAGAATTTAACAACTGAATCAAGAAATGAAAAAACAATGAATTTAGATGAAATGTCTATAGAGGAATTTTTAACAGTAATGAACGAAGAAGATGCAAAAGTTGCCGCTGCTGTTCGAAAAGAAATTCCGAATATCTCAAAAGCTGTTGAAAAAATTGTAACGGCTTTCAAGAACGGTGGTCGTTTAATATATATTGGTGCAGGTACTAGTGGCCGTATCGGATTATTAGACGCAGTAGAGTGTCCTCCTACATTTGGAACAAGTCCCGAAGAGGTAGTTGGGTTGATTGCAGGTGGAGAAAAAGCTTTTATAAAAGCCGTTGAAGGTGCTGAGGATAGCGAAGAACTTGCCGTCGAAGATTTAAAGGAAATTAAGCTAAGTAAAAATGACATAGTCGTAGGAATCGCAGCAAGTGGTCGTACGCCTTACGTGATCGGTGGTTTAAAATACGCTAAAGAAATTGGCGCAGCTACTGTGGCAGTTAGCTGTAATAAAGATTCAAAGATTGGTCAAGAAGCAGAAACTGCAATTGAAGTAGTGAATGGACCTGAAGTATTAACTGGTTCAACAAGATTAAAGGCAGGTACTTCTCAAAAGTTGATTTGCAACATGTTATCGACAGCATCAATGGTTGGTATTGGAAAGGTATACGGTAATTTAATGGTAGATGTTCAATCTACAAACGAGAAGCTGGTTGAGCGTTCAAAGCGAATCGTAATGGAAGCAACTTCTTGTACGTATGAAATTGCCGAAGAATATTTAACGAAGTCAAATCAAAGTCCGAAAGTAGCTATTGTAATGATTCTTACTGGATTCACTTATGAACAAGCAATTGAGCAATTGAAAAAGTCAGATGGATTTGTCCGAAAAGCGATACAAAAATAAATCTTTTGGGGGATAAAAAGATGGATAAATATCAAAGAATGGCCTCTGAAATAGCAGACGCTATTGGTGGTACTGATAATGTAGTTTCGTATACGAACTGTATGACAAGACTTCGTGTCAATGTTGCAGATCGTAGTTTGATCAATGAAGAACAAGTTAAAAAGATTAACGGAGTTCTAGGAACTGTTGATGATGAGACTTATCAAATCATTTTAGGGCCTGGTACGGTAACAAAAGTAGCTGAACAGTTTGGTCTTTTAGACAACGCTTCAACAGGAACGACTAAAGCTACTTCATCAGAAGCTTTAAAAGATAAAGGCGCTGATATGAAGGCCGATTTAAAAAAGAAAAATAACACTCCATTTAAAAATTTCTTACGTAAAGTCGGTAATATCTTTATTCCATTAATCCCAGCGTTCGTTGGGGCAGGTTTAATTGCAGGTATTGCATCGATTTTATCAAACAATATAACTGCACATAATTTAGATGCAGGAACTTGGTCACAATATGTAACAGTATTAAATGTAATTAAAAATGCAATTTTTTCATATTTAGTAATTTACGTTGGTATTAATGCTGCGAAGGAATTTGGAGCTACACCATCCCTTGGGGGAGTAATTGGTGGTGTAACACTTTTAACGGGTATGGTTCCAGAACAACCAATTAAAAACATCTTTAATGGTGATCCATTGGCTCCAGGTCAAGGTGGTATTATTGGTGTTTTACTAGCAGTGTATCTATTATCAGTTTTAGAAAAACAATTACGCAAAATTGTTCCAGACTCTTTAGATATTATCATTACACCTATGATTGCTTTACTGGTAGTAGGTTTGCTTACAATTTTCTTCATCATGCCATTTGCAGGATTTATTTCTGACAACTTAATTGGCGCAATTAACTGGGTTATTGCAAAAGGCGGTATTTTTGCAGGATTTATACTAGGTATGGGATTCTTACCATTAGTAATGCTAGGCTTACATCAAGTTTTAACTCCAATTCATATCGAGTTAATCAATACAACTGGTGCTACAGAATTATTACCAATACTTGCAATGGCAGGTGCTGGTCAAGTTGGGGCAGCTTTAGCACTATGGTTACGCTGCAAAAAGAATAAATCATTATCAAATATGATTAAAGGTGCTCTTCCGGTAGGTATTTTAGGTATTGGTGAACCATTAATTTATGGTGTTACTTTACCTCTTGGTCGACCTTTTATAACTGCTTGTATCGGTGGCGGTATTGGTGGTGCAGTAATTGGAATGTTTGGTAACGTTGGGGCAATCGCAATTGGTCCTTCAGGTGTAGCATTAGTTCCACTAATTGCACACGGAATGTGGCTTAAATATGTGATTGGATTACTTGCAGGTTATGCTGGAGGATTCGTTCTTACGTATTTATTTGGAACTCCAAAAGACGCAATGGCTGAACAAGAATAAATAACATGAATATAACCCGAATAACTGGACGCCAAGTCTATTATTCGGGTTTTTTATTTAGTTTACATTAGAATCGATATACTGAACGATCTTTTCGCAAATTTCATGAGTGATCAAGGAATCGTCTATTGAAGGATTCGGTGTAATATTTTGTTTTATACAGTCGAGAAAGTGATCTATTATTTGATAAAAACCACGCTTATATAGAGTTGGCTCCCAATCACCAAATTTAGTCAAACTAATTTCTCCATTATGATAACGAGTAGTCTCGACTAAACCACTTACAACAAATTTACTTTCAGGTGTCATATATTCAATAATTTCTTCTGTGACACCGTTGTTCCTGTTCATTATTCCAATAGCCGTGCATCCTTCACCAATTAGTTGGATGACTAGATGTTCAAGTAAGCCGTCTTTTTTTAAGAAGTTTATTTTTAAATCAATTATGTCAGAGGGCATTAAAAATCTTAGCGTATCTACCACATGAATAAAATCTTCTACAACAAACCTCCTAGAATAGTCAGGAAAGTTAAATCTATTTTTTTGCATGATAATTAAGTTGGCTTTTCCATGTAAAGTGAGCTCTTTTACCCTAGGGATAAAACGTCTATTAAATCCAACCATAGCTATTTTTCCACTTTCTTCAGCTAACCTTACAATTTCTTTTGTTTCATGAAAATTTACCGATATAGGTTTATCAATATAGACATTAATGCCATTTAATAATAATTTTTGAGTTACTTCGAAATGGGCACCAGTGGCCGTACTAACGAATGCCGCATCAATATTCTTCTTTAGTAGTTCTTCAACTGAATTAGCGGTATCTGTAATTCGATATTTTTTTGATAGACTGTCTAATGTTTCTTGATTTCTCGTACAAAGCACTAATTCTATATTTTCTTTCTCTGAAAGAACGGGTAAATAAGCTTTTTTAGCGATATCACCTAAACCGATTATGCCGATTCTCATATAAAAACACCTCATTGCATTTTATAAATTGAAAAATAATAGTCCATAAAATAGATAGATGTATGTAATTTTACTAAAAAATAAGTAAATCTGTTAAGTATTGTACTATATTAAATTTTTTTGAAAAGTTTTCTAAAAACTACTTATTTACTGAAGTTTTTCACTTATTCCCCATTGCGCGTGTTTTTTACCCTATAGACGTTTTTAATATTCAGACTAATACTAAATATAGTATGATAACTTTAAGGAAAGCCCTTACAATAATTTACTGCTGAAAAGGTGATTACAATCGTCAACTTTAGACTACGGTTGAAAAAACTAAATACTTTACGCAATCAAATATTGGCCGTTTTCTTGATTGTTATGATGATTGTTTTATCCATTGTATCAATTATGGTGTATAACCAAGTTGGAACTTTGATGAAAGATACAACAAAGAAACAAATCAAAGAAACGGCAGTTGAAGCAAATGGAAGAATGGAAACCTTGTATAAACAAATTGATACGTTATCAAATCAATTAATGACAAATGAGACAGTTCAACAAATATTACTCGGCTTGAAGAATGGGGAGAACGTTGATTTCGATAAAAGGCAGTCATTAATTAGAGTGATCAATAACTTTTTAGCGTACTCAAATGGAATCTCCTCTTTTGAGCTGTATTCCTCAGAAGGGAAACGTATTTTTCCTTTTGGAGAAAAAGATATCTCTAGTGTGATTGATGAAAAGTGGATAAAGGAAGCAGAAGCAGAAAAAGGAAGATTAGTGTGGGTAGGTAAAGATCCTAAAAATAGTAATTACTCTTATGCAATTAGAAGGGTTAGCTTAATGGATCGATGGTTTTCAAATGGTGGCTATTTAGTAGTAAGGATATTAAATAGTTATTTTCAAGTTGAAGAAAGCAATTTAGCTCCAGGAGAGAAGGATTATATGATGCTTCTTGATAGGGATTTAACACCAATAACAGACAATTACGGTATTAATATTCAAAAATTTTTACTAGACGGATATGAAACGATAGAAGTAAATAAAAAGCAATATATGATTGTTAAACAGCCATCTACAAAAACGGGCTGGACACTTGTCATCTTAAAGCCTACAAGCTTTTTAAATGAACGGGTAACGCCAGTAAGAAAAGCCACTCTTTTCTCTGGAGCCATTGGATTTATTATCTTTGTAGTATCTTCAATTATTCTAGCGACAATGATCACCAGACCGATTAAAAAGCTGACAAATACAATGAAAAATGCAAAGATGGACGAGCTGAAAATTAACAAGGAAAGCTCAGCTTCATTAGAAATTATTGAATTAAATAGGACGTATAACCAAATGGTCGAAAATACGAACCATTTAATTCAAGTCGTTTATGAAAAAGAATTACTTCGTAGCCAAACTGAGTTGAAAGCTTTACAAGCTCAAATAGATCCACATTTTCTTTATAATACGTTAAATGCGCTTTACTGGTCTTTGGATGAAAAAGGCGAGGATGATTTAGCGGAGATAGTCATCGCAATGTCAGGGTTATTCCGCTATACAATTGGAAATGAGAATAGTAGCGAATGGGTGACGGTTCAAGCTGCCCTAGAACAAATTGAACGTTATTTGCAAATTATGAAAATGAGGTTAGGAGAACGTTTATTATGGGAGATTTCAGTTGAGCCTGACCTATTAAACATTAAAATTCCTAAGCTGTTAATTCAGCCATTAGTAGAAAATGCAATTATGCATGGAATAGAAAGTAATCGAGACCAAGGGATTATTTTAGTAGGAATTAAAAAGATAGATTATTCAGCTAATATTTTAGTCACAGTGAAAGATAATGGTCCAGGAATTGATAAAGAGACACTAAGTAGCCTTAATTTAGCAATTAAAAACAATAATGTGTCATCCTTTAAAGGCATGGGAATGGCGCTCACTAATGTTAATAAACGAATTAAATTATATTACGAGGGGTATGAATTAAACGGTCTTCGTTTAGAAAGCGAGATCGGCAAAGGTACAACTGTATTATTCGAAGTTCCAGACAAAGGTGGGGAATAATAGTGGATGCAAAAACAATACTAATTGTCGATGATGAACAAACAACTAGGCAAGGTCTGAAAAAAACACTAGAGAAATGGTCAAATGGAAGGTTTGAAATTCTTAGTGCGGCTAATGGTCAAGAGACATTTGAACAAATGAGCAGGACAAAAATTCATCTACTAGTCACAGATATTTGTATGCCTGAGATGAATGGGTTAGATCTATTAAAACGTCTTAAGGATAAAGGGTATAAATTTGTTTCTATTATTATTTCAGGTCACCCGGATTTTGAATATGCCCAGGAGGCGATCCGCCTAGGTGTTGTAAACTATTTACTAAAACCGGTAAGTAAACAAAAGTTAATTGAGGCTATTGAACAAGCGCTAGAAAAAGAAGCGAGCATTGAACGCATTGAATATATAGAAAAAGTCGCTGATAAAAAATTATTAAAAGTAGAGCAAGTGAGTAGCCAGTCTAATACAATTAAGGAAGCAAAAAAATTTATTAATAAAAATATAAGCAACCAGATTTCATTAAAAGAAGTCGCAGAGGCAGTACATTTAAACGCAAGTTATTTTAGTGTCTTGTTTAAAGAACAAGTTGGACTGACGTTTAGTGAGTATTTGACTCGAAAGCGACTACAAATTGCAAAAAATCGTCTGTTGACGACAGATTTACAAATTGAAGAAATTGCCCTAGAAGTGGGCTATCAGACAGCTAAATATTTCATCAAAATCTTTAAGGATTACGAGGGAATAACGCCTAGTAAATATAGAAAAGTCTCTGAACTTGATGAATATTTAATCCAAAAATAGTGGAATTTTATCCAATCGTGGTTACCTTACCGCGATTTTTTTTTAATGCTAGAATTTATTTGTAAGGAAAATTCAAAAAATGGAGGTTTGACATGTTTAAGAAAGCGTATTCATTAATGTTAGCACTAGTTCTTATATTGATGGTTGCTTTAACGGGTTGTGGTAGTTCTGATAATGCCTCTACTGAAAGCGGTTCCAAAAAAGTAATTAAGTTTATGCATCTTTGGCCAGCTGGAAGTTCTAAGCAACAAAACCTAATTGTATCAGACATTATTAAACAATACGAAGCCGAACACAAGGATGTAAAAATTGAAGTAGAAGTTCTTGAAAATGAGCAATACAAAAACAAGATTAAAGTCCTTTCTTCTTCTAATGAATTACCTGATGTTGGATTTACTTGGGCAGCAGGATATATGACCCCATTCGTAAAAGGTGGACTTTTTGCGGATTTAGATGACGTGTTAAATAGTGGATTAAAAGATTCTTTCGTATCTGGTACAACAGAAGCATATGCAATCGACGGTAAAACTTATGGTCTACCACTTGAATTAAACATTGCTCCAATTTATTACAATAAAGCAATCTTTAATAAATACAATCTTCAAGTACCACAAACATATAGCGAGTTCCAAAATGTTGTTAAAACATTAGCTAAAAAAGGTGTTGCTCCAATCGCATTAGGAAATAAGGATCGTTGGACAGGTTCACTTTGGTATATGTACTTAGCAGATCGAATTGGTGGATCTGAAGTATTAAACAAAGCAATTAATCGTACAGGAACATTTGAAGATCCTGCGCTTGTATCAGCAGCACAAGAGGTTCAAGACTTAGTAAAAGAAAATGCATTTAATAAAGGATTTAATGGTTTATCTAATGATGAAGGAAAATCTGAATTTTTAAATGGAAATGCAGCAATGTATCTTATGGGAACATGGGAGTTACCAAACTTTACAACGAACGAAGAAATTCCAAAAGATTTCCGTGACAATGTAGGCTTCTTTAAATTCCCTACATATGAAGGTGGAAAAGGAAATATAAATAGCTGGGTCGGTGGACCTGGAGTGGGACTATTTGTAGCAGAACATTCGAAGGTAAAAGCAGAAGCGAAAGACTTTGTTAAATTCTTTGTTCAAAAATGGGGAGAGCAATCTGTTGAAAAGGCAGGCGTAATTCCGGCAACAAAAGTTGATACTTCAAAAGTAAACTTACCACCGCTATATATCGATGTATTAAACGAATTAAATAACGCGACTAACTTAACACTGTTTGCAGACGTTCAAATGAGTGCTTCTGTAGCTGAAACTCACTTAAATTTAATTCAGTCTTTATTTGGGAATGAAGTGAAACCAAAAGATTTTGCTAAACAACAAGAGAAAGCTTTAAAAGCAGAAGATAAGTAATTTCTGACTTTATGAAAAAGGGCATATAGCTTTTAATCTCATATGCCCTTTTATTACTAACTAAAGAGGAAGGAGTTGAAACGAAATGAATAAAACAATGTCGAATAAAAAAATAATTGCGCTGTATGTTACACCAGCTCTTTTTTTAATTCTTGCTTTGATTTACGTTCCGATTGTACAAACAGGATACTTTGGCTTAATGAAATGGAATGGAATCGGGGAAAAGGAATTCATAGGCATAGAGAATTATTCCCACTTATTACATGATCCTCTATTTTGGAAAAGTGCTTTCCACTCCTTTTTATTAGCCGTATTTTCGGCAGTCAGTTTAATTGGTTACCTGTTCATCTCATTTATACTTGCTGGAAAAATTAAAGGTGCAGACCTTCTTAGAAAAATTTATCTAATACCAATGCTACTTGCCTCTGTTGCAATTGCACAGCTTTGGCTTAAAATTTATCACCCAACTAATGGGATATTAAATAGCATACTTGTTTCTCTTGGAGTTCATAATCCTCCTGCGTGGTTAGCAGAAACTAACCTAGCGCTATACGCGATTATAATACCGATTATTTGGCAATATGCTGGTTTTTATATTCTGATTTACTATGCAGCTCTTAAAAATATTCCTGAATCTCTAATTGAAGCGGCAAGGATCGACGGGGCGACACCATTACAAATTGCAATAAAAATAAAACTACCATTAATTATGAATGTTGTTAAAGTGACGATTGTTCTTGCGGTAGTTGGGTCACTTAAGTATTTCGACTTAATTTATGTTATGACAGGCGGAGGACCAAATGGTTCTAGTGAAGTAATGGCTTCCTATATGTATCAAAAAGCTTTTAAAGGTTTTGACTTTGGATATGCAAGCGCAATTGGCTTTTTCTTATTAATTATTTGTTTAGTTGTTACTTGGGTTATTCGAAAATTTACTGAATCAAATAATGATATTTACTAAAAAGAAAGGGGGATTATAGGTGGATACGGTAAGAGCTTCAGGATCTCAAGCTATTGTAACGGAGAGGAACACAGACCGTAGTACAAATAGAATGTTAGGAAAAATTGCTTACGGGCTCATGTACATTTTCCTTATAGTCGTAGCGATTTTTCAAATTTTTCCGATCATCTGGCTATTTCTTTTTTCATTAAAAAATAATCAAGAAGTTTTTAATATGTCTCCTTTTTCTTTACCTGAAAGTCCAAAGTGGGAGAATTATACAAAAGTTTGGACTGAAGGAAACATAAGTCAGTACTTCTTTAACAGTGTGACCTATACAATTGCTGCTGTTATCTTAACGGTTGTACTAGCAAGTATGGTTACCTTTGCAATTACAAGAATGAATTGGAAGGCAAGTAAATGGGTGTTAGGAATATTTATGGTAGGTTTAATGATTCCAGTCCATTCAACACTTATTCCATTATTTAATACGTTTACGAAAATTAATTTAATTGATAATCCACTTTCGGTAATTCTTGCGTACACAGCTTTTAATCTACCAATTACGATTATGATCTTAATTGGATTTTATGAAGCTTTACCTAGAGAAGTGGAAGAAGCTGCAATAATGGATGGGGCTTCGATTAACCATATCTTTTTTAGGATTACGTTACCGATGACATCACCGGTAATTGCTACGGCTGCAATTATCAATATGATTTACAACTGGAATGAGTTTGTTTTCGTTAATACGTTTATTAGCTCAGATAAATTTAAAACATTAACAGTCGGTATTCAAAACTTTATTGGTCAGTATACAACTGATTGGGGAGCAATCGGAGCTACGTTAGTGATCAGTATTTTACCAATTTTAATTGCTTTCTTTATTTTAAGTAATCGAATCGTTGAAGGAATCGCGTCTGGGTCAGTAAAAGGATAATCACGGTAGATAAAGGTATTAATGTTTTCGTAAAGGAGAGTGATTAGATGATACTCGGAAAAACAATGGGAAAACTGTTTACGATATGTGAATGGATTATGAAATTAGCATACGTCAATCTACTATGGTTTCTCTTTTCAATCGCAGGACTAATCATATTCGGTTTTTTCCCTGCTACAGTAGCCCTTTTTACTATTGTTCGTAAATGGATTTTAAAAGAAGCGGATTTGCCGATTTGGAGAACATTTCTCGCTGTATTTCTTAAGGAATTTAAAAACGCTAACAAACTTGGATTAGTTTTCATTTTCAGCGGGATATTCCTAGCTTTTGATGTGTTTTACATTCGAACGGTAGAAGGGCTGTTCCAGTTTATACTAATCGTTCCTTTATTAATCATTACAGCTGTTTACTTAATGATTTTACTTTATATTTTCCCAATCTATGTACATTACGATTTCAAACTGAAGGAATATATAAAAAACGCATTCTTTTTAAGTATCTTTCATTTTCATATTACATTGCTAATGCTAGTTAGCTTAGTAGCCATTTTATTTTTACTGCTGTACGAACCAGGATTAACTCCATTCTTTAGTGCTGTATCAATTGCGTGGGTTTTCATGTTTTGTGGAATGTACAGCTTCGATCGGTTAGACGTAAGAAAAAGTAAGATTAGTAATGTCTAGAATATAGAAATGACAGAACGGGGAATAAAGATGAGTACTTATGCTGAAGAAATCTCTTTTTTAGACGAACCAGCGATTAAAGCGGGTAATAGTGAATTGGAGATTATTATTATTCCTGGATGGGGTTCGAATTTGATTTCCATAGTTCATAAAGGTTCAAATACAGAGCTTTTAAGAGTTCCGACCTCTACTAAGGAATATTTAAACAATCCAGTTCTGTTTGGTACACCAATTTTATTCCCACCTAATCGAATTGATCGAGGTAAGTTTAGCTTTAATGAAAGGACTTACCAATTTGAAATTAATGAATTAGATAAACAGAATCACATCCATGGCTTTGTTCACACAAGGAAATGGGAGGTAGTAAGTATTGAAGTTAATGATCATACAGTAAAAGTTGTTACTGAGTTTGATTCAAGTAAACATGATGATGTTATGGCTCAATTTCCACATCACTTTATGATCAGGATGAACTATATATTAAATGATAATTTATTTGCTAAAAAAGCAGAAATTATAAATAAAAGTAATGAGCCTTTACCGTTAGGATTTGGATACCATACTAGCTTTTTATTCCCTGAAGAAACGTCATTTCTCAAACTGCCAGTTAAGAAACGTTGGAAACTAAATGATCGATTCTTACCAACGGGGGAACTAGAAGATATTGAATACAAAGATGAGTTGAGTGAAGGAATGAACCTGTATGGACTAGAGTTGGACGATGTTTTTCTATCTAGTCCAAATGCTAGTGGACTCCAAACAGCACAAATAATGAATCAATCAACGGGAATTGAGATTAACTACACCGTTGATCAAAGTTTCAAACACTGGGTCGTTTATAACAAGGATGGGAGAAGCGGTTTTTTATGCCCAGAGCCTTATACGTGGGTAACCAATGCTCCAAACCTTAAAGTAAATGAGGAATTGACTGGCATACAAAGGATTGAGCCAGATGATATGAAAGTATTGCGCACATGGATTGTTATTTCACATAAGTCATAGAATTTAAAACTACTATTTTAGGAGGAATTAAACATGAGTTACTTTACTAATATTAATAAAATTAAATTCGAAGGTCCTAAATCAAAAAATCCTTTTTCCTTTAAATATTATGATCCTCAAAGAATCATCAATGGTCAAACAATGGAGGATTTACTACGATTTTCAGTTGCGTACTGGCACACATTTACTGCAGACGGTTCAGATCCATTTGGAGCAGGAACAATGCAACGCCCTTGGAATCACTTAACAGGATTAGATCTTGCCAAAGCACGTGTGGAAGCTTCATTTGAGTTTTATGAAAAGTTAGATGTTCCTTTCTTCTGCTTCCACGATTCAGATGTTGCACCTGAGGGAAATACATTAAGTGAAACTTATAAAAACTTAGATGTAATTGTAGAAATGATGAAAGAATATATGAAAACAAGTAAAACAAAATTGCTTTGGAATACAGCAAATATGTTTACTCATCCTCGCTATGTAAATGGTGCTGCTACGTCTAACAATGCAGATGTATTTGCATATTCAGCAGCGAAAGTAAAAAAAGGATTAGAAATTGCGAAAGAACTTGGAGCAATCAACTATGTATTCTGGGGTGGACGTGAGGGCTATGACACACTTATGAATACTGATATGAAGCTTGAGCAAGACAATCTAGCGCGATTCTTCCACATGGCTGTAGATTACGCAAAAGAAATTGGGTTCGATGGCCAGTTCCTAATTGAACCAAAACCAAAAGAGCCAACAAAACATCAGTATGATTTTGATGTAGCAACTGGACTAGCCTTCTTACAAGCTAATGGTTTAGAGAAACAATTTAAATTCAATATTGAAGCAAACCATGCAACACTTGCGGGACACACATTTGAACATGAATTACGTGTTGCTCGAATTAATGGAATGCTTGGTTCAGTCGATGCCAATCAAGGAGATAAATTAATTGGTTGGGACACGGATGAATTCCCTACAGATCTATATTCGACTTCACTAGCGATGTATGAAATCATAAAAAATGGCGGTTTAGGAAAAGGCGGATTAAACTTTGATGCGAAAGTAAGAAGGGGCTCATTTGATGTAGAGGATTTATTCCATGCTCATATCGCTGGAATGGATAGCTTTGCAATTGGCGCATTAGTTGCAAGTAAATTAATTGAAGATAAAGTATTTGAAAACTTTATTGAAGATCGTTATAGCAGCTTTACTTATGGAATCGGTAAGGAAATCGTAGATAATAAAGCAAATTTCCGTACACTTGAAGCATATGCGTTAAATTTAGGTGAAATCCAAAATAAATCTGGTCGTGAAGAGCGTCTAAAAGCAGTATTAAACCAATATTTATTAGAGGCGATTTCTGAATTCGCAACGGTTTAAATGACCATAAAATGTGCTGGGAAGTTCACTATTTCCAGCACATTTTTCTCATACGATGGGATTAAAAATGATAAGGGATGATTGTTATGAAATATGTAGTAGGTATTGATTTAGGTACAAGTGCTGTAAAGATTTTATTAGTTAATCAGTACGGCGAGGTTTGCCAAGAAGTGTCTCGTTCCTATCCATTAATTCAAGAGAAATCTGGATATAGCGAGCAAAATCCTGAAGAGTGGGTTGAAAAAACAATCGATGGAATTACCGAATTAGTTAGAGATTTTAATGGACATCCGAATGATATTGAAGGGATTAGTTTCTCAGGACAAATGCATGGCCTAGTATTGTTAAATAAAGAAAATAGTAGTCTTCGCAATGCTATTTTATGGAATGACACAAGAACGACTAAGCAATGTGAATATATCAATGAAATCGTAGGAAAAGAACGTTTACTTGAGATAACGAAAAATCCAGCTCTTGAAGGCTTTACATTGCCAAAGCTTCTTTGGGTGAAAGAATTTGAGCCAGAGATTTTTGAACAAGCATCAGTATTCTTGTTACCTAAAGATTATCTTCGCTATCGTCTCACTGGTGAAATTCATGCTGAATACTCAGATGCAGCGGGAACATTGCTGTTAAACGTAAAGGAAAAGCAGTGGAGTGAAGATTTATGTACTAAATTTGATATTCCTTTACATCTTTGCCCTCCAATTGTTGAATCACATAGTTGTGTAGGAACAATTACAGAAGAGGTTTCTAAACTGACAGGACTTAGTCACGAAGTAAAAGTATTTGCAGGTGGAGCAGATAATGCTTGTGGTGCAATTGGCTCAGGAATTTTAAAAGAGGGTAATACGCTTTGTAGTATTGGTACTTCAGGGGTTGTCCTTTCTTATGAAGAGCATGGTGACCACGACTTTAAAGGTAAGGTTCATTATTTTAACCATGGTAAGGAAGATGCTTTCTATTCAATGGGTGTAACGCTTGCTGCGGGATTCTCTTTAAGCTGGTTTAAGGATACGTTTGCAGAGCATGAGAATTTTGAACAATTACTAGAAAGTGTAGATCAAGTTTCAATTGGTTCAAATGGTTTACTGTTTACGCCATATTTGGTTGGTGAAAGAACGCCGCATGCGGATTCAATTATTAGAGGTAGTTTTATTGGGATGGACGCATCGCATAAGAGAAATGATTTTGCAAGAGCTGTTATGGAGGGAATTACTTTTTCATTAAATGAGTCAATTGAGATTTTCCGACATAATGGTAAGAAAATTGATTCAATTATTTCGATTGGTGGCGGTGCAAAGAATCCTGTATGGCTTCAGATGCAAGCAGATATTTTTAATGCAACGATTATTAAACTTTCGAGTGAACAAGGACCTGGAATGGGAGCGGCAATGCTTGCTGCGTATGGTTGCGGTTGGTTTGAATCATTAGAGGCTTGTGCAGAAGATTTTATTAAACCAATTACTTCATATAAACCAATTGAAGAAAACGTTAAAAGTTATGAGAAGCTTTATTTAATTTATAAACAGGTTTATACAAAAACGAAGGAATTAAATATGATGCTTTCGGAATTTAGAAAGTAATACAAAGAGCTAAAAGGAGGGGGTCTACTTGAATTACCGAGAGCTTGGTAATACAGGTTTAAAGATTAGTGAGGTAAGCTTTGGTACTTGGGCTATTGGTGGAGCGTGGGGAAAAACAGACGATAATGAAGCATTAAAGTCATTGCAATACGCGATAGATCAAGGTGTGAATTTTTTTGATACGGCGGATGTTTATGGTGATGGACATAGTGAGGAGCTACTAGCTAAAGCAACAAAAGGGCTAGAAGATAAAATATATATTGGAACAAAGTTTTGTCGAAAAGGTGACATCTTTGCACCAGAAAATTACTCATATGAAGCGGTTAAATCCTATTGTGAGGATAGTCTGAAACGATTAAATCGTGATGTGATTGACCTATATCAAGTTCATTGTCCAGTTACTGAAATTTTAAAGGATGGACAAGTGTTTGATGTGCTTGATCGTTTACAAAGTGAAGGGAAAATCCGTCATTATGGGGTAAGTGTAGAGACTGTTGAAGAAGGGTTAATTTGTTTAGAGAATCCAAATGTGAAAAGCCTACAGATTATCTTTAATATTTTCCGTCAAAAACCATTAGCGGACCTACTTCCTGAAGCTTATAAAAAAGGAGTAGGAATTCTTGTAAGATTACCATTGGCTAGCGGGCTATTATCTGGTAAATACAAGGCTGATCATATTTTTGAAGAAGATGACCACAGAAATTTTAACGAAAATGGGGTTGCCTTTAATATTGGAGAAACATTTGCAGGATTGGGATTTAAAAAGGGCGTAGAGTTGGCGAATCGAATTAACTGGATAACTAAAGGTAGGTCAACTATGGCTAGTGCAGCGCTTAGATGGATTTTAGATCAAAAGGAAATTACGTGCGTCATTCCTGGATTTAGAAACCAAAACCAAGTAAATGAAAACTTAGAAGCAATGAATATCCAGTCTTTTTCGAAAGCTGAGTTGGATCAGTTAGAGCTGTTCTATCAAAAAAATGTTTCTGAGTTTATTAAAGGAGCTTACTAAAAAATAAAGATTCATATGGAGGAGTTTAAAATGGCTATAATCAGCAATCCAATTTTACCAGGCTTTAATCCGGATCCAAGTATTTGTCGAGTTGGGGAAGATTATTATATTGCAGTATCAACATTTGAATGGTTTCCCGGAGTTGGAATTTATCATTCAAAGGATTTAAAAAATTGGCGCTTAGCATCAAGACCTTTAAACCGTTTAAGTCAATTGAACATGATGGGTAATCCTGATTCAGGCGGTATTTGGGCTCCCGCATTATCATATCGAGATGGGCAGTTTTGGCTAATTTACACTGATGTAAAGGTAGTCGAAGGTCAATGGAAGGATTGCCATAATTACCTTGCAACATGTGACACAGTTGATGGAGAATGGTCAGATCCAGTTTACTTAAATAGTACAGGTTTTGACCCGTCCCTATTCCATGATGAGGATGGAAAGAAATATTTAGTCAATATGGTTTGGGATCACCGTATAAACAATCATAGCTTCTATGGCATTTCACTACAAGAGTACAGTGTAGAAGAAAGGAAACTGATTGGAAAAGCAAATGTAATTTTTAAAGGAACGGATATTAAACTGACGGAAGCACCACATTTATATAAAATAAATGATTACTACTACTTATTAACAGCAGAAGGCGGCACGAAATACGATCATCAAGCGACGATTGCCAGATCAAAACAATTAATAGGTCCGTATGAAGTACACCCAGAAAACCCGTTAATTTCGTCATTCCATGCTCCAAGAATTCCACTTCAAAAAGCAGGACATGCATCAATTGTTCAAACACATACCGATGAATGGTTCCTTGTCCATCTAACAGGAAGACCATTACCAAGAGAAGGTCAACCGTTGTTAGATCCTAGAGGCTTTTGTCCATTAGGAAGAGAAACGGCAATTCAAAGGCTTGAGTGGAAAAACGATTGGCCATATGTTGTGGGGGGAAATAGTCCTTCACTTGAAATAGAAGGTCCAAAAATTGATGAAATAAAATGGGAAAGCGATTATCCAGAGAAGGATGACTTTAACTCAGAAGAATTAAACCCTCAATTTCAAAACTTGAGAATTCCGTTAGGAGAGAAGATCGTTTCGCTAAAAGACAATCCAGGGCATCTACGCCTTTATGGAAGAGAATCACTTACATCTAAATTTACCCAGTCATTTATAGCAAGACGTTGGCAAGATTTTAATTTTACTGCAGAAACAAAGGTGGCATTTAATCCTAGTACATTCCATCAATCTGCTGGTTTAGTCAATTACTATAACACTCAAAATTGGACTTCATGCCAAATTACTTGGAATGAAGAGAAGGGCAGAATTCTAGAATTAGTAACATGTGATAATTTTACATTCGATCAGCC
Organism: Arthrobacter citreus; assembly: GCA_013200995.1. GTDB lineage: Bacteria > Bacillota > Bacilli > Bacillales > Bacillaceae_G > Gottfriedia. The sequence continues at coordinate 3,676,946 of CP053688.1, read as the reverse complement.
TCTTCAAGGAAATGAAATTATTATTCCGGAACATATTGAATATGTGTATCTTCGAGTAGATGTAAAAACGAATGGTTACCAGTACTCTTACTCATTTGATGGACAAGAGTGGACGACGATACCTGTGACACTTTACTCATATAAATTGTCTGATGATTATATTCAAGGCGGAGGATTCTTTACGGGTGCGTTTGTTGGAATGCAATGTCAGGATACAACTGGGCAAGGGCTTCATGCTGATTTTGATTATTTTATTTATAAAAAATAATAAAGAGAGTGTCCCGAAGATTTTAGTGAATCTTTGTGACACTCTCTTTATACTTACATTTAGTTTTTCAATTACTTTGTATAAAAATATTAGAGAGTTGCTTAATATTTAATTCTTACTGCCTCATCTTCCAAATTCATTAAGTGTAGTTGTTTTGAAAGATAAAGTTTTAGTTCTTCATCATCATATAGTAATGCCTTCGATTGAGCTTCGCGTAGAAACACCAATTTAGCTTCAACTGATGAAGTTTCAAAAAAGTGTACTACTTCGTCAGTATCTAATGATAGAGCGTTATCATCAAACTTAAATAATTTTTGATTTTTTGGTTCTTCCATTATCGTTGCAGACTTATTTGTGATCCCTAAGCTATCCTCAGTCGGTAATAAGATTTCACTTTCTCGCTCATTTTTGACTTCGTTTAAATAGCCTTCGATTGAGTTAATCGGTTCAAGGGAAAACCTTTGTTGAAGAGCCTTTCTTACTTCAGCATCATATCCTTCAATTGTTTGAGTTGCAGCTATTTCAGGGACACTGTGAAATGTATCCTCATCAGTAGTAACGTCAACGATCTCTACAGCACCTGGTGCATAGCATAGTAGCCTTAAGAAATCACGTAAGTTTCTAGCAACGATTTGTATTGGATCATCAGAGTCCATTGGAGAAACACGTACAATATATGCATTTTCTAAATCATTAACTTGGCCAAAATCAGTTAAAAAGCCAAAATGAACTCCATCTGAACCAGTACTTGCAAATTGGATAACATCTAGCGGAGTATTTAAATAACGAGTATCGATTTTTTCATATGAGAAAAATAGTCCACCTAATTCTCCAAATTGTGTTACTCCTTCACTTTTTAATTCACTTTGTAAGTTAATAGCGTTAGCTAGTGTTTTTGGAATCTCATATTTTCCGTAATTCAACTGAACTTGATCCATTCTAGTGTTCTCCTTCGTGGTCTGATTACCTGTCATAAATAGTAGAAAAGCGATTAAAAGAGTTAAAATAATTTTTCTTAGCACATTTAAACCATCCAATAAGTTAGTATTAAATAATAAAGATTTATTCTAATAATTCATTAATTAAATTATAACTTTTTATGTTTGAAGGTTAAATAAAAAAAGTTCAACCAATTAAATTGGTTGAACTTTTGTTTAATTCCCGACTAACTTTTTCTTAAAATTTACATCCGTATTTTCGTTAACTACCGGTTCTTCTGCTGCTTTTGATCGTTTAATAAAGAACGAAAGAATCAGCGCTACTGCTATAACGAAAACTGTCACATAAAATGAGAAATTAATACCTTCAAGCATTGCTTTCATCGTAATTTCTTGTTTGATTTGAGTAATCATATCAGGTGTTGGTTTACTTGTTACATGCTTCATTGCTTCAGCAGATAATTCCTTAGCTTTCGATGCTGTACGATTTGACATAACCGTAATTAATAAAGCAGTTCCAATAGCACCAGATACTTGCTGTAATGTATTGTTCATAGCAGTTCCGTGTGGATAGAATCGTTTAGGTAACTGATTTAAACCATTTGTTGATACTGGCATCATTACCATTGACATACCGAACATACGTAATGCATATAAAACAATAATTTGAGTATGGGTTGTATCCATCGTTAATTTACTTAGTAAATAAGTAGTAATCGTCATAATGATTAAACCAGTCATCGCAAGAATTCTTCCACCGATTTTATCAAATAATTTACCTGTGATCGGTGACATAATAGCCATTAATAGAGCACCAGGTAATAGCATTAATCCCGCATCAAACGGTTTAATGCCACGAAGTGTTTGAGTATAAATTGGTAAAAGCATCATTGCTGAGAACATAGCCATTGTAACAACGATTGAAATCGCCGAAGATAAAGCAAACATAGGATAACGATAAACTCTAAAGTTCAACATTGGTGTCTCAAGTTTTAATTGACGAGTGATAAATAGTACTAATGAAAGAACCCCTACAATTAAAGCCACATAAGCTTTTGGGCTATCCCATCCATCAGTTCCAGCAGAACTAAATCCGTACAATAATCCACCAAATCCTAAACTTGATAAAAGAACTGAAAGAAGATCGATCTTACTATTTGATTTCTCTTTTTTATCTTTTAGTAAGAAAAAGCCAATAATTAAAATTGTTAATGCAATTGGTGATACTACATGGAAAAGCATTCTCCAATCATAGTGTTCAATAATCCAACCAGATAAAGTTGGTCCAATTGCTGGTGCACCCATCATTACTAAACCGAAAAAGCCCATTGCAGTTCCGCGTTTTTCAACAGGAAAGCTAGTTAACATTACATTCATTAATAATGGCATTAAAATAGCCGAACCTGAAGCTTGAATCATACGGCCAGTTAATAATAAAGGAAAGATATGTGCAAAACCTGCGGTAAAAGTACCGATATTGAATAAAAGTAGTGCTGTTATAAACAAATGTCTAACAGAATACTTTTGGATTAAAAAAGCCGTAGTTGGAATTAAGATCCCATTAACTAACATATATCCAGTAGATAACCACTGAACTGTTGATGGCTCAACGTCCAAATCCTTCATGATTGAAGGTAAGGCAATATTTAATAATGTATTGTTTAAGAACGCAATAAACGCCCCAATCATCAGGATTGTAATAATCCCGTATGGTGGGCGTACCGATTTACTCATGGAATGGTCCATGATTCCCCCTCCTTTGTACAACTAGTTCATTTTTTTGAACTGTGTTTCCATCTTCTATATAACATAATATGATATACCATTCATTCATTAGATGCAATTATAATAACCATTAGAAATCTTTAATAATCTAATAAGATATTTACTAGTTTTAAGTGTTAAAATAATGTACTATGTTTTTTAAGCAGTAATTAACTAGAACCAAGGTGATTATATGAATGATCGTAAACAGCATGTCGTAAAAATAGCCCATGAATTGTTTATAGAAAAGGGATTTCAATCGACGTCTATCCAAGACATACTAGACTATAGTGGTATTTCTAAAGGTACATTTTATAATTATTTTTCATCTAAAAGTGATTTAGTAGTCGCATTATTTAATACGATTTATAAAAAACTTGAACAAGAAAGAAATGAGTTATTAATTGGGCAGAGTCCTTCTGATATTGAAATTTTCATTAAACAAGTAACTTTATTAATGGAAGCAAATAGAGATAATAAATTAATTTCTCTGTTTGAAGAAGTAATTTATATAAATGACCTTGATATCAAGCAATTCATTAGAGAAGGTAATTTCAAAACATTGAACTGGGTGTATACACGATTTTTAGACATTTTTGGTAGTGATAAAAAAGTTTTTTTATTAGATAGTGCCATTATGTTTTTAGGTATTATTCACCATAATGTGAGATACTATGACCTTGCCAAGGATATCAATACTAGTATGGATCAAGTTGTCCGTTATAGTGTTAAACGTATAATTAAGATCGTTAAAGATGTTGAGGAATCTGGAGAACAATTATTTAATTTGGAGCTTTTAGATAGATGGTTACCAGTAAGAAAGACTGAAGAAAATCTTCAACAAAAGCTTTGTAGTATTATTTGCATTATGAAAAAGTCTGCGCTAAATAGTGATGAACAACAAAAGTACAATGAGTTACTAGACTTTTTACAAAATGAATTGTTGCAGTCAAAAACACCACGTAAATATTTAATTGAAAGTGCTCTAGTATCTTTAAATGACGGAAAAATGTTATTAGGGGAACAAGAATTACAAAGGCTGAACGAACTGATTGACATTAATTTTATTCAAAAAGTTAAGTAGTCAATTTAATATGAATGAAAACCATCTTGGCTTTTAAATGCTAAGGTGGTTTTTTATGTAAGTTTACAATCGCTGCAAGTTGTATTTTCACTTGAAATTCCCTAATTAGTAAAGTTCAATATAACTTTCGTCCACTTTTTTGTAGAATAGATAGGTTAAAATCAGTAAAAATGTCGTTTTTATACTTTTTTTACCATTAATTGACAAAAAATTCTGAATTGATGATATACTTTCAGTTATAAATGAAGAAGGAGGTTCTTGTTAGTGAAATCTTTAAAATCAATCATAGTTTGGGGATTAATTTCGATACTTGGGGCTTTCTGTTTTTCTGTATTAGCTTTAAAGAGAGGGGAGACAATTAATGCGATTTGGCTCCTCACAGCAGCTGTTTGTACATATGCGGTAGCTTACCGTTTTTACAGTAAGTTTATTGCCGAAAAAGTTTTTAAACTTGATGAAGACCGTAAAACACCAGCAGAAATAAACAATGATGGGAAAGACTTTGTACCAACAAACAAATGGGTATTATTTGGTCACCATTTTGCAGCTATTGCTGGGGCTGGACCACTAGTTGGACCAATTTTAGCTGCGCAAATGGGCTACTTACCTGGTACGATTTGGATTATTGTAGGAGTTGTATTTGCAGGGGCAGTACAGGATTTTGTTATTTTAGCAGCTTCGACGCGTAGAAATGGTAAATCGCTCGGAGAAATGATTAAAGAAGAGATTGGCCCAATAACCGGGGTCATTGCATTAATAGGCATTTTAGGCATTATGGTTATTCTATTGGCTGTATTAGCACTAGTAGTTGTAAAAGCGCTTGCGGGTAGTCCGTGGGGAATGTTTACAATTGCAGCAACTATTCCAATCGCACTTTTCATGGGTATTTATATGCGATACATCCGTCCAGGTCGAGTAGGGGAAGGATCATTTATTGGTGTGATTTTACTACTACTTTCTTTAGTTGCTGGACAATATGTTGCAGAAAGTCCAACGCTAGCAGCGATGTTTACATTCAAAGGTGAAACAATTGCGCTAATGTTAATTGGCTATGGATTTATAGCATCGGTTTTACCAGTATGGCTTTTATTAGCTCCACGAGATTATTTAAGTACGTTTTTGAAGGTTGGTACGATTTTAGCTTTAGCGGTTGGAATTATTTTTGTGGCACCAGATTTACAAATGCCAGCTGTTACAAAATTTATTGATGGCTCAGGTCCTGTATTCGCCGGAAATCTATTTCCATTTTTATTTATAACAATTGCATGTGGATCTGTTTCTGGATTTCACGCATTAGTTGCATCTGGCACTACACCGAAAATGATGGAGCGTGAAACGCATGCCCGTGTCATTGGATATGGTGCTATGTTAACAGAGTCATTCGTTGCAGTAATGGCAATGATTGCGGCGTGTTTATTAACGCCAGGAGCATACTTTGCTATAAATAGTCCACCTGCGATTATTGGAACCGATGTAAATCAAGTGGCTCAAGTAGTTTCGAGTTGGGGATTTACAATAACGCCTCACGAACTGTCTACGCTAGCAAAAGATGTTGGAGAGCAAACAATCCTTTCACGTACTGGCGGTGCGCCAACTTTAGCAATAGGTATGGCAGCACTCTTTTCTAAAGTAATCGGCGGAAAAGTATTAATGGCTTTTTGGTATCATTTTGCTATTCTATTTGAAGCACTATTTATCTTAACAACAATTGATGCAGGTACTCGTATTGGGCGATATATGACGCAGGATATCCTGGGTAATGTGTACAAGCCATTTGGCAAAACAGATTCCCTTCCTGCTAATCTAATTGCAACCGCTATTTGTGTGTTCGGATGGGGTTATTTCCTTTACCAAGGAGTTATTGACCCACTTGGAGGAATCAATACTTTATGGCCTTTATTCGGTATTGCGAATCAAATGCTTGCGGCAATTGCATTATTACTTGGTACAACGATCTTGTTGAAAATGGGGAAAAAAGCTTATGCATGGATTACGCTAGTGCCGACAATTTGGATATTAGTAGTTACAATGACTGCAGGGTGGCAAAAGATATTTCATCCAGCACCAAAAATAGGATTCTTAGCACATGCTAAAATTTTTAAAGATGTAGATGCTGGTACTATTCTCGCTCCTGCAACTAGTCATGCACAAATGAATCAAATTATTTTAAATGACTATATAGATGCAACGATTTGTGGATTATTTATGCTCATCGTACTCCTAGTTCTAATTGCTTCGATACGAAATTGGATCAATATATTGTCTAATAAACCAATAAAATTACATGAAACTCCTTATATAAAACGAGAAGAAAGCGATTCTAAAAATTATGCATTATAAAATAAAGGAGTTCAAAAAATATTATAAACAGTTCATTAGTCTACTTGTTGGCGTACCAAGCTATGAGAAATACGTAGAACATATGAAAACTCACCATCCTGAGCAACCAGTTCAAACGAGAAAAGAGTTCTTTATCGAAGCACAAGAATCCCGCTTTAATTCGAAAGGTGGAAAAGTAACTCGTTGCTGCTAAAGAAAAAAAGCTCGGTCAGAATATCTGACTGAGCTTTTCAGTGTATACGCAATTATTTATGATCTCTACGATATAAATCCAGCGTTTTATACCCTGCACCTAATACCACTTTCATTTCTTCACGCCTTTTTGCTTTTGTTGCTTCTTGCTTAGCGCTATATATATGGCGAGCCCAATCTTTTCGATACCCAGGAGTAAGAGATTGATAGATCGTAAGCAGTTCAGGCGTTTCCTCTAAATCCTTTTCAACGTTTGGAATGAGGTCAATATAATCATCTACACATTGACTAGCTTTTGAAGAGTTTGCCGCTTTTGTTTTCGAATCATCCTTTAATCCAACTACTGTAAAAACATCATCCAGTCCCACCATACGAGCAAATTTAATGGTGCTTGAACCGACGTAGCCACTCTCGTCTGCACCTAATCCTTCAAATAAATCGTCGCGATGAATATATGTAGGATAAACTTTATTACCCTTTTTAGGATAGGCTATAAAAATATAACCATTTTTATTTAAGTAGTTATTATCTATAATCTTTGACATGAGCTCTTTAAGTGAGTCCATATTAAGTACGAAAGCAAATATTAGATCGTAAGGAGAATTCAATAGATCTGTTTCAAAATGGGGTAAATCTGTAAAATAATTTGTATTACTTGGTTGAAATAAAACTGTCGCTTTTTTATATTTTATTAAGTTTAGCTTTTCAACGATTGTTTTTGTCATCTTGATTCACCTTTAAAGTAGTTTTTATATAGCTATTATAAATCAAAAGAAATAAAAAAATAATAGAAGCTCAAATCGAACTTCTATCATTTAGTAGGTATTTTCTGATTTTTAAAGAGCTTCTTTAATCACTTTTTTATAATAAAGAACGGATAATATACCAAATACAGAGTATAGAACGGCATATAAAACCATGACGATAATCATTGGTGTCCAAACTTCAGTACCAAATAAGAACCATCCAGATTGGACAGCAAAATAGCTATGAACTAGTCCAATTACGAGTGGAATCCCGAAATTAAACAACTGTTTAGATCGAATTCCTCTTAATAAATCACTATGAGAAAAACCAAGCTTACGTAAAATTGTATAGTTAGGCTTTTCATCAACACTCTCATCCATTTGTTTAAAATATAAAATACATCCAGATGTCATTAAGAATGTTAATCCTAAAAATCCGACGATGAACATAATAAGCCCCATATTTGCTTTCTGACTATTAACGATTTCAAGTCGAGAATCATTAGGATAATTTTTATCCAATTGATGATCCATATAGATGTCATTTGCCTTTTCAATTAAATTCTCATCACTTATATTAATGCCGTTATATTCAGTAGATTTTTTTTGAAGAGATGAATCGAGATTCTGTTTTATACTTTTATAAACTTGATCATCTACAATAACTGTAGGAAATCCTCCATTTGTGAAGTATGAAGGGATAATTTTATCACGTTTTAAACCTAAATAGTTTAGCTTAAATGTTTTCTTTGTACTAGATATTTCAAGATTTCCTGAATCCTTCAATGTCATAAATTTTTGAAGCATATCGTCATAACCGGTAAATAGTACTTCATTTGAAGCAAGATTCACTTTAGCCGCTTTTTCGTTTACGACCGCTAGAGGGAACTTATCTGCATCCTTCATCATTCCTTCTAACTCTTTATCTAGTATATTCTTTATATTTGCATTAACTTGAAGAACTTCGATGTGTTTTTCTGTATATTTAATGCCACTTTTATCTAAAGCGGATGTGAAAGTTTGTAAATCCTTCTGATTGCCTAAGAAAAAATCAGAAGGGACATGGCTCTCCGCCGTTTTTTCAGCAGAATAGTAAGATATATAACTTAAAGATAATAAGCCAATAGCAAGACCTGATACAGTTGTAATAATCGTTAATAATAAAGCATTAGACTTCATTCTAAACATGATTGAAGATAATGATAGGACATCGTTTATATTTAAATAGCCATTTTTCTTTTTGCGAATGATGTTTAAAATAAAACGAACTGAACTTTTATATACTAAATAAGTTCCAATAATAACTGACGCTAAAATGTAGATCATTGCTGAAAATAGCTCAGTCATCGTAGTAAAATCACCATCAAATAGTTTTGATGATAAAAAATAACCTGAGATGATTAATAAAATACCTAAAACTCCAATAGAAATCTCAAATACAGACATTTTTTTAAGTTTTCCTTCAGTCGATGAGACCACTCGGAATAATGATAAAATAGTTTGTCTTTTAATAAAAACGTAATTCATTAACATAATGAATACATAAATCACAACAAAAACAATAATTGTCTGAACTAATGCTTGTGTTGAAAATTGCAAACTAGCAATTGCTTTAACCCCTGTGATTTTATATAAAATCATAATGATTAGTCTTGAAATTGAAAAACCTAATAAGATCCCAAAAACCAATGAACTAAAATAAAGAATAAAGTTTTCAACTGTTAGAATTCGAAAAATCCTATCTTTCGTCATTCCAATTAATTGAAACAAACCAATTTCTTTACTTCTTCTTTTAATAAAAATCATATTTGCATATAAAAGGAAAATCGACACAATTGCAACAAGTAAAATTGACGCTGAGCGAATTGCAGCTCCACCTTTAATTGAACCCTTTGTGGCGTCCATGGATGGATCGTACTGTAGGGTAACAAACGAGAAGTATAATGCAGCACTAAAAACTAAAGCAAAAATATAAAGATAATAATTCTTTATATTCTTTTTTAAATTTCGGAAAATCAAGTGATTAATGCTCATGGTGAACACCACCTAATACACCCTGGGTTTTCATGATATCTTTAAAGAAATTCTGTCTTGTTTCATCGCCTTTGTGAAGTTGTGAATAAATTTGTCCATCTTTAATAAAGATAACGCGATTACAAAAGCTTGCTGCTACTGGATCATGTGTAACCATTATAATTGTGGCATTTCTTTTTTCATTTAATTCGCTTAATTTATTTAATAAATCTGATGCAGACTTTGAATCTAAAGCACCTGTTGGCTCATCCGCGAAAATGATACTAGGTTCATGAATAAATGCTCTAGCAGCCGAAGTACGTTGTTTTTGACCCCCAGAGATTTCATTCGGATATTTATCTTTTAATTCAAAAATACCAAGCTCTTTAGCAATAACATCAAATTTTTGATTTGCTTCACTAGGTGACGTTTTAGTAATTGATAAGGGAAGAAGAATATTTTCTTTTACTGTTAATGTGTCTAGTAAATTGTATTCTTGGAAGATAAAACCCAAATAGTTTTTACGAAATTCTGCTAACTGCTTTTCTTTCATATCCGTAATATCCTTACCTTCAATTGCGATCATGCCAGTATTAATCTTATCAATCGACGAAAGAACATTTAATAAAGTTGTTTTACCCGATCCAGATGCACCCATAATACTAACGAATTCACCTTTTTCGATGTTTATATCTATTCCACTTAAAACTTCTTGTTTATTAAATTTATTTCCGTAACTTTTATGAATTTTCTTTGCTTCTAAAATATTCATTTCCGTACACCCCTTTATTTTCATTTGATAAAGTAAGTATAAAAGGTTCCTTCTATTGTTTCCTTTGATTAACCGAACAATAAACAAAAGCATGTGACAATTTTGTCACATGCTTGTTATTTTTACAAATTCATTCCTTTTCGGGAAAATCAACGTGAAAATTGAGCCTTTATCTAGTTCTGATTTTACTTGAAACGTAATATGTAAGGAAAGTGCAGCCTTTTTTGCTAAATATAAGCCCATGCCTGTTGAGGCGTTATCTTGATGTTGGGTGGTAGAAGTAAAGCCTTTTTCAAAAATGCGCGGTAAATCTTTTGAATGTATGCCGCGACCAAAGTCTTCAATTTCAAGAATAACTTGCCCATTTCTTTGTTTACTTGTAATTTGTATGTCAGAGGAGGTACAGTATTTTACTGCATTTGTTAAAAGCTGTCTTATGATATACGAAAGCCATTTTGCATCACTATAAACTTCTAACTCCTCAAGTTCAATATCAAAACCGATTCCTTTATGTATGCACCATGACTGTAACGTTTTAATTTCCGGAAATAGTACATCTTCAAGTTGAATTTTTTCGATATAAAGATCGTTTTCAATAAAAGGTATTCTTTTTTGATGGAGTTGCTGATCTAGTAATAAGTGGATACGCAACCATTCGAATGTTAAGTTTGACTTTAACCTCTCATCCTTCATTCGATCAATCATTAAGTTCATTGCAGTTAAAGGCGTTTTCACTTCATGAATCCAAGATAGAAGATCGTCCTTTTCTTCTTCTAAATGGGTTTGATTTTGAACCGCTACTTTTTTTAATAAGATTGTTTGATTTGTTAAACTGTTTTCAACTATTTCTTCAAATGGACTATTAGAATCTACAACTCCTGTCAAATCAAGATCATCTTCACGATCGATCAAACTCTTATAGAATCTAGTTTCTTTTGGATACCGAACGACTAAAAAAATGATAAACAATAATAGTGATAAAAAGACAATATAAAGGAGTGAAGTTAAAGGTATAGAAGAATCAATAAAAGAAACAAATAAAATGAATACCTGTAATAGTAGAAAAAAAAGAATCCAACTAATTCGCTCAATTAGAAAGGTTTTAATCATCAGAATTCCTCTTCTAGAGCAACGTATCCTTGCCCTACTTTAGTTTCAATAAATTGTCCTAATCCAATTTCATCAAGTCTTTTTCGTAAACGATTTACATTTACCGTTAAAGTATTATCACTAATAAAACGCTTATCTTCCCAAAGTCCATTTATTAATTCCTCTCGACTAACAATTTTATTCTTTTGTTCAATTAACAGTTTTAAAATATAAATCTCATTTTTTGTGAGTTCAATTGCTCCGCTTTCATTTGAAACAGTATTTTTTTCATAGTCGACGGTGGCACCACACCAAGTTTTAAGTGCGATTTTCTCAGTATTATAGTTATAAACTCGACGTAAAGTAGCTTGAATCTTGGCGATAAGAACGTCAAAATGGAACGGCTTTTGAACAAAGTCATCTGCGCCAAGCTGCATCGACATGACCATATCTGAAGGGTGGTCTCTTGAAGATAAAAAGATAATTGGGACATTTGAATGGGAACGAATCATGCGACACCAATGAAAACCATCGTATTTTGGAAGTTGGATATCAATGATGACTAAGTCTGGTTTAATCTCAGTAAATTCTTGAATTACTTTACTAAAGTCTGTTATCCCAAATACCTCATAGGACCATCCAGTTAGGCGATCTTCAATTTCAGAGAATAGAGAAGAATCATCCTCAATGAGTAATAGTTTAAACAAATCTATTCACCACTCTTTTTAATTCTTTTTCATCATTGTAAATTATAATCATATTGTGCGCTACAAACGAAAAATTTTACTAAAATGATAGTGAAAAAGTAATAGTAGGAAAGTACGACAAAAATACCCTAATCATAATTGAAAAGGGTTTAAAGTTTATTTTCGATAAATTACATTTCAAACACAAAATGAGTAAATTAAATTCGAGGAAACCACAATTCCCAAAGAGGTTGATAAGTTGGCCAAAGTTGAGTTGTTACTTTATCAAAACCACGATAATGACGTATATAACCAGCCAGATAAGCAAATGAAGAGGCATGCAGACCAGAGAAGTGGGGTGCACTAATACAGACAAGCCAGTCAACCAATGCCTGCTCTTCTAAGCTTAAATCATTTAACTGTTTTAGTAGATCAGGCTGGCTTTTCAGAACATCTAGTTTATTTAAAATAAATAAGTTAGGTAGTTTATGACTAAATATCTGAGCAATTTTATTAAATTTTTCCTTTTTAATACCTGCTGCAATATAGACTGCTGATAAGTCTGGTGTATTAATCATATCAATAGCTTGTAATAATTGATTTTCGATATAACCATCAAAATCTGTTGTGGAATCTGAATGGAAATTCACTAATTCATCTTCAATTCTTAAATGAATTGCCTTCCAATTTGAATATGATGACATTGAGTCAATTATGGTATTTGAGATCGTTAATACTTTTTTTGCAAATGGGAAATGATTTGCTATAAAAGCTCCATTTTCTTTGTTCTCTTCTGTTGTAATAATTCTATTTAAAAATCGACTACAGAAAACAATATCCTGCTTAGTACTATCAATATTTTCTGGTAGATTAACTAAAATATTTTTTTTTGATAATAATTGAGTAAGCTCTTTTAAATCAACAAAGGCGTCAAAACTAATCTTAGAAAAATTAATGTCGAAATCAACGATATCACTTGAATTTCTTGTTTGAAAATCATTTATAATAATGCCGACTTTATTCCCTTGTTTAGAAAAGTATAATGACTCACCAATTACTCTAAAAAAGGCCATTAGCTGGTTACATAATCCTTCATTATTTTCTGGACTATACTTAAAATACAGAATTAGTGACACATCCAATCTATAAAAATTTCAGCAAAGACAAGTTCAACTTGTTTTTACTACGATATGTACACACTGTGGAGATGGTTCCTCAAGTAGTTTTTTCTCTATGTAATAACCTCTTTACAAAATTAAATTAGTGGTATAATATTAAAAAAACCGACCGGACGGTATGTTGGTTGGAATGGAAAGGTAGAGAATATGGTAAATACAAGAGAGCACATCATCAATACGGCTTTAACGCTGTTTTTGCAGAAAAGCTTTAAAGAGGTAACGATGAGTGAATTAGTTAAGCAGAGTGGAATGTCTAAAGGGGCATTTTATCATTATTTTGATAGCAAAGAAGGGCTATTCCGTGAAGTAGTGAACACGGCTGCTGAAATTAGTCATATTAATTTTGACCAAATCCAACAGACAACATTAAAGCAATTTTATGAAAATTATTTGTCACTAATTCAGGAGACTAAGTCGGAATCCACATTTATGAGAATTATCGGTAATTCTCCAACAAATCGCATAAAATTCACAACACTGCTAACCGAGGCTAACAGACTATTTCCTGAATTTACAGATGTCCTTCTCAAATTGCATGAAAATGAGTTAAATGGATGGATTAAGATTGTTGAGCGAGCTATTGAGATTGGGGAAATTCGAACAAAAATGCCCGCTCAACATATTGCGGAAATTTTCGTAAATATATCCAATGGAATAACGAAGAGAAGTAGATTATACAATAGTCAAATTGAAATTGCTTCGAGAACAAAAGTTTTGTGGGATAGTTTTTATGAGGAGTTAAGAACTTAACAAGGTTTGAATATAAAACAAAAATAATTAGGGGATGTGCTTATTATGCAAATTAAATGGTTTGGTCAATCTGCCTTTTTGGTAACTACAGAAGCTGGGAAAAAGATTCTAATCGATCCATTTGATCGCTTCCTTGGATATAAAATGCCTAAGCCCATCGAAACTGATATTGTTGCAGTCACACATGATCATGGAGACCACAATAAAATTCATGTTGCAACTGGAAATTATGAACTTGTCAATGAAGCAAAAGAGTACAATTGCAGTGACGTACAGATAAGTGGATTCAAGACGTACCATGATAAAGTAAATGGCAAAAAGAGGGGCGAAAATATTCTATTCAGGTTTAAAGTGGATGGTTTGACGATCTGCCATTGTGGAGACTTAGGCCATCTTTTGACGGAGGACCTTATTAAAGACATTGGTAAGGTGGACGTTCTAATGATCCCAGTCGGCGGCAAAATGACGTTAAATGGTGAAGAGGCCACAAAAGTGGTGCAACAGCTAAATCCCACAATTACCATTCCCATGCATTACCGGACGAAGGCATTATCAATCATAGGGATGTTGCTATTCGAAAAAGCAGATAAATTCATTAAAGCTACAGGTCAGAGATCAACTGAAGTAGGAATATTAGACATTAACTCAGAGAACTTATCGCAATATTCTGGTGTTGTTACTATGCAATATCAGTAAACTATTATATTGGAAATAAACTAATATTTTAATGCGAGCTTGTTAAAATTTTAAAAATATAGCCTCCGTGTATAGAACACGGAGGCTATAAGTATTAGGTCATCATGAAAATGACAAGTATCAATTCTTAACGATTATCAATCTTTTCAGGATATAAATCGTGATTCATCATACGATGTTCAGCCATCTTTTCGTATTTTGTACCTGGACGGCCATAGTTACAATATGGATCGATTGAAATACCGCCACGTGGAGTGAATTTACCCCAAACTTCAATATAACGAGGATCCATTAATTTGATTAAATCATCCATAATGATATTCATGCAATCCTCATGGAAGTCTCCGTGATTACGGAAGCTAAAGAAGTAAAGCTTTAATGATTTACTTTCAACCATTTTTTGCTCTGGAATATAGCTAATATAAATTGTCGCAAAGTCAGGCTGACCAGTTTTTGGACAAAGTGAAGTAAACTCAGGGAAATTAAATTTTACGAAATAATCACGATCAGGATGAGTATTATCAAATGTTTCTAAAATTCCTGGGTCATATTCAAATAAATATTTTGTGTTGTTGCTGCCAAGTAATGATACTTCTTCAAGTGAACCTTTTGATCTTCCTACCATTTTGATTAAACTCCTCTCTTATTTCCCCATACAAATGCATGTAATTGAGGTAAAACTTTTACGTTTTTAAAGATTTTTGATTTCATTGCTTCATCTATAAGCCATTCATAACGTTTTAGCATGTATTGTAATAAAGTTCCATCATCCGCATTTAACCAGCTATTTCCGACTTGTAAAAAGAACGGAACATGTGGGAATTTTTGATGAACGTTTTCTGCATAAGCTAAGTCTTTTTCATCAAAAATAACAACCTTTAAGCAAAACTTTGGGTGATTTTCTAAATTTTGAATAATGCTTCCTAACATATCGAAGTCAGTATTCATGCCACTACTAGGTGGTTTAGGTGATAAGGTTACTTCATCTATAGAAGGTAACCATGATTGCCACCTACTACCTTGGGTTTCAAGAGCTAAAGTCATATTTTTTTCTTTTAATAACTCTACTACAGGTCCTAATGAAGGAAGTAGGGCCGGATTTCCACCAGAAATTGTTATATGTGAGAATGTATCGCCACCTAAGGTCACTAAATTCTCCAAAACTTCTTCTGCGGTCATCCATTTAATATTTTCTTTTTCACTACCATCCCATGTGAAAGAAGAATCGCACCAACTACAAGAATAATCACAACCTGCAGTACGAATAAACATCGTTTTTTGACCGATTGCCATACCTTCACCTTGTACAGTAGGTCCAAATATTTCAAGTACAGGAATTTTACTCATTAATCATCCACTCCCTACGAGCTTCAGCGTAGCAAGTAGGCGTTTCAAATAAACGAACAAACTCTACACGAATATCTTGCGCCGGATTTGTATGAGCTTTAAGTGCATTTTCCATTTGCTCATAAATCCAAACAACCATATTTTCCGCTGTTGTATTCATTGGAGGTAGCATCTCATTTAAATAACGGTGATCTAAATAGATTTCAATTTTTTCCTTCCAAATCTGTTTAATATCACCGAAATCAATGACTAAGCCGATCTCATCAACAAAACCACTAATTCCAAACATGACTTTATATGTGTGTCCATGTAAATTTTTACATTTACCTTCATAGCAATGTAAGTGATGTGCAGCATCAAAAGTAAATTCTTTATTCACTAGAACACGTTTATGGTGGTATTTTAAGTCTTCTTTTTTGATGTGCTCATCAATCTTATGAAGTCGATCTACGATGCGAAAATCAAACATGCTTTGCGGCTCCTTTCGATTGTAGATAACGATCTAAACCAGCTTGACGAAGCTCACATGCAGGACATTCTCCACAACCGTCAGAAATAATACCATTATAGCAAGTTAACGTTTTATTTTTAACGAATTCAAATGCATTCAAATCATCAGCTAACTTCCAAGTGTCAGCTTTATCAATCCACATAAGTGGAGTATGAATAACAAATGGATAATCCATTGATAGATTAAGAGTTACGTTTAATGATTTAACAAAGATATCTCGGCAGTCAGGATATCCGCTAAAGTCAGTTTCGCAAACACCAGTAATAATGTGTTTCGCGCCTTTTTGTTTAGCAAGTACTGCTGCAAAAGATAAGAATAATAAATTACGTCCATCGACGAATGTAGAAGGTAATTCACCTTCTTCATGAGTAATCTCAATGTCTGTTCTTGTTAAAGCATTTGGAGCAAGTTGATTTAACAAGGACATATCAAGTATATGGTGGGGAATATTTAATTCCTTACAAATATCTGCAGCTACATCTAATTCTAGTTTATGACGTTGATTGTAGTTGAACGTAACAGCCTCAACCTCACCAAATTGTTGCATAGCCCAGAATAAACAAGTAGTACTATCTTGGCCACCGCTAAATACAACGATTGCTTTTTCATTTTTCATATTTCTTCTCTCCTTTACGTGTTTAAAAAGAAGAGGGCATCCCGAATAACAAAAATAAAAACAATATGACAATATTGTTTTTGCCTTATTTTTTTGTAGAGGGGGGTTTGCGACCTCTACCATAAGCAATCTAACTTATGGATTTTTTTATTAAATTTTCTTTCTATCTAATTGTACTAGGAAAGTACAATCATAATTCCCATTATAATCGTTTCATCTTAAAAGAACAAAAACTTTTGTAGGAAAGTAAAAATTTTCATATTTGAGTAGTAAACCGCTGTTGAAAATGAACTTGTCAATTAATCAATAATTTTTTCCATGTAAAGGAAGCGGTATGTGGTTGATTTCCACTACAGGATTCTCGCTTTCCATGGGGCGAGACCTAAGCCTTCCCGCATTTCCCATAGGAGTCGAGAACCCTTCCGTTCCAACCAACTTCTTCAAAATAAAAAATCATGGAATACAGCACCTTATTAATCCCTTTTAGTTCGAGAAAACATAAATTAGATACTCAGTAATTTTGCGAATATCTGTAAATCTTTTACTTATTAATAAATAATTAAATTCATTCATCAAACAATTAGTATCACAGTAATTTATATTCTGAAAAAGGGCTATTACTAAAGGTTGTTTGTATTTCACAAGCAATTTCTGACTAGGAGTAGCAGGGATCAAACCTGATGTTTATTTAAATAGAAAGCTCTGATTAATTGCGTAGAATTTATTTCATTTTCTGTTAGTAAACAACAAAGTTCTATTTCAAACGACAAATTACGAGTCAGATTTTTTGTTTTGTTGATAACTTAGCCTTTGGTTTTGCAATTATAAATTATCCACAAGCTGATTATCTTTTTTAGCTATCCACAAGTTGAGAGGTGGGAGCGATTTATCTACAGATTAATTTTTAATAATTGTAGTTTTTAAGTGAGTTGTACACATTTCTGTTTACAAGTATACGTTTTGTAAACAGTTGTACACATATTTGTACACAAGTTTACAAGAAGTAAACATTTTGTATACGGAAAAGTATACTTGTACACAAAGTTGTACACATGTTTATGTGTTTACTGTTTTGTATACAAGATGACAATTTAATTACATTTTTATGATAGTTCAGTGCTGAACATTGACCAAAAGGCTAAATTTAAGTTAATCTATTATCAGAATTATCTATTAATACGTAAACTTTTTAACCTATTAATGAAAGGGATGATTTTGATGGTAAAGGCACGTATTGCGGCAATTGATGTAGGAAACGATTCACTCAAAGGGATTTTTGGGAAGATGGAAAATGAAATTAATATTCCTAATATTATTGCTAGGGATACGGAGGATCGTCCAATTATAGGGGTAGAGGAATTAGACAACCAAGAGCCGGTTGATGGTATTCATATTCGAGTACACTCTCCTACTTTAAAAGAAAATAATTCAATCTATCGTGTGGGACATTTGGCAACAAAAAGCAGCAATGCGTCAGAATTAGATCCAGGAAGCAATAAATCTGAAGAAGATCAAACACTAATTATGTTGTTTGCCGCTTTAGCATTAGACGCAGCACGAGAGGAAAATACACATAATAAGAATTCAAATAATGTTATTGATGCTACATATATTTTAGGGACAGGTCTTCCACTTAGAGAAGTTAAAGAAGGTAAGGATGTAGGGTATCGTTCAAGATTGCTAAGCTCTGTGCACCAAGTCGAGTTTTTAGTAACACCTAAATACCAAGGGGTAAAGGTAAATATTAAGTTTGAAGAAGTTAAAGTGTACCCAGAAGGATTTGCCGCATTCATTAATCTTGTTATGGATAATGATTTAAACATTATTAATAAGGCGCTTATTGATAAAAGAATCTTAATCCAAGATATAGGTGGCTTATCTACTGATGTAGCAGTTATTAAAAATAGAAAAGTTGATGATGATAAAGCACAAGGCTTCAACCTAGGTGTATCAGAATCACTTGAAGCTATTCGTGAAGAAATCCGTTCAAGACATGGGATTGAATTAGATAGCCGCAGGGATGTAGTTGAAATAATTACTAAGAAAAGTGATCGTAACCATATCATGGTAAAAGGAAGTAGGACAAGCGTTCATGATATTGTTGATCGAATCCTTCTTGAGTTAGCAAAAAAACAATATCGCCATTTGCGTAATATTTGGCAAAAAAACTCACAAACAGAAATATGCTATTTCATTGGTGGAGGATCTCTTATCTTAAAGGATTATATTAAAACGCTTAATAATAATCTAGACGGATATAATATCGATTTCTTTGAAGATGAAAAAGAAAGCATTTGGATGATGGCTAATGCATATTACAAACTAGTTGCAGATTTTTATAGAAGAACTCAAAAGGAAAAGCAACCTGAAGAACAAAAATTAGCTAAAACAAAATAAGGTGATTTTATGAATGAAAAAGAACTGATGAGAGGGCAACCCATAACCTTCCGTATCCCATCAGATACGCCTGATCAGATTGTTAAACAATTACGACATCTGAAGGAAACTGAAAGGAGAAACTTTTCTAGTAAGATTGCCGAATTTGTAATGGATGGGGTAAATAATTCTCTATCAAAGCAAAAACAAACAATAACAATTCCACTTCCTAAAAGTTTAAGTAAAGCCCAAAAAGATTGGTTAAAACATGAACATTCGGAGGCATTATTAGGAAATATTGTCTACCAATTATTAATGAATCCAATTAGAACCGCATCACTTCTAACTTCAATTAATAGTAATTCGCTAGAAATTGATGAGGCACTTTATTTAAATGAAGAAGTTGCGGCCGTAAATGAAATAATGGATGAGACTAATTATAAGGAACAGACTAGGGAAGCTGAAACAAGCGTCAATCATGATGACCTTGATCTGGAGAACTTTGATTGGACAACTGCCAGCAAGAATGAAATAACAACAAATGATGACGATGAAAAAGAAGAAGATATGGATGATCTTCTTGGAGAATTTCTTGCTCAAATGAATAAATGAAAAATGGAAAAGGGACCGAAAATTATGGATCGGTCCCTTTCTTAGTTTCCTAATTATTTTTTATGAAAATTGAACCGACGACTTTCTTCTAAGGAATTCAGGTAAAATAATACCAATTAATATTAATATAATACCAAAATATTGTGGCGTTCCAATTGTTTCCTTTAATACAATTGCTGACATTAATGTAGCAGTTGGCAACTCCGCAGCTCCTAATATAGAAGCTAGACCTGATCCAGTTAAAGGAACTCCTTTAGAAAACATTAAAGTTGAGAAAAACGGACCAAGAAAGCCAAGAATTAAACCATATTTTGTTAAGAGCTCCACGAATAAACGTCCATTTGTAAAAAATGTAGGTGGTAAAAAGATGGCACAAATGATAAAGCCACCAGTTATCATTAACGCAGTTTTTGTCATCGGATTCGTCTTTAAAGCAACTCTACCGCTAAGGAGGATAAAGGTGCTATATGAAACTGCAGATAATAACCCGAATAAAACTCCCATCCAATTCATCGAACCAATTCCACCGGTTAAAACATTAGTAGCAAAAAGTGTCCCGATTACAAGAGGAATTAATGAGAGTAACTTACTTTTTTCAGGAAGTCTACGATTGAATACTGATTCTAATAACACACCGATCCAGGTGAACTGGAACATCAAGACAATAGCTAATGATGCAGTGATATATTGTAAAGCCAAGTAGTAAAACATACCCGTTAAGCCTGTAGTCGATCCCAGCACAATAAGTGATAATACATTCTTCTTTGTAGGCTTTAAATATTGCTGTGTTTTTAATTTTGATGACTTAGTTTTATTAAATATGACAACAGACCATAGGAATATTGCACCTACAAACATTTGTATACCGACTACATCATTTACAATAAAACCATCACCATAAGCCAATTTTACAAAGGTAGACAAGACGCCATAACTGACAGAACCTATAATGATATAAAGCATACCTTTCAAAATAACACCCCACTTATCTAAATAAAAAGAAGTAAAGAGGATGAACCTCTTTACTTACGAATATTTCATATTTTCCGGACTAGCTAAGCTAGATATTTCTCCGGTAATATTACATTTCTTCTAAAATGCCCTTAACCAAATTAACGAATTTCGATCTAACCATGCTTGCCACTTCGATTACTTCCTCATGGTTTAATGGTTGATCTAGAATTCCACATGCCATGTTTGTTAGGCAAGAAATCCCTAATACCTTCATACTTCCGTGAACAGCAACGATTGCTTCAGGTACTGTTGACATTCCTACAGAATCTGCACCAAGTGTACGGATCATGCGGATTTCAGCAGGTGTTTCGTATGATGGACCACTCCACCAAGCATATACACCTTGTTGTAATTTAATCTCTTGTTTTGCGGCAACATTTAGAGCAAGGCTGCGTAATTCTTTATTATATACTTCAGAAACATCAGGGAAACGAGTTCCTAATTCTGGGTTATTTGGACCAATTAAAGGATTTGTTCCTACTAAGTTAATATGATCAGTAATCAGCATTAAATCGCCTGGGTTAAAGCTTGTATTAACAGCACCACATGCATTTGTTACGATTAACTTTTCTACACCAAGTGCTTTCATTACTCGAACAGGGAATGTTACTTCATCTAAAGTAAAGCCTTCATAATAATGAAAGCGACCTTTCATCGCTACTACAGCTTGTCCTTTTAATTCACCGATTACTAATTCATTTGCATGTCCTACTGCTTCAGATTTTGCAAAATGGGGAATATCACTGTAAGGGATTACAACAGAGTTTTCGATTTCATCTGCAAGTGTACCTAAACCAGAACCTAAAATTAGTCCAACTGTTGGACGGTAGCTTGTTTTATTTAATATAAAATCTCTTGTTTCTAAAATATGTTCAGTTTTATGCATTTATTTTTTCCTCCTAAAATGAGCAATAAGTTCGTAATAAGAAATCTAGTAAAATAATCATGCGTTCAACTTAAGTCTAATGGAAAATTACCTACTTGTAAATAAACTTAAATTCATTTTGGTAAAAAGTTTAGTGGTTTTATGAAAAAGACTGTAAAAAGAGCATATAAATAGCTATACTTAATTCATAAAATATAAAAAGTTGAGTAAACACGTTGAAATTAGATTTCAATATTGGAGGAACTAATGATCAGGCAATTTGTAGGCTATCAGTCGCCTAAAGTAAAAAGTTTAAAGCTTTTATATAGCTTAATACGGAAATTAGGACCAATAAAAGTAAGTTCACTAACTGAAACTACAGGGTATAAGCACACTACTTGTGTTCGGTTATTAGACGAATTAGTACAAGAGGGACTTATTTACGATACCGGATTAGGGGTTTCAAGTGGAGGGAGAAGACCAGCCATGTATGAGATTAATCCAACCGCCTACTACCTAGTTGGTGTCGAAATTACGAATTTATTTACGACGGTACTTCTGCTTGACTTAAACCTAACAATTATAAAATCAAAAAAATTGAAAATGAGCAGTGAAAGTACTGGAGAATATACACTAAATTTTGTGACGAAAAGTGTGGATGAACTATTAGAGCACAATAATATTGATAGGGAACAGTTATTAGGAATTGGTGTGGGAGTCTTGGACCCAATAGAACAAGAAAATGTAATTAATACAGATTCATTTTTAGCTGATGGATGGGAAAACCTAAATATTGTTAATTATTTAGAAGAAGCTAATAATTGCCCGGTACTATTAAATAATGGCACCAACTTAGCTGCTTTAGCAGAGTACCGACTAAACTATCGTAAAGAAAATGAAAATATCGTATTTGTCTCGAGTGATATGGGAATACGATGTGGAATCATTCAGCAAGGCAAATTAATAAATAATAAGAACGAAATGGATGACGCTTTTGGTCATATGATTATCGACATTCATGGAAAACGCTGTTCATGTGGCTCATATGGTTGTCTCCAAGCGTACAGTAGTTTGCCAGCAATTCGGGAAGAGGTCATTAAACGGATGAAGCGAGGAGAAACTACTTCTTTAAAGGAATCAATAAAGGATGTAGAAAAAATAAGCTATCATCAAATTCTTGAAGCACTAGAAAACGAGGATCCACTTTGTTTAGAAGTAATCAAAGAGGCTGCTAATTATTTTGGGATTGGACTAACCAATCTAATTTATCTATTGCGTCCCGATGTTGTAATATGTGGAGGTACATTAGTACCAAAACCATTATTCTTTGAATTAGCTTCCGATGTAGCACAAAAAAAAATGGAAAAATACTCTAGTAGTCCTGTTAATATTATTAAATCAACAACGCCTTATAATATTGTTGCTCAAGGTGCAGGGTGTATCGTATTTGATTATTTTACCGAGGAAATGATGTAATAGTAGAAAAAACCGTTAATACTCTATTGAGAACAAATAGAGGCTAACGGTTTCTTTTATTGTATGAATGCTAATTTTTCTTTGTTTCAAATAAATGAAATTTAAGTCCATAAGGATCAGAAATCATAACGCTTTTATCGTGATAAACTTTTGTTATATGACAACCGGCATCTATTAATTTGCCAATTATATTATCGAAATGATCTACCGCAAACTCAAAATAAACATTTTTATCCGGATTATTTGCAATAAAAAAATAAGTGCCATTTAAGGAGAATTTAGTTTCATTCTCGTATTTCTTTTCAAGTTTCATACCGATTGTGTTTTCATAAAATTTAATTGCATTTTCATAATGAGCTACTTCAAAAGCAATATAGTTAGTAAGCTGATAGGGTGTTTGGTTATTAAGTTTTTTTGCCGGTTGAAAATTCACCGAGCCGGTAGGTAGCAAATCCAGTAGATGCCATACGGAACAATAATCGTCTCCAGGACCAAAGCGGGCTTTTGCAACTTGATAAATCGAACCGTCTAAGTCTTTCCGAAATGTTGTAACACCTGGTTGACAATTACCATCTACCTCGAAGCCCATATCTATTTTAAAAGTAGTATCCTTCGTCGAAACAATCGGAAAAACCCAACCACGTTCTGCTGCAAGATCCTCTTGAACACCCGGTGCATCTGGTGTCGAAAGGACAAAAGCGGCTTTATTACGAATATGGTGATAAACGCCGTTAAACTCGTCTGCCCACATTGTGCAGTAAGAACAACCTCTGCCCATATTATGGATTACGATTAGTTCATCTTTTTCCCCAAAAAGTTTTAGTAAACTTGTTGGCTCTCCATTTGAAGTAACGAACGGATAATTTTCAACCTTCTGCTCCGGTATGGCTTTCCGTAAAGCGGTTAGCTGTCTCTTTTTTTCTAAAATCTCATTTTCTAGCAAATCGATTTCAAATTGCAAATCTTGAATTTTCACTTTGTGCACCTCCAAAAGTAATATATATATAGTTCAATAATAAGCAGCGATATCCTCTCAGTGAAGCAACTACTTACTAACAAAATATAAAAAAAGGACTGTCCGTAAAGTTAGAGTAGTAGAAACGGAATAGTTGAAGAAGGATTGGTTATTAAATGAAAATTAGCTGCTGGTAAATGTAGTAATTTGTTGGTTAATTTTTAGAGGTTGAATAATTTTGCTGTTTTAAAATTCCTATCAATTTTCATTATAATTGGTGTATATAAAATTTACATAACTAAACACCCGCGTTGGCCATCCGTGCATCATTTGAGGATGAATGAAAATAGCAATTTTCAGGATAGATGAAAAAATTGATCGGCTGATTAGTCGGTTTTTTTTATTAGGGTAGATGACAAGATTACTGAACAAGAGTTAAAAAGAGGTGCCCCGTTATACTACTGGGGCACCTTTAGTGGTTTGAAAACAATGGGGAAATTTTATACTTTTCGTTAATTATTGTAACTTTCCAGTACTTCTTAAATCCTCAAATAAACTATAGTCAGCTAAAACTTGATTATAGTAGTTTTCACTTAATTGAAGGACGGTTGTTTTAAATTGTGGCCAAGCATTAATTGCATCTATTACTCCTTGCTCAAAATTATAGTTTACATATGTTGTGTTATAGTCCTTATCAGCTCTTGCATGAGCGTATGCTAAAGCTTTTGCGGAGTACTTTAAAAAGTCTTGGACATCTGATTTACTTTTAAAGTCAGCCGCATCAAATGTTTCATCCCATGGTGAAATTCGTTGAACGCGATAAGACTTATTATTAAAATTGATTTCTCCTAAATGATTATCCACTTTAATTCCATCTGCTAATTCTCCTGTTTTTGACCGGTTAGCATGCGTTGGGAACCATGAATTGTACTGAGCTTGCGACAAGCTGCCTTCTAAAAACATGGATGGGTTCCGTTGCTCTTTTACTTCCAAGATCACATCATCACTTTGTGAGGTCGTATCACCTTCAATTAATACATAAAACTTGTCTACGCCTAAGCTTCCAAGTCCTGAGTGTAAACGTCGAGCTATATCTTTGATCGTAAAGTATGTACTTGGCTTTGAAGAAACAAAACTAGAAATGCTAGCTTTATAATTTGTCCAATTGTTAACAATGTTTGATCTTTCCGTAGATGTTACAGCCTTTAAATTACTATTTGAAAAATTAAATAGTCTCGTTCCAGATGTGGTTGTGGTCCATTTATTTAATAGCTTAGCTACACTATCGGAGCTTTTTATATCTCGCATTTCATCTTGGACGAATCCACCTGTTAATGTTCCTTCATCCAGTTGCGTTGTAGTTTCACCGCTATTTCCATTTACTGCTGTTAAAGTATCTTGATATGTAGTTAAAAAGCTTGTTACTAAATCACGTCTATCTTGCATTGATAAAGATACATTTGGGGCTTCATTTGCCATAAGGAAAACGCTAGTAGAAAAACGAATTAGATCCCAATAAAATGGTGCAACATATGATTCATCTGAATCATTTAAATCAAAAACGACCTCGCCCTTACTATTATCAAAATAACCAATATTTTGAGTATGTGCATCTCCTTGAATCCACGTTTTAATATTTGCAGTCGTTTTCCAAGTGCTAGGTATAGGAATGACACCAGTTCCTAGGTCTGCATAGAAAAGTGGATTAGTCGCACGGTAAAAAGCAAAAGGAGACTCCTCCATGCTTATATATTTTTCTTGTCGAACGGTCGAATCGGTAATAAATGAATTCACGGTTGTTAGTTGTGATTGGATGTATGATTCTCTCGATGATGATTGATCTGCAGCATAAGAAGTTGAAACAGGTAGGATTGATAAACAAGCAGTTAATGTCAAAATAGTTCGCTTCATAATATTCCTCCAAATTAAAATGGCTTACTTTTTTGATTTTAGATTGTGATTATATAGTCAGTGATAATACCGTGTAAATTTTTAGTTAATTTAATTGAGCAGATTGAAGCCTATCGTTACATGGCAGGTAAGTATTAGGATTTCCGCGGAAATTAAGAGGAGTGAGAACGTTTCCAAAAAAACTCTTGCAATCCTGTACGTACAAGAATATACTAATCCTGTACGTACAGGATGAAATTAAATATATTAAAATACATAATAGATTGGTAGAGGAGGGTTACCATGAGCCGATTTAGTGATGAAGCAAAACAACTACTGCAACATATTGGTGGTAAAGAAAATATAGCAACAGTATCACACTGCGCGACTCGCATGCGCTTTGTATTAAAGGATGTTAAAAAAGCTGATGAAAAAAAGATTCAAGAGATCAAAATTGTGAAAGGTACTTTTACGCAGGCTGGACAATTTCAAGTCATCATCGGAAATGAGGTATCTACATTTTATAATGAGTTCGTTAAACTAGCTGGAGTGGACGAAACGTCAAAAGATGCTGCTAAAATAGCTGCAAGGCAAAATATGACATGGCTTCAAAGACTGCTTGCTCACTTAGCAGAAATCTTTTCTCCATTAATTCCGGCGATTGTTGTAGGTGGTCTTATTTTAGGTTTCCGTAACATTATAGGGGATATTAAATTATTGGATGATGGTACGAAAACACTTGTCGAAACCTCTCAATTTTGGGCGGGAACACATTCGTTTTTATGGTTAATCGGTGAAGCGATTTTTAATTTCTTACCAGTTGGTATTACGTGGTCGATTACGAAGAAGATGGGCACAACCCAAATTCTAGGGATTGTTTTAGGGATTACACTTGTTTCGCCTCAGCTGCTTAATGCATACTCAGTGGCCGGCGGAGCGGTACCTCCAGTTTGGGATTTCGGTTTTGCTAAAATTGATATGATTGGTTACCAAGCACAAGTAATTCCAGCTATTTTAGCAGGTTTCACTTTATCTATTTTAGAAATAAATATTCGAAAAATCGTTCCAAATGCAATTTCAATGATAGTTGTGCCGTTCTTTGCGTTAGTACCAACAGTGTTAATCGCACATGTAGTGCTAGGTCCAATCGGTTGGAAAATTGGCTCAGTTATCTCACATTTAGTTTACTCAGGATTAACATCTTCATTTGGATGGCTGTTTGCATTAGTATTTGGATTCTTCTATGCCCCATTAGTTATAACTGGATTGCATCATATGACGAACGCGATTGATCTTCAATTAATGAGTCAACTCCACGGTACAAATCTGTGGCCGATGATTGCGTTATCGAATATAGCTCAAGGCTCAGCGGTTTTAGCCATTATTTACTTAAATAGAAAGAATGAAGAAGAAAAGCAAATTTCAATTCCAGCTGCTATCTCTTGTTTCTTAGGCGTAACGGAACCGGCAATGTTTGGGATTAATCTAAAGTATGCTTATCCTTTCTTGGCTGCTATGATTGGGTCCGGGATTGCCGCTATTGTTTCGGTTGGTTCTGGCGTAATGGCGAACTCGATTGGAGTAGGAGGTCTTCCTGCAATCTTATCTATTCAGCCAAAGTACTTCGGAATGTTTTCAATTGCTATGTTAGTTGCAATCATTATTCCATTCATTTTAACGATTATTTTTAACAAGAAAAAACTGCTAGTGAAAAACTCATAATTATTTAAGAGGAAGGAAATTTCATTTTTCCTTCCTTCATTTTTTAAATCAAGGAGATTATCGAAATGAAGGATTTTAAGAATAGCGTCGTATACCAAATTTATCCCAAGTCTTTTTATGATTCGAATGGTGATGGCATTGGAGACTTAAAAGGAGTTACCAAAAAGCTTGATTATCTAAATGAATTAGGTGTTGACTACATTTGGCTAACCCCGTTTTATGTATCTCCTCAAAACGATAATGGTTACGATGTAGCAGATTATCGAAATATAGATCCTACATATGGAACGATGGAAGATTTTGAAGAATTAGTAAGTGCTGCAAAAAGTCATGATATTGAAATCATGTTAGATATGGTTTTTAATCATACATCATCAGAGCATGAGTGGTTTAAGAAAGCACTTAGTGGAGATGAAAAATACAAAAATTATTATCTATTTAAGGAAGATAAGGATGGAAAGGAACCGACAAATTGGATTTCAAAATTTGGTGGTTCAACTTGGGAAAAGGTAGAGAACTCTAATGATTACTATCTTCATTTATTCGATAAGTCGCAACCGGATTTGAACTGGGCGAATGTAGAAGTACAAAATGAACTATTCGATATCGTAAATTTCTGGGTTGATAAAGGCGTGAAAGGATTTCGTTTAGATGTTATTAATCTTATTTCTAAGCCGGACGTCTTTATTGATGATGAGACGGGCGATGGTAGAAAGTTCTACACAGATGGACCTAGAATCCATGAATACTTAAAAAAACTCAATATGGAGACATTTGGCAAGCGAGAGGATATTATTACTGTTGGTGAAATGTCTTCAACTTCAATTGAACATTGTATTCAGTACTCGAATCCATCCGAGAAAGAGTTATCAATGGTGTTTAGTTTCCATCATTTAAAGATTGACTATAAGGATGGACAAAAATGGTCTTTAATGGATTTTGATTTTATAGCACTTAAATCAATTTTGGATCAATGGCAAAAAGGGATGCAATCAGGAAATGGCTGGAATGCATTATTTTGGTGTAATCATGACCAACCTCGTATTGTTTCTCGAATTGGAAATGACGGGAAGTATCATAAGGAATCAGCGAAAATGCTAGCTACTTCTATGCATTTATTAAGAGGGACTCCATATATTTACCAGGGTGAAGAAATAGGAATGCCTAACCCTAATTTCGATCAGATTGAAGACTATCGTGATGTTGAAAGCTTGAACTATTATAAAATATTAAAAGAATCTGGAGTATCTGAAATCGAAATACTAGCTATTTTAAAAAGTAAATCACGAGACAATTCTCGTACTCCAATGCAATGGAATAACTCAGAGCATGCCGGTTTCACAATGGGAACACCTTGGATTTCGACAGGGGAGAGTTACGGGCAAATAAATGTCGAAAAAGCTCTCAAAGACGAAGAATCGGTGTTTCATCACTATAAAAAACTAATCAATTTAAGAAAAGAACTCGAAATTATTTCGTCTGGAACTTATGATGCAATACTAATTGAACATGAACAAATCTTTGCATACACTCGTACACTTAATAATCAAATGCTATTAGTAGTAAATAATTTTTATGACGAGGATACGGTGTTTAAGTTGCCTGAAAATCTTGATATTAAAGGATATGATAGGAGAATATTAATTTCCAATTATAGCGACTCCAGTCAGAATATTGAAGAATTTACTTTGCGACCTTATGAGTCTGTTTGTTATCATCTTGAGAAAAATGTTGGAATATAATAAAATTTTTCTAGGTGATGAAAATGAACGCAAAGTATATTTCGATCTACCATAAGTTAGTTGAGCAGATCGAAAAAGGTGTTTTTTCTGTTGGGAGTAAAATACCTTCAGAAAAGTCTTTAATGGAGCAATTCGACGTTTCTAGAGATACAATTAGAAAATCATTACAAATGCTTGAACAAAATGGATATATAAATAAAGTCAAAGGTAAAGGTTCGTTTATTTTAGACACAACAAAACTAAATTTTCCGGTATCCGGTTTAATTAGCTTTAAAGAGTTGTCAAATCAAATTGGCAGAGAAGCAGAAACAATTGTCGAAATCCTCGAAAAGAAAAGACCTAGTAAATTTATAAGAGAACAACTAGAAATCGATGATAAAACGGCGATTTGGAAAGTAGTTAGAGCTAGAAAAATCGATGGAAAGAAAATTATTTTAGACAAAGAATATTATAATAGTAAATATGTCGAAAAACTTTCAAAGTCAATCTGCGAAGGATCAATTTTTGATTATATAGAAAACACATTACAGCTAAATATTGGTTTTGCAAAAAAAGAAATTGTAGTACAGGCTTGTACTGAAGACGATCAAAAATATTTAGACTTAGATGGCTACGACATGGTAGCAGTAGTAAATACTTTTGTATATTTAGACGACGGTTCACTATTACAATACGGTCAATCTAGACATCGACCTGATAAATTCAAATTTGTCGATTTTGCAAGAAGAATTCAGCAAGTTAATGAATGATTATAAGACCTTATTCAATTGGATAAGGTTTTTTGTATTACACATTAACAAAGTATTAATTCTTAAGTATGAGGACGATTCCAATTTTAAGTACTAGGTGTCTTCTCCAATCGGCGATTTAGGTTATAAATTGCTATTAGTTTAAGTGTATACTATGCTTAATCAAGCTAATAAAGGAAAAATTAAAAGACTCATTATTAATATAAGATGACGAGTGAAAAGCCTTAAGAAAAGGTTTAATTTTACTCAAAACCGGCAATTTTTTCTGTCAGGTTACACTATAATAATTCTTTATGGAAATAATGAGTAAAAAACAAAATGAATGGATGGACTTATGGATAGAGAAATGATTATAAAAATTAAACAAAAATTTGTAAAAGACTATAAAGCTGGGTATCCATTAATTTCAAAAGAATCGATAGTGAATAATAAAGACTTAATAAATGAAGGAGCACTTATTAAACTAGTGGATGAACGTAATGGCTTTATTGGAAAGGGCTATTACGGAAAGCAAAATAAGGGAGTCGGTTGGATTCTTAGCCTGAACGAACATGAAAAGATCAGTCCGAGGTTCTTTGAAGATAAAATTAAACAAGCAATTAATGGACGCCAACCATTTTATAACAGCTCTGATACAACAGCCTTTAGGGTATTTAACGGAGAAGGTGATGGAATTGGTGGCTTCACGATTGATTTTTTTGACGGATATTATTTAATTAGTTGGTATAGCGAAGGAATCTTTCAGTTCAAAGATTGGGTTATACAAGCAATAAAAAATACTGTCGAATTTAAAGGCATTTATCAGAAAAAGCGTTTCGACACAAAGGGTCAGTACATTGAAGAAGACGACTTTGTAATGGGTGAAAGAGGTCAATTTCCTATTTTAGTAAAGGAAAATGGAGTTAATTTTGCAATTTATTTAAATGACGGAGCGATGGTAGGTGTATTTTTAGATCAACGAGAAGTTAGAAAACTAATTCGCGATAAATATGCTTACGAGAAAACAGTTTTAAATACTTTTTCTTATACTGGCGCATTCTCTGTCTTTGCAGCAGCTGGAGGAGCAAGTAAAACAACCAGCGTTGACTTAGCAAATCGAAGCTTAGAAAAAACAAAAGAACAATTTCAAATTAATAAAATTGATCCTGCTACCCAAAGCATAATCGTTGAGGATGTTTTTCATTACTTTAAATACGCAGTTAAAAAGAATCTTTTATTCGACATGGTTATACTAGATCCACCAAGCTTTGCAAGATCTAAAAAACACACATTTAGTGCCGAAAAGGATTATAAAAATCTGTTGAAAGAAGCAATTGCAATCACCGAAATTGACGGTGTAATTGTTGCATCGACGAATTGTAGCACTTTTGGAATGAAAAAATTTAAAGGCTTTATTGACACAGCGTTTAAAGAAATGGACGGACAATATAAATTAATGGAAGAATTCAGCCTTCCATCTGATTTTCAAATAAATAAACAGTTTAAAGAAGGCAACTATTTAAAGGTTGTATTTATTCGTAAAATTAAGTAATCGAAGAGAGGATGTCCCATTTTAAGGGGCATCCTCTTTTATATATATAGGAAATATTAAAAAGAAGAATAGGTGAAATAATGGTCGAAGTGCAAAGTAGAATGTTGGAAGTGCAAATAAAATTAACAAAACTGCAATTAAATTCGCTAGAGTCCCAAATTTATAAGATAATACCCATACCGGTTGGGGTATCATAACTACATAATTAGTCAAAAGTAGATGAACAGTTATGCAATATTAACAAAATTACGCTAATTCTTTCTAAATCGACTAAAACTGTGAAGAATTCTACTAAAAATCTACAAATAGTGAACACAAAACCAATTCTAATAGAAAACCATACTAGGATACCCTCATTTTAGATTAACAATCAATAGGGGCCGCCTATGCTGACACTTAGGACGGCCCCTCAAATTGCCTGGAAAATACGTGTAATCAGTCTAAAATTTAATTTTTTGCCTTTTGCTCATATAATTTGATCACTTCGATCATTACACTCGTTGCTGTAATCATATTGTCGATTGAGATGTATTCAAATTTACCGTGGTAGTTTTCTCCTCCTGTAAAAATATTCGGAGTAGGTAAGCCCATATATGAAAGCTGTGATCCATCTGTACCGCCGCGAATGGGTTCTACAATCGGTTTAATTTCTAAGTTCGTCATCGCCTCATATGCGATATCAACTACCTCTTTAACAGGTAAGATTTTCTCTCCCATGTTATAATACTGGTCTTTTAATTCTAAAGTAATACTATTTTCACCATGCGTTTCCTTTAATTGACTTACAATATTCGTTAATGTCTCTTTTCGGTTAGCAAATTTTTCTTTGTCGTGGTCTCTTATTATGTAATGCATTTTTGTTAATTCTACATCACCTTCAATTGATACTAGATGATAAAAGCCTTCGTATCCTTCAGTTGATTCTGGCGCTTCTTCAACAGGTAATAAATTATTTATTTCCATGGCAATTTTCATAGAATTGATCATTTTATTTTTAGCAGTACCTGGGTGTACATTTTTACCTTTAACTGTAATCATTGCACCCGCTGCATTAAAGCTCTCATATTGAAGTTCGCCAAGTGGACCACCATCCATTGTATAAGCATATTTAGCGTCAAACGCTTTTACATCAAATTTATGTGGGCCTCTGCCAATCTCTTCATCTGGCGTGAAAGCTACTCTAATCTTACCGTGCTTGATTTCTGGGTGTTGAACTAAATATTCCATTGCAGTCATAATTTCAGCAATACCAGCCTTATTATCTGCACCTAATAACGTCGTTCCATCAGTTGTCATTAATGTATGACCGATATATTTACTTAACTCTGGTGAATGACTTGGAGATAATACAACATTTAAACTTTCATTTAAAACAATATCTTTTCCGTCATAATTTTCAACTAGCTGAGGATTTACATTTTTTCCTGTAAAATCTGTCGCTGTGTCTAAATGTGCTAAAAATCCAATTGTCGGAATTTCTTTGTCGGAATTTGCCGGAAGTGTAGCCATTACATATCCGTTGTCATCCATCGTTACGTCAACTAATCCAACTTTGTTTAATTCTTCAACTAGCATACGACCTAATGTAAGTTGACCCGGTGTAGAAGGGCATGTTTCACTACTAGCGTTCGATTGTGTATCAATTTTTGCATAACTAGTTAAGCGGTTAATTAACTCATTTTTCATGTGAAAATCTCCTTTTTACATTTTATAATTTGTAGATAATACGCTTTCATTTGTAAATTCTAGTGAAAAGAGGCCACAATTATATTTTAGTTCGTTTATTATTTGAATGTAAAATATTACGCAGTTCACTTCCTATTTAAAATGCTTTTAGCAATTAAAAACTGTGCAGTGTAATAAGTAATCATAATTAACTCATGACCATACTTAACGCTTTCTACAAATAAGTCCCACGATAAAATCGAATCGGAAATGATGAATAATAAGCTTCCAAAAATAGCCCATTTATTACCAGTCATTATGGCTGTAAATACCATCATTGAAATTGCTACTGAATAGGCAATAACAGGAATAACTAACGTATCTTGTCCGCTGTCATTTAATGAATTTACTAAATTTGAACATAGAATAAACGCATAAATTGCAATCGGAATGATCGATAACATACGGTAAATTGAAAATTTCCATCCTGAAATAAAACCAGTTGCATAAAACAAATGTCCAATTAGAAAAGCACTTAAGCCAATCACAAACCATATTAGCGTTCCATCACCAATCATACAAAAAATAAGTCCTAAAAGTATGAGGGTACGATATTTAGATGAGTGATGAGGGTTTTGTGATAAAGCATAGAAAATAATCAACACCATTGGAATTAACTTAAATAAGATTTTTATGCTTACAGGCTCTGAAGGTATAAAAAAGATATAAAGAATACCAAATAGCAAAGTCAGTATAGGCAAATACTTCTTCAAAATAAAATTACCCCTTTCTAACTATTTCCTTTTTACTAAATATTATCAGTGAAAAATGCAAAGAATGCTATTAGAAATATGAAAGGTTAATCTATTAAACTATAAAAAAAGCAAACCAGAATTGGTTTGCTTTTAAAAGATGGCCATACCATATGAGTGAGCTATTTGCCCATTTGAATTCGAAGTATTTGCAATAATAACAGTTGTTCCAACGTTTAATTGATCGAATAACCATTCAACTTCACTATTGTGCATTCGGATACAACCGTGACTAACTGATTTTCCAATTGAACTCTCGTTAGCATTTCCGTGAATCCCGTAAGAGTTCCCAGGGGAGCTTCCCATACTTAAGCCCATCCATCTTTTACCTAGCGGATTATTTGGAGCTCCTCCAGGGATATTTTCCTTATACCAAGGTCTATTTTTAATTTTATTTAAGATTTTAAACTTTCCAGTAGGTGTAGGGGAGGATGCTTTTCCCGTTGCTACACTAAATGTTTTTACTAGTTTTCCTTTATTGTAATAAGATAGTTTATTTGTCATTGTATTAACAATAACTAGTTGCCCACTTGAAAGTGGTTTAGAGCTTTTAGCTTCGGTATACGAAGTTTTACTTTGGTTTCCAGCTGCATCGACAGCTTGTACTTTAATAGGAGTAAAGGCTTTTAATTTACTAACTTTAAATGTATAACTACCGGACTTAGATGCGGTTGTTTTAGCTACGTATTTATTCTTCAAATACAATTTAACGGAAGCACTTGCTTCTGTTTTTCCACTAATTACAGTAGCGTTTTCTTTTACCGTTTGAATGGTAGGAGCAGAAGGTGCAGTGCGATCTAACACGCGAATTGAAACAGGTTTACTTTGATTTTTACTCTTATCAATCGCAACAACTTGAAGGACCGAATTCGCTTTTTGCTTAGCCATTTTTATATTAAACTTTCCTGCAGTATTAACTTTACCTTTTACTAGTAATTTCTTATTCAAATAAATGATGATATCAGCATTAGGCTCTGACTTGCCTGATATATATTGAGAATGATCTGAGATTGAAGGGATTGATGTGACTGAAGGTGCGATTACGTCGGCAACGGTTGATGTAGCGGTTTTACTTTTCAATCCAATTGAAACACCAACTACATTTATTTTAGTAAATTCTTTTAGAGGTTTTGTTTTGAGTTGATAGTTTCCGTTTGTGTCAGTTTGAACAGTACTTACTTGTTTATTATTGACATAAATTTGGACGCTACTTTTAGTTAAAAACGTTCCTGAAATAGCAGTAGATTTATTTGTAATTGAGTTAATTTTTGGGGTTGGTAAATCTTTAATTAAAAATTTAACCTTCTGGTCAGATACAGACAATGTTTGACCATCTAGTGTAAGTGAACTTAATGAGTAAGTTCCTTTAGTAAATGAGCTAGTAATACCTATTTTTCCAGAATAATAAAGATCTGATGAAGATAGGTTTTTTAGTAATACTTCTGTCATGTTAGAGCCATTTTTAAAAGTCAAAGCGACATTGTCGAAATGTTTTTTAGTCGTTAATCCAATTTCAATTGATTGTCCGAAAGTGGCTTCAGTAGTATTTAAATTTAGATTATCTATATAATTCGATAACTCATCATCACTAAAACCTTGAGAAAAAGAAGTCGCGTTAGCAGTGGGTAAAAAGAATAAAGATACCCCTAAAATAACAGATATTATTTTATTAATCATTGTACCTCTCCTTATATATGGAATTAATTAGTTAAATTTGCCATATAAGAGATGGAATCCTTTGTTTTTTTAGTAAAATAAAACGTCATTTTTCTGCAAAAAAGTAAACTAAGTCGAATGATCAATTATTGTGATTCCATGTGAGAGTTATGAGTGCAATTGCAATGAAGGCTATTGGAGAGGCTAAAAAGAGAGACAATCCAAATGCACTTAATCCCATACAAACCACCAATTACAATGCCAAGAAAGAATATAAACACACCAATAATTGAAATTCCAATGGGACAGTAAATCGAAAGTGTGGACTTTTTCTAATTAGAAAAGTAGAAACAAAAATAAGAATACAACTTAAAATAAGTGTAAGCAGTAAATAGGAAGTTATATTAATAAATGTTCCTTTCTCATTAAGTAAATAGAATTTTTTGTAAAACTTTTCATTATTTTGTCTTATTATATAAGCTAGAAACATGTAGTTTAGTTACCAAATGTGACCAATTTTCGAAAGATAATATGATGATGAAAAGAGTCATTAAATCAAAGTTAGTTAGATTTTGTTTAAATAATTAGAAGTGTTAAAGTTAGATATAAGGAAATTGTAAAAATATTAAGGAGTATGATATGAGTAAAATTGTAGTATTAGCAGAAAAACCTTCAGTCGCTAGAGATATAGCGAAAGTGCTGGGTTGCAATCAAAAGGGTAACGGTTTTTTAGAAGGAAAAAAATATATTGTAACCTGGGCATTAGGACATCTTGTAACTTTAGCTGATCCAGAAGGTTATGATAATAAGTATAAATCATGGAATTTAGAAGATTTACCGATGATTCCAGATAAATTAAAGCTAGTTGTTATTAAAAAGACTGGCAAGCAATTCCAAGCTGTTAAGACACAATTATTAAGAAAAGATGTTTCAGAAATTATTATTGCAACGGATGCAGGTAGAGAAGGTGAGCTTGTTGCTAGATGGATCCTTCAAATGGCGAAGGTGAACAAACCTATTAAAAGGTTATGGATTTCCTCTGCAACAGATAAGGCTGTAAAAAAAGGCTTTGAAAACTTACGTAGCGGTAAGGAATATGAAAATTTATATCTTTCTGCTGTGGCAAGAGCCGAGGCAGACTGGATTGTGGGAATTAATGCGACAAGAGCACTTACTTGTAGGCATAATGCTCAACTTTCATGTGGTAGAGTTCAAACTCCAACATTGTCGATGATTTTAGAGCGTGAAAAAGAAATAAGAGAGTTTAAACAACAAACTTATTATGGGCTTCAAGTAGTAGCAAATAATGTAGTTTTCACGTGGCAGGATCGTAAATCGAATCTTTCAAGAATTAATACATCCGAAGAATTACAAAAAATTGTTGGAGCTATAAAAGGAAAGCGATTGAAGATTAGAGAAGTTTCAACAGCTGAAAAGAAATCATTTGCTCCACAGCTTTATGATTTAACAGAGCTTCAAAGAGAGGCTAATAAAAGATTCAATTTTTCACCTAAAGAAACTTTATCGATTATGCAAAAGCTTTATGAGCAGCATAAAATTGTTACGTATCCACGAACTGATTCTAGATATTTATCATCGGACTTAGTTGATACATTAAAGGAACGATTATTAGCGTGTAACATTAAACCTTATGGCAAAATCATTATGAAGCTAACAAATCAACCGGTTAAAGCTAATAAATCATTTGTCGATGATAATAAGGTAACGGATCACCATGCGATTATACCGACAGAACAGGCACCAATCATTAGTGAACTTTCTTCAAAAGAAATTAAAATATATGAATTAATCGTTAGAAGATTTTTAGCAGTGCTACTACCTCCTTACGTATACGAACAAGAAAAGGTTGTCGCAGAAATTGATAATGAGGTATTTGTTGCTAAAGGAAAAAGGGTTATCTCTCTAGGGTGGAAAGAAGTCTTTAAAGACGAAGAAGAAAATGATAGTACGGAAGATCAAAGGCTGCCAATCATTAATGAAAATGAAAATTTCCAGGTTACAAAAGTAACTGAGACAAAAGGATACACGAAGCCGCCGGCATATTTTAATGAAGCCACGCTTTTAAGTGCGATGGAAAACCCAGTACAGTATATGTCTGGAAATAGTAATGATTTGAAGAAAACGATTGGTGAGACGGGCGGTTTAGGAACCGTTGCGACAAGAGCGGATATCATTGAAAAACTTTTCAGTAGCTTTTTAATTGAAAAAAAGGGAAAAGATATTTTCATAACAAATAAGGGAAAACAGTTATTAAACCTTGTGCCGGAAGCTTTGAAATCACCAGCTTTAACGGCTAAGTGGGAGCAAAAGCTTCAAGCTATTTCTAAAGGGAATTTAGCTAAGTCTACATTTATGAATGAAATGATTAAATTTTCTTCAGATGCAGTTCGAGAAATAAAACAAACTGAACAAAAGTTTAAGCATGATAATATGACGAGTACTAAATGTCCTGAATGTGGAAAACTGATGCTTGAGGTAAACGGTAAACGAGGAAAAATGTTAGTTTGTCAGGACAGAGAATGTGGTCATCGTAAAACAATCTCACAGTCTACAAATGCTAGATGCCCTAAATGCTTCAAGCGCTTAGAGCTTAGAGGCGAGGGAGAAGGTCAAATTTTTGCATGTTCATGTGGGCATAGAGAAAAACTTACTAATTTTAAAGAGAGACGCTCGAAAGAAAAAAATAGTAAAGTTTCTAAACGTGATGTTCAAAAATATTTAAATAAACAAAACAAGCAAGAAGATGAGCCATTTAATAATCCATTTGCAGAAGCATTAGCAAAGCTTAAAAAACAGTAACAATATGTAAGGAAAGTAGATGGAAAATCTTTCAACTGCTTTAGTCCTGCTCATTATTCCAGCCATTTGAAATTAATCAATGGCTGGTTTTTTTCGCTCGATCGCATATTCGTTTACAATTTCGCTATAATGATCCTCGAAATAA
Organism: Arthrobacter citreus; assembly: GCA_013200995.1. Classification (GTDB taxonomy): domain Bacteria; phylum Bacillota; class Bacilli; order Bacillales; family Bacillaceae_G; genus Gottfriedia. The sequence continues at coordinate 3,637,926 of CP053688.1, read as the reverse complement.
TTTTCTAATTCCTTTTTTATCTTTTTGGAAAGAACTGGACTTTTACCTGATGTTGAGACTGAAACGACGAGGTCACCTCTACGCACCACGGCAGGAGTATGAAAATCACTATTACTTTGATCACTAACATCATTAAACCATTGGAAGTCTGTCATACAATCTTTAATAAATTTATTTGTGTTTTTATCATTTGTCGCTGCAATAACAATATGAGCGTCCTTTATGTCATCTTTTTCAAAATACTTATTCATTAGCTTAATAGTAGGTAAATTTACTAATTCCTCGCATATTTGAGGACTTATAATAGTAATTGTTGCGCCACTTTTCAAAAATGCTTTTGCCTTTCGAAAAGCAATTTGCCCTCCACCGATAATCTTTACCCTTTTATTTTCTAAAGTGAATAATAGTGGAACCATTTCAGTCATATTATCGCTCCTAAATAGTAATTGTACATTGTCATTTTATCAAATATTGTTATTTTGTAGAAACTAGCTGGAAAGTAAGAAAATGAAGGGATTTCATGACTTTTATTGAAGACAAAATACAATTTTATTAATATTTCAATAAAATTTCACTTTTTATTAGGCAAAAAAGTGTTTTTTCTGTTAGGATAATTAGTATTATTTTCTATGAAAAGATAATGATAAGATTGGAATCTATTTTAAAGAAAAGGTGAGTTTTATGTTTAACAAACTAAAGAAAATGTTCGGTTTAGAGGAAGAACAGCAAGACGGTACTACTCAAGCATCTGCTCCTGCAGCTAAACAAGTTGCAATTAAAGCGCCATTAACTGGAGAAGTACACCCACTATCTGATGTACCAGATCCGGTATTTGCTGAAAAAATGATGGGTGATGGGTTCGCTATTACACCTTCAGAAGGTGTTGTTGTTGCTCCTTTTGACGGAGAAATTGTACAAGTATTCCATACAAAACATGCGATTGGAATTCGTTCAAAAGATGGCGTAGAGATTTTAATTCATGTTGGATTAGAGACAGTTAAACTTAACGGTGAAGGTTTCGACGCACATGTAACTGAAGGACAAAATGTTAATGCTGGAGATCACCTATTAACATTCAACATTGATTACATAAAAGAAAACGCAAAGAGTACAATTACTCCGGTGATCTTTACAAATGGAGATGTACTAGAAAATATTAATATTACAGCTTCAGGCTCAGTTCAAAAAGGTACTGATGCAGCTGTTGTTACTTTAAAATAAAAAAAATAGCCCTCGGGCTATTTTTTTTATGCTGTTCTTACTTTTAAATTTTGCTTACGCTTTACATTTAAACCAATAAAGAACGGCTTTATCGTAGGCTGAGATTCAATAATAAATTTCTTAGTCAACATAGGAACGGCTAAACCAATGACTGTGTACAATAACGGACCATAATCGAAAAACTGTGAAATAACAGCATTCGCAAAAATATGGATGTACATAATTGTTAGTGATTCTTTACCAAAGATTGTGCATGGTTGTACGAATTGTAGCTTCGCGAGCTTTTGGCATAAAAATAACACTGCAATGGTCATCGTAATTGGAATTAACGCATCTAAAAATAAATGATCGTATCTTAAATATTTAAGACTTAAATGATAGTCTAATTTATTCATTTTATATAATGTCATATATAAAATGCTTAGCGAGATACATGAAATACCAATGAAGCTAGAAATAGATGCAATAAATTTTTTTGCAAAGAAACCTAGTCCTAAAAAGAATATCGCTAGTAAAGCCACATCCATATTCCATGGAATCGAAATTTGATTAAAGGTGTTTTTACCGATATGTGGAATTAATTTAATTGTTTCAAAATGCGCAATTAAATAGCAAGCGATCACAATGGAAAGGCGAACAATATTCTTTTTAAAATATAAACAGATTAACGCAAACAGTATTTGTGTAATAAATAAACATGTTACATACCAGAATACGCCATGCACTCCTGTAATAAATCTACCACCGATTAATAATGAAATGACTTCATTTGATAAGTTTGAAGCACTAATCGTACCTCTAAGCACCTCTGTTGTAATGTCATATAAGCTAAATAGTACTAAATACGTACAATAAGGTACCAGCAATCTACAAGTTAGTTTTTTAATAAAAAATTTCAGTTCACTGACAGAATTAACTGGTTTAAATAAATAGCCACTAATAATAAAAAATAGGGGCATATGGAACCAGTAAATAAAAGTAATAGAATTCGGACCTTCTGTAGAATGACCATAAACAACCAAAAAGATACCGATCATTTTGGCAACATCCAACCATTTTTCACGTTCTATTCTCATTTTTATCACCTTGTTTTTATGGCCGTGTAAAAGATACCAACACAAAAAACATAGCCATTTTATTTGTTTTATGTCCAACATATTGTAAACGATGAGTATTACAGAGTGACAACATGGACGTTACAATAAAGTTATAAAATGTAAATGATTATTACATAAATGGTACTAATTGTTTTAGAAGTCTTGTATAGTATGGAATAAGAATAGATGGAAAAAAATGTAATTTTATCATTAAAAATTATTAATGTTTATCTTTTTCGACAAATAAATTAAATTTTGCATTATATACTTAGCAGGCTGATTAAAAAAAGAAATTTCATTCTTTTTAATAGTTAATTAGACGAGGTGAAGATAAAACAATGAGTTCAATTATTGAAGTTGAAAACCTTAAAAAGCGTTATGGAAATTTTTATGCAGTAGATGGAATTAGTTTTGAAGTTGAAAAAGGTGAAGTTTTTGGATTGCTTGGCCCAAATGGAGCAGGCAAATCTACAACAATGGAAATGCTTGTAGGCTTAAGAAAGCCAGATGAAGGAGCTGCTACGATTGCAGGGCATAAGATTGGGAAGGACTCAAATAAAATAAAACAAGAGATTGGTATACAGCTTCAGTCGACATCTTTATTCGATTTGTTAAAAGTAAAAGAAATCATTGAGATGTATGCTAGCTTCTATCCAAGTCATATCCCAATTCAACCATTGATTGATGAAATGCTATTAACCGAAAAGCAAAATAGTCTAGTAAAAGGACTATCTGGAGGGCAAAAGCAGCGATTAGCGATCGCGTTAGCGTTGATTCATGACCCTCAAATTATATTCTTAGATGAGCCAACTACAGGACTTGACCCACAAGCTCGCAGAACATTATGGGACATCATTTTAAAGCTAAAAGAACGCGGTAAAACAGTTGTATTATCAACTCACTACATGGATGAGGCTCATGTATTAGCCGATCGAATCGGCATTATGGATAAAGGAAAATTAATTGCCCTTGATACACCAAATAATTTAGTTAGTTCAATCTCGGCTGAAAGTGCGATTGAATTTAAAACTAAATCGCCAGAGCAAGAAGATAAGTTTACACATTTAGATAGTGTAATGAATGTTGTCATAAATCATGATTTCGTTACATTGTATACGCGTAATCTTCAAGCTACTTTAATGGCTTTATTAGAGTATACAAAACAAGAAGATTTGACGATTTCTGATTTATCAACAAGAACCGCTACTCTTGAGGATGTATTCCTACATATGACTGGAAGGGGGTTGCGTGAAGAATGAAGGCTTATTATCAATTGACTTTAGCACAACTTCGAATTTATGTGCGTAATCGTCAAGCCTTAGTCTGGACACTACTGTTTCCATTTTTCTTTATGATTATTTTCGGACTAATATTTAACGATGGGAATACAACTAGCTATTCAGTAAATTTAATTGACTATGACAAATCTCAAGCAAGTAAACAGATCACTGCAGTTTTGGATAGCCAGAAATCGCTAAAAATTCATAAAAAAACGAATGAATTAAAATCAAAAAAATTATTATCTGATGGAAAAACAGACTTTGTTATCGTCATTAACAAAGGCTTTCAAGACCAGGTGAAGTCTAAACAACAAACTGCACCTGCACAATTAAAAGTACTTTATAACGAAAGTAATTCGGCCCAGCTCCAAGGGGGAATTGCTACAATTACAGCGAATGTGGATGCCGCAAGTAAACAAATGGCAGGATACACGCCAAAAATTGTTACAAACTTTAAAGGTGTAGCCGGGATTACACTTTCTTACTTAGATTTTTTAGTACCTGGAATTATTGCAATGCAAATCATGAATAACAATATGAATGGTGTCGCAGGCCAAATTGCATCGTGGAGAGAGCGAGGCGTTTTAAGAAGGATGCAAGGCACTACATTAAGGGCCTCTACATTTATTGCAGCACAAATAACAGCTAGACTAATATTAAATAGCTTACAAGCAATTTTAACGCTATTAATTGGCTATTTTGGGTTCGATGTCAGTATTCGAGGGTCATTTTTATTAGTTGTATTGTTTGTAATATTAGGCACATTAACGTTTATGAGTATTGGTTTTATTATTGCAAGTCTAGCAAAAAGTCCAGAAAGTGCTGGGCCAATTGCAGGTTTCTTATCGTTCCCGCTTATGTTTTTAGGTGGAGTATTTTTCCCAATCAATAATATGCCGGAATATTTACAGCCAATTATAAAAACAATTCCGATTACGCATTTATCAACAGCGATGCGAGATATTATGAATGTCGGAGCAACCTTTGGAGATCTACTCCCTGACTTCGGCTGGTTATGCGTCTGGATGGTTGTAAGCTTCTTAATCGCTGCTCGTACGTTTAGATGGGAGTAGACTTAAGATAAGGATCTATTTAGAAGACTTTCGCTAATTTAAAGCGAAGGTCTTTTTTTATTAAGCTATTTTTGATTTCTCCTATCCTTGCTTCCTAGAATAGTTATGAATTTTTTATTGCATACTATATGAAATTAATTTTTTTTCTAAAACAAGGCAGGAAGAAAAGAAGAACAATAAGGAAAGAATGTGGAGATTGTTTTAGTTTTTTTAAAATCTTTTCCTAGCCAAACTCCTTCATTCTAAGTACTTTCAAAACTTTATTTAAGATTAGGTGAGTTATAGATGAATTCAATTTTTGAAATTTATTTTCGCGATGTGAAACGAATTGTGACTAATTGGGCAGCTTTAATGATTATCGCTGGCTTAATTATCATGCCTTCAATGTATGCGTGGTTTAATATAAAGTCTTCGTGGAATCCGTATGGAAATACGAAGGGCTTAAAGATTGCTGTCGTAAATGAGGACAGTGGTGCAACTGTTTTAAATAATAAGATAAATATCGGAAATGAAGTAATTAATTCATTAAAAGAAAGTCCTACGCTAGGCTGGCGATTTACAAGCAGGGATAAGGCAAATGAAGGGGTCAAGCAAGGAAAATATTATGCTAGCATTATGATTCCGAAAGATTTTTCCGAGAAAATTAGTACGGTATTAACAGACAATCCCAAAAAACCTGAACTTATTTATAAAGTAAATGAAAAGCTTAATATTATTGCTCCTAAATATACAGAGAAAGGTGCAACGGGTATTGCGAGCGAGATTACAAAGAAATTTGAAAAGACCGTCAGTAAAGAAGTACTACAGGAATTTAATATAATAGGAATTGATTTGCAAACGAACTTACCTGAAATAAAACAATTTGAGCGAATGGTTTTTAAGCTAGAAAAAGACTTGCCTGAAATAAAATCTGAGGTAAATAAGGCATTAAATGATTACAGTAAAGTACAAGGAGTCATTCAAACAGCTAATAAAGATATTGAATTGATCAATCAGATCGTTTCAAACGGTGAGAAGCTGACTGGTAGTTTAAATGGATTTTTTAATCAAGTTAATCAATCGATACATAATGCAATTCCATTTTTTAAACAGACTCTTAATCTACTCCAAAGCCAATCAGCTATCATTCAAAGCACTTTATCACAAATGCAGAATCAGGGTATTAATCATGATGAGTCAACAAGGCTATCAGATGAAATGGGACAAATTATTCCAAATTCAAGAAATATAATCCCTTCTTTAATTCAAGTGCTTCAATCGTTTAATAGTCTAAATACTACAGTAAATTTCAATAAAGATATTAACGCACTAAAACAATTGGATGCAGACCTAGCGACAATTCAAAGTGAAAATGATCGAATAAAAAGGGAAATTCAAAACGGGGGCAATGTGCCTACAGATTTACTTCAGAAAATGAGTGAACGTGCAAATAATATAAATAATACGTTAGCGAGTTTAAATTCAAATTTTGACCAAGATTTTGTGCCAAAGCTAAATGAGGCATCGAGATTAGTGAATGAATCCATTAAAAATAGCCAGACGATATTGACTGATGCTAAAAAAAATATACCGACCATTAAAGGGGTACTTGTTGATACATCCCATTTATTAGAGACAAAAAAGGGTGATATACAGCAATTAATTAATGAATTCCCTCTGATCGAAACAAAAATTAAAAAATTAGCTAATGAGATTAGAAAAGCCGAAGAAAAAGGAAGTATCGAGGATTTAATAAATTTTCTTCGGACAGATATCGAAAAGGTAAGTGACTTTTATTCAAGTCCAATTGAAATAAAGAAAGAGCGGATGTTCCCAATACCGAATTATGGTACAGGAATGACACCATTTTATACTACTTTGTCATTATGGGTAGGCGCATTATTAATGGTTTCTTTATTAACCACGGAAGTTCATGAAGAGAAATCTTATAAAAGTAGAGAAATTTACTTTGGGAGATTATTAACTTTCATTTCGATTGGTATATTTCAAACACTAGTCGTAACTACTGGCAATTTCCTAATTTTAGGAACATATGCAGCAAGTAAAGGTTATTTTATTTTCTTCGCACTATTGATTAGCATCGTATTTACATTGATTGTTTATACGCTTGTTTCGGTCTTTGGTAACGTTGGGAAAGGCATCGGTATAATCTTCCTAGTTCTTCAAATATCTGGTGCTGGGGGAGTCTACCCAATTCAAGTAACTCCGCCATTTTTCCAAAAAATCAACCCATTTTTACCGTTTACTTATGCACTAAGCTTGTTAAGAGAGGCTACCGGTGGAATCATTTGGAATACTGTTCAAAGGGATCTTCTGACACTATCTCTATTTGTCATTATTGCAATTATAATAGGTGTAGTTTTTAAAGCGCCAATTAATAAAAGAGCTAGTAAAATAGTGGATCTTTCTAAAAAAAGTAAACTCATTCATTAGTTTCCAAAAAATACAAATTGGAATGAAAATGATTGAACTGTTTCGCCAAGTGCTATAACATAGATAAAAGTTATCATTTCATAGCTTTTAGGAGAAGTAGGTGTTTAGTTTGAAAATATCAGTTGTAGTTTATTGTTATAACAGTGGAGAAAATTTAGAAAGATTTCACGTTAACTTATCAAATACATTAAAATTACTTAAAGACGATTATGAAATTATATATATAAACGATGGAAGTGAAGATGATACATTATTAGCACTTCAAGTTGTTGCAAACCATAGCAATCATTTGAAATATATCTCGTTTACTCGTCACTTTGGAAGAGAAGGTGCACTGTACGCTGGTCTTGAACACTCGAAAGGTGAGGTAGTCGTGTTAATGGATGGAAGCTTTATACATCCACCAAACGTTATTCTTGAGATGATGGATGAATACCAAAAGGGTAATAACCATGTACTTGCTTCAAAAAAATTAGAGAATTCAGTTCTAAAAAAAGCGAAAAAAGGCATTGTTGAGAAATTCATTAGAAAATTTGTTGATCCTGACATTTTGCAAAATGAATCTGACTTTCGTTTGTTAAGCAGAAAAGTAGTTAATGCAATTTTAAGTATGCCTGAATCAAATCGTTATTCAAAAGGTATGTTTAATTGGATTGGATTTAAAATAAAAGAAATCGAGTATGAAATCACGTCAAGAATAATTAATAAAGAGTCAGAAGTAAAGAAGCTTGATTCTATGAAAAGGTCCATTGAGTATATTCTTTGTTTTAATACGAGGCCATTGAGATTGTTAACTAAAATTGGTTTACTATTAATTGGCATTAGTCTTGTGATCTTTATTATGATGAGTTTTAAAGTACTTTTGGTAGGGATTAGAATACCTGGCTTATATACAATTTCCAATTTCATTATGTTATTTGGTGGAGTCCAACTATTGATGATTGGTGTATTAGGCGAATATTTAGGAAAGACATATTATGAAGCAAAAAGAAGACCTCAGTACATTGTAGAATCTTCAAGCTACAATGAAGAGTGAATTTTTTATATGATAAATTTGGAAATTCGGCAAGAATATTGTCGAATTTCTTTTTTCGTTACATAATAATGAAAGATAGAATTAAATATTATATTGAAAACTTGGAGATTATTATGGGGATTGTTTTGAAGATTATTCCAGGGTTAGTTATTTGTCTTATTATCGCGCTTGTTAGTCAATCACTTTCTTATATATTGCCAATTGGAGCAGCTACTTTTTCAATTCTAATAGGGCTTTTAATCGGTAATACTGTTCACTTAAAGTCTTATTTTGAAGGCGGTAGAAAGTTTGCAGAAAGTAAATTATTGGAGATATCAATTTTTTTATTAGGAGCAACTATAAGTGTTCAAATGATTAGCTTATTGGGTTTAAAAGGCATTATTTTAATCGTAACTCAAATGTGTTTTGTGATTATTTTTACGATTTGGATCGGCGAAAAATTAGGTTTTGGATTGAACTTTAGTTATTTAATGGCAAGTGGAAATGCAGTATGTGGCTCATCAGCAATTGGTGCTACAGCTCCTGCAATTCATGCTACTCAAGAAGAAAAAGGCTTGGCTGTGACACTTGTAAATATGATGGGAACAGTCTTGATGTTTATCCTGCCTGTTATCGCTTCTGTTTTATATCACTCGCAAACTTTGCCGACTTCTGCGTTAATCGGGAGCACCTTACAATCAGTTGGACAAGTTGTTGCCAGCGGTAGTTTGGTGAACGATGAGGTAAAAAATTATGCGACTTTATTTAAATTAATTCGTGTAGTTTTTCTTGTTTTTGTAGTGTTCAGTTTATCAAATATAAAGAGAAGAAACATACCTACTGAGGACTCAAGCGAAAAAGTAAGAATCCAATTTCCTTGGTATGTAATTGGTTTTGTGATCCTGTGTGTTTTATATAGTTTAGGAGTGCTACCAAGTTGGGCTGCAACTATTTCTAATAATACAAGTCACTTGCTTGAAATTATTGCACTGGCTGCTATAGGATTGAACGTAAATCTAAAACGAATTATTAAACAAGGGAAATTACTATCTCTATACGCACTGAGTATTGTAGGCTTTCAAATACTATTAGCAATTTTATTAATTCAACTATTCTATTGAGCTGGGGACAACGACAATAAACAACAAATAAAGACTATTTCTCGGGAAATTTCGTCAGGAAAGGTGGTATTTCATTGCTTCAACTATCGTCACAGTGGAGAGAAAAATTAAAATTAGAATTTGACAAACCATATTTTAAAGATTTAATGCGTTTTCTAGAAGAAGAATATAAGAATCAAACTATTTATCCTGAGAAAGATCATTTATTTCAAGCGTTAAATGAATGTTCATATGAAAATTGTAAAGTAGTCATCTTAGGACAAGATCCGTACCATCAACCAGGTCAAGCGCATGGATTAAGCTTTTCTGTATTACCAGGAGTAAAAATACCACCTTCTTTAAGAAATATTTATAAAGAACTAAACAGTGATTTAGGCATAGACATCCCAACAAGTGGCTATTTAAATAATTGGGCAAACCAAGGCATCTTGTTATTGAATACAGTTCTAACAGTTCGCGAAGGTGAACCCAACTCGCATAAAAATAAAGGGTGGGAAGTATTTACAAATACAATCTTATCTGAACTAAATAAACACGAACGTCCGATTATTTTCGTTCTATGGGGAAAACACGCCCAAGCAAAAGAAGAATTAATTACAAGTAGCCGTCATGCAATATTAAAAGCCCACCATCCGAGCCCATTATCTGCTAGTAGAGGATTCTTTGGAAGTAAACCATTTTCACAAATTAATCAAAAATTAGAAGAGTTTCAAATGGAAGCAATTGATTGGGCAGTAAAATAGATTTCAATATCGAAGGAAGCTGTCTATTCAGGCAGCTTCTTTTGATTCCGCATGGAAAACGCGAACACTTTGTGTATTTTGTTGATAAAGCTGTGAACTTTATTGATAAAGTAGTTATTTTTGTTGATAAAATAAAAAGTTTTATCGATAAAACCGTAATATTTGTTGATAAGATGCTTGTACTTGTGTAGGAGGGGGATGTTCACTCTAATAATTAAGCGGTTATCTCATGAGTATCCGAAATATCAACGAGATTTGACCATATATCAACGGGATTAAACACTATATCAACGAGATCTAGCAATATATCAACGAGGTTCACAACTTTATCAATATTGTTCACCTAGTGTTCGCGTTAACAAGATGATAAACACTCAAAATTTCAGTACATAAAAAAAGATAACCCATCATTCTTGCGGGTTATCATACGTTTACTATGATCACATCATTATTGATTATTCAGTATAAACTTCTCAACAACTTGTGCCACACCATCTTCATTATTAGTGGCAGTTACATAGTCTGCTTGTTGCTTAATTTCTTCAGGAGCATTCCCCATCGCTACACCTAGTCCTGCGAATTTAATCATCGGAAGGTCATTATATCCGTCACCTACAGAGATGACTTCATCTTGGCGAATTCCTAGAATTTGAATTAAATGATTAAGGCTTTTTCCTTTATCTACTTCAATATTCGTTAGTTCTAAGAAGAATGGTTTCGAACGCATGACGCTGATTTTACCTTCGAGCTCTTTTTGGAGAATTTTTTCAACTTGAGCCAGTTTTTCTGGGTCTTCTAACATTAATAATTTTACTACGTCTGTTTGCACATGGCCGGTGAAGCTACTTACTTCTTTAATAGGCATACCTGTAAGCTCGCCTTCAATATCAGTGTATTGATTGCCTTGTTCAGTAATAATATCATTTTCAATATATGTATGAACGAACACATTATGTTTTTTACTAATTTCGTAAAGTTCATGGGCTTGGTCTTTTGTTAATGCGCATTCATAAACATTATTTTTAGTTCGATAGTCAGTAATAATTCCACCATTAAATGATAAAACATAACTACCATAATCATGAAGTAATAGCTCTTCTGCCAACTTATGCATTGCAAATGTTGGTCTACCAGAAGCTAATACTACTTTAACACCTATATCTTGTGCTTTTAGTAAAGCTTCTTTAGTTCGTGGAGAAATCACATGATGATCTGTCAAAAGTGTGTCATCGATGTCTAATACAATCATTTTATAGTCCAAAATAATACCTCCTAAAATTAACCTTTTTAGTATACCACCGTTCCACTAAAATAGTGCTTAATTAGGTTGTTATTCGCTTTCATAAAAAAGCCATAGTATAATATGGTTTATTGGATTGTGTTAAAAAAGTTTGGTGGTGATTTATCTGAATATCAGTGTAGAAAAAGTAATCCAGCAAATTGAAAATGAGTTGCAAAAGGCGAAAGTAAATACACAAAAGCCAGGTCAATTTCGAGAAAGAATAGCGAGTATTCGTTCTTTATGCGAGTTACTTCTTGAAGATGAGAGTAGTGTAGAGGTTATCAAAAGTGTAATAACTAGTAATGTTATTCAATCAATACCAAGTCAGCCTTTTATGTCTCAGCCGTCTGTTATGCCTAAAATGGATGATTCGGAACAAGGCGGATCATTATTAGATTTTTAAGATATAGGGGGAGAAGAAGTGAAATTATTTTTCTTGTTTGGTAGTATTTTTGCATTTTTATCTATCGCATTAGGTGCCTTTGGAGCACATGGACTTGAGGGGAAAATTTCTGAAAAATCACTAGAAGTTTGGCATAAAGCTGTTCAATATCAAATGTTCCAAACAGGTGGATTATTTATTATTGCATTTTTAATTGATAAATATGGATCATCAACTCAATTAATGTGGGCGGGATGGTTATCGGTAATAGGAATAATCTTATTCTCTGGAAGCTTATACATATTAAGTGTATCTGGCATTAAAATACTAGGTGCAATTACTCCGTTAGGAGGATTAGCATTTTTAGTTGCTTGGATCTTAGTAGGAATTACTGTTATGAAATAAAAAAAGTGTTCAATAGTAGTGCGAGTTTGCACTGTATTGAACACTTTTTTTCTAAAGCTGATAAGGGAGAGCTATTTCTTCGTCAAATGTGACGTAGTCTAGGTAAATTGTCAGTAATACGAAAGTTTTCGTTGAATTTACATCTCTGAGTACAATATGATCACGTCCTGCTCCCATAATATACCCGACGAATACTTGTTGTTGGTGACCAGTGAATGTCATATAAACAGTAGCAATTTTCCCACGATTAGCTCTAAGTATATTTTCTACATAGGATTGTTCAAAAAGACCAGCCGGGGTGGTAACTTGACCCTGCTGAGTGATCATGCCACCTGATGGAGCTGCAAACCCTTGCCCTTGTCCTTGCCCAGTTTGTTGCCCTTGTCCCTGGGTAGGTTGAGCCGCACGATAAATATTTTGATAATATTCGAAAGGATTACTCAAAGAAAAAACCTCCCTTAGTTAAATCATTTTAAACACTGTAAACTTTCGGACAATCTTGAGAAGTTGGTTGGTAAAAGCAATGTGACTTATATCTTCCTGCTAGTTTTTGGTTAAACCAAGTTCCTGGGCATGAGCCTGCCGGGCGGAAGAACCATAGGCCATAAGTTGCAGGCCAAAAACGTTGTCCTGCTATTACTTTTCTAGAAAGTTCAATATCTTGATCGCGTGCACGTTGATAAAAGTATGATTTTTGCACGGCTTCAAAACCACCAGGATTCTGATAAACCATATCTGTTAGACTCCGAATATCTCTAAAATCTAAGCAGTCACATAAAACCCTGTTAACACAGACATTTCCAACCATTAACATACCTTCTTTACCTTCGCCTTCAGCTTCAGCACGCATTAATCTTGCAAGCAATGAAACTTCAGCTTCGGTATAACGAATTACAGCCATAAAAAAGCCTCCTCATCCGAATTATATACTCTGCACGAATCCCAAAAGGTGATCGGAAAGCGAGGACTAATTAGTTCGTTCACTACTGTAACTATATTAAAATTGAAAGAAACATATGACACCTTTTCCAAAAGGGAAATAAAAAAACTTCTCAAAAAGAGAAGTCTTTTAATTTATATACTATGACTGATCGTATATAGAGGATACCCTAAGTATTCAATTATACGTAAAGATATTTTGAGAATGCGTCTTCTTTTAAGATCGTTCCAACAAAGAATGAACCAAATACACCATAACGTGCACTTACTTCATCAAAGCGCATTTCATAAATTAATTTTTTGAACTGAAGTACATCTTCAGCAAATAGTGTAACGCCCCACTCGTAATCATCAAATCCAACTGAACCAGTAATGATTTGTTTAACTTTTCCAGCGTAACCTCGTCCAATTTTTCCGTGGCTGTACATCATTTCTTTACGAGCTCCTGAAGGAAGCATGTACCAGTTATCTTCACCTTCACGCTTTTTATCCATTGGATAGAAGCATACATACTGAGATTTTGGTAATGCAGGGTAAAGTCTAGAGCGAACATGAGGATTTTGATATGGATCACCATCTTCTTCGCTTAAGTAATTACTTAATTCAACTACAGAAACGTATGAATAAGTAGGAATCATAAATTGAGACAGTGTAGTTTTGTTTATTTCTGTTTCAATATGTAGTAATTCATCCATAGTAGGTCGTAAAACCATAAACATCATATCTGCCTTTTGACCTAAAATGTTGTAAATAGCATGGCTACCTTCACCAGCATCGGCAACTTGATTCCATTTTGAGAATACTTGTTGGAATTCTGTGATCGCTAATTGACGCTCATCACTGCTTAATTGTTTAAAAGCATGCCAATCCATACTTCTAAAGTCATGTAAACAATACCAACCATCTAAAGTTTTTGCAGCTTCACTCATTTTAAATCCCCCAAACGTTATCGTATTGATTTTCATTTATATAGCATACTACAATTAAAAGTATTTTGTAAAAACATACAAAATTATACAGTAACCTAATTTATTTAGAAAATTAGGAATTAATTTACTTTAAATGATAGCGCTTTATTAAATATATTATATTTTTCATTACTCTAAAAAGGTTTTATTCTAATTATATACAAATAAAATAATTTTAAATATGTTGGAGGCTATTATGAGTAATCTATTTGAAAGCATTAAGCAAAAAGTATCAGGTAAAGGTATTTCAATTGTTTTACCAGAAGGTTTAGATGAGAGAATCTTAACAGCAGCTGATAGACTAGCAAAAGAAGAAGTACTAAAACCAATTTTAATAGGTAATGTAGAAAGCGTTAAAGAAAAAGCAAGTAGTTTAGGCTTAGAGCTTCAAGGAGTAGAAATTTTAGACCCATCTACTTATGAAAAAATGGAAGAACTAGTTGCTTCTTTTGTTGAGCGTCGCAAAGGAAAAGCAACAGAAGAGCAAGCACGTAAAGCACTATTAGATCCGAACTACTTCGGAACAATGCTAGTTTATGCAAATAAAGCGAATGGGCTAGTTAGTGGTGCAACACATTCAACTGCAGACACAGTACGTCCAGCACTTCAAATTATTAAAACTAAACCAGGTGTTACAAAAACATCAGGTGTATTTATTATGGTTCGTGAAGATGAAAAATACGTATTTGCAGACTGTGCGATTAACATTGCCCCAAATAGCCAAGACTTAGCTGAAATTGCTATTGAAAGTGCAAAAACAGCAAAATTATTTGATATTGAACCAAAAATTGCAATGTTAAGCTTTTCAACAAAAGGTTCAGCAAAATCACCTGAAACTGAAAAAGTTGCTGAAGCGGTTAAAATTGCAAAAGAACTTGCACCTGAATTAACTTTAGATGGTGAGTTCCAATTTGATGCTGCGTTTGTACCATCTGTAGCAAAAAGTAAAGCACCAGATTCAGTTATTAAAGGTGATGCTAATACATTCGTATTCCCAAGCTTAGAAGCAGGAAACATTGGTTATAAAATTGCTCAACGATTAGGTAATTTCGAAGCAATCGGACCAATCTTACAAGGACTAAATATGCCTGTTAATGACCTATCTCGTGGTTGTAACAGTGAAGACGTTTATAAATTATCAATTATTACTGCTGCTCAGTCACTGTAAGGGTAGACCTGATATTTTTCTTTGATATATAGAAAGAGTGCTCGGGAGTCATTGGACTTTAGAGCACTCTTTTTTAGTTTGATGGCATGGAGATAGGAACTAAATTTGAACACAAAAAACCACAAGAAAAAGTAATCTTGTGGTTCTTTTACATTCTTATCCTTCTCTTAACATTCTTGCATCGAACTCAATTCCGAGTTACGGTCAATCATTCGCTGCAAATGGTAATTATATAAATCTATTTCATCACCAAATAAAGAGCTAGGAGTTAGTTTAGGGGTTAATTTAATTAGAGATTGTAACAGTCTCTTCATTGTATCTGTAACGGTAATTTCAGCTGATAATAGCTCGCTAAGTGATGCCATTGTATTTGGCATAATGGTAGGGTAGTTAAATGAAGTTTCTTGGTTATTGATCGCTATCTCATAAAAGTCTTTGACAATGGAAGCACGTTTTGAACCACTCTCGTTAACACATAAATATATTTGGACGGCAACGCCTTTACGTATACGGCGTTGAGAAATCCCTGCGAATTTCTTTCCATCGATGCTTAAATCAAAATCTCCGGGACAATAAGATCCAACGATTTCTTTTGCGACTATTTTATCAGTTAAGTCTTTAAACATATCTTGAATTAGTGCATACATCATTTCATAACCGTCATTAATTTGAAGCTTATGCTCAGCCTCAGGAAAGATTATTGAAATATTTAAAACACCTTCATCTAATACAACAGCAAGCCCACCTGAATTTCGTACAATTGCTTTATAACCTTGGCTATTAAGATAATTAACACCATTCACTAAATTCGGTAATCTAGTATCTTGTATACCTAGAACAATAGTATTGTGGTGCACCCATGTTCTGATTGTTGGTGGAGACTCCAGTCTTCCAATTTTTGTACATAATGTGTCATCTAATGCAAAAGATTGTTTTGCTTCAAAGGAAGGACCTAACGTTGAGCCGTCTATAAAGCGTATTTCATCATTTTGTAATCGATTTAAATATTGATTCATTAAATAAAGCCCCTTAGAGTTTATGCGTTTGTTTCCTTATTTTAGCATGATTTTTAACTAAGTAAAAAAACTTCATATTCTAAAAATTAACTATTAATTGACAATACATAAAATCCAAATTATAGTAAATTAAGTAATGAAAATGATAATCGTTATCAATTAATTTAAAGTGGATAAATTTTCGTAAAAAGGAGAAACAAATGAAAAAGTTATTATTACCGTTTATTTTAGTTTTTGTATTAATCATAAGTGCATGTAGCAATAATTCTTCAGATCAGAAGGCTAGTACGACAAGTAAAAACGATCACGTAAAAACATTTACATACCAATCTGAAACAGGACCTGTTGATGTACCTACACATCCAAAACGCGTGATTCTACTATCAGGTTTTACTGGTAATGTTATTTCCCTAGGAGTTAATGTCGTTGGGGTAGATGTTTGGTCAAAGAATAATCCAACCTTTAAGAAGGAATTAAAAGACGTAGCGGAAGTATCTGATGATAATCTAGAAAAAATTATTGAATTAAAGCCAGACTTAATTATTGGATTATCAAATATTAAAAATATTGATAAATTGAAAGAGATTGCTCCAACAGTGACTTACACATGGGGTAAATTAGACTATTTATCACAGCATGTAGAAATTGGTAAGCTTTTAAACAAAGAGAAAGAAGCGAAAAGCTGGGTTAATGACTTCAAGCAACGCGCTGAAAAAACTGGAGATGATATTCGCGCTAAAATTGGTCAAGACGCTACAGTATCAGTATTTGAATCATATGATAAGCAGCTTTACGTATTCGGCAATAACTGGGCTCGTGGAACTGAAATACTTTATCAAGCTATGAAATTAAAAATGCCTGAAAAAGTAAAAGAAGTAGCATTAAAGGACGGATATTATACGCTTTCCACAGAAGTACTACCACAGTATGCGGGAGATTATATTATTATAAGTCAGTATGCAAATGCAGATATTTCTTTCAAAAAGACAGACACATTTAAGTCGATACCTGCTGTAAAAAATAATCACGTATATGAAATGCCTGGAAACGGCGCTTCATTTAGTGATCCTGTAACACTCGATAAACAGCTAGCATTCTTTAAAAAGTCATTTTTAGGAAATTAATAGATTATAGGGACTACCCGTAAATATATTTTATAACTAAAAATAGAGAAACGAGTTTTAATTTAAGAACTCGTTTCTCTATTTTTCTACAGATTATGTTATTCTGCAATTTTTTCTAAATTTCCGTTCTTATCCATTCTAAAGGATGTTGCTGCTGGTTTCTCTTCCTCTTCAAACAATACTAATTTTCTAGCGCGATTCATTATTTTCATCATTGTTTCATAGTCTTCTTGAACAGTAGTAGCATCTTTTTCAAGTTTTTCTACTTGTCTCTGTAACTGTGAATTTCGTTCCTGTAATTGCATAAGCTCTCTTTTTAACTGATCATTCTCACGGACTAAGCGATCACTACCAATTTGATTACTAGAAAGGCCTTGTAAAAACTGAATGACATCAAACATTGTAATTGAGCTTTTTCTTGTATTACTTGGTGAAGGTGATGAAGCCTGTGCTTGGTATTGATTTTGTACTAAAGGAATATTTGAAAAGATTTCAGTTTTCGGTTCTTCATCATGTAAAACCTCATCGTCTGTTTCAAATTGATCATTAGTTTCCACAAAAGATCCAAATTCTTGATCAAGTTCAACACCATATTCTAAATCTTGCTCATCATTTAAATAACGATCAAAATTACTAGATACATCTGTTTGTATATAACTAGATTCAGAAGGTGTATATAATAATTTTTTCTTAGCATCCTCGCCTTTAGCGTGTCGAAGCTTTTCTTTGCGGAATTTTTTTGCTAATTGTAGTGCTTTTTCATAATTATAACGAACTACAGCATTCCAACGAAAACCGCATGCGGCAGAAGTACGTTCTAAAACATCGCCAACTTCTTCAAAGGCATTCAACTGTGTGCTTCCTTCGCGCACGTGGCGTAAAACAGTTTCCGCTAAAAGTAAATCATTCTCTTCAGTCCAAGCATCTTGTCTTAATTTCATCATAGAAATTTCCCCTCAACTTTCTTTTATTCAATTATTAATTCATTTAATTTCTAGCTGAATAATAGAAGTTTGGACAAAAAAATAGAAAACTATACAAAAAATAGTAGAATACTATTTGAGTGTGATTTATTAGGAAAACTTGCATGTCTTTTTGGGAACGAGTAAAATTACTGCTAAGTATGTTCAATAAAGAACAGAAAGGATTGTAAAAGAAAATGTCAAACGAATTTAGAATATGTGATGATTGCCAGGCGACGAATATTAAGACTTTAGTCCCTCGCTTAAAACGAATAGATGAAGATGCAGAGGTTAAAATCGGATGCCAATCTTATTGTGGACCAGGACGAAAAAAATCGTTTTGCTTTGTCAATAACCGTCCATTATCTGCTCCAAACGAAGATGATCTAATTGTTAAGATAAAGTCAAAACTAGGTAAGAATTAAACGTTCCTTCATCTTTAGGAGCGTTTTTTTGATATAATAGATTGAAATGTGGAGAAATCTTTCGCAACGATTAGAACAATAAAAAGTGTCGCTTACTTTAGATCATAGGAATAAAAGAGACATGTTCAGATAACAAGTAATTTAGCATATAAAGAAATAGTGTACATATTGAAAGGGGGCCAACATATGACATATCGTTTCCAAAAGCTATATGAGGAAAAAGTATTTAAAGATCCAGTACATCGTTATATACACGTAAGAGATCAAGTTATCTGGGATTTAATTGGGACTAAGGAATTTCAGAGACTAAGAAGAATTAAGCAGCTCGGTACTACATATCTTACGTTTCATGGAGCTGAGCATAGTCGATTTACTCATTCGCTTGGCGTTTATGAAATTATAAGGCGAATGGTAGATGATGTATTTTCAGGCCGTCCTGAATGGAATGAGGATGATCGTTTATTAGCTCTTTGTGCTGGGTTGTTGCATGATGTTGGTCACGGACCTTTTTCACATACGTTTGAGAAGATATTTAATTTAGACCATGAAGAGTTAACTAGAGAAATTATAGAGGGTTCAACGGAAATTAATAAAATTTTAAAAAAGGTTGGGGATGACTTTCCTAAGCAGGTTTCGGAAATCATTGAGAAAACTTCGAAAAATAAGCTCGTTACAAGTATGATTTCAAGTCAGATTGATGCTGATCGTATGGACTATCTTCTTAGAGATGCATATTACACTGGAGTAAGCTATGGTAATTTCGATATGGAACGTATATTGAGAATTATGCGTCCTCGTCCTGATGGCGTCGTTATTAAACAATCAGGTATGCATGCCGTTGAGCATTATTTAATCAGTCGATACCAAATGTATTGGCAGGTTTATTTTCATCCAGTGTCTAGAAGTGCTGAAGCAATTTTACTAAAAATATTACAAAGAGCTAAATATTTACATGAGGCAGGTTATCATTTTAATTATGTACCTGTTCATTTCGATCATCTTTTTGAAGGGAAGATTGATTTAGACGAATATATTAAATTAGATGAATCTGTACTTCTATATTATTTTCAAGTGTGGCAAGAAGAATCCGACGAAATCTTGAGCGATCTATGTCAACGTTTCTTGAATCGAAATTTATTTAAATATGTCGATTTTGACACACAATCTCATACTGAAAAATTTGCTGAACTAAAGAAGCTATTTTTAGAAATAGATATTGATTCAGAATACTATTTAGTCATTGATACGATCTCAGATGAGGCTTATGATTATTTTAGATATGGTGAAGAAGATGGTAAGAAGCCAATATTATTGTTGCAAACGAACGGTGATTTAAAAGAAATTTCCCGTAAATCAGAGCTAGTCGATGGAATAACAGGGAAAGAACTATTCGATTCTAAGTTATTTTTCCCTTACGATTTAATCTATACAAACCCTGATGAGAAGAAAAAGAAAGTAATTGAAATGATTGAAGAAATAGCAGGAGCTAAAAGAAGATAAGCGTATTCGATTGAAGATACTCAAATTGCTTTTTGTAGTGTGGAAAACGATATTAAAAACAGTAAACGGATTTTAGTCCCGTTTACTGTTAATGTATGTAAGAATTTCTATTCGTCACTAAGGCGTTTGCCTGCAACTGCATAATGATTTTTTGTCATCTCTTCGATGAAAACAACAATCTTCTCAGTTGGCGCGCCTGTTGTTTCACTCACAGCAGCAGTAACTTTTTCTACTAAAGCTTTCTTTTGTTCTTCAGAGCGACCTTCTAGCATTTTTACTGTAACGTATGGCATAATATGACCTCCTTAGTTTTGTCATTTTTATTATAACTCAGGAAGTCAGAATAATAACGGTTAAATCATTAACATTGAAGAAATCATCATCAATAATTTAAACTTTTATAATAAACAGTTCAATAATTAGCAGTCACAAAAACAATTATTTCTTGAGAGGAGTCAAGAATGGGATCATTTTTTCAATATCCATTAAAAGATATACCATTAATTTTACTAGTTGTCGCAATTTCTCTATCAGTTCACGAATTTGCACACGCATATGTAGCTTATAAATTTGGGGATGACACGGCAAAAAAACAAGGCAGACTAACTCTTTCTCCATTTAAACATTTAGATATTTTCGGAACTATTGCCATCATTATATTAGGCTTTGGTTGGGCAAGACCAGTTCCGGTGAATCGCCATAACTTTAAAAAACCAAGAATTGCAGGGATTCTAACAACTGCAGCAGGTCCAATAAGTAACTTTATATTGGCAACACTTGGATTAATCGTTTATGCATTACTATTAAAGCATGGATTTTTTCATTCTTTCCCAGAAGCTTTAACGATTACTTTAAATTCGTTCTTTAGTATTTTCATACAAATGAATATTGTGCTATTTGTATTCAATTTAATTCCGCTTCCACCATTAGATGGATATCGGATCATAGAAGATTTAGCACCTAATGATATTCGTGCAAAAATGTCACAATACGAGCAGTATGGAGCATTTGTGTTCTTAGTTTTAGTATTAACTCCTTTAGATAACTATACAATACAACCAATTTTCGAGGTTGCTATACCTTCAGTTTTCCACTGGATTAATTCAATTGTTACAACATTAATTATGTAATTTACTATTAGGAGGCTAACGATGTCTGAACAACCAAAAAAGAAATCACTAGGATTCAATATATTAAAAAATGATTCAACGAGCGGGCATGGCGGTTTTGGTGTTGGGGCGATTAGTTTAGAAAATATCTCTCCTGTCTTTATTGATATACAAGAGAATGATGTTTTTGTAGATATCGGTGCAATGCACGCAAGAAGTTCAGTTGAAAAAGGAATTAAATTCTTAACAAAAGAGGAAGAGGTTCCTAATGGAAAACCATATTGGCTAGTATGGGTAGCAACTGAAAGAACTGAAAGCGGACCTTATTATGCAGGTGTAACTGGTTGCTATATGACAGTTGACCGTGAAGCTAGAAGGGGATATAAACTTCTTCCTGATCATGTAAATAAAATGGATAAAGCGATGAAACGAAAATTAATGGTTGATCATATGGATGAAAAGTCTCGTATATTATTAGCTGATTTTCTTAAGGCACACAATGAAGAGATGTGGAATAATTCATCTGACCAATTAAAAACAGAACTTTTAGGTTAATAAACTTTTAGCATATTTAGAGAGTGTAAATGAGTAGCAGAGAAAAACTTGATGTAGCTTCCAATATTAGGAATTAAGTTGCGTCTTTACATTAGCTAAAAAAGCGATCCAATCGGTAAGTTTTCTTTGCGAAAATTATAAAAAAAAAATGAAGAAAACGTCGAATAATCTTTTTACATTTATCACCAAATAAAGTAAACTAATATTAGCTTGGACAAAGCTAGGACTAGGACAAACAAAAGACCTTACCAATTTGGTGAGGTCTTTTGTTTTTAAGGTAAGTACTGGCTATACCAAGGTGTGTTATCCTGTTTTTCTTTTTTATGTTTCTTTGTCTTTTTTTTATTAATACAAGGTTTTGTAGGTTGTGTTCCTTTACGAAAATATAGGGAAACCTTTTCGCCACAACCTTCCTTATACAAAAGGCCAGTCTTTTCATCTATAGCAACTTTTACGATGTCTTTAGGTATTTTTGAATCTACTTTCTTATCTGATAGATTTGTAATAACCGATGCCCAAACCTTCTTTGCTAATGAAGTTTCTTCTGCAGATAAATTTGTTGAATGATCATAGCCTACCCATACTCCTACAACAAGATTGGAATGGAATCCTACCATCCAGCTATCCGTTTTCGTAGTTCCAGTTTTTCCATAATAATCCTTTGAAAGTTCAGGAATAATGCTTGTTCCCGTTACTGGTAAGTAGCTGGAGAAATTTGTATTGAACATTCCATTCATTAATTGTTTAAGAATAACCGTTTGATCTTTTTCTAATCTTTGTTTATGGTCAACCTTTCTTTTAAAGATTGATTTTCCAGATTGGGTTTTAATCTCACTTACAAAGTGTGGAGTCACATCTTTACCATTATTGGCGATTAATGCATACGCTCTTGTCATATCAAGTAAGGAAGCATCCTGCGTACCGAGTGCCATTGAAGGAAGCTTATTTTTAGGTGCGGTTAAATAGAATAGTTTCTGTGCTTTAATAAATTCATCTGCACCAATAGCCTGTTGAGTTTTCACTGCGAATATATTGTCTGAAACAGCAATAGCTTTAGCTAAAGAAATTTGGTCATGTGCATAAAGATGGCCACTATTTTTGGGACTATATGTATCGCCGTCCTCAAAATGAAATGTTGTCGGCTTACTTTGGAGCATTGTGGATGGTGTATATCCATTTTCAAGTGCACTATAATACAAAATTGGCTTTATTGTACTACCTACTTGCCTTTTTGATGCAACTGCGCGATTAAATAAAAATTGTCCTTTCTCACGTCCTCCAGTCATGCCTAAAACATTACCAGTTTGACTATCCAATACAATTACACTTGCTTGCAGATTAGGAAAAGGCTTAATATACTGATCAAATGCTTGGTCAATTTGATTTTGAATAGTTGGATTAAAGGTTGTATAAATTTTACTGCCATTATTATTGACGGACTGACCAATAGACTCTGTAATTTCTTTTTGAACACTTTGTTGAAAATAGGATGTAAAGGAAGAATTTGAAGTATGAATAATTGGCTTTAACTTAATAGACTCATTCATTGCATTTTTAACGGTATTTGAGTTAATTAATTTATTCTTTTCAAGTGCCGATAAAATACGCTGCTGTCTCCTTTTTACAGACGAAAAATGAATATAAGGGTCATAGATTGACGGATTAGCCGGAATGCTTAATAAAAAAGTTGATTCTCCAACGGTCAGTTGTTTCGTTTCCTTTCCTAAAAAGGTGTTCGCTGCGGTTTCGAGGCCATAAATACCGTGCCCAAAATAAATGGTGTTTAAATAAGCTTCTAAAATCTTGCTTTTTTTATAGGAAGACTCTAATTTCATCGTTAAATAAGCTTCTTTTATTTTACGACTAAGCGTTTTTTCTTGTGAAAGATATAAATTTTTAGCAAGTTGTTGAGTGATTGTGCTAGCCCCTTGGGCGTATTGACCTTTTGTTAAATTAACTAAAATAGCAGAACCTAGTCTTTTTAAATCGAAACCATGGTGATGAAAAAAATTCCGGTCCTCAGAAACTAAAACACTATTGATTGCAATCGGAGGTACATCTGCAATTTTTAACGTTTTTCGATTTTGAAGTAGTTGAGTTTTACTAATTATTTTATTATCGTGATCGTAATAGCTTGAATTCGATGCAATAAATAATGAAGGTTTTGTGGAAGTAATAGCCATAAAATAGACACATGATAAAAATAGAGAACCTAAAATTGAAATAACAGTAAGTAAAATGCCAATCTTTTGAAGGGTACGCCAATGAAAAGAGTAGTTGATATGATACAAAAAGTATCCTCCTCTCAATATAATTCTGTATTTTAATACTAGTATGGTAGATTAAGAGAATTTTTATACAAATTAATGTAGTAAAAAATATCAAATAATTTAGCTTTAAAAATCTTGCATTTCAGTGAAATTACTCTATACTTTTCTTTTGTACGGCAAAAAATTGTTGTAACAACACAAATCCGATAGGAATTAGGAAGAGTGGGGATAATACGAAACATAATCAACTAAGTTAATGCTACATTGTTATGTTTCAAACTAAATCTTGATAAAGAAGGGTAGATGCAACAAATGGAATTATGGTTTACTGAAAAACAAACAAAAAACTTTGGAATTACTGCTAAAATTAATAAAACTTTACATACAGAGCAAACTGAGTTTCAAAAGCTTGACATGGTAGAGACAGAAGAGTTCGGTAACATGCTTATTTTAGATGGTATGGTTATGACAACTCAAAAAGATGAGTTCGTATATCATGAGATGGTTGCTCATGTACCTTTATTCACACACCCAAATCCTGAAAACGTATTAGTAGTAGGTGGCGGTGACGGCGGTGTTATTCGCGAAGTATTAAAACACCCAAGTGTAAAGAAAGCAACTCTTGTTGAAATCGATGGAAAAGTAATTGAATACTCTAAAATATACTTACCTGAAATTGCAGGGAAATTAGAAGATCCACGCGTAGAAGTAAAAGTAGATGATGGATTTATGCATATTGCAAATAGTGAAAACGTATATGATGTAATTATGGTAGATTCAACTGAGCCAGTTGGTCCTGCAGTGAACTTATTTACAAAAGGCTTCTATGCTGGTATTTCTAAAGCGTTAAAAGAAGACGGCATTTTCGTAGCTCAAACGGACAACCCTTGGTTTACACCAGAGTTAATTACACAAGTTCAACGTGATGTAAGAGAAATCTTCCCAATCACTCGTTTATACATTGCAAATATTCCAACATATCCAAGTGGTATGTGGACATTTACAATTGGTTCGAAAAAACACGATCCACTTGAAGTAGAAGAGAATCGTTTCTTTGATATTGAGACAAAATATTATACAAAAGAGCTACACAAAGCAGCGTTCGTATTACCAAAATTTGTAGCTGATCTTACTAAATAAGGGGGGCTTAATTATGCGTTTTGATGAAGCATATTCTGGAAATGTATTTATTAAGAGTCATCCAAGCTTTGAAGAAAGTAAAGCTGTTATTTATGGTATGCCTATGGATTGGACTGTAAGCTTCCGTCCAGGTTCTCGTTTCGGTCCAACACGTATTCGTGAGGTTTCAATTGGGTTAGAGGAATATAGTCCATATCAAGATAAAGAACTAGAAGAAGTTAAATATTTTGACGCTGGGGATATCCCATTACCATTCGGTAACGCTCAAAGAAGCCTTGATATGATTGAAGACTATATTGATGGCCTATTAGCGGAAGGAAAATTCCCTCTAGGTATGGGTGGAGAGCATCTTGTATCTTGGCCTGTAATGAAAGCTATGTATAAGAAATACCCAGACTTAGCAATTATTCATTTTGATGCACATACTGATTTACGTGATTCATATGAAGGTGAGCCATTATCTCACTCAACGCCAATTAAAAAAGTTTGTGATTTAATTGGACCAAAAAATGTTTATTCATTCGGAATTCGTTCTGGTATGAAGGAAGAATTTGAATGGGCAAAAGAAGTTGGAATGAATTTATTTAAATTCGAAGTACTTGAGCCGTTAAAGAAAGTACTTCCAACACTTGCGGGTCGTCCAGTATATGTAACGATTGATATCGATGTACTAGACCCAGCGCATGCACCAGGAACGGGTACACTTGAAGCTGGTGGTATTACTTCAAAAGAAATGATTGATAGCATCTTAGCAATTGCTAACAGTGATATTAACGTTGTTGGGGCAGACTTAGTAGAAGTAGCTCCAGTGTATGATCATGCTGAGCAAACTCAAGTTGCAGCAAGTAAATTTATTCGTGAAATCCTATTAGGTTGGGTAAAATAATACGAATTGTGAAAGGCGATTTTTCGTTCATTAGAGCGAGAAATCGTCTTTTTTTTATATAGAATTTTGAATTTGAATAAAAAAATTTACTAAATATATGAAAAATGTTATTGATAATGATAATCATTACCCTTATAATTGAGAACGATTATTATTATCAAATTTTAGGGGAGAAGATGAAAATGAAAAAAGGGGTAAGGAAGTTTATTTTGACACTACACCTCGTGTGCAGTTTAGTTTTTGGACTATTTATTATTGCTGTATGTGCAACGGGTAGTGTTTTAGTGTTTGGGGATCAGATTGAGCATGTTTTAAATCCACAGTATTTTAAGCCTGCAAGTAGTGAAAGAAATGTTGGAATTAACGAAGCAGAAAAGATTTTTCTTGATCATTACAGAGGATTTGAAATCTCGAGGATGGATGTTCCTTCAAAGTTATCGAATGTATACCATGCAAATATGTCAAAAGGACATAATGAAATTGATGCTTATGTAGATCCTAGCAATGGTAAGCTATTAGGTAATTTTGATAGAGAAGCATCATTCGTATCTTTTGTTAAAGATTTACATACACATTTATTGTTAGATGATATTGGCGAAACAATTGTAGGGATCGTTGCAATTGCATTTATTATAATTCTAATTACAGGTATTTATTTATGGTATCCAGGTATTAAACGAATGTTTAAAAGCCTAAAAATAAAATGGAATAAAAGCCAGATGGCACGAAATTTATCATTACATAATTTTATTGGGGTAATTACTTTACCATTTTTACTCGTTGTAGCAATTACAGGAATGCTATATCCATTCCAAGAAAAGATTGAAGAGTCTTTGAAATTAAAGTTTACATCGAATTATCCTGAGGAGCTTAAATCAGTTGATAATGGCAAAAATAAAATTGGATTGGATGCTATGACTGCTGAAATTAAAAAGTTACATCCTGAAGGTGAGTTATACAAATTAAGACTTCCATCTGATAAAGAGGGTGTTATAGAGGCCCAATTAAGCGATGGCACTTACGATCCTGAGGGTAAAGGGAATACAAGTGAATTCTTCGATCAATTTACTGGCAAGCATTTAGGATCTTTTTCAAAAAATAATGAAACTGCCTATGATAAATTTTTCGTTTGGAGACAAAGTTTACATAGAGGTACTTATGGTGGGGTATTTGTAAAAACGATTTATGCCTTAGTTGGGATTGCGCCACTTGGACTAGGAATAACTGGTATTACAATGTGGGCATTAAAACGTAGAAACAAAGCTAAAAAAATGAAGAAGTTACAGAAAGCAGCATAAAATATACGAAATTTAATATAGAAGAAAGTGGTACCCGAAAGGTAAATGCTCTAAAAGAGAATTTATCTTTCGGGTTTTTTGCATAGGAAAAACAGTCTGTGATAAAAAGAAATTTTATAGTTTTTAATAGTAAAACAATGATTTTGAAGAAAGATAAAAATAGAAAAAAGTACAAAGTTAACGTTGACGTTAACGATACATTAGGAGTAAGATATATTAGTGATGTAAATAACGAATTCTATTAAATATTTTTCGAAAGGAGGAAATGATTTGCTTTATAAAATAGATGAAGTAGCAAAAGAGTGCAATTTAACGAAGCGTTCGATTCGATATTACGAGGAAATTGGATTAATCCCTCCACCTGAAAGAAGTGAAGGTGGATTTCGACTTTATTCAGATGAGCATATTGAACGACTAAAGAAAATAATGAATGTTCGAGATGTTCTTGGTTTTTCTTTGCAAGAGGTTCAGGATTATATGGCAATTAGTGAGGCCTTTGAAGAATTTCGACTGCAATATAGAGAAAACAAGGAAAAGATGAATGAAGATGAAAGAAAGCAAAAGCTTTTAGAGGCAGAGGAAATACTTTCTCAACAATTAAATATGATTGATGAAAAGCTTAAAAAAATGAACGACATAAGAAGTGAAATGAATGAGATGTATCAGAGGGTACGAAGTGCATTAGAATAATAAATAATTATGGGAGAAGGATGGAATATGTCAAATTTGGCAAATAGTAAAAGTCAAAAGACAAATTTAAATCAAAAGCCTAGTCTATTAAATCAACCAAAGGCTATTTGGGCAGTTGGGTTTGCATGTATTATTGCATTTATGGGAATTGGATTAGTTGACCCGATTTTACCAGCAATCGCAGAAAAGATGCATGCTTCAAAAAGTGATGTAACTCTTCTTTTCACAAGTTACAACTTAGTCATGGCAATTGCTATGTTAATTACAGGTTTTATATCTTCACGTATCGGAATAAAATGGACATTACTTTTAGGTATATTAATTATTGCAGTGTTCGCTGGACTTGGAGGAAATTCAAGTGGTATATGGCAATTAGTTTGGTTGCGTGGAGGATGGGGATTAGGTAACGCTCTATTCGTAGCAACAGCTTTATCAGCTATTGTTTCATTATCTAGATCAGGTGTTGCACAATCGATTATTTTATATGAAACTGCAATTGGTCTTGGTATTTCGGTTGGGCCACTTTTAGGTGGAGAATTAGGATCAATCTCTTGGAGAGGTCCATTTTTTGGTGTTGCTTGTTTAATGGTCATTGCATTTTTATCTCTATCAGTTATGATGCCAAAAACGCCAATTACACAAAATACAAAAAGAGCGTCATTCTTGGATCCATTCCGCGCTCTTAAACATAGATCTTTATTAACATTAGGGATTACAGCATTTTTATATAACTTTGGATTCTTTACTTTACTGGCTTTTTCACCATTCTATATGGGATTAAAAGAACATGGTTTAGGATTCGTATTTTTAGGTTGGGGACTTCTATTAGCAATAACATCTGTTTTTATGGCTCCAAAGCTACAAAAAAAATTCGGTACGCTTAAATCGATGTATGCAATGTTAACTCTATTTGCGATTACGCTTATTATTATGGGTGTTGGAACAGATACAAATAGCGTTATTATCGTCTGTGTAATTATAGCTGGTGCATTTTTAGGTAATAACAATACATTAATTACAACAGCAGTAATGCAAGCAGCACCAGTTGAGCGCTCAACAGCATCTGCGGCATATAGCTTTTTACGTTTTTTAGGCGGAGCAATAGCACCATATTTAGCAGGTAAGCTTGCTGAATGGTATAATCCACATGTACCTTTCTATGTAGGTGGATGTTTTGTATTAGTATCAGTACTATTCTTATTTATTAATAAAAAGCACTTACTTCATATTGATAAAGCAGAATCTGCACATTAATTAGAAGTTGTTTCAAAAAAATAGTGAAAGCCCGCTGGAATTAAAAATTCCTAGCGGGTTTTTTTGTGTTTTTACAAACAAAAAAACAGCCCTTTACGAGCTGCTTATCATGGTCCGAAATGACCAAAAAGCATCATATAAACGATGAAGCCAATTAGTGCAAGTAATCCAATTAGTGCTGCTGTAAAACTACCGAACATGATCGCTTTTCGTTTGATAAAAAACCACAAGACGATTCCCACAACGAACGGCACTAAAAAGGCGTACAAATATATGAGAAAAATGCTCGATAACGCAAGGATTCCGATGCCTAGTCCGATGAAAAATAATTTGCTAGATGATTGTTGTGCGATTGTTTTCATAAATTTTCATAAAGTCTCCTTCTATTTACCATATGTTCTTTATTGTCTCACAAACCGTTTTCAATTGAAAACAAATATTCTCACAATTTCATGAGAGGGATGTTTTAAAAAAAATCTATTATTTGTGTACAAAGGCACGTCGGTATGAACGAATAACGCTGCTTTACGCAGACGCAGCCATGAACAAAAACCGCTGGTGTTATGCACAAAATCAGGTCGCCGTGAATAAAACGCTATGTTATGCACAAAACCACGTGCGTAATGAACAAAAACAGCTGCTTTAGGCACAAAATCAGGTCGCCATGAACAAAACCGCTGTGTTACGCACAAAACCACGCACAATATGAACAAAAATCCCTTATTTATGCACAAAGTACAAAAAGTGTTCGTGCTTATCAATTATCCACAACGCTAAAGAAGCCGCTTAAACGGTTTTATCAACAAAAATCGGTATTTTATCAACAAAACTAATTATTTTATCTACAAAACAAACTACTTTATCAATAAAGTTCACAGCTTTATCAACAAAATACACAATGTGTTCGCGTTTTCGAAAGAGACGCCCCTATTTTTTGTTCGTTTTAATGAATATTTTTCACAATTTTTTTCTTACCTATTTTATTTTTTTTATTAGATTATGCTAAAATGGGAAAAGATGATTTTGGATGTGATTCGTTACGTTCATCGGGAGAAAAGGACGTGTAAAAGTGAAAGGACAACAAGGTATACCAGTCTCAATTGAATTTGAGACTTTGATTAAAGATCCACACGGGCGTGATAAAATCAGTTTTCAAGCAAATGGCCTATACTATAAAAAAGAAGATATTTCATATTTATTATTTGAAGAAAAACATGAAGATCGAAAAGTAAAGGCAACAATGAAAATTGGTAAAGGGGAAGTTACGATCATCCGTAATGGTGGAGTTATGATGCGTCATCAGTATCGAGTGAATGAAACGACTGAAGGTACTTTCTCAAATGAATTAGGAGTATTTCAAACGAAAGCATATACAAAAAAGCTACAATTTCTAGTATCAGAGGTACCTTTAAAGGGAGTACTTCAATTAGGGTACAAGTTATTCGTTGGTGATGAAAATGCTGGTTCGTATAACATTACAGTATCAATTAAGGAGGCAACGATATGAATACATTAGAACAAGTAAAGAGTCGTTTAAAAGATGAAATCGAAGCTGCAGTATTAAAAGCAGGTTTAGCAACGGAGGAACAATTACCACAGGTCGTGTTAGAAACTCCAAAAGATAAGACACATGGTGATTTTTCAACAAATATGGCAATGCAATTAGCACGTGTTGCTAAAAAAGCACCGAGAATGATTGCAGAAGAACTAATCAACTCGTTTGATCAAAGCAAAGCTAGTATTCAAAAAGTTGAGATTGCTGGACCTGGTTTCATCAATTTCTATATGGATAATAGCTATCTTACAGATTTAATTCCTTCAATTATTAAATCAGGAACAGAATATGGCCAAACTAACTTTGGTAATGGCGAAAAGATTTTAGTTGAGTTTGTTTCAGCGAATCCTACAGGTGATTTACACTTAGGTCACGCACGTGGAGCTGCGTTTGGAGATTCATTATGTAATGTTTTAAACAAAGCTGGTTATGCAGTGACACGCGAATACTATATCAATGATGCAGGTAATCAAATTAACAATTTAGCATTATCAGTAGAGGCTCGTTATATGCAAGCTCTTGGCATGGAAAAAGAAATGCCTGCAGATGGCTATCATGGTGCGGACATTATTGAGATTGGTAAAACTTTAGCTGGAGAATTCGGTGACCGTTATATGAATGAACCAGAAGAAGATCGTTACAAATTCTTCCGTGAGTACGGTTTAAAATTAGAAATGGAAAAACTACAAAGAGATCTTCGTAATTTTAGAGTAGACTTTGATGTATGGTATTCAGAAACTTCATTATATGAAAATGGTAAAGTGTTAGAGGCACTTGCTGATTTAAATGAACGTGGTGAAACATATGAAGAAGAAGGAGCAACTTGGTTCCGTTCTACAACATATGGAGATGACAAAAACCGTGTACTAATTAAGAGTGACGGCTCTTATACTTACTTAACTCCAGATATCGCTTATCACAGAGACAAGCTAAGTCGTGGAGCAGATAAATTAATTGATATTCTTGGAGCTGATCATCATGGTTATATTCCGCGAATGAAAGCAGCAATTCAAGCTTTAGGATACAATGCAGATACTCTTGAAGTAGAGATTATCCAAATGGTTCAGTTATATCAAGATGGTGAAAAAGTTAAAATGAGTAAACGTACGGGTAAAGCTGTAACGTTACGTGATTTAATGGAAGAAGTAGGAATTGATGCAACTCGTTACTTCTTTGCAATGCGTGGCTGTGATTCACATTTAGACTTTGATATGGATCTTGCTGTTTCTAAATCAAATGAAAATCCAGTGTATTATTCTCAATATGCACATGCTCGAGTATGCAGTATTCTTCGTCAAGGTGAAGAAATGGGGATTGTTTACAGCGGAGAAGCTGATTACAGCCTTGTTTCATCTGAAAAAGAATATGAGTTATTAAAGAAATTAGGGGAATTCCCAGCTGCAGTTTCATTAGCTGCATCAAAACGTACACCACATCATATTACAAACTATGTGTTTGATTTAGCTGGTACGTTCCACAGTTTCTATAATGCTGAAAAAGTATTAGATGCGGAAAATGTTGAAAAATCAAAAGCTAGACTAGCTTTAATGAAAGCTGCTCAAGTTACATTACAAAATGCATTAGCTTTAGTTGGTGTTTCTGCACCTGAAAAAATGTAATTAGTAAAATGTTAAAAGTACCATGCCTTATTTTTAGGGTATGGTACTTTTTTTTGTTAGAACTTTATTTTCAAAGAGTATTAATTTGTAATATTTTTGGGTAATATTTTATACAAATTTGTCGGTGGAACGGGAAAAAGAACAAGTTTCACCATTTTTTTATTAATTTTTTAAATTTTTATTTAAACGACCCCCTAAAAAATGATCTTCTCTACGAATAGTTATAGTGAGACTACATAAAGAAACTTTTTTAAAGGGGAAAAAATACATGAAAAAACTTTTAGTACATACAACTGCCACAGCATTATTATTATCTCAATTAGGATTTTCAAGTTCAGTATTTGCTGCTGAAAATGAGTCAGCTTCAAAAACTGATTTAAACCACAAAGAAGAAGCACCTGCATTAGTTAAAGGCGATTTCTTCTATTTTGTAAAAACAACTGTAGAAAAGATTCAACTATTATTAACAACAGACAAAGTAAAAGAAGCAGAACTTTTAGCGGAATTTGCGCAAGAGCGTATTCATGAAGCAAGAGAATTAATTAAAGAAGGTAAAGAAGATCTAGCAAAAGAAACAATTAAAGAAGCTTTAGGTCAGATGGAAAATGCTCAAGGACAGCTTGAAGGTAAGCTTCCAACTATTACTGAGCCAACGACTACAGAAAAAACAACAGCAGAAGATAATGCTACGACGAAACCAGCTGAAGCTTCAACTGAAGTAGAAAAACAAGGAACAGAAAAAGAAGATACAGAAAAACATGAAAAACAAAAATTAACTAAAGAGCAAAAAGAAATTGCAAAAATTCAGCACCACTTAAATAATAATTTACTTGTTTTAGCAGACGTTTTAGATAAAGTGAAAAATCCTAAAGCAAAAGCTGCAATCGCAAAAAATATTGAAAAGAGCTTTAACAAAATTTCTGAAAGACTAGAGAAAGTTTTAAAGCATGAAGAAAAGAATTCAACTGCACTAAAACCAGTTATTACAATTCAATACCCAGATGGATCTACTGAAAATTCAGATACACCAGAAGTTATTACAACTATAACTAAAATTGAAGATGTAAATGATACAGATGTAAAAA
Organism: Arthrobacter citreus; assembly: GCA_013200995.1. Taxonomy (GTDB): domain Bacteria; phylum Bacillota; class Bacilli; order Bacillales; family Bacillaceae_G; genus Gottfriedia. The sequence continues at coordinate 3,604,311 of CP053688.1, read as the reverse complement.
ACGTTAACGAAGATGTAAAAGATACAGACGTAAAAAATGTTAATGAAGATGATCAAGGTGAAAATGATGACAAAGATGATGCTGCTGAGGTTTCTACAAAGCCTGTAAAAGTAGAGCATAAGGAAGAGCACCATCAACATATATCAAAGAAAGTAAAAGTAGCTAAAGTTAAAAAAGTAAAAGTTGAAAAAGAAGAAAAAGCTGAACGACATGAAGTGAAAAAGCATGAAGCAAAAAAACATGAAGTGAAAAAGCACGAAGTTACAAATCATAGAAATCGTGGTGAACATGAAAACCGTGGAAACCATAAGGGAAATGAAAAGCATGAGTGGAAAAAAAATGAAAATTCAAATGACCAAGGTGAAAACCACGGAAATGGACATGACGAAGATTAATAAGTAATTATTACCATTCACCTTTCAAGAAAATCGCATGAAACATTTCATAAGATGCGATATGCTTAAGTTTAATTGGTAATTAAAATGGTGCCTCTTACATTCATTTGATTATATAATGATGGAGGCGCCTTCTTTAGTCGCCAATCAATCCTCTTTTGAAAGGAGATGGGGTTTTGTTACTTACAATTTTTCAGACACTTTATAAAAGGAAAGAAAAGATTGAAGATATTGTATTAACAATACAACAATCTTCATCAAAGGAACTTGATGATTTTATCATTCAATACTCCCCTTTTATAAGCAAAACTGTTTCTACTATTTGTGGCAGATATATTACAAATCAAGAAGATGAATATAGTATTGGGCTAAGTGCATTTCATGAAGCTATTAAACTATATTCATATAAAAAAGGGGCTTCATTTTTAACTTTCGCCAAATTGATCATAAAACGTGAGTTGATTGATTATTTTCGTAAGGAATCTAAATATCAATTATTGACTTTAGAACAAAATGGGTCGGAGAATATACATAAACAGTACGATGACCATGTTTATAGCTCGTATATTAAAAACTTTGATGAGATCAATCGTAAAGAGGAAATTATTCATTTCAGTGAGATGCTTAAACAATTTGGCATTACTTTAGAAACTTTAGTAGAGGTATCCCCTAAACATGAAGACACAAGGGAACATATTTTTTCAGTTGTAGATATTATTGCTTCTGATGAAGAAATGTTAGCCTTTCTATATAAAAAGAAAAAGTTACCGATGAACAAACTAGAAACTAAAGTTAATATAAGTCGAAAAACGCTAGATAAACATAGGAAATATATAATTGCCATGTGTATTATAAGCGTCAATGACTATATTTATTTACAAAACTACTTAAAAAGGGGGAACTGAAGATGAACAATGGTATTGTATTGGAAGTAAATCATTCTTCCGTAGTTGTATTAACAGCTAACGGTGAGTATTTAAAATGTAAAAAGTTATTGTCATCCTATTCAATTGGTGAAGAAATTCAGTTCCCTAGCAGCGCAATTATTTCAAATAATAAAATAAAAATAAATATCCCCAAATTGATACCTGTCGTAATTGCCAGTGCATTAATTCTAATGTCATTTTTGTTCGTAAATTGGAATAACAAAAAAGCATTGGCAGCAGGGAGAGTCACAATTGATTCAGGGGCAAAGGTATCATTAATTTTAGATAAACAGTTAAATGTTATTGGATTAAAAGGACACAATGAACAAGGTAAAAAAGTGATTGATAAAATAGATAACTGGAAACAGGAGCCTTTACAGTCAGTTATGGATGATTTAGTTGGTGAAATGGAGAAGTCTAAAGTTATTCAACCGGATGATCAAATCAAATTAACTGGTGAGATGAAAAAGGAATTTAAAAATAAACAAAGTGAACTAAATAATGAATTGAAGGATATTCAAGAGACCAATAACCATATTAAAATTCCAAATTCTAAGGATTTAGATCAACCTAAAATTCAACCTAAGATTAAAACTCAACTTCAAACTCAAAATAAGCAAGTAAGTAGTTTTAATTCTCATTCAGCCAAAGTGACAAGAGGCGAAAAGAATGGCAAAGATAAACCTAGTGTTAAGTCACCTAAAGTAGAGAATAACAGAGCGAATAATCATCGTTATTCAAAAGAAGATAGGAATAATAGACAACAAAAAGCGCATTGGGGAAATAAGCAAAGTCAGTGGAATAATAGACATCAAGAAGAGCATCGAGATTCGTCGAAACAAAATCAAAATAAGCAAAACAATAAATATGAAAAACACCAAGATAAAAAAAAAAATCAGTATAATTACGAACGGGAAGTAAAAAGAAACAATAATTACCAAAGTAGAAAAGGCCAAAATGATCGATGCCATAGGTGCAGTAATCGTGATAAGGGCAATGAAAACAAAAACAACGAGTACGATCACAGGCACAATAATAGCTGGAATAATAATAATGAAAAAGGCTCAGATTGATTATCTGAGCTTTTTTACAGTCGAAGAGCCAAAGAGCCATGAAAGAAATCGAGTCTTATGCATGGCTACTCAAATGCTCATGAATAACCTTCCAGTCACCAACTGCATCCTTCATAAACACATTTGTAGCCCTACCATGACCTTTTACAAATTTCCCATTCATATAGCCTTCATAATGATATTGATAAGTACAGGAAGCTGAATTCTCATCAGTAGTTAGCCAGTTTACATTTGTAGCTCTATAGACTTCATCTTGAATCAGATTCCAAGCATTTTCAAAGTACTGTTGGATATCAAGTAAATTTGTACATGATTTATTAGAAAACCAATAAGTAGCATCCTTATGTATGTATTTTTTTACTTGGTCAAAATCATGCGTATTTGTTGCTATTATGTATTGTTGTAAAGCATCCTGATAGTTCATTTCCAAGCCACCTTTATATTAGAGTCGAAGTCAGACTTTAGATTAATATCTATAAACCATCATATCACTAACGAGTTCAAAGCAGATAAAAAGCTCTTAAAATGTAAAACCACAAGGGAGTAAAGGGTCCCTTGTGGTTTCTATTTCACTTCAATCATTCCGCCGCTTATTCGTTTATAGCCCCTTAATTTCGATAGGTCTTCCATCAATTGCAATAATGCTATGTCCTTCTTTTTTGACTCAATCATTATATCAATATCACTTCCAATTGATCGAGCAATGTCAAAAAAGGGTTTAATAAAATCAAGATCAATTAAGTCTGAGTGAGATCTAAACTCTTTTTCAGACTTTGGAGAGGAAATATGTATTTTAGGTTTCAAATTTGTGTGATCCCAAGTAGAGAAAATGAGTGGTAATAATTCCTCCAATGGTTCTTCACATAAATTGGCCATATGGTGATGATAATCGAATACGAGTGGTATGCCTTCATTTTTACATACCATTAATGTTTCCGATGTATTGTACGTTTTATCGTCGTTTTCTAGTGTCATTTGTTTTTTAATATGAGAAGGGAGTTTTTTTATATTTTCATAAAAACGATTAATAGCAAGATCCTTATTACCATAAGCCCCTCCAATATGGATGTTGATCACACTTTGGTTTGAAACGCCCATTGCTTCAAGTACTTTAAAGTGATATTCCATATCAATTACAGCATTATCAGTGATATGTGGCTTCTCACTTGTAAAAAGCGTGAATTGATTAGGGTGAAAACTAACTCTTAATTCATGCTTTTTAATAAAATCGCCTATTTCTTTGAATTGCTTGTGAAAAATATTAATATAATCAAATTCTACATCTGGATGAGTCGCCAAAGGGACCATTGAAGAGGACATTCTGTATAAGGGAATTTGTTGTCCTACATTATAATGAAGTGCTCTATACGTATTCTCCAAATTTTGTGTTGTAACAGAAATTAGCTTCTCTAAACGTTCATCTTGATCAAGCGTTTTATAACGTGTTAAAGTTAGTGTTTTTGCAGGTGAACAATTATATAAAGATAATGCATGTGATACGTATCCAAATCGAATAATCATATTGTGCTCACCTCAATTACTGTTTTTGGCACTTTAAAAACATTACATTAATGGAGAAAGAAGCTTGGATAAAAGCTTACGACATTTCCATGAGAGAGTTGTCTTTTTATAATGTTGAATAGGGTAGGATTTTGAACGCTCTAAGTCTTTCATAAATATTTTTTTGATTTCCAATATGAAGGATTCACTTGCAAAAATACAGCTCCATTCATCATTTATACAAAGGCTTCTACGATCAAAGTTAACGGACCCTACATCACAGCAGCGATCATCGATTAATAATACTTTGGCATGAAAGAATCCTTTCTGATAATGGAAAACTTCGCCGCCACCTTCAAGGATTAAAAGGAGGTGAGGGAAACTCGCTTCTTTAACTAGCCTGTGGTCTTCTTTTTCAGGAACCATAACACAGATGCGGACACCTCGTTTTTGTGCTGCTAGTAAAGCATCCATAAGCTTTTTAGTTGGTATAAAATATGGAGTGCCAATAAAGATATGCTTTTCTGCTTTATCAATTAATTTTTTATAAAGATTCTCAATACGAATAAAGTCAGATGAATAGAAGTGATGTTCGATTTTTCCCTTAACTAGGTCTTTTTCATCAGTTAAAGTGAAGGATTTACCACCGCTTCTAACCCAGTCTATTAAAAATTGAACATGTAAATCTTTTACACCTTCACCTGTCATACGAATATGATAATCTCTCCAATAACCTAGGTCTTCGTCAAAGCCAATATATTCTTTGCCAATATTGAATCCACCAAAATAACCGGTTTTTTGATCAATCACTGTAATTTTACGATGGTTACGGTGCTGAAACCGATAGAGAGTATACGGAAATCCAGTACGTCGATTAAATAATACTTTTACACCATTTTTTTTTAGTTTTTCGATTCTTTTCCGTTTAAGTCCAAAGCTACCGATCCAATCGACAAGCAAACGTACTTGTAATCCTTCGTGCGCCTTTTTTTCTAGTAGCGACAAAAATTTTTCGGAAGTATCATCATTACGAACGATATAAAAAAGCATGGAAATACTAGAACTTGCCTCATTTATGTCTTTAAGAAGATTTTCGTATAGGACATTACCGTCTGTTATTAACATTGTTTCACTATATCTATTTTTAAATGGGCAAGCCTTATCGTATTTATGAAAAGCTTTGTAACCAAAATAAAGATCTAAGCTAGCAAGGAGTATTAGAATGAGTAGAGCAAATAAGCAAATACAAAGAATCATATAACTAACTCCTTTACCTTTTACGTGTTGATAGTATGACCATTTAAACTGAAGAATATGAAAAAGGGCTAATTAAATATGAAAAAGTATTTGACTGAATAGTCATTCATAATATAATTGAAGTATATATTTTCTGAATATTATTATGGTTATAAATTTTTAAAAAGTAAGCGTTTTATTTATAACCGGGGACATTGGGGGAGGAATACATCATGGATCATGCACTTTTGTATTTGAACGCATTGGGGTTTGTGGCAATTACAGTTTATGCTATTTATTTATTCATTTACCTGATTAAAACAAGACTAGCCTACATCAAGCTAGGCAAAAAGGAAGAGTTTGAAAGAAATTTTAAAGATCGTTTTCAAAAAATTTGGGTGAATGTTTTTGGGCAAAAAAAGCTATTGAAGGATAAGAAAAGCGGATTTATTCATTTGCTATTCTTCTACGGATTTATTTTAGTTCAAGCAGGTGCTTTAGATTTTATTTTAAGAGGTCTAGTTCCTGGGGTGCATTTACCACTTGGGCCGTTATATGGTGCATTTACATTTTTTGAAGAAATCGTGGCGTTGTTAATACTGGTAGCAGTTGTTTGGGCTTTCCATAGACGATATATTGAAAAGTTAGTTCGATTAAAAAGAGGTTGGAAAAGCGGTTTAGTTCTAATTTTTATTGGTTTATTAATGTTATCAACTCTTTTTGGAAATGGCATGGGAATCATTTGGAGCGGAGAAGGAACAAGCTTCCATGAGCCAATCGCATCTTTAGTTGCAACAATCTTTGGTGGAATTAGTAAGCCTTTAGCCATTTCATTCTTTTATGTTGCTTGGTGGACTCACTTAATTTCACTTTTAACTTTCTTAGTGTATGTGCCTCAATCAAAGCACGCACATTTACTTGCTGGACCAGCAAACGTGTATTTTAATCGCTTATCGAAAGCAGGAAAATTAGAAAAAATCGATTTTGAAGATGAAACACAGGAAACATTTGGTGTTGGAAAAATTAGTGATTTCCGTCAGTCTCAATTAATTGATTTATATGCTTGTGTTGAATGTGGTCGTTGTACAAATGTTTGTCCTGCTACGGCAACTGGGAAAATGCTGTCACCGATGGATTTAATCTTAAAACTTCGTGACCATTTAACTGAAACTGGAGCTGTTGTAACATCTCGAGCACCATGGGTTCCAACTGTTGCTTTTTCTAAAACAAAAGGTAATCAATTAGCGTTTTCTTCTCAAGGAAATCAAGAAACAGCAGCAACATTAGAATATAGTCCAAGTTTAATTGGCGATGTCATTACTGAAGAAGAGATTTGGGCATGTACGACTTGTCGTAATTGTGAAGACCAATGTCCAGTAATGAATGAGCATGTTGAAAAGATTATTGATTTACGTCGTTATTTAGTTTTAACGGAAGGTAAAATGCAACCTGATGCTCAACGTGCAATGACGAATATCGAGCGCCAAGGAAATCCTTGGGGATTAAATCGTAAGGATCGTGAAAATTGGAGAGAGCTTGATGAAAGTATCCACATCCCAACTGTAAAAGAAGCTAAAAAAGCTGGGGAAGAAATTGAATACTTATTCTGGGTTGGTTCAATGGGTGCATATGATAACCGTAGCCAAAAAATCGCTCTAGCGTTTGCAAAACTTATGAATGAAGCTGGAATTAAATTTGCAATTTTAGGTAATAAGGAGAAAAACTCTGGTGATACACCTAGACGTTTAGGTCAAGAATTCTTATTCCAGGAATTAGCATCTAATAATATCGCAGAAATCGAAAAAGCAGAAGTAAGCAAATTAGTAACAATTGATCCGCATGCTTATAACACATTTAAAAATGAATATCCTGATTTTGGATTATCAGTTGAAGTTTATCACCATACAGAATTATTATCGCAATGGGTTAAAGAAGGAAGATTAAAGCCAGTTCATCGTGTAGATGAAGTTATTACTTATCATGATTCATGTTATTTAGGTAGATACAATGAAGTTTATGAAGCTCCTAGAGACATTCTACGTGCAATTCCTGGCGTTAAGCTAGTTGAAATGGAGCGTAAACGTGAAACAGGAATGTGCTGTGGAGCGGGTGGTGGATTAATGTGGATGGAAGAGCATGTTGGTAACCGTATTAATGTTACACGTACTGAACAAGCACTTGCAGTTAGTCCGAATGTCATTGGAACAGGATGTCCTTATTGCTTAACAATGTTATCAGATGGAACAAAAGCAAAAGAAGTTGAAGAAAGTGTTAAAACACTCGATATTGCTGAGCTTTTAGTAATTTCAATCTTTGGAGATAAGCAGAGCCAGGCTTCATAAGAGTTCTATTACTTTTCAAGTTTCATAAATTAACAATGAAAGGTGTGCAACTTGTACACCTTTCAGACTGTAGTGAGCGCCTTTTTATTTGCTATTAAAGGAATTTTTTATAGAAGAGAAATTAGTTTCTTAATTTAAGGGGGAAATTGGGATGAGTAAAACAGTTATAGTAAGTGCAGTTCGTACACCATTTGGACGTTTTGGAGGTATGTTAAAAGGTTTTAGTGCTGCTGAGCTAGGTGGTATTGCAATTAAAGAAACATTGAATCGTGTTAACCATCCTTTAGAGTCAATAGATGATGTAATTATGGGAAGCGTTTTACAAGGTGGACAAGGGCAATTACCTTCAAGACAAGCACTACGTAATGCAGGTTTACCTTGGGAAACAAGATCCGAAACAATTAACAAAGTATGTGCATCAGGAATGAGAAGTGTAATGCTTGCTGACTTATTAATTCGATCTGGTGAAAGTAAACGTATTGTCGCAGGTGGAATGGAATCTATGAGTAATGCACCATATTATCAAACCAATTTAAGATGGGGAAATAAGATGGGACACTCGGAGTTAAAAGACGGATTACTAGTAGATGGTTTAACTTGTTCATTCACTGGAGTTCATATGGGTACGTATGGAAGTGAAGTTGCAAAATTAGAAGATATTTCACGTGAGCAACAAGATGAGTGGGCACTTCGTAGTCAACAACTTGCCGTTGAATCGATTAAAACAGGTAGATTTGAAGAAGAGATTGTTACGATTGAGTCTGTTGGCAAAAAAGGTGTCGTAACAAAAATTGAAGTAGATGAGTGTCCAAGAGAGGATACGACAATTGAAAAATTAGCTAAATTAAATCCTGCATTTGATCGCGACGGAACGATTACTGCAGGAAACGCACCTGGATTAAATGACGGAGCTGCAGCACTTTTAATAATGAGTGAGGAAGAAGCAAAACAAAATGGTTTCACACCATTAGCTACAATTGTTGCTACAGATTCAATGGCTGTAGAAGCAAAGGACTTCCCAAGAACTCCGGGATATGTAATCCAAAAATTATTACAAAAAACAAATAAAAACATTTCAGATATAGACTTATTTGAAATTAACGAGGCATTCGCAGCAGTAGCTTTAGCAAGTGCGAAAATAGCTGATATTCCTTTAGAAAAAATAAATGTAAACGGTGGAGCTATTGCTCTAGGACATCCAATTGGAGCAAGTGGTGCAAGAATTATTGTAACCCTAATTCATGCCCTAAAACAACGAGGTGGAGGTCTAGGGATCGCAGCAATCTGTAGTGGCGGTGGTCAAGGAGACGCTATTTTAGTAGAGGTACATTAAGGGAAAAGTGAATAGTATAGGAAAAACGTGATCGATTAAGGTAAGGAATTTTTAAAGTAGATCATAAAGGGAATGCTGGTCATTGGAAAGAAGGAAAGGAAATTTAATTTCTTTTCCCTTGCCATTGATTCTGCATTCCCTTGTTACTGTCTTTAATTCCATTACGTTTGTTTTTGGCTATTTCCTCTACCCTTTTTTTTCCTTCCTTTCTGCACTAAAATTTTTCTACAAAAAATAACAGGAATTTTCAGTTTTTTGTCTAATAATATTCTTAGTAGACTATCTTTTTAGTCAAAGTACAAATTATTATGTTAACGCTTACAAAATTCGACAAAAAGAACATGGCAGTGATAAGGGAGCAATAAGGTAAAAGGGAATAGGATATATAATAAGTATCTTTAATTAAAACTTTTATTTAATTGTTCATCCTTGTCCTAGCAAAAATCGGGGGAAATGATCTATGCAATTTCGTTTAAGTGAAGAACATGAAATGATCCGTAAAATGGTAAGAGATTTTGCTAGAAATGAGGTTGCTCCATCAGCTGCTGAGCGTGATGAGCATGAAAAATTTGATCGTTCAATCTTTGATCAAATGGCTGAGTTAGGATTAACAGGCATTCCATTCCCAGAAGAGTATGGTGGAATTGGTAGTGATTATTTAGCTTATGTTATTGCGGTAGAAGAGCTTTCTAGAGTTTGTGCTTCAACAGGTGTAACTTTATCTGCACACACTTCATTAGCTAGTTGGCCGATTTATAAATTTGGTACGGAAGAACAAAAACAAAAATTCTTAAAACCATTAGCACAAGGAACAAAAATTGGTGGTTACGGATTAACTGAACCAGGTTCTGGATCAGATGCTGGTGGAATGAGAACAACTGCTAGAAAAGAAGGAAATGAATATATATTAAACGGTTCAAAAATATTTATTACAAATGGTGGAGAAGCTGAAATCTATGTAGTATTTGCAGTGACTGACCCAACAAATAAACATGGCGTTTCTGCTTTTATCGTTGAAAGTGATTCACCAGGTTTTTCAGTTGGTAAGAAGGAAAGTAAATTAGGTATTCGTTCATCTCCAACAACTGAAATAATCTTTGAAGAATGTCGTATCCCTGCTGAAAACCTTTTAGGTGAAGAAGGTAAGGGATTTAAAGTTGCCATGCAAACTCTTGACGGCGGAAGAAATGGAATTGCTGCACAAGCAGTAGGTATTGCACAAGGTGCTCTAGACGCTTCAGTTGATTATGCTAGAGAGCGTGTTCAATTTGGAAAACCAATTATTGCTCAACAAGGTATCTCGTTTAAACTTGCTGACATGGCTACAAGCATTGAAGCATCTCGTCTATTAACTTATCAAGCAGCATGGTTAGAGTCGAATGGGCTACCATATGGTAAAGAATCTGCAATGTCGAAATTATTTGCAGGGGATACTGCAATGAAAGTTACAACAGAAGCAGTACAAGTTTTCGGTGGATATGGATATACAAAGGATTATCCTGTGGAGCGCTTCATGAGGGATGCTAAGATTACTCAAATTTATGAAGGTACACAAGAAATTCAAAAACTAGTAATCTCAAGAATGCTATAAAAACATAGATTAATCTTAATTTTGCATTACGAATGATCAGGATAGCTTGGTATAAGGAATATGGGATACCCTTTGCCAAGTTTTCTTTTACGAAAAAGGCAATTATAATTCCGGGGGATGATTAGTATGGTAGAAAAGTATCAAGCTAAACATAAGATTCGTTTTGTTACTGCTTCAAGCTTATTTGATGGCCATGACGTGTCGATCAATATGATTAGAAGATTATTGCAAGAAAACGGTGTTGAAGTAATTCACTTAGGTCATAACCGTTCTGTTGAAGAAATTATTAACGCAGCTATTCAAGAGGATGTACAAGGTATTTCTATTTCTTCCTACCAAGGTGGACATATGGAGTACTTTAAATATATGTATGATTTACTTCAAGAAAGAGGCGCATCTCACATCAAGTTATTTGGTGGCGGAGGGGGCGTAATCTTGCCTAAAGAGCAAGAGGAGCTTGAAGCATACGGAATTACTAAAATCTATTCACCTGAAGATGGACGTATTATGGGGCTTCAAGGAATGATTAATCATATGCTACAAAGCACAGATTTTCTTCCACCTTTGAAGGACTTAGAAAACGTTCAAAAATTATCCGCAACAAATCATAAAGAGATTGCTAGATTCATTACTCTAGCTGAAAATAAAGGTTCTTTAGATTCAAGTTTAGAAATGGCAGCAACATTAGAAAAATCAGAAACTAGTAAAAGTGTAGTTATTGGTATGACTGGTACTGGTGGAGCTGGTAAAAGTTCATTAACGGATGAACTAGTACGCCGTTTTATTCAAGAGTTTCCTGAAAAAACAATCGGTATTGTTTCGATTGACCCAACGAAGCGAAAAACGGGTGGAGCACTATTAGGTGATCGTATTCGTATGAATTCAATTCACCATCCAAATGTGTATATGAGAAGTTTAGCAACTCGAGACAGCCAATCTGAAATCTCGAATGCTTTAGAGGATACGATCTCAATTTTAAAAACAGCGGATTTTGACGTTATTTTTGTTGAGACAAGTGGAATCGGTCAAGGTGATGCAGCAATTACTCAATACAGTGATATTCATCTGTATGTTATGACGAGCGAATTCGGAGCACCTTCTCAATTAGAAAAAATTGATATGATTGACTTCGCAGATTTAATTGCAATTAATAAATTTGAACGTCAAGGCTCAGAGGATGCATTACGTCTTGTTCAAAAACAATATCAACGTAGTCGTCATCTTTTCCATGATGATATAGCTACAATGCCAGTTTACGGTACGATTGCTAGTCAATTTAATGACGCAGGTACTAATAATTTATTCTTAGCTTTAACTGGGGCAATTGAAAAACATACAGCAAATGAGTGGAACACGACGTATATTAAACCAGGAAACGTTGAAAAACAACATGTCATTATTCCGAGTAATCGTCGTTTTTATTTAAGAGAAATCGCAGAAACGGTAAGAGATTATCATACTAATACCGAAGTTGAAGCAGCAAAAGCTTCAAAGCTATATCAAATTGAAGGAACGCTGGCTGAAATTGAGTCACAAAACATTGAAGATGGAAAAAGCACTATAGTAGATTTGAAAAATAAATTTGAAGAATCTCTTGCTCCTTCTACTAAACAAGCTCTAAATCATTTTAAATTGATTAAAGAGGCATATTCAAAAGATCAACTTATACAAAAAATAAGAGATAAAGAAATAAAAGTTGAGTTAACAACAACAACATTATCTGGTACGAAAATACCTAAAGTGTCTGTTCCAACATATCGTGACTATGGTGACTTACTAAGATGGGTTGCAAAAGAAAATGTACCTGGATACTTCCCATTTACAGCTGGGGTGTTCCCATTCAAGCGCCAAGACGAAGATCCAAAGAGACAATTTGCTGGTGAGGGACCACCAAGTAGAACAAATAAACGTTTCCACTATCTGTGTGAGAATGACCCAGCTAAACGCTTAAGTACAGCATTTGATTCAGTAACTTTATACGGCGAAGATCCAGCAATTCGTCCTGATATTTTTGGGAAAATTGGTGAAAGTGGCGTAAACGTATGTACATTAGAAAATATGATTGAGCTTTACAATGGTTTTGACTTATGTAGCCCTTCAACATCAGTTTCGATGACAATTAACGGTCCAGCTCCAATTATTTTAGCTATGTTCTTAAATACAGCTATTCATCAACAAGTTGAGTTAAAAGAAAAAGAACTAGGTCGAATTTTAACAGTTGAAGAGTTTACTGTGGTAAAACAAGCAACGTTACAAAAAGTTCGTGGAACAGTTCAAGCTGATATTTTAAAAGAGGATCAAGGGCAAAATACTTGTATCTTCTCAACAGAATTTGCTTTAAAAATGATGGGAGATATTCAACAGTACTTTATCGATAATAGTGTTCGTAATTATTATTCAGTTTCAATTTCTGGGTATCATATTGCTGAAGCTGGAGCAAATCCAATTTCACAACTTGCATTCACTTTATCAAACGGATTCACTTACGTTGAATATTATTTAAGTCGAGGCATGAAGATTGATGATTTTGCTCATAATTTATCGTTCTTCTTTAGTAATGGTCTAGATGCTGAATACTCAGTAATCGGACGTGTGGCGAGAAGAATTTGGGCTGTTACGATGAAAGATAAATATGGTGCATCTGAGCGTAGTCAAAAACTTAAATACCATGTTCAAACATCAGGTCGTTCTTTACATGCTCAAGAAATGGCATTTAATGATATTCGTACGACATTACAAGCATTATTAGCTTTATATGATAACTGTAACTCACTTCACACAAACGCATATGATGAGGCTGTTACAACTCCTACTGAAGAATCAGTACGCCGTGCAATGGCTATTCAGCTTATTATTCAAAAAGAAAATGGTCTATCGAAAAATGAAAATCCAATCCAAGGATCATTTATCATTGAACAGCTTACTGACTTAGTAGAAGAAGCAGTTCTAAAAGAGTTTGAGAGAATTAGTGATCGTGGTGGCGTATTAGGGGCAATGGAACTACAATATCAACGTGGTAAAATTCAAGAAGAGTCACTTTATTACGAAACACTAAAGCATAATGGAGATCTTCCAATCATCGGAGTGAACTCTTATATCAATCCTAATGAGCAAATGGAATCCATTAATACAATGGAAATCGCTAGATCAAGCTATGAAGAAAAACAATCGCAAATTGATCATGTAGAACAATTCCAAGTTAAAAATAAATCTGAAGCTCAAGTCGCATTAGAACAATTGAAACAAGTTGCTCGCAAGAACGGTAATTTATTCGAAGAGCTAATGAATACTGTTCGCGTGGCTAGCTTAGGACAAATTACGCAAGCTTTATATGAAGTTGGCGGACAATACCGTAGAAATATGTAATAAATAATAACAAAAGCCATTTGCTCTGCCTAAAGAGGAGCAAACGACTGGAGCTAGACATCATTAACTACACAATTTATACAAGGGGGGAGAGGGAGGTCATTGAAATCCTTTTTATCGACCGATCTACTTCCCCTAAACCCTGCCCTTATTTGAGCGTCTTTTGGACGCTCATTTTACTATTTTCATGAAAAATTAGTCTAATATTGAAAAATATAGACAAGGTGCTAGCATATTTAACTTAGTTTTGTTTATAATGAAAGATATGTATTTTATAACTAACAAGTAAAATTTATACATAATGTTACTAAAATTATGGTGAAAATATTATTTTTAAAGGAGTGCTTACCTTGAGTTTAAAGCATTACTCGGAAGAGCAATTAAAAGAATTATCGCTTATTGAATTAGCATATGAACTTTTTTCTGAAACAAAGGAACCTATTTCTTTTTATGACTTAGTTGACCAAATGGCAACTGTTTTAGGTGTAACTAGAGATGCGCTTATGGAAAAACTTCCTCAATTTTATACAGAATTAAATATTGATGGACGTTTCGTTTGTTTAGGTGAAAATCGCTGGGGATTACGTGCTTGGTATCCTTATGACCAAGCAGAAGAAGAAGTATTACCTGTTGCAAAACCTAAGAAGAAACGTAAACAAGTAGAAGAAGATGAAGAGTTTGATGATTACGACACATCTGATGAAGACGAGTTTGAAGAAGAAGACGCTGAGTTAGATGAACTTGATGAAGATCTAGTTGAAGATGACGAAACGGATGAATTCGATGATGAAGAAATCGACGAAGACGATGAAGATATCGACCTAGAGGATGAAGATTTAGAACTAGAAGAAGAAGACGATGAAGAATTAGATGAATTTGAAGAGGAAGAAGAACGATAAGTTCTTGACTTTTTAGGACTGAATGAGTAGAATCTTTATTGGGCTCTTTAAAAAGAACGATATATAATTCGACGCTCCCTATTTTATATAGGGGGCGTCTTTGTTTTTTTAGAAAACTTTATAGTAAAGATATGAACATTGCTATATTCGTATTGAATCAAAAAGTTAAAAATTTGCATGAAAAAAACCCATTTTGGAAGACAATAAAGCATGCATACAAAAAGTTATTAAATTATTTTTTAGAATTTAGCTTTGTAATTTCTAGTAAGAAAAAATAAAATACGAATGCTAAAAATGGAAGGGGCTCAATTATGACAAAGTATATTTTTGTAACAGGTGGCGTAGTTTCATCTCTTGGTAAAGGGATTGTTGCAGCATCTTTAGGACGATTACTAAAAAACAGAGGATTAAATGTAACAATTCAAAAGTTCGATCCTTATATTAACTTAGACCCAGGAACAATGAGTCCTTACCAACACGGTGAAGTCTTCGTAACAGATGATGGCGCAGAAACAGACTTAGACTTAGGTCACTATGAAAGATTTGTTGATATTAATGTTACTAAATTCAACAATATAACTAGTGGTAAAGTTTATTCTACAGTTTTACAAAAAGAACGTCGTGGAGATTACTTAGGTGGAACTGTACAAGTTATCCCACATATTACAAATGAAATTAAAGATAAAGTTTTCCGTGCTGGCCGCGAAACAAATGCGGATGTTGTTATCACTGAGATCGGTGGAACTGTTGGTGATATCGAGTCATTACCATTTATGGAAGCTATTCGTCAAATTAAAGGCGATGTAGGTCGTGACAATGTAATGTATGTTCACTGTACGCTTCTTCCTTATATTAAAGCAGCTGGTGAGTTAAAAACAAAACCAACTCAACACAGTGTAAAAGAACTTCGTAGCATTGGTATTCAACCAAACGTGATCGTTTTACGTTCAGAAACAACTGTACCACAAGAAATGAAAGATAAAATCGCTCAATTCTGTGATGTAGATGCTAAAGACGTAATCGAATGTGTAGACGCTGATACACTTTACGAAATCCCATTAGCTTTACAAGCACAAGGATTAGACAGTATCGCATGTAGTCATTTAAAACTACAAACAAATGAAGCAGATATGACAGAATGGACTTCATTAGTAGACAAAGTTAAAAACCTAACGAAATCAACAAAAATTGCTCTTGTTGGTAAATATGTAGAATTACAAGATGCGTATATTTCAGTAGCAGAAGCATTAAAGCACGCAGGATTTGCTTTTGATAGCGAAATTGAAATTAAATGGATTAACGCAGAAGAAGTTACAACAGCTAACGTAAATGAACTTTTAAGCGATGTTGATGGAATTCTTGTACCAGGTGGTTTCGGAGACCGCGGTGTAGAAGGAAAAATTTTAACTGCACAATTCGCTCGTGAAAATAACGTACCATTCTTAGGAATTTGTTTAGGTATGCAAATTGCATCAATCGAATTTGCTAGAAATGTATTAGGATTAAAAGGTGCTCACTCAGCAGAAATCAATCCTACAACTAACTACCCAATTATCGATTTATTACCAGAGCAAAAAGATGTTGAGGATTTAGGTGGTACATTACGTTTAGGTTTATATCCATGTAAATTAGTTGAAGGTTCAAAAGCATATGAAGCATATGGTGATGAAGTAGTTTACGAACGTCATCGTCATCGTTATGAGTTCAACAATGAATACCGTCAACAAATGGAACAAGAAGGATTTATTTTCTCAGGAACTAGCCCTGATGGTCGTTTGGTAGAAATTATTGAGTTACCAAACCACCCATGGTTTGTAGCATCTCAATTCCACCCAGAATTTATTTCTCGTCCAAACAGACCACAACCATTATTTAGAGACTTTGTAGGAGCATCACTTCAAGCTCAGAAATAAGGTAAGGGATGAAAATATAGGTCAAAAGTTTGAGTAGAAGTACTAAGACTTTTAAAAATAAAAAACACCCAACAGAATTTATAAAAAATTTTGTTGGGTGTTTTTTTGTGAGCATGAAAGAAAGTCCATTTTCTTATATACCGCTTAATAGTCTTCTAATATCTCGCTGATCGTTAGCAATAGACAGTGGTAAATAAATAAACCTGTAAGTAAGGTAGGAAAGCAGATTCGGTCTCCTTCGTCAGTTGGAACTAGCTTCCTTGTTAATTCATAGTTAATAAATACATCAGCTAGATCAGATAAATGATCTTCACCGTTTATAGAGGTAGAGACAATCACTAATCCAATATTTGATTCCGCTAGTTTATTTGCAAGGAGAATGGCTTCTTGGTCATCAGTTTGTCTTGTGAATAACAGTACTCGATCTACTGGAGTTAGAGATTGAATTTCGCCGTTTTCAAATAAAGGTTTAAATGCTTCATTTTGCTCAGCACCATTAGTAACCTCTGAAACGATGCCGTAGAATTCTTTTGTGCCGTGGACATAAACATTTCCTTCACCAATAACGGCCTGTGCTAGAAAGCGTGAAGCATCTTCAAAAACTTCCTCTTGTTTAACTACTTTTTGAAAAACTCCATTCAATTGTGTCGAAAAAATTTTTAACATTAAATAATACTCCCTCTTATAAAAGTATGTTCTAACCATTATACTGTAATTTAGGTATATACAAAAAAATTATGAAAAGTAATTTTTTGTAAAGTTTATGAACAAAATGCAGGAAAATGGATTTTTAGGTAGAATGTAAAAATTTAGGGAAGTTTGTATTTTTTTAAGCACGTTATCTGGTTTAGAAAGGTGGTACTATTTTTGGGAAGTAAATTACTTATTGTAGACGACCAGTACGGAATACGTTTACTTTTACATGAAATTTTCAAAAAAGAAGGCTATGAGGTTTTTCAGGCAGCTAATGGTTTTCAAGCGATTGATATTGTAGTGAAGGATTGTCCCGACTTAGTTATTCTTGATATGAAAATACCAGGTATGGACGGAGTAGAGATTTTAAAACGTATTAAAGAAATAAATAAAGATATTAAAGTCATTTTGATGACGGCTTATGGTGAGCTAGATATTATTGAAGAAGCTAAAAAGTTAGGGGCACTACAATATTTTCCAAAACCATTTGATATTGATGAAATTAAGAAGGTTGTTCGAGAGTATACTTCACAACCACAATCTCAGCAGTAAAAAAGCAGATGGGTAGCGGACCATCTGCTTTTATTTTACACCCTCATTTTGAAAGCGTTTTCGGAAATTAGGGATAAAATAGGTAGAAATGCCATTTAATTGTCCAATATGTTACGATAATACGAACATTAGATGATATTTGTTGTGTTTTCATTTCATTTTTTGTATTCTTATGTTGTGATATAAATACCTATTAATTTACATAATAAAGATCGATTTGTAGCATTATATTCTTGTTAGTACAATTATAGGTGCAGATTAATTTTCATAAAAGAGTATAAGGAGGGCTTAAAATGCCTTTAGTATCTATGACTGAAATGCTTAATAAAGCAAAAGAAGGTAAATACGCAGTTGGTCAATACAATATTAATAACTTAGAGTGGACTTTTGCTATTCTTACTGCAGCTGAAAGAGAACAATCACCTGTAATCCTTGGTGTCTCTGAAGGTGCAGCTAAATACATGGGTGGATTTAACACTGTTGTAAAAATGGTTGAAGGTTTACTAATTGATTTAAAAGTGACTGTTCCTGTAGCAATTCACCTTGATCACGGTTCAAGCTATGAAGCTTGTAAAGCTGCAATTGATGCTGGATTTACTTCAGTTATGATTGACGCTTCTCATGATCCATTTGAACAAAATGTTGAAACAACTAAAAAAGTTGTAGACTATGCTCATTCTCATGGCGTGTCTGTTGAAGCTGAATTAGGAACTGTTGGTGGACAAGAAGATCACGTTGTTGGTGACATTATTTATGCTGACCCAGCAGAGTGTAAAGAACTTGTAGAGCGTACTGGCATTGACTGCTTAGCTCCAGCTTTAGGTTCTGTTCATGGACCATACAAAGGTGAACCTAAATTAGGTTTCGACGAAATGGAACAAGTTGGTAAAGAGACTAATGTACCATTAGTTTTACACGGTGGAACAGGAATCCCAACTGAACAAATTCAAAAAGCAATCGCTCGTGGAACTGCAAAAATCAACGTAAACACTGAGAACCAAATTGCTTTCAACAAAGCTGTTCGTGATTTCGTTGCAAATGATGCAAATCAATATGATCCACGTAAAGTACTTGGACCAGGTCGCGAAGCAATTATTGCAACAGTGGCTGGTAAAATCCGTGAGTTCGGTACTAGCAACAAAGCGTAATATTTTAAGTTTTTTAGCTTGAAATATGATATATTATAATAAATTAAGCCGTCTAAATTATGTTTAGACGGTTTTCTTGTTTAACCATGCTGTTAAACGGAATAAATTTATATGTTTTTTCATTTACACTTGAAGATATTGGACAATAATGATTAGAATTAGTAGAGGACTAATTGATTTTTAAAAAAATTATCTTTACTAAATATCTATTTCTACCAATTAAATTTTATTTAAAGGGATTGCTTAATTTTTATGGAATTTGAAGATGTTGTACTAAAAAACGTGTGAGATTTTCCTAAGCAAATGTCTTTACAATAGACTGTTCCTCTCGTATAAACTAAGATTAGGGAAGTAGAAATTTGGAGAAAATAGGTAGAAACTATTTAACAGTTGAGAAGCTGAAAGTTTTACTTCTCTACTATTTTCTTCTGCTCATTTTAGAAGGGAGTATACTATGGAAAAGCTTGTATTAGAAGGCGGTATACCTTTAAAAGGTACTATTCGTGTTAGCGGTGCCAAAAATAGTGCGGTTGCATTAATCCCAGCAACTATACTAGCTAGCTCACCGGTAACACTAGAAGGTGTTCCTAATATTTCAGATGTTCAAACGCTTTGTGACCTACTAGAAGAAATTGGAGGTCAAGTAGAAGTTTCTGATGAAAAAATAATGATTGATCCAACAAATATGGTTGCAATGCCACTTCCAAGTGGAAAAGTAAAGAAATTGCGCGCTTCTTATTATTTAATGGGTGCAATGTTAGGTAGATTTAAGCAAGCGGTTATAGGATTACCAGGTGGATGTTATCTTGGACCAAGACCTATTGATCAACATATAAAAGGTTTTGAAGCATTAGGTGCAAAAGTAACGAATGAGCAAGGTGCAATTTATTTAAGAGCAGAAGAATTAAAAGGTGCACGTATATACCTAGATGTAGTAAGTGTTGGAGCAACGATTAATATCATGTTAGCGGCAGTTTTAGCAAATGGTAGAACAGTTATTGAAAACGCTGCAAAAGAGCCTGAGATTGTTGATGTTGCGACTTTATTAACTAGTATGGGTGCTAAAATTAAAGGTGCTGGTACTGATGTTATTCGAATTGATGGTGTAGAATCTTTATCGGGCTGCACACATACAATTATTCCGGATCGCATTGAAGCAGGGACTTATACAATATTAGCAGCTGCAACTGTGCAAGAAGGGGACAAGGTTATTGTAGATAACGTTATTCCTCATCACTTAGAATCACTTATTGCGAAAATGAGAGAAATGAATATAGATATTGATACGAATGACGATCAAATAATCGTTACAGGATCGAATAGAGAACTGAAATCAGTTGATATTAAAACATTGGTTTATCCAGGCTTTCCAACTGATTTACAGCAGCCGTTTTCTGTATTGCTAACGAAAGCAAATGGGACAGCCGTTATAACTGACACTATTTATGGTGCGAGGTTTAAACATATTGATGAACTTAGAAGAATGAGTGCAACCATTAAAGTAGAGGGAAGTACGGCTATTATTTCTGGTCCATCTGAGTTACAAGGTGGTCGTGTAAAAGCAAGTGATTTACGTGCTGGCGCTGCACTAGTTATAGCAGGTCTAATTGCAGATGGTAAAACAGAGCTAACTGGATTGGAGCATGTTGATCGAGGATACGAGGATTTAGTTGAAAAGCTTTTAGGCTTAGGAGCAAATGTTTGGCGTGTTCAGTTAACTAAACAAGAAGTTGAACAATTAAAAAATGCGTAAATTTGGATGTCTATATACTCCAGTTTAACATAAATAAGATAGTTTTCATTTACATCAAAGGGGGAGTTTTGAATGGAAAGAAGTTTATCAATGGAGTTAGTGCGTGTTACTGAGGCGGCAGCACTTGCATCAGCAAAATGGATGGGTTTAGGCAAAAAGGATGAAGCAGATGATGCTGCTACAACAGCAATGCGTGATGTGTTTGACACGATTCCTATGAAGGGGACTGTTGTAATTGGAGAAGGGGAAATGGATGAGGCTCCAATGCTTTATATCGGCGAGAAACTTGGTAATGGTTATGGTCCAAGAGTAGATGTAGCAGTTGATCCACTTGAAGGAACAAATATCGTAGCATCTGGTGGCTGGAATGCTTTAGCTGTTATTGCTATAGCTGATCATGGAAACTTATTACATGCTCCTGATATGTATATGGAGAAAATCGCAGTAGGACCTGAAGCTGTAGGTAAAGTTGATATAAATGCATCTGTTCTTGAAAACTTAACAGCTGTAGCAGAAGCAAAAGGAAAAAACATAAACGAAGTCGTTGCAACAGTGTTAAATAGAGAGCGTCACGCGAAATTAATTGAAGAAATTCGTTCTGCAGGTGCTCGAATTAAATTAATCAATGATGGTGATGTAGCTGGTGCAATTAATACAGCTTTTGATCACACAGGTGTTGATATTTTATTCGGTAGCGGTGGAGCACCAGAAGGAGTAATCGCTGCAGTAGCTTTAAAATGCTTAGGTGGCGAACTTCAAGGAAAGTTATTACCTCAAAACGAAGAAGAGATCGAACGTTGCAAACATATGGGCATCGAAGATCCAAACCGTGTATTATACATGGACGATTTAGTTAAAGGTGATGACGCAATTTTTGCTGCTACTGGAGTAACTGATGGAGAATTATTAAAAGGTGTTCAATACAAAGGCAATGTAGGAACTACACATTCATTAGTTATGCGTGCTAAATCAGGAACTGTTCGTTTTGTTGATGGACGTCACAGTTTAAACAAAAAACCTAACCTAGTAATTAAATAATTAGAGCAAAAAAGTAGAAGATTCTTATGGTTAATGTTGCATTAACCGATCATCAGAAATCTTCGTCAACAGTCTAAAAAATTTAAATAATAGTGTATTAAAATAATGGCTCTTTCCTTTATTTCCCAAAGGAAAGAGTCATTAAATAGTTCAGTCGAAAAATAGTTGGCATAAAAAACTCTTTCGAATTATAATCTCAATAGATAGTAATCCTATTAATTCTAATTACTTAGAATATTTTTAGGGGAAAAGGTTACACTAAAGAGTAATACTTTATGTAAGTTTCCTTCTTAAAACCTTCTAAATAACCTTCCGAATTAAGAAAAACCCTAATTTGAACGAAAAAAAGTAAAGAGTGGTGTTATATGAGTTTAACAATCTCTGCATTAGAAAGCATGAAATTAAAAGATTTGTATGAACATGCAAAAGTAATGAAAATTTCGTACTACAGTAAATTAACGAAAAAAGAACTTATTTTTGCAATCTTAAAAGCGCAAGCTGAAAAAGATGGATTAATGTTCATGGAAGGTGTACTAGAAATTATCCCTTCAGAAGGATATGGATTCTTACGTCCAATCAATTATTCACCAAGCTCAGAGGATATCTACATTTCTGCATCTCAAATTCGTCGTTTTGATATGCGAAACGGAGATAAAGTTTCTGGTAAAGTACGTCCTCCAAAAGAGAATGAAAGATACTTTGGTCTACTTCAAGTAGAAGCAGTAAATGGAGATGACCCTGAGAATGCGAAAGAACGCGTTCACTTCCCAGGACTTACTGCATTGTATCCTAATCGACAAATGAAGCTTGAAACATCACCTGCTAAGTTTTCAACAAGAATCATCGATATGATTGCTCCAGTAGGATTTGGTCAACGTGGTTTAATTGTAGCCCCTCCAAAAGCAGGTAAAACAGAATTATTAAAAGAAGTTGCAAACAGCATAACAACAAATCACCCAGAAGCAGAACTAATTGTATTACTAATCGACGAGCGACCAGAAGAGGTAACGGATATCGAACGTTCTGTAAAAGGAGATGTTGTTAGTTCAACTTTCGATGAGACTCCAGATAGTCATATTAAAGTTGCTGAATTAGTATTAGAGCGTGCTATGAGACTAGTAGAGCATAAGAAAGATGTCATTATTTTAATGGATAGTATAACTAGACTTGCTCGTGCATACAACTTAGTTATTCCACCGAGCGGTCGTACATTATCAGGTGGTATTGACCCTGCTGCATTCCATAGACCAAAACGATTCTTTGGTGCTGCGCGAAACATTGAAGAAGGCGGTAGCTTAACGATTTTAGCTACAGCTTTAATCGATACAGGTTCTCGTATGGACGATGTTATTTATGAAGAATTCAAAGGAACTGGAAATATGGAGCTTCATCTTGATCGTTCATTAGCTGAACGTCGTATTTTCCCTGCGATTGACATTCGTCGTTCTGGAACACGTAAAGAAGATTTATTAATACCAAAAGATCATCTGGACAAGCTATGGTTAATGAGAAAAACAATGTCAGATATTCCAGACTTTGTTGAACGTTATTTCAGAATGCTTCGTCAAACGAAAACAAATGAAGAGTTCTTCAATACGATGACCGAAGAAAGTAGAAAGACACCTGTCTCTCATAAATAGTTGGAAGATATAAGCAACCTGTAAGAGAAAATAGTGGGTTGCAATCTCCCGGGTTAGTTGCTATAATTTCATTTGTATGTGAAATGTAAATTATGTGGTATACACATAGTTTCTTATAACTCTGATTTCAAGGATTTCAGGGCGGAAGGAGATGAAAAACATGAAAGCGAATATTCATCCTAATTACAAGAAAGTAGTGTTTATGGATATTAACACTGGTTTCAAATTCTTAAGCGGATCAACAAAATATTCTAACGAAACAATCGAGTGGGAAGATGGCGAAACTTACCCTTTAATCAAAGTTGAGGTTTCTTCTGATTCACACCCATTCTACACTGGTCGTCAGAAATTTGCTAACGCTGCAGGACGTGTTGAACGTTTCAACAAAAAATACGGCCTTAAGTAATATTGATGAAAAGCAGGCGAGTTATTGCTACTTTGCCTGCTTTTTTTACGCATTTATAGTCAAATATCATAGAAGTATAATTCAATATAATGAATTTTTATATAGATAGAAAAGATACTTACACAAACAATAATGCTGAATTTTCTAGCGTTTTATAATAGCTTAAAATAAATAAAATAGTCTTTGTACTGATATAGAAAGGTGAGACACATAATGTTCTTTATGATGAAAAAAAATGGTTGGATTGAAATGATTTGCGGAAGTATGTTTTCTGGAAAATCAGAGGAACTAATTCGCCGCGTTCGTCGTACACAATTTGCAAGGCAGAGTTGTGTTACATTCAAACCATCAATTGATAATCGATACAGTGAAGTAGAAGTGGTGTCTCACACGGGTATGAAAGTACCTGCTTACGCAGTAACACACTCATCACACATCCTAAAATACGTAACCGAAGAAGTTGAAGTAGTTGCAATCGACGAGATTCAATTCTTTGATGATGAAATCGTAAATATAGTTCAACAACTTGCGAACTCAGGAAAAAGAGTTATTTGTGCGGGATTAGATCAAGACTTCAGAGGGTTGCCATTCGGAAAGGTACCTGAAATATTATCGATTGCCGAACATGTAACAAAACTAAACGCGGTTTGTGCAACGTGCGGCTCACCAGCAAGTAGAACTCAAAGATTAATAAATGGTAAACCAGCTTTATTTGAAGACCCTATCATTTTAGTAGGTGCGTCTGAATCATACGAACCAAGATGTCGCCATTGCCACGAGGTACCAACTAAAACAATTCAACCTGCTCTTCAAAATCAAAATGATTAATTGGCTGTAGGTTGAAAATTAGCTATTAAGACCATATACTAAGAGTTGTGGATAGACTGCGCAATAACGCATTTATCAGGCAATTAGAATTAAAGAAGCGATTTTGTATCGCTTCTTTCGATATATATTTAGTAAAAATTTAAGACGAAAACGTCGAGGTGAAAATTATGTTTGATCGATTACAAGCAGTAGAGGATCGCTATGATAGATTAAACGATTTACTTAGTGACCCTGAAATTTTAAATGACTCAAAAAAATTACGTGAATACTCAAAAGAACAATCTGATATTCAAGAAACGGTTGATGCTTACCGTCAATACAAATCAGTTAAAGAGCAAATCCAAGATGCAAAAGCTATGCTTGAAGAGAAGCTTGATGCTGATATGAAAGAAATGGTAAAAGAAGAGTTAAACGAATTAGAGAACGAATCAAAAGAGCTAGAAGAGCAATTAAAAATCCTTTTAATTCCAAAGGATCCTAATGATGATAAAAACGTTATCGTTGAGATTCGTGGTGCAGCAGGAGGAGACGAGGCTGCATTATTCGCTTCTACTTTATACCGTATGTACAGCCGTTACGCTGAGGTAAATGGATGGAAAACTGAAATCATTGAAGGTAACTATACAGAGCTAGGTGGCTTTAAAGAGGTTATCTTTATGATAAACGGTAAAGGTGCATACTCAAAATTAAAATTTGAAAATGGTGCTCACCGTGTTCAACGTGTTCCTGAAACAGAATCAGGTGGTAGAATTCATACTTCAACTGCAACAGTAGCTGTTTTACCTGAAGCTGAAGAAGTTGAAATTGAAATTCATGACAAAGATATTCGTGTTGATACATTTGCTTCAAGTGGACCTGGTGGACAATCGGTAAATACAACGATGTCTGCTGTTCGTTTAACACATATTCCTACGAATACAGTTGTATCATGTCAGGACGAAAAATCACAGATTAAGAATAAAGAAAAAGCGATGAAGGTTCTTCGCGCTAGGGTTTATGATAAATTCCAAAGAGAAGTTCAAGCTGAATATGATCAAAACCGTAAGCAGGCTGTAGGGACGGGTGACCGCTCTGAACGTATCCGTACTTATAACTTCCCACAAAACCGTGTAACTGACCATCGAATTGGATTAACAATTCAAAAGCTTGATCAAATCGTTGAAGGTAAAATCGACGAAATTATTAATGCATTAATTATGGATGACCAAGCGAAACGAATGGAACAAAGTCAATAATGACGACAAAGATATATGAAGCCCTAAAATGGGCTTCTTCTTTTTTACAAGAACACGGTCGCGATGAAAATGTGGGTGAAATTGCATTAAAACATATATTAGACTGCAATCGAACGGAATTGCTGTTGAATATGAGAGAAGATTTAGAAGACAGTCAGTGGACACAATTTCAGGATTTTATTAATAAGCATATTGAAGGCCAGCCAATACAATATTTGATTGGATATGAGTATTTTTATGGTCATAAATTCTTCGTTAATGAGGAAGTCCTAATTCCTCGACCGGAAACAGAAGAATTAGTAGAAGGGGTTCTACAACGTATTCAAAAACATTGGAACAATACCGAGCGACTTGAACTAGTTGATGTAGGTACAGGTAGTGGAGCAATTGCAATCTCACTTGCTCTTGAGAGTATTCAACTTACTGTTCACACTGTTGATATTGCAGCTGAATCTATTCAAGTAGCTAAACGAAATGCACAAGAGTTACATGCGAAAGTTCATTTTATTCATAATGATTTACTTAATTACTTTATTGAAGAAAATAAGAAGGTTGATATTGTTGTATCAAATCCACCTTATATTCCTCATGAGGATTGGTTAGGATTAGATGATGTTGTTAAAAATCATGAGCCATACCGTGCTTTAGTGGGTGGTGAAGACGGTCTAGATTTTTACCGCCGTTTTGCAAATGACTTACCTAAAGTATTAAAAGAAAAGTCTCTTGTTGCATTTGAGGTTGGTGTAAACCAAGGTGAGCCAGTTGCGGACATCTTAAGAAAAGCTTTTCCGGGTGCGGCTGTTGAAGTTGTTTTCGATATAAATGGCAAAGACCGAATGGTATATATGTTAAATGGCTAATAAAGAATCGTAATACATTGAACAGTAAAAAATCAATGTATTGCGATTCTTTTTTTATATGATAAAGTTGAAAAAGATAAGGAATTTTAATCAAAAAAACTTAATGAAAGAAGATAGTAGAATGAAAAAGTTTAATGGTTGGATTGTGTTTAATGGTCATATTACAGCTACAAAATTTACCGAACTTTTCGAATGGTTACGAGATACTGCAACCACTAAAGGCATTGATGTCACTTTAGTTAAACATTATGAACTCGTTCCAGTAATCGAAAAAGGCCAAGCAATTTTAAAAGGGAAATACGCGAACCAAAAGCCTGATTTTGTTATCTTTTGGGACAAGGATGTTCATTTAGCTAGGCATTTAGAAAATATGGGACTTAAATTATATAATTCCGCTAAGACCATCGAAGTCTGTGATGATAAAGCTTTAACTTTTCAGGAATTATCAAACTTCAATATCCCAATGCCAAAAACGATTACTGCACCACTCTTATTTCCGAATTGTGATATAACAAATTTTGATTTTTATGAAGAAGTAATCAAGGAACTAGGTTTCCCATTAATAATAAAAGAATCATTTGGTTCATTTGGTAGACAAGTTTATTTAGTTGAGAACAGAGAAGATTTTTTCATAAAGGTAGAAGAGCTTAAACATGTACCTCATATTTACCAAGAATTCATAGAGTCAAGTAGAGGTACTGACATTCGTATTCAAGTAGTAGGAAAACAAGTAGTAACGTCTGTGCTAAGAAAATCAGAATCAGACTTCCGTGCGAACGTTACAAACGGTGGAAAAATGTACAAATATGAGCCAACAGAAGAGCAGATTAACCTAGCGCTAAAATGCTCTGAAATTTTAAAAGCTGATTTTGCAGGGATTGACTTATTATTTGGAGAAGACGGAAAAACATATTTATGTGAAGTGAACTCAAATGCGCATTTTAAAAATATTTATCTATGCACAGATGTGGATACAACCAAATATATAATCGATTATATTATTGAAGACTTGGAGAAAAACGTATGACTGGCTGGCTAATCTATTCAGAAGCGGATGCAGACCGAAATAAATCGTATATCGACTGGTTAATAAGTGGAGCACTGGAAAATGGATTTGAGCTAAAGTTACTTTATACGGAAGATCTTGTAATTGGTATTCGAAATGGTGTGAATGCACTTTTCTACCAAGGTAAAGAAATAAGTAAACCGGCCTTTATTATAATGAGAGCAATATCACAAATGCTATCCTCCCACTTTGAAGAAATGGGAATAAGAGTTTTCAATAACCATGCGATTTCATCAATGGCCAATCACAAGTTTTTAACTCATCAGAAGCTTGCCAACTTGGGAATTCCTATGCTAGACACACTGTATTGTAATAAAAATACAATTGTAAAAGCAATCGACACAATTCAGTTCCCTTGTGTACTTAAAAATTGCATAGGAAGAGGGGGTAGCGAAGTATTTCTTATCAATAACCAAGAAGAACTTTTGGAAACAGTACAGAACTCAAATTTCGATGAATTATTAATTCAAAGTGTTGCAGAGCAATTAGGCAAGGACTTAAGAGTTTTTATTATCGGTAAAGAGATAATAGCAGCTGTTTTAAGATATTCAGAAAAGGACTTTCGAGCTAATTATTCATTAGGTGGAGGTGCGATACTATATGAACTTTCCCAAAATGAAAAAGAACTCATTCAAAAAATAGTAGACCACTTTGATTTCGACTTCGTTGGAATTGACTTCTTGTTCGATGCGAACAATCAACTAATCTTAAATGAAATTGAAGATGTAGTAGGTAGTAGAACATTATATACAGTATCTGATATTGATATTGTTTCGCTCTATATGGATTATATAAAGAAAGCTCTTGCTTAAAATACAATGACAGTGGCCATT
The DNA here is from genome assembly GCA_013200995.1 of Arthrobacter citreus. Lineage (GTDB taxonomy): Bacteria > Bacillota > Bacilli > Bacillales > Bacillaceae_G > Gottfriedia. Next base: position 3,575,685 of record CP053688.1, on the reverse strand, counting down.
CAAAGTCTTCTATTTTACGAAATGAGAGAATTCTAGAGTAACGATCGAGTATAGTTCGACTCCTAAGAGGGATGTGGGAACGCTGAGTCCCATGGGAAGTGACCATGCTATAATGGAAATCGTCGGTATACTTATCAACAGAAAAAATAGAATACTAGTGTTTAAGAAACTTATAATTTGTCTACACTGTTCCTAGAGGGATGGTGGAGAGAATGAAAACTAAAAATAAAACAAAACTAACATATAGAATTATTTCTTTATTTATCATATTATTGATCAGCTCATCGGTATTAATGCCACTTCGAGATACAAATGCGAAAGGCAATGAAATGGTCGTAATTCCGAAGAAGGCTGTAAGATTAAGAATACTAGCAAATAGTGATTCTAGTGAAGACCAAGCTCTTAAGCGTAAAGTAAGAGACGAAGTTAATGCTCAAATTAGCACTTGGGTAAAAGATTTAACAAGCTTCGAAGAGGGACAAAAGGTTATTAAAAGCCATATTCCAGACTTACAAAAAACAGTTGCACGCGTTATTAAAGAAGAAGGCTCTAATCAATCATTTACAATTACTTTCTCTAAAAAAGTTAAATTCCCTACAAAACTATATGGAAGTTTCTTATATCCTGCTGGAGATTACGAAGCTGTACTAATTAAACTTGGTGCAGGTCAAGGAGCGAACTGGTGGTGCGTATTGTTCCCGCCTTTATGCTTTCTAGATTTTTCAAATGGTGACGCAACATTAAACAAAGATACACTTCAAGCTCAGCAAAAAGTTGATAAAGAAACGAAAATAGAAGATGAGCCTAAAAACGAACCTACAAAGAATGATGATATAACACGTTTAAGTGATGATGATGGTTCGTTTAAACATAGTAATGATTTACAAATAGAAGATGAAGCTGAATCTAATAGCGGTGAAGCTGTTGTAGCATCTACACTGCCTACTGATGAGCCAAAAAGCGATATAAAAGTTGAAAGCTTCTTCGTACAAATGTTTAAAAACTTATTTTAGTTCTAGCAATCTCCCTATGTGCATAAAGTATTACAAGCATATTAGGGAGGTTTTTTTATGAAAATAAGATCAGCTATTCAAGAAGATTTCGAAACAATTTTTTCATTTCTAGGACAAGCAGGATTATCTACAAATGGGCTAGAGGAACAACAAGAATCTTTTTTCATAATGGAAGATGACTTCGGGAAAGCACAAGCAGTTATTGGGTATGAACAAGATGGAGAAGAAGCATTATTAAGATCACTGGTAGTTGCGCCTACCATTTATTCACAGCATATGGTACTCTTTTTACAAAGTGTTCTTGATAAACTAAAAGAGGAAATGATTAATAAAGTATATTTATTAACAAGGCAGCATGTTGTTCAAGACTTATTCCTTTTACTTGGTTTCGGGCAGGTGGACAGGGATGATGTGTCGGACAGGATTAAAGAAATGAATCATTATCAAACTACTATTACAAATGAAGAAGTGTTAGTTTACCAAAAAGAACTATACACAAAGTTATCCACAAATTAGCAAGTTTTGTCCACAATTTGTGGATAAAACTTGCTTTTCATTCTTTGGATCATGTCTAAATTTGTAAAATATACACTATTATTCACTCTAAAGAGAGGTGCTACGTATGGAAACTAAAATATGGTATGTGGATAATCCTGTGAATAAAGTAGAAGTTTACCCACAGATTGTGGATGCAGCTAAAAATTTACAGTTAGGTCAAGTTGTCGCATTTCCGACAGAAACAGTTTATGGACTAGGGGCAAATGCTCTATCAGATGAAGCAGTCCAACGAATTTTCGAGGCTAAAGGTAGACCAAGTGACAATCCACTTATTGTACACATTGCTAACGAAGAACAATTAGACAGTCTAGTAGAAGACATTCCAGCAGATGCAAAAAAATTAATGGATGCTTTTTGGCCAGGACCATTAACTTTAATATTAAAAAGCAAAAAAAATGTCTCAAAATATGTAACGGCAGGTTTATCCACAGTTGGTGTAAGAATGCCAGATCACCCAGTCGCTTTAGCATTAATTGAATCATGTAATTTACCAATAGCTGCACCAAGTGCAAATACATCAGGAAAACCTAGTCCTACTTCTGCAAAACACGTATTTGAAGATTTAAACGGACGAATAGTAGGAATCGTCGATGGTGGTAGTACAGGAGTAGGGGTAGAATCAACTGTGATCGACTGCTCTCAAGAGATATTTACAATATTAAGACCAGGCAGCGTTACGCCAGAAATGATTAAAGAAATCATATCAACAGTAGAAGTAGATCCATCAACTATGAAAGAAAACGAAGCACCAAAATCTCCGGGAATGAAATATAAGCACTATGCCCCAGACGCTCAAATGCATCTTGTAAACGGAAGCATTGAGTTTATGCACAAACTTATACACAATTCCAAAAAAGAAGGAAAAAGAGTCGGGATCTTAACAACGGAAGAAAACGTAACACAATATGAAGCCGACGTTGTACTCGCGTGCGGAAAGCGTAATGAGCTATCAACCGTAGCAGCATCGCTATACGATTGCATTCGTAAATTTAACGATGAACATGTAGATATTATTTACTGCGAGACCTTCCCGTACGAAGGAATCGGAATTGCAATCATGAATCGATTGTGGAAAGCTTGTGGACATTCGATAGTGCAGGAAAAATAATAGAAGCTCCTTGGGGGCTTCTATTATTTTTTTTTGCTGTCAGAGGAAGTGCAAATAAAAATGTTGAAACTGCAAATGAATTTTAGTAAGTGCAAATAAAAAAGTCAAAACTGCAATAAAAATCAAGAAAACTGCAAATAAGAGCGAGAATCATGAAGAAATCGAGTGAAAGAATAAAAGAATAGAAGAAAAAACAATAAAATTGATTGAAAAACAACCGAATGCAAAAATATAGAAAGTAAAACCATAAATAACACAAAAAAATCATCGGTGTTAAGTTCAGAGAAGGATTTGAATACAATATCAAAGAAGTTCGCCACGAAATCAACGAGATTCAACAATATATCAACAAAGTTCGTTACGATATCAACGAGATTTACCATTATATCAACAAAAATCATCACTATATCAACAAAGTTCACAACTATATCAACAAAGTCCACATTTTGCTCGCCTTTTTCGAAATTGAACCCCACACCACTATTATTAAAATTTATTAATTTCCTTCATATGATTTGTAGGACGTGCATATCTTTTAATAGCAAGTCCTAGGGGGGAAAGCATGAGTAGCTCATTAATCGATGAAATGATTACATTAACAATTATGGGATCTGCGCTAGGTTTAGATGCATTCTCAGTTGGATTAGGAATGGGTGTCATACAACTTAAATTTAAACAGATCATAAATATTGGTATTGTAATCGGGCTGTTTCATGTAGTAATGCCCTTATTAGGAATGATCATAGGTTATGAACTATCAGATAAATTTGGGCGGTATGCTGTATTACTCGGTGGAGTGTTATTACTAGGAATAGGTTTCCATATGATTTATTCTACATTGTTTGGAAAAGAGGAAAATAAGTACTCACCTAGTGGATTCGGTTTACTAATTTTTGCGTTTAGTGTGAGTGTAGACAGCTTTTCAGTCGGAATTAGTTTAGGTACATTCGGCGCTAAAACTTGGCTAACAATTATTTTGTTTGGTATTATTAGTACAATTTTAACTTGGGCTGGTTTATTTTTAGGACGAAGAGTAGAGCAAGAACTTGGTAAATTTGGGGAACTATTAGGTGGTTCATTCTTGCTAATTTTCGGTATTAAGCTATTATTTTTTTCTTAATAGATACATAAGTTATAAAACGTTAAGGATGGAGACAATTGCCCCATCCTTTTATTTTTTAGTAAAATGGATTAAATAAAACGTTCCGATCAATGAAGGTGAGGTATAGAAATGAAAAATATATTATTTGTTTGTACTGGAAACACATGTAGAAGCCCTATGGCAGAAGCGCTGCTAAGGCATCATGGTAATGAGTTGTTTCAAGTCAAATCTGCAGGTGTATTTGCAATGCCAGGTATTCCTGCTTCTCAAAATGCAATATTGGCGTTAAAGAATAAAGGGATTGATGCGAATCATTCGTCCCAGCAGGTAAATGAAGAACTATTAGAATGGTCTTCGAATGTCCTATCAATGACATCGAGCCATAAACAAATGCTAATTACTAACTTCCCTCAGTATAAGGATAAAATATTTACATTTTATGAATTTATAAATGGTCAGAGTATAGATATTTCTGATCCATACGGAGGATCATTATCAATTTATGAACATACATTGAACGAATTAGAAGAATTAGTAAAACAAATCGTTCAAAATGCAAACTAATCATAATTTATTTGATGAAAGGTTGTTAATTAGATTCCCTCAATATGAACATAATAGTGTAAGATAGAAAATGGAAGACAAGTCATACATAAAAAATTACACAATGATGTCAATATGGGGGTTACCTAATGAAAGTAGCAATAGCATCTGATCACGGTGGAGTAAACATACGCCAAGAAATTATGAATTTAATGGATGAAATGGGCATTCAATACGAAGATTATGGTTGCGAATGTGGTACATCTGTAGACTACCCAGATTACGCATTTCCAGTAGCTCAAAAAGTAGCAAGTGGAAAAGTGGATCGAGGAATTTTAATTTGTGGAACAGGCATTGGAATGTCAATTGCTGCGAATAAAGTAGAAGGAATACGTTGTGCATTGGCACACGATACGTTTAGTGCAAAAGCAACTCGTCAGCATAACAATACAAATATTCTTGCAATGGGAGAACGTGTAATTGGACCTGGCCTAGCAAGAGACATTGCGAAAACTTGGTTATTGACTGAATTTGAAGGCGGACGTCATGAAAACCGAGTAAATAAAATTACAGAATACGAAAAAACTCATAAATTATAAAAAACAAAAAAAGCCGTTAATCCAAAACCGATTGTGAAGATTATCGGTTTTTTTGTAATAATTATAAGTATTTATCAGATCTAGATATAAATGAAAGGAGGAAAAGAAATGAATGAAGAGCAAAATTTAGTAGCTAAGCAAATAAAGTCATTGTTAAATGAACTGAATGATGAAGTAAATTTTACAAGTGAACATGTATTAGTAATTGGTTGTAGTACTAGTGAAGTAAGTGGACAAAGAATTGGTACATCGGGGACAATTGAAGTAGCAGAGGTTTTATTTAATGAAATTAAAGCCTTTCAAGATGAAACAGGTGTACAATTAGCATTTCAATGTTGTGAACATTTAAATAGAGCGCTAGTAGTTCAGAAAAAGACAGCAAAAAGCTTACGTCTAGATGAGGTAACAGTTGTACCAGTCCGTACTGCAGGAGGTGCCCTTGCTTCGTATGCATTTAGACATTTGGAGCATGCAGTTATTGTTGAGCATATTAAGGCAGATGCAGGGATTGATATTGGGGACACATTGATCGGAATGCATTTAAAGCATGTGGCTGTTCCTTTAAGAACGCGTATTAAACAAGTTGGACAAGCACATATTACAGCAGCAAAAACGCGTCCAAAGTTAATCGGTGGAGCACGTGCAGTTTATTCAATAGATGAAGACTTGAAATAATATTTTTTAATAGAATAGAATAGCTAAATGTTAGTAAATTGAAAGATATGTCTTTTATTTTTAATACAAAACATGGTAAAATAGAAAGGAATTCGTTCGTTTTATCGAATAATATAGTAAATTTATACTAATAATGTTCGTGTTTTACAATAAGGGGGATATAGCCGTGGAAAATTTAAAAAAGCAAGATCCATCATTGTATGAAGCAATGCAGTTAGAACTAGGTAGACAACGTACTAAAATCGAATTAATTGCTTCTGAAAACTTTGTAAGCGAAGCAGTAATGGAAGCCCAAGGTTCAGTATTAACAAATAAATATGCTGAAGGTTACCCAAGTAAACGATACTATGGTGGTTGTGAATATGTAGACATCGTAGAAAACATTGCAAGAGACCGTGCAAAAGAAATTTTCGGAGCGGAACATGTTAACGTTCAACCTCATTCAGGTGCTCAAGCAAATATGGCAGTTTATTTCACTATTTTAAAACATGGTGATACAGTATTAGGAATGAATTTATCACATGGTGGTCATTTAACTCACGGAAGTCCAGTAAACTTCAGTGGGGTTCAATATAACTTTGTTGAGTATGGTGTAGACCCAGAATCTCAAGTAATCAACTATGAGGATGTATTAGAAAAAGCTAAATTACACAAGCCAAAATTAATTGTAGCTGGTGCTAGTGCTTATCCAAGAGCAATTGACTTTAAAAAATTCAGAGAGATTGCTGATGAAGTTGGAGCATACTTAATGGTTGATATGGCTCATATTGCTGGTTTAGTAGCGACTGGTCATCACCAAAATCCAGTTCCATTCGCTGATTTCGTGACAACAACGACTCATAAAACTTTACGCGGCCCACGTGGTGGTATGATTTTATGTAAAGAAGAATACGCAAAAGCGATTGATAAATCAATTTTCCCTGGAATTCAAGGTGGACCATTAATGCACGTAATTGCAGCAAAAGCAGTTGCATTTGGTGAAGCTTTACAAGATGATTTTAAAAATTATGCTCAAGCAATCATTGATAACGCTGCGCGTTTAGCAGAAGGATTAAAATCTAACGGGTTAAATTTAGTATCTGGTGGTACGGATAATCATTTAATTCTAATTGACGTTCGTTCATTAGAGTTAACTGGTAAAGTTGCTGAACATGTGTTGGATGAAGTTGGAATTACATGTAACAAAAATACAATTCCGTTCGATCCAGCAAGCCCATTTGTAACAAGTGGTATTCGTATCGGTACAGCGGCTGTAACTTCAAGAGGCTTTACTTTAGAAGATATGGACGAAATCGCATCAATTATTGCTGATACTTTAAAAGATCACGAAAATGAAGAAGTATTAGAAACATCTCGTAAACGAGTTAATGCTTTATCTAGCAAATACGAATTATATCCTACATTTTAATTTATAAAGTAGCTATCTTTAGAACTGCTTATGAGCAGTATACTAAAGATAGCTTTATTTTTGGAAAGTTATGTGAAGTAGTTCACAAAAAGTTCATTAAAACATGTGAAATAGTTCACATGTGTTAGCTGGAATAGAGTACAATAACTCATGTAAACAACAAAAAATAAACTATACGGAGGCAAAAAAATTATGTTTATTAATTTTTTAAGAACTAATAAAATTGCATCTGGTTTCTTAGCTATTATTCGTCTTTATTTAGGATATGAGTGGATTCATGCAGGCTGGGGTAAATTATCAGCTGGTGGATTTGATGCATCAGGATTTTTAGGATTTGCAGTAAAAAGCGCGACAGGGGAACATCCAGCAGTACAAGGCTGGTGGGCAGACTTCCTGACAAATTTTGCATTACCAAACATTGATCTATTTAACTTTTTAGTGCCAATCGGAGAATTCGCAATAGGACTTGGACTAATTCTTGGTTGTTTTACAAAATCAGCAATGTTCTTTGGCTTAATGATGAATTTTGCGTTCATGTTTAGTGGTACTACTAGCACAAACCCACAAATGGTTTTATTAGGAATCTTTATTATCATCGCTGGTTCAAATGCAGGACGTCTAGGATTAGATCACTATATTAGCAAATTTATTAATCGAAAAATTTTCTCTTCAAAAGTTTCAACAAATAATTTAAGTAATGCATCTTAATCTTATAAAAAATAAAAACTTCCCTTCCGCTAGATTTTTCATAAGGAAGGGGAGTTTTTTCATGAAAATAGGTAAAAATAGCAACTAGATTAGTAAAAAAAGGAAAATTTTAAGTCGCAATAAAAAAAGATATAAATTAATTCACTTTGATTGTAGATGTGGCTTGAATTATTTAACCGCTTTCGGTATTCTTTTTAAGAATAAGAAATTACTAAGTATTTGCAAGGAGCGATATAAGTGAGTAAAGTATACGTTTTTGATCATCCGTTAATTCAACATAAAGTTTCTTTAATTCGTAAGAAAGATACTGGAACAAAGGAATTTCGCGCACTGGTTGATGAAGTTGCAGGCTTAATGGCATTTGAAATTACACGCGATTTACCATTACAAGAAGTGGAAATTGAAACACCAGTTGCAATTGCAAAATCGAAAGTTATTGCTGGTAAAAAATTAGGGATTGTACCAATTTTACGTGCTGGTTTAGGAATGGTTGATGGTTTCCTTCAATTAGTTCCTGCAGCGAAAGTTGGACACGTTGGATTATACCGTGACCCTGAGACTTTAAAACCGGTTGAATATTATGTTAAACTTCCTACAGATGTTGAAGAACGTGACTTCATTGTGATTGATCCAATGCTAGCAACAGGTGGCTCAGCAGTTGAAGCAATTAATTCTTTAAAAACACGTGGTGCGAAAAATATTAAGTTTATGTGCTTAATTGCTGCTCCAGAAGGTGTTGAAATCCTTCAAAAAGCACACCCTGATGTAGATATTTACATAGCTGCTCTTGATGAAAAATTAAACGATCATGGTTATATTGTACCGGGCCTTGGCGATGCTGGAGATCGTTTATTTGGTACGAAGTAATTACATTTAAAAAGCTTTCCTAATCATAGGAGAGCTTTTTTTAATTAAAAGGGGTATAATAATTAAAATTTGAGCGAGAAAATTGGATCGGTAAGTTAAAGGGGATTTAAAACAATGTCTTTGGAAAAACAAAGGTTAATAATAGATGCAGCAAGATTGTATTATGACTCTGATTTTAGTCAACAAGAGATCGCAACTAAGTTAGGAATCTCTCGTCCAACCGTATCAAGATTGCTCCAACAAGCAAAAGAATTGGGATATGTACGAATTGAAATTATAGATCCTCTTGAAGGTAATCAGGATTTAGCAAGAGAATTAAAAAGAAAATATAATTTAGAGTCTGTTGAAGTTTGTTATGCACCAATTGATGACCATAACGAGGTATTGCAATCAATTACGAAAAAAGCTGCAGATGTATTAGTAGATATAGTACATGATGGTGATATTGTAGGAGTAACTTGGGGGACTACTATGTACCATATTGCAACGAAACTAAGCAACAAACCGGTAAAAGGTGTGGAGATTATTCAACTAAACGGTGGAGTAAGTTACTCTAAAACGAATACATATGCAACTGAAACAGTGAATTTATTTGCTGAAGCATTTAATACTGTTCCAAGATATTTACCATTGCCAGTTATATTTGATAATCCACAAGTAAAGCAAATGGTCGAAGGGGATCGTCATATTGGCCGTTTAATCGAATTAGGTAAACGATCTAATGTCGCTATTTTTACAGTTGGAACAGTAAAAAAAGATGCTTTATTATTTAGAGTTGGCTACTTAAATGAAAAAGAAGAAAATGATTTGCAATCATTTGCTGTGGGAGACATTTGCTCTCGCTTTTTTGATAAAGAAGGAAATATTTATTCTAAACTGCTTGATAGCCGAACAATCGGCATAGCGTTAGATGAACTAAGAAGTAAAGAAAAATCGATATTAGTTGCGGGTGGAGAAAGAAAAATCAACGCAATTCACGGTGCGTTGATGGGAAAATATGCAAACGTATTGATAACCGATCAATTTACTGCAAAGCGATTATTAGAGCAAGGATAACGAGAAAGAATTAGTAGAAAACAAATGGAAGCTGAAAAAAGGCTTCTTTTTTTGTACATTAAGAAAGTAAAAATTGGAAATGGGGAAGAGAAAATCAACTAGTTTTCAATTATTAGGTAAAAATGGCTTTGGAAATCGGCGAATATCTTAATATTACAGGAAAAATTATCCTTGAACATAAGTTCAAAATGTGTTTTACAAAATTTCACGCCGGTGTTATAGTAAAGACATATTCTTAGTAAATCAATTTTAACAAATAAAAATTAATCATTAAGGGAGCGAATTTATATGAATTACGCAAGTTTAGTAGATCACACATTATTACGCGCAGATGCAAAAAAAGAAGAGATTGCAACATTAGCTAAAGAAGCGAAAGAATTTAGCTTTGCGTCTATCTGTATTAATCCTACTTGGGTTTCATATGCAAGTGAATTATTAAAAGATTCTTCTGTAAAAGTTTGTACAGTAATTGGTTTCCCTCTAGGAGCAAATACTCCAGAAGTTAAAGCATTCGAAACTAAAAATGCAATTGAAAATGGTGCTGGAGAAGTTGATATGGTTATCAATATTTCTGCATTAAAAGAAAAAAATGATGTATTAGTTGAAAGAGATATTCGTTCAGTTGTAGAAGCAGCTAATGGTAAAGCTTTAGTAAAAGTAATTATTGAAACTTGTCTTTTAACTGACGAAGAAAAAGTTAGAGCATGTGAATTATCAGTAAAAGCTGGTGCTGACTTTGTAAAAACTTCTACAGGATTTTCAACTGGTGGAGCAACAGTAGAAGATGTTGCATTAATGCGTAAAACTGTTGGAGCAAACGTAGGTGTTAAAGCTTCTGGTGGTGTTCGTAACTTAAAAGATGTAGAAAACGTAGTGGCTGCTGGTGCTAACCGAATCGGTACAAGTTCAGGTGTTAAAATCGTTCAAGGTGAAGAAGCAAACACAGCTTATTAATTTCTAAATAATTTTAATATAAAAAAAAGTGAGTGAGTTATTGCTCTTTAGCTCTTCCGTTGGTAATATGGTAAAGCGAAGACAAAACTCACACACTTTAATAAATGAATTACCTAACAATTGTTAAAGGGTGATAAATATGAATACACAAACATTAATTAGTGAAGCTTTAAAGGCTCGTGAAAATGCATACGCTCCTTACTCGAAATTTAAAGTAGGTGCAGCGATTTTATTGAATAACCAAACTGTTTACACAGGTTGTAATGTTGAAAATGCCTCTTATGGGCTAACAAATTGTGCAGAAAGAACGGCTATCTTTAGTGCAGTAGCTGCTGGAAACACCTCAGCAAAAATTGAAGCAATCGCGATCGTAGGAGACACTGAAGGTCCAATTTCACCATGTGGTGCATGTAGACAAGTAATCGCAGAATTTAGCGATGAAAACACAAAAGTATTCTTAACTAACTTAAAAGGCGATATTGCTGAAACAACGGTTAAGGAATTACTTCCAGGATCATTTAGTTCAAAAGATTTAGAAGGCTAATCCTTGTCTGACATCTAACTTCTAAATGATGTCTGACATCCAACAAATATAAAAAAGTTGTGTTCGTTTTGAAAGCGCTTATATTAAAAAATAAAATTTATTGGATTTTCGGGGGAGAAACATGAAATATATTATAGCTCTTATTGGACTACTAGTTGTTTTCGGTCTGGCTTTCGTTGCTAGTAGTGATCGTAAAAAGATTAAATATCGTCCATTAGTAATCATGGTCGTTATTCAAATCATTTTAGCTTTCGTACTATTAAATACTGAAGTAGGCTTATTCTTAATTAAAGGAATTTCAAACGGCTTTGGAAAGTTATTAGAATATGCTGCAGAAGGTGTGAATTTCGTATTCGGCGGAATGATCAATGCGAACGCTGCTCCTTTCTTCACAGGCGTATTATTACCAATCGTATTTATTTCTGCTTTAATTGGTATTTTACAATATACAAAGATTTTACCGTTCGTAATCAAATATATTGGTTTAATTTTAAGCAAAATCAATGGAATGGGTAAATTAGAGTCATACAATGCGGTAGCTTCTGCAATTTTAGGACAATCTGAAGTATTCATTTCAGTTAAAAAACAACTGGGTCTTTTACCAAAGAATCGTTTATATACACTTTGTGCATCGGCAATGTCAACTGTATCTATGTCAATCGTAGGTGCATATATGACAATGATTGAACCAAAATATGTAGTAACTGCAATTGTCTTAAACTTATTTGGTGGATTTATTATTTCATCAATTATCAATCCTTACACTGTAACACCTGAGGAAGATATCTTAACTGTACAAGAAGAGGAAAAACAAACATTCTTCGAAATGCTAGGCGAGTATATTTTAGATGGATTCAAAGTAGCGATTATCGTTGCAGCAATGTTAATTGGTTTTGTTGCATTAATCGGTGCAATCAATAATATTTTTGATATGATTTTTGGAATCTCATTCCAAGGAATTTTAGGATATGTTTTTGCTCCATTCGCATTTATTATGGGTGTACCATTTAAAGAAGCAGTGGATGCAGGTAGCATTATGGCGACTAAGCTTGTCTCAAATGAGTTCGTAGCGATGATGGATTTAGGGAAAGCAAGTAAACACTTCTCAGCTCGTACATTAGGAATTGTTTCAGTATTCCTTGTATCATTTGCTAACTTCTCATCTATTGGTATTATTGCTGGAGCAGTTAAAGGATTACATGAAAAACAAGGTAATGCGGTAGCTCGTTTCGGTTTAAAATTATTATTTGGTGCAACATTAGTAAGTGTTTTAACAGCTATTATCGTTGGTATCGTTTTAAATTAATTTAATTCAAGCGTTTGACTTCGATCAAGCGCTTGTATTTTTTTTCTAATCTTAATCTAGGAGGGTTGAGTTAAAAAGTTAATCTTGAACAATTTTCTTTTTAACATTTCACTATGGGAACTGTAGGTTTGCTTTTATCTGGCGCAACTCTATTTTTAAATAGTCTTGTTTTATTAAATAAAGCGAATGCCAAAAGTGCAGCTTTATTAAATTTATTTGTTGGTACAATACAGGTTGTTTTTCCTTTTTACCTATTAATGCACTTAGGTGCTGGAAAATGGGAATTATTTAATACTGCGAGTATTTTCTTTTTTGGTATTACTTATTTATATGTTGGATTTACAAACCTAAAAGACTTTAACGGAACGGGTTTAGGATGGTTTTCTCTTTGGGTTTCAATCATGTCTGTTCTGTGGGCATTTGTGAATTTTGTTATGATCCATGATGTTGTCAACGGTCTATTATGGGTTATGTGGGCATATTTATGGTACTTATTCTTTGCTGGATTAGTATTAGGAAAGAAAATTGAACGTTATACAGGAATCGTTGCAATGATTCAATCATGGACTACAATTACTCTTCCTGCATTTTTTATGCTTTTAGGAATTTGGCAAGATGCAATGATTTCAAAAGTTTGGATTGTAGTTTTAAGTGCTGCTATACTGTATTTTGTCATCCATGAAATTAAATCATTTGTGACAAATAAAAGATTTAACTTATTTAACCAACCTGAATTAAAAAATTAATGATTATTCATAAAGAAAAGACTAACTTTGGTGAGCTAATTGCTTCACCTAGAGTTAGTCTTTTTTCGTTTTGAAAAATTTACAGATTCTAGAGAAAATTACCTTTATATACATGATTGGACGATTAGTGAGAAAGCTAAAAAGAAAAATATCTATATAAAGGAGAACCAAACTTGAATGAAAAATTACTTTCTTAAAATAATGATTTGTTTAGTTTTTTTGCTGATACCGTTTAAAAATTATGCTGTAAATGCACATGAAGAGCAAAAACAAGTAGCCTTAATTTCAATTAAAGATGGCATGATCACACAAGCATTAAAATATATTGGGGAACGCTTCCCAAATGTAAAAATAAGACAACAATATACTGAAACTTATTATGGTCTTTCTGTGTCAGGTTCTCTTGAAGAGCTATCACAGTTAGCTAAGTTGCCACTAGTACAAGATATGCATTTTGTAACAATTTATAGAGCTCATTTAGAAGATAGTATCCCTTTTATAGGGGCCGATGAAGCTCAGCTTTATAAGGACAAAAGGGGAAGAAAGATTACTGGCGAGGGTGTTAAAGTAGGGATCATTGATACTGGGGTTGATTACAAACATCCAGATTTGAGATCGAACTACGGTGGGGGATATGACACAATCGACTTAGATAAGGATCCGATGGAAACGAAGCTTGAAGAAAAGAGTACGTTTCACGGTACACATGTGGCCGGCGTAATCGCAGCAAATGGGAAAAGAAAAGGCGTCGCACCAAAAGCGACAATCTATGCTTATCGTGCACTAGGTCCTGGTGGTGTTGGTACTTCTGAGACTGTTATGGCAGCGATTGAGCGAGCAGTGAAGGATAAGGTAGATATTATAAATTTATCATTAGGAAATGATGTAAATGGACCGGATTGGCCTACGAGTATTGCTCTAGATAAAGCTGTAGAAAAAGGTGTATTAGCAATTACTGCTGCTGGTAACTCTGGACCAGGATTATGGACTGTTGGTTCACCCGCTACAGCTTCAAAAGCTTTAACAGTTGGCGCGAGCTATCCACCTGTACTTTTCCCGTCAATCCATGTGAAAAATAAAGAAACGATTATTAGTCCTATGATTGGCTCGGTTAAATGGGGTAAAGGGTTAAATGGCCGATTCGTATTTAAAAAATATGGAGAAAAAAGTGAGCTTAAAAGAGTTAAAGATAAGATCGTCTTATTAGAAAGAGGTAAGCTTACGTTTACTGATAAAGTGAAAAATGCTCAAGATGCCGGAGCGAAGGCTGTAATTGTTTATAACAATGTTGATGGAAATTTCATCGGCCAAATCAAAGGAAAGCTTACGATTCCTTCAGCTACTATTTCAAGAAAAGATGGTTTAATGATTAAAAAAATCATCGAAAAAGGCAAGGTAGAAGCTAAAAGCGGAAGTGAAAAAAAGGTGGATGTTCTAGCAGATTTTAGCTCTAGAGGACCTGTAACTGGTACTTGGCAAATGAAGCCGGATTTGTTAGCACCGGGTGTACAAATAAAAAGTACAATTCCAGGCGGTTATTTAGCACTTCAAGGAACGAGTATGGCAAGTCCACATGTTGCTGGAGCAGCTGCTTTATTAAAACAATTGCATCCTGATTGGAGTATGGATGATTTAAAAAGTGTACTTGTTAATACGGCAACACCATTATATAAGAATAATAAAAAGTTGTATCATGCGTACGAACAAGGAGCTGGAAGATTAGATATAGAAAAAGCTTTAGAGACAGAAACGACTTTATTTCCAATGTCACTATCTTTCGGAGTAACTAAAAAAACAGATGGATTAGTAAAGAAAGATTTTGTCGTAAGAATTTCAAACAAATCAAATGCGCCAAAACAAATTACAACTATAAATAATCAACCGGCAACTGGAATACAATGGGTAATACCAAAGCCTTTTACAATACCAGCTCGCACAAGTAAAAAGATAACTTTAAGCGCTACAGTTAATACAAAGATTTTAAAGGATGGCTTTTACGATGGGGCGATTACATTTAACACAAACGATGAAGAGAAGTTAAGAATGCCGTTTTTATTACTACAAGGAGAACCAAATTTTCCTTCAGTAATGGGATTTCACTTTGGAAGAGTTAAAGGTAAAAATCGTTACAAATATGAATTGTATTTACCAAGTAAAGTTGAGGAATACAAGATCGCCGTTTTCGAATCAGAAACATTTCGTTTATTAGGAGTAATTGATGAACAGAAAAATAGTAAGAGGGGGATTATCAAAAAAGAATTAGTTTTAAAGGAATTTCCTAAAAATGGTATTTATAAGTTTGTAATATTCTATAAACGTAAACAATATGAAAGTGCAACTGAATCATACGTTAATGTCGCGAAGATTTACGTAGAAGACTAAAAATTGGTAAGTAATTTTTAATAGTTTTTTAATTTAGGTAATTGACACTTTTTTGTAACATATTGTATGCTTAACATGAATGTTTAAAAGGGTTTTCATTACATGTAAATACTATGTTATTAAAATTTTTTGAACGTTTTGTGAACAATTTGTGAACGTTTTCAATGTTTAGAGATTTTAGGACACAATTGTTGTAGAATAAACCATGATAAGACTTTTGGCAATTTTTTGAGAATGAAAATTGACATGGAGGGATTTTGTATGAAAAAAAACAATCAACATCCTCTTAAAGCAATGACACTCATGTCTTCAATTTTAGCTCAACTTGTCGGTTCTATTCTCATTGGAATCTTTCTAGGAAGATGGATTGATTCATTTTTTAAATGGCCAGTACCAGTATTTATGATCATATTTTTATTGTTAGGTCTTTTTACTGGCATTTATGGCACGCTCAAAATAGTTAAACAATTTACACCAGGGGACTAGTTATGCAAAAAGAACAATTAAAACGCTTTGTACGAGATATGTTGTATATTATTGCTTTATCCGTTTTAGGTTGGGCTTTTACCGACTATAAAACGATTTTCACAGGTTATATTCTCGGAACCGTAACTAGCTTTTATTGTATATGGATTCTACACAGAAAGATAAATACCTTCTTTGACCGAGTTTTAAAGCAACAAAAAGTTCGATCTTTAGGTACTGTAATTTGTCTTTCAGCGGTGGCTCTAACAATGGTCATCGCGCTTCGGTATGAAAACTTTGTGAGCATACCGGCACTAACTGCGGGACTAATGACAGGACATCTTGTCATTATGATACATTTTGCAATACATCAAACGTCTTTTGCAAGGAAGAGAGGTGAATAAATTGGAACACGAAGCTAAAGGTTTTAATTTTATTGGTTTAGATTTTACGTATACAAATGTTCTAATGACAACCATTGCTGCAGTAATCGTCTTTATCATCGCAGTTACATGCTCTAGAAGTCTACAAATACGTCCGTCAGGAAAACAAAACTTTTTTGAGTGGATTATTGACTTCGTTAAAGGCCTTATCAACAGTACAATGGATTGGGAAACTGGTGGTCGCTTCCTTACACTAGGTGTGACATTACTTATGTACATATTTGTTTCAAATATGTTAGGTCTACCGTTCGATATCTCGATCGATGGAAGCTCAGTTTGGAAATCACCTACATCAGACCCAGTCATTACTTTATCATTAGCAATCTTTATAGTTGGTTTATCACATTATTATGGTATTAAAATGAGAGGCTTTAAGGCTTACGGAAAAGGGTTTTTCCAGCCGATGGGATTCTTGTTTCCATTAAAAATTATTGAAGAATTAGCGAACACATTAACGCTAGGTCTTCGACTTTACGGTAACATTTACGCAGGGGAAGTATTATTAGGTTTACTTGCAACAATGGGTACACATGCATATGCGGATAGTGTAGGTGCAGGTGTGATTTGGACAATCGCGGCAGCAATACCGATGATTGTTTGGCAAGGATTCTCTGTATTTGTTGGTTCAATCCAAGCGTTTATCTTCGTAATGTTAACGATGGTGTACTTGTCACATAAAGTGGCGGACGAGCATTAAGCAGCTCACTTGAATTTGGTAGTTAGATTAAAATTATTATAAAAAATATATTTCTTATGATTAAGAAGGAGGAAATTTAAAATGGCTTTAATAGCAGCGGCAATCGCAATAGGTTTAGGTGCACTAGGTGCAGGTATTGGTAACGGTTTAATTGTATCACGTACAGTAGAAGGTGTTGCTCGTCAACCAGAATTACGTTCAACTCTTCAAGCTTTAATGTTCATCGGGGTTGCATTAGTTGAGGCACTTCCAATCATCGCAGTAGTTATCGCATTCATGGCATTTGGTAAAGCTTAAGATCATACAAATTATTAAAAAAATGGCGAAGTTTGTGTTCACATTTACTTCGCCATTCCTTTATGACACTCAGTTTTGAAGGATTCCTTTTGAAAGTTAAGTCCAAGTCGGTAAGAGATTAGGGCTATGTTATAAAAAATAAATAAATACAACCCTTGAAGGGAGTGAAAGCTTGTGTTAAACGGATCACAATTCGTATTAGCTGAGGCAGGACATGGTGTACCTTGGGGCAATGTCGTGTTTCAATTAGTAATATTTCTAATTTTACTTGCTCTTCTGAAAAAGTATGCATTAGGACCTGTAATGGGAATTATGAAACAACGTGAAGATCACATCGCTAATCAATTAGATTCAGCTGAGAAAAACAACGCAGATGCAATGAAACTAGTTGAAGAGCAAAAGCAAGAGTTAGTTGCTGCTCGTACAGAAGCTCGCGAGCTTCTTGAGAAAGCTAGAAAGCAAGCTGATGTACAACGTGAAGAAATCGTTGCAGCAGCAAAAGCAGAAGCTGAAAACTTGAAAGAAAGCGCTAAACGTGAAATTACTCGTGAAAAAGAGCTTGCAGTACAATCAGTTCAACAACAAGTTGCTTCATTATCTGTATTAATTGCTTCTAAAGTACTTGAAAAAGAAGTGAAGTCTGAAGACCAATCTGCTATTTTTGATCAATATCTTAAAGAAGTAGGCGAAGCTAAATGAGTAACGAATTAGTTGCAAAACGCTACGCAAACGCTCTTTTTGAATTAGCTACTGAACAAAATTTAGTAGAAACTGTTGAACATGATTTACAAGTAGTGAAAAAGGAATACGTAGAAAACTTAGAATTAAATAAGTTTTTACAACATCCTGGAATCACAAAAGAAAGCAAAAAGTCTGTCTTAAATGACACATTTGCTTCAATTTCTGAAACGGTATTAAATCTAGTTTGTTTATTAGTTGATCGCCAACGCTTAAGCACTATTTCTAATTTAGTAACTGAGTATGTAAAAATTGCGAATGAAACTCGTAATATTGCAGATGCAACAGTTTACTCTGTAACGGCATTGTCTTCTGAAGAACTAGAGAAAATTGGAGCGTTATTCGCTTCTAAATTAGGTAAAAATTCAATACGTGTGAAAAACGAAATTGACCCATCATTAATCGGTGGTTACAAAGTGCGTGTTGGAAACCGTATTTTTGACGGCAGCTTAAAAAATAAACTTGTTCGAATCGAACGTGAATTAATCGCAAAATAGTTTGTAGATAGGGGTGAAATGCATGAGCATCAAAGCTGAAGAAATCAGTGCGCTGATTAAAAAGCAAATCGAAAATTACCAAACTGAAATAGAAGTTAGTGATGTTGGTACAGTTATCCAAGTTGGTGACGGTATCGCTCGTGCTCATGGTCTTGACCAATGTATGTCTGGAGAGCTAGTTGAGTTCTCTAACGGCGTTATGGGACTAGCACAAAACTTAGAAGAAAACAACGTAGGTATTATCATCTTAGGACCTTACACAGGCATTAAAGAAGGCGACGAAGTTCGTCGTACTGGACGCATCATGCAAGTACCAGTTGGTGAAGCATTAGTAGGACGTGTTGTTAACTCATTAGGTCAACCAGTTGATGGTTTAGGCCCAATCGAAACGACAAAATCTCGTCCAATCGAAAACGCTGCTCCTGGCGTAATGGCACGTAAATCAGTACATGAGCCATTACAAACAGGTATCAAAGCGATCGACGCTCTTGTACCAATCGGACGTGGACAACGTGAGTTAATCATCGGTGACCGTCAAACTGGTAAAACAGCTGTTGCAATCGATACTATCCTTAACCAAGCTGACCAAAACATGATCTGTATCTATGTTGCAATCGGTCAAAAAGAATCAACAGTTCGTGGACTTGTTGAAACTTTACGTAAGCATGGCGCTTTAGATTACACAATCGTTGTAACTGCACCTGCTTCATCTCCAGCTCCAATGTTATATTTAGCTCCTTTCGCTGGTGTAACTATGGGTGAAGAGTTTATGTACAATGGTAAACACGTATTAGTAGTATACGATGATTTATCAAAACAAGCGGTAGCTTACCGTGAGCTTTCATTACTATTAAAACGTCCTCCAGGTCGTGAAGCATATCCAGGGGATGTATTCTACTTACACTCTCGCTTATTAGAGCGTGCAGCTAAGTTAAATGATGAGTTAGGTGGCGGTTCATTAACTGCATTACCATTCATCGAAACACAAGCTGGTGATATCTCAGCTTATATTCCAACAAACGTAATCTCAATTACTGACGGACAAATCTTCTTACAGTCTGACTTATTCTTCTCTGGCGTACGTCCAGCGATCAATGCAGGTCTTTCTGTATCACGTGTTGGTGGTTCAGCGCAAACTAAGGCGATGAAATCAGTAGCAGGTACGCTACGTCTTGACTTAGCGTCATTCCGTGAGCTTGAAGCATTTGCTGCGTTCGGTTCTGACTTAGATAAAGCAACTCAAGCTAAACTTAACCGTGGTGCTCGTACAGTTGAAATCCTTAAACAAGGTTTACACAAACCTTTAAAAGTAGAAAAACAAGTAACTTCTTTATATGCACTAACACGTGGTCACTTAGACAGCGTAGCAGTTGAAGACATTACTCGTTTTGAAGAAGAAATGTTAGCTTGGATGGACGTTAACGCTAAAGGTCTTTTAGATGCTATTCGTGATACTGGTAAATTACCAAACGAAGCTGACCTTGACGCTGCAATCACAAGCTTTAAAAAGAACTTTATTGCTTCTAAATAAGAAGGCGATTTAAATATCTGGATTTGAAGGATCGGGCTCTAGCTCGTCCTTCATTTAACTGTTTACCAAAAGGTGGTGAAAACCTGTGGCATCATTACGCGATATAAAAACAAAAATTAATTCAACAAAAAAGACAAGCCAAATCACAAAAGCGATGGAGATGGTTTCTGCTGCGAAATTAAACCGTGCTGAACAAAACTCAAAGCAATTTGTTCCTTACATGGACAAAATGCAAGAGGTAGTTGGTAGCGTGGCAAAAGGTGTAAACAGTAGACATCCGATGCTAGTAACTCGTCCAGTTAAAAAGACTGGTTACATTGTCATCACTTCTGACCGTGGTTTAGCTGGTGCATTTAATAGTAACGTATTACGTGCGGTAACTAATACAATTAAAGATCGCCATAAATCGAATGATGAATTTGCAATTATTGTACTAGGTCGAGTTGGACGTGACTACTTTAAGCGTTTAGGTTACCCAATCGTTGAAGAGGTTCTTGGAATTCCAGATCAACCTTCATTCGATGATATTCAAAAATTTGCTAATCGTACAGTTCAAATGTACACTGACGGCATTTTTGATGAGCTTTACTTATCATATAACCATTTCGTAAGTAAAATTTCTCAAGAGGTGTCTGAGAAAAAGCTATTACCTTTAACAGATATTGACACAGGTAAGGCAACAACTAATTACGAATTTGAACCATCTGATGATGAAATCTTAGAAGTTTTACTGCCTCAATATGCAGAAAGCTTAATCTTTGGTGCATTATTAGACAGTAAGGCTAGTGAACACGCTTCACGTATGACAGCGATGAAAAGTGCAACTGATAACGCGAAAGAAGTTATTAGTAAGCTTACTCTTCACTATAACCGTGCGCGTCAAGCAGCAATTACACAAGAAATTACTGAAATCGTCGGTGGAGCAGCAGCACTTGGCTAATCTGCTTACGACGGCTATATAAATTGATCGGCTTTTAATGAAACAATGCTAGGAGGAAAAGCGATGAGCAATGGTATTATTACTCAGGTATTAGGACCGGTTGTAGACGTAAAGTTCGAAAACGGCCAATTACCACAAATATATAATGCGTTACGTGTTCGTAAAGAAGCGGGCGACGCAAACGAAGTAAACATTGATTTAACATTAGAAGTTGCTCTTCACTTAGGTGACGATACTGTTCGTACAGTTGCAATGGCTTCAACTGATGGATTAGTACGTGGAATGGAAGCAGTTAACACAGGTAAACCAATTTCGGTTCCAGTTGGTGACGCTACATTAGGACGCGTATTCAATGTATTAGGTGACAACATTGACTTAAACGAAGAACTTGGAGAAGACGTACGTCGTGACCCAATTCACCGTCAAGCACCTAAATTTGAAGAATTAACTACAAAAGTAGAAATCCTTGAAACTGGTATCAAAGTAGTAGACTTATTAGCTCCTTATATCAAAGGTGGTAAAATCGGTCTATTCGGTGGTGCAGGTGTAGGTAAAACTGTATTAATTCAAGAATTAATTAACAACATCGCACAAGAGCACGGCGGTATCTCAGTATTCGCTGGTGTAGGTGAGCGTACTCGTGAAGGTAACGACTTATACCATGAAATGAGCGATTCTGGCGTTATCAAGAAAACAGCGATGGTATTCGGACAAATGAACGAACCACCTGGTGCACGTCAACGTGTTGCCTTAACTGGTTTAACAATGGCTGAATATTTCCGTGATGAGCAAGGACAAGACGTGTTATTCTTCATCGATAACATCTTCCGTTTCACTCAAGCAGGTTCTGAGGTTTCTGCCCTATTAGGTCGTATGCCTTCTGCGGTAGGTTACCAACCAACTCTTGCTACTGAAATGGGTCAATTACAAGAGCGTATCACTTCAACAAACAAAGGTTCTGTAACTTCGATTCAAGCGATTTACGTTCCTGCCGATGACTATACGGATCCAGCACCAGCTACAGCGTTCGCTCACTTAGATGCAACAACAAACTTAGAGCGTCGTTTATCTGAGATGGGTATTTACCCAGCGGTAGATCCATTAGCATCTACATCTCGTGCATTAAACCCAGAAATCGTTGGTGAAGAGCACTATGAAGTAGCTCGTCAAGTACAATCAACTTTACAACGTTATAGAGAACTTCAAGATATCATCGCAATCTTAGGTATGGATGAGTTATCAGAAGAAGATAAATTAGTCGTAGCTCGTGCTCGTCGTATTCAATTCTTCTTATCTCAAAACTTCCACGTTGCTGAGCAATTCACAGGACAAAAAGGTTCTTACGTGCCAGTTAAAGAAACTGTTAGTGGATTCAAAGAGATCTTAGAAGGTAAATACGATACTCTTCCAGAAGATGCATTCCGTTTAGTTGGACGCATTGAAGAAGTAGTAGAAAAAGCAAAAACATTAGTATAATAATTGTCTAATCGAAAGGCTTGTTCATCATTTATTTGATTGAACTTGATTAGCTCACGAAGCTAGACAGGAGGAGTTCACTATGAAGACAATGAAAGTCAGTATCGTCACTCC
Organism: Arthrobacter citreus; assembly: GCA_013200995.1. Taxonomy (GTDB): domain Bacteria; phylum Bacillota; class Bacilli; order Bacillales; family Bacillaceae_G; genus Gottfriedia. The sequence continues at coordinate 3,552,918 of CP053688.1, read as the reverse complement.
TAATGGACCGGCTTATGAAGGCGAAACAGAATTCGTTAGCACGAAAGCAACTAGTGGTGAGCTAGGTATTTTACCTGGACACATTTCAACTGTGGCACCGCTAGCAACAGCACCTGTTAAAGTAAAAACACCAACTGGAACAGATCACGTTGCAGTTAGTGGCGGATTCATTGAAATTCGACCTGAAGCCGTTACAATATTGGCTCAATCTGCTGAAGCATCAACTGAAATCGATGTTGAGCGTGCAGTAGAAGCAAAAAAACGTGCAGAAAAACGTCTACAAGAAAGACGTCCTGACACAGACATCAAACGCGCTGAACTTGCTTTACACAAAGCAATGAACCGTTTAAACGTAGCACAATATAAGTAATTTGAAAAAGAGCCCTTTTGTGGCTCTTTTTTTGTTGGGTTGTTCTTGAATGCTTGTGGGAAAGTAGTGTTGATTTTGATGTAAGAAGGGGACATCGTAAATAGAAATTATCTTATGTTGTTGTAAGCAATCCAAAAACGATAATAAAAGCGTCTATAAATCAAAGTGAGATTGCTAAAAAAGTTTTTCACTCAGAGTTACTTTATAAAAAGGTTGAAGAACTAGAGTTAAAATTTAAAACAGATCTTTATACACAAAAAGAAATAAGGAAGTTGGCTAAACTATTAATAAAACAACACCAGCTTTTAGATCAAAATATATTAGACAAGTACAATATTAGTAGTGCTGAACTTCTTACTGGAGTAATTTGTACTAATTGTAGTCATTTCACTATGGAGCGTGATAAAGGAAATTGAATTTGCAACTATTGCCTACATGAATCAAAAGAGGCACATATAGGTGCATTGGTTGATTATCTTTTTTTAATTGGAAACACGATAAAAAATAAACAAGCTAGATTTTCTTCATATTCCCTCTATCTATAACGCTTCAAGACTCCTATCAAAACTATACCTCACAACCTCAGGAACAATAAAAGACAAAAGCCACTATTTAGACGAGTTATCTCAACAATCTTCTTATTAAATATTTTCTAGTCCTGCAGTCGGTAAGATTCCGTTTCTTGAGATCTTTAGTAAATACTCTGCCATGTGTTTTTTTGAGTAGGGCATGTCATTTTCAACCCAGAATGAGATTACGCTTAGAGTTGCGCCGGAAATATAACTTACTAGCAGGTCGCTAGGTACTTGGAATTTATTCTTTTTTGGTTGAATGAATTTGATGCCTGTTTCGAATGCTGTTGCTAGTACATCATAAAGTCTTCTTCTAAATAGATTTGGTCCTTGTCTCCGAAGCAGGACTTTGTAGAAGTAGCTGTTTTTTTCGACATGTTCGAATAGATGGTAGTAAGACTGCAGGGTCATCTCTTCAAGATTGTTCTGGTTTCCGTCATACATACTGAAATTAACATTTTTCATTGCTTTGTCTAAATCAACAAGTTTTTCTCTAACAATTTGTCGGACCATTTGGTATTTGTCTTCGTAGTGGCTATAAAAGGTTGCTCTGTTAACGTTTGCCTTTTTTGTGATATCTTGAACGCTGATTGATTCGAAGTCTTTATTATCAGCTAATAGATTAATTAGTGCATCTTGTAAAAGTTGTCTAGTTCGAACGACGCGGGGGTCGAGATTATTTTTTATGGACATTTTAAAACTCCTTTATTAAATAACTTTAATAAAATAAACAATGAATAACTAAAGTGTTGTTTAAACAACAAAATTAGGATTATTAACGGTTGAGTACGTTTCTAAATCAATTATAATTAAAAACTATGAGAAGTAAAACGACAAAGTGTTGTTTTACTTTTGTTACCTATATAGAGAGAAACGATTAAAAATTAGGAGGATTTTATTTATGGGGAACATGAAGAAAATGGTGTTTGTTAACATAATTACTTTAGTCATATTAGTTGCTGGTGGATTTGTCGGTTATTACTATTATGATCAATCTACAAGTTATATAAAAACGGATAATGCAAAAATAGATGGACAACAAATTGTTATTTCATCTCCTGCTGCTGGTAAGCTTGATTCTTGGTCAGGTTCATTTGGTAAAACATTTTCACCAAACCAATCAATCGGTAAAGTTTTAACTGCACCTCAAGCTGCTGGTGACACAGCTCATGAAGTTTCGGTTTCAGTGCCAACGAACGCTACAATTGTTCAAACAAATGCAATTAAAGACCAATTAGTTGCTGCAGGTTCAACACTTGGTTACGCATATAACTTAGATAATCTTTGGGTTACAGCAAATATTAAAGAGACTCAAGTTGAAGATGTGAAAAAAGGCCAAGAAGTTGATGTGTATGTTGATGCATATCCGGATACTACATTAACAGGAACTGTAGAGTCTGTTGGTTTAACTACTGCTAATACATTTAGTTTACTACCTTCTGGAAATTCTAATGCAAATTATACGAAAGTGGAACAGGTTGTCCCAGTAAGAATTTCTTTAGATCATAACAAGTCATTTGAAATTGTTCCAGGAATGAATGCTTCTGTTCGTATCCATAAGTAAGGAGGAATTTCGATGTCTACTGGAATGATCATAGCATATGGAGGGTTTTGCTTAATTGTTTTCTTTATTATTAATCGAATTGCTTTAAGAAATAAAGATAATAATTCAAAAATAGATCAAAGAAAAGAAACAGTTCAAAAAGAAGAATTTACTAAAATAGAAAAAACTGAAGAAGTTAAGAAGAAACCAGTTACAACTGAATCGAATGAAAAGCAAAGCTTTAGTATGGGTAAAGTTTTGACGGTGCTATTACTTGGGATGTTCGTGTCTATTTTAAATCAAACATTAATAAATGTTGCTTTACCGAAGTTGATGGCAGATTTTAATGTTACAACTTCGACTGCGCAATGGCTATCTACTGGATTTATGTTGGTAAACGGTATCTTAATTCCAGTTAGTGCTTATCTAGTTGAAACATTTACTTATCGAAAGTTATTTATCTTTTCAATGATTGCCTTTACGGTTGGTTCAATTATTTGTGCTCTTTCAGGTAATTTCCCAATTATGATGGTTGGGCGCGTAGTACAAGCGGTCGGAGCAGGTATATTAATGCCTCTTGGTATGAATATCTTTATGACGATTTTCCCACCTGAAAAGCGTGGAGCTGCAATGGGATTAATGGGGATCGCAATGATCCTGGCACCAGCTATTGGTCCAACAATAACTGGTTATGTAGTTCAAGATTATTCTTGGCATTTCTTATTCTATGGAATGGCTGTGTTTGGTGTCATTGCAATCATTCTAGCTAATGCTTGGTTCCGTATTTCACGTAAACGTTCATTCCCAACTTTAGATATTTTGGGAGTGCTAAGTTCGTCACTTGGATTTGGTAGTTTATTATATGGTTTCAGTGAAGCTGGTAATGAAGGCTGGGGTAGCACAGAAGTAGTCCTATCATTAGTGATTGCGTTTATAAGCTTAGGATTATTTGTGTGGAGAGAATTAACGGCAAAACAACCATTAATTAACTTAAAAGTATTTAAATCCTTTTCTTTTTCTTACACATTATTAATTAATTTAATCGTTACAACAGCTTTATATGGAGGGATGATTTTATTACCTCTATATTTACAAAACATCCGTGGTTTTACGCCAATAAAGGCAGGTTTATTATTGCTACCTGGTTCATTAATTATGGGTGCACTTGGACCGCTTACGGGTAAATTATTCGATAAATATGGAATCCGTCCTTTAGCGATTTTTGGACTGCTTATTATGACTTTTACAACTTATGAGTTCACAAAATTGTCTATTGATACACCATATTTAAAAATTATGTTCTTCTATACTTTACGTTCATTTGGTATGTCATTTATTATGATGCCAATCATGACTGCTGGTTTAAATAAGTTGCCAGTTAAGATGATTACTCATGGTACTGCAACTCAAAATACATTACGACAAGTGGCTGGTTCGGTAGGTACGGCAATCCTTGTTACAATTATGACGACTCAAACGACAAACCATTTGGCGGACTTTTCAAATGAAGTGACTTCAACGAATTCCTTCATTATGGATTGGGTTCATCACACAGGCGCGCAGTTAGCGGGTGCGGCTGGATTAAGTTCTGCACAGGGTGGAGCATTAGCAGTTACGACGCTATATAGTCAGGCATCTAAATTAGCATCAATTAGCGGTATTAATGATGCATTTATTTTCGCAACTGCATTATCTGGTATTGCTTTAGTTCTTTCATTTTTTATGGGAAGTACAAAAAGTAGAAAGTTTGCACAACCTAAATCTAAAAATCAAAATAAGCAATCTTCAGAAACGATTGCATCTTAAATATAAGCCAGCTCAATTTTTTGAGTTGGTTTATTTTTTTTCTTCGACAATTATCACTATTTTTTAATTTGTGGAAATTGTGAATAACTTTCTGTGGATTTGTGGATAACTCCTATACTGATATAAAATTTTCGATAGTAGAATCAGTGGCGAAAACATTAGAAATTTATTAGAACGACGTACTTTAATGATAATTAGAGAATAATGGAATTTATTTTCCAACTATATTATCAATTTTAGGATTAATGGCAATAAATATCGACACGTTTTTGTCACATTTGTTATAATGGATACGATTACAAAACTGAATAGTAAAAATTAATGAAAAATACATTATATTTATAATAAGTATATAATGTAGAGCTCTGTAGTTAGGGGAGGGACAAGTTTCGTGAATGCTTATTTAAATAATTACGTGATCGTAGTCGTGTTTCTAGTTATTGGGATAGCGCTTCCAGTTGTTGCACTTTCAGTGATAGGGAAAATTTTAAGACCAAACGTACCAACTGAAGCGAAGGCAACGACGTATGAAAGTGGTATTGAACCATTCCATGATGCGAAGGTTCGTTTCCACGCTGGGTATTACATATTTGCACTATTATTCGTTATTTTTGATGTTGAAACTGTTTTCTTATATCCGTGGGCTGTAGCATATGATCAATTAGGACTTTTTGCATTTGTGGAGATGATTATCTTTATCCTTATGTTACTGTTGGGACTTATTTACGCTTGGAAGAAGAAGGTGTTGAAATGGTTATGAAGCTAGATGGAATTTCTGTTGCTGAGATGGAGGAACTCCAAAAAAATATTTTCTTCACTACTTTGGAAGAAGTGAAGGCATGGGCAAGGAGTAACTCGTTATGGCCATTAACATTCGGGTTAGCTTGTTGTGCAATTGAAATGATGGGTGTAGGTTCATCACATTATGATTTAGACCGTTTTGGATCGTTTTTCCGTACTTCTCCTCGTCAATCTGACTGTATGATTGTTTCTGGAACTGTTACGAAAAAGATGGCTCCAATTGTGAAACGCTTATATGACCAAATGCCTGAGCCTAAATGGGTAATTGCAATGGGTTCATGTGCAACTGCTGGTGGACCATACGTTAACTCGTATGCAGTCGTTAAAGGAGTTGACCAAATCATTCCTGTAGACGTATATATTCCTGGATGTCCTCCGAATCCAGCTGCGTTAATTTACGGTATTAACAAATTAAAAGAGAAGATTCGTTACGAGGCTAAAACTGGAAAGCAGGTGACGAATAAATGAGTGAAGATAAGTCTAAAGAACAACTAAAGAAAGAAGCGGCTGAGCGAGCGAAAGAAGCAGCTAGACGAAAAATGGAACAGTTAAAGGCGGAAAAAGAAGGCGCGGATAACAGTGGTGTCCAAAAAGAAGAAGCTTCTCTAGTTGAAAAGCCAGCCGATGAAAATCAAATAAAACAAGAAGAAACAACAACTGAAGATGAAAAAGCGAAAGCACTTGCACTAGCGAAAGCAAAAGCAGTTGCAGCAGCGAAGGCAAAGGCAGCAGCAATCGCAAAACAAAAAGCAGCAGAAGCAGGAGAACAAGCTCAAGTAGAAGCGGAAGAGCCAACTTCAGAAGAAGCAAAAGCGAAAGCAAAAGCAGTAGCTGCAGCAAAGGCAAAGGCAGCAGCAATCGCGAAACAAAAAGCAGCAGAAGCAGGGGAGCAAGCAGAAGAACCAGCTTCAGAAGATGAAAAGGCAAAAGCTTTAGCATTGGCAAAAGCAAAAGCAGTAGCGGCGGCAAAGGCGAAGGCAGCGGCATTAGCTAAACAAAAAGCAGCTGAAGGTGGAGAAGCTCCATCAGACGGTGCAGATGATGAAAAAGCGAAAGCAATTGCAGCAGCAAAGGCAAAAGCAGTAGCAGCAGCAAAAGCGAAGGCAGCAGCATTGGCAAAACAAAAAGCATCAGGTGGAGAAGACACAGCAAGTGCTGGCTCTGACGATGACGCGGCAAAAGCGAAAGCAAAGGCAATTGCAGTTGCAAAGGCGAAAGCAGCGGCAGCATTAAAAGCGAAAGCAAAAACAGGCGGTGCTACTGAGGCTCCAGCTGAAGAAGCAAAACCTTCTCATAATCAACCATTATTGGATGAAGTAAAGGCATTAATTGAAAAAGAGTTTGGCGCAGAAGTGATTGAGGAAGCAACAATCAATACACTTTCTAAACATGATCCATCTTTTACAATCAAAAACGATGCTTATTATAATGTGGCAGAATACTTAAAAAATAATGACGAGCTTCAATTTACTTATTTATCTGGGCTACATGGAACTGATTTTGTTGAGTACATGGAGGTTTACTCTTACATCTATTCATATAAACGTAAACATGGAATCGCTTTAAAAGTTAGAGCAGATCGCAATCAGCCGATTGTGGATAGTATAACTCCAATTTGGGAAGGGGCAAACTGGCCGGAGCGTGAGACATATGATCTACTAGGCATTCAGTTTGAAGGACATCCAAAATTGGAACGTATTTTACTGCCGGAAACTTGGGTTGGCTACCCACTTAGAAAAGATTATGTTCAATTTGACGAGGGGGTGTAGGATAAGCCATGATTCGTACTGAAGAAATGCTATTAAATGTCGGTCCTCAGCATCCTAGTACACACGGTGTATTTCGTCTTGTGTTAAAGATTGATGGAGAGATCATTAAAGAGGCGACGCCAGTCATCGGTTATCTACACCGAGGTACAGAAAAAATCGCTGAAAATCTTCAATATACACAGATTATTCCTTATACAGACCGTATGGACTATCTATCGGCAATGACAAATAACTATGTTCTCTGCCATGCTGTTGAAACAATGATGGATATTAAGGTTCCAGACCGCGCGGAATATTTACGTGTAATCTCAATGGAGCTAGGTCGAGTTGCTAGTCACTTAGTTTGGTGGGGTACAAATCTTCTAGATATTGGAGCAGTTAGTCCATTCCTTTATGCTTTCCGAGAGCGTGAAATGATTATCAATCTATTAAATGAATTATGTGGGGCGAGACTTACTTTTAACTATATGCGTGTTGGTGGAGTTAAGTGGGATGCTCCAGATGGATGGATTGAAAAAGTAAGAGAATTCATTCCTTATATGAGAGAGCAGTTAAAGGGTTATCATGATTTAGTTTCAGGTAATGAAATTTTTATTAATCGCGTAAAAGGCATCGGTGCATATTCACAAGAAGATGCGATTAACTTCTCACTAAGTGGTGCTAATCTACGTTGTACGGGCGTTAAATACGACCTACGAAAAGATGCTCCATATTCTATTTACGACCGTTTTGATTTCGATGTACCAGTAGGAACGGTTGGAGATGCATGGGATCGTTATATGTGCAGAATGCTAGAGATTGAAGAGTCATTAAAGATTTTAGAACAAGCTGTTGAACAATTCCCCGCTGAAGGTGATATTTTAGCAAAAGTTCCTAAAATCATTAAAGCTCCTAAAGGTGAAGGATACGTAAGAATCGAATCACCACGTGGAGAAATTGGTTGCTATATTGCGAGTGATGGAAAGAAAGAGCCTTATCGTTTGAAGTTTAGACGACCATCTTTTTATAACCTGCAAATTCTTCCAAAGCTATTAAAAGGTGAAAACATCGCAAACTTAATTACTATTTTAGGTGGCATTGATATTGTACTTGGGGAGGTAGACGGATAATGATAGAAAATCTTCTACAAAGTACACCGTCTTGGATTAATTTTCTCATCTATTTAGGTTTAGGCGTTATTTTTCTATTTGTAGTTTTAGGTTTCGTTACGTTTGGTATTTTGTCAGAACGTAAAGTAATGGGATTCATGCAAGGACGTATTGGTCCGAACCAAGTTGGTGGACGATTTGGTTTACTACAAACTGTTGCTGACGTATTAAAACTTCTTTTAAAAGAAGATACGATTCCAAAGGCAGCAGATAAACCATTATTTATTTTAGCTCCAATCATCGCATTTGCACCAGCGTTTATGGTATTAGCAACATTACCTTTTACAGAAAATTTGCAGTTTGCTGATATTGGTGTCGGGTTACTTTATTATATCGCCGTTTCAGGGTTAACAACTGTTGGTGTTGTTACAGCAGGTTGGGCATCGAATAACAAATACTCACTAATCGGTGGTATGCGTGCAGCGGCACAAATGATTTCATATGAAATTCCGTTAGTAATGAGTGTTTTAGGTGTAATCCTATTAACAGGAAGCTTAAATTTAAATGATATTGTTAATGCTCAAGATAATGTATGGTTCATTGTAACTCAGCCGATTGCTTTTATCGTTTTCTTAATTGCAGCAGTTGCTGAATTAAATCGTACACCTTTTGACTTACCTGAAGCAGAATCAGAGTTAGTTGCAGGTTATCATACGGAGTTTTCAGGTTTCCGTTGGGCGTTCTTTATGCTTTCGGAATATGTATATTTCTTTGCAATGTGTTCATTAATTACAATTCTATTCTTAGGTGGATGGAAGCCGATTGCAGGTCTAGACTTTATTCCTGGAGCTGTTTGGTTCTCTTTAAAATTTAGTGTGATTTTATACTTATTAATTTGGTTCCGTGTAACGTTCCCACGTTTACGAGCTGACCAATTAATGGAGTTCGGTTGGAAAGTACTGTTGCCAGTTTCATTAGCTAATATTTTAATAACTGCTTTAGTAAAAAGCTTATTCTTCTAAACAAATCGACCAATCTAAAGGGGTGTGAGTCATGATTGGGTTAGTAAAAGGATTAAAGTATACTCTTCAAAATTTAACGCGCGAGAAAGTAACATATGATTATCCAAATCAGCCGATTCCGTTACCAGATCGCTTTCGTGGTATTCAAAAGTTTTATCCAGAAAAATGTATTGTTTGTAACCAATGTTCGGCAATCTGTCCAACAGACTGTATTACATTAACTGGGAAAAAGCATCCTGATCCTGCGAAAAAAGGAAAAATTATCGACACATATGATATCAATTTCGAAATTTGTATTTTATGTGATTTATGTACAGAGGTTTGTCCTACAGAAGCGATTATTATGACGAATAACTTTGAGCTTGCAGAGTATTCACGTGATGAGTTATTTAAAGACCTTCAATGGCTTGATGAAAATGATCAAAACATTCGAAAGGAGAATAAAGCATGAGTGGTTTTGTAGTTGCTTTCTTTCTTCTTTCTTTAGCTGCCATATTAGGCGGAGTAATGATGTTAAACTCCACGAAAGTAATGCACATGATGCTTTCACTTGTATTAACATTCATTAGTATTGCAGGGGTTTATGTTCTTTTATCAGCGGAATTTGTGGCGGTTGTTCAAATTCTTATTTATTCAGGTGCAGTAACGATCTTAATGATTTTTGGAATCATGTTAACAAAGCATGATATTGAAAGTGAAAAGCCAAAAAGAAACTGGAGAAATATTGCTGCATTTGTTGGTATTGTTGCATTTGGAGTTGTTATGTTTTTAGGTGTAAACGGTCTTTCAATCGACGCTTCAGATGTTGATTTAGCAACAAACAATACGAAAAATATTGGATTACAATTGTTTTCAAATCACATCGTGCCATTTGAAGTAATGTCTGTATTATTACTAATTGCTTTAGTAGGTGCGATTATTTTAGCAAAATCAGATGATTCAAAAGAGGAGGGTACGAAGGAATGAATTCAGTTCCAATTAATGCTTATCTTCTTTTAGCGCTTATCTTATTTTGTATCGGATTATATGGTGCACTAACAAAGCGAAACACAGTAATCGTGTTAATTTGTATCGAGTTAATGTTAAATGCTGCAAATATTAATTTAGTGGCATTCAGTAAACTTGGTGTGGCACCGTCTTTAACAGGACAAATTTTCTCATTATTTACGATTTCAGTTGCGGCTGCTGAAGCTGCAGTGGGCGTTGCAATTTTAATTGCATGGTATCGTCATCGTCAGACAGTCAATATCGATGAAGCTGATTCATTGAAAAGATAATTAGGAGGTGGAATTTGATGATGCAGTATGCTTGGCTTGTTCCGGTACTTCCGCTAATTTCGTTTCTAATCCTAATATTAGCTGGTACAAAAGGAAAGAAAGGTAGTGGGATTTTAGGGGCAACTTTAACAGGAATCTCATTCATCATCTCCTTGTTCGTCTTATTTGACCGTCTACAAGGGGATACAGTGCAGAAATTATATACTTGGTTAACAATTGGTAATGTCGATATTCACGTTGGATATGTAGTAAATGCACTAAATTCGTTAATGTTAGTAATTGTTACGTTTGTTAGTACATTAGTACATATTTATTCTACTGCTTATATGGAAGACGACGACCGTATTACGGTATTCTTTGCATATTTAGGTTTATTCACATTTGCGATGCTAGCACTTGTCATTTCACCTAGTATTCTACAACTTTATGTATTCTGGGAGTTAGTAGGTCTAGGATCATTTTTACTTGTTGGTTTCTACTTCTACAAAGAAGAAGCAAAAGCAGCAGCTAAAAAAGCGTTCATAATGACTAGAATAGGGGACGTTGGTTTATTTATTGGGATGGTCCTTTTATTTTGGAAAACAAAGAGCTTTGACTTCGATCAAATCTTCCATGTAATCCAAGGAGGACAAGTGAGTACTGGTATGTTAACACTTATTGCCATTTTAATATTCGTTGGGGCAATGGGGAAATCAGGTCAGTTCCCACTTCACACATGGCTTCCTGACGCGATGGAAGGTCCGACACCAGTTTCTGCATTAATCCACGCAGCAACGATGGTAGCAGCCGGTGTTTACTTAGTAGCTACGACTTATCCAATTTTTATCGCTAGTGGAACTGCTTTAACTGTTGTTGCGATTGTTGGAGGATTTACTGCTATTTTTGCAGCAAGTATTGGTCTAGTACAAAGAGATATTAAGCGAGTACTTGCCTATTCTACAGTCAGCCAACTAGGTTATATGATGCTTGCATTAGGTGTTGGGGGATATACAGCAAGTATTTTCCACTTAACTACGCATGCATTCTTTAAAGCTTTATTATTCTTAGCTGCTGGAAGTGTAATTCACGCAGTACACACTCAAGACATCTTTAAAATGGGCGGATTACGCCACAAAATGAAGTGGACATCTGCACTATTCCTAATCGGTACTTTAGCGATTACAGGTGTACCGTTACTATCTGGATTCTTTAGTAAGGATGAGATTATAGCAGCAACTTGGGAAAATGGAAATTACGTTTTATTTGTTGTCGCTTTAGTTGCAGCATTCTTTACTTCTTTCTATATGTTCCGCTTATTCTTCTTAGTTTTCACTGGTGAAGAAAAAACAAAAGGTGCACACGAGTCTCCGAAGTCAATGGTTATTCCAATGTCACTATTGGGTATCCTTGCAATTTTTGCGGGTTATATTAATACGCCATTCTTTGGACGCCACTTAAATGACTTTTTATTAGATGGTGTTCCATTTAAAATCACTGAACATAGTCATGAGCCGGTTTGGATTATGATCGTAGCAACACTTGTTTCTTTAGCGGGTATTACACTTGCTTACAATATGTATGGAAGAAATGCTCAGCAAACTAATCAAGAAGAAAACGGATTATTCCATGAAATTCTTCTTAATAAATATTATGTAGACGAATTATATAGCGTAACGATCGTAAAGGGTATGTTTGCAATCGGGCATGTAATGTTTGTAATTGAGCGTTTTGTAATTGAAGGGCTTGCAGTTTTAGTAAAAGGAATTGTAAGTAGTATAGGTGGAATTGGTTCAAGACTTCAAAGTGGTCAAGTTCAAACTTATGGATTTATTACACTACTTGGTCTAGCACTAATTTTACTAGCAATCGTTGTGACAGGGGGGTACAACTTATGATGTCGAGTTTCTTATTATGGGTTGTTTTCTCACCTTTATTAGGATTATTACTAGTCTCATTCGCTCCAAAAAATTCTTATAAGCTTTGGGCATTAGCGACTTCAGTATTATCATTCGCTATTACAATACTTGCCTATACGGCAGGTCATAATCATTCTAGTTTAAAAGACTGGAATATTTCATACGATTGGTTCTCGTTTGGAAAAATCTTTGCTGGTTCGACTAGATTGTTTCAAGTGAAATTTGAACTTGGCGTAGATGGTTTATCATTAGTGATGATTTTACTAACTGGTATAATCTCATTAATCGCTGTAATAGCTGGTTATTCAATTAATAAAGGCTCAAAAGGCTTTTACCAATTATTATTCATCCTACAAGTAGGGATGTTTGGGGTATTTACAGCTCAGAACTTAGTGTTATTCTTCTTATTCTTTGAATTAACGCTAGTTCCGATGTTCTTCTTAATTGGAAAATGGGGCCGATATGATAGTGAGCGTGCAGGTTACCAATTCCTAATTTACAACGGATTAGGTTCTGCGTTCTTATTATTTGTTATAGCTGTCCTGTTTGCTCGCACTGGTACAACTAATTATGCAGTGTTAGCAAATATCATTCCGTCGGGCCAACAGACAATTAGCCCAATTTCAGATCATTTAAAAATGGTTTTATTAGTTTGTTTATTAATCGCATTCGCAATTAAACTACCGTTATTCCCGTTTCATCGATGGATGGTGAATGTACATACTCAGGCAAATCCTGCTGTTGTAATCATTCACGCTGGGATCCTTTTAAAAATTGGAACTTACGGTTTAATTCGTTTTGCATTAGGTATTTTTCCAGAGCAATTTGACAAAATGTCGACTGCCCTTGCGATTATTGGTGTAATTAATTTACTTTATGGAGCTTATATTGCTTTAATTCAAAAGGAATTACGTTCTGTATTGGCTTATTCAAGTTTCTCGCATATGGGGATCGTTATGATTGGATTAGCGGCGATGAATAGTGCCGGAATTCAAGGAGCTATTTTGCAATCAGTATCTCACGGTTTAATTGCAGCATTACTATTCTTAATAGTTGGTATGCTAGAAAACCGAGGTGATTCTACTAGCTTTGATCGTATTTCTGGGTTATCTAAATTAACTCCTAGATTAGCTGGATTATTACTTTTTGGTGGTATGGCATCTCTAGGTTTACCTGGTCTATCAGGTTTTGTAGGGGAATGGTTGTCATTTGTTGGTCTATTCCAAAGTCATAAAGCAATTGCAACAGTTGGTACATTAGGTATCATTTTAACTGCAGCATATATTTTAAGAGCAATTTTACAATTATGTTTCGGTAAAAATAGTGACTTTATTTCATCATTCACTGATCTATCAAAACGCGAAGCAATCGCATCAGTTATTTTGGTCCTTGCGATTGTCCTGCTTGGTGTATACCCAGCATTCGTAAATAATATGATCGTGTCATCAGTGAATTTTATCATTCAAGGGATTAGAGGTGTATAGAAGATGACATGGAAAGCATTATCTGGTTTTCAATGGGGAACTATGGGTCCTGAGATTATTCTAGTAGCTGCTGCGCTTCTTCTATTAATCCTTGAGCTTTTACTACCTAAAAATGTAAATCGTAAAATAGTCGGTTGGATTGGCTTACTTAGCGTTGTTGGCTCATTTGTATGGTTAATCACACTATATTCGCATAAACATACAAGTCTATTAGCCGGATCTTTCAAACTAGACTCGTTTGGGCTACTATTTAAATCTGTTTTATTAATTGGAGCAATCTTAGTCTTATTACTTGCTTTAGGAGATAAAACAATTGCAGAGCGATCAGAATACTATACGTTATTTATCACTGCCTTAATTGGCGCGATGTATATGGCTTCAAGTAGTGATTTAATTACATTATTTGTTGGGCTAGAGCTACTTTCAATCTCATCTTACATTTTAGTTGGGATTCAAAAGAGAAGAGAAGGTTCTTCAGAGGCTGCACTCAAGTATGTAATTAACGGTGGTATTTCGACGGCAATCACATTATTCGGTTTAAGCTATACTTACGGCTTAACAGGTACGACTAACATTTCAGAAATGCATACGTTGCTTTCTCAAGGAGTACCGAGTAGTAATGAGTTTTTATTAATTCTAGCATTCGTTCTAGTATTTGTTGGATTATCATTTAAACTTGCATCTGTACCATTCCATATGTGGGCTCCAGATGTTTATGAGGGTGCTCCAACTCCAGTAACAGCATTTTTAGCTACCGTTTCAAAAACAGGTGGGTTTATCATCGTACTACGCATTTTCTTAGTGATCTTTACAGGTGCGTTATTGACGAAGGAACATAAATCAATATTTGAAGTAATGCAGCCGGTTATTGCTACGTTAGCCGCGCTATCAATGATAATAGGTAATACAATTGCTTTAAAACAAAGCAGTCTAAAACGAATACTTGCATACTCAGGTATTGCACATGGAGGATACGTTCTAGTTGCGTTTGTAAGTATTTCCCTATTTATGTTTGAGAGTATTTGGTTCTATTTATTGGCATATACATTTATGACAATCGGAATTTTAACAATTGTTTATAATGTACAACAACAAAGAGGATCAGATTCACTTTCTTCATTTGCTGGTCTAGGTAAAACAAATCCGTTTTTAGCGGTTATCATGTCAATATTCGTTTTATCGTTAGCAGGGATTCCATTAACTGCAGGATTTATTGGAAAGTTAAATATTTTCATGGGGGCTTTTGTCCTAGAAAAAGGATATTTCGTATTAGGTGGAATTTTACTTTTAACTACAGTTGTCTCTTACTTTTACTATTTTGGCATCCTTCAAAATATTTTCTTTAGAAGTGGTGAAGAGCGTAAAATAGTATTGCCAAAGACACATCTTTTCGTTGTTATAGTTTGTGCAGTCTTAACGATTGTATTAGGTATAAAACCATCTTTAGCTTTAGATGTATTTCATAAGCTAGACATTGTGAAAGATTTCTTTATGGCGTAAAATAAACTTAGATTAAAAAGTGTAGGATTATTCCTACACTTTTTAATTTGCAATTAAGAACAAAATTATTTAAAAGACGAACGAAAAGAGGGCATAAAAATGGAAGCTTTAGTTGGGACAGAAGCGGCATTAGCAATTATTGTCCATTTACTTTTCATTATTTTAACTTGGTGGGCAATAACAGCAATTAAATGGGAAAGTATTATGAAAAAAGGTCATGTCGCCCAAATTCGACTTTTTATGGTGTTATTAACAATTACAATTTCTTCTGCTGTAAGTAGTTTCTTCTTAGACTACCTTCAATATGCAAAAAACATTTCATATTTATTGAAATAATTTGTCAAAAAGTATGTTATAAAACACCGTATAAACCCCTCTTTACCTGTGAAAAATGGAGGTAAGAGAGAGGGGATTTTTTATGAAAAAAACGATATTTTTATTAATAATGATGATTGCTTTTGCTTCGGTATTATTTTTTAATTGGGGTAAAATCGGTATGGCTGACACGGGAGTAGGCCAATTGGACCGTTTTGCAGATGTATTAAATAAAAAAGACATTTCGATTACAAGTTGGAATTTGTATGCACGAGAAGCTAAAATGAATACTTCAGTGACTAAAATAATCGGTGATTATAAAGAAAAATTTAAAAATTTTAAATGGACTTATACAGATAATGGTAATAAAATAATTGGTACATTTAACCATAAGTCAATCACAGAAAGAATTGTGGTAACATCTACTAGCAGTAATAGCAGCTATGTAATTTATGAACTGAGTGGGACTAAATGGGACCAACACGCTGAAAAAGAAACAAAAAGTCTTATAAAGAATTCAATGGAAAATATTTTTAGTAAGGAACCTACTATTTTTACTTGTATAAAGGGGACAATGGGTGGTAAACTTGAAGGTGTTTTGCAGGGTATAAAAAATGATTTTTTGGGGACTTTCAAAGCAACAAAAATTGAAGAAATAAAAGAAGGGGCATTCGTCTCTGTTTCAGCATATACTGAACAGTGGAATGACGCTTTGGTTGCAAATGGCAAAAAAATAAATTTACAAATTGCAATTCGTGAAAACAATGTTGATAAATCAACGACAATTATTCTTGGAACACCGATTATAACAGTAGAATATTGATAGATCTATTTTAGGACACGGAGGGGAAAAGTTTGGATAAAATCATTGTCCGTGGCGGGAAACAGCTTCAAGGCACAGTTCGTGTAGAAGGTGCAAAAAATGCTGTCTTACCAGTTCTTGCTGCAGCGCTACTAGCTAGTGAAGGAAAAAATATAATTCATGACGTACCAACTCTATCTGACGTTTATACGATTAACGAAGTTCTTCGTAATTTAAATACCGAGGTTGAGTTCGAAAATAATACAGTAACAGTTGACGCTTCAAAAGATTTATTTGTTGAAGCACCATTTGAATATGTTCGCAAAATGCGAGCATCAATTCTTGTAATGGGACCACTTTTAGCTAGAAATGGTCATGCGCGTGTTGCTTTACCAGGTGGATGTGCAATTGGATCTAGACCAATTGAACAACACTTAAAGGGCTTTGAAGCAATGGGAGCTCAAATTACGGTTGGTAATGGTTTTGTAGAGGCAAAATCAAACGGTCGTTTAAAAGGGGCAAAAATCTATTTAGATTTCCCAAGTGTGGGTGCAACAGAAAACATCATGTCTGCAGCAGCGCTTGCTGATGGAACGACAATTCTTGAAAATGCTGCAAAGGAACCTGAAATTGTTGACTTAGCAAACTTCATTAATTCAATGGGTGGTAAAGTTCGTGGTGCTGGAACAGGCACTATTCGAATTGAAGGTGTGCCAACACTATTTGGTACAACTCATCACATTATTCCAGACCGAATCGAAGCAGGAACTTTTATGGTAGCTGCGGCGATTACGAATGGAAATGTATTAATTGAAAATGCTGTTCCTGAACATTTAAGCTCAGTTGTAGCTAAAATGCGTGAGATGGGTGTAACGATTATCGAAGAAGAAGAAGGTCTTCGTGTAATTGGTACTGACAATTTAAAACCTGTAGACATCAAAACGATGCCTCATCCAGGCTTTCCAACAGATATGCAATCACAAATGATGGCACTTCTATTAAAAGCTACTGGAACAGGCATGATTACTGAAACAGTATTCGAAAATCGTTTCATGCACGTTGAAGAATTCCGTCGCATGAATGCAAATATTAAAATTGAAGGTCGCTCAACGATTATTCATGGACCAAATGATCTACAAGGCGCAGAAGTAGCTGCTACCGATTTACGTGCTGCTGCATCTCTAATCCTTGCTGGTCTTGTTGTAGATGGATATACTCGCGTTACTGAATTAAAACATTTAGATCGTGGATATGTTAATTTCCATGAAAAGCTTGCTGCACTTGGAGCGGACATTGAACGTGTAAACGAACCAAGCACAGCGGTAGAGGAAGAAACACTTAAAGACTTACAAGCGTAAACTAAAAAACAATTCAAATGCCTGGCACTTTGTGTTACCCCACATAGAGTCGGGCATTTTTGCATTCTCATGCAACTTTCTACTATAAGTTATAGACGGAAACCGTATAAAATATTCTAAAAACAAGAAAAAAATAATATATTTAATTAGAATAATTTAATTTGAAAACAGATCGATATTGTTCTAAATGCTTGTCCATCTACATAAATTATCTTTAGAAAGGGCAATTAGTTGAAAATTGTCATATAAAGTTGTTTAGGAATGGATAGGAGGAAAATATGAAGTCATTTAAAACATTGGTCACTGCAGGATTAACTACTTGCTCAGTCGTTATTATTATCCCAACATTACTTGTTCTACCATTTCATAGCCATACAGACGGTAGGTTGGTTGATCAGCTACAGAAAAAAGCAAATCAAGTTGCAGCAGCGAACAAAGATGATAATTTAAGTATCTCTGTTTTTAGAACGAAAACACAAAAAATTGAAAAATTACCAATCGAGGAATATGTTTTAGGTGTTGTGGCTTCAGAAATGCCTGCAAAATTTGAACCAGAAGCATTAAAAGCACAAAGTTTAAGTGCAAGAACATTTATTATCAAGAGATTAAAAGAAGGTAAGCCACTTGAAGAAGGTGGGATAGTAGATGATACTGTTCAATTCCAAGTCTTTCAGGACCGTGATGATTTAAAGAAAAGATTTGGATCTAATTACGAAGTAAACATAGCAAAAATAGAAAAAGCCGTAAAAGCCACCGAAGGACAAATATTAACATACGATGGACAACCTATTACAGCATCATTCTTCTCTTCAAGTAATGGCTACACAGAAAACTCAGAAGAATATTGGAGCAGTAGTGTACCATACTTAAAAAGCGTACCAAGTCCATGGGATTCTATTGCACCTGACTATATTTCTACAGTAGCATTCTCCATAAGCGACTTCGAAAATAAACTTAATGTTAAAATTAATAAGTCTGACATAGGGAAAGTAACATCACGAACACAAAGTAAACGTGTGGCAAAAGTAATGTTTGGAAATAAAACGCTAACTGGTAAAGAAATCCGAGAAAAGCTGAACCTACGTTCAACAGACTTTACATGGGAGCGTAAGGGCGACGAAATCATCATCACAACAAAAGGCTTTGGACACGGAGTTGGCATGAGTCAATACGGAGCAAATGAACTCGCAAAACAAGGTAAAACATATGATGAGATTGTTAAGTACTATTACAAGGGAATAGCTATTCAGAAGCTGAGTAAGAACGATTACGAAGCATTAGGGAAGCTTTGACGGATAGATTAATAGGCAGTATTAAAATCGGACTCTTTGGGTCCGTTTTTTTGCATTTAATTAAAAACCCCTCTAATTAATCTAAGATTAATTAAAGGGGGATATGGTATAAGATCGTTCTTGCAGAGTCATTAAATTTAATGAAGTCTACGAATGGAATTGCAGTTATTCATGTCTAACTGTAGCAGTCCTCGTAATTTTTAACCTTGCTTGTTTGCATACTTATAATAAAAATAGCCTACAAATGGACGAACTTTTATATTTGTTACGTTAGGCTTTTGCAAGTATACATATCCTGCTTGATAGACAGGAGCAATAGCAGCGTCATTTAGTAAAGTGTCTTCTGCTTTATGAAGAAGCTGGGTTCTTTCAGTTTCGTTTTGTAGACTTACTGTGTTAGCTTTCTGTAAGAATTCATCATATTGTTTATTTTTATAGTTTAATACATTTAAAGCTGATTTAGATGTGAATAACTCTAAATAAGTTGTAGGATCTGGATAGTCAGCACCCCATGTATCTAATGATAGATCATAGTTTCCTTGTTGGCGTAATTCAAATTTTTGTTGTGCAGGTAAAACTGTAATATTAACTGTTAAACCTTTTAAGTTTGTTTCTAATTGTGCTTTAAGGTATTCACCGATTTTGCGTGAAGTATTACTATCGCTAACTAGTAATGAAATACTAGCTTTTGATTTACCACTCTCTTTTAATGCCTCTTTAAAAAGTGACTTTGCTTTTTCTGAATTAGCTGTAGATGGGTGAGATGTTGTGCTAACGAAATCTACACCTTTTGAGCTTTTTACTAAACCTTTAGGGATGATTCGGTCTGTAGGGATTGAACCATCATTTAATAGTGTTGTACTAATATCCTCTTTATTAAAGCCGTTAGCAATAGCTTTACGCATTTTTTGATTTGCTAGTAATGGATTCTTCTGATTAAAGCTAATATAAGACACGATTGGCATTGCTAGTTTATTTAACTCTTTATTACCTTTATAACGATCGATTACGCTAGAATCAATAATTGCTTGATCGAGTTCGCCAGTTTCATATAGATTAACAGCTGTCGAAGTTTCTTTCATAATCTTAACATCAATTTTATCCGCATGTACGTTCTTTTTATCATAGTATTGTGGGTTTTTAGTCATTGTAAATCCAACTTCATGATTCCATTTACTTACAACGTAAGGGCCATTATATAAAGTAGTATTTGCTTCTAGACCATATTTACTACCTTGTTCTTTAACGAATTTTTCATTAAGTGGGAAGTACATTGGTAAACTAGTTAATTGAATGAAATAAGGAATAGGGCGATCTAGTTTAATTTGTAATGTTTTTTTATTTATTGCAGTTACCCCAAGTTTATCCACAGGCAGTTTTCCTTGGTTAATTTCTTTTGCATTTTCAATATCATATAAATCGTATGCAAATTGAGCTTTTGTATTTGGGTCAACTGCACGCTTCATTGCAAAAACAAAATCTTGTGCAGTTACAGGATCACCATTCGAATATTTAGCATCTCTTAAAGTGAAAGTATAAACTTTTCCATCCGCACTAACCTTATAAGACGAAGCTGCTGCTGGAACATATTCTCCTTTTTCATTTGGCATGTAAAGGCCTTCCATAACACTATTAAGTGCATTTAACGATGGACCGTCTAAGGCTAATGAACTATCAAGGCTAACGATATCTGAAGTATCCATTAAGTGTAGTGTATGATCATCAGATTTGCTGGCTGTCTGATTAGACTGTTGTCCACAGCCTGCAAGTGCCAATGTCAGTAATAAAGTAATTGATGCGAAGCTTTTCTTAGTAAATTTCATTTTATCTTCTCTCCTTAGTTTTTGGGTACAAAAAAAGAGTCCCCGCCTTATAAAAAGGACGAGGACTCCCGTGGTGCCACCTTAATTAGTCTAAAACCGTTTTTAGACTCACTTTGCAGTATCAAAACAAATGCAATGAACTACCTTGTGACAAAAAGCAGTATCGAAACATGTGTTTGAATACCCGTCCCTTTTATCGGTGAGACGTCCGCCAAAGCCTACTGCACAATTAAGGGTTCGGTTTGGGTGCTCAGAAGCCCATTCAAAAATATGTCCGTACTGACTTGCACCAACCGTCAGCTCTCTGAAACATCCATATAATCTACTCTTCTTCATCAACGCAAAAATATATAATGACTGAATTAATTTTTAAAGTTTAAGTTTTTAATACATCGTACAAGCTTGTAGTGTGATTATATTTTGTAAAAAAGAAAAATGCAAGAAAAATATTTTTTCATATTCATAATTGAATTTATTAACTTATCCACAATTATTGTGTATAACCGTTGTAGAATTGTGGATAAATCGCTTTCATTTGTTAATATTTTTATAATAAATTGTGGATTGTTTTCTAATTGTGTGGAAAAATAAGAATTTTGTCGAACTAAAATTTTCTAAATTGCGTATATAATTTCTGGAATCTGTTGACAATGATTGCAGAGGTGATAAGGATGAGAGAGGAACAAAACAAAAAAACTTCTCAAAAGGTTGTTAAGATGTTAAGAAAGCGTTGGGTAGTACCAGCAATTTATTTAGTAAGTGCAGCAGTAATTTTAACGGGTGCGTTATGGTACCAATACAGTAATGCTCCAACTCCAACAAAAACTGGAACTACTGTTGATACAAGAGAGCCAGATGCAATTCCAACTTCACAGCCAGAGGAAAAATTAACTTACCCAGTTGCGAAGGATAAAGAAGTTCAAGTTAAAAGTCACTACTATGATGACTCAGCGTCAAAAGATGAGCAACAAGCATCTTTAATTCAAATGGATAGTAATACATTTACGATCAATACTGGTATGGATTTAGTTGCAAAAGATGGAAAAGAATTTGATGTAACTGCAGCTCTTAGCGGAACTGTAACAAAAGCTCAAAAAGATGCTCAGCTAGGTTATGTAGTAGTAGTAGAAAGTGGTAATGGATTAGTTTCATATTACCAAAGTTTAAATTCTGTTAGTGTTGAACCAGGAACTACAGTTTCACAAGGTCAAGTACTTGGAACTGCTGGTACTGCTATAATCGGTAAAGAAAGTGGCATTCATGTTCATTATGAATTACGTAAAGATGGTGTAGCAATTAATCCAGAGAAATACCAAGGACAAGAAGTATCTTCAATCATTAGTTCTGAAGGGACTAAAAGTGAAGCTAAAGATTCTAGTACAATGAATACTTCTGGTAATGTATCAGATGATACTCAAGACGATTCATCTAATACAGATTCAGACCCAACTGATAATTCACGATAATAATTAATCATTTCACAAAGTGCCTAACACATGGGAATCAGACCCCATATGTGTTGGGCACTTGTTTTTTTCTGATAATTGTGCATAGTTAGAAACTTTCCCTAATACAATGTTATAAACCCATCAAAGAGGTGTTTGAGGTGAGGGATCGTGGATTTTCTACCTAGTCAAAATAAATGTAACTCAGCAGGTCAGTCAGAGCAGGAAAAAAAGCAGCTAAGTCAGTCAAAACGAGTCTCATTTCACGCTTCTCACATCCATTTAGAGGAGGAGAGTAG
Source organism: Arthrobacter citreus (assembly GCA_013200995.1). Classification (GTDB taxonomy): domain Bacteria; phylum Bacillota; class Bacilli; order Bacillales; family Bacillaceae_G; genus Gottfriedia. The sequence goes on along the minus strand of CP053688.1, from coordinate 3,530,457 downwards.
TGTGCACGATTACATCAAAGAGAGAACGATCAAGATTGGGAAATATATCGTGGAGACGAAGAAAACAGTACGCGTAATAGCTAAAGAGTTTGGAGTATCAAAAAGTACAGTACACAAAGATTTAACAGAACGCCTTCCGGAAATAAATCCGGATTTGGCAAATGAAGTTAAAGAAATATTGGACTATCACAAATCAATTCGTCACTTACGCGGTGGTGAGGCTACAAAGCAAAAGTATCAAAAAGAAGACGTTGAAAAAGTAACGAAATAATGTTTCTGAGCCTTGAAAACAAAATTAGAAATATTTAACCTCCTATTCACAAATAATTAATTACTAAAAGCAGTTGTTTATGGTAAAATTATATTTTGGTATGGAACGTATTCGGGGAACTGCTCATGAGTATAGTGAATAAGGAGGAGCCAAAAGGAATGTTTTCTAAGGATATCGGAATAGATCTTGGTACAGCCAATGTCTTAATACATGTAAAAGGTAAAGGAATCGTTTTAAACGAGCCTTCTGTAGTTGCAATAGAGCGTAGTAGCGGTAAAGTTTTAGCAGTAGGTGAAGAAGCAAGCCGTATGGTAGGTCGTACACCTGGTAATATCGTTGCAATTCGACCATTAAAAGATGGGGTAATTGCTGACTTTGATATTACTGAAGCAATGCTACGTCATTTTATAAATAAATTAGATGTAAAAGGTTTTATGTCAAAACCGCGTATTTTGATTTGTTGTCCAACAAACATCACATCTGTTGAACAAAAAGCAATTCGTGAAGCTGCTGAAAAGAGCGGCGGTAAACAAGTTTATCTTGAAGAAGAGCCAAAGGTTGCTGCAATCGGAGCTGGAATGGATATATTCCAACCAAGTGGTAACATGGTAATTGATATTGGCGGTGGGACAACCGATGTCGCTGTCTTATCGATGGGAGATATCGTCACCGCCTCTTCAATTAAAATGGCAGGGGACAAGTTTGATATGGAGATTTTAAACTATATCAAGCGTGAATACAAACTGCTTATTGGAGAACGTACTGCAGAGCAAATTAAAATTGAAGTAGGTACTGTTTTCCCTGGTGCTAGAAATGAATCAATCGATATCCGTGGTCGTGATATGGTAACTGGTTTACCTCGTACAATTACTGTACAATCTGATGAAGTTCAAAGAGCATTAAGTGAACCAGTTTACTTAATTGTACAAGCTGCAAAAACAGTACTAGAACGTACACCACCTGAATTATCAGCTGATATTATTGATCGTGGAGTTATTCTAACTGGAGGCGGAGCGTTACTTCATGGAATAGATACTTTACTTGCTGAAGAATTAAGAGTTCCTGTTTTCATTGCAGAAGATCCAATGCAATGTGTTGCAGTTGGTACTGGTATTATGTTAGAAAACATTGATAAGGTTCCGAGCCGTTACTTAAAATAAACATCTCAGGGACTATCCGAAGTGCACCCCAAATGTTAGACATTGTCTAAGATTTGGGGTGCACTTTTTATGTGTTAAGGAAAATTGATGTAGTTTTATAAGTATATGTGAACTTCGCCTAAAACCCCGCCAATCGGCGAGGTTTTTTTATGTCTAAATTTAAAGTGAAGATTCGTTTTTGTTATAAAAATGTTTAGGTTTTGTAAAATTAATACGAACTAGAAGGTAGTCATGTTTGCAATAGAGAAAAGGAATGTATCATGTTATTGATTAAATAGTCATTTATAAAATTAAATTAAAGAAAATGTAAATCGAGAATTGGGTAGGCACTTTATGCATATGTTTTAAGGACTTACAGCTCTCAAACTTCTAGTTTATAGAGATAAAAGTTATGAAAAATAAATCTCGATCAAAAGTAGACCAATAGAAATACAAGCCGTAATTAAAAAGCAAATTTAACAATCATATAGATTTTACATAAGAAGTGTTTTTTATCTTTATAGAACTTTTATAGGATGGAGATGAAACATGGCGCGCATTGTTGTTGCTGGTACGGGATATGTTGGCCTTTCTACAGGAGTTTCATTTGCTACAATTGGTTACAATGTAACATGTGTTGATATTGACTATGAAAAAATTAATTTGCTTCAAAAAGGAATTTGTCCAATTTTTGAACCAGGCTTGCAAGAAGCATTAGTAGAAAATATATCTCTTAAGAGGATTAAATTTACGACAAATTATCAATTAGCATATAGTCAGGCAGATATCATATTTATTGCAGTAGGGACGCCAGAGCTTCCAGATGGAACAGCGAATTTGAGTTATTTAAAAGTGGTTGCAAAGGATATTGCAATGAATGCTAAAAGAAATCTTACAGTTGTCATTAAAAGCACGGTACCTGTTGGAACGAACGAGATTGTTATGGAAATCATGAACGAAAAGGCACTACAGCATTTAAACATTGACGTCATCTCAAATCCAGAGTTTTTAAGGGAAGGGTCTGCTTTACACGACCTATTTAATGGAGATCGAATTATCATTGGTTCAGAGAGTCAAGCCGCGACAGAATTGGTTCAGGAATTATATAAACCATTTAACCTCCCTATTTATGTAACAGATGTAAGAAGTGCAGAAATGATTAAGTATGCTTCGAATGCTTTTTTAGCTACTAAAATCAGTTTCATTAATGAGATTGCTATGGTTTGTGAGAATTTAGATGCTAATGTTGAGCATGTTGCAAAGGGGATTGGGTTAGATCATAGGATTGGGTCAAAGTTTTTAAATGCGGGAATTGGGTATGGCGGATCTTGCTTTCCAAAGGATACGACTGCCTTAGTGAAAGAGGCTGAGTTAGTTGGTGTAGACTTAAAGTTGTTAAAATCAGTCATTACCATAAATAACCAACAGAAGCTTAAATTATTTGAAGTAGCAAAATCTACTTTAGGTGATTTGACTAATAAAGAAATTTCATTGCTTGGAGTTAGCTTTAAACCAAATACGAATGATATACGACATGCCCCATCGATTACGTTAATTAATCAGTTCTTGAAAGAAAATACTAAAATTACAGTATATGATCCATGTGCTTTACCAGAGTTAAGAAAGCTTTTCGGTAACTCCATAAGCTATTCAACAAATATTGAACATGCCATTCTTGATAAAGATGCTGCATTAATTTTGACGGAGTGGGAAGAAATCTTACAATTCGATCTCCGACTATATGAGGAATTTATGAAAGTACCGCTAATAATTGATGGACGTAATTGCTTTGAACTAGATAAAATTAAAAACACGAATATTCACTATTACTCAATCGGTCGAAAGGCTGTAAATCCTTTGTTGAAGCTTATAGGAAAATTTTAATGGTTATTGATTAACCATTTAAAACGGAAAGTATAAGACTTTTGAAAAAGTTGTATAACTTGGTGTGCTGTGAGGACAAAACCACGATAACACAAGCGATCTAGTGTGAAATATTAACTATTTTTATTTTATTATTGAAAAGTGGCGTCTTTGAGATAGCCACTTTTTTGGTGCGCAAAGCATGTGGAAAAAATAGATTGGTTTAGAAAACAATACATTAAATGAAATAATTTGGAAAAAGTATAAGAATAATAAGCCATGATAATGGGGCGGTGGTAAAAAATGTTTAATTACAAAGAAACCAATAGTGCAGCAACTAATAAAAAAATTCCATTTCAGAGTAATATATCACGTTCTTTAAGTAAGGACATTTTAGAAAATATAAAAAGAATTAAAGACGATTTTGGTGATAGCTCCGATTTGGTCATTCGTCACGAAACGCTTGGCGAAGGTATGAAATATTCTTTTGCAACGATTCATATTGACGGAATATCAAATGAGAAGCTAGTGAATGATGGAATAATCGATAAAATCGTGAAAACTAATTGGGATAAAGAAACAACGCTATCATTAACAGATTTAGAAAATGGATTAAAGAGCGTGATTGCTGTTTCAAGTTTAAAATCACAATCAAGTTATACAAATCTCTTATCAGGATTATTAATAGGAGACACTGTTATTCTGCTGGATCACGATAGTAATTTCTTAGTTGCTTGTACAAAAATGGTGCAAACTAGAAGTATATCAGAACCATCAACTCAAACTGTAATTAGAGGGCCAAAGGATAGCTTCACGGAAAGCTTACGTACAAATACATCCCTTATTCGAAATAGAATTCAGCATCCAGCCTTACGGATTGAGTCGATGAAAATAGGCGAAGTAACTAGAACTGATGTAGAGATTATGTATATAAAAGGTATCGTGGATGAAGAGTTATTAAAAGAGGTAAAACATCGTGTGGAAGCAATTAATGTAGACGTAATATTAGAATCAAGCTATATCGAAAACTATATTCAGAACGATCAAAAGACCATCTTTCCTACAATGCTTAACTCAGAGCGACCAGATGCTGTAGTAGGTAATTTACTGGAGGGGCGTGTTGCTATTTTCACAGCCGGAACACCATTTGTTTTGATTTTACCAGCTACGTTTACACAGTTTTTTCAATCTCCAGAGGATTATTACCAAAGCTCATATATAGGTACATTTTTAAGAGTTCTACGATATATGTCTTTTTGGGTCGCTTTATTTGCACCCGGAATTTTCATTGCGATTACTTCATTCCATCAAGCCGTAATTCCAACAGTATTATTAGTAAGTTTAGCTTCGCAGCGTGAAGGAGTACCTTTCCCGGCAATTGTCGAGGCACTTGGTATGGAGCTGGCTTTTGAAGTGTTACGTGAAGCCGGAATTCGAATGCCAAGAGCGGTTGGACAGGCGCTTTCAATTGTTGGAGCCTTAATTTTAGGCCAAGCAGCGGTACAAGCGGGATTTGTATCTGCGTCGATGGTAATCATCGTATCAATTACAGCGATTGCTAGCTTTACAATCCCTTATTATAATATGTCAATTGCGGCAAGGATTCTTAGGTTTACTTTACTAATAGCTGCGGCTTACATCGGATTATATGGCATGCTGGTAGGTGGATTAATTATCTTACTTCATATGTGTAGCCTTCGTTCCTTTGGTGTACCTTATTTTGCACCATTTGCGCCGTTCCGTATTGAAAGTCAAAAGGATACAATTTTAGTGGTACCTAGTCAAGGTAATCCAAAAACCATTGATGAGCAAAGAAGCGGTGAATAAGTGATGAAACGAAAATTTACAATCTTAATTCTTATTACTAGCTTACTTTTAGTGAGTTGTTCCAACTATAAAGAACTAAACAGTGTTTCAATCGTGGTCGCTATGGGAGTCGACTATTTGCCTAAGGATAACCAATATAATATGATACTTCAAATCATTAATCCGAGTGCGATTGCAACCCAGACAGGTTCGATTGGTACACCCATTATTTCTTTACAAGATAAAGGTAGAACAATTTCAGAAGCAGCACGAAATATTACGAGAAGAGTCTCGCGTTCAAATATCTATTCACATGTTGCACTTGTAGTGATCGGTGAAAACTTAGCAAAAGAAAAAACATTAAACTTTATTTTCGATGTATTCGAGAGAGATTCAAAAATTCGAGTAAATATTCCAGTTATTATTGCGAGAGATGATAGCGTGTATAAGGTATTAAATAATTTACCGGCACTTGATAAATTACCAGCTAAATCAATCGTAGGAAAAATTAAAAATACATCTTCCCTTTTAGGTGAAAACCAAGAAATTCAAATGCGGCAAGTAATCTCTGCCCTCTCAAGTAGTGGTAGAGAACCGGTCATCAATGGAGCAACCTTAGAAGACGATAGTGATACATCAGAAACACTTGATAATTTTTCGAAGGTAAAATCATCTTATAACATGATAAATGGACTAGGAGTCATAAAAAAGGGGCGACTAGTAGGTTGGCTAGATGGTCAGCCAGCGAAATCTGTCCAAATGATTGATAATGAAATTAAGGAAACAAATGTGCAAGTAAAATGCAGCAAAGGTGAGTTTGACTCGATGGAGATCACACGTATGAAAACGGCCACAAAGATTAAAATGAAAGATGACATACCAATCATTCATTTAAATGTAAAAGCCATTGCAATTATTGATGAGGTACTTTGTAATGATAATTTTGATCAAGCTAAAACGTTAAAAAAGTATGAAGTTTTAAGTGAGAATGCTGTCAAGCAGACGATTGAAAAAGGAATTAAAGAAGCACAAGGATATGGAGCGGATATTTTCGGCTTTGGAGAAAAGTTACATTTAGCAAATCCTAAATCATTTAAAAAGTACGAGAAAAATTGGAATGATGAATTTAAAAAAGCAAAAGTGAAAATCGATGTGGATGTTCAAATAAATAATGTAGGTATGAGGAAAAAAGCCTATCCATTTTAGAAAAGAAGGGAATGCTAATGAATCGAAAATTATCAATTGGTGCCTACCAATTCTTTAGTATTATATTTTTATTTGAGATGGGGAGCGCTACTTTAGTAGGAATGGCAGCTGGAGCTATGCAGGATGCTTGGATTAGTGTATTAATCGCTTTGGGTACTGGCTGCTTAATATTTTGTATATATATTAAATTATTTGAAATGTACCCGGAAATACCTTTTACGAAATATATCCAATCTATATTAGGTAAATTTACCGGTAAAATACTAGCAATGATTTATATTCTATATTTTATCTATATTGGAGCTCGAGTTCTTAGAGATTTTGAAGAACTGCTAGTCATAACACTTTATAATGCCTCTTCACTTATTTCGATTGGCATACTATTAATGTTTTTAATTATGTATGCGATCTTTAAGGGATTTGAAGTATTCGGAAGAGCGTGTGAATTGCTATTTGTTATGATTATTATCATTACAACTTCAATTATAGGATTTGAAATAATTGCAGGTTTAATAAAAATAGATAATTTAAGACCGGTATTAGAAGTGGGTTGGAAAAAAATCTTAATGGAGACTTATCCATTAACAGTTACCTTCCCATTTGGTGAAATGGTAGTTTTTACAATGCTATTGCCAAATTTAAAGAAACCAGATCATGCATGGAAGATTGGCATTCCTGGATTAATCTTTGTAGGCCTGGTTTTAACATTAATCACAATGCTCAATATATGTGTTTTAGGTGCAAATACGCTACAAAGAGCCACTTATCCTATATTAACATCAGTAAGCTATATTAACATTGCAGATTTTATTCAACGACTCGATTCAGTTGTTGTAGTCATAATGGCTATAGGGGGATTTATTAAAATAGCAGTTTTTTTCTTTTGTGCAGTAATTGGAGCAGGGGACTTATTTAAAATAAAAAAATCTGATACACTTACGTATCCGATTGCACTGATTATGTTAGTTTGTTCCGTTTGGATGGCTCCCGACTATTTAGAACACTATAAAGAGGGTTTAGACATTGTACCTTATTTCTTACATATACCATTACAAATCTTAATCCCTCTTGTATTGTTAGTCATCGCATTAATTCAAAATAAAGCAAAAACGAAAGAGAATGCAGCTTAGAAATTCTAAACTGCATTCTCTTTCGCTTTAATTAGTCGTGTTTTGATTAGCATTCTGCTCTTGGTTTCGCTTCTTCTTTAGGTTATTCATATACTGCAAGACAATCTTTGCGATGCCGAATGGTACAGTGAAAAAGAAGATTAAAACATAGTCTTCACCTACAAGCTCGGTTTTACTTAGCTTTATATTTGTTAATAGATGAGGAAAACTCTCGCCATTGTATAGATCAATCACTTCCAGTAAACACATCTCTAGTAAAAATAAACATAGAAATACCCAAAATACTCGCAATGCACGCACCCCATTATTTAAAGATCCTACTCATCATTATTTTGGTATATGATGGTGTCGTTTATTCGGAAAATAAAAGAAACTTAGATCTTTCGATAGTAGAGATTTACGATCAGTTTTAGATGGCTTTTAGACAATTAAAGTTGTGGGAGTAGAGAAGTCGGAGGTTCATTGACTGTGATGATAAAAAGACAGATTTAAAAGTTTTTTACTTCTTTTAAATCTGTCTTTATTGTTTTTTTACAATAAACTACTTTACTAAAGTTTAATTTACTATTTCTAACCATATTTCGATGATTAAAGGGCGAATCCGTATTTATCTGTTATCGCCTAATGGAGCTGAACGTCACTTATATATCGTTGGTCCTGGAAATATTATAGGAGAATCAAATGTATGGGTAGATGAAGCGTTTGGCTACAATGCATCTACCTCATCGACTGCACGTGTCCTACGAATTCCAAAATCATCATTTTATGATATTGTTATGAGTGAGCCAAAACTCATTCAAAAGGTCCTAAAATCATTAAGCAACAAACAATCAGCATTACTTCTCCAAACGAGGCTAATGAGCTTTTCAGATGTAGGAGAACGTGTCTTAACAATATTGAGACAACTTGCATCCTCATATGGAAAGGAAACTACTAAAGGTACAACGATATCGATTCCATTTACTCATCAAGAACTAGCCTATGTAGTTGGTTCATCACGAGTAAGCGTTTCTTATGTCATGAATGAATTATGCGAAAAAGGAATTATCGAGAAACAAAATGGACGATATACATTACTAACCTAGGCGCATTAACATTTCTTGTTCTACCTTAATCTTAAGAAATTCTGATTGTTTAATCTGTCAAATACTTTAGAAAATATCTTATTTTTTAAAAATTTCTGTAAATAATATTTAATCTTAAATACGATTGAAGGCTAAAAATGAATTTGTTTCTTGCTTAAATTTAAATGTGGACGAGTCAGCAATAGTAGATATAACGAACATCTAGTAATTATGGCGATCAAAAGTTAACTATTTTAGACCTTGCGTAGTGATGATTATAGATAAAAGAACGGTTTGCGTTAACTTACAAAATAGGATAGTATAATATTTATAGCGCATAGAAGCTGGTCTTAAGACTTGCTTCTTTTTTATTAACATAATGAATTTATACAAATTAGGAGGACTACATAATATGTTAGATATTAAAGCAATTAAAGAAATTCTTCCTCATCGTTACCCATTTTTATTAGTTGATCGAATCATTGAGCATGAAGAAGGTAAACGTGCGGTTGGAATTAAAAATGTTACAGCTAATGAAGAGTTTTTTAACGGACATTTTCCTGATTATCCAGTAATGCCTGGAGTATTAATTGTAGAAGCTCTAGCACAAGTTGGTGGAGTTGCGGCATTAAGCCTGGAGCAAAATAAAGGGAAACTTGCATTATTTGCTGGTATCGATAACTGCCGTTTTAAAAAACAAGTAGTACCTGGCGATCAGTTAAGACTAGAGGTTGAACTAGTGAAAATGCGTGGACCAATTGGTAAGGGTAAAGCAGTAGCAACTGTTGACGGACAAATAGCTTGTGAAGCTGAACTTACGTTTGCGCTTAAATAAAAAGTAAAAAGAGGATGCCCTTAAAGTGTTTAAGGGCATCCTCTTTTTTATATGTATATCAAATAATGAAATGAAGAGTAGTTGAAATAAAATTTACTAGATAAAAGACCAATTAGTTAGATAATACTACTGATAGTTCATCTTTTTAGCTTTTCTCCACTCGATTGCTCTGCGCTCAACTTCTTTTACAAATGCATCTTTTCCATCCATATATCCATTTATATCTGTTGGGAATTTTTCTGCTAGTTGAGCTTTTAATTCCCCGTATTCTTTCATCTCGTCCTCATGTTCTCTTAAATAAGCAGGAACTGCTAGATGTCTTTCAATTTCCTTCTCATTATCAATCTGGTACATATGCATTTGGTGAGTACGATTTTCGCCACCTTTACGGAAGTATCTCCTACCTGGAAGACCAAACTCGCCAAGTCCCTCATAGCCAATCTCAGCTAATTTATCGTTATACTTGTCTACATTTTCGATGTTTTTAACAATAGGCAACATATCGATAATCGGTTTAGCCTTTAAATTTGGTACAGATGTACTACCAATATGATGGATCTCAATTAGTTCGTCTTTTAAGATTTCGCGTATTTGTTTTGCTTCTGCTTGAAATAAGTCTTTCCAATCTTCATCATGGTTTATAACGATTACGTTCATGTGGACCTCCGCCATAAAAATATTAAGAGTAAGTATGTTAATCTTAAACATATTCTCTAAAAAAGTTTCGAAGAGAGAGTTTAAGTTTACTAATAGATTTGGAAAAGTTGATAAATTATTAGTGAAAATGGAAATTGTATAGTACTAATGAGAGTACGAAATAATACAAGTTATATAAAAATCCCCTTAAGACTACAAAGCTTTTTAAGGGGATTTTCGTATTTTAAATAGCTACTTTTTTAAACTAATCTTCTAAACACCCAATAAATCAACAAGCTCATCCATGGATAATTCAGTAATCCATTGTTCACTCGTTATGATTGTATCGTTAAGTGACTGTTTACGTTGAAGCATTTCATCGATTTTTTCTTCTAGCGTACCAATCGTTACAAATTTATGGACTTGAACGAATTTTGTTTGTCCGATTCTGTACGCTCGGTCAGTTGCTTGATTTTCAACCGCTGGGTTCCACCAGCGGTCAAAGTGCATAACGTGATTTGCTGCTGTTAAGTTTAATCCTGTTCCACCGGCTTTAAGTGAAAGAATGAATACTTTTACATCACCATTTTGAAAGCGAGAAATCATGTTATCACGAGCATTTTTAGGAACGCTACCATTTAAAAATAAAACTTCTTCACCAAATTTTGCTTGGATCGCTTCTTTTAGCATATCACCCATTCGCACATATTGAGTAAAGATTAGGCAGCTTTCTTTTTGTTCTAATATAGGATCTATTAACTCGAATAGTCGTTCAACCTTACTTGAGCGGTCTTCGAATTCGACAAGCTGTGATTCCTTTAAGAATAGAGAAGGGTGATCACAAATTTGTTTTAATTTATTTAACATCCATAAGATTCGACCTCGTCGTTCGATGCCAGTTAACGTGTCAATCTGTTTTAAGCTGTCTTGAACAACTTGTTCGTATAATGCCGCCTGTTCAACTGATAAAGGACAAAGCATATTTTGTTCTTGCTTTGGTGGAAGATTTAAAGCAACATCTTCATCTTGCTTTGTACGTCTAAGTAAGAAGGGGGAAATTAAACGATGAACTGCTTTTATCTTTTCTTCGTCGCGGTCCTTCTCAATTGGATTTACATAATTGCTAGCAAAACGGGTCAATGTACCAAGATATCCTCTATTAATAAAGTCAAATATTGTCCAAAGCTCCGTCAAGCGGTTTTCCATTGGCGTTCCAGTTAGAGCAATGCGATGCTCCGCTTTCAATCCGCGAACAGCGCGAGACTGCTTTGTCGTCGGATTTTTTATGTTCTGAGCTTCATCAAGAATGATACTCTTCCATACGTATTGTTGGAGATCTTCATAATCTAATACACTTAAAGCATAAGAAGTTATGACAATATCGACATCTCTTATTACTGAAAATAAATCTTCTCCTTTTAAGCGATTCCCACCATAGTGAACATGTACAGTTAAGTCTGGATAAAATTGCTCAATTTCTCGTTTCCAGTTGTTGATAACAGAGGTAGGGCAGACAATCAAGGATGCTCCAGGCTTTTCTTCAGTTTCTTTACGATAAGCCAAGTAACAAATCGACTGAATTGTTTTACCAAGGCCCATATCATCGGCAAGCAATGCACCAAATCCCATATTTTTTAAATGGACTAACCATTCAAATCCTTTTTGTTGGTATGCACGTAAAGTTGCTTGTAAGCCATGTGGAGCAGTAAGTTCAGGAACTTCTGAAATGGATGTTAATCTTTTAGTAAGTTCACGGAAAACTTCATCAACTTCAATTTCAACTTCTGCAAAAGGTGAGTGATCTTCCTCAGGCTTTTCAGCTCCTTGTAGTAGTTCATGTTGTAAAACTTCGTGAAATCTAAGTCCTTGTTTTTCAGCCTTTGCCATCATTTTCTTCATGCGAGCAATAAAAGCAGGGTCTAGTGCAATCCACTGACCATTAAATTGAATTAAACGTCTTTGATTTTCAACGAATTGCTGGAATTGTTGTTCTGAGAGTTCCATCCCATTTGTGGATATTCGCCAATTAAAATCAACGAGTGTTTCCATATTGAAAAACGAATTCCCAGTTGGTTTTCCTTTTACACTCGCTTTTAGGGTCATTTTATTTTGTTTTAAAGCTTGCCACCAGCTTGGTAAAAGAACTTGGATATTTGCGGATAGAACTTTTTCACTATCCTCTGTTAAAAATGTCCATGCATCTTGCTCACTTAAAATTTCTCTTGGTTTATTCTCTTCAATTAAGGTAGGTACAAGTAATCCAACGCCTTGAAACGTTCGATCCAAATACTCGGCATAAGATGTATGCTTTTTTTGTAGTGATTCATGTCCTTTATACTCATAAGGCTTGATTGTTTTTCGCTCATCAATTAAATATGTACGTAAATGCCAATCATCGTGCTCACTCAAAGGTTCTTCAAGGACTAGGCGAATTGAAAATGGAACATCATCATCTCTAAGTCCTATTTTTACATGCCAATCGTCTTCATCAACACTATGTGTAAGTTGCTGTTTTATGTAACTTGGATTGTAATATAAGCCTCTAGCAATATCCCAACGTTTAGAATGTAATGTTTCGATTTCAAACTGCTGTTTAATTGCAGAAGAAACCAATTCCTTTAAAGTTGGTTCTAATTGATCATACCCATCAATTTTCCAAAGTTCTTCACCATTCTGATAATGAGCAAAACTTGGTGAAATATGACCTTCCTTAAAATCCTCATATAATCTCGAAATCTCAGAGTGAAACTCATTTGCTTCATCTAAATAAGTAATCTCTACTAATGAATTTTCTTGATGCTCTTTAAAAAAAGTAAGTGCTTCAATTGGAGTTAGAAGAATTCCTTCAATCTGGCCGACTCGGGTCGGTTGCAATAATGTTCCGTAATATGAAGGTTCATGCCATTGAAACACTAGATGCTTCCATGCTGTTACCGGTAAAATGACACCGTGACTTTGCATACCATAAATGAGCAAGCCATTGCGCTCTACCCACTTTACAGCAATACTAAGATTTGCTAGTCGCTTCATTGACTAATTTTCCTTTCTTTAATTCCTCTTGAAGTGCACGTAAACGAATAAATTGAGATTCAATATATTGAATATAATCATCCCATTCATTCAAACGCTTTAATTTTTTATAATTTGTTCTTAGCTTCTTTAAATAACGAACAGCTATTTTATAATTTGCTCTACCTTTTAGCTCAATGTAATAAAGGACTAAGTGATGATATAAAGGTAATACAGATTGTGGTGAGTGCTTATGTACTTCCTGAAGGTCATGTTTATCAATAAAATCAGGTTTATATGAATATAAGTACATTTGCAGCTCTGCCCAGCGTTTGTATTCCCGATTATGCATTAAATAATCAGTGTACTGCATCACGCTATGTGGAAGCAATGCTTGATACACTACTTCTAGACCAGCCGTTTGATTAGTGTAAAAACTATTGTACTCATAGTTAGTTAAGAAATGTTTTGCAAAAGTAGTCTTTGCATATTCATCATCGCCATTTTGCAAAAAGTGTAAAAGCATTTCGTAATATATTGGCAAAAATAAAGTCAGTCGATCAGTTTCATTGTTTTTTCGCAGGCTCTCAATCCAATAAGTAAAGCTATAAAGCGTACGCTCACTATTGCTATACTGCTTGATAATAGACAGCATTTTTTCATCTTCTTTTAATAAATAATGTAGATGAGCTTTTCCTAAATCTGCGTAATAATTGTCCTCGAATTCTGATAAAACCTCTAAATCCTTATGTAAAATCTTTGAATTATTTAACAGCTCTTTATAAACATATCGAAAGGTATTATATCGAGGTATTAAACAAAGCGTTCTCTCTAATAACAGAGCTTGCAACTGCTCTCGAAGTACCTCTTCATATTGACTAGAAACGGAACCACCTGTCAGGTTATGCAGTTGTCTACTAACAGCCTCAACTTGATTTTCTAACATTGTCATTTCACGCGGTAAATGCGCATTGTCGTAAACCGTGCTTTGAATTTCTATTTGTCCGACCATTTTATTCATTGTAAAGATTGACGCAAGTAACTGATATAGAAGCTTTTCCTTTTCCTGACGTGGTTGCTGATTTAATAAACCGTGATAAAACCGTTCATATAATGGATAAACAAAATAGACATCTTGGTAAAAAGACGTACGCTGCTGTTCAATATATTCCTTGTACTTTTGCTCAAATAACGCAACTGTTTCCTTTGGTCGATCCTGCTCAATCATGTTCATTTGATCAAGTAGTTGTCGACCAGTCATGATAGTTGGAATACTTTTTAGGGAAGATTGTTTAAATTTCCTCATAATATCTCCAACTAATGAAAACGAAGCGGCAGCATAGCACAATAGTGCAATTTGATGTTGGCAAGGAGGGGCCTCATAACAATCGCAACCATTTTGATCATGATTTTCAATATGTAAAATTGGTAAATGAATCTGATCGGCTTCTTCGACAACCCCAACAAGTCGCCCCTCTCGAACCGAGACATTATATACTTGACCTAAACGATATAATTGCAGGCCAGTTTCAACAAGCTCAGCATCCCTAGAATTCTGGGGAGAAAGCTTTGAAAAAAGTGAATAGGATAGTTCATAAATAATATCTTTATTTAAATCACGCTGAAGCATTCGCTGCCTCCTAACTCGAAACATTCTTATTGGTAATTATACCCTAAACAAATGCGAATCACATAGCCGAAAAGGTAAAAAGTGAAAGCACAATATTGAATCGCTGTTAAAATCTTTGAATCATATATTAATAAGTTAAATAGGAAATTAAAATTTGAAAATCGCAAATAAAAAGAGCGAATCGCAATTAAACTCCAGGAATCGCAAATAAAAAAGGCCGAATCGCAATTAAAATTCACAAATCGTAACTAATTTAACAATTTGATAGCATTTATAAGTAAAATCCTCATAGTTTCAACCAAAATTAATAAAAACATACTAGGCAGAGTCAGATTTCATCTGTTTTTCATTAAAATTAAATGAGTTATGATCAAAATAGCTGAATAGTGCTTAGTTTTCAATCAGTGGTGCAGAGAACAGATTCTACAGGATTTTATCAATACATTTTTCATTCTATACTCACATTCACGATATGCAGGCTACCAGTTGATACAAATTTAATAATGCAAAAAGAGATCAAATATAATAAAATATTAATATATCAGACAACTAAGAATGCCCCCGTAACAGGGGGCTTTTCTTATGTTGTAAGAATTTTTAATAGTATGAAAACAATTATTTACATATATACAATTGTTTTTATTGATCTGGAGAGGTGAAGAGTTTGAAAAAAGGTTTTACTAGTTTAATTGTTTTAGTACTTATTTTTAGTATGTTTAAAGATGTATTTGCAGAATCAACAACACAAGCAAAAACGGAAAAATGGGTTGTAACGCTTGGACCTACAAACTTGACGATTCAGAATACTGAAACTGGTAGGACAACCGGTGGAACAACTGACGGAGCAACCGTTGAAACAACCGGCGGAACAACTGGTGAAACAATTGACGGAACAACCGGTGGAACAACTGACGGAACAACCGGTGGAACAACTGGTGAAACAACTGGCGGCACAACCGGTGGAGCAACTGGTGGAACAACTGGCGGAACAACCGGCGGAACAACTGGCGGAACAACTGGCGGAACAACCGGTGAAACAACTAGCGGAACAACTGGCGGAACAACTGGTGAAACAACTGGCGGAACAACTGGCGGAACAACTGGTGAAACAACTGGTGAAACAACTGGCGGAACAACCGATGGGACAACTAGTGGAACAACTGGAGGAACGACCGGCGGAACATCCAGCGGAACAACAGTCAAAACAGCCGATGCACCAACAAGCAGTACAACTACTATAACAATTCCAGCAAATGTAAAGCTAAAAGTAGATAAAGAAGAGAATGATCTTTACTATGTTACTTATAAAGAAAACGCTGGTACTATTTTGAAAAGTGCAGTCCGAGATGCAACTCCTTGGGAAGTTAACCCTACGGCGACAGTTTTTAAAGTCACTAAGGATACGCCTCTATTATTAAATGAAAATGGAAAATTAGTGAATAGAGGAACAGTAAAAGCAAATACAGTTTTTAGTAAAAGTGGCGAAAAGGGTCAAAATTTAATGATTCAATATTCTAATCAAACTGCTTATATCGATAAAAATAATACACTGCCTTTAACAAAAGATAAAATGCCAGTAACTAATATTGTTACTAAACCTGTTAAAATTAAAGCGAGTGTAGCAGTGCGAAATACTAAAGTTGTTTTCCCAAATACTTCAAAAACAACGATGGTTAACGTTCCTGCCAAGCAGAAGTTAGTAATTGATTCAATCTATTCGTCTTATTATGTTGTAAAAATCGGGGGAATTAAGGGACTAATTCCACAAGCTGATCTTTCACTGAAGACTAATAATTATGTTGATCCAAATGGTAATTATTCATATGATAAATTAACTGCGGACTTACAAGAGTTAAATGCTTGGTATCCTAGTTTTACGAAAGTAGAAATAATTGGAAAATCAGTAGATGGTAGAAATTTATATGCCTTTAAATTAGGGACTGGGAAATCAGAAATTAGTATTAACGGTTCGCACCACGCGCGTGAGCACATGACGACAAATGTTATTATGGAAATGCTTGATCAATATGCTATTGCATATGAGAAAAATACGAAAATAAGTGGCTTTGATGTTAGAAAGACACTATCACAAACGTCAATCTATTTTGTACCAATGGTTAATCCTGATGGTGTAATGCTTGTACAAAAAGGTGCTAGCAGTGCAAAAAATCCGAGTCAAGTTATTAAATTGAATAAAGGAAGTAAAAATTTTACAGCTTGGAAAGCGAATGTACGCGGCGTGGATTTAAATCGTCAATATCCAGCAGGATGGAGTACGATTCCTGGTAATAAATCAAAGCCTGGCCCAGATAACTATAAAGGTACAAAAGCTTTAAGTGAACCAGAAGCAAAAGCTTTATATGATTTCACCAATAAACATTCATTCAAAAATACTGTTGCATATCACTCATCTGGAAATATTATTTTCTGGCATTATAATCAAACAGGAAGTCAATTTACTAGAGACAAAGCTATTGCTACAAAATTATCAAAACAAACAGGATATAGTTTGGTTGCTCCCGCAAAAGGAGGAGGCGGAGGATATAAAGACTGGTATGTTACTGCTAAAAAGCGACCAGGATTTACAATTGAAATTTCTCCTTATGTAGGAAACAAACCAGTTCCAAATAGTTACTTTAGTAGTATTATGAAGAAAAACTTACCAGTAGGACTAATTTTAGCCAACGAAAAGTAAAAAATTAACGTAATAATTAAATTTAATCGACTAATTTTAATTATTCTTCGTGCACAATTTGTTTTTCATTTCATTTTGTGTTACGATAGGGACATACTTAATAAGAAATTGGTTAATTCAATTCATGTGTTATAAGGGACGAATTTTCATCCTGTTCTAATGTGTGTATTTTTTCTTAACAATACTCATTAAGTGTAAAAAAACAGGTATATATGGAGGTTCGTACAATGAACACAGGTACAGTTAAATGGTTTAACGCAGAAAAAGGTTTCGGATTCATCGCAGTTGAAGGTGGAGACGATGTATTCGTACATTTCTCAGCTATCCAAGGCGACGGTTTCAAATCACTTGAAGAAGGCCAAAAAGTAAGCTTTGAGATCACTCAAGGTAACCGTGGCGCTCAAGCTGAAAACGTAGTTAAATTATAATTTTCACTTTTGTGTGAAATGAAGGACTGCTAACATTATTGTTAGCAGTCTTTTTGTTTTGTATGAAGAATGGAATTTGCTGGGACCTCAAATATATTGGCCCAGTTGCGATAAAATCACGGTCTCTGCAATAAATATGTACAAACTAAATCTTCATAGTAAAAATTATTTTTCTAATTTCCTAAAATTACGCAAAAAAAAAGAGCTCAGTTAAGCTCTTTTTCTTACATATATCTTATTTTAATGCAGAATCAATTAATTCGGTTGCTTCTAGTTGGGAAATTCCTTTAATTAAGCTAAGTTCACCAACAAACATTCGTTTTGCAGTATCTAACATTTCTCTTTCGCTTGGATTTAAAGGCTTCTCCTTACTTTGAAGTGTTAGATCACGTACAACTTGAGCTCCTGCGAGTAATTCGCCAGACTTTAGTTTTTTCATATTTAAGTCATATTTTTGTTTCCATGATAAGGATTCATCGGGAAGACCATTTGTAAAGTCATCTAATACATTTTCTAAATATTTGTGGTCTTCAACTAAACGAATTTTCGTATTTGACACATTCCCTTGAGGGACCATCAGCTTTAAATTGCTGGATGGAATGTTAATTATGTAGTACTGTTGTGTTACACCTTGTATAACTTTCTCTTCGATGGAATCAATTACTGCAGCTCCCTGCATAGGGTAAATAATTTGATCGCCAATTTTGAACAATGTACCCACCTCCGAAAATTCTAATAACATAAGTATATCATTAATAAATCAAATATCAAAATTAATATAATAACATCTGCAAAATATTTTTGTCAATAATTTTTTTGTATATTTTTTTGTTTTTTTGGGAAAAAGATGAACATGTCATATGGTAGTGGACATAATATGGAGAGAGAGAAAGCCGATGGGAGGTTACTTATGAATTTTCGTGTAGTTATTTTTATCGTAATAGTACTCACATTTTTTTCAACGACTAGCGGTTGTAGTCAACAAGAACAAAGAGAGCTGGAAAAACTTCCTGACGGGGTATTACTGGCGGCGTCTGAACTTTCTTATGAAGCATTTCTAAGTAAAGACGTAGGTAAAAGCTTAAAAGAACATAAAGGTATAGTCGATCCCTTATTAACTCAAATTCATAAAAGTTTGAGTGATTATAGATTAGTTTCTATGACCTCAGGTAATATCGGTTTTTCTGCAATTGCATTAAAGAACAATAAAAATAATAGTTTACTATTCGCATTTAGTGGAATAAAGAAAATTAATTTGCAGGATATTTATCAACGATTAGTTGGATTTGAATCTCCAGAAAATGGCTCGCCTGTAGCTGTGGATGATCAAGCATTACAAGCATATGATTGGGTAAAATCAATTTTAAATAAAAAAGAGAATAATCATGCAAGCGTGTATGTTACTGGCCATTCATTCGGAGGCTATTTAGCTCAATATGTAGGATATCAGCTGAATCACGATAAACAATTGAAAAATCATCTATTTGTACAGGGCGTTACATTTAACTCATTAGGTGTATTATTAGATGATGGTTCGAAAAAACTTCAAGCGAAAACACAAAAAATCCAAAAATCTTATAAACCGTTATTTACAAATTATATCGTAAAAGGTGACCCATTAGACTATGCAAGTAAAACCTTCTTTAAACAAATCACCGGATACTCACTTCAGCAACTAGGTAACGTAAAATATATTACGGTTGATGAGAACTATAAGTCTTCTTTAGAAGCATTAGAAAAAACGACAGATTTATGGACAAAAGCAAGATTGCTAAAACCATTATATCCTTACCATGACTTAGTTGAGTTTGAAAGTACATTTTGGAAATAGAGAAACATAAAAAGCTACTACCTATTGCGGTAGTAGCTTTTCTAATGAGACATTATTTGTATTGAATATCGTCTCTTAGTGATTCGACCTTCGTTAAGGCTTGATCAATGTCTGACTCACTAACTCCAAAATGCGCCAGTGCGTCATGAAGATGAGTAGCAATTGCGTTAAAATGATTAGGCTGGATATTCATTCCTTCATGGGCTTTTGACATGGATTTACCAGTATACTGGTTAGGACCACCTAAAGCAAAGCTAATAAATTTTGTCTGGTGCCGACGTTGTTTATCCATATCCGTATTTGCAAAGAAGTGATTAACTGTTTCATCTTTAAGGACTAGCTCATCATAAAAGTAATCTACTACTTTTCCAACTGTTTCTTCTCCACCGTATTTTTCATAAAGCGTTTGTTCCATTTAGTAACTTCCTTTCAATATAGGATAAAGGTAGATTCCCCTTAAATAGCCTAAATATAATAAAATTCTTCATACTAGCTTTATTTAAATTTCATTTAAAATCAATATATTAGTCTGTTGAGAGTAGCAAAGTACTAACAATTTCTAATTAATTTCCATTTTCTTATACATATAATAAATATTGGTTAATAAATTAATAGTGAACGTATTGGTGAGATTAAATCGGTAAGGTGTGAGAAAATGGGGTACAAAAAACAAAAACAATTAGGATTATTTTTTGTTATTTCTGGACTATTAGTATTATTAGCAAGTTCACTAGTCTACTTTAAATTTTCGACCACTGTTAGTACAGATCCTTACACAACTATTCAGTTAGATTTATCAAACAAAAAAATGAAAAAGACAACCGACTTAATTTATTTAAAGCAGCATGAGAAGAATGGTATACCGGTTGAAATTAAACATAGCTTAAAGAATACAGGAAATAAAGATATAACTAGGATTACTTTGCAAAGTCTACTTAGACAAAAAAATGGTCGTAAGGAAGGTCAATATATTTGTATCCAGACAATTCAATTTGGTGACCGGCTTTATACGCTACAGTCACTAAAACTTCTCGGTTTGGATTTTAATAAAGATGGGAAAATTTCTTTAGTTGAATTTTCAAGGTATCCCTTCCAACTAGATGGCTTAGTTAAAGGGCAAAAACGAGAGTTGGTTCTTAAAGGGGAGTATAGAAAAAACATAGGGACGTTTAGTAGTAATAATAAGGCAATGAGAATTATTTTAGATATTTCATATAGGATAGAGTAATAAAAATAGTTTGACTAAACTAGGTTTAACTAAGCGCTAGACAAAGTCCCAAATGATTGATTTCTAGCTGGTTACAAGAGTTTTTCGAAAAAATCTGGCTCTTTTCACATTAATTTAGAAGTCTATTTTTATTGAGTAGGGACCAAGTTAATAGTTATAGCATAGGATAGTAGGACAGGAAGTGATTATGTAAAAAGGCTTGCATTTAGAGTGCTAGCTTTGTTAGAAAGAAGAAGGATGATGAGAGTATTTGGTAGGTTTATAAATATTCTACTAGTTATCATACTACTAACTTTAGGTTATAAAATAATACAAGGTAAGTTAGAAGGGAAACCTCCAACATTTTTTGGCCATCAAGTTTACTATGTGTTATCTGGTTCAATGGAGCCAACGCTTCCAACAGGTTCAGTAATAATTGTAAAAGATATGACAAGTGAAACTAAGCTTAGTACAGGAGATATTATTACTTTCAAAATGCCATATAATGAAGAAACCCTCGTTACACATCGAATAAACGAGGTCATAAATGAAGATGGTGAATTAGTCTACCGAACTAAAGGAGATGCAAACGAGATTCAAGACCCTTGGATCATAGAAAGAGGTAGTATTGTTGCAGTATATAGCGGTGTTAAACTTCCATTAGTAGGATATATTTATAAAGAAATTCATAAACGCTTTAGCATCTATTTATTGCTTACTATTCTAGGTTTAATCCTTATATCATACGGGATAAAGCTAATTAATAACAAGAGGGATTAAAGTGTGTGTTCCAAAAATGGGGCATCCGCTTTTTTATAAGAATATGTAGCATTAAAAAAAGTCCCTTTTCAACCTTTAGTAATATATCAATAGTAAGTAAAAAAGCTGTTAGTCTTCCAATAATCTATATAATAACAGATATGTATCAACTTAAAAAAAGGGACCTCCCATTGTCAGTTATCTTGACTTTTAGGACAGTCCTTTTGTTTTTGAATAGTAATATAATTTGTTAATGATTTTCTGTCATTATTTTGTGTGGTTGAATTGTTCTTCTTTGGTTAACTAATTTTCTACCTAATTGCATGCATGGAACTTCAACGAACTTCCAAGCAATATAAGCTATTAGGATTGAAAAAGCGATTGTCAGTAAAAAAATAACCCATAAAGGTAAAATGTAATAAAATAGATGCACGAAGCTTAATAAAACAATTGGATGATATAAGTATAGACTGAATGAAATTTTTCCTATAAAGTGAATCGGTTTGTACATTAATATTTTTACAGCTTTTGTTGACCCTATTGCTACGATAAAAAGTCCTACAGCTCCTAATCCCATACCGTATTCTTGGATGATTAAGGAAAACTCTGTAAATGGGTGCAACTTAGTTACCTCATATATATCATATATAGCTAGACCAGAAAAATTGAATAGTAAAATAGAGAATATGAAGAACAAAATTTTATACTTGAGTTTTAGTTTTTGGAAGTAGTTAACAAGCTCAACTCGATGCTTTGCTAATATTACTCCTAAAATAAATATAGAAATATAAGATAGAGTATCAATGTATGAAATATGGAATCCATTCGATTTTTCAATCTTAAATACAATGTCTAGTGCCTTCAAGCTAGTCAATGCAAAACAGATTAATATACTTAGTTTCCAATTGATCCGTTTAACTAGTAAAACGATAAATGGAAAAATTAATGCTATTCTTAGTTCATGAATTAATGTCCAAATTACGCCATTAAATGCATCAGCATGTATATTTCCAACTAAGTAGATATGTTCGACTATTAATTTGCTAGTTAGAGGAGATTTCCACTGGCTATCAATGTAGCCACTTATATTTCCGATTTTCTTTGCTAAAAATATTTGAGATAGAATAATCGCTAATGTTATCGATACAACGTATGGTAGATAAATTCTAAATAATCTTTTAATGAGAAATGAAGGATAATCTACTTTATAAGCAGACAAGAAAGGTATTGATAAAACAAATCCACTTAATACAAAAAATAACATTACTGCGCCGTGGGCATTGGTTATGCCTGTTGCCTTTAGTGCTTTGTCGATTGGTACTGCCAGTGGTATTAATGAAATTGCGTGACTAACTAGTACACAAAATGCCGCAATTCCACGAATCGAGTCTAATTGTTCAATTCGGTTTTTCATCTTAATCTCCCCTAAAATCAAATGGTTTCACTAATGTATTCTTTATTAAGAACTAGCTTCCTCTTTAATATCTTTGTATTAGAATTTTTTAATTCACTGAAGTAGTATTTCTTATAAAAGTGGAATTAGATCAAATAGTTGTTAATATATTTAAATGTTGACTTAATTAATGATAAGTAAAATTTTCTTATATGTTTGTAAAATTTTTTAAAATTTAGAAAATTATAGATAGGGGTGATTGACTAGTTCGTTATAAAGAATTATCATGTTTACATATATAAAGTTTATATATGAATAATGAACCAATTTCATTAAATAATGGTAAATTTTTACTACTACATTCTTTAATAAGAACAAAAAGTCGAAAGTGGTGAATATATGGAAAATGAGTTAAGTGTAAAAAGGATATTTGAGCTTATAAAAAAACGAATTTGGATACCAGTCATCTTTTCTATCTTTTTTTCTGCAATAGGGGGAGTTTATAGCTATTACTTTACAAAGACGCAATATGAAGCATCCTCTAAACTAATTGTAAATGCAACAACACCTGAGATGATGAATACCCTTTTAGTTATGATAAAAGAGCCATCTTTATTAGATAATGTCGTGAGTGAATTAAAATTACATATTACTTCAGATGAATTAAGTAAGCGCATAACACCTGAAAGCGTCGGAGGATCATCGCTTGTAGAAGTAAAGGTCGTTGATACAGATCCTAGTTTAGCAGCACAAATTGCAAATAGGACTGCCGATGAGTTTGAAAGACAAATACCGAGAATTTTAGGTTTTAAAGATATAAAAATTTATTCCTATGCTCAAATAAATGATCAGCCAACAAATAATGATTATTTGAAAAAGGCCATACTTGGTTTGATTGTTGGAATTATTGCAGGTGTTGGATGTATATTTTTACTTGATTTTATAGACGATACAGTAAAATCAGAGGAAGCTACTGAATTATTATTAGGTATACAAGTACTTGGGACTATTTCAAAGTTCAATAAAAAGAATACATCTCTTGAAAAAGGTGAAATGTTAAGACTTGAAGATAGGGGAGAAACATATGGGAATAATGAGCAAAAGGCTATCTCACTCAACTAAATATTTAAATCTAGTAGCAGCAACCTATAAAAACAGTAAGATATCAGAAGAATACCGGACACTTCGTACTAATTTTTTATCATCAATTGATTTAAAAGAAAACAAAGTCTTAATTATTACCTCCCCAAATCAAGGAGAGGGTAAGTCAACAACAATATCAAACT
Source organism: Arthrobacter citreus (assembly GCA_013200995.1). Classification (GTDB taxonomy): domain Bacteria; phylum Bacillota; class Bacilli; order Bacillales; family Bacillaceae_G; genus Gottfriedia. The sequence continues at coordinate 3,506,269 of CP053688.1, read as the reverse complement.
TTGCAATATCACTAGCGCAATTAGGGAAGAAAGTTCTGTTGATTGATGCAAATCTTAGAAGTCCATCATTACATAACTCATTTAGAACTAGTAATTTTGTTGGGTTAAGTAGTGTTCTATTAGGAAAAACAATTCTTGATGAAGTGATTGTTGAAACTGAGACTAGTGGATTGAGTTTATTACCAAGCGGACCGGTTCCGTATAGTCCAGCTGATTTATTGGCATTATCAACAATGGGAATATTACTTAATAAGGCTACGGATAAATTTGATGTGATATTAATTGATACCTCATCTGCACTTGAGTTTGCAGATGCAAAAATTTTAGCTAATTATGGTGATGGGTTAATACTAGTAGCTCAATGGGGGAAAACGAAAAATAAAGAAATAGCATTTGCTCAAAAAAATTTATTAAACAGTATAAAAATATTAGGTGTAATTATAAACGAAAGAAAATAATAAGTAATTTACACTATATGTTAATAGTTTAGTATAAAGAGATGTTCATTATAACGAACAAAGGCTGCTACGGAAGGCCTATAGGTGATGTCTTCTAACCTTTATCAATGAAGGCACTCGGTTATGCTGTGGGTTGAATAGACCTTAGACGCAAGTCGTCGAAAGTGTGGTGTGAGGGCAGGTTAGATGCCTATTTTTTAGATTTTTTAGCTATATCGTTTTATGAATAAACGGTATAGCTAAGTAATTTAACATTTGGCTTTGATCATGACAGGTGTTGATATTTACTAAAATGAGTTTTGAGTTACAGCATTGGGAGGCTATTACACTAAGAGAGATTCTTCTATAAAGGTAATAGATTTTAGTAATCTCAGAATCCCTTTTAAAAGATAACAAACAACACAAACAATTTTCATAGCTAAGAAAAGGATAGAAGGGAAGGAATTGGCTTTATGACTTATAGGCAGAGAGTTTCATTTATTATTTTTGTAGATTCTTTTATTGTTCTAACAACTGTTTTCTTCAGCCGATTTTTAGTAAATGCAACAATTGATGTTATTACGATTCCAATTGTCATTAGTTCGATTACATTATTGTTAAGCCATCATTTCTTTTCCTTTTTATTCAAGCTATATAAGAAAGCGTGGGAGTACGCAAGCATTGGAGAATTAATTATTATTGCAAAATCAATTACCTATTCAATCATTTGTACTGCGGTAGTACAGGAAATCTTGTTGAAGGACACGTATTATCGACTTTTATTCGTAACGTGGTTTTTACATATTTTATTAATTGGCGGAGCACGGTTGTTTTGGAGAGTTTATCGAGATTTATCGTATAAAAGAGCAGAAGTAAATAAAAAACGGACGCTTATAATTGGTGCTGGAGCAGCCGGTACAATGGTTGCTAAACAGCTAATTAAAAATTTAGATTCAGAGTTACTTCCTGTTGCATTTATTGATGATAGTTTGAAAAAACAAAATCTCCATATATTAGGTATCCCAGTTGTAGGTGGAGTAAACAGAATTGAGTTTTTTGTAAAAGATTTAAACATTGATAATATCATTATTGCTATACCTTCACTTCATAGAAAAGAGCTAAATAAGATTTTCCAAGAATGTACAAAAACAAAGGCTACAACACAAGTTCTTCCTATGATAGAAGATTTAGTAACTGGGAAGGTATCTGTCAACCAATTCCGGGAAGTTAAAGTTGACGATTTATTAGGGCGGGAGGCAATTGTTCTAGAGATAGATAAGATCTCAAATTCAATTACGAATAATGTTGTGTTAGTAACCGGTGCTGGTGGTTCAATTGGCTCTGAAATTTGTCGCCAAGTTTCAAAGTTCAATCCAAAAACATTAGTGTTGTTAGGGCATGGTGAAAATAGCATATATACAATTGAAATGGAATTAAAAGAAACTTTCGAAACAGCCAAAATTGATTTCGTTACTGAAATCGCGGATTTGCAAGATGATGTAAAAATGAAATCAGTGATGGAAAAGTATCGACCAAATGTTGTTTATCATACTGCCGCACATAAACATGTACCCTTAATGGAACGAAATCCCGAAGAGGCTGTAAAGAACAATATTATTGGAACGGTAAATGTTGCCAATGCAGCAAATCTGTTTGGGGTTGAAATCTTTGTTATGATTTCGACTGATAAAGCTGTAAATCCAACAAGTGTAATGGGTGCATCAAAGAGACTTGCTGAAATGATGATTCAAAATATGAATAGAAACAGTATGACCAAATTTGTTGCCGTACGATTTGGCAATGTATTAGGCAGTCGCGGGAGTGTCATTCCACTTTTCAAAAAACAAATAGAGAAAGGTGGGCCTGTTACAGTAACGCATCCTGATATGGTCAGATATTTTATGACGATTCCGGAAGCATCAAGATTAGTTATCCAAGCTGGAGCATTAGCCGAAGGAGGAGAAATATTCGTTCTCGATATGGGTGAGCCAGTAAAAATATTGGATCTCGCTGAAAATCTAATCAAGCTTTCTGGAAATACCGTAGAAGAGATTGGAATTGAATTTACAGGAATTCGACCAGGAGAAAAGCTTTTTGAGGAACTATTAAATGAGGAAGAGATATATGAAAAACAGGTACACCCTAAAATTTATATTGGAAAAACATCGAATTTATTAATAGAGGAAATTAACGAAATAATGTTAACTTATTCAACTTATGATAAAGAACTTCTAAGAGAAAAGTTGTTAGAAATTGCAAATAATCGAATGGAGCAAAAGGAATTACTTCAAACTCTATAGATAAATAAAGTGGGGGATCATTATTAAAATACTATATATTACTACTATAAGTAGAACGATTAATGCATTCTTAGTTCCACATATTGCAAAACTTGTTAATGAGGGGAATTTAGTAGACTGCGCTTGCTCAATTGATATGGAGGTAAATCAAACGCTTATAAATAAAGGAGTTAAAATATTTGATATTCCTTTTAAAAGAAATCCGTTCCACCCTATAAATATAAAAGCTTTATTGGAGCTTATTAAAATCCAGCAAAAGTTTAACTATGATATTGTTCATGTCCACACTCCAATAGCTGCACTATATGGTAGACTTCTCAAAGTGAAATTTCCTAAATTGAAGACAATCTATACTGTTCATGGTTTTCATTTTTATAAAGGTGCCCCAATTTTAAATTGGGGTTTTTATTATCCTATCGAAAGATTAATGGTCCATTTCACTGATAAAATGATCACAATGAACTCAGAAGATTATGAAAGAGCTCAAAAATTTAAAGTGAAGGAAGCCTATAAGTTAAATGGAGTTGGTCTCGATTTAGGTCTGTATAAACCTAATAACGTAGAAAAAAACGAGATTCGACGTAGATTAAATATAGAAAAGGATGATTTTGTCATTCTTATGATAGCTGAGATTAATCAAAATAAAAATCATAAACAGGTAATTAGTGCGGTTGAAATTCTGAGAAATAAAGGAATTAATATTAAACTAATTTGCGCAGGTGATGGGCCGTTACTCTTTAATTTAGAAAAGGATATTAATGAACGAGGTTTAGAGGGAAATATTCAGTTACTAGGCTTTAGGGAAGATATTAACGAGCTTATAATAGCTTGCGATATCGGAATTCTTACTTCACTTAGAGAAGGGCTTCCGAGGAATATCATGGAATTAATGGCATGTGAAAAACCAGTAATTGGGACTAATATACGAGGTGTAAGGGATTTAGTAATCGATTCAAAAAATGGATTTTTAGTTAATGTTAACTCTCCTGAGGAAACTGCAAAAAAAATTGAAATATTATTCAACGAAAGAGACTTATTAAATGACATGGGTGCAAATGCATACCAATTTATTCTAGATTATAACGTAGAACGTGTCATGGAAGATCTCTTAGAAGTATATGGGTAAAAAAATACGATGTTATAGGTGTTCTTATGAAAACTAATGTAAGGTTACAAAAAGATATCACTTTTAATTTACAGTATGTTTTTATTTTAATAATGATTTTATTCTTTGGTTTTACTACTTTAAGAATCGGCATGTTTGGAATTGGTGAAGCCATTTTGTTATTTTTTTGCATGACACAATTATTTAGTCAGCGTGATATTTATATCTCATTTGAAAAGCATTTATTTACTATATTTTGGTTTTATTATATAGCAATTATCATAATTGGATATGCGGTGAATACCATTTTAGCAATTAATCCACAGCAGATCAAATTTGATCTTATGTCTTATCTAGTTATCTTATTTTTATGTTTTACTTTTGAGTTAGCGTTTAAGAAAAGCAGTTTTTCCTACCTGTATAAGTTATTACGCTTTATTTACTTTGGAGGAATTTCTATAATTGGAGCTTTGTATTTTATTTACTTAAAAGGAATGTATACATTATTGGGCTTTCCATTAACGTATGCAGGATCAGATATTTTTTCTCCATTTGCCAATGATTATCACCAGTTTGCTTATTTCGTTGCGCCGTTACCTTTTATTGGACTATATCTATTCGTAAAAGAGCGCAATCTATTTTATAGGCTTGTAGCATTAATTGGAATAGCTTTATGTATAAAAATTGGCTTAGCGACTACATCCTCTACTTTAGTATCGTCTTGGGTAATAACTACATTATTGTTCTGTGTATTGAAAGTTTTAGAGATTTTAAAAGGACTGAGTCGATCAAAGAGTATCATTATAGTCTTTTTCTGCTTTGTTATGATAATGCTAATCATAAACTATGAGCACATTTTATTGTTTATTAATGATTTCTTTAAAGGTGATACAAACGGTGAGAATAGACTAATCATATGGGGGAACGCCATTAAGGCTTGGAAGCACTCTCCCATTTTTGGGCTAGGGCCTGGTTCATTTAGTGGGCAAGAAGTATTTTTTGGCTATGAAGCGCATAATACTTTTCTTCAAATACTAACACAAGGTGGTATTATGGGAGGAATTGCCTACATCATTTTAGTAAAAAAGTTAACTAAAATGGTTTCTGTAAATGTTTATATTTTATGTGCTGTAGTTTCATTAATTGCCTACGGACTTGGTATTAATGACTTACGAAGAACCGTTTTATGGTTTTACTTTATCCTTTTTTATTATCTTAGCCTAAAGAGTAAGGGAGGTAAAAGTAATGATGCCATCGTTATTAACAATAATAGTACCAGTGTACAACGCTGAAAAGACCATAGGTCGTGCTATTAAAAGTGTTTTAAATCAATCTTTACAGAATTTTGAATTAATACTAATAAATGATGGTTCAAAAGATAATAGCTTACAAGTAATGAATAAAATAGCAAAAGATGATTCCCGTATTAAAATTTTTGATTTAACGAATTCCGGCGTAAGCAATGCGAGGAACTATGGGCTACAGCAGGCAAAAGGGCTGTATACTACTTTTTTAGATGCAGATGATTATTATGTTAAAAATGCATTTGACGAAATATTTAACGACATAAGTGAAGAGACCCAACTAATTATATTTGGGTATAATGTGGAGTCCGAATATAAGTCTTCAAGGAGACTCCCAAATAGCGAATCGACTTACTTCTCAAATGAGAAGTCATTTAGATGCTATGCAGTTTCGCTAATTATGAATGAAATGATTAATGCACCTTGGAATAAGGTTTATTTAACTACTTATTTAAAAGAGAATCAAATAGTATTTGATCCTACTTTAAATATAGGAGAAGATTTAAAGTTTAATTTAACCGTAATACGGGAAGTATCATATGTAAAAATTATAAATAAGGCTCTAGTAAATTATTGCGTAAAAAAAGATGAAGGACTTGTATCGCGGTTTAGAATCAATCGACTTGAAACAAGATATAAGCTAATCGGTGAAATAAAGGAATTATTAACTTACTGGGAATTATATACAGAAAACAAACTTATGGTAGACCAAATGTTAATTAGGGATATCATGGGTTATTTTATGGATTTTTATAAAACTAGCTGTAATCTTTCCTACAGTGAAAAGTTAAAACAAATTAATGATGTTATTAATAGAAATGAAGTTAAGGAATTAACGATCAAAAAACAGAATAAAGATATCACTACTAAACTCATAAAACTAATACTTAGAACTAATAATAGTGTATTTATATTATTGTCAGCGAAAATCTTTAATAAAAGGCGAGCGATAAGATGAAGTTAAGTATTATAGTAGCGGCTTATAATGTTGAGAATTATATTGAAAAATGTCTTAAATCGATTACTGAGCAAACATATAAACAGCTTGAAATTATAGTTGTCAATGATGGTTCTACGGACCGAACCATTGATGTCATTCAAACTATCTCAAAGACTGATGAGAGAATTATTATTGTTAATAAAGTGAACGGTGGACTAAGTTCTGCTAGAAATGCAGGACTAGATTTGGTCACCGGGGATTATGTAGGATTTATTGATGGAGATGATTATATTGCAATTGATATGTATGAACATCTTGTTGAAGAAATTAATAAACATAACTGTGAGATTGCGATGTGTGCAGTTCTGAAAGTTTATAACGATTACACTGAATGCGATAGTTTAGTGGAACATTCAATAGTACTAAACAAAATAGAAGCTTTAAATGCATTAATCGAAGAGAAATTTATTAAACATTACGCAGTTAATAAACTATATAAAGCTACTTTATTTCGAGACATTCGGTATCCAGAAGGTAAGTTATATGAAGATATTTTTACGACTTATAAACTATTCGCATGTGCAGATAAGCTAGTTTACTCCAATAAAATAGGCTATTACTATGTTCAAAGAGAAGGAAGTATTTTAAGGTCAAAATATAATGTAAGAAAATTAGATTGTATCCAAGCCTTTAGTGAGTTTAAAGCCTATGTTGACCAGTGCTTTCCGGAACTTAGTGGGAAATTATTATGGCGATTAAATTTATCAAAGATGAATTCATTACTAGATATGTTAAAGTCCGAGTCAATATATGAAAATTGTGAGTTTCAAGAGTTCGGATCGAATCTGGCTAAAGAGGTAAGGAGAAATAGCTTTTTCTTTATTAAAGGTTCAAATATACCAACTACGTTTCGAATATTAGCTCCGTTTAGTTATGCTGGATATCCACTTATGAGAATGCTATTTAAAACTGCCCTTGTTAAAAATTATGTTTACCAAAGATCATTAAAGCTGTTATAGGAGCGACTTTTATGAAAAAAGTATTATTTGTTGTGGATAAGATGGTCTTAGGAGGAGCTGAAAAAGTTCTAGTTGATATAATAAATAATCTGCCAAAAGATAAATATGAAATCACTTTATTTACACTATTTGATGGTGGAGAAATGAGTAACCAACTATGTAAAAGTGTAAAAAGGATTAGATGGTTTAGAAGACAGTATAAAGGGATTTATAGAATTATTAGATATATGGATCCCCAAAAAATTTATAAGGAAAATATTAAAGAAGAGTTCGATATTGAGATCTCCTTTAAAACCGGCATGCCAGAGAAGATTGTAGCTGCTTCTCCTAATAAAAAATCATTAAAAATTGCATGGATACATGGCGATATGTCATACCAAAACTATGGAATTGAAAGTCATAGAACAAAGCAAAAGCAATCAGATTGTTATTCAAAATTTAATCGCATCGTATTTGTTTCAGAAAAGTGTATTGAAGGCTTTAGGGAAGTTATTGGTAATGTAAATTATTACAGTGTTATCTATAATGGCATTGATTTAGACAAAGTACGGTTATTATCAAATGCGCAAAAAGAAGTGGACTATTCTTCTGATAAAATTATTTTTTCTACAATTTCCAGACTGAATTACGAAAAAGGAATTGATCGCTTAATCCTCGCTGCTGAAAAGCTAGTTAACGAAAAGCTACTAAACTTCCATATTTATATTGTTGGCGGCGGAATATTAAATAAAGAGCTTCAACACATGATTAATGAAAGAAGTTTAAATGAATATATAACGCTCCTAGGGGCAAAAAGCAATCCATTTAAATATGTAAATGGAAGTGATGCATTTATTTTATCGTCAAGAAATGAAGCTTTATGTATTTCGGTAATTGAATCAATGGCTTTAGAGCTCCCGGTTATATCTACTAATTGTGGAGGGGTTGCAGAAATAATTGGAGACTCTGAGTTCGGAATATTAGTAGAGAATAGCCAGGATGGTATTTATCGCGGACTTAAGCAGTTTATTGAAAAGAAATTACTATTAACCGAAATTTATGCAAAAAAAGGTTCGGAAAGAAGCAAAGAATTTAGTTTAGACTCCATGATTTCTAATATTGAGGTGTTATTTGAAAATGTCTAATGAAACTTTAGTTAGTATAATTGTTCCGATCTTTAATTCTGAGAAGTATCTAGCTAAAACAATAGATAGTATTTTAAATCAGACATATAAAAATATTGAATTAATATTAGTCAATGATGGGTCTACTGATAATAGTGCCCAAATATGTGATGAGCTCTCGAAGGTAGATAACAGAATTCAAGTGTTCCATACCTCTAATAATGGGCCAGGAAATGCGAGAAATCTAGGAATATCATTAGCAAAAGGTGATTATATACAATTTGTTGATAGTGATGATTTAATTGAAATAAAAATGGTGGAGCAATTACTAAAATCTGTAGAAAGTGAGGATGCTGATATCGTTGTATGTGGAATGAAAAGAATAGATCAAGCTAACCTAAATACTATTAGTTGTTGTACGACGAAGCTTTCACTAGATGAAGAAATAAAAGATGAATTTGTTCTCCTCCTTAAATTCGGTCTAGCTTACTCACCAGTTAATAAGCTGTATAGAAAATCAATCATTAATGAATATAATATTAAATTTAATGATGATTTGCTGATCGGAGAGGATGCATTGTTTAATATCGAATATTTTTCTAAATGTAGTAGAGTTTTTATATATGAGGAGCCCTTATATATTTACCATCAAAGACCGGGGAGCTTAACACAAAAGTTTTATAAGGAAAAAGAAATAGCACAAATATTGTTGTATCAAAAGTTAAGGGAATTTATTGGGATTGAAGTAGAGTCGGAAACGCTAAGAGAGCTAAATTCGTACTATCTTATGGAGTTTAGTTTTATAATCTATCAAAATAGTATTGGAATAAAAAACATTGGTGATTTTTTAGGAAAAGTAAAAGATACTAAAAAATTTATTAGCCGTCCTGAGTTTAAAGCAGTAGCTAGAAATAGTTATTTCTACAGTTCTTTTCAACGATTAGTTTTACTACTTACAAATGTAAAATGTGAATCTTTACTCATGCTATTCCTATACTGCCATAACAGATTCTACAAAAAGCCATTACGATTATAATCGAGCATTAATAAAATTGGAGGTAAAAATTTAAATGCCACTTATTTCGGTAATAATCCCAGTGTATAATGCTGAAAAATATTTAAGCACTTGTTTAGATTCAGTCCTAGCACAATCAATGATTGATTTTGAAGTATTGCTCATTAATGATGGCTCAACAGATGGATCGGCTTTAATTTGCGACCAGTATTCAAATAGTGATATAAGGGTAAAAGTTTATCACAAAACAAATTCAGGACCTAGTAGTGCTAGAAACTATGGAATTCAAAACGCATTAGGAGAATATATTATGTTCATTGATTCCGACGACTATATTGTTCAAGATACATTTAAAATTGTTAATTTTGAAGTAGAGAGGTTTAGTGCGGATTTAGTAGTTTTTCCTATCTTTGAAAAAAAAGATGAGGTAATTCAACTATTTAATATTTCTGAATGTTATTTTGATGACAAAGAAAGTAAAAAAACGTTTTTAAAGGAAATTTGGCTAAAATCAGATTTATTAGCATCACCAGTTAATAAAATATATAAATCAGATATTATAAAAAGGAATAATATTTTCTTCAATGAGGAATTTAGTATAGCAGAGGATTACTTATTCAATATGGAATATATTGATGCTGCCAGAAGAGGGCTAAGTATAGAAACTCCTTTATATTATTATGTTAGACATAGTAACAGCGTCTCAACGAGAGTATTTTATAATAAGTTTGATATTGCACTTGCTGTGTATAAAGCATCTTTGAGTTTATTAAGTAAATATAGTATTAAAGAAGTAGAATATCTAAATAAAATCCATACAGAATTTGCAACAGGTTTAATTCGGGCAATGTATGAAGCAACTAGGGGAGGATATAGGAGGAGTCTTTTCAAAAAGTTAAAAGAAATAAAAAAATGTATGACTAGCAAAGAAACTAGAGCACTTTTTAAAGGCTCGCTTGATTTCTCAACCTTCAATAATTTCGTTATTTTTTGTTTGCGATATAAACAAAGCTTTATTTTCTATTTAGTATTTAAATTAAAGAACATATTTTTTGAATAAAAATGATCAATTTCCGGTACCAAATAATGGGAGCGGACTTTTTTACGTATTAAGAAAGGATAAATTGATAATGGTGAAGAAAAATCGATCAAGTATCGGCTTTAAGATATAAGTGTAACTATGCCTCTGTCTTCGCCTAAGGCTCGCCAATCAGCGAGTTTTGTTTATATTTAACTTAATATCAAAGTTCAAAAGCAGCTTATTGTAGTGTATTAATGTATTTTAGTTGAACTATTTTTAGTAAGCGAGGGGTATCTTTGGTTTCGATTAATTTAACACAAGAGCAACTATACAAAATTATGGAGAATATTTTTAAAAAAGGTAATGAATTCAATGATATGGAAACAAAGGATGCTGTGAATGAAATAAAGCAAAGTATTCTTACGGTATGCTTTGCAAACTCTGAGGATACAAAATAAATTATTCATATAGGAGATCAGGTATATGAAGCGAATAATGGATTTAATGATTTCACTAATTCTATTAATCTTATTCTTTCCAATTATTATTTTAGTAGCTATAGCAGTGAGACTAAAAATGGGTTCCCCTATATTATTTGCTCAGCAAAGACCTGGGCTACATGGAAAGCCATTTTACCTTTATAAATTTCGAACGATGAGTAATTTATATGATGAGCAAGGAAATCCACTTTCAGATGAAAAAAGATTATCTGGCCTTGGAAAATTTTTAAGAAAGTATAGTTTGGATGAATTTCCACAGTTAATTAACATCGTAAAAGGAGAAATGAGTCTAGTTGGTCCAAGACCATTTTTAATGGAATACTTATCTCTTTACACAAAAGATCAGATGATAAGGCATAATGTTAAGCCTGGAATAACTGGTTGGGCCCAAGTGAATGGCAGAAATAATATTACATGGGAGGAGAAGTTTAAATTGGATATTTGGTATGTCGAAAATTATAATCATCTACTCGATTTGAAAATTTTATTCTTAACTTTTTTTAAAGTGATAAAAAGAGAAGGAATTAGCCAGCAAGGCCATGTAACGATGGAAAAATTTAAAGGTTCAAATGAAGTGATGTAAGATGAAAATCATTATTTTAGGGAATGGTGGACATAGTAAAGTAATTCAAGAAATGGTTGTTTCTTTAAAAATCCATAAAATTATTGCTATTTTAGATGAAAAGATTGAGTTTGAAAAAAAAGAGAACGGTATAATTTATGCACCATTTTCAGCAATTAAAAGTTTAATGGCCCACGATGTTAAAGTTGTTATTGCAGTAGGAGACAACTTTGCTAGAAAAAAGATTGTTAAAACCTTAGAGCTAAAAGATGATCAGTACATTTCAATTTTTCATCCATCCTCAGTAATCAGTTCATCCGCCATTATAGGAAATGGTACCGTTGTAATGCCAAAATCAGTTATTAATGCAGGAGCAATAATCGGTAGCCACTGTATTATTAATACCGCTTCAATCGTTGAGCATGACAATATTGTTGGCAATTTCTCGCATGTTTCACCTAATTCAACTTTAACGGGAAGCGTCACTTTAGGTGAAGGTGTTCATATTGGTGCTTCTGCTACGTTGATTCCTGGAATTAAGATTGGCGAATGGTCAGTTATTGGAGCTGGTTCAACAGTCATTCAAGATATTCCTTCTTTTAGTAAAGCTGTAGGAAGCCCAACGAGAATGATTAATAAAGATTACGAGATAAAATTTTCATAAAAAGGGGGCAATTTTGTGACATCTTCTAGAATTTATTTATCTCCACCTCATATGAGTGGGAATGAGCAAAAATTTATACAGGAAGCATTTGATTCGAATTGGATTGCACCTCTAGGACCAAATGTCGATGCATTTGAAAAAGAAATAGCATCATATGTAGGAGCCAGTGAAGCAATGGTCGTAAGTTCAGGTACGGCAGCAATTCATTTGGCTCTTTCTTTATTAAATGTAACAAAAGGAGATATCGTTTTTTGTTCAACTCTTACCTTTATAGCTAGTGCAAACCCTATTCTCTATCAAGGTGCAAAACCAGTATTCGTTGATTCTGAACCAGAAACATGGAATATGTCACCGCAAGCCCTTGAAAAGGCATTACGGGATGCATATTTGGAAGGGAAATTGCCTAAAGCAGTAATTGTTGTAAATTTATACGGTCAAAGTGCAAAGATGGATGAAATTATTACTTTATGTAATCAATACGAAGTTCCAATTGTTGAAGATGCAGCCGAATCATTGGGATCTACATATAAGGGGAAAGCAAGCGGCACCTTCGGACATTTCGGTATTTATTCTTTTAATGGAAATAAGATTATTACTACATCTGGTGGAGGAGCTTTAGTATCAAATAATAAAGAGTCGATCGAGAAAGCTCGATATCTAGCTTCACAGGCTCGCGATCCTGCCCCATACTATCAACATTCAGTGAGCGGATTTAATTATCGCATGAGTAATCTTTTAGCAGGTGTAGGAAGGGCGCAGCTTCAAGTGCTAGATGATCGGGTCAGTACAAGGAGACAATTATTCAATCGATATGTTAAAGAACTGGCTCATATATCTGGATTAAAATTTATGCCTGAATTAGAAAATACGCAAAGTAATCGATGGCTAACTACGCTAACTATAGACGAAAAGGAAACAGGTATTTCCTCTAAAACATTAATTAATATATTAAATAATAATAATATTGAAGCTCGCCATGTTTGGAAACCACTCCATTTACAGCCAATTTTTAAAAGTACTAAATATTATCCCCATCATGAAAATGAACATATAGCCGAACAATTATTTGAAAAAGGGATGTGTCTTCCATCGGGCTCTAATCTATCAGCAGAAGAGCAAAATAGAGTCATTAGTTGTCTTAAAAAAAATATTTATCACAGCTTGAATAAGTTAACGTCGAAATAATGGAAAAAAAGAGGTGATACATAATGATTGGAAAAAATATTAATAAAATCCGTAAAAAAAGAGGGCTTACATTAACTCAATTAGCTGAACAAGCAAATATCTCAAAATCATATTTAAGTAATATCGAACGAGAAATTAATGATAATCCTTCTATTCATGTAATGGAAAAGATCTCAAAAGTGTTAGGGGTAGAATTAAAAAACCTAATTGAAGTAAAATCTGAGAATTCATTTTCTCCTGAAAGTGAATGGCTCGAATTAGCTAAGGAATTAAAAGAGTCTGGAATTGAAATTGACATCCTTCGTGAATATAAAACAGTTTTTGAATTTGTAAAATGGAAAAATACAAAAGTGGACTTTTAGTTCATTTTTTCTGAACGCTAATTTAAGAAAGAAAAGGTGTGAATGAATTGATAGATACTACGAAAAAACTACGTCTCTTATTTAGCAAAGGAGAAAAGAAAAAATTTCTTTTATTATTTTTTATGATGATCATTGCCGCAGCTTTGGAAACTTTTGGAATAGGAGTTATCGTACCTTTCGTAGGAGTTGTAACAAATCCTTCTATTATTAAAGAACATGCTAGTCTCCATTTTTTATATAAGCTATTTAATTTCCAATCGACGACATCTTTCCTAATATTTTCGGTATGTATATTACTATTGGTTTTTATTATTAAGAATATCTATATTCTTTTTTTTCAATATGCACAAAATCGAATTATTTTAAATCAACAAGTTAAGCTATCTAGGAGACTATTTGAGGCGTATTTATCTAAGCCATACATATTCCATGTTCAAAGGAATACTTCAGATTTACTTCGAAATGTAAATATAGAAGTGCAGAGTGTTTTTCAAGGCATTGTTATGAATGCTTTTTTGTTATTAACCGAACTACTCGTAATAGGATGCATTATTGGATTACTGCTATATACAACTGCATTATCAACTCTTGTTGCTTCCATTTTATTAGGAGGAAGTGTATTTATATTTTTTAAAGTGTTTCGAAAAAAAGTAAATAAACTTTCGAAAGAGCAACAAGATGTTAGTGGAAGTATGATTAAATGGGTTAATCAAGGTTTAGGGGCGAGTAAGGAAGTAAAAGTTTCTGGAAAAGAAAGCTTTTTTGCTGATGCATATACAACTAAAAGCCAAATTAATGCCAATATTAAACGTTTTCAAATAATGTTAGAACAATCACCTCGTCTTTTTATTGAAACCATTTTAGTAATGATTGTACTAGTAATGGTCTTAATTATTATTCTACAAGGTAAAAATACATCTAATATCGTATCTACAATGGCTTTATTTGGGATGGCAGCCTTTCGATTAATGCCTTCAATTAACCGTGTTATGGCTGCAATAACAAGTATTCGTTTTAGTAAACCGGCTTTATCTGTAGTTTATGAGGATTTACTTACTAATAATGAAACTTACCAGGCTCATACAAATGAAAAAATTGATTCACATATGTACAAAATCAAAGCATTTACAGATTCAATCGAACTAAAAAATGTTTCATTTCGTTATCCGGAGCAACAAGAATACAATTTAAAGGATATATCTTTATCAATTCCAATAGGTCATTCAGTAGCATTTATTGGTGAATCGGGCGCAGGGAAGACAACATTGGTCGATATGATCTTAGGATTATTCGAACCAGAAAAAGGCAGTATTTTGGTTGATGGCAAAAACATAAGTGAAATGAAATCTTTATGGCAAAAGAAAATTGGTTATATCCCACAATCAATTTTCTTAACTGATGATTCAATTAGAGAAAACGTGGCATTTGGAATACCAAAAAGTCAGATTGATGATCTTGCAGTATGGAATGCTTTAGAACAAGCTCAGTTAAAAGGGTTCGTAAAAAGTTTACCAAAAGGACTAGATACACCGGTAGGAGAGCGTGGAATCAGACTTTCGGGAGGACAACGTCAACGGATTGGAATTGCCCGAGCTCTATATCATAATCCAGAAATTATTTTTATGGATGAAGCGACCTCAGCATTAGATACCGAGACTGAAAAGGACATCATGACTGCAATTGATGGTCTAAAAGGAGAAAAAACGTTAATTATTATTGCACATAGATTAAGTACAATTAAAAATTGCGATACAGTTTTTAAAATGAGCAAAGGTAGACTAATATCAGTAGAAAAGAAAATTGGAATGTCTGTTATTTAGGATCATTTAATAAATAAAGAGATTGTGGGGTACTAAATGAAGAAACTAATTAAAGAAACTATTAGAGATATTATTTCTACTTATTATAAAAGAAAGTTTTGGAAAAAGTTAACTTTAGATATTAAAAATGACAATCCTAGTACCACTGAAGCAAATAATAGAGCAAAAAATTTGCCATACATAAATAAACCGGGTATAGCATTTTCATTTGATGATAGCTTTAGAGTCAATGATTGGTATAAGTACGGAAAAGATATGTTTGGTCACTATGATGTAAAGGTTACTTTTAATATAAATGCCTTTCACCATCATGAAGGACAAAGGGAGCATACACAAGAGGAAATAGATAGAATAATTGAGTTGCAAGCAATGGGGCATGAAATAGCTCATCATGGCTTTAGACATAAAAATGCTACAAAATATGTTAACGAAAATGGATTATGCACATGGATTGAAAATGAAATTAAAACTTTATTTAACTGGGTTGAAAAACAAGCACATTCAAAGTCGAAAGAAAAACTAAAAAGTCCTGTTACTTTCGCATTTCCATATTCTAGTTATACTGAAAATATCGTTTTAGAAATTTCACCGAAATATTTTAAGTGTGTTAGAGGAGAATTGAATAGTACTAATCTAGTATCATTTAATCACACTGGCTTTGTACCATCAATTTGTATTGACCAAGTTAAATTAGATGATGTGAACTCGATAAAAAAAATATTAAAAATAGCAAAAGAAGCGGGCAAGAATGTAATCTTTATGTGTCATTCGATCCTTCCAAATGATGTGGACTGGAACGATTTTGGTTGGGGTAAGAAGTCAGAAGAGAGTGGGAAATGGAGAATATCACCGGATACAATGGAATCGATTATCAAAGAAGCTAAAAAGCTCGACATGGAGTTTTATACGACAGCAGAAATTGGAGGAGTAGCTACTTTTATTGATCGAAATATGGAAAAAGCAATAAGAGAAAAATTATCTAATCCATTTGAACAGTGGATTTCAATTTCAAAACTAAACGAAATTACAGAATTGGATTTAAGCGGAAAAAATATTAGTAATTTAGATGGAATACAATATTTTATGAATTTGGAAAGACTTAATCTAAGTAATAATAATATTTCCGACTTTAGACTTTTAGATAAACTCACTAAACTGAATCAGCTAGATGTTAGTAATAATCCTGAAAGCATGGAATACGATCATTCTAAAAAAATTGCAAAATGGTAATGAGACCAGTAATTAAATTCAGAGGTGAATGATCATGACGCTCAAAGAAAGATTAATCAAAAATAAATTTACATATTTTTTTATATACCATATAAGTCGAACAAAAACGAAGCTTTTTAACCATGTGTTACCGAGAAGTATTTTTAACTTAGAAAAATTCTTCAGAGTCATCAGGCTGAATAAAGATAGTCATTATGAACAAATGAAAATATTAAAAAATTCGCATAGCGATCAGAGATGCTTCATAGTAGCTACTGGTCCTAGCTTAAAAGTAGAAGATCTTGAACTACTAAAGGATGAAGTAACCATAAGCATGAATTCAATCTGTTTAGTGTTCGATGAAACGGACTGGAGGCCAACATACTATGGTATTCAGGATGTTGGTGTATTTAATCTGCTACAACCTGCCATTGAAAAATATAATTTAAAATATAAATTTATTAGTAATTCTATTTCGAAGCAAAAGCGAGTAACAGATGGCTACTTTGTCTTTCCTTTAAATTTGCTAAACCATATGATTCCTCATAAAAAATATAAAACAAAATTTAGCGACGATGCTTTTAAAGTAATCTATGACGGTTATTCTATTACATATTCTATGATTCAACTAGCAGTTTATATGGGATTTAGTGAAATTTATTTAATAGGAGTAGATTGTAACTATTCTCTTAATAGTGCACAGCATTTTAAAGATTATGGATACAGGGAAACCTCATCTGAAGCAGTCATTCGAATGATTAGTGCATATAAACAAGCAAAAGAATACGCTGACCGTCATCAAATTAAAATCTATAATGCCACAAGAGGCGGTATGCTTGAAGTATTTGAAAGGGTAAATCTCGATGAGGTTTTGAATATGAATGAAAATGCACAATTTTTGGGTAAAAAGTCTATTTAGTTATAAAAAGATTTATAAAGTACGGAGTATAATTCAGAAAATTCTATTATTTAATTGACACTAAAATTAATAAGTGATAATTTTAGTTTACAATTCGTTCTTTATTGTGAACGAAAGTGGTCTTTATCAATTATTTATGTAAAAAAATAGTTTATTTTTTTCAATATTTTGTTCGTTATAAAAAACAACTATTTAATAAATATGGAGGAAAAGCCTATGAAAATGATTGGAGTTATTCCAGCAAGATTTAATTCTTCGAGATTTAAAGGTAAACCTTTAGCTGATATAAGTGGGAAACCAATGATATGGTGGGTACACCAACAAGTTAAAAAGGTCGCCGAATTAAGTGAAGTCTATGTTGCAACTGATGATATCCGAATTCAAACTGTTTGTGAGGAGCACGGTATTAAAACAGTGATGACGTCAGAAAGTCATAAAACACATTTAGATCGACTATATGAAGTTTCTACTAAGATAGATGCAGATTTTTATGTAAACGTAAATGGAGACGAACCATTAATTGATTCAGAAGCTATATGTAAAATATTACCGAAAGATGATGTCGACCCAAGTGCAAACTATGTAGCGAATCTTATGACAGTTTTAAGAAATCCACTTGAAGCGGTTGATATTTCGAAAATTAAAGTTGTTACTGATGTATATGGATATGGGTTATATATGGCAAGAAGTCCAATTCCGTATCCAAAAGGGACTTATGAATTTAATTTTAAAAAATTTGTTGGTGTTCAATGTTTTACAAAAAGTGCTTTAGAGTTTTGTTATAAGGCCAAAAGAGGCCCTATTGAAGAAGCGGAAGATATAGATGAATTTAGATTTTTGGAGAACGGGCAAAAAATTAAATTTATCGAAGCAGAAGTAACTACATTATCTGTTGATACCCCAAAAGATTTGGATAAAGTAAGAATCATTATTAAAAATCGACTTGAATGTGTGGTGTAAATATGAATAATATTAGGTTACTCGACTGTACCTTACGCGATGGCGGTTATATAAATAATTGGAATTTTGGGCAAAAGAACATAAAGAAAATAATTGAAAAATTAGCGAAGTCAAATATTGATATTATAGAATGTGGATTTATTAGAGATGTCGATTTAGATCATAATAAATCAATCTTTAATGATGTAGAAAATATAAAAGAATTTATTAGCCCAAAGAAAAAAGACATTACTTATGTAGGTATGATCGACCAACCTTATATTTCAATAAATAAAATAAATGATTACGATGGCATGTCTATTGATGGTTTTCGGATAACGTTTCATGAGAATGAAAAGGAAATTGAAGAAGCTTTATCATATGGAAAGTTGTTAATGGATAAAGGGTATAAAGTTTTTATACAGCCAGTTGGTACTACTAGTTATTCTGACGAGAAACTTCTAGAACTTATTCACAAGGTAAATCAGTTAAAGCCATATGCATTTTATTTAGTCGATACACTTGGTATTATGTACAAAAATAATTTATTAAGAATGTACCATTTAATTGACCATAACTTGGATGAATCAATCAGTATAGGATTTCATTCACATAATAATCTCCAATTATCATTTTCAAATGCTCAAGAACTACTAACACTCAACACGAAGCGAAATATAATCATTGATTCATCAGTATTTGGAATGGGAAGGGGAGCAGGGAATCTTTGCACAGAGCTTGTAACTCAATATATTAATGAAAATATTGAAGAGAAGTACAGTGTAGTATCATTATTGGAAATTGTAGATGAGCATTTAAGTAAGTTTTCGACTTCTTCTCAGTGGGGATACTCAGTTCCATACTATATTGCAGCAATAAATAACTGCCATCCGAATTATGCATCATTTTTAATCAATAAGCAGACAATTTCCGTGAAGGCTATTAATACCATATTAAAGCAGCTACCAACTAAAAAAAGAGATATTTACGATGAGTTATATGTCGAGGACTTATATATAAACCACCAAATCCAGTTTATTGACGATTCAAGTAATCTCGAAAAATTACATCAAATTATATTCAATAAAAAGGTGTTAATAATTGCTCCTGGAAGGTCTATTGAGACGGAACGAGAAAAAATAGATGAATTTATTAACGAACATAATCCTTACGTTTTTAGTGTGAATTTTATTCCAGAACAGTTTGAAATAGATGCAATTTTTATGAGTAATATAAAGAGATTTAAGAGCATGAAAGACTCAATTAAAGAAATCAAGAATGCCATTTCAATTATCACTACATCAAATATTCCTAATTCTATAGAACCTGAGTCATTAGTAGTCAATTATTCTGACTTACTAGTAGATAAAATCTCGATATCTGATAACGCAGGTTTAATGCTACTCAATTTATTAAACCGGTTGTCAGTAAGTAAGGTCTACTTGGCTGGTTTTGATGGCTTTACATTAGATAAGTTAACAAATTATTTTTCTCCAGAATTGATTAACAATATGGAAATGGAGGAGCTCGTAAAGAAGAATAAAGATATAAGAAAGCAACTATTGTTACTTGAGAAAACAATGAAGGTGAATTTTGTTACGACTAGTATATATAGTGATTCAAATTTAATCATTAAAATTTAGGCTTATAGTTTTACGGGAGGTAAAATGAGATATTCTACTGTTATATTCGACTTAGATGGAACCTTGTTAGATACTTCGGAAGGTATTATGGTAGGTGCTAGTTATACAGCAAATAAAATGGGCGGTCCAAATTTGACGTCAACACAACAAAAAAGCTTTATCGGTCCATCACCTTTTTACTCTTTTATGCGTGAATGTGGCTATACCGAAAGTAAAGCCAGAGAAGCTGTAGAAATCTATCGAAAGAGATACAGAGAAAAAGGTCAATTTGAAGCAAAGCATTATGAGTTTATACAAGAGTTATTAGTTACCTTAAAAGGGAAAGGGTATAAAACAGCAGTAGCTACCCTTAAAAGAGATGATTTAGCAAAAGATATTTTATTAAATTTTGAATTAGTGACGTACTTTGACTCAATTAATGGGATTGATGAGATGGATACACTTAGCAAAGCAGACATAATACAGTTATGTCTAAAAGATTTACAACAGGTTGACCTGTCAGAAGTTGTTTTAATAGGTGATAGTGTTCATGATGCAGTTGGTGCCGAAAATGTAGGAATTGATTTTATTGCGGTAACATACGGATATGGATTTAAAAGCAAGGAGGATGTTATTCAAAGTAAAAATGTATATATCGCGGAAACCGTTAAGGATATTATGAAATACTTAGAATTGTAATGCATTTCATTAAGCGTTTTCAGGTCCACTTCTTTATTATGCATTCTATACAAAAATGATTTGTTCTTAATCAAGAGTGTTATCACTTGCATTATAAAAATAGTTATTCTCATTGGTGAACTTCTAGTGAAAAAGGAGCAAGTAATTGTGACGTGGAAAAAGATGCTTATAAGATTAGGTTTAACTTTAATTGGCTTAGTAGTAGTTGCTGGTATAACAGGTATGTTCATCTATCATCAAGTGGAAAGTACAGGTAAAGTAATCTATCAACCTATTAAAAAAACAACAAGAAGACCTGAACCAGTAAACGTAATAAAAAAAGATCCATTTTCTATTTTATTATTGGGTGTGGATAAACGTGAAGGAGATCGAGGGCGCTCTGATTCACTAATGTTATTGACAGTCAACCCTAACACGAATACTACTAAAATAATAAGTATTCCTCGAGATACCCGTACTTTAATTGTAGGAAAAAATAAAGTGGATAAAATTAATCATGCATATGCCTTTGGTGGTGTGCAAATGTCCGTTAATACTGTGGAGAAGCTCCTTAATATTCCGATAGATTATTACATGGAAGTAA
This sequence comes from Arthrobacter citreus, assembly GCA_013200995.1. GTDB lineage: Bacteria > Bacillota > Bacilli > Bacillales > Bacillaceae_G > Gottfriedia. Next base: position 3,484,961 of record CP053688.1, on the reverse strand, counting down.
ATATGGAGGGATTTAAAGATGTTGTCGATGCAATCGGTGGCGTAAATGTGAATAATACACTAGATTTTTGGAATGATGGAGTCCATTTCAAAAAAGGATCACTTTCATTAGACGGCCAAGATGCACTTAGCTTTACTCGAATGCGTCATGATGACCCTAGAGGAGACTTCGGTAGGGAAGAAAGACAAAGACAAATTATTGAAGCTGTTATCAATCAAGGAGCAAGGATTGAAAATTTACTTGCCTATAATGACATATTAAAGTCAATTCAACATAATTTAGTAACAAATTTTACACTACAAGAAATATATAAAATTCAAAAAGATTACCGTCAAGCAGGTGCGAACATTGAACAAGAACAGCTACAGGGAAGTGGAGAAATGATTAAGGGAATCTATTATTACCAGGTTCCAGAAAAAAATCGTCTTGCGCTCTCAAGTGATTTACGTCAACAGCTTGAATTAAAATAATAGTCGGTTTTTAAACCGAAACAAGCGAAATCATTTGATCTCGCTTGTTTTTTTGCTTGTCCCATTTTATAAATTAATTAAAGGTATTATTTTGAACGTAAGGTAGTAAAACTTTTGGTACAGTAATCTTATTTACTGCATTGCCAGTTAATGTGTTATTTATAATGGAGACACTTGTTGGAGGAGTTGTATTTTGGTCTAATTCTATTGCCGCGCCAGTGTGCCATGCGTCACCTTTATCAGTTGTATAGGAAATATGATTTCCTGAAATAGTTAATCCTGATAAGGAACCTTTCTTGCCACTTGCTGTTTGATAAATACCGTTCTTACCAGAAGAAATTGTATTGTCTGTAATGACTATGTTAGACATTGCTCCATCTTGAACAATAATTGAGACACCAGAAACGCCTGTAAAAGTATTTTGATTCACTGTAACATTTTTTGTTGTTCCCTTAATATTTACTCCATATGAATTAATACTTTTAAAGGTATTACCTTGAACAGTTAACCCGTCCACTTTTAGAACATCATAAGCATTATAATCAGTGACAATTCCAGTATCAAATTTCGTGAACGTATTATCAATAAAAGAAGAATTTTTTATATCTGTTACGGACGCAAAAGTGTAAACTGCTGCACCGGTCCCATTTCCTGTAAATACATTTCTCATGAATTGAGTACTCTCTGAACCTGCAACAATTGATACGGCATTTTGGTTAGTAGAAACAACATTATCATAAACCTGTGTGTTGACTGAGTTCATTCCCCAAGTACCCTCTACTCTAAAACCTTCCTCTGTGTTAATTGTATTGTTATAAACAGCTAGATCTTTATTTTTAATCCAAATAAAAAATTGTTCGACATTTATATTATTGTCGTGAATTTTTGCTCCATTTGTTTCCATTACTAAAAATCCACCTGTTTTACAAGTGACCGTATTATTGTTGAATTCAACATTGTTAAAGTAGTTGTTGTCTCCTTTTCCACCTTCAAGTTGAATACAATAAGCCCCATCTGTTGCATTAGATGAAAAAGTATTATTGTAGATCTTTGCATCATCAAAATTCATTTCTTCCCATGGTTCAAAGTGTAACGCAGGACGACCAATTGTACTTGTACTAATATTATTAAATATTTTTAAGTGGTTTGCTTGCTCAACCACAATATTTGAACGGCCATTATTTTCTAAAATATTATTTGAAATTGTTACATCATCACTAGTTTGAGTTGAACCTGAAATAGAAATTCCATCACCAACGGCATTCATTAATCGATTGTTATCTATTACAATACGATCTGCATCATAGGCAAATATACAATGCATATGTTCAATACCATCAGGATGATTTTTTGCATTTCCATCACAAGTAATATTTTGTATCTTTGTATCATTCGCCATTGTAATGACTCGGTAATAACCAGATCCACTTGAATCAGATAATTTTAAAGTAACAGTGTCACGACTTTCACCAACTATATTTACAAATGGTTTTAAAAAGATTGGTTTCAAGCTATAAGTGCCTGCAGGAACAAACAATGTTCCCCCACCTTTTGAACCTAGATAATCAATTGCTGATTGAAAAGCTATTGTATCATCTGTTGTACCGTTGCCAACTGCACCAAAATTTTTGACATTAACTTGTCCGTTTGGAGCTGAGACATTTACTAGAATAGACTGAGTTAGACCACCATAGCTAGCTCTAATTGTAGCGGAGCCCGCGTTAAGAGTAGTTACTACTCCAGAAGTGTTAACAGTCGCTACACTCTGGTTAGATGAAGAATATGAACTTTGTGAGGTTACGTTTACGACTGACTGATCTGAGTAACTTGCCTGAACGACTAGTGATTGAGATTGGTTAGTGGTCAAGTCAAGACTACTAGGAACGATATTTAGGGTAGTTAGAGTTTTGGCAGGTGGAGTACTAGTACTTACTGTAATAGTAGCAGATGCAACTACACCATTTAAACTAGCTGTTAAAGTCGTTGTGCCATTGCTCTTAGACTTTATCTGCCCTGTACTGCTAACTGTTGCGATTAATTTATTTGAGACTGTGTATTTAACTGAACTTGTCACGTCTTTTTTAGTTTGATTTGAATAGGTAGCTGTTACTGAGACTTGTTGGGTTTGATTGATTTTGCTAAATGAATAGTTTGAAGAATTAAGTGATAGTGAACTAAGACTAACTACTTTTGCTTGAGGTGTTTTAGCGATTCCTGTAGTAGTATCCCGTGGATTTTTAATTGCTACAACATTACCTATTACAATAGCAAGTAATAATATTGCGCTAATAAACAGAAATAATGTTTTTTTCAAGAACTTAACATCTCCAATTGCTTTTAATTTATGTATTATAGTATGGTTCTAATCTATTATTGTGATAGTAGATTAGTGGAAATTATTTTATATCCACAGATATAGTAGTTTTAAATGCGAATTGTATTTTTTAAAGGAGACTATATTAATAGGATTAACAAATTAATAGCTTATTATTCAATGTTGAAGTCCCTATGTAATATCAAATACGATAGATTTTTATATGGCATACGCTATTGGACAAGGTTAGACGGGTAGGATTAAAGAGCTCAAGCGGAGAATAAGACAAATAGTAAATTTAAAAGAAGAATATTGATATTGCCTATAAAATTATTTCAATTTTCTTTTAAGAAGTTAAGTCACGGTATTAATGCATTTATTCTTTAACATGTAAAACTAGTGATAAATTAATTATTTTATATTGCTAGATGATGAATTATCTAATTTTTTACTTAAACATTACATATTACAAAATTGCGTCGGTTATTTAAAGAGTCTTAACTCAAAAATAATCGCCCACACTGGTAAGTAATTACTCCTAGAATTTGAGATTTATCTTCTTTACTTAACTAAACTCTTCGTCATAATTAGACAAATATATAAATTATAAATCGTTAATTATTACTTTAAGCGGGTACAAACGACAAAGTTTTGTAGGTAAAAAGAACTAAATGGTAGTCTAATAGACTAAAAGATGCGTTTTAATTACAAGAAACGACACAAAAGTAAAAAATAATACAAATATAGACAAAATTAGACAAAAAATATGTAGAATATTGTTGAAATAGCAGTTTATTTAAGTGTTGGGCGCAATTGTTAGATTATTTGGTCTTTTGTATAGTTAAGTTGTATACGTTCTCACGCAAGAACAAATACATACCATATACAATTTAAGGAGAGAGAGAAATGAAAAAGGTTAAAAGTAAAGTTGTAATTGGAATTGTATCTGCTGGTCTAGTTATTTCTGGAGGAATCGCTTTTGCAAGCACGAACGCTGGTGATTTATTAACAAACTGGGCTAATACGAAAACTTCTGATGCAAAAACAGAGCTTTCTTCATCATATAAATCAAAATATGATTCTTCAGTTGCAGATATGAAAACAAATGTTAATAACTACAAAGTTGATGCTGCAAACAACATTGAATTAGTTGGAGATGCTCAAACGAAATTTGCAAATCAACAAATTTCTGCAGCATTAAATGAACATCTTACTGCAATTTCTGACGCTTTAGCTGCTTTAAACATGAGTATCCCAGCTGATTTTGCTAACTACATTTCAACAACAAATGGTAAAACATCTTCTGATTTAGATGCATTGGCAACTACATTAAACAGTAGTTTCAATACACAGCTTTCAGCAGTAGCTAAAGGCGCAGATACAAAGCTTCAAACTAACTTAAATTCTTCTCGTAGTGCAGCTGTAAACGCATTAACTCAAAAAATTCAAGATGCTAAAGCAGAAATTAACTCTTTAATTACTGATCAATCAACAGCTTCTGAAAAGGCTGTTTTAGAACACTTATCTGCTGAAATTACTCGTATTGAAACTGCATTAGAAGCTGAAATCGATGCACAAAAAACTGATGCAATCAAAACTTTAAACGATACGTCAACAAAAGCTATTAATGATGCAACTAAAGATATGCAAGATTTAGTAGACGCAATTAATAAATAAGAACTAATAGTTAACTATTAGTATATAAATCTATTAAATTATGAAAAATAAAAAAGTTTGTTTTTTTCATGTAGTCATTAGGAGGTAAATTATGCAGAATCGCACTGAAAAAACGGAAAAACAAACGAGGATCTCCCAAAAATTTAAAAAGCTTATAATTGGATCTGTTACGTTAAGTGGTGGATTACTCATCGCAACAACGTTTTCATTTGCAGATACGAATTTACCTGCAGCAATGACTGCATGGACAAGCCAACAAACTAAGCAAGCAAATGATTATATTATTGGAATGACGGAAGCGGAGTCTACTAAGCAAAAAGCACGTCTAATTACAGAGGTGCAAGAAAAAGCGAAGGAATCTGCTGATGAAATACAAAAATATGCATCACAAAAAAGCTTAGAATCACAGGAAGAACTTCAAAAGTACGGAGATCAATTGATTCAGCAAATTGATAGCAAGAATGAAAAAGATGTACAAGAAGCAAAAGCGAAAATTGACAAAATCATACAAAATGCCCAGGAACAAGTAAAAGAGCAAATAAATGAACAAGTTCCTACGGTGAACTCTAAGAATAATGATGATTCAAATGAAACATCTAACTCTAAAAATGATGATTCACAAAATAAAAACAGCCAAGAACAGTCTAGCGAGGAAGGTCAACAGTAATGGATGCTTCAAAAGTTGAAGAACAAAAGGTAGTGGATGATAAGAATATAAACACTTTTCGTCAGTCATTAATTGATTGGCTAAAGTTCTTTCTAATTTTAGGTGTTCTTTTAGTTATTTTACTAAATACTGTTGGACTTACAAAAGTAAGTGGATTCTCAATGTATCCTACTTTAAATGACGGCGATTTAGTCTTTGTGAATAAATTAGAACGTTTTACACATGATCCTGAGCTTGGAGATGTAGCGATTATGAGTTTAAAAAGTGAAGGGATTAATATTGTAAAACGAATAATTGGAGTTCCTGGGGACACAGTCTTTATTAAAAGTGGAATTATTTATGTGAACAACAAGCCTGTTCCAGAAATTTCAACAAATGGGACTTCTGATGATATGGCTCAAATAACTGTTCCTAAAAACAATCTATTTGTTGTTGGGGACAACCGTGAACCGGGAATAAGCTTCGATAGTCGAAGTAAAGATTTTGGATTTATTCCGATTAAAGATATTAAAGGTTATGTACTTATTTCAATTCTACCTATTCATAAAATTGCGAAACCACTTAAAGTGTAATCTGTCTAATGGAGGCACGAAAGAAAATGGAAAAAAAGTCAATGAAAAAGAAGATTGCAGTCGGAATTCTGGCTGCCGGAATAGTAACATCATCTAGTTTGGCATTTGCAACGACTAATGCTGGGGACTTATTTAAAAATTTTGCCTCTCAACTATTAAATGATGCAAAATCAACTGTAAGTAGTACTTTAGGTACTAAAACTTCTGAAAAGATTGATGCATTAAAAGATAAATTAAGTGCATTAGTTACTGACTCGGAAGAAGGCGTAAATAATAAACAAGGTGAGTTAGAGCAAGCTGGTGTTAATAAAATTAACGGCCAATCTAATGAGCATATTCAAGCGATTAACGATTCTTTATCTGGAATTAAACAAAACACGCCTGGTCAATTTTCAAGTTTAGTTTCACAATTAAATTCACAAACAACTACTGGAGTTGAAAGTGAAGTTAATGGATTAAAACCAGACTTCAGTTCACAAGTTTCAAACGGGCAACAAAAAATTTCAGCTGAGCAAGCTAAAGCGCTTGATGATTTAGAAGATGCAATCAATGCGGCTAAACAAACATTAGGCCAATTAATTGATATGCAAAAACAATCAGCTGATCAACAAGTAAAAGCGTATTTACAAGATCAAATTAATAAAGTAACACAAATTATTAATACTGCTACAGATGATTTAGAGTTAAAAAAGGCTACATCATTAGCTAATAAGGCAACAACGATTAAAAATAATACACTTAATGATTTAGACTCTCTAGCTGGTGGGTTATATACGCCACAAAATAGCTATTTAGAAAACTTTGAAGGTGGAAACTCTCCGTTTGCAATTACTGGTGATTGGGAAAGAGTTAATTCAAAAGTAGATGGAAAAACTGATTATTACTTAATTAGCGGTAATATTTCAAATAACCAAACTTCTACTGCTGAAGTGACTATTAATGTTCCAGACAATGGATATAATGCATTCTTATCTTTTGATTATTTAGTTCTTTCACAACTAAATAAAGATATCTTAACAATTTCATTAGATGATAATGTTCTTGTTAGTGAGTCAGGAACAGATAACCACTGGTCTAATGTAAACCTTGGGATCAAACCAGGTAAACACGTACTAAAACTTACTTACGCTAAAGATAAATCTGGTAGCGGTAGTAAGGATGCTGGTTATATTGACAATATTTCATTAAAATATGATTTACGCAAATAATTAGCAGACTAATGAGGATGTCCTAAAAGTATAACTTTAAGGGACATCCTCATTTTTATTTTCATAGAACAAATTTGAAATGTAGAGTAGTTGAATGAAAGTTGAAGTGCAAAGAAAAAAGGATCAGGGTGCAAATAAAGCGATGAAACGGGAGAATAAGGGGTCAGAAACTATAAATAAAGAGAAGAGTACCGATGGTGTAAATAAACAGGTGAACCGTGCAAATAGGGAGTTAGAAACTGCATATAAAGAGAAGAGTGCTGATGGTGCGAATAAACAGATGAAACGTGCAAATAAGTGGCCAAAAACTGCAAATAAAGGTCGAAGTGCAAATAAAAATAGAGAATCTGCAATTAAATATCGTAGCAACATAAGTTTGATAAGAAATTACCTATACTGGTAAGGGTATTCCAACTTAATAATGGCTATAAATGAAGACAAAGTAAAAGAAAAACCAAAAAGTACTCTCTTATTCTTTCTGAACCAACTAAAAAAGTGAAGAAATCTACTAAATCTACATATATAGTGACCATGGAATCAACTCTAATTGAAAAACTCTACTAAAATAGCCCCATTGATCTTCCAGCCAGGCTAAGACCCAGAAGAGCAGCAATATTACTTAAATTTAATAAGGGCTTACTATGTAACAGTTACACTAATGTAAGGACGCCTCAGTTATTGCACGTAAAAAAACCTTCAAATTAAAGTCAATTTAATTTGAAGGTTTATTTACCTTGCTTATACTTATTAAACTCAATAAATTTTAATAGTTCATCTTTTGGTATACCTGAATCAATTGCTTCTTGAAGGATTTCCATCCATTCAGAATCAATTATTTTTGTTGGATCAATATCATCTTTCAGGAGGCTTTCTGCCGTTGTATTGAAGACGCCTGCAATTTTTTCAAGTACTTGAATCGAAGGATTACTTTGTAAATTCCGTTCAATCGAACTTATGTAAGATTTAGCGATACCAGCACGTTCTGCAAGTTCTGTAAGGGACATTCCATGTTGTAAACGTAGTTTTTTAATTCGTTCTCCAATCATATAAGCTACTCCATATCTTTTTGACTATTACAAAAAGTATATCATAGTGGGGAGTAATTCTCCTAGTTTTGACATGAATCTTTAACGCAATTGTAAAGAAATGAGCGGACTTCGTCAGGACTTATGCCTACTTCAATGCATTCAAGTAGTAGGTCAATCCAGTTTAAATCTGTAGAATTGCTTTCTAATTCACTGTACATGGATTATAGCCTCCTAAAATTAAGGTATAAAATACCTAGGTAACCCTGCTATCTTAGTTCGATTAATCGTGGAAATATACAGTAAACTAGTTCTTTTTTGCTGTATTATCAACTAAGACCAGTGGCTTTGCGTCCCAATTTCTCAATTGGTTTGCCTTTTTCTAGAAAGTGTTTTGATATACTTGTTATAATTTTTTTGGAAATTTATATAACAATTATATAACGAATAGAATTCATACTTTGTAGGAATTTGTAGTTGTAAAATATTACAATTATATTACTAATGTTTCGTTTGTGTTAAGAGCATTAGATAAATCAAGGTGTTTTTTTATAATTGAAATAATGGGAAAAGTTTTAAGAAAATACATTTCGACATTTAAAGAAAAAAATGTCGAAATATATATTTCAAATAGTAAAATTTACTAATTTTAAAATAACATTTTTGATTTGTTAATTAGTTTAGAGTCAGATTAGAAAAAGCTTAGAAGTAATCTCTATGGCATGATTTTGGGAGTAATTGAAATAGGAATAAAGTATTAGTTTTTTTAAAAGTTGATAACTAATCGGTTAGTAAATTAAAAAACAGAGTAATCAGTTGAAAAATTACTCTATTTTTTTCAGTTTTATTTTGATCCTCTTAATTTTTTTAATGCATAGCGATAGCTTGATCTGACGCTAGATTCGTTCATATTTAGTTTGTCTGCGATTTGGATAAATTCTTGATTGAAATAAAAGCGTCTAACTAAAATTTGCTTTTGTAGGAGAGAGAGTCCATCAAGTAAGCTCATAAAATCCTCAAGTAGAAATGCATCATCATAATATGTTGCATCTTCAATACACTGATCGACGACAACGTTTCGTTCATCATATTTAACAGCTTTAGATAGCTCGTTAAGTAAATAGCCTCTCACAGTGAAAAAAGCATAACTAGAAAAACTCCCTTTTTCGCTTTCATAGTGTTGATACGCTGTCCATAAAGCGATTTGTCCAATTTGATAATATTCATCAAAGTTTTTATAAATGTGTAGCTTTTTTATAATTGTTTTAATCATACGAGAATATTGACTTAAACATTCCTCAAATGTACTAGGTTTTACTTTTCCCGAAAAAGGTTGGTATCCTAAGTGTGCATCACAATTTTTCATTCCTTTTGCCTTTCTAAAAAGGCATGCCCTTATATAGATTCCGCGGTGAAGTAACTATATAAAAATAAAAGAAATATGGCATTTTCGAATAGATTAACTATGAAATTAAATAACTAATTAAAACTTTTAGTTTCAATACGAAAACATCAAATATAAAAGGAATGAGCATATAAAAGTTTATCTATTAATGACTTTTAAAAAAGTAAAATTTACTAAAATGCTAGTTTCGCAGACATAGAATTTTCAAAAATATGGAAAGGTTATTCTGATATAATCAATATGTAAAATTTCTATAGGGAGGCAAATATGTCAAAGTTAGATTATGTAATCTCATATGAAACGATGCTAATTGAAGCTGCAGACCACCCAGAATATTTAACAAAAATTACTGATAATAACAAAGGTATAATCTATTCAAAACGGCCAATGAAAGCAATTTTAAAAGAATCAGCCCTCTACCATAATCACTCTACTAAAGGCCATCTTGAAGTCGTCAAAAGTAAATATCCAACTATGAAAAAGATTCCTCTTATGATTAATGCCACGTTAACAATTATTATGGTTCCTACATCTTCACAAAATAACAAATCATGTAAATGGCTAAACTTTATCCAAATCAATAAATATATTAAAGAAAAAAACAAAACGAAAGTACAATTCAGGAATGGAGATGAGAAAATACTACCAGTTTCCTATTACATTTTTGATAAACAAATAAGCAAAGCAACAAAGATCATTAGTTTGTATTTAAGTCAAAAAGTAGAATATAAACTAAAATCAGATGGGGATAAGCTAATGATGATTAAAGAGCTAATAGAAGGATATACAGCTGATGGTTAGAAAAGAGGGGGAAGGAACAGAATGTAAAAAAAACAGGTCAAAGGATCTTTTTGGATCGTTTGTCCTGTTTTTTGATTTTAACTTAAATTACTTCCTGGTCTGGCACTCTAATTGACCATTGAGAAAATGCTTGGATTTCAACTAGTTCCTGTGGGAAGATAAATGTCCATGGTTTACTTGTATTTGCTTGAATTGTTAATGGTGGTAGAGTGAATAAACCTTTTGCAATTATTTCGCCCTTTTCATTTAACATTTCTAATGGTAGTAACTCTAGATTTACTGCTGTTGTGGAACCATTTCTAACTAAAATATTTACAGCTAAATTTCCATCATCATTATAGTTAGCGCGTAAAGCATGTAAGCTTACTTCATTTACACGTAATTTAGGTAAAGTATTTACTAGGTTGCTTAATTCAGTGACTTGTTCTTCTGTAAGTCGACCTTCCCATGTTGGATCTATATCTAATCTATGAATTGTTTTTGACAAGTCAAAGGCTAATTCGAATCCTTTTTCCGGCAAGTCTTCTTTTAGTAAAAATTCTCTTTCAAACACAAAGTGCCATGGGCGACTACTGCAAGGAGGCATGTCTCCAAGTTCTTCTAATTTGAATCCTTTTTTACCTAAAATTTCTCCTTCTTCGCTAATTAATAAAAGGATTGCATCTTCTAAATGAACTGCCTTTTCTAAACTATTTCGAACGAAAGCTGTAACCGTTGCACTGCCATCTTCATTAGCTTCAAGCTCGATTGCAGATAATGACAATTGATTTGGCTTTAAAGGAGCAAGTTCATTATTTAAAAACTGATAAACATATCGTCTTTCATCTTCAATATGCATCAGTGGATGAAATGATATTTTAGGAAAAACATCACTCAGTTCATTCTCTTCAACTTGAACTGCTTGATCAGTAGATGGTTGTTGCAATAAATCACTCGATGAAACTGTTGAATCTTTGCCTTTTTGTAATAAACGCTTAATCGATGATAACATTTTGTATTTCTACCCCCTGTGGACAAGATAATTCTTGAAATGTTGAAGCAAGACTTGCTGATAATTCCTGTTGAATAATGCTAAAAGTATGTTCAAACAGAGTAAATCCATCTAATTCATATAATCGAATTGGATCTTCTTGTTGGTACTGTCTTAAGTTTATCCCTTCTATCAAATGTTGTAAATGCTCTAAATGTTCAGACCAATATAAATCTATAGTACTTAATGCGGAGTTTTTTAAAATACTGATAAGCTCAGCCTTTTTCTTATCGTCCATGCTACGTAATACGGTCTTATATTCAAAGAGAGCTTTATTTACGTTATCCAATACTTCCCATCTAGTGTTGAGATGTTCTCCTTCAATTTTTAGTGAGGGAACAGTTTGTTCAAGTGCAGTTTTACCTTCTAGTCGCTCCAAATCTTCAGGGTTACTATTTTCAGGATAAAATCGTTTGACATACTGATCAACTGTCTCGTCTACATGATGGATAAACCAATCTAAATCATTAGCCAATAATAAGTCACTTCTCAACTTGTACATTACACGGCAATGCTCATTTGCAACGCTATCTACTTTAAGCTACCATTCACGAATAGAAGACTGATATCCTTCGCAAAGTTTTTGTGTTGAAGATACGAAGTCTCCAATAGATGAATTTATTACCTTACCAAATTTGTTAAATTGAAGATTCTTATATAGTTTCTCAAGTTTTTCTGCATTATATCTTATAAATAACTCACCCTCTAATAGTGGAAAAATAGTAAATAAGGTTAATTTAGGTGGCAATATTGAAGCTTCACCAATTGTAGTCGGACAACAGGTCATTGTTGGAACAAGAGGCGGTAAATATATTAGTGTAAATATACAATAACTATAGTAGAATTTTATTATCCCTAATTCCATTTGAGGAGCTAGGGATTTTTAATTGGATAATAATATAATTTTTGAGGGCTTAAATTCAATACCTAAATTTAACGGTCTTTTCAATTGTATTAATTACATATTAAACTTCTATTAAAATAATTGGTTTTTTAGCAAATAAGTTAGATAATATGATGAACCTACTATTTTATACTGTATTAGAGGAGTGAAAAGGTTTGGCTTATGAGACGGAAAACAAAGTTGAAAGTCGATCAGAACATCGGAAAATTAAAAGTAACGAACAAAAGGTAGATGGAAATAATCGTTATTTTCCATTAATGTTTCTAATAGCTGGAGTGCTAGTAATCGTAGCCACAGCAATTTTTTATGTTTATCCGAAAATAATGAATGAAGGAAATATGCATCCAAATAATGAAGCTACAAAAGCTGTAGCCAATAAAGAGACGAAAAAAGTTACAAAGAAAGAAAAGAAAACTGAAGCAAAATCTGGGGATGTTGCTAAAAAAACTGCTTCTAAAGAAACAAGCGCAGCTAAAGAAGAGAATAAATCAAAAGGTTATATTATTCCAAATAGCAATCTTAGAAAATTAACAAATGGAGATTTAAGCAAATTAACTTCAAGTGAGTTACGATTAGCGAGAAATGAAATTTATGCAAGACATGGTTTTGTATTTCAATCGAGTGACTTGACGATTTATTTCACTTCAAAATCGTGGTATAGTCCTAATCCAGCATATAATGGTGCTTTAAGTGATGTGGAAAAATATAATTTAAATTTAATTAAATCGAAAGAATAGTTATAGATTTGTTTGAACGAAAACTAATTTCTTGGCTATATCTCTAAATTAATACAATATTCTTATGGGGTGGATTAAAGAATGGCAGGACCAGAGGGGAAATCTCTAAAGATTTTCCAGGTAGTTTTTGTCTAATCTTTAAATCCATCCCTTTTTACTCCTTCTACTCTTTTTCCTCCATGTGAAGTTTAAATAGATAGAGTATCTCCCCCTTGAGTTTCAACAATATAACTAATTTCTTCTATTAATCAAAAGTAATATAAAATAAATCATTTCTTTCGGATTTACTAATGACCTCAAAATGAAAGCCTCAATGTCTGATTGCTCTAAGTTTATTAAGTAAATATGATGATTGTAAGGATAAATAAAGCAAGTTAGTTTAATCTAAGATTGGAACTGTCATAAAAATTTGTTTTTACCGAGTAAATAAAAAATAGTATGATAGAATTTAGTTTATTTATTTTCTAAAATAGTACGACAATTTAAAAAATCAAAAGCCAAAAACATATAAAATGAAAGTTTAAGGGGAAGTTAACAATAAATGAAAACTCAATTGAGGGAAAAAAATTCTTTATCAAGAGCAGGTATACGATCAATGAGAAACAAACGAATACCTAATATTAAAAGAAAATGGTTGTTTATTTTAATACCCATTATCGCTATAGTAATTACACATTTGACTTTTAGTTACTTAAATTCACCTAACAGATTAGTAAAGTCTTTTGAAAAAGCAGTGTCTGATAATAACTATAAAGAAGTTACTCATTTGTTACAAAAAGGTGGCACTACAGCATCTTTAGATGAAGATTCAGTGATTGCATTTATGGATTACATGAATAGTACTGATTTATTAGATGAAGTCGGTGATATGGTACAGAAAAATAAAGTAATTAACAACCAATTAGTAGATGATCGTGGCAATCACGTGATTTCAATTAAAAAAGGTAGTAAATTTTTAGGCATTTATCAAACATATTTAATAAAAGCCGAACCATTTGAATTAGAGGTTTCTTCACCTATAGATGAAGTCGAGTTAAAGTTAGTTAATCAAGATTCAAAGTTGAAAATAGGTCAATATGAAAAAATATATCGTAATATTTTACCTGGAAAATATACATTAGCTGTTTCATATAAAGGTTCATATAGTGATGTCAAGGATTCGGTCGATCTAGATTTTTCAGCCGCTACTAAGAATAAATTAACTCAAGAATTAACTTTTAATGTTAGTTATGTGCAAATTTATTCAAATGAACCAGATGCTGAATTATTTGTAAATGGAAAAGATACAGGGGAAAAAATTAGTGATTTAGAACAAGTTGGTCCGTTTTTATTAAATGGTCAAACGGTCGTTCACGCTGAAGTTGAAAAGGATGGCAAAGTATATAAAACCGATGATATCCCGGTAACCGGTAAATTTGTCGATTTACTGTTCGATACGTCAATTGAAAATCCTGATCAGAAAGATGAAAAGGATGGTTTCTTTGCAGGCCTTAAACGGTTCTTTGACAAATACTTACCTAGTCCAAAGCCTTCATCTGACTTAGAAGAAATACAATTAATCAACGGCTTATTTAATCAAAACGGCCAAGCTTTTTTAGAATCAAAGGAATACCAAGATAAAATAAAGAAGAAAGACACTACTCAAAAGCTTGTTAGCTTTGCAATGAAAAATTCAAAGCAAGATGATTCGGGTATGATCATCACAACAAACGAAACGTATGAAATAACAAATAAACATGGTGAAACTAAAAAGAAATCTTTCGAAATTACTTATCATTTCTCAAGGGAGAATGACGAGTTGAAAATGGACAGTATCGAAAAAATAAAAGAATTAAAGTAAGAAACTTTGAAAGAGTCCAAAACTAACCTGGACTCTCAGACTGTTGACAAACGCTCGCTTTCTTCGTTGCTTCACCTGTCTGCGGTGCTCATTACCGTCTAGGGTAACTCCGCTCCTCACCAGGCTTCGCGCCTCGAAAGACAAGCGCTTGTAATCAGTCTGAAATCAAGTTTTTTGTATCTTGTCTAGATATTGAAAAAGAGTCCAAAATTAACCTGGACTCTTTTTTGATATGCTAAATTGTTTAGGGAAATATTTGCTTTATCAGTTAATATTGACTAACTTTAAGTAATGGTATATTACGAATTTTATTAAGCTTTGATTATAAAAATTATTTCTTTTTTCACATTTTAATGTCAAATATATGTAGTTTTATGACATTGCTTTTTTAAATATGAATATTCGATATAATGGATAAAGACAGAAATGTTAGGAGGTAATGAAAAAGAATAGAAATGTTGAAATTTATTAAAAGACTTCTTTTATTTACACTTCTTATGGCAGTTGTTGGTTTATTTGCCATATATCGCTACTATTTCCAAGGCGTTTTGAAGTATGAATCTCAAGTTTATACCGAATTGAAGACCGCTAATCTAGAAGAATATACTCCTTTACTTCTAGGACTCATGATGCAGGAAACAAAGGGGAAGGGTAAAGATCCAATGCAGGCTTCAGAATCACTTGGACTTGCTAAGGATAGTATTCAAGATACTTCGAAGAGTGTTCAACAAGGAGTAGCTCATTTTAAAGACGTATATTCCTACGGTAAGAAGCAAGGTGTTGATTTAGCCACTATAATTCAAAGTTATAATATGGGGATTGCTTATATTAACTTTGTAAAAATGCATGGTGGTAAACATACTAAGCAACTTGCTAAAACTTACTCTCTATCGATGGTGGATACGAATCCCGAGCTTTATACATGTAACAATAATAAGAAAAATTTTAGATATCCATATTGTTATGGTGATTTCACATATAGTGAAAAGGTAATGAAGAAAGCCAAGTATTTCGAGATTTTAGTTCCGTTAAAACATAATATTGTAGGAAAGCCATAGTCCATAAAGAAGAGATAAGTTTCTTCTTTATGGACTTTTTAACTTTTTTTTTAGAAATGTGTCAATTCAATTACAAAATAGTTTTCGTTTCGATAAAACAAAACAATTTTCTATTATTACCGATATAATTCTTGTAAAAGCAATTCAAATTTTTACATTTTTTGACTTATAATTAAGCTTAGTGTTTCTATTTGTTTAGTTTTTTTTGAAATTATTACTTTTATTTTACTAAATTAAGAAACTTATAAGTTATTAAATGGAAAAAAGTGGAGAGGGAAGTTAGCTAAATGAAAAAAATGGGAAGAGCAATTTTGGTATCAACGGGTATTTTAGTTGGAACCACCAGTATTTCCTGTCCTAATATTGGCATGGAAGTTTCAAAAGCGAGTGCAGCAGTCGTAAATATTAAAACGAAATATCAAACAACTGCAAATCTTAATTTAAGACAGGGTGCAGGTACAACTTATAAAACACTTTTGACGATTCCGAAAGGAAAAATAATTACAGCTACACAAAGAAATGGTAATTGGTACAAAGTGACATACAGTTCAAAAACCGGCTGGGTAAGTGGTACTTATTTAAAAGAATATTATAAATACAATGCTCAAAGTACTGCTTATTATTTTACAAATAAAACTACTAAGCTATATCCAACAGCTGATACAAAAAAGGCAGCAGTATACACTGTAGTTGCTAACAATGGGTTTAGCAGTACTCAAAATGTAGTTAATAGTGTCGGTAAAACTTGGTTCCGCGTCAGTTATAATGGTAAAACATTATATGTAAATAGTGCAGATGTTACAAAAAACGTAGTTGCCACGTTTGCTCAAACAAAATATAAGGCAATTAAGAGTACAAGTTTGTATCAAACATACGGCGTTTCATCTAAAGTTTTAACAAGTATTCCAAGTGGTACGATCATTTCATCAACTAAGCGAATTGGTAATTGGTATTACGTTACTCTTAGTGGAAAAACGGGTTATGTTTACATTAACAATTTTTCAAAGGTCAATGAGATAAAATACGAAACGACAAGTACTGCATATTATTTTACAAAATCGGTTACGAATTTATACGCAACTCCAGATCCTGCAAAACCTGTAGTTGCAACAGTAAATGGAGAGAATGGTTTTGCTTCGACTCAAAAAGCAACAGATGTAGCAGGCAAGATATGGTACCAAGTTAATTACAATGGACAAAACCTTTATGTTAAGAGCGAAGACGTAACTGCAAGTAGCTTCACGACATTTACTGCAACTAATTATAAAGCGCTTAACTCAACTTATCTGTTTGAATCATACGGCGATGCATCTAAACAAGTTACTCAAATACCAAAGGATACAGTTATTTCAATAAATAAAAAAATTGGCAATTGGTATAGTGTAACTTATAAAGGTACGCCTGGATATGTAAAAGTAACTGATTTTGGTAAATATGAGACCCCTTTAGTTGATGATACTAATAAAGTAACAGTGACTGATATAACGGATACGACTTATATTACGACTTCGGATTTGAATTTACGCCAAACGTATGATGCTTCATCTTCTTTGCTTACGGTTGTACCGGTTAACATCGTTTTAATCGCAACTGATAAAGCGTCAAACAATTGGTACAAGGTTAGCTATAATGGTAAAACAGGATACGTCTCTGGTTCATTTATCGAGCAAGTAAAAACAGGAGACCCGATGACATCAAGAGATAGCTATCAATTTATCGATCTGCGTACACCATCGCCTGTCACAGCAGCACAAATCAATAATTATGTTGCTAGTAATGTGAAAAGTGGTGCTAAAAGTATTCTGACTGGACAAGGGCAATTATTTGTAGATGCTGGAAAAAAATATGGAGTAAATGCACTTTACTTAGCAGCCCATGCTATACATGAAAGTGGATTTGGTACTTCTCAAATTTCATTAGGAAAAAATAATCTATTTGGTTTTGGTTCATATGATATAACTCCATTCGTGGCATCATATAAATTTATGAGTGTACAAGAAAATGTTGAGTATATTGCACGATCAATTAAATCGACATACTTAAATCCAACTAACTGGAAGTATAATGGACCGTATCTTGGTTTTAGTACGAAAGATATGAGTAATAAAAGAATTGATGCGGCAAGCGAAGGGATGAATTTCTATTATGCAACTGATCCAAACTGGGGTAAATTGATTGCACAGCATATGCAAAAAATACTTCCGTTTGCTAAAGCATACTATGATAAAGCTCAGCCAAATACTGTGATTCCTGGTAACCCACCTACTCCGGTTGGAAGCGATGTATTCCCAGTTAATATCCAAGCAGTTGCAAAAGGAAACATCGATCTATACAATGCAAAGGGAGATGCGACTAAAGTAAAATCAATTACTGCAGGAACGGCTTTCCTTTTACTTGAAAAAACAAATGATTATTGGGTGAAATTATCGATAGATGGAAACGTTTATTGGACAAGTAGTATCAAGTTTAATTCATATACTCAAACCTTATCGGTTAAAAATTTAGGGAGAATTACAGGTGATGTAAACATTCGCTCATCTGCCACAACAACCGAAAACAATATAATTGCGGTATTGCCCCTTAATAAATACGTAAGTATCGTTACAAATACTGATGGAACTTTAACAATGGATAGCACAAAAAAATGGTATAAAATCCAATTAGAAAACGGTAGCTATGGTTGGGTTTCTTCAAGTTATGTGAAACAAGAATTAAAATAATCAAGAGTGGCCCAGAAATACTGGGCCATTTTTTTATGAGATTTATAGTCAAATAGATGTCTAAGTATTGAAGTATGATAAAATAGATTTATTGTTTGATATTTTGGTAAATGGGAGTGATGCAATGAAGTCTTTTGTTCTAAAATTTGGCTTACTTACTGCTTTAACAGTAAGTTTATTTAATGGTAAAGCCAGTGCTGAATCAAACACTGATTGGGCTTCAAAGTGTGGTAACGCTAGCAAAACTACATCACCTACGCCTCAACAAGTTAATTGCTTACTGACTTATGCGGCAATTAACGCTGATATACCACCTGAAGTTGTAAAAGCAATTGCCTGGAAAGAGTCTGATTGGAATCAATCGAAGAAAACTCAAGATGGCGGAACCGGAATTATGCAAATTACACAAGATCTGAAACAACCTAAATATGATCAGAAAAGATTGGAAGATGATATTGCATATAATATTCAAGCTGGTGTTGAGGTATTAAACGAGAAATATAATTTAAAAACAGAAGATGGCACGTACTTATTGCCAAGAATTACTAGTGAAAGTCGCCATATTATTGAAAACTGGTACTTTGCCGTTATGGCCTATAATGGAAATGTACCTGCAAATAGCCCTTTAAAACAGGCAGATGGTTCTGTAAATATAGATGCTTATCAAGAACAAGTATTTCAAATTATAGAAGGTCAAAGTTATTTAAGGCTTAATGATAATAGCCCATCGATTTTAGCTAAGTATCCATTTAAAACGACAGATTTTATATACGATACAAAAAGCAGTGCACCAATTATTTTCAAAGTTCCACTTTATCCAATTGATAAAGGACTTCATGAGTCTCCTTTCTTCATGAAAAAGGAAGACATTGCGTATGTTACTGTGGATGGAGCGAACTTAAGAACGGAACCAAATACGGTTGATAATCCTGATAAACCTAAACCGGAAAAACTATCGAAATTTACTCCATTAACAATTTACGGCGATATTCAGTTCGATACACAGAGTGATAAAAACAAGTTCGCTTGGTTTAAAGTGAAAAAGGCGGATGGGAAATTGGGGTTTATTTCATCAGCATATATTACGAAAAAAAATGATTTATCTAATCCTTTAGTTACCGGAGTTGCCAATGGAAAATTCTACAATAAAGATGTGAAAATCCACTTTAATGAAGGAACCGCGACATTAAATGGATCACGAATTAATAATGACTATCTAGTTACAAAAGCAGGCCGCTATTCACTTGTAGTGAAGGATTCAGTGATGAACACAACAACGATCAACTTTACCATTGATAAAACAAAACCTTCTACACCTTCAATGAATACGATCACTGATCATTCAACTACTATAACTGGGACAGCAGAAGCTGGTTCTACAGTTAAACTATATATTAGTGGCAAGTATCAAAAAAGCACAACAGCTGCTTCGAATAAAAGCTACAAATTTACAATATCAAGGCAAAAAAGTGGAGCTACAGTTATTGTAACTGCTACTGATAAGGCTGGAAATGTAAGTGCGAATAAGTCGTTAAAAGTGTTAGATAAAACAGCTCCAGCTGTGCCGACGGTTAATAAGGTAACAACTAAATCAAGAACTGTGACTGGTAGTGCGGAGAAATATGCAACAGTAAAGGTTTATAGAGGTAGTACTTTAATCGGTCACGCTACAGTTAATTCTAGTGGTAGATTTTCTGTGTCTATAAAAGCGCAAAGTGCGAATACTAGTTTAAAAGTTTATGCTGTTGATAAGTCGGGAAATAAGAGTGTGCGTACAATTAAAGTTGTAAAATAGTCATAATAACGAGGATGTTCCAAAGTAATTTTTTGGGAGCATCCTTTTTTTACTGATGATTTATAAATTTATTCTAATATGTGGATAACTTGTGAGTAAAATTCAATCTTATCGACAAGAAGATTTTTCATTTTAGAAGAATTTTGTCGTATCCTCATATTTCTTTGTATTAGTTGTTAAATTATAAACAATTGGTATGTGGATAAGTACAGAAGGTTATCCACAAATTGTTAATAAGTTTTTGAAAATGTGGGTAATTTTCGGAATTTAAAATATTTTGTGCATTAAAAGAGGATAAATTTGCAGCTGGAAGGAAAATTCGACATAGTTTCGCCTTTAAGGTTTCTGCGTATATTCTGAAGAAATTAAACGGCCTTTCCTCAATTGAGAAAAGGCCGTAGTTTAATTTCTTCGATTTTTTTCGTTCAAGTAGTACTTTGGACTTGTCTTATATTACTTAACGAGCACCTTCACCAGTTAAGACAACTTTTATTGTTTTAAACATTATTCGAATGTCTAATATGATGGACTGATGTTCAATATAATGTAAATCCAAAACTAATTTTTCTTTAGGTGATAATTCATATCCACCATTTACTTGTGCCCAACCAGTTAATCCAGGTTTCACGGTTAATCGATTAGTAAAGCCTGGTACTTCATGATTAAATTTTACTAAAAAAAATGCTCTTTCTGGTCTCGGTCCAACAAGACTCATATCACCACGTAGTACATTGACAAACTGTGGTAATTCATCGATACGAGTTTTTCGCAGGAAGTGCCCAAGCTTTGTAATTCGAGGATCATCTGTACTAGCCCATTGTGGTCCATTTACCTCTGCATCCATACGCATTGTTCTTAACTTGTATATATTAAAAATTTTACCGTTTAATCCAACTCGTTCCTGTATAAAAAGAGCTGGTCCAGGAGAATCAATTTTAATTAATGCAATAAAGAACAAAACAAATGGTAAAGAAATGACAAATGCGAACAACGCAAAGACTATGTCCATCGTTCTTTTTATAAATGAATAAAAAATACTTTTCTTTTTTAATGACTCAAATTGTTGAATAGAATATCGGCTTTCAACCTTTTGTTGAGTATTCTGTAAGGCCATTTAAACACCCCAGTTTATAATTTAGGCCCATTCTTGCAAGTGCATTGCAACATGTCCTAATGTATAACGTTTACGTTTTATAACATCATAACAATTATAAATGTTCATAGAAAAAAATCAAATTAATTTTATGTTACAAGCTTATTACTGTACATAAAAAGGGTACCTTACACTTATAGTGTGTACAAGAATGATTTATTAATCGGAATTACATTAATTAGTAAATAATCAACTTCAGGTCGACTTTTTAGGTATTATTATTTTAGCATAAAGTCAGTAGAAAAATACCTTGTTTTGAAAAGCACTTTTTCAAAATAATTTTAAGATTTATTTAGCGTGTTTGTAACTTATATAATTTATGTACTTCTCCAATCGCAAAACTTTCTCCTTCCTGATTAACATCAACTCCCTTACCATATTTGTTTAAGTTTTTCGCACTTTATAGAGACATCTGTTTTGCAGCAGATCTTTTCTAATGATAGCTAAATTGGATTATTGGGTTTTAGTAAATATTCTAAGTGGAGTGACGCTTCTTAATGGAAGGGGTGCGAAAAATTTTAAACTTACCGCCACCTTCAAGTACATTTTTAATTACCGGCATTATTAAGCTTATTACTCCTTAGTGAAGATGATTCTTATATTTTTCTCATCAATTAGTATTAACTTCTTCTTTAGAAAAAACAGTAGTGCATTTAAACAAAAAAGCTAAATAACTCAAATATGAAGTAAAGTAAATTTAAAAAAATAGTTGGTGTTCGGACTGCTCATATGGTGAAGTGGAATTTTTTATTTAATTGTTTTCTATTATGTTCTTTTATGCGGAAATTTCTTGATGCAAGCGCTTGTTTAAATCAAGGATTTTTATAGAGGGTTTGAACTTGCTACTTGGATGTGTAGTAAATATCAAAATTAAGTTAATTTTGAATTGAATCGAATCATTACATTAAATTAGTTAGCTCGTGTAAAAACGATCAAGTTAAATTGATGAAAATTTAAAAAGATTAGCAGAGCTTTCTTCAATTCTTTTTGGACTATTCTATATATCCATCATAGGTGTAAATATATCCTATTATTAATGTTACTGCATCTAAACTTGTCAGTAAATACTTACTTTTGCAGAATATTAGTGTTTTTTAAGGATTGGAATGAATAATTGTAGTAATATATGGAAGTGAGTCGAAATTTTATTAGTTTAGTCGAAAGGGTAGGTGTTAAATGCTAGCGAGTTATTTCACTGTTCGTGGCTATGGAAGTCACGAGATTGAGATCGAAAAATCGAAATTTATTTGTTATATAAAAGAAGCAAAAACTGAAGGTGATGCGCAACAATTCATTTCGGAAATTAAAAAAAAGCATTTTGATGCTTCTCATAATTGCTCTGCTTATTTAATCGGTGAAAATGATGAAATCCAGAAGGCTAATGATGACGGTGAACCGAGTGGTACTGCTGGGGTACCAATGCTAGAGGTTTTAAAAAAGCGAGGGTTAAAAGATACGGTTGTTGTAGTTACAAGATACTTCGGTGGAAAAAAACTTGGTGCAGGTGGGCTAATTCGCGCTTATGGACAAGCGGTTAGTGAAGGTTTAAATGCTGTTGGGATTGTTGAACGTTCTTTAGTTAAAGTAATGTATATAAAAATTAATTATAAATTATTAGGTAAAGTTGAGTTCGCATTACGTAATTCGCATTATCATTTAGAAAATGTTAGCCATTTAGATGAAGTAAGCTTTGAACTTTGGATAAAAGTTGATGAAGTTGATAGCTTCAAAAGCTGGATAATTGAGTTAACAAATGGTAGTTGCCAGATAAATGAAAGTATTGTTAAATACATGTAGTAGTCAAGCTGTTTGAAATTGTAAAATCTTTGACTAATTTTATATAGAAAAATCATACTAACTTTAAAGGAGGTCTCTTCGAACATATGAATCAGAATCATTCTCGAAAAATGGCCAAGAAAAGAAAAAAGAAAAAGCGAAGTGTTATTGGTAGAGTATTATTACTAGTGATAATACTTGCCTTAATTTTTGTAGGATATAAAGGTGTTAGAACATATCTTGAATTAAATAAAGCAACAAAAGGTGAGGATATTTCGTCAAATTTAAGAAATGAAAAAGTTGCTATTTCGAAAGATCCAATTTCTATTCTCTTCTTAGGGATTGAAAACTATGCGACTGGTGGCAAAGGCGGACGAACTGACTCGATGATTTTGGCTACCTTTAATCCGAAAGAAGAAACAATAAAAACAATGAGTATTCCTCGTGATACATATGTAGATATTCCAGGTCACGCAGAAAAAACTAAAATAAATCATGCATACGCATATGGTGGTTTACAATTAACAGTTGATACTGTTGAAAATTTCTTAAATGTACCAATTGATTACTACGTTACAGTGGATTTTAATGGCTTTAAAAATATTGTTGATGCAGTTGGTGGAATTGATGTTGATGTACCATTTGACTTCTGGGAAAATACTGATACTCACCCAAGGAAAAAGGTTTACTTTACAAAAGGTATGATGCATTTAAATGGCCAACAGGCATTAGCGTATGCGCGTATGCGTAAACGTGATCCAAGAGGTGATTTTGGACGTGAAGAAAGACAGCAACAAGTAATTAAGTCGATATTAGCTGAGATTAAATCACCGGAAACAATTATGAAGATGGATGAATATGCAAAGGTATTTAGTAAAAACGTTAGCACGAATATGAAATTGAGTGGTGGTATTTCGCTTGCTAAACATTTACCAAACATCTCTCCAACTGATTTAGAAACATTAAAATTAGAAGGTCATGATGCTACAATCAACAAGATTTACTACTATGTTCCTGAAGAACAAAGTGTACAAGATATTTCTAGTAAGTTCCGTGTACACCTAGGTTTAGATAAACCACCTGCAAAGAGTACGTCTAATCCGGATCAAGGATCTGGAAATGAGAATAGTACCAGTCAATAAATAGTCAAAAAGCTGATTCTCTTAGAGGAATCAGCTTTTTTTTTGGGTCTAACGTAATATGCTTGTAATACTTGTTAACATTGTGTTAATGATGTCATATAACAGTATGTATTTTTTAAAATTTATAATAAAATAACAATAAATGCCTTTGTTATTAGTATGGAATCGGAAAATATAAAAATTTTTGCTTATTTTAAATTTTTGTACAATTATAATCCTAATTACATTATAATATTAAATATACATAAAATAATTAGTCATATAGTAATAGGCTAATGGAGGAAAAGGTGAATGACAGCTAGGAAAATGGACAATCAGACACTAGACGAAATAATGGATAATATGCTCTCTTCTGTTATAGATAGTAAGTCCCACGTGTTCGGAATTGTTGAAGATACTCGCTCTGAATATGAGAATTTAAGAGTAGAGCTTGAAGAAGTAAAAGTTCAAGTAGTAGAGAAGATTGAAAATACAGCTAGATTAGATTTATTAGCGAGAACGGCAAAACAAAGGTTAACGGAAGTAGATCAAAACTACATGAAGTTTACTAATTCCGAAATAAAGGCTGCATATGATATAGCCCAAAACATACAGGAAGATTTTCTTCTTTCATTAAAAGAAGAAAAAGTTCTAATCCATAAAAGAAAAGAATTAGAAGGTAAACTTCAGACTTTGCTTGAAAAACTGCAAAGAGCCGAATTAATCATTTCCCGTATTTCAATTGTTTTAAACTATCTTAATACTGACTTTGAGCAAGTTAGTCATTTACTTGAAGATACACAACAGAGGCAACAATTCGGATTGCAAGTATTGCATGCTAAGGAAGAAGAACGTTTAAAATTATCTCGTGAAATTCATGATGGCCCTGCACAAATGTTAGCGAGTATATTAATGCGTTCAGATTTTTTAATTAAAACTTATTGTCAAAGACCGCAAGAAGATGCCAAGAAAGAACTTAGTGATATGAAGGAACAGGTCCGCAATGCACTAGGGGAAGTAAGAAGGATTATTTATGATTTACGCCCGAGGGCATTAGAAGATTTAGGTCTAGTTTTGGCACTAAATAAATATTTTAAGTCGCTTGAGTCTCATAACCATATTGAAATAAAATTTGAGAATTATGGGTACGAGAATAGAAGTTTAAATTCAAAAATAGAAGTTGCTATTTTTAGATTGATTCAAGAGGCAGTTCAAAATGCTTGTAAGCATGCCAATCCTTCAACGATTTTTGTCAAAATAGAATTTTTTAGAAATAAAATTAATCTCTTGATTAAGGATGACGGAGTAGGATTTCCTGTTGAATTAAGGCAAAGTGAAAATTCATTTGGATTAACAGGTATGAAAGAGCGCGTTGATTTGTTAAATGGTCATTTCAAAATCGAATCACTCATAAATGTTGGTACAACTATTCAAATAGATTTAGAAATAAAAACTGAGAATGAGGTAGAATTGGAAATATAAAAACAAACGTCTGAAAATTTTAAAAAATAAAATTTTGTTTCATGTTTTTGGATATTTACGTCGAAATTATCATTAATTTATGCTAAAATATACTATAATTTAGAAAAAAATACCAATTTCTACAAATTTCGATAGATAGGCAAACTAGAATAATGGCAGAGGAGTAATGGAATGAAAACTAGAATTGCGATTGTAGATGATCATAAATTGTTTCGAGAAGGAATTAAGAGAATCCTAGATTTTGAAGAAAGTTTTGATGTTGTTGCTGAAGGTTCAGACGGTACAGAAGTTGTGGGTATCATGGATCAACATCAAGTAGATATATTAATTGTTGATATCAACATGCCGAATATGAACGGAGTAACTGCTACAAAGGCACTGCTAGAAAAATATCCTGATGCTAAAGTTATCATTTTGTCTATTCACGATGATGAATCATATGTAACTCATGTTCTAAAAGTAGGAGCAAGAGGCTATTTATTAAAAGAAATGGACTCAGATACTTTGATTGAAGCAATTAAGGTTGTCACAAAAGGCGGATGCTATTTACATCCTAAGATTACTCATAATCTAGTAGAAGAATTTAGACGTTTATCGTTAAAAGAACAATTATTTAAATCTCGCGAAGTAGAAGTGCGTCGTCCGCTACATTTACTGACAAGAAGAGAATGTGAAGTACTCCAAATGTTAGCAGACGGCAAAAGTAACCGTGCAATTGGTGAAGCGCTTTTCATTAGTGAAAAAACTGTAAAAAATCATGTAAGTAATATTTTACAAAAACTAGAAGTAAATGACCGTACTCATGCTGTTGTAACGGCTATACGTAATGCTTGGGTAGAAGTGAAATAAATAGAGTGAAGAAATAGAGTATCAATATGATGCTCTATTTTTATTTTTTGGCAGAATGAGAGGCGCACTAAGACCACATCTTTAAGTTAGAAATCGTTTGGTAAGAAGCCTTAATTACTCGGTTATACTTTTCAACTCATAGGCTTTTAAGTATAATAGTTCTTTCTAACTCTAAAGGAATTGTCGAATTGCCTCAGAGTATAGAGAATAAAATTCAATGATTTTACTAAGTTTGTTGTGTAAAATTAAATTATTAAATACATAGTTAAACGTTACTATTTGTAAGAAAGGATATGACAATGAGAACTGCAATTGTTACAGACAGTACATCCTATATCGATCAGGAATTAAGGGATTCTCTAGATATACATATGCTGCCACTTAATGTAATTTTCGGAGATGCATCCTATCAAGAGGAAATTGAAATAACAGCTGACCAATTTTTTATTAAGGTCCGAGAACAAAAGGACTTACCAAAAACATCACAGCCTGCTTATGGCACGATTATTGATAAATTTGAACAGTTAGCAAAGGAATATGACGCAGTAGTTTCTATCACATTATCATCTGGAATAAGTGGAACATATCAAAGTATGGTTACAGCTGGGTCAATGTTTGATAACTTAGAAGTAGTAGCATATGATTCAGAAATTAGCTGTATGGTCCAAGGATATTATGTCATTGAAGCTGCGAAAATGGCCAAAGATG
Organism: Arthrobacter citreus; assembly: GCA_013200995.1. GTDB lineage: Bacteria > Bacillota > Bacilli > Bacillales > Bacillaceae_G > Gottfriedia. The sequence continues at coordinate 3,457,649 of CP053688.1, read as the reverse complement.
GTGCAAGTCCTTCTGAAATCGTCGCTCGTTTAGACGAAATAAAAAAGACAGCAAATGCCTACTTTATGGTTTATGATCTAGATCACCTACAACGCGGTGGGAGACTATCAAGTGCACAAGCGTTTGTAGGAAGTTTACTCCAAGTAAAACCAATCCTAACATTCGTAGACAAAAAGATAGTAGCTTTTGAAAAAATACGAACTGAAAAAAAAGCAATGAAGCGAATTACAGACTTATTCGGTGAAGTTGCATCAAAAGGTGAAAAAATGAAGGCAGTTGTTATTCACTCCAACCGTGAAGAAGATGCCAAAAAACTAGCCCAACAACTCGGAGAAGCATATCCGAATGCTGAAATGGAAATTTCATATTTTGGCCCAGTCATAGGAACGCATCTCGGTGATGGTGCTTTAGGATTGGGTTGGTATATTGTTTGAGTAGAAGCTCCTTTAATTAGGGGCTTTTTTTATTGGTGAGAGTATGGAAGAAAGTGTTTATAAAGACACAAATTATCTGATTTTCAGACATAAAGTTTTAAAGTGTTATATGCGCGAGGAAAGAGACTTGTTGGTACAATTATCATAACTCAATAATTACTACTTAGATCAATTATTTTTGAATAGGATTTATTGTATTTGTTAACGGAATTAAAGAGAAGATAGAAATTGATGAAAATAACAATAAATTAATGACAATTATATAATTATAGAGTTATTGATGAAAAACTATATTCAAGATGCCTATTAACATGGGGATCTTTTTGTTTTTATTTACCAAAATAATCTTTTAAAGAAAGTAGGTAAAAAATGGACGAATTCTTAGGTAGAAAACTCCAACTCAGTCCCGTAATTAACCCTCAAGATCTCCCTCCAACAAGTCAAATCATTCAAGCAGTTCAAAAAGTCAAAACACGTTATCAATGTTTTCGTTGTGGTAATCAAGACCAACATTTTTTTGCTACTCATTTTTGTTATAAATGTTCTTCGCAATGTACGTATTGTCGAAAGTGTATCATTATGGGGAAAATGTCAACTTGTACAAAGCTTATTATAAATGAAGCTGATATGAAATTAGATCGTTCAATAGCTGGACTTGAGTGGACTGGAAAACTTTCGCCTCAACAAGAGAAAGCTTCTCTGAAGGTTCTTGAAACTGTAAATGAAAATCAAAGTCTGCTTCTTTGGGCAGTATGTGGTGCAGGAAAAACTGAAATGTTATTTCACGGAATTGATGCTGCACTACAGCAAGGTAAATTCGTTTGTATTACGACTCCAAGAGTAGATGTTGTTTTAGAATTAGCTAATCGTTTTCGGCAAGCATTCCCTACTATTTCAATTGCAGTACTTTACGGTGATAGTGAAGAAGTATGGGACGGAAATAGAATAACAATTTGTACAGTTCATCAGTTAGTGAAATTTAGGCATGCTTTCCATCTTCTAATTATTGATGAAGTCGATGCCTTTCCTTATAATATTGAAACACATTTGCACTGGGTTGCAAGTGAAGCAAGATCAATAATAGGTTCAACGGTACAATTGACTGCCACTCCTTCTACAACTCAACAACAGTTAGCGCTAAAAAATAGAATTAATAACGTGATGGTCCCCGCTAGATACCATAGACAACCTCTGCCTGTGCCAGGCTTCGAATGGATTGGTAATTGGCGTAAAATAATCCACAAATCAAAAAAACTCCCAAAACCATTAGAAAAATGGCTAAAAAAATTTCTTCAAGAAGACTGTCCGATCTTTCTATTTATCCCGACGATTAGTGAATGTATTTATATAGAAGAAGCTGTTAAAAAGATTTCTAATAAAACTGCATCAGTCCATAGTAAGGACCAATATAGGCATGAAAAAGTTCGTGCATTTCGAAATGGCGAAATTCAAATCTTGATAACAACGACTATTTTAGAGCGAGGTGTCACGATATCAAATAGTCAAATTGCAGTACTAGGTGCTGACGAAGAGGTTTTTTCTGAAAGTGCACTCGTTCAAATTGCAGGTAGAGCGGGAAGACATATTGATTATGCTTCCGGAGAGGTACTTTTTTTTCATAATGGCATTAGTGAGGAAATGGTTAGAGCTAAAAAGCAAATCCTTCTAATGAATGAATTAGGACTGAAGAGAGGATGGCTAGATAAAAAATGATCTGTATATATTGTGGAGGCCGGTTTATTGAGAATTTTTCATTGCACAAACTATTTTTTGAAAATAAGGATATCGTATGTTTGCAATGTAAAGGGCTGTTTATAAAAATTATTGATCCAGTTTGTGAAATTTGTTGTGGTCATGTATTTGAGAATCAAAAGCTTTGTAAAAGTTGTTTAGAATATAAGGAGCAAAATCCGAATCAACCTCTAATCATAAATAAATCAATATTTCATTATACAAATGAAATAAAAGAGTGGTTAAATTATTTTAAGTTTTGTGGTGATGTAAAATTAGCATCATTATTTGCTGAAGATTTGAGAGAATACTATGAAAATTATTTTAAAAATTATAAAATAGTGCCTGTCCCGTTAAGTGATGAGAGATTAAACGAAAGAGGTTTTAATCAAGTAGAAGAGCTCGCGCGATATGCCGGGTTAAGTTTAACCAAATGTTTAAAACGAATTCATACAGAAAGGCAAAGTAAGTTAAACCGAAATGAAAGACTAAACCGAGAACAAATATTTTCATTTAGTGGGGAGATGAAGATCGATAATGAATCGGTAATAATACTTGATGATGTATACACAACAGGAAAAACCGTGCAAGATGCTGCAACAATTTTGCTAGAAAATGGTGCTTCTGAAGTGTATTCACTAACATTAATTCGTGCATAAATGTTAGTGTATTGTCATGTGTAAATGGAATTAATTTTACTTCTAATTTTGCCGATATAAATTATGTGCACTGAATATAATAGAAAGAAAAAACTAGAAATAGAGCAAAATGCCTATTTTAGAGGTATAAAACGATTAACGATGAGGTGAGAGAAATGAAGGGTAATCCATCTGATGAAGATCGATTTCATTTAGATCAAAACAATATAGAAAAGATTGCAGAGGATAAACGAGAGAATAGAGAAGAAAGAATAGAAATCTCCCCTCAGACTAAGGAAGATCAAAATGCCGATGAGATAATCACGAAACGCAATGATCGTATAGAGCATTTAAAAAAGCAAATCGAAGAAGGAACCTACAAAGTGCAAGCTATGGAAGTTGCTGAAAAAATGCTTAAGTACTTTCAGAAAAAATAAGATCTAAAGTCGGTGTTAAGTGGTGAGGAGTTCAGTATTAATTTCTATTAAATAATGATAGATTACATAAAAAGTATTTGGGCTTAGCAGAGAACTGCCAGGTCTTTTTTTGTGCTAAGTCAATTTCTCCAAAATATAATAATTTAGACTAAGTAAATCGATTTTCAATCGTGGAGCTATGTTTTTATAGGGACCTAATTTTTTGTAGTATTTTAATTTGAATTAGAGGAAAGTTAATATTAATTATTTTGATAAAAACTTATTAAATTCTTGGAAAGATTTTCATAATATATCACACAATTTTTTCTAATAATGTGATAAACTCAAATGGTTTAGTTTTTAACTTTTTTTGTAGAGGTGTACATATGTTATCGATATTAAAACGATACTTGATTGGTAAACCACTTAAGTCGACAGAATTAAGTGAACAAAGGTTATCGAATACGAAGGCATTAGCAATCCTTTCATCAGATGCACTATCTTCAGTAGCATACGGTCCTGAACAAATTTTGATCGTATTAACTACTGTAGGGGCAGTAGCATATTGGTATTCGGTTCCGATTGGTATAGGTGTTTTGATTTTATTATTAGCATTAATATTATCTTATCGCCAAATTATTTTTAGTTATCCACATGGTGGTGGCGCTTATGTCGTTTCTAAGCAAAACCTCGGCGTCGTTCCAGGTTTAGTTGCAGGTGGTTCCTTACTTGTTGACTATATTTTGACAGTAGCAGTTAGTGTTTCAGCGGGAACGGACGCGATTACATCCGCCTTTCCTATTTTGCATTCACACACAGTTTTTATTGCTGTTATTTTGGTTATGTGTATTACGATTTTAAACTTACGTGGATTAACTGAATCTGCTTCAATTTTGGCATATCCAGTTTATCTATTCGTTGTAGCACTTGTTATTATCATTATCGTAGGTTTGTATAACGTCTTTACAGGTCATGCACCACAAACAGATCATGCAGCTATCGGTACGGTTGTTCCGGGAATCTCGCTCTTTATTCTTTTAAAAGCATTTTCATCTGGTTGCTCAGCTTTAACTGGTGTAGAAGCAATATCGAACGCAATTCCTAACTTTAAAGTTCCTTCTGATAAAAACGCAGCAAAAACATTATTAATGATGGGGTCAATTTTAGCTGTACTTTTTTCAGGAATCATGTTTTTAGCATACTGGTATGGAATTGTACCAAATGCTGAAGAAACTGTAATGTCTCAATTAGGGTCCGATATTTTCGGAAGAAATATAATCTATTTCTTTGTACAAGGTACGACTGCTTTAATTCTTGTTTTAGCAGCAAATACTGGATTCTCGGCTTTCCCGTTACTTGCATATAACTTAGCAAGTGATAAATTTATGCCAAGAATGTATCTACTTCGAGGAGATCGTTTAGGTTATTCAAATGGTATTATTACACTTGGCGTTGCTTCAATATTATTAATTATTGCGTTCCAAGGTAAAACAGAAGCGTTAATTCCACTATATGCTGTTGGTGTATTCGTACCGTTTACACTATCTCAAACAGGTATGGTTGTTAAATGGATTAGGCAAAAGCCACCGGGTTGGTTCCCAAAATTAATCGCAAACTTTGTAGGGGCATTTATTTCTGCAACAGTTTCAATTATTTTCTTAACGACAAAGCTAAACCAAGTTTGGTCAATCTTTATTTTCTTACCTTTGATTGTTATTCTTTTCTTGAGAATACGTAAGCATTATGAAGCAGTAGGTGACCAATTAAGATTAAATAATGATATTCCTGAAAAAATAAGTGGAAATATCATGGTCGTTCCTGTTGCAGGAATTACAAAAGTAGTTGAACGGACAATGCAATACGCTCAAGGTATTGCCGATGAAGTCTATGCTGTTTATATCTCTTTTGATAAGGAAAGTGAAGATCAAATGAGAGAAAAGTGGCAAGGATGGAATCCGAATGTAAACTTAATTGTCGTCCATTCGGAGTATCGAGAAATTACTAGACCACTTCTAAAAGTAATTGATGAAATGGAAGCTAAAGCTCATGAGCAAGGCTTTGAAATTACAGTCTTAATACCACAGTTTATTACGAAGAAAAACTGGCATAATATTCTACACAACCAATCAAGCTTATTATTACGTGCGTATTTACTACATAAACGAAGCGTTATAGTAACTACTGTACCTTTCAGATTTAAAGTGTAGGTAAAGTCTATAGGAATCAGTGGTTTTAATAGAAAAAATAATTTAAAAATATTTTTGGGAAAATTAGGTAAAATATAGCAGGACAAGTTAAAAGATTCGCGAATAAGATAAATGAGTAAATAATTAGAATTTTTCGATATTTGTCGAATTCGTGAAAAAAAAGGCGATAAGCTACTTTTGACTTGTCCTAGTTTTATGATGTATAGTTGAATTGTGGAGAAGATTCACAAGTTTTCGACTGAAGGGAATGGATTTGAATGCAAGGTAAAGTAAAATGGTTTAATGCAGAAAAAGGTTTTGGATTTATCGAGCGCGAAGATGGAGACGATGTATTCGTACATTTCTCAGCAATTAACGCAGACGGCTACAAATCTTTAGAAGAAGGCCAAGAAGTTAGCTTCGAAATCGTTGAAGGTAACCGTGGACCTCAAGCTGCTAACGTTACTAAAATTTAATTTTTCCGTTAATAAGTAAGTATTTGCTTATATAGATTCGGACCACGAGGGCTTACTCATTTGAGTAAGCCTTTGTTTGTTTTTTCGTGAAAATTTTGTACGTATCTTTAGAGTGAGATAAAAATATAATCTGATATAAACGTATAAATGTTCATTAAAATGACACAGAGATTTCGAATATTGGACAAAATTAGCAAGCAGGATTTTCGAATTGAGGTGTAGAATATAAGTATGACAGCTTTCACTTTTGGAGCTTGATGAAGGAGGAAACCCATATGATGCTAAACATCCGAGGCGAAAATATTGAAATTACTCCAGCAATTCGTGACTATGTAGATAAAAAGTTATCACGATTTGATCGTTATTTTGACGAAGAGTTAACAGCTAGAGTTAATGCTAAGGTATTCCACGACAAGCAAAGAATTGAAGTAACTATTCCTGGAACGTATATGTTATTACGTGCAGAAGAAGAACATGCAGATTTATATGCAGCTGTTGATTTAGTTATTGATAAACTAGATCGTCAAATTAGAAAACACAAAACAAAAGTTAATCGTAAACTACGAGAAAAAGGTTCATTAAAATTTATGTTTGCACCATCTACTACTGAAGCAGCTGTTGCAGTAGAAGAGCATGAAAATGATATTGAGTTAGTTCGTACAAAGCAATTTGATTTAAAACCTATGGATGCAGAAGAAGCTGTATTACAAATGAATATGCTAGGCCATAACTTCTTTGTATTCTTAAATGGCGATACAAATAAAACCAACATCGTTTATGCTAGAAAAGATGGACGTTATGGTTTAATTGAAGCTAAATAATATAACAACAAAATAATAATAAAAGGACTAAGCTGATGATTAAGCTTAGTCCTTTTTTGCTTATTATTTAATATTTTCGAAAATATTAAATAATTCTAACAGAACATTCTCGACATAAGGTTGTCACTTAACTTCATTTAATGATAAAATTAGAAATAGTATCTACTTACTTAATGACATTTTAGTTTATGACTTTAAAATAGAGGAGCGTTACGAATGCTTGGAATGATAAAAAAGGTTTTTGACCTTAATCAACGACAATTAAATAAAATGCAAAAACAGGTTGATCAAGTTATATCTTTACAAGATCAGTATGCTAAATTAACTGATGATGAACTTAGAGGTAAAACATTTGAGTTTAAAGAGCGTATCCAAAAAGGTGAAACACTTGATGATATTTTGGCTGATGCGTTTGCTGTAGTTCGTGAAGGTGCTACTCGTGTACTAGGTATGACTCCATATCCTGTGCAGTTATTAGGTGGAATCTCATTACATGAAGGTAATATTTCAGAAATGAAAACTGGGGAAGGTAAAACATTAACATCTGCTTTACCAGTTTACTTAAATGCATTGAGTGGAGAAGGTGTTCATGTTGTTACAGTCAACGAATACTTAGCTACTCGTGATGCTCGAGAAATGGGTCAATTATATGAATTCTTAGGACTGACAGTTGGTCTTAATTTAAATAGCATGGAACCTGATGAGAAGCGTGAAGCATATGCATGTGATATAACGTATAATACAAATAATGAATTAGGCTTCGATTACCTACGTGATAACATGGTTGTTTACGCAGAACAACGCGTACAACGACCGTTAAACTATGCAATTATTGATGAGGTTGACTCAATTTTAATTGACGAAGCACGTACGCCATTAATCATTTCTGGACAGGCGAAACAATCTGCCCAAGCGTATATTGCGGCAAATGCATTTGTTGGAATGCTTAAGCTAGACAAGGATTACACGTATGATGTAAAAACAAAATCAGTTCTATTAACTGAAGATGGTATTTCACGCGCAGAGAAAGCTTTCGGCGTTGAAAACCTATTTGATTTAAAAAATGTTAATCTAAACCATCATATCACTCAGGCATTGCGTGCTCATGTTACAATGACGCATGATGTTGATTATGTAGTTCAAGATGGGGAAATTGTGATCGTTGACCAATTTACAGGTCGTTTAATGAAAGGTCGCCGTTACAGTGAAGGTCTTCACCAAGCGATCGAGGCTAAAGAAGGATTAAAAGTCCAAAACGAAAGTATGACGCTTGCGACAATTACTTTCCAAAACTACTTCCGTATGTATAAAAAGCTTTCTGGTATGACAGGTACAGCTAAAACTGAGGAAGAAGAGTTCCGTAATATTTACAATATGAATGTTCTTGTTATTCCTACGAATCGTCCAATCGCTCGTATGGATAAACCGGATCTTGTATTTAAATCAATGAATGGTAAATTTAACGCTGTTGTTGATGAAATTGTAGAGCGCCACAAAGCGGGCCAACCAGTTCTTGTTGGTACAGTTGCGATCGAAACTTCAGAGTTAATTGCTCAATTATTAAAACGTAAAGGTGTAAAGCATGAAGTATTAAATGCTAAAAACCATGAACGTGAAGCTGATATTATCGCTTTAGCTGGACATCAAGGAGCAGTTACGATTGCGACAAACATGGCCGGTCGTGGTACAGATATTAAATTAGGTGAAGGCGTACGTGAACTTGGCGGATTAGCTGTTATTGGTACAGAGCGACATGAGAGTCGTCGTATTGATAATCAGTTACGTGGTCGTTCTGGTCGTCAAGGTGACCCAGGGGTGACAACTTTCTACCTATCAATGGAAGATGAGTTAATGCGTCGATTCGGCTCAGATAATTTATCGGTAATGATGGACCGTCTAGGCTTAGATGATTCTCAACCGATTGAAAGTAAAATGGTTTCTCGTGCGGTTGAATCAGCACAAAAACGAGTAGAGGGTAATAACTTTGATGCTCGTAAACAATTACTTCAATACGATGATGTTTTACGTCAACAACGTGAAGTTATTTATGCTCAGCGTTCTGAAGTTATTGATTCAACTGATTTACAACCAATCGTAAAGAGTATGATTGAAGGAACTATTAACAGAGTAGTTCAAGCACATACACCAAACGAACAACTTCAAGAAGAGTGGAATGTAGAAGGAATCGTTGATTTCTTAGAAGCTAACTTGTTAAATGAAGATGAAGTTGCAGTTGAACAATTACGAGTAATTGAGCCAGATGAAATGGTTGAGTTAATTCAAAAAGTAGTATTTGAACGATACGAAGAAAAACAAGCAGTTCTACCAGAAGAACAAATGCGTGAGTTCGAAAAGGTTGTACTATTACGTACAGTTGATGGTAAGTGGATGGCTCATATCGATGCAATGGATCAACTTCGTGAAGGTATCCATTTACGTGCATACGCACAAATCGATCCATTACGTGAATATCAAATGGAAGGTTTTGCAATGTTTGAAGAGATGATTGCTTCTATTGAAGAAGAAGTATCTCGCATCATTATGAAAGCTGAAATTGAAGCCGATGTAGAGCGTGAAGCTGTACAAGGTGAAGCGATTCATGTAAGTAATGACGGTGAAGGTGAAGTTAAGAAAAAGCCAATCGTAAAAGGCGAAGAAATTGGTCGTAATGAAGATTGTCCTTGTGGATCAGGTAAGAAGTATAAAAACTGCCACGGTAAAGGAATCTAATAAAATAGAAACTATATGAAAAGGGGCAAGGGCAAGTACTGTTAAGGTGAGTTATAACTTTCATTAGTTATACTCACTTTACTACTTGTCTTTACCTGCTTTTTATTGTTCGTAAAATTTAATCGAGGTGTTATTTAATGGAATTAGTAGAAGTAAAGCAAGAATTAGAAAAGATGGCGAAACGCCTTCAAGCATTTAGGGGGTCTCTTTGACGTCGAAACAAAACAAGCAAGATTAGAAGAGCTTGAAGCGTTTATGTCAGAACCGAATTTTTGGGATGATCAAAAAGCTGCACAAGTAGTAATTAGCGAAGTAAGTGGTTTAAAAGAAGTAATCAATGAATTTAATGATTTAGATGAAGGTTATGAGAACCTAGAAATAACTTATGAATTAGTTAAAGAAGAAGACGACAAAGAGCTATTTGAAGAATTAGTTTCTGAAGTAAAAGTATTAACAGTTAAGTTAAATGACTTTGAGCTTCAGTTACTTTTAAGTGAACCATATGATAAGAATAATGCAATTTTAGAATTACACCCAGGAGCGGGTGGAACTGAGTCACAAGACTGGGGTTCTATGTTGTTACGTATGTATACAAGATGGGCTGAAAAACGTGGATTTAAAGTAGAAACATTAGACTACTTACCAGGTGACGAAGCTGGTATTAAAAGTGTAACTTTAGCAATTAAAGGACACAATGCATACGGGTATTTAAAAGCGGAAAAAGGTGTACATCGTTTAGTACGTATATCTCCATTTGACTCTTCAGGTCGCAGACATACTTCATTCGTTTCTTGTGAAATTATGCCAGAATTTAATGAAGAGATTGAAATTGAAGTTCGTACGGAAGATTTAAAAATTGATACGTACCGTGCAAGTGGAGCAGGTGGTCAGCATATTAATACGACTGACTCAGCAGTTCGTATTACACATACACCGACTAATACAGTTGTTACTTGTCAGTCAGAACGCTCACAAATTAAAAACCGTGAATCTGCAATGAAAATGTTAAAAGCAAAACTATATCAACGTAAAATAGAAGAGCAACAAGCTCAATTAGATGAGATCCGTGGAGAACAAAAAGAAATTGGCTGGGGAAGTCAAATTCGTTCATATGTTTTCCATCCTTACTCAATGGTTAAAGATCACCGAACAAATGCTGAAGTAGGTAATGTTCAGGCAGTAATGGATGGTGGACTTGATCCATTTATCGATGCTTACTTACGTTCAAAGATTTAATTTTGAAAAATGGGCTGATAAGATTGAAGAAAACTTCATTCTTACCAGCCTTAATCTTTGAGGACTTAAAGAGGTATTTTTATCAATCTAATTCAGATAGTCTGTGACCAACAACATCTTCTATTTAGAAGGTGTTATTCTTTTGAGCTTTTCTCTTTTTGGGGATTAGCAAGGAACTTTCTTACTAATGTGAAGGAGTTACATGAATCATATTTATTTTTCGATTGTTTTACAAATGTAAGAAAGTAAATTTTGTTTAAGTGTAATTAAATCTTATTGTTTTTTTCATAATAAAAAATAGAGAGAGTATCCGATAAAAGGGATATAAAATCGAAAAGTTTTCGATAAGTGAGAAATTTTGAGGGGGATAAGTTTGAAAAAGGTTAAATATTCAACTGCTCTTACTGTAGGGTGGGGAAAAACGTTTTTTGATTATTTTTTCGTTTTAATTGGTTCAGCTATTATAGCTATTGCATTCTGTGTATTTTTATTACCAAACCATATTGCTTCTGGAGGAGTAAGTGGAATCTCGACTATTCTAAAAAGTACTATGGGATTTAACCCAGCTTTTGTACAGTGGGCATTTAATATTCCTTTATTTATAGCGGGTGTTATTTTTTTAGGGCGTCAATTTGGAGCAAAAACATTAGTTGGAACAATTTTTATTCCGCTAGTAGTTTATTTAGTTGATCTATACAATGTAAAGCCTGCAACTGATAACCCACTCTTGGCATCTATATTTGGTGGACTTTTTATTGGTTTAGGTCTGGGGATTGTTTTCCGCGGAAAAGCATCAACAGGTGGAACAGATTTAGGAGCCCAAATCGTTCATAAATATACTGGTTTATCACTTGGTATTTGTGTAGCATTCATCGATGGTTTAATTGTTCTTATCTCTGCAATCGTATTTAATCTTGAAAGTGGTATGTATGCACTGATTGCACTATTTGTTACAAGTAAAACAATTGATTTAGTTCAAATTGGTCTTGCTAGATCAAAAATGGCACTTATTATTACATCAGAAGTAGAGCAAGTAACAAACGCAATTGTTCACGAATTAGATCGCGGTGTAACAAAGCTAACAGGTGTTGGCGGATATACTAATGAAGACCGTCTAGTATTAATGTGTGTATTAGATCAAACAGAATTTTCTTCCTTACGTGACATCGTTCAGTCAATCGATCGACAAGCATTCATCACAGTCGTGGATGCAACAGAGGTTCTTGGTGAAGGATTCACAAATTTGACATAAAAAGGAAAAATAAATACTTTTATAAGTAGTAGACTATAGTTATGGGAATATTAAAGGGGCGATATTTGTGAAAAAACTACTTCTTGCATTTGTTACTGGTGGTATGTTGTTAACAATGGCAGCGTGTGGATCAAATAATAACAACAATACAAGCGATACTAAAGATTCAAGTGAGCCGGCTTCAGTTGCAAACGGTGAAAAATTATTTAAACAAACTTGTGCTAGCTGCCACGGTGGAAATTTAGAAGGCATAATCGGGCCAAGTTTAAAAAAAGTCGGAGCGAAATATTCTGAAAAAGATATAGAAAATATTATTCATGATGGTAGAGGATCAATGCCTAGTGGAGTTTTAAAAGGAAATGAAGCGAAGAGTGTAGCGATGTGGTTAGCTACTAAAAAATAAGCTTTAGATTTTTTGATGATTTGCTGTTAAAACGGACAAGCAAATCGTTCGGTTGCTAATTATGTATCAGGTTTATGTAACGAAAAAGAAGTAAGGAAGGATATTTTGTCATTCCTTACTTCTTTCATGTCATTTGGTTTTGTTTTCCAATTAAAACCAAAATCTAATTTAATAAAACAGACTATTTTCTGTTAATTAGAAAAGGTCTGTTTTTTTTCATTTTAGTTACAGTATTCCAAAATTTGTTAAAGAATCACCCTGAAAAGTCGAAATTTATATTGACTATTATGAAAATGTAACATAAATTTATCAGTTCTGACATTTTTTAAGTGGTATAATAGAGGAGCTTAGCTGAATTTATCGAAAAATGTAAATAGCAGGCGAAACGTGAGATTAAGAAAAGACAAGAAAAATTACATCCAGAATGAATCTAATATGATTTGATAGAAGAAAAATGGAACAAAAATTAAGGAGAATGTCATGATTGAGTTAAAAGATGTATACAAGACCTATCCTAATGGTGTTCTTGCGGTAAATGGTATTAATGTAAAAATTCGCCAAGGTGAATTTGTTTATGTCGTTGGACCAAGTGGTGCCGGTAAGTCGACATTCATTAAAATGATGTATCGTGAAGAAAAACCATCAAAGGGTTCGATCTTAATTAATGGAATTGATTTAAGCCATATGAAGGATAAAAAGGTTCCTTTACTACGCCGAAATATAGGTGTAGTATTCCAAGACTATAAGTTATTACCGACATTATCAGTTTATGAAAATATTGCATTTGCACTTGAAGTTATTGAAGAAAATCCGAAAACAATAAAGAAGAGAGTTATGGAAGTACTTGAACTTGTTAAGTTAAAACATAAAGCTCGATTCTTACCTACTGAGCTTTCTGGTGGAGAACAGCAGCGTGTTTCGATTGCACGTTCTATTGTAAACAGACCAAAAGTAGTGATCGCCGATGAGCCGACGGGTAACCTAGACCCTGAGACTACTTGGGAAATTATGGATATATTTAAAGAAATCAATGATCGTGGAACAACTGTAGTAATGGCTACACATAATAAAGAAATTGTAAATACGATTAAGCGACGTGTTATTGCAATTGAATCTGGAAAAATTGTACGCGACCAAGCGAGAGGAGTGTACGGTTATGAAAGCTAGAACTGCAAGAAGACATGTTCGCGAAGGACTTCGTAGTTTAAAGAGAAATGGTTGGATGACTTTTGCATCAGTAAGTGCTGTTGCAGTTACATTGATGCTTGTTGGTGTATTTTTAACTGTAATTTTAAATGTTAATCATATCGGAACAACTTTAGAAAAAGATGTTGAAGTACGTGTATTAGTTGATTTAACAGCAAATAAAAAACAGCAAGCTATTTTAAAAGAAGAAATTCAAAAATTAGATCATGTAACGACTGTTAAGTTCTCGTCGAAAGATCAAGAACTAAATAATCTAATTAAAAGCATGGGTGAAGATGGGAAAGCATTCCAACTATTTGAGCAACAAAACCCATTAAATGATACGTATATCGTTAAAACAGATTCTCCTGAGCAAATTGCTCCTGTAGCGAAAAAAATTGAAGGTTTAAAATATATTGACGAAGTAATCTATGGTAAAAAACAAGTACAAAAATTATTTAATGCCGTTTCTGTAGGTCGTAACATCGGTTTAGTACTGATTTTCGGACTATTGTTTACTGCAATGTTCCTAATCTCTAATACAATTAAAATAACGATTATGGCAAGACGCCGTGAAATTGAGATTATGAGATTAGTGGGGGCAACTAATAACTTTATTCGTTGGCCGTTCTTATTAGAAGGATTGTTACTAGGGGTATTAGGTTCAGTTATTCCTATCGTTATACTATTAACTGGCTATAAGGTCATTTATAATATGCTAATGCCAAAATTGGCAGGAACAATGTTTACATTACTACCATTTTCACCGTTTGTGTACCAACTATCTGCTGTTTTAATAGCTATTGGTGCTGTAATAGGTATGTGGGGTTCTGTTATGTCTATTCGTAAGTTTTTACGTAAATAAGAGTAAGTTTTTTATCGATAGTTTTATTAATAATGTAATGCGATTGATAAGCTCTAGTTCCTCATTTAACGTCTTTTATGAGTTGAAACAGGTACTAGGGCTTTTCTATATACATAAAAGGAGGGATCTTAGATGAACAGGAGACAATCATCGAAAGTAATAACGGTTATGTTATGCAGTACTTTCATAATCGGTGCTATCCCATCCGTTTCTTTTGCTGAAAGTAAGTACCAATCTGAAATTGACCGCATCAAAACGAAGCGTAGTGAGGTTAAGGAAAAGACGGATGCAACTAACAACAAAATTGCGGACATTAAACATGACCAGCAAGCAGTTGTTGCAGAGCTTGAAAAACTTGATGCCCGAATGAAAGTAACTAAGCAAAAAGTTAACCAAACGGAAGATGCAGTTAATAGTGGGAAAGTGCAGATTTCAAAACTAAAGGAAGAAATTAAGTTTATTGAGGAGCGTATTGAGTCTCGTCAAGAATTATTGAAAAACCGCATGCGATCTCTTCAAAAAGCTGGGGGAATGGTATCCTATATTGATGTCATTCTAGGCGCTAATAGTTTCGGAGATTTAATTCAACGAATGAGTGCTGTACAAACTATTATGAAGGCAGACGAAGACATTATTAAACAGCAAAACTCTGACTTAAAAGAAGTCAGTGCTAAAAAAGATGATTTGACAGCAAAGCAAGCAAAAATTGAAAGTGATTTAGCGAGCTTAAAGAGGCTTAATAATCAACTTACAAGTCAAGTAAGTGAAAAGAACAAATTAATGGCTTCCTTAAAAGAGCGAGAAAGCGAAGCCCATGAAGATGTATTAAATTTAAAAGAACAAGATCAACTTTTAGCTAGTCAACAAGCTGCAATGCAAAAGGCACTTGAAATAGCTAAGAAACAAGCTGAAGAAAGAGCCAAGAAAGAAGCTGCGGAAAAAGCAGCAGCTGCAAAAGCTGCCGCAGAAGCAGCTAAACGTAAGGCTGAAGCAGAAAAAAATAAGCCATCTACTAGTTCAAGTCATTCAAGTGGATCTGGAAGCTCAGGAAACTCTAGTAGTTCAACAGGAAGCTCTGATAGTACTCCAACAGTGTCTAGCGGAAACTTTACAAGACCAGCTAACGGTTACATCTCCTCTGGATTTGGTCAGCGTTCATTCGAAGGCGGGGAATTCCATGAAGGAGTTGACATTGCCTCAGCAGGTAGTGTACCAGTTGTAGCAGCAGCTGATGGAGTTGTTATACGTGCTTACGTCTCATCTACTTATGGTAATTGTGTATTCATTACACATAATATAGATGGACAAGTATGGACAACTGTATATGCTCACTTAGCTAGTTTTAACGTATCAACAGGACAAACTGTTTCAAAAGGTATGCAAATTGGTTATATGGGTAATTCAGGTCACTCTACTGGACAACATTTACACTTTGAATTACATAAAGGTGAATGGAATTACGCTAAAACAAATGCAGTAGATCCGATGAAATATATAAATTTTTAAGTTAGTAAACCTATCCTAAATTTTTGGGATAGGTTTTTTTGTTTTTTGCGATAAGGGGTGAGGAATCGTAAACGAGTGTTGAAGATTGTACATAAAACTAGGGAATCTCAAATAAAAATGGTGGATTGCAATTAAAAATGAGGAATCGCAAATAAAAAATAGGAATCGCAATTAAAATGCCTAATATCCAAAAAAAATGCCGTCAAATCGATGAAAAAGTATCACCTTTTAACAAAAATTCGCTAGTTTTTAAAAAAGGTTAAGTAGTTTTCATCAAAAAGCTCTACTAAATAAGAAAAAAACAAATAAATTAGCCCAACACTTAAAAGTTTATTTATCTATACGGCTATTACGCTTAATTGTTGGAACGGCATCTTCATCCCTTTCAATGTTAAAAAATGACACATCCATCAGCTTTATTCAACGAATCTATTAAAATATCATATTACTTTTACATAGATAATAAAAAATCCAATTTAGTTAAAATATTCCTAGTTTATAATTATTATAATTTGATATTGATTTTCATTTAAAAGTAATTTATTATATAGTTATTACTAAATAATAATAATTCTAATTAAGGAGAAATGATATGACAAGTAACCGTTTAACAACAAATCAAGGTGTTCCTATTGGAGATAATCAAAATTCACTTACGGCAGGGCGTAGAGGTCCTACTTTATTAGAGGATTATCAATTAATTGAAAAGCTAGCTCATTTTGACCGTGAAAGAGTACCTGAACGTGTTGTACATGCACGTGGGGCTGGTGCACATGGTGTTTTCATTACTAAAAATAGTATGAAAAAATACACGAAAGCTAAATTTCTACAAGATGCTGGTACGGAAACACCGGTATTTGCTCGTTTTTCAACAGTTATTCATGGAATGCATTCTCCTGAAACACTACGTGACCCTCGAGGGTTTGCTGTAAAATTCTATACTGAAGATGGAAACTATGACTTTGTTGGCAATAATCTACCAATATTCTTTATTCGTGACGCAATGAAATTCCCTGATATGGTTCATTCGTTAAAGCCGGATCCAAGAACAAACTTACAAACACCTAACCGATATTGGGATTTTATGTCACTAACGCCTGAGTCAACAAATATGTTATTACATGTATTTTCTGATGAAGGTATTCCAGCGAACTACCGTCAAATGAGAGGTTCAAGTGTTCATGCATATAAGTGGGTAAACGAATACGGGAATACCGTATATATAAAACTTCGTTGGGTACCAAAGCAGGGAATTGAAAATCTTTCAATGGAAGAAGCTAGTGAAGTTCAAGGTAAAGATTTTAACCATGCGAGCCGTGATTTATATGATTCAATTGAAAATGGGGATTTCCCAGAATGGGACTTATATGTTCAAGTATTAAATCCAGCAGATATGGATGATTTCGACTTTGATCCATTAGATCCTACAAAAGATTGGTTTGAAGATGTGATTCCACGTCAGTTTGTTGGAACAATGATCTTAAATAAAAACCCGGAAAACATATTTGCTGAAACAGAATCAGTTGGGTTTAATCCTGGTGTACTAGTTCCCGGTATGCTACCTTCGGAAGATAAGTTGCTGCAAGGAAGACTATTCTCTTATTCAGATACACAAAGATATCGAATTGGAGCAAATTATATGCAGCTTCCTATTAATTGTCCTTTTGCGAAAGTAGCGAATGGTCAACGTGATGGTCATATGCCAATTGGTCAGCAAACCCATCAAATTAACTTTGAGCCAAATAGCTATTCAGATACGCCAAAAGAGGATACGAATTATGTAGAAGTGGCTCAGCCATTAAACGGTGTTTCTGAGCGTAAGAAAATTGAAAAAACGAATGATTTTGGTCATGCAGGAGAAGTTTGGAATAGATATAGTAAAGCAGAGCAGGATGCTGTTATTAAAAATATTAGCGCTGATATGGCAGATGTAGATGAAAAAATTAAGCTTCGTGCAGTTTGTAACTTCTATCGTGCTGACGCAAATTTAGGTGAGAGACTTGCAAATAAGTTAGGGATTGACTTAACTCCATACTTGCAACATCTTCCAAAATAAATTAAACCTTTCTAATAAAAATTTATTAAATCGTGTTCTACTTGCAAACATAAGTGATACAGGCTTATCATATAATAGAACAGAAATGGCATCGCACGTCTGTGTGATGCTTTTTCAATACATACACTATTTAATAGATTGGAACGTTCTAAAAGGAACGAAAAATAGGAGGTTCTGTATGAATCGTAAAACAACGGCTCTACTTGCAACAGCAACATTTGTTGTTGGTATGGGTGTAGGTACATTTGGATTTGGTGATGGAACAAGTACGATTGTTTCGAAATTATCAGAGAGTAAAGAAGTAAAAGCTTCTGAAGATCAAAATATAGCTAAAATACAAAAAGCTTACGAAATAATAGCGAACCAATATGTGAAAAAAATTGATCCGGATAAATTAACTGAAGGAGCAATTCAAGGAATGGTAACAACTTTAGATGATCCATTCTCGACATATATGGATGGGAAAACAGCTAAACAATTCCATGAATCTTTAGGTTCATCTTTCCAAGGAATTGGAGCAGAGGTTTCTAAAGATGGTGACAAGTTAATTATCGTATCTCCAATTAAAAACTCACCTGCAGAAAAGGCTGGTCTTAAACCAAAAGATGAAATTTTAACTGTTGATGGTAAAAGTGTAAAAGGTTTATCTCAATATGATGCGGTCTTAAAAATCCGTGGTAAAAAGGGAACTAATGTAACGATTGAAGTGAATCGTCCAGGAGTTGCGGATCCTATTAAATTTACAATTAAACGTGACGATATTCCAATGTATACAGTATTTAGTTCAGTTAAAGATGTAAACAATGAAAAAATCGGTTATATTCATATCACTTCATTTAATGAAAAAACAGCTGATGAGTTTAAGAAAGAATTGAAAAAATTAGAGAATCAGGATATTCAAGGCCTAACAATTGACGTGCGTGGAAATCCTGGTGGTTACTTACAAGCTGTTGAAGGTGTATTAGAAGAATTAGTTGTCAAAAATGAACCATATTTACAAGTAGAAAATAGAGATGGCCAACGTGAGAAGTACTATACTAAATTAACAAAAGCGAAACCATATCCAATTGATGTATTAATTGATAATGGTAGTGCATCTGCAGCCGAAATTCTTGCGGCAGCATTAAGTGAAGCAGGACATTATGAATTAATTGGTGAAAAATCATATGGTAAAGGTACTGTTCAATCAACATTGGATTTCAAAGATGGCAGTAACATTAAGCTAACTCAATTTAAATGGTTAACTCCAGATGGTACTTGGATTCATAAAAAAGGTATTAAACCAGATGTTGCGGTAAAACAGCCTGATTATTTCTACGCAACACCAATTGATAAAAAGAAAACATTTAAATTTGATGATAATGATGAGAATATTAAGCAAGCTCAAATTATGTTAAAAGGTTTAGGATATGACCCAGGACGTAAGGATGGTTACTTCAGCAAGCAAACAGAAACTGCTGTTAAGGACTTCCAAAGAGCTGCTGGTATCACAGTCAATGGTAAAATCGATCCTTTAACTTCAGATAAACTTGAGGCATCATTAATTGATAAAATTAAAGATGAAAAGAATGATCTACAGTTAGAAAAAGCTTTAGATATGGTAGCTAAGTAAAAATAACATACAAAGGACGAATATTAATTCGTCCTTTTGTAGTGTAGATAAACTGGATTTGAATAAAGGGAATAGCAGACTATTTTTAGCAGTTCGTCCTCTTTTGACATAATTCCCGGGAAATAGATTCAAAATTACAAACCATGCAGGAGTTTTAGTTTTTGATGTCGAAAGTACACTTTGAGAAGAAGTGTGCTTTTTTTATTGTTTTAAAGCATATTCTCTTTGAAAAAACATCAATAAACCGATAACATAAGTATATCAATCTATTAATAAAAGAAGGTGGTGAATGTTATGTGGTCAAATTTAGTCTCTGAACTCTTAGTTGGATTAGGTAAATTATTTTTAAATCCATTTACTTATATATTCTTTATCGCATCAATTATATGTGGCAATATTCGTGTAAAGCGTGAACGTAAGCATTTTTCAGTCCGAAATTTTAATGTAACGTTCGAGTGGAAGACTTCAATATGGTCTGGATTATTTATTGGAGTAATTCTTTCGGTCATTACGTTAGGAGTTGGAATAAGTATTCCAATTGAAATGGTTTATTTATTGAGTGTGTTAACGATTATTTGTGCGCTATTGTTGCAATTTAGATGGATGTCACCAGCTAATATTTTTGGACTAGCATTAGTTGCGCTACCTTTATTAAATAGAGGACAAGAATCTTTACCATTTTTACATAAGTTTGTTCCTAGCGATATGAGTGCAATGCTTCCTGCTATCATTATTTTACTTGGTTTAATGCTATTGGCTGAAGGAATATTAGTTCAGCGAAATGCGGCAAAGCATACAACGCCTTTATTTATTGAGAGTAAACGCGGAAAAAGAGTAGGGGCACATCAGTCAAATAGATTATGGATGCTACCTTTATTTTTATTAATACCAAGTGGTCCAATTGTAAGTGATTATTCATGGTGGCCTACACTTTCTTTAGGCGATAGTAGCTATTCTATTATTTGCGTACCATTTGGGATTGGGTTTTACCAATTAATTCAAGGAATGCTACCAAAGGATTCAGTTAAGTTAGTAGGTAAGCGAATAGTTTCTTTAGCGATTTTAGTATGTATTGGTGGAATCTTAAGTTATTTTATTGGATTTGTAGCTTTTATTGCTGCTGCAATCGCAGTAGTAGGAAGAGAAGCGATCAGTTATTTTCATAGAAATCGAGATACTAATACACCATCATACTTCACAACGAAATCAACGGGACTTATAGTATTAGGAATTTTACCAAACTCTGTCGCAGACAAAATGAAAATACTAGTTGGTGAAAGCATTACAAAGGTAAATGGAAAAAATGTGTCAACCGTTAATGAATTTTATGAAGCACTTCAAATTAATCGTGCGTACTGTAAATTAGAAGTAATTGATTATAATTCTGAAATGCGTATTGCTCAATCTTCTGTTTATGAAGGTGAGCATCATGAGTTAGGATTTTTATTCCCGGAAGAGGAATCTAAATATAGTGGCCAGGTTGGATAATTTTTAAAACAGACAAATAAGAAGGAACATATTCTAACTGAGAATATGTTCCTTTTTTATTTGTTTTATTTTTGGGATTTCAGCTGAGATATGAGTAGTATGTAGTGAAAATTATGTGGGTCATATGTCGTGTATACAACCGTGATGTGAGACCTATTGCTCGGAAATGTGAAATCTATCATTCTAATAAAAGAAGGACGTAAGAACAGTGCGCACTTTCTTCTTTTAAATTTTGTCACTTTAGTTTGTGACAAATACGAATATTCATTTCATTGTATTGGTACTGTAAGCGTTTTATCATTTAGATATAAGGTTTATGGGGGAGGTAAAAATTTGAATACAAGTAAAAATAGTAATATAAAAGTAAAAATACAACGGTTTGGTAGTTTCCTAAGCGGAATGGTTATGCCAAACATTGGTGCATTTATAGCATGGGGTTTAATAACGGCATTATTTATACCTACTGGATGGATCCCTAGTGCAAAGCTAGCAGTTTTAGTAAGTCCAATGATTACATACTTACTACCATTGTTAATTGGTTTTACCGGTGGAAGAATGGTACATGATATTCGAGGCGGCGTAGTTGGAGCTATTGCAACAATGGGTGTAATTGTAGGTGCAGAAATGCCAATGTTTTTAGGGGCTATGATTATGGGGCCACTTGGCGGTTTGGCTATAAAGAAATTTGACCAAGCTATACAAGGAAAAGTTAAATCAGGGTTTGAGATGTTAGTTAATAATTTCTCTGCGGGTATAATCGGAGCAATTTTAGCAGTTATTGGTTTAATAGGTGTTAATCCGGTTGTATCAACTTTAACTGAAGTATTAGCAAACGGCGTAGACATGATGGTAAAGGCAAATGTCATTCCATTAGCAAACATATTTATTGAGCCAGCTAAAATTTTATTTTTAAATAATGCAATTAACCACGGGATTTTAAGTCCAATTGGTCTTGAACAAGCAAAATCTGCGGGGAAATCACTTTTATTCTTATTAGAAGCTAACCCAGGACCGGGCTTAGGCGTTTTATTAGCATATACAATTTTCGGAAAAGGAACGGCTAAACAAACAGCACCAGGAGCAGTTATTATTCACTTCTTGGGCGGGATTCATGAGATTTATTTCCCTTATATCTTAATGAGACCTTTATTAATTTTATCAGTCATTGCTGGTGGTGTTGCCGGAACATTTACTTTTAATGTTTTAGGAGCAGGGCTTGTAGCAGCAGCTTCTCCAGGTAGTATTATCGCGATTTTAGCAATGGCACCAAAAGGAGGATACTTACCAATCCTTGCGGGAGTATTAGTAGCAACAGCTGTTTCATTTATTATTTCAGCAGTCGTTTTAAAATCATCAAAATCTGTGGCATCAGATGAAGATTTAGAAAAAGCTGCTCAAAAAACACAAGATTTAAAAGGAAAAGAAAGTAAAGTAGCTAGTCTATTACAGACTGAAAACGAAGTAGCTAGTTCTCTTGGTATTAGTAAAGAAGTGCAAAAAATTATATTTGCTTGTGATGCGGGTATGGGATCAAGTGCCATGGGAGCATCCATAATGCGCAAAAAAGTAAAAACAGCGGGAATAGATTTAGAGGTTACTAATGTAGCAATTAATAATCTACCAAATGATGTAGATATTGTCATAACACATAAAGATTTAACTGATCGAGCAAAAGCAAAAGTGCCAAATGCAATTCATATCTCAGTAGAAAACTTCTTAAATAGTCCGAAGTATGATGAATTAGTGAACTCTTTATTAAAATAATAATAAATTTTAAAAGAGGTATACATGTATATATCAGCTAGAGAAAGAGAAATCATTACTTTGTTGTTAGAACACCCAAATGGAATGAATGTTCAAGAAATTGCAATGCACTTAAATGTAAGTAGTCGAACCGTGCAACGAGAGCTTAAAGGAGTCGAAGGTATCGTTAAAGCTCATCATCTTTTATTTAAAAAGGTGTCAGGTGTCGGGATGTATATCGAAGGGACACCTGAGCATAAAAATGAGCTTCAAATAGCAATATTAAAAAGTGGGCAAGAGTTTACTCAAAAAGAAAGACAAGAGTTAATTCTCTGTTCCTTATTAAAAGAGCCGGAATCTATTAAATTAAGCTCTCTAGCAAATGAGCTGCATGTTACGGTTGCTACAGTTAGTAATGACTTAAACAAAGTTGAAGAGTGGTTAAAAGACTTTGATTTAGAACTTATAAGAAAAAAGGGATACGGTATTGCTTTACTTGGTTCTGAAAGGAAAAAGAGAAAGGCATTAGGGCACCTGATTGCACAACAATTAAATGAATATGAGTTTTTATCTGTAATGGAAAATGAGCGCGAGACAAGGAATAGATTCTCAGATGGGTTGTTAGAAATAATAAAGCTCGAAAAGTTAACTATAATAGGAAAAATAATTCGGGATAATGAACAACAGTTACCATACTCTTTAGCTGATAGTGCATTTATGACTTTTACAATTCATCTTTCTTTAGCAATTGAAAGAATTATTCAAGGTGAGGTTATACAGATTAATCAGGTAGTACTTGAAGAGTTAGGGACCTCTAAGGAATTTCATATTGCAGGTCAGATCGTAAATGAATTAGAAGAAGTGTTTAAAGTTAAGATCCCAGATGCAGAAAAAGGGTATATTACGATGCACTTATTAGGTGCAAGACAACGCCAAGAGAAAAATGATTGGCTAGAAGAAAGTAGTACCGAAATTATTGCGGGCTCAAAGAAGTTAATCAATTATGTAACTGAAGAGCTTGATATAAATTTTGATGAAGATCATGCGTTATTTGAGGGGTTAATTACACATATCGAACCAGCAATTTATCGAATTCAAAAAAAACTAGATGTAAATAACCCATTAACTAGCCAAATTCAAGATAACTATCCAGTTCTATTTAAGATCATTCAAAATGGATTGAAAATTGCCTTTCCATCAGTTGTTTTTCCAATTGAGGAAGTCGCTTATCTTGTGCTACATTTTGGTTCATCAAACGTAATCTATGATAACAGTAAAGAAATAACGGCACTTGTATTATGTTCAAGTGGTATTGGTTCTTCTAAAATGTTAGCAAGTCGAATCAAAAAAGAGATAAAAGAGATTACTGAAATTGACGTATCGTCTTTAGCAAACTTAAAAAATATTCACTTTGAAAAATACGACATTATTTTATCAACTGTCGATATGCCAGGCTTCTCACAAAAATATTTTACAGTAAATCCTTTGTTAACAAAGGAAGAGGCTGAACAAATTCGTGAAGAAATAAAGCGCAATTCCTTAACGACAGAAGCGACGCTATTAAGAAAGCTCCATAGCAAAAATGTTCAAAAGGAAATAACACTAGAAACGCCAGAATCAATTAAACAAAATATGGAGATCGTACACCAATTTACAGAGACTGTGCTACATATTTTGGATACATTCGAGACAATCTCTTTACCATTTATTCCAACTTCATCAATTTTACTATTGGAAGTTTGTAAACAAGCCAACTTGAGAGGTTTGATCGGTGACTATTTTGAAGTATCAAATCAACTTTTGGAAAGAGAAAAGAAGGGCGGTTTAGGGATACCTGGTACAAATGTAGCGTTATATCACTGTCGTTCAGAATATGTTGTAAAGCCTGTATTTTTATCGTTTCGACTTCATGAACCAATGATAGTGAAAGCGATGGATCAATCAACAGTTAAAATTGAGACAGTATTATTATTACTTGCACCAGTTGATATACAGCTAGGTCAATTAGAAGTACTAAGCACGATTAGCTCAACAATTATTGAAGATGAAGAATCCATGAAGATTTTTGCTTCTAATAACTATACAGATGTTTATAAAAAACTCAGTTATGCATTATATGAAAATTTACAGAAAAGATTTAAGAATTGAGGGATTAATAATGATTCAAACAGTTTTACCAACAGAAAATATATTATTAAATGTAGAGGCAAAAACAAAAGAAGAGGCTATTCGATTAGCAGGAAGTGTTTTAGTTAAGAACGGTTATGTAAAGGAAAATTATATCGAGAAAATGATTGAAAGAGAAGAGTCTTTAACTACTTACATGGGGAATTTTATTGCAATTCCACACGGAACAGAAGAATCAAAGCAAGAAGTTATTTCATCTGGTATATCGATTCTTCAAATTCCTGATGGAGTAGATTTTGGGAATGGAAATATTGTAAAGGTAGTATTCGGTATTGCAGGCAAAAACAATGAACATCTGGATTTATTATCTCAAATTGCAATCCTTTGTTCAGAGGAAGAAAATGTACATAAATTGGTCGCGGCCACATTAAAAGAGGAACTAATTTCAATGTTTAGTGAGGTGGAGTAGATGTTAGCTGTACACTTTGGCGCGGGAAATATTGGTAGAGGTTTTATTGGACAATTATTGCATAAGGCAGGATATGAGATTTGCTTCGTTGATGTAAATGAAGAGATGATTAATGAGCTAAATGATAAAAAAACATATGCTATCATGCTAGCAGATAGCACTCAAGAAAAATCAAGAATAACGAATGTAAGAGGAATTAATAGTCTGAAAGACCCTCAAGAAGTAGCAAAAGTAATTGCACAAGCGGATCTTGTGACAACAGCAGTAGGCCCGACAATTCTTCCAAAAATAGCAAAACTAATTGCAGATGGAATAATAGAACGAGTTGAAAGTTCAGATAAAGCGTTAAATATTATTGCATGTGAAAATATGATTGGTGGAAGTACATTTTTGAGAGATGAAGTGTACTTAAATATGACATTATCTCAACAGAAAAAAACTGAACAGTCAGTCAGTTTTCCGGATGCAGCAGTAGACCGTATCGTTCCGATTCAAAGCCATGAAGATAAATTGTTAGTAGCAGTTGAACCATTTTACGAATGGGTGATTGACCAATCAAAAATTATTGGAGAAGTTCCAGCAATTAATGGGGTAACATACGTAGATGATTTGCTTCCATACATTGAAAGAAAACTATTTACAGTAAACACTGGCCATGCAGCGACAGCCTATCTAGGAAATTTTTATGGATACGAAACAATTAAAGAAGCTATTTCTGATAAAAATATTAGAAATATCGTTAGCTCAGTATTAGATGAGACTGGGAAGTTATTAGTTAAAAAATATAATTTTGATCCAGTTGAACATAATACATATATCCAAAAAATTATAGCAAGATTTGAAAATGAGTATATATCTGATGAAGTGTCCCGAGTTGCACGTTCTCCAATTCGTAAATTAGGAGCAAATGATCGTTTTATTAAACCGTTAAGAGAGCTAATGGAATACGGTATAACACCTAAATATTTAGTTAAAGCTATTGCAACTGCACTATTCTATAAAAATAAAGATGATAACGAAGCAATTGAACTACAAAGTTTTCTTCAGAACCATACTGTGGAAGAGTTGCTCGTTAAATATTCTGAATTATCAGAATGTATAGAGTTAATTCATTTAATTATAGATGAGTACAATCAATTAGAGAGAGACTTACTTGTACATTAATTTAACATTATCAGATGAACTTGTTATAAATCATCTAGGGCCATAAAAGGACCGATTCGTTTATTGAATCAGTCCTTTTTCATTTTCACGTCTTATACTTGTGCTAATGGCTATTAACAAACATATCCCCAGTTTGCACTGCTTTCTCATATTGCTTAGTAGTAACATAATAGTTATAAAGTAATTTTGCATATTTAGTTAAATGCGTTACATGATGGTGACTTTTAAAAAATGGAAATGCTGTTTCCTCCAAGTACTTATAATATTCATCTAAATCTTTGTTAAAACGTAAGATTAGAAGATTAAAGAGAATCTTATATAAATCATTTGTAGCTTTTTCTGAAAGAGCGAGTCCTTCTAATGCCTGTTCTAGCAACTCTTTTGTTGATAAAAGCTTTCCTTCTTCTGCATTATCTAAATAGTTATACAAACGATTTAAATAAGGTAGTGATTGTTTATCAGCTTCTTCAACTGACTCTTTATAAAAAATATGTGCATTTTTATAGTCTTGCTTCCAAAAATACATTAAACCTAAATTATGTAAGATCATACCTCTTTTATCTAGGAGACCTAGTGCTTCACTATGCTCAATTAAGCTCTCATACCTTTTTACAATTTCTTCAAAATCTAGCTGTGTACTGTCTTTTAATTGTACTAGCATTAATGATTCTGCCAAAATTGCCCTTGCGTAATTATTTGTTTTGTTAAAAAATCTGAATGCTTTTTCACCATAGAAATATGCCATAACTTTTGACCGGGTCCAATGATAGGCTGATCCTAGATGATAGTAATATTCCTTGTTTCCATATTGTTCTATATTGACCTTTTTTAATTCCTGTAATGCAATTTGTCTATTTACATTTTCTAAACGAGTGTACTGGGCTAAATAGTATATTCCTTTAACGTGATGATATAGATTCTTTTCATAACTAGACATAGGGGGAGAATCTTTTTCGATTCTCTTAATAAGGCGATCTGCTTTATCTATGTTTTTACATAAAATAAAGTAACGAATTAGTAAAAGTTGATAATAGATTGCATAGTTGGAAGCCTTAATGTAGTGAATGTTTTCTAATTCTTCTTTTATTATTATGACATCTTTCATTCGCTCTAAAATGATTGCGTTGTGCCATTTTTGAAGCTTCATTTCAATATTTTGAACAGTAATTATTTCATTCTTTATGTCAATCTGAAGACGTTGAGAGAACAATTGGATAATTTCTTCAGAATATCGAGTTTCTCCTCTTTCAATTCTGCTCACATGAGTAGCAGTACAAATGTCTTTACCTAATTCTTCTTGAGTCAACCCCGCTTTTTTGCGGTAAAATTTAATGATTTCTCCTTCAAGCATATGTTCTCTCCTTTTCTAATCCCAGTTGATAAACTTTGATGCATCTTTGCGTTATTGTAAGACCACATTCACGCAATACGAATTACGCAAATCTAAGAAACTAGAAAGTACAAAGACTCTAATAAACCTATTATTTCAATTATAACTAGAATTTCGTAAAGTCAAATACTTTCATTTTAAAATAAAAATAACACAAATATTTACGTATAATTTCCTGCTTTTTTTATATTTAATTAAAATTTCTTTCAAATTTCAATGCTTTTTAGTAAAAAAATCCTACAAAATAACCTAAATTTCGATTGAAAATAACACAATAGGCTTTTTTTACAAATAAGATTACTATTTAAATTATAAGAATTTTTAAATTATATAGAGAAAAATGGGGGATGAAGTTTATGAAGGCAAAAACATTGGTAAAGCACTCAGCGGTACTTGCCCTTTCTACAAGTCTGCTTATATCACCTTTTAGTGCAAAGTCATATTTAACGGCAAAAGCGGCAACTTCTAAAGCAGAAGAGATTTTATCATCAATTTCACCAGAACAAAGGGAAGCATTAAAGCAATTAGAATTAAATGATCAAGATGGACTTCAAGGTTTCAGTGAAAATGAGCTGAATTCAGATAAAGACATCTCGGTAATTGTTCAGTTCAATTCAGATCCAAGCAATGTCGCAGTATTGGAAGCGGCAGTTGATGGAAAGTCATTAGCAAAAGCATCAGCACAAGCTCAAGTAGACAAGGAACACAAAGTTTTTAAAGAAGATGTAGGAAAGTTTGTAAAGGTTAAGGATAAGAAAAAAGCACCTGTCATTACAAAAACTTATAAAACAGCATTTAACGGTGCAGCTATAACACTCCCTGCTAATGAAGTGAAGGAGTTATTAAAATCTGATGCGGTTAAAACGATTTATAAGGATGTTACGTTTAATGTAAATCCTGTTAAAGAGAATGTTCCAACTGATGTTTCAGATAAAACAACTACATCTGTTGACAGCATTCCATATTTAAATGTGGACAAGCTACATAAAGAAGGAATAACAGGTAAAGACGTTAAAGTTGGGGTATTAGATACAGGTATCGACTATAACCACCCTGATTTAAAAGACGCTTACAAAGGCGGATATGACTTTGTAGATAATGATAATGACCCAATGGAAGCTACATACAAGGACTGGCAGACATCAAATCAGCCTGAAAGTAATGGTAGTAGCACTTACTATACAGAGCATGGCACACATGTATCGGGAACAATTGTAGGACAAAATAAAGGTAAAAATGGAGTATCAGTAGAAGGTGCTGCACCTGATGCGGATCTATATATGTATCGTGTGCTTGGTCCTTATGGAAGTGGTGCATCTGAAAATGTTATTGCAGGGATTGATAAAGCAGTTCAAGATGGCATGGATGTTATTAACCTTTCATTAGGTGCTGCTGTTAACGATCCATATTATCCTACAAGTACTGCAATCAATTATGCAGTACTAAATGGTGTAACAGCGGTAGTCTCAGCAGGAAACAGTGGACCGAATGCTTATACATTAGGATCACCAGGTACAGCAGCATTTGCTTTAACGGTGGGCGCAAGCGATGTCCCAGCTTCAATTACAACATTTGATGGTAAAATGGCAAATGGTTGGTCAACTGATCTTGTTAGTATGGCTAGAAGCTTTGCTGATAACTTTAATAGTTTAGAAGGAAAATCTCTTGAACTAGTAGATGTTGGGCTAGGAACTTTAGATGATTACAAAAATAAAAATGTTGCTGGAAAAATTGCTTTCGTTCAGCGTGGAAACTTTGCTCTAGTAGACAAAGTAAAGTTTGCAAAGCAAAGCGGAGCAAAGGCAGTTATTATGTACAACAATGTGGACGGACACGTTGGATATAACTTAGGTGAATCAATGGAATATATTCCTGCATTCTCGATGACGAAAAAAGCAGGAGAAGAATTAAAAGAAAAAATTGCGAGCGGAAATACAACTTTCAAGTTTACGAACTTGAAAGAAAAGTTAACGGAAGGTGATCATTTAGCAGACTTCAGCTCAAGAGGTCCGGTTAATGGAAACTACCAAATGAAGCCTGAGATTACAGCACCTGGCGTGAGTGTTCTTTCTACAGTTCCTTCTTATATTGCAAATCACGATACGCCAGAAGACTATCGATATGCATACCAAAGAATGGATGGCACATCTATGGCATCACCATTTGCAGCTGGGGTAGCAGCATTATTAATAGGAGAAAATCCAAACCTTGAGCCAGCAGATGTTAAATCAATCTTAATGAACACTGCTGACCCTCTAAATGGCGACTATAGTGTATTTGAAGTTGGAGCGGGTCGTGTTGATCCATATCAAGCACTTCACACTGACACAGAAGTAAAAGTACAGGATGAAACATTAATCCCAGTCGGCGAAAAACTATTAAAGGCAGAGAATGAAACAGGTGGGTTAAGTTTCGGTAGACAATTTGTTAAAGATGGCTCTCAATTAAAACTAAAGAAAGATATTAACTTTACAAACAATGGAAGCAAAAAGAAAACATTTGATGTCCAAGTAGTAGATAGTGCACAAGGAACAAACGGCTTGGAAGAAAACGGTGTAGTATTGGATATGGGTGATTCGATTAAAATTAACCCAAACTCTACTAAAACGATAAAGGCAACATTAACTGTGCCATCAATAGCTAAAAAAGGCTTTTATGAAGGGTATGTTTTAATTACTAACAGTGCAGATAACACAGAACAATACCGTATTCCATTTAGTTTTAAGAAATCAGATGAAGGTTTTGACACGCTTGACATATCGTCACATGCTTTATCTCCATTGTTTTATGGAACATATGACGCGTTTAAAACAACGGCAACATCCTTACAATTCAATTTAGGTTCTCCAGTTAATACTTTAGATGTAGTATTACAAGACGCTAATACAAATGAAGATTTAGGATTAGTTGGTACCCTTAATTTAAAAGGTGCAACAACAGATGTAAATTACTACATGCAACAAGTATTTTATGGATCATATTACAAGTTTACAGGAAATAAAAACCAACCTGTATCAACGGAAGAAAGTATTGCGAAACCTGGACATTATAAACTAAAATTCATAACGACATTGCCAAATGGTAAACAGAAAATTAAAACAGAAGATATATTTATTGATATCGACACACCAAAAGTGAAAAGTTCCCTTGATGGAGATTCACCTTTCATTGAGTATAAACCAGGACAAGAGACTTATCCTTTTGAAATGGAAGTAAAAGACGCTGCTTTAACAGATATGCAGCAAGCTGGAATTGATATTGATGAAACATCAAACTTTGCAGTCTATACTTATGGTTTCCCAATCCCTAACGGTCCAAACTATATGGACAAGAACGGTAAGTGGAGTGAGGAAGTACAAATGGATGAAAGTACTCCATCCCTGTCATTCAACCTAATTGGGTATGATGCTGCAGGTAACCAAGCAAACTGGAAGGAATACTACTTTGTTAAAGAAGGTACACCGGTTGCATATGCTAAACATAATGTAGAGTTAGCTAGAACTGGAGATATGCTAACTGCATCTCTAGTATTAGACAACTTACAAGGTGTAAAAGAAGCGACTTGGAATTTTGATGATGCACAAGCTGTGGGGATTCCTTACGTTAATCTTGTAGAAGCATCTTTAACGGATAAATTCAAAGATAAAGCAAACATTCAAGTAACTGGCAATAAAATCAAAGTAACGTTTAAAGATGGTATTTCATTCGATCGTTCAGAAGTAGTAAAAGTAAAAGTAAAAGTACAAGATCAAGTTTTTTACCCAATAGGCTACATTAACCCATCAACTACGATCGTAGATGCTAATGGTCAAACTGTGAAGTTATTAAATGCGGGTAAACGATTCCAATTAAAACCAAGATTTAGCCGAGTTCAAGGAAATATAATTCCAGAAGGGTATATGGTTCAAGAAGAAGGTCAAATACCATATTTAGGATCTCGTGACTGGACAAAAGTTGGAGCAACAATAAAAGTAACAAATGGTTCTTATAGTCTAGACGCTACTAATTTGATTAGTAGAGGTAAATTTAATCTAGAACCACTTGCTTTAAGTAAAGATGCATATACATTTGATGTAAATGTTCCAGGTCACTTTATTACTAAGCAATCTCAGAACTTCGGGTATGAATACAATGACCAATTATATGGTAAATCAAGTTCAATTAGCATTAATTTAATTGGCGGAGATGTAAACCAAGATAATGTAATCGATATTCAAGATGCGCTTTACGTTCAAACATACTGGGGAACAAACAAACGCAGTGCAGATATCAACTTTGACGGAACAGTAGATGCAAAAGATTTCGCATTCGTAGAGAAAAACTATTTACTGCAAAATCCATCAGTACAAAATGCACCAACTCCGAAAAAGAAATTTAAAAATGCAACGTTAGAAACGATTAAAAGTGAGTTAGGCTTATAATCTTATATCCCAAGGAAGCTGCTATTAATTATTATTAATAGTGGTTTCTTTTTTTTTGGAGAATTTAAGCCATTCACGCATTCAACATACGCCCATAAACTAAACTAGGGTGATGAATATGTTAAGAAATCAAGCAGATATAAAGGCTTATCATCAGAAATACTTTCGTCCATCTTGCTTACCTGCTTTAAATCTTAGACTAAATTCTTATAAGTTTTTTGACCCTTTTTATGATAAAACGTATGATCAAATTCAATTACCAAAGGAACTGACTAACACTGCTGAAGATACTATTATCAACTATTTTAGTATTTTGCGAGAAGCAGAAAACATGTCCAGGCGAAGTTGTGGAACGGTTGGTCAAGCGCGAATTCCATTTCCAATTGCCTATAACTTCTTATCAAAGGGTTATCAAAAAAGATTTAGTTATGATGATTACTTTCATTCATTTGCTGGAATTGGTCATACGAGTTTAATCAAGCTTTGTCGAGTACCAGATATTAAAGAAGGAATAAAGTTTTTTTATGAAATTGAAACAATTGAATCATTTAAAGATAGTAGAGGAGAGTATTTTGGCTATTACTATGGGTTTATTAAGCTGATTCATGAACAAAAAGGCTATCGTATTTCAGATGTCGAACAATTTCCAGAGGATTTCTTATGTGCACCGTACCATGGCTGGGATCATGATGCAGAAGCAGTTGTCGATGTGAAGTTTGGAAACTGGTGTAAGCTAATTAAAAAAAGGCATCCACTAATACAAGATGAGTATGTTAAATATATTTATTATGACGGCAATGATGGGGCTGACTACTGCATTTTATTCTTTACATTAACAAACGGAACCGACATCGAAATAGCCCAATTCCGTAGATTTGTGGATGGGGATTGGAAACAAATTACCTATAAACCAGAGCAACATTGTTTAACAGAGTCTTAAATGTCTTCATTTTAAAGAGGAACTCATGGACCCGCAATGGGTTAGATATGTTTACACTCATTAAAAAAGAGGAGTCCCATAAATTACATCTTGAGACTCCTTGTTTTTAATTTACCATTCATTTGGTTCGTAATTTAAATCTCTAAACAGCTGAGTTTTTTCTTTTTTAGATAAATCTCTCCATTGACCCATTGGTAGATTGCCTAGATGAATATTCATAATTCGCGTTCTTTGTAATCGAAATACTTCATATCCAAGCGCTTCACACATGCGACGAATTTGACGATTTAAACCTTGTGTTAAAATGATTTGGAAATCGTACTTCGAAAGTTGCCTTACTTCACATGGCAATGTTTTTGTACCTAGAATTTTTACCCCTTCAGACATTTTTGTTAAAAATTCAGGTGTAATCGGTTTATCTACTGATACGATATATTCTTTTTCATGCTTATTTTCAACACGTAGAATTTCATTAACGATATCCCCGTCATTTGTAAGTAGGATTAAACCTTCAGAGTCTTTATCCAATCTTCCAATATTAAAGATACGTAATGGATGGTTTACTAGATCAACAATATTTCCTTTAACACCTTTTTCTGTCGTAGATGTAATGCCAACAGGTTTATTTAAAGCAATATAAACGTGATTTCGTGCTAGTCTGATGTGTTCGCCATTTACAATTACTTCGTCACCAGGCTCAACTTGGTCGCCAACTTTGGCTACCTTGCCATTTAATTTAACTCTACCTTCAGTAATTAACTTGTCTGCAGCGCGTCTTGAAGCTTTCCCAGATTCGCTGATAAATTTATTTAAACGAATGTTAAACAACCCCTTAAACTCTAAATTATATTTTCAGAATAACATAAATAGCTTTTTAATGAGAATACCGTTCTACTATTAATAAAAAGACTTTTAAATCACTGTTGTTTACTATTATTTTATCCACATTCCTTGTATTATTTTCTAAATTATATAAAAATAATGTTTTTTATTGACAGATTGTATGGTCGGTCGTATGATAGATAAAATATATTAATATTTTCTCATATAAACTTGAAAATAAGGTTCAAGAGTTTCTACCTAGCGCCCGTAAATTGCTAGACTATGAGGAAGAGCTTCGGATTTTTATTTTCTACACAATGTAAAACTGCCTGCTTTTTCTCATGAAAAGCGGGCAGTTTTTTTATTTTAATATAATAAAGGAGTCTTCGCATGTTTCAACTTAAAGAACGTAATACTTCGTTAAAAGTAGAAGTATTAGCTGGTTTCACAACATTTTTAACATTAGCGTACATTATTATTGTTAATCCTATGATCTTAAAGGATGCTGGTGTCCCTTTTAATCAAGCATTTTTGGCTACCATTTTAGCAACTATCGTTGGTACATTAACGATGTCATTAATTGCTAATTATCCAATCGTTATTGCACCTGCAATGGGGTTAAATGCTTATTTTACTTATTCTGTAATTGGCGGACATAATCTTCCATATGCAGTAGGTTTCTCTGCAGTTTTTATTACTGGTATTTTATTTTTATTATTATCATTAACTTCATTTCGTACAAAATTAATTCAGGCGATTCCGGCCAATCTAAAACACGCTATTGCAGCCGGAATTGGTTTATTTATAACATTTATTGGATTACGTTTATCTGGCATAGTGGCCGATCATCCTACTAATCTAGTTCAAATTGGTGATTTTACTTCACCAAAAGTAGCACTTACTTTAATTGGCTTACTTATAACAATTGTATTCATGGCACTAAACTTAAACGGTGCATTATTCCTTGGCATGATTACGACAGGACTTATCGCTTATTTTACAGGACAATTAGACTTTGCAAATGGCTTTGTTGCAATGCCCCATTTACCAAAAGGGATTTTAGTCTACAATCCAATTGATTCGATTAAAGATATTATAGAATATGGACTTTATAGTGTAATCTTCTCATTCTTACTTGTCATGCTATTCGATACGACTGGAGCATTATTAGCAATCGTTAAACAAGCAGACCTTTTAAAAAATGGAAAGTTAGAAAAGGGAGGAAGTGCATTTTCTGCTGACTCAATTGGTACTATTGTTGGTGCGATGTTAGGAACAAGTCCAACTGCAGCAACAGTAGAATCTTCTGCAGGTGTTGGTGCAGGAGGGAAAACTGGTTTAACTTCACTGACTGTAGTTGTTTTATTTGTAATTGCTGCGTTCTTTAGTCCTTTGATCGGTTCAGTATCAGATGTAGCCGCAATTACTGCGCCTAGTTTAATTATTGTTGGTTGCTTTATGATTAAAAGTATTTCAGAGA
Source organism: Arthrobacter citreus (assembly GCA_013200995.1). Lineage (GTDB taxonomy): Bacteria > Bacillota > Bacilli > Bacillales > Bacillaceae_G > Gottfriedia. The sequence goes on along the minus strand of CP053688.1, from coordinate 3,422,058 downwards.
TAAAATGGGATGATTTTGAAGAAGCATTTCCTGCATTTTTAGTCATCGTTAGTATGCCTTTAACATCAAGCATTGCAAACGGAATTGCTTTAGGCTTTATTGCATATCCTATAATGAAAATCGTAAAACGCAAATTTAATGAAGTACACCCATTTGTTTATCTTTTTGCAGTATTATTCTTAGTACAACTAATATTTTTTGCACATAAGTGATTTGGAGCAGGTTAAGGATTATTAAGTCTTTTACCTGCTTTTTTCTTTACCTAGTAACCCGCAATCATTTTTCTATTAAAAAGGTTAGAATGGAATATTCTTACCAATAATAAATTATATAAACTGTAGAAATTTTATAAAATGGCTTCAAATGGGAGTGTATTGAAATGAAATTAAAAACATTAATAGGATTATTAATAGGTTCATTGACAACATTTTTTATTTTAAGTCTTCTAAGTAATAAACTTACAAGTAAAGAATACTGGTTCTATGCGTCAATCTATCTCATTTTTATGGTTTTAACATACTTGGCAATTAATTTAGTTAGAAAAGTAAAGTCGTCAAAGAAGACTGATTCATTCTGAAAATTATATTGTGAAAACTTGTTCTACTAACTGAGACTGGTTCGCTTTGAATCGGTCTTTTTATTTTTTCACTATAAGAGTACAAGGGTTTTTCCTACATTATGCCTATAAGCAAAATAAATGATTATAATAGTGATAATAAGTAAATGCGATATAAGGATGTGGAGTATGGATCAAATTCTTTTAGTTTTTATGGCGGTGGCTGAAAAAAGAAATTTTTCAAGAGCGGCCGAAGAATTACATATGACTCAACCGTCTGTTAGTCAACAAATTCAATTATTAGAGAGACAGATTGGTGCAAAGCTTTTTATTAGAACGAATAAATATGTTCAGTTAACTAAAGCTGGAGAAATAGTTTATTTGCATGCAAAAGAAATAACGAGTTTATATAAACGTATGACCACATTAGTCAATGATCTAGTGAATGAAGCTAGCGGTCATTTAAAAATAGGTGCGAGTTACACATTTGGTGAGTATGTGTTACCGAAAATCTTAGCTGAAATGAAAAGATCTTACCCGAGTATTGTTCCGTCAGTTTTAATAGGTAATACTCGAGAAATTGTTCAATCTGTACTAAGTTATCAAGTTGACGTTGGCATTGTTGAAGGAGATGCGACTAATCAAAATTTAACGATACAACCTTTTGCGAATGATGAAATGTATATAATTGCAGGAACTAAAAGTGAAATTTCATGTAAAGAGATTTTGACAATGGATGAAATAGAAAATGAGACTTGGATTGTTCGAGAAGAAGGGTCAGGAACAAGGGAAGCAACGGAACGATTATTTGAAGTATTAAAGATAAGACCTAAGAACATTGTTGAATTTGGCAGTACGCAACTAATAAAAGAAGCGGTAGAAGCTGGAATGGGCATTACGTATTTATCTGAGCTTACCATAAAAAAAGAAAAGCAGTTAGGTACAATCGATTACCTTAAAGTAGAGGGGACCCCTATTCAAAGGAATTTTTCAATTATTACAGATAAAATCGAGCTGCAAACTAAATCGATGGAATTATTTATAGACCTAATTAAAAAATAGTAAAGTACTAATCCTTTTTTTATTTTATTAAACATATAGTAAAACGGAAAGTGTTCAATAAAAGTGAAAAAGGACAATAATAATGACCTTAAAAAATCAAAAGAGAAAAACTGTTTTAATTACAGGGGCAACAAATGGAATCGGTTTTGAATTAACAAAGCTATTTGCAATAGATCGGTTCAATTTAATTTTAGTAGCAAGAAATAGAAATAAATTAGAAGAAATGGCACGAACACTGATGAAGCAATTTAATATAAAAGTCTTTGTTATTTCGGAAGATCTTTCTCAAGCAAACTCTGCTAGGTCTATTTTCGATCAAGTATTAAAATCAGAAATGGAAGTAAATCTTCTTGTTAATAATGCTGGGGTTGCACTATATGGCAACTTCGGTTTTACAGATTTAGAAAAAGAGTTAACTATGATTCAACTTAATATCGTTACATTAACTGAGCTAGTAAAATACTTTCTCCCAACTATGCTACAAAACAAAACGGGTCAAATTATTAATATTGCTTCAACGGCAGCTTTTCAACCAGGTCCGCTAATGTCTGTCTATGCTGCTTCAAAAGCTTATGTACTTTCATTCAGTGAAGCTCTATCTGTGGAATTAAAGCATACAGGAGTTAGCGTAACTGCTATATGTCCAGGACCGACCAAAACTGGAATAATCAATGCTTCTGGTGGAAATAAATCCAAACTATTTCAAGGTAAAATGATGTCACCGAGAAAAGTTGCGAAGTTGACATATGAAGCAATAAAAAAAGAGAAGACAGTAGTTGTAACAGGACTAAAAAATAAAATTCTTGCTCAAGCCGTTCGATTTATTCCCCGTACGATTGTGAGAAAACTTGCAAGGAAACTACTAGACGAGAAATAAAAAAATGTCTAAAAAACTAGTGTAAGCCCACCAGGCAGTAAGAAATCTGGTGGGCATATTTGGATTTACTTGAATTACCAACGAGAACCGGCCGTTTATCAACAAGAATAGGTGAATTATCAATGGAAAACAGCTATCAATTAACAGGAATAAGTGATTTATCAATGGAAAACAGCTATCAATCAACAGGAATAAGTGATTTATCAACGAGAACCGACCATATATCAACAAGAATAGGTGGTTTATCAACGAAATATAGCAATATATCAACGAAGTTCACAGCTTTATCAACAAAGTTCACATAGTGTTCGTGTTTGTCCCATATCGAGACCACTACCTAGAAGCAGGAGGCACCTCAGATTACCAGCAGGAAAATAAAAAAACTGCCCCAAAAGTCCATCGGCTTGCGAGACAGTTCCATTTAAATTATTCAATTAAGCGTTACCCATAATAATTTGCTCAAGTGTATTCGCTACATCTTGTGCGCTGTCAGAAACTGCTTCTAACATTTCATAAATTTCCTTGAATTGAATGATTTTTATTGGATCTTTTTCATTTTTAAATAATTCTTTAATTGAGGTACGTAATAAGGAATCGCATTGTGATTCATAATCTTTTACTTGGATCGCGTGTACGCGCATCTCTAGTAGTTTTTTTCTTGAAAGGAGTTGGATTGCTTTTAAAATTTCATTCGTTGCAGCTCGGATGTTTTTTACGAATTTGACCATGAAATCATCGATTTGAATGATGGAGTACATTTCAAATGTTGCTGAACACTGTTCCATACCGTCTAATACATCGTCCATTTTATTAGCAAGTTCTAGAATATCTTCACGTTCAATGGGTGTAATAAATGTTTTGTTTAGTTCGACAATAATTTTATGAATATATGTATCGCCTTTTGTTTCATATGCTTTCATTTCTTCAGAGAATGTTTTTAAATCAGTAGCATTTTTGATTTTAAAATCATCAAAATAAATCGAACAAGCGTTTAAATTATTAGCGATATTTAAGAGCATTTCAAAGAAAGTATCATCCTTTTTACCGAATCTCAATATGATTCCTCCTAAAATACAGATAGATTTTAATTCTTATATTATGTTGCACCAGAGTATCAAATATTATATAAATTATCCTTAAAAAACAGGACCAGTTCTTTCAATTTTTGCTTTTACGGAACTTTCGAACTTAACATCCTTATAAACTTTATCCCAATTGATTTTTTTCCATAAATCTGGATAAGAGCTAGCTACTCTTCTACCAATTCCTAATGCATCACAATTAGCTTCCAGCAGTGACTTCGTAATTTCATCAGACTGATCAGTAAGGATTTTTGAGATATCTTTACTTAATTTTTCTTTGTTTAGTTTTTCGCCCACCTTACCTGAATAACTAACTATAGTTAATTCAAGAGTCAGATTTAGTTTAGAAGTTATTTTAGACGTCTTTTTATCTACTTTTACATCTAAATTCCTTTTCATATTTTTAACTCTAAAAGATATCGATTGATGCTTTCCTAAATCTATAGCCATTTCACTATACTTAGTTAATCGATCCATTAGTAACAATAAAAGGCTTCCCTTTCCATTAGGTAAGCTAGTTCCTGAAAACTTGTCCCCGTCAAACAGGTCTACTCCACCAATTGTAATTTTATCATTTTCGTCTTTTTTTACATAAGGTAAAACGATATCACTTCCTGTATCAGTAATTTGTGTCCATGCTGTAAAAGCAGTTACTTTCGGAATTTTTGTAGTTTCCTCAGCGGCCTCTAATCCTTTTAATATCAAAAAGGCGATAGGGCTAGTTCCGGGATCCACTGAAATAATGTCCGATGCTTTATCTTCTGCAATCACAACTCTACTAGAAATATAGGCTTGTCTAGGTCGATAAAAAAGTTCTAAAAAAGGGTAAATCCCTTTCTTTGCCAAGTCTCTTCCAATTAAGATAATATGCGCTTTACTAACATCAATTAGACCAGGGAGTTTATTATTAATGTCAATTTCCATTCCTGATACACTAGGCCGGTTCACTTTAACAAGTTCGTCATTAACTTCGAACTGACCGCCACCTTTATTCTCGATATTTAATGCTCTTACAGTGGCAAGAATATTATCGTCTTTATCTAAGTCAAAGCTTATCCCATTCACCATTTTTTTATCAACTAATAGATTTTGGTCCCAACAACTAGCTAAAAAAAGTGTAAACAAACATAAGGTAATTAATAAGGATTTTCTTATAATAGCTCACTCCTTTTAGTCTTAGAGATAATGAAGGATAGGCATAAGAGAATAATCGGAAGCCCAAATACAACCACATAACTTAAATAAGTTACATATTTGTCAAAGAGAACTAATTGATCTTCATCAAATGGCAAAATTGTAATAATAAAAATAAGGATGCCACTAAAAAAAACATTTTTTTTGAATGAATTTTCTTTGCTAATGCTTTTCGCTGATAAAAACATATATATAATTACCGATGTTGTCATTGGTACGATCCAGATTGATAAAAAAATCAAGTCTAAACGGTCTATCATTTCAAACGAAAGTACTTTAAATAAATATAAAACAGGTTCCCTAATTTGCAAAAGCTGTGTTGGGCTAAAGCTTACTAGACAAAGAAAAGTAAAATATGTATAGAATAATGTCACCGAAAAATTAGCTAAACTCGCTGTTTTTAATATTCCTTTTTGTGAATCAAGAATAAAGGGAAATATTAGTAGGAGACTTTCAAATCCTAGCATTGAGAGTAAAGATTTGTGGCTTCCCATAAGTATATTTTTCACGCCAGAATGTCCTACTGGTAGTATAAAGCGAAATTCTTTTGGTAAATAAAAGGTAAAGAATGACATGAAGAAAAGTAAGACTATTAAAATGGAACCTAAAACAAAAAATCTCGAAATGATTCTTAAGTCGCTAATTGTTAAATAGATGCTTGATAAAATAATAATTAGCGATAATACCCACATAGGGGTAAGTGGCAGTAACCAAAGATTTATAGTTCTAATAAAAAGAGTGCAAGCCAAACCACCAATCATAATAAAATAGATATATATAAATGAATTAAATAACTTACCTACATATTTTCCTAAAATTTTTTTTGTGATTTCTGTATAGATTGCATTTGGGTATTTTCTTAGTAATAGCCAATAAATGATGATTGTAATTTGAACTGCTAATCCAGCAACTAATGTAGAAATCCACCCATCACCTTTTGCAGTAGTTTCGACAACATTTGGCAAGGAGAGTAATCCAATACCTATTTGACTTTGGACTATAAAAAAATAAAGCTGTAATTTAGAAATTGAATTTATATTCGTTATCATTTTTTCTTCCACACCCTAGACATTCTTTGCCGTTCAAGTTTTTGGGGAAGTGCATCGGTTGGTCTTGTATTTTGTTTCCATAAAGGAAACCTGAGAAATGTATCCTTAATATCTTCCTTTCTAAAAGGGGCCATTGGTGAAAAATACGGCATACCAAAAGATTTTAATTTACACATGTGCATAAAGATTAACATTAAAGTTAGAGTAATCCCAAAAAATCCTAGAACCGAAGCCATAATCATAGTTGGGAATCCTAATAATCTCATACTAGTTCCCATTTCACTAACAGGGGCAACAAATGATGCAATCGCTGTAAATCCAATTACTACAATCATCGTATTTGATACTAAATGAGCTTCAACAACAGCGGTACCAATAACTAGTCCACCTACTATACCGATTGTTTGAGCGATTGGAGAGGGTAGCCTAATTGCCGCTTCCTTTAAAAGCTCCAATATTATTTGCATCATAAATGCCTCTACGAGGGGAAGAAAAGGTACGAACTCTAAAGAGACTCTAATTGAATAGAGAATGCCAATTGGTAGTACTTCAGAATGAAAAGATACAATCGCAATGTAGATTGCAGGAAGACAGATTGCAACAAGAAAGCTAAATACTCTAATAATCCTAAAAAACGATCCTATTAACCATCTATGATTATAATCATCAGGAGCTTGATAAAAAGCAAAAAAGGTAATAGGTACAATTGATACAGTTGGATTCCCATCTACAAGTAAATTGATTTTTCCATCTAAAATATAAGATACAGCCCGATCTGGTCTTTCTGTATTTAAAACTTGTGGAAAAGGTGAAAAAGTATTATCCTCAATCAATTCTTCTAGATGTCCTGTTGACTGAAGACTGTCTAACTCAACTCCTGAAATTCTTTCTTCTATCACTTCAACAAGTTTTCGATTTGCAATTGAGTCAAGGTAAACCATTGCAACTTTTGTATTTGTAATTTTACCAATCGTAAAATACTTAACCTTTAATTCAGGTGAATGTATTCGTTTTCTCAGTAATTGAATATTTGTATTAATATTTTCGACAAAACCATCATGAGGCCCATTAATATTTTGTTCATTTGCTGGTTCTTGAATTGCTCGTTCCTTATCATCTGCAGCTGCAGCTAAAATTCCAATTGAACTATTATCTTCTAAGATAAGACAAAATCCGTCTAATAAACCAGCTCCTAATTCGGAGATTTTTGTTAAGTTTTTTATTTCATAGGATTTTACGATATTGCCTGCTTCGTCTTTTTTTTCTCTTAAAATCGGTTCGATAATGAACGATTGGAGTGCTTCTATTTTTATCATCGATTCAAGAAACAAAATAGCAAAAATCTGGGCATTTTTATGAATAATCTTAACAACCAAATCTTCTGTATAACATAAATATTCTTGAATCATTTCAATATTATTTTTTAGATTATTGGTTAAAACTTCCTCTTTATTTGTTGTATTGGATCTCATATTGGTACCTCCTAAATGGACGGTCTAATTGTGTTTATTCTTTCCATAATTTGGTCACGTATGCAAGGAGGATTCATATAAAAAAAGCATTGTGCGATCTCAATTTTTTATATAAAAAAACGTAGGATATTAATTTGTTGAAAGAAGAAAAATCGAATTTTGTAAAAATAAACTTGTTGACTTTTTATTTTTTGCATAATAATATAAGGACAATTAATTTAAATCGAACATTCATAATTCCTTTGCGTTGACGAAGAGTAGTAACGATTACGGAAACTAAAGAGAGCTGATGGTTGGTGCGAATCAGTGTGAAAGTAATCGCGAATGGACTTCCGAGCATTCAAACCGAACCTTAAAAGAGTAGTAGGCTTTGGCGAGTAGTCTTCTCGTTACAAAAGACGGGTATTCAATCTAAATTTGATTGGATACTGACAAAGCGAGCTGTTAAACAGCTAATGAAGGTGGCACCACGGGTCTCTCGTCCTTTTTAAGACGGGGGGCCCTTTTTGTATTTCTTTTTAATTAAATAACAATAAATCGCTGAGTAAGAAGAGTAAATATTGGTGAATGTCACAGAGAGTTAGACAATGGTGGGAGTCTAATACAGGAACCTTTATCGAATGGGCTTACGAGAGGCATCTTGAACTCACAGTAGGGATGCACGGATTTCCACCGTTAAAAGGATAGGATATCGGAAATTGGAAGATCAGGTCCAATATATTCCCGTATCTGAAAAGTGGGATTTCAGAACAATCTGATATCCAATCGAGGTGGCACCGCGGTAGCAACTAATCGTCCTCTATATACACAATCTTTGTGTATATAGGGGACTTTTTTATTTTCATCAAAACTTTTTGGGGGCGAACTAATTGGGCGTGAAACATAAGGCTGAACTATTTATTGAAACGATAGCGGGGGATTTATTTACACCGATTTCGGTATTTAAGAAAGTGAGCGGTAGAAAAAAATTCTTATTTGAAAGCTCTTATAAGCATCAAGATTCTGGACGTTATTCATTTGTCGGTTCTAACCCTACTTTTGAATTGATTGGTACGAAACAAGGTGGCCAAATCATTGATCAACATGGTGGAACAGAAGAATTTTTCGGAAATCCACTTTTAAAACTGAAGGAACTATTATCAGAGCAAGAATACCCGAAGGAAACCGATTTTCCCTTCATTGGAGGAGGAATTGGATACGTTGGATACGATATCATTCGTCAATTTGAAGAGATCGGCGAAGAGTTAGAAGACGTACTAGAAATGCCAGATCTGCATTTAATGTTTTTTGAAGTTTTTATTGTGTTTGATCATTTAGAACAGAAAATTCATTTAGTCGGAACTAAGCTTTCAGAAGACACAACTCTAATAGATTTAAAGACAGGTATTCAGAAGCTGAAGCAAGAGATTTTTACAAATTTAGAGCAAGAGGAAGTAAAACCTGTTGTATTTTCCACTTTCAATTCAGAGATTAGTAAAGCTGATTACATGTCGAAGGTAGAAAAAGCAAAACAATTGATTCAAAAAGGAGATATTTTTCAAGTCGTTTTATCGCACCGGATGGGAGCTGAATTTGAAGGCGATCCATTTGATTATTATCGTAAATTACGAATCAAAAATCCTTCACCATATATGTATTTCATCGATTTTGGAGATAGCGTAGTCGCTGGAACATCTCCTGAAAGCTTGATAAAAGTTCAAAATAATCAAGTCATTACGAATCCAATTGCTGGTACGAAAAAAAGAGGGAGAACCCCCGAGCAAGATTTAATCATCGAAAGAAATTTATTACAGGATGAAAAGGAATTAGCTGAACATAAAATGCTTGTTGATTTAGGAAGAAATGATTTAGGGAAGGTTTGCGAGTTTGGAACAGTCAAATTAGATAAATACATGAACGTTGAAAAGTATAAATATGTGATGCATATTGTTTCAGAAGTGAGCGGGCAATTAAAGAAGACAAATACAACACTTGACGCGCTAATTGCTTGTTTACCGGCTGGAACAGTATCAGGTGCACCTAAGATTAGAGCAATGGAAATTATTAATGAATTAGAAGTATCAAAACGAGGCGTTTATTCAGGTGCAGTCGGCTATGTTTCAGTTAATGGAAATCTTGATTTTGCATTAGCTATTCGAACGATGATTTTAAAAAATCAAATGGCTTATATTCAAGCAGGTGCAGGCATTGTTTATGACAGTAAACCGGATCAGGAATATGAGGAAACCATTAATAAACTAAAAGCATTTTTGGAGGAACATCATGATTATATTAATTGATCACTATGACTCGTTTACTTACAATCTATATCAATTTTTAGGAGAACTTGGTGAAGAAGTTAAGGTAGTTAGATATGACAAAATTTCGATTTCTGAAATAGAAGAATTAAATCCTAAAGCAATCATTCTATCACCAGGGCCAGGAAAGCCAGAAGAGAAGAAAGAAACGAATGAACTCATTCTATCCCTATATAAGACGTTCCCTATATTAGGGATTTGCTTAGGGCACCAAGCAATCGGATATGCATTTGGTGCAAAAATTATTAGTGCTAAACAAATCAAGCACGGAAAAACATCGAAAATTAGACATGATGCTAGTAATTTATTTGCGTATATGACTCAGCCATTAGAAGTAATGAGATATCACTCACTAGTTATTGAAAGGGAAACAATCCCTCCAATATTTGAAATGTTAGCAGTTGCGATGGATGACCAAGAAATTATGGCGATTAAACATCGTAAATATCCAATTTACGGGATGCAATTTCATCCAGAATCGATTGGAACTGAATGTGGAAAACAACTTTTACTAAATTTTTTAAATGAAATAAAGGAGGAATTGAGAGATGAAAGAGTACCTTCAACGCTTAGCTAATCGGGAATCCTTTACCGTAGAGGAGATGCAAGTAGCTGTACAAAGAATTCTACAGGATGATCAAATATCAGATAGTGAAATAGCTGCATTTCTAGTTGCCTTAAAAACAAAAGGAGAAACAGTTAATGAAATCGCCGGATTAGTAAATGCGATTAGAAATCATACCGTCGGCTTTACTAGAAAGTTTCATCATGTCATTGATAATTGCGGAACAGGCGGAGATAACTCATCCTCCTTTAATGTAAGTACCACTTCAGCTTTTGTTATTGCAGCAAGTGGAATTCCAATTGCTAAACATGGCAACCGTAGCATGTCCAGTAAAACAGGTAGTGCCGATGTATTAGAACAATTAGGTGTAGAGTTATCGATCCCAACGCAATCTTCGGAAGAGCTTTTAGAGGATATTGGAATGACTTTTTTATTCGCACCTTATGTACATCCACGGCTGAAAAAAGTAATGAAGGTACGACGCGAGCTACAAATTCCAACGATTTTCAATTTAATTGGACCTTTAACTAATCCAGTTGAATTAGAGACTCAATTATTAGGAATCTATCGAAGAGATTATTTAGAAGTATTTGCAGAAGTGTTAAAAAAGTTAGGACGTAAACGAGCGATTGTATTAAATGGTGCCGGTCACTTAGATGAGGCTTCATTAGCAGGAGAAAATCATATCGTTTTACTTGAAAATGATGAGCTTAAAAAAATGACGCTTCACCCAGAGGAAGTTGGATTAAGTTACTACCCAAACGAGGCAATTAAAGGTGGAGACGCAAAAAGAAATGCGGATATTCTTCTTAGAGTTTTAAAAGGTGAAAAGGGAGTATTTAGAGATACCGTGTTATTAAATGCAGGTTTAGCAATCTACACTTCAGGTATCGTTAATCGCATTGATGAAGGGATTAAGAAAGCCAAGGAGAGCATCGATTCAGGTGCAGCTCACGAGAAACTGCAAAAATTAATCGAAAAAACTAGCAAACTAAAAAGAGAGGTTATTTAAATGGAAACAATTTTAGATCGAATTATTTCTCAAAAACGAATCGAAATTAAAAATTTAAGAGCGATTAGTCGACAAATAGTCAACGATACAAAGAATTTATCATTCATTGACCATTTAAAAAGTGCAGATACTCTATCGATTATTGCTGAGTTTAAGCGAGCTTCACCATCAAAAGGTGATATTAATATCAATTTAAATCCAGCGGAACAAGCAAAAAGGTATGAAGAAAATGGAGCATCCGCAATATCTGTGTTAACCGATACGACTTTCTTTAAAGGGTCATTTAAAGATCTGAAAATCGTACGAGACGCTGTTAACATCCCGATTTTATGTAAGGATTTTATGATCGATGAAGTTCAAATAGATATCGCCAAAGAGCACGGAGCAAACATTATTTTATTAATAGCTGCTGCTTTACCTTTCACAGAACTAAATAGACTATATCAATACGCTAAACAGCAAAACCTTGAAGTGTTGATGGAAGTGCATGATGAGGAAGATTTGGAAAAAGCATTAAAAATTGGACCTCAATTATATGGCATTAATAACCGAAATTTAAAAACGTTTGAAGTAAATTTAAATGTAACAGAAAAATTAGCACCAATCATTCAAGCACAAGGAGGTTTCATTATTAGTGAAAGTGGAGTTTTCAATGAGTATGATGCAAAACGAGTAAGAGATGCTGGAGCTAATGGGATTTTAGTAGGCGAAGCATTAATGAGAAGCAATGATTTATCTACAAATATGAAAGAGCTTATGCTTCCTATCCTTAAGGAGGCTAAGCAGTGAAGGTCAAAATTTGTGGTATTACGGATTTGACTTCAGCACAGATTGCAGTTGATGCAGGAGCTGATGCGATAGGGTTTGTTTTTGCTGAAAGTAAGCGACAAGTCAAAATTGATGAAGCAAAAAAGATCATTAAATCGCTGCCAAATTCGATCTTAAAAATTGGTGTATTTGTTAATGAATCAAAAGAAACTTTAGAATCCATTTACGAGGAAGTTGGATTAACACATTTACAGTTGCATGGTGACGAAACGCCTGAATTTTGCCGTTCATTACGATATCCAAGTATAAAGGCGATACGAGTAGAGTCCGAAAAGGATGTTGAAAAATCATCAGAATATGATTGTGATTATGTTTTAGTAGATAGTCCAAGCGGTAAATATCGAGGCGGCAATGGAACAACGTTTGACTGGGAGTTGCTCAATTCTAAAAAGATTAACAACTTGGTTTTAGCGGGTGGATTAACAATTGATAATGTATTACCGGCTTGTAATATTGTTAAACCATTGATGGTTGACGTAAGTAGCGGAGTTGAAACGAACGGCAAAAAAGACTATGAAAAAATAAAAATGTTTATAAAAAAAGTAAAATTAGGAGGAATTTAAATGACTACGTACACACTTCCAGATGTAAAAGGACACTTTGGTATGTATGGCGGAAAATATATACCTGAAACGCTTGTTCAAGCAATTACTGAATTAGAGGAAGCATATTCAACTATTAAAGATGATCCGACTTTCAATGAGGAAATTGAAAACCTATTAAAGGACTACGTAGGTCGCCAAACGCCACTTTACTTCGCGGAAAATTTAACTAAGCATGCAAATGGAGCAAAAATTTATTTAAAACGAGAAGATCTAAATCATACGGGGGCTCACAAAATTAATAATGCGATTGGTCAGGCATTACTTGCTATACGAATGGGCAAACGAAAAATTGTTGCAGAAACGGGTGCGGGCCAACACGGTGTAGCAACTGCAACGGTTTGTGCTCTATTAAATTTAGATTGTGTGATTTTTATGGGTGCTGAAGATGTTCGTCGACAAGAATTAAATGTGTTCCGTATGGAATTACTAGGCGCGAAAGTTATTAGTGTTGAATCGGGGAGCGCGACATTAAAGGATGCAGTAAATGAGGCACTTCGTTACTGGGTTGCAAATGTTGACGACACACATTATTTGTTAGGTTCAGTGATGGGACCACACCCATTTCCAATGATGGTTCGCGATTTTCAAAGTGTTATCGGAAAGGAAACACGACAACAATTTTTAGAAAAAGAAGGCAAGCTTCCTGATGCAGTGGTTGCATGTATTGGTGGAGGCAGTAATGCAATTGGTATGTTCCATCCATTTATTACAGATGAAAGTGTAAAACTGTTTGGAGTTGAAGCGGCCGGACATGGAATTGATACAGATAAACAAGCAGCTTCGTTAACGAAAGGTGTGCCAGGTGTATTACACGGTGCCCTAATGTATTTGCTTCAAGATGAGGACGGTCAAATACAAGAAGCACATTCGATTTCTGCTGGACTTGACTACCCGGGTGTTGGACCGGAGCATTGTTATTTGAAGGATATTGACCGAGTAAAATATGAATCAATTACAGATAAAGAAGCGCTTGACGCATTCAAATTATTAGCGAGACTAGAAGGAATTATTCCGGCTTTAGAAAGTGCACACGCAGTTGCATACGCAATAAAACAAGCAAAAATAATGGGGAAAGACGAAAATTTAATCATTTGTTTATCTGGTCGAGGCGATAAAGATGTGCATACCGTTCGAGATCGATTAAAGGAGGAAAAATAATCATGAATCGAATTGAATGTCAGTTTTCAGAGCGAATTAAAAAAGGTGAAAAATTATTTATTCCTTATATAATGGCAGGCGATGGTGGTCTAGAAGTATTAGGAGGAAGATTAGCCTTACTAGAAAAATTTGGTGCATCAGCGATTGAAATAGGAATACCATTTTCAGACCCAGTAGCTGACGGACCAGTAATTCAGCAAGCTGGTATTCGAGCACTACAAGAAGGTACAACTTTAAAAGCTGTTCTTGAAAAAATAAAAGAGGTTCGAAAATTAGTTTCAGTGCCCCTAATTGTTATGACGTACATGAATCCTATTCTAGCGTACGGAATTGATAAATTCGTAGCTGATCTCAAACAAGCAGGGATAGATGGTTGCATTATACCTGACCTACCAATTGAAGAAGAAGAGATTATTATAAATAAACTAGAAGAATTTGGAGTAGAACTAATTCGACTAGTTACAATGACAACACCAAAAGAACGAATCGTTAAAATTGCAGAAAAAGGCAAGGGCTTCTTATACACAGTAACGGTAAAAGGGATTACTGGTGTTCGAAATGAACTAGATGTTAGTTTATCATCCTTTCTAAAAGGTGTTAAAGAAGTTAGTAATAAACCGGTTATTGCTGGATTCGGCGTATCTAGTCCTGATCAAGTAAAAGAATTGTGTCAAGATTGTGATGGGGTCATTGTTGGAAGTAAAATTGTTGATTTATTTAATCAAAATAAGATTAATGAAATTAAGCTTTTAATGGAATCAATTTTAATAAGTGAAGAAGTAATCTAATATGGAAAAAATCAGGCTAGCAATCTGGCCTGATTTTTTTGACTTTATCGTTTAATTGCGTTTTCTACATTATTTTAAAGAGTCCTTAAAAACCCTATCTTAGTAGAGAACCAAAACTTCTTACCATCCCATTCCAAAAACAATTTCATCACAAATTATCCACAAAAATAATACTTTTCTCATCTCAATTCAATGAAAAACAGTTATCGGTTTTCCACATAATAACGGAGTATCCACAAAAAAATTGCTTTCCAATAAAGAATAAAGCAATTATCCACAGAACTTTGCAAATTTTAGCTATACATTATAGTTTTCCACAGGCTGATTCTTCATCTAACTCATCTTGGGACATATGTCCTTTCCAAACATGCCACCAATATCGTTTAATAATGAAGAAATCAAAATGTCAGGAGAGAAAGTATATGAAAGGAATTATATTAGCAATTTTGGCTGGAGCATTCATCACGCTACAAGGAGTCGCAAATTCGAAAATTAGTAGTGATATAGGTACTTGGCAAGCAGCTACGATTACACAATTTACTGGTTTTCTTGTTGCGTTTTTAATTCTACTTATAATAAAAGATAAAAATTTAGCTGATGTTAAGAAAGTAAATCCAATTTATTTAACAAGTGGAGCATTTGGAGCGTTTGTTATTTTTTGTAATGTAACGGCAATTCATTTGAATGGTGTTACCTTTTCAGTTTCAACGCTGTTAATCGCACAGCTATGTTTAACTTTTATCATTGATAGTAAAGGTTGGTTCGGAGTAAAAAAGCTTAATATAACTTCAACCCAATTAATTGGAATTGGAATGATGATGATTGGTGTCATTGTGCTAGGATCTTAACTTATAACCTACTGGAGGTGATTTTAACTTGAAAATTTCTAGTGATATAGAACAGATTAATCAATTTTTAGCTGAACATCGTATTGAAGAAGTCTTTAATGAGGAATTAAGAACTCATATGACTATTCAACGATTTAATCAAGGAGCATTTATTTGTTCTCAAGGAGACTCGGCACAAACAATGTTTATTTTAGTAAAAGGAAAGGTAAAAGTTTATACTTCCTCAGCTGAAGGGAAAACATTAATTTTATCGTTTAAAACGCCTCTTGAATTAATCGGTGATATCGAATATGTAAGAGAATCGAATTATATTAATACGGTGGAAGCAATTTCTACGGTGGAAGTGATCTCTATAGACTATCGTTGGTTAAAAAAACTTAGCAAAAACTATACACCGTTTCTTCAATTCTTATTAAAGGTCATAACGGAAAAGTTTTATATTAAATCGAATTCGATGAGTTTTAACTTAATGTATCCAGTAGAAGTACGCTTAGCGAGCTATTTATTATCCATTTCATATGATGATACAAATTCTTTACTCAATGATAATTTAAATACGATCAATCTTAAAGATGCGGCAAATCTGATCGGAACAAGTTATCGACATGTTAATCGAGTTATTCAACAGTTCTGTAAGGATGGCCTAGTAGAGCGAAAAAATGGGAGCATTCTTATAAAAAATAGAGATGGCCTGAGTATTCTTGCGAGTAATAATATTTACGAATAAAAAATCATTCGGCCAAAAAAATCACATTGTTAAATTTGGGAGGTGTGTAAGCTTATGCTCTATGGATTACTTTTATCTTTAATCGCGGGTGCACTTATTGGCTTACAAAGTATATTTAATAGTAAGGTTAATGAACGGACTGGAATATGGGTTACAACAACATTCGTATTAGGAATGGGCTTTTTAGCTTCACTAATTATGGGTCTTTTCCTTGATGGGAAACAATTATTTGATTTGCATAATATGAAAGTTTGGTATTGGTTTAGCGGCATTGTTGGTGTAGGAGTTGTATTCTGCTTAACGAAAGGGATAAGATTACTTGGGCCAACCTATGCAACATCAATAATTCTGACATCACAATTATTGTTTGCATTATTATTTGATACTAAAGGGTGGCTAGGTCTTGAGAAAGTTCCGTTTACTTCTAAGCAATTAATTGGAGTATTGCTAATTATAAGTGGTATATTAGTTTTTAAATTAAGCGGAATAAGCTTTAAACGTATAAAACAGCTAATTTGATTTAAGGGTAATCTAGTAAAATATGATTTTTATAAAATAGGGATGGGGAAAATGTTATGAAAACTTACAAGACATTATTATTAGATGTAGATGATACATTATTAGATTTTGGCGCAGCAGAAAAAGTAGCATTACAATCTCTATTTAAAGATCAAAATATACCGTTAACGTCTGAAATTAAGTCGAGATATAAAGAAATTAACCATGGACTTTGGAAGGCTTTTGAAGAGGGGAAAATAAGTCGCGATGACGTAGTAAATACTCGCTTTTCAACTTTATTTAAAGAGTTCGGTATCGATGTAGACGGTTTAATGCTAGAACAGACTTATCAAAATTACTTAGGAGAAGGTAATCAATTAATTGAAGGGGCTTTCGAATTACTTTCAAATCTTCAGGATCATTTTGATTTGTATATTGTTACAAATGGCGTTTCAAAGACACAATACAAAAGATTAAATGCTGCACGAATTTATCCATTCTTTAAAGATATTTTTGTTTCAGAGGACACTGGCTATCAAAAACCAATGAAGGAGTACTTTGATTATGTATTTGCTCGAATTCCAAATATCGAGTTGGATAAGACTTTGATTATTGGAGATTCGTTCAGTGCGGATATTACTGGTGGAGTCGGAGCGGGAATAGATACTTGCTGGGTTAATTCAAAAGCACTATCAAATGATACGGATCTAGTTCCTACTTACGAAATAAAAAAACTTGATGAGTTATACAAAATTTTAAATATTGAACAAAAGATTTTGGCTGGTTCATCTAACTAAAAATTTTAAAAAAGAGACTGGCTCATAAGTATATGCACTTACTTATGAGGCAGTTTTTTTTTGCTATGTTATAGGGAAAAATACGAATAAAATCTGTACTTTGTCCATAACGTAGACAGTATGATTTTAAAAAAGAAGGGTTGTCTTTTGAGGCACTAAGTTAGCATAGACATTAAAAGCTGAGGAGAAAGTTCCTCAGCTTTTTAATTCACTCGAATGTTGATATAAAAATTAAAAATTGTTAATAAAAATATAATTGACTGTGATATGAAATACCTATATTATCAATATGTGATAATGATTATCATTTTTACTTAAGGGGAAAATCAACCATGAAGCAAACGCTTATCAAAGTAACTTTAACAGTTTTACTTTTACTTGTTTTACCGTTTAAAACCTTTGCAGCAAGCCCTGAAGAGGATTTAACACATGCAAATTCTTTTGTAGAAAGTGCAATCCAAGCGGCACAAAAAGGGGATTTTAAAACTGCCGAGCAGGAATATAAAAAATTCAACGATGATTGGCTTGATAAAGAGGATGGTATAAAAAATAAATCGATTGATGCGTATGGCAAAATCGAGGAAGCTATGGGAATGGTTCAGTATAACCTAGCACAAAAAACAGTGAATCAAAATGCACTTATTACTGCACTTAAAGAATTAGAAGTTGTAAATGAAAAGTTTATTTCTCATCAGTTTGCTAGTTCAAAATTAAGTTCAAAAAGTACAGGTAGTGTTGAAGATTTAATTGAAATATTAAACAAAGCATTAGCAGATTTAAAAGATCATAATGTATCGGGAGCAACCTCAGAAATTAATCAGTTTAGAAAATCTTGGATCAATATTGAAGGGGTAGTATTAACACAATCACAAAAAGTTTACACTGACTCTGAAAGAGATATGGTTACATCTTATGCAATGTTAACTGCTAAAACACCAGATGTGAAAGCGGCTACAAAAACAATTACTAATATGCGTGATTATCTATTACCTTTAGCATCTAAAACTAGTTATACAATGTTAGATGCTATTACAATTCTACTTCGAGAAGGTTTAGAAGCATTACTAGTAGTTGTAGCATTACTAGGTTTTATTAAAAAGTCTGGTCAAGAAAAGAAAAGTAAGTGGATCTGGTTTGGTGTTGGTACTGGTTTAGGAGTCAGTATTATACTAGGTGTTATTGTAAATATCTTATTCTCAGCAGGTGCTTTTGGAAGCAATAACTTCTTAATTGCAGGCTGGACTGGAGTATTTGCGGCTGTCATGCTTTTATATATGAGTTACTGGTTACATAGCAAATCTAATACGAAGCAATGGCAACAATATATTAAAACTAAAAGTGATAAAGCATTAAATACGGGTAGCCTATTATCTTTAGCTATTCTTGCGTTTTTAGCAGTGTTTCGCGAAGGAACTGAAACAGTATTATTCTTTATTGGAATGGCTTCATCAATTAAACTATCATCTTTATTAATAGGAATTGCGTTAGGGTTTGCTATTTTAGCAATACTGAGCTTCTTAATATTAAAGGTTGGCTTAAAGATTCCAATGAGACCGTTTTTCCTTGTTTCTAGTATTTTAATGTTCTACTTATGCTTTAAATTTGCGGGTATGGGTATTCACGGTTTACAACTTTCAGGATTACTTCCTGCTACCCAAGCTCCTATTCCAACAATAGATTTCTTTGCAATCTATTCTACTTGGGAGAGCTTTGTACCACAGATGTTCTTGTTACTAATAGCTTGTATAACTGTTATTTATAATAGATTCTCGAATAAAAATAATAAAAAAAGTAGTAAAAATTCGGAGGGAACGAAAAATGTTATCTAATAAAAAATTGATCGCGGCAATGGCTCTAGGACTATCTTTAACTTTATCTGCATGTGGAACGAACACAGACAATGCAATTAAATCAGGATCTGACGAAATGATCAAAACGATTTCTGAACTAAAAACACAAGTTTCGAATAATGATGAAGCAAAGGCGAAAGAAAGTGGAGGATCACTTGAAAAATCATGGGAAAAATTCGAAGACTCAGTAAAAGATAAAGACAAAGCTTTGTATGAAAAAGTTGAAACTCCACTTCATATTATCGAAGCGGGAGTAAAAGTTTCTCCATTGGATGCAGATACACTTAACCAAGCCGGTGACGAACTAGAAGGCGTATTAAAAGAAGTAAAAGATTTAAAATAATAAATGTTAAAGCCTCTCAACTAGTATTAAGAGAGGTTTTTTCTAAATAAATCTGGTCTAAATACTTGAATAAAGTATAAGGATTAATTAAGATGATAAAGTAATCAAATTAAATAATTGAATAGTACTAGGGGTGCCGTAAATGGTCGGCTGAGATTAAGACACGAATAGTCTTTAACCCTTTAACCTGATCTGGATAATGCCAGCGTAGGAAAGTGAACGGTAGAATACATTTTTGTATTCATAACATTGATTTGTTCGAGCACAAGTCCTTATGGGATTTGTGCTTTTTTGTATTTAAAATCAAGTTTCATCTTCTATCTGTAAGATCAAAAGAGTTCTATTCATTAAATAGGGGGAAGAACATTGAAGAAAGTATTAACAATAGCCGGCTCTGATTCAAGTGGTGGTGCTGGAATTCAAGCAGATTTAAAGACGTTTTCAGCTCATGGTGTTTTTGGAATGAGTGTAATAACAGCAGTAACTGCTCAAAATACGCAAGGAGTGTTTGCTGTTCAAGATATGACACCAGAGATTATTGCGAGTCAATTAGATGCAATATTTACAGATATCGAAGTAGATGCAGTAAAAATTGGTATGGTATCACAAATCGATACGATTAAAGTAATTGCTGAAAAACTAAAGGAATATAGACCAAAGCATATTGTAGTTGATCCAGTCATGGTTTCTAAGAGCGGGTTCGACTTACTAAGCCCGGATGCAAAGGAAGCTTTAATTCAAGAATTAATTCCGTTAGCAACTGTTATTACACCGAATCTTCCTGAAGCAGAAGTTATTACTGGAAGAAAAATTAAGACGATTGAAGAAATGAAAGAAGCTGCTATACAAATTTATTCATTAGGTGCAAAAAACGTCCTTGTAAAAGGTGGCCATTTAGAGGGTGAAGCAACAGATATTTGCTTTAATGGTGAGGAGTTTACTAGCTTTAATAGCGTTAGAATCAATACAATTAATACTCACGGTACTGGATGTACTTTATCTTCAGCAATTACATCTAATTTAGCGAATGAACTTGAATTAAATGAGGCAATTAGAGAAGCAAAAAACTATATAACATTAGCGATTCAACATTCCTTCTCAATCGGAAAAGGAGTAGGTCCTGTCCATCACTTCTACTCTTTGTATGAAAAGGCAGGAGTTCAACATGTCTAATCAAAATGCAAAAATGACAAAGTGGAATTTTACGACACTTTGGTTTGGTGCTGCGGTATCAGTAGCGGAAATCATGACAGGGGCATTAATAGCTCCATTAGGTTTTACTAAAGGTTTAACAGCTATTTTAGTAGGACATTTAATAGGAACACTTTTACTTGTATTAGGTGGTGTAATTGGCTCTCAGCAAAGATTAACCGCAATGGAATCAACAAAAATTTCATTCGGTAGCTATGGTAGTTACTTGTTTTCAATTTTAAATGTATTACAGTTGCTTGGTTGGACGGCAATTATGATTTTAACAGGAGCTCGTTCAATCAATATAGTCACAAAAAATGATTATCATTTTAATCACCTTTGGGTTTGGTGTTTAGTAATTGGAGTGCTAATAGCAATTTGGTTGTACTTTGGGCAAAATGCTTCAAAAAAACTTAATAGTATGGCCGTTTGTTTGCTATTTGTTTTAACGATTGTATTATGTTTTGTTATTTTTAAAAGTGATAAAATTCTTTCTCAGCCAAGTACTTCAGGATTATCTTTTGGCGAAGCAGTTGAATTATCAGTCATTATGCCACTATCATGGATTCCATTAATTAGTGACTATACTCGATTCGCGAAAACTACAAAAGACGGGGCAATTGGTAGTTTCATAGGATATATGTTTGGAAGTTCATGGATGTATATTATTGGGCTTGGGGCAGCATTAGCATTTAATGAAGTGGATCCAGTAGCTGTATTAATGAGTGCAAATTTAGGTTTATTCGCAGTTGGTATCGTTGTTTTAGCAACTGTTACAACAACCTTCATGGATGCTTATTCAGCTGGGATATCAGTTACAACCATCTTTCCAAAGCTAAATGGAAAGCATATAGCGTTGATCGTTACAGCAATTGGAACAATATTAGCGGTGATTTTCCCAATTGAAAAATATGAAGGATTCTTATATACAATTGGGTCATTCTTTGCACCGTTGTACGCAATTTTATTAACAGATTACTTTATTCTAAAAAGAACAAGTATAAGTAAATCCTTAAAAATTGATTGGTTAGCGTTTATTACATGGATTTTAGGCGTTTTCATTTATCGCAAGTTTGTTCAATTAGATTTATTCCTTGGGGCTACTGTTCCGAGCATGATTTTAATTTGTGTTATTTATATTGTCGTTCAATTTATATTAAATAAACTTATTCGAAAGCAAATAGGGGGAGAAAAAAATGTTAACTATGAATGAAATGAGTCAATTAATTGCAAGCGTAAAAGAGAAAAAGCCTTTGGTTCATCATATTACAAATTATGTAACGGTAAATGACTGTGCAAACATGGTATTAGCACTAGGTGGGTCACCGGTTATGGCAGATGATTTAGCCGAAGTAGAGGAAATGGTATCATTTGCTTCAGCTCTTGTAATTAATATTGGTACGTTAAATGAGAGAACTATCCAATCAATGATTCAAGCAGGTAAAAAAGCTAATCAATTAGGTGTACCTGTTATTTTGGATCCTGTAGGAGTTGGGGCAACGACTCTACGCACAGAAACAACTGCAAGATTATTGAAAGAAGTACGTTTTGCTGTAGTACGTGGAAATATGTCAGAAATTAAAATGATTGCCGGCTTAAACGTTGAAATTAAAGGGGTAGACTCTGTAGCTGATGAAGAAGATGGTGTCGAAATTGCAAAATCACTCTCAGCGAAATTAGGATCAGTTGTAGCAATCACGGGTGCAGTGGATGTTGTTGCAGAACAGGACCGAGTATGCACAATATCAAATGGAGATAAAATGCTAGCCGATGTAACTGGTACTGGATGTATGACTACATCATTAATCGGAACTTATGCTGGTACAACAAATGATTACTTCCTAGCTGCTGTTTCGGGTATCACTACAATGGGTCTTTGCGGGGAACTTGCTAAAGCTCGTTTAACTGAAGAACAAGCAATCGGTACATTTAGAGTAAATTTATTTGATGAAGTATCTAAAATCTCCGTTGATAAGCTTCTAACAGGAGGTAAAATCGAATGGCTATAACAAAAAACAAAGTCGATTATAAGCTTTATTTAGTAACTGATCGTGATGTATTAGGATCAAGAGATCTTGTTCAATCTGTTGAGGAAGCAATTCAAGGCGGAACAACAATTGTTCAAATAAGAGAAAAGAACTGTAGTAGTTTGGATTTCTATCAAGTTGCTATGCAAGTAAAAGAAGTTACTTCAAAATATAATGTACCATTGATTATAAATGATCGTTTAGATATCGCATTGGCAATTAAAGCTGATGGCCTGCATATCGGCCAAGAAGATTTACCTTTAACAGTGGCTAGAAAAATTGTTGGCAAAGACATGATTATTGGTGTATCTGCATCAACATTAGAAGAGGCAATGATTGCACAAGAACAAGGAGCGGACTATGTCGGTATTGGTTCAATGTATCCAACAAGTACAAAACTAGATGCAAAGTACTTAACACTTGATGAACTACGAAGAATACGCGAGGCAGTAAAGATTCCAATTATAGGCATCGGTGGTATTAATGAAGAAAACGTTTCTGAATTAATGGAATCAAAAATTGATGGTGTTGCAATTGTTTCTGCGATTTTAGGGAAAGAAGATATTAAATCGGCTGCTGAACATTTAAGTATGCTAGTTAATAAATAGTAAATTCCTAGGGGTGTCTATTTCATCGTTATTCGATGGATAGATGCCTTTTTTTGTTTTCTAAAAGTTAAATGATTTGTAAGATGGAAAAATTCATAAGGATTCCAAATTTAGTAAACAAAATTGTATTCGTAGCCTATTTTCAAAAAAATATTATTTTTCATTAACATACCGACGGTCGGTACATAATATACTCTTATAAAAAAACAAACCAACAGTCGGTCTTTCTAAAATAGCTAAAAAAAGTAAAACATCATTCGTACCAATAATCTCTATATAAAAAATAAGTTTAAAGGGATGATTTTATGTCTAAAAGAATGTATGTCATTTTCACATTAGTAATTAACGGTATTTTACCTTGGGTTATTTATGTTGTGTTATCAGATTATATGAGCAGTATTTTAGCTCTTTCGATTGCAACTCTAATTCCATTGGTTGATAATGTAGTTCATTTATGGAAGCATAAAAGGCTTGATGCTTTTGGAGGGTTAATGCTTTTTTCACTTATTCTAACTCTTTTATTAGTCTTTCTTGGCGGTAGTGAAAAGATTTTGCTTGTAAGAGAATCATTAATAACGGCTTCGGTCGGAATAATCTTTTTAGTATCTCTATTATTTAAACGACCTATCATGTTTTACTTAGGAATGCGATTTATCCAAAATAATCGTTTTGCTGAAAACTGGAATATTAAATATTTTCGTTTTGTTATGCGATTAATGACGCTTGTATGGGGAATTATGCTGTTATCAGAAGCAGTTGTGCGAATTATTATGGTTTACGATCTATCGACGGAAAGATATCTACTTTTCTCAAATTATGTTCTTTACGGATTTATAGGTGCTGCAATTTTATGGACTGTTTTTTATAGAAGAAAGTCATCAAAAAAGCTTCAAGAAATTAAATTACAGATAACTAAGTAATCTTGATAAGGAGAGTTAACATGAACATTATTCCAATTCAAAAGAATTATCAAAAAGACGTTTTGAAGCTGTATAAAACCGTGACGAAGCATTTGCGCAGCAATCAAAATGATCAATGGGATCTATTTTACCCAAATCTATTTGTTATTCAAGATGATATAACTAATCAAAATATATATGGAATAATAGACAATCATGTCGTAATTGGAACTGTTGTACTCGATGAATTACAAAGTAAAAAATATGAGCAAATAGATTGGGATGACAAAAATGGAAACCCAGTTTGCATACACCGACTTGCTGTACGGCCTAATTACCAGGGCAGGGGAATCGGAAAATTACTCTTAGAGTACGTAGAACAATTGGCAGTACAAAAAGGGTATACAAGTATTAGATTGGATGTCTATTCTACAAATGACGAAGCAGTGGGGCTGTATACAAAGTATGGGTATGTTAAAAGAGGGACTATAGAGTTTCCATTACGAAAGAATCCCTACTATTGTATGGAAAAACAACTAAATAATAATTAATTTAATAGATTGGTATCATTAATGTTTTTGCACAGGAGGTAAACATGAAAGAAAATTCGCAGCTAAATTCAAGCTTCCTATTGATATTATCAGTTACAGAACAGCTCATTGAAGAAAAAGGCTGTAGAAAAACAACAATGCAGGATATTATTGATCGAACAGGACTTTCTAAAGGTGCCATTTATCATTATGTTACTGGAAAAGATGAATTGTTTGGACTGATTTTGAAAGCACGTATCGGGCAAGTTGATACAAAATTTTTGGAAGTCGTATCTAAGAATGAAACAGTAGGAATTAATGACCCACTGAAAGTAATTGCCGGTGGCGTAGCTAAACACTCTACGGAACAAGATGTAACGACTAAAATTTTTATTTATTTACTAAGTCGCGTGGATAATCAGAAAGTTGAAGAAATATTAAAGGATGTCTATTTGCATAGTTTAGCGACGTCAACAAAATGGATCAAAGTAGGGCAGGAAGAAGGTGCGATTCCTTTAGCAGTTGATGCAGAAAAAATGGCTAATTTGTTTCTAACGTTTATGTATGGTTTACGCGTTCAAAATACAATGAATAAGTACAATTCTAAAATAAATATGAGCGATATATTCGAGATGATGTTTAGAACTTTACAATAGCAATGAAATTAATAAGTCTAACTTATTGGAACTCATAATAAATTGTTATTTTCCGAGACTTCATTCTTATAGATAAAATAAAAGTAATGACAATAAGTGGGGTGGAGAGTGTGAAAGCAATTGTTGTGACAGAGTTTGGAAAACCAGATGTATTAAAGTTTGTTGATCTTGAATTACCAAAAATTAGCTCTAATCATGTGTTAATTAAAGTAGAAAAAGCCAGTGTGAATTTTGCAGATGTAAAAGCAAGATATGGAAAAAAAGGTAAAGGAAAATTCCCATTTATCCCTGGTCTAGATGCTGCTGGAACTATTGAAGCTGTTGGATCTGATGTGAAACAATTTGAAGTTGGTCAAAGAGTTGCTGCTTTTCCAGCAGGTGGTTCATACGCTGAATATGCTGTTGCAAATGAAAATCTAACATACCTGTTACCTGAAACGGTTGGATTTGATATAGCTGCAGCCTGCCCTACCGTTTCGTTTCTTTCATATAAGCTGCTAGCTGATTTTGCTAGAATTGAAAAAGGAGAAACCGTTCTAATCCATTCTGCTGCTGGCGGTGTAGGTACGACGGCTATTCAAATAGCAAAGATATTAGGTGCCGGTAAAGTTATAGGCACAGTGGGAAGTCAACAGAAAATAGAGTATGCTCTAAATGCTGGGGCAGATCATGTGATTTGCTATGAAAAGGAAAACTTTACAGAGAAAGTAAATGAGTTAACGGGCGGAATAGGAGCTAATATCATTTTAGATTCAGTTGCTGGTAGAATTTCAGAACAAAGCATGGATTGCTTAGCGAAATACGGACGACTTGTTCACTTCGGCAATTCAAGCGGTGAAGTTGGTCATTTTAAAACAAATAAGTTACATTCGAGCTGTCGATCAGTCATTGGTTTTAGTTTAGGTACAACAAGGAAAGAAAGACCAGAGATTTTGAAGGAAACAGCGGAACAAGTATTTAAATTTATCGATGAAGGACTTTTAAATATCAAAATCGGGCAACATTTTTCGTTAGAAGATGCTGCTAGTGCTCATAGATTAATAGAAAGTAGACAAAGTACTGGGAAGATTTTATTGGATATTAATAATTGATTATGAGGGGGTATCTCTGTGATTGGGGTATGCCTTTTTTGTTTTCATATTAATGCTGTGTAGTTTGAACATAGAAAGGGGTATATCAATGGACCTTTGTCGTTTATTATAGATAATTTGCAGTTTTATATCGGTTTTTTAGTTGATTTATCTAAGGTTAGAACAATTTTGATAGTTTTCTATTTAAAAGGAGCAACGATTGTTCAATATTTAGTGTGAATACCATAACCGGTATGGGTAATATTTTATCTTATTTGCAGATTTGCTAATTTTAATTGCAGTTTAAGCTATTTTAATTGCAGATTCGCTAATTTTATTTGCAGATTCGCTAATTTTATTTGCAGTACGCCGTTTATTTGTAGTTCGACATTTATTTGTACTTTTGAGTCGCACTCATTCTTATCCTAACTCCTGCCCTTTTGTCTCAATTTGTCGAAAGGACAATAAAGGAAAATGGTAGAATATATCGAATATTATCAATTGTAAGACTAAAATATTTATCTCTTATACGTGAAATATGAGGACTCCACTGCTATTTGCGCAGTTGGAGACATTCTTACGTTTTTTAAAACGTACCTAAATATTAAAAGGAGAGTGACTAACACATGGATTTTTTATTATCTAAAGAACAGCAAATGATTCAAGAAATGGTACGAGATTTCGCAGCGAAGGAAATTGAGCCTTTTGCAGAAGAGCTTGATCGTGATAGTAAATTCCCGATTGAAACGTTCAAAAAAATGGGTGAATTAGGTTTATTAGGTATTCCGTTCCCTGAAGAATACGGCGGTAGCGGTGGCGATACGATTAGTTATGCGTTAGCTGTAGAAGAAATTGGGCGTGCATGTGGAGGAACAGGTTTAAGCTTTGCGGCAACTTGTTCATTAGGTGCTTCTCCAATTTACTATTTTGGTACAGAAGAACAAAAGCAAAAATATTTAGTTCCAATGGCGCAAGGAAAAACGCTTGGTGCTTTCGGTTTAACAGAACCAAATGCAGGTTCTGATGCTGGTGGAACTCAAACAAAAGCAGTTTTAGAAGGTGACGAGTATGTGATTACTGGTGAAAAATGCTGGATTACAAATGCTCAATATTCTAACACAATCATCGTAACTGCTTATACTTCGATTAGCGAAAATGGAAAGAAAAATATTTGTGCATTTATCGTACCAACTGACTCAGAAGGATTAACAATCACAGATCCTTACGACAAGATGGGTGTTCGTGCATCTAATACGACTCAAATTGTTTTAGATGGTGTACGTGTTCCAAAAGAAAACATTCTTGGTAATCCTGAAAAAGGTTTTGGCCAATTCTTATATACATTAGATGGTGGAAGAATTTCAATCGCAGCACTTGCTGTAGGCATTGCACAAAAAGCTCTTGATAAAGCATTAGCATATGCTAAAGAACGTAAGCAATTTAAACAACCTTTATCAAGTTTCCAAGCTATTCAGTTTAAGTTAGCTGATATGGCTATGGGAGTTGAATTAGCACGAAACATGGTGCATAAAGCAGCATGGTTAAAAGACAATGGAAAACCGTTTACGAAAGAAGCGGCGTTCGCTAAGTTATACGCATCTGAAATCGCTTCCAAAGTTGCGAATGAATCATTACAAATTCATGGTGGATATGGCTATATGAAGGAATATGGTATTGAACGTTTAGTTCGTGATGCTAAGTTACTTGAGATTGGTGAAGGTACTTCAGAAATTCAACGTATGGTAATCGCACGTCAATTAGGATGCCGATAAGGAGCGAGAATATGATCAAAATACTTATTGCAAACCGTGGTGAAATCGCATGTAGAATTATTGAAACATGTAAAAAACTTCGTTATCAAACTGTAGCAGTTTATTCAGATGCTGATAAAGAAAGTTTGCACGTTAAGTTAAGTGATGAAGCTTTTTCTTTAAAAGGAAATCATACAAAAGATACGTATTTAAACGCAGATTTAATTATAAAAATTGCAAAAGAGAATAATGTTACAGCCATTCATCCAGGATATGGTTTCTTATCAGAAAATAGTGATTTTGCTAAAAAATGTAAAGAAGCAGGCATCTTATTTGTTGGTCCTAAGCCAGAGCATTTAGAGATGATGGGTGAAAAAATTAGAGCAAGACAAATAATGGAGCAATTAAACATTCCAGTAATTAAAGGGAATTCTCATCCAATTCAATCTGTTGAAGAGGCAAAAGAAATTGCAGAACAAATTGGCTATCCTGTTATGTTAAAAGCGTCTAGTGGCGGCGGCGGAATTGGCATGAAGCTAATTGAAAACGAAGCACAGCTTGAAAAAGAATTTTTAACAACACAAACGAGAGCTCTTCAATTTTTTGCGAATGATGATGTATTCATTGAAAAAGCGATTATTAAACCTAGACATATTGAAGCTCAAGTTGCTGCTGATACTCATGGCAATGCTGTTTTCTTATTTGAAAGAGATTGTTCAATTCAAAGAAGAAACCAAAAGGTTGTTGAGGAAGCACCATCGCCATTCCTTTCTCCACAAGGTAGAAAAAAGCTTGAGGAATATGCTCTTACAATTGCTAATCAAATGAAGTACGTAAACGTAGGAACAATTGAGTTTTTAGTTGATGAAAAAGAAAATATTTATTTCTTAGAAATGAATACAAGATTACAAGTTGAGCACGGTGTAACAGAAGGAATTACAGGAATTGATTTAGTTGAATGGCAATTCCGCATTACATTTGGTGAAACACTTCCAATGCGTCCTACTCATGTAGAAATGAATGGTCACTCGATTGAAGTGAGGGTTTATGCTGAAGATCCTAAAACATTCTTCCCATCTCCAGGAACAGTTCAACATTGTAACTTCCCAGAGGAAATTGGTGTACGTATTGATACACATCTTTATGATGGATGGGTAGTATCACCATTTTATGATCCTTTATTAGCAAAAGTAATTGTTACAGCAAATACAAGAAAAGAGGCAGTAATTCAACTGCACAATTATCTTAAAAATGTAGAAATTGAAGGCATTAAAACAAATGTGCCATTTTTGATTGATATTCTTTCAACGAATGCATTCCAAGAAGGCGACTATACAACAAGTTTTATTAGTGAATATCAAAAAGTGAAATGAGGTAATTAAATATGGAAAACTTAACTGCAATGATGGCTGGAAGCGTATGGAAATGTCTTGTATCTGTAGGAGACGAAATTAGTAGTGATCAAGATTATGTAATCTTAGAATCTATGAAAATGGAGATTCCTCATACAGCTCCATATAAATGTAAGGTAGTAAATGTATTCGTAAACGAAGGCGATTTTGTAAATGAAGGCGACTCTTTAATCCAAGTTGAAAAATTAGGTTAGGAGTAAAAATGATGAAGCTACCTCAATCGGCTCTTATAAGAGAAGTAGGACCACGCGATGGTTTACAAAATGAAAAACAGTTTGTTTCAACTGAGCAGAAGCTTGATTGGATAAATTTATTAGTTGATAGTGGTTTATCTTATATTGAAGTTTCTTCATTTGTGAGACCTGACTGGATTCCTCAGTTAAGTGACTCTGTAGATTTGTTTACAAAGCTTAAGAAAAAAGATGGGGTTACTTATGCAGCTCTAGTTCCTAATAAAAGAGGTTTAATGAGCGCATTTGAAGTAGATGCAGATGAAATTAATTTCTTTGTATCTGCTAGCGAAACACATAATTTAAAAAACAAGAACGCGAGTATCCAACATTCAATGAACGATATTCGCTCAATGATTACAGAATGTAAAAACAATAAAAAGACTACTAGAGCCTATATTTCAACTGTATTTGGTTGTCCATATGAGGGTGCTGTAGACCAATTGAAAGTTATCAATCTTGCAAACCAATTACTTGAATGTGGCGTAGATGAAATTTCGTTAGGAGACACAATCGGAATTGCTAACCCACTTCAAGTGAATGATTTTTTAGAAAATCTTGTTAAAGAAGTACCAGTTAATCGAATTGCTATGCACTTCCATGATACATATGGTCGTGCGATTGCAAATCTATATACTTCTTTACAATTTGGTATTGAAAAATTTGATTCTTCAAATGGTGGACTAGGTGGATGTCCATATGCACCAGGAGCTAGTGGCAATGTAGCTACTGAAGATGTTGTTTCATTACTTCATAATTTAGGCATTTCAACTAATATTGATGAAAAGAAACTTCATCAAGCTACTTCATATATCTCTGAACAAATGAACTTAACACCAGTTAGTAAGCTATTTTCAGTATGGAATGGTTCAAAGGAGAGTATTTAAATGGAATCAAGTTTATTAGTGAGTGATATCGGTCACATTAGAATTCTTACTTTAAATCGTACAAATGCAGCTAATTCATTATCACGTGAGTTATTAGATGCTCTTCATATTCAAATGGAAGAGTTAAAGAAATCATCTATACGCGCTGTTGTATTTACAGGTAGTGGATCATCGTATTTCTGTAGTGGTGCTGATTTAAAAGAAAGAAGAGGCATGACTGAGAGCGAGGCTCGAGAGACTGTTGAAAAGATTGGTACGCTGTTTGAAAAGGTTGAAAGATTACCAATGCCAACAATCGCCGCAATCAACGGTGTTGCCTTAGGTGGAGGACTAGAGCTTGCTTTAGCCTGCGACATAAGAATTGCACATAAAGAAGCAATCGTTGGTTTACCGGAAACATCTTTAGCAATTATTCCAGGAGCTGGTGGTACGCAAAGACTTCCACGTTTAATTGGCCTTGGAAGAGCGAAGGAACTAATCTTTACTGGCAAACGCTTAAGTGCAGTTGAGGCAGAAGGATATGGCATTTTAGAACATGTTGTTGAAATAGATGAATTACAAAATAAGGCGCTTGAAATGTGTGAAACAATTGCAAGTAAAGGTCCTCTTGCAATTCGTGCTGCAAAAAAGGCTATTCAACGTGGTTTCGATCTTCCTTTAGATTTAGGGTTAAGATTAGAAACATATGAATACGAAACATTATTGCATACAAACGACCGTATGGAAGGTTTAGTAGCATTTCAAGAAAAGCGTAGGCCGCAATATAAAGGAGAGTAATTGTATGTCAAACGAAGCAACATATCAAGCTCGAAAAGAACAAATACTTTCTGGTGGGAAAGAAAAATATCATGAGAGCAATGCCAAAATTGGTAAGCTCTTTGCAAGAGAAAGAATAAATCAACTTTTAGATAAAGACAGTTTTGTAGAGGATGGTTTCTTTGCAAACTGTATGAATGATGAATTTCCAGCTGATGGCATTGTAACAGGAATCGGTAAAATTAATGGCCGTACTGTTTGTGTAATGGCAAATGATTCAACAGTAAAAGCAGGTTCATGGGGCGAAAAAACAGTTGAGAAAATTATCCGTATTCAAGAAACTTGTTTAAAAATGCTAGTACCTCTAGTTTACTTAGTAGACTCTGCTGGAGCTCGTATTACTGATCAAGTATTCATGTTCCCAGGTAGACGTGGTGC
This sequence comes from Arthrobacter citreus, assembly GCA_013200995.1. Classification (GTDB taxonomy): domain Bacteria; phylum Bacillota; class Bacilli; order Bacillales; family Bacillaceae_G; genus Gottfriedia. Next base: position 3,389,995 of record CP053688.1, on the reverse strand, counting down.
TGGACGTATATTCAACAACCAAATTAAGCTATCAGGTCAAGTACCTCAAATTTGCTTATTATTTGGACCATCTGCTGCAGGTGGAGCTTATATTCCTGCATTTTGTGATGTTGTATTTATGGTTGAAGGCAACTCTTCAATGTACTTAGGTTCTCCTCGTATGGCTGAAATGGTAATTGGTGAAAAAGTTACACTCGAAGAAATGGGTGGAGCTAGAATGCACTGTTCAGTTTCAGGCTGTGGAGATGTATTATGTGAGTCAGAAGAGGAAGCGATTTCTAAGTTAAAAGACTATTTATCTTACTTACCAACTAATTTCAAACAAGGAGCTCCTGTTGTTGAGGCTAAAAATCCTGTACAAAAGGAGAAATCTTTATCAGAAATTATTCCAAGCAATCAAAACGTACCATTTTCAATCTATGAATTTATTGACCGAGTAGTTGATGAAGATTCATTCTTCGAAATTAAAAAGCTATTTGCTCCTGAACTAGTAACTGGTTTTGCTAGATTAGATGGGCGTAGCGTAGGAGTTGTCGCTAACCAACCAAGAGTTAAAGGTGGCGTATTATTCCACGATTCAGCTGACAAGGCAGCTAAATTTATTAATTTATGTGATGCTTTCCATATTCCTTTACTATTCTTAATGGATGTACCTGGATTCATGATTGGTACAAAAGTAGAGCGTGCGGGAATTATCCGTCATGGTGCAAAAATGCTTTATAGTATGAGTAATGCTTCGGTTCCAAAAATTTCTGTAATTGCTCGTAAAGCCTACGGTGCTGGACTTTACGCAATGGCAGGCCCTGCATTTGAAACGGATTGTGTAATTGCATTCCCATCTGCTCAAATCGCTGTAATGGGTCCTGAAGCAGCAGTAAACGCAGTATACGCGAAAAAAATCGCAAGTTTACCAAAAGAAGAACAAGCTGCCTTTATCCAAGAAAAACGTAAAGAGTACGCTGAGGATATCGATATTTATCGCTTAGCGTCTGAGCTAGTAGTAGATGTAGTCATCCAACCAGAAGAGTTACGTGCAGAGCTTATTAAACGTTTTGCATATTATTCAGAGTCATATGAAACTCCTGCTACGAAAAAGCATGGTGTTTATCCAGTATAATAGATGAAGAAACGGCCCTAGAAATAGGGCTGTTTTTTTGTTTGAAAAAAACTTTTCTAGTTAATTGGATTAATAATCAATTATTTATGGAAAATTAGATTTGCATACAGTTTACAATGTGACAAAATCGTCACTTTAGTTCATGTTAAATCGATGGTTTACATCGTGTGGTCAGTTTATAGTTAACATGAACAGGAGGTAATAATCATGAAAACTGTAATCCAAGCTAAAAATTTATCAAAAAACTACGGTAAAACAAGCGTCTTAAAAAATATTGATTTAACAATTCAGCTAGCTGAATTTACAGCCATAATGGGGCCATCAGGGTCAGGGAAATCAACATTAATGAATGTTTTATCAACGATCGATCAATTATCAGGTGGGGATGTTTGGTTAAATGAGCAGTCTCTATTAGATTTAAATAAGAAAACTTTGCGCAAATTTAGACAAGAACATATGGGATTTATCTTCCAAGATTATAATTTGTTAGATACTTTAAATGTAAAAGAAAACATTTTGCTACCTCTTTCATTACGAAAATTCTCGATTGAAGAAATGGAAAAGCGACTTGGTCCAATTGTTAGTGCGCTAAATATTGAGGATATATTACAAAAATATCCTTATGAAATTTCTGGTGGCCAAAAACAAAGAGCAGCTTCTGCTAGAGCTATTATTACGAATCCGGCAATTGTATTTGCTGATGAGCCGACTGGAGCACTTGATTCGCGATCTGCAACGCAACTGCTAGAACAACTAGTCAATTTGAATGAATTATTTCAAACGACTATTTTAATGGTCACACACGATCCTTATGCAGCTAGCCATTGTAAGCGAGTGATTTTTCTTCGAGATGGAAGTATTGTGAATGAACTATATAGAGGTAATCAAGAGCAAAGGACGTTTTACGATCGAATTTTAGACACACAAAGTATTATGGGAGGGAATTAAAATGAACCTCCTAGAGTTAACAAGTCGGAATATAAAACGAAATTTTCGCTTATATACAATTTATTTAGTTTCAATGATTATCGGAGTGATTATTCAATTTACGTTTTCGGCATTAATGTATAACGATGACATTATTAATGCGCTTAAAAACAAAGAAAGTTTCAAAACTGGTGTTAGCATTGCAACAGTTGTTATTTTCCTATTCATTATTTTTTTCATTTTGTATTCAAATTCATTTTTTATGAAACAGCGAAAGAAAGAATTCGGAATGTACTTATTGTATGGGATGAGTGAAGCTCAAATCACACTTATGATATTTTATGAAAATCTTTTTATCGGTGGGATTTCTCTTGTGAGTGGGATGTTAATTGGAGGCTTATTATCTAAATTCTTCGGAATGTTATTAATGAATTTAATGAAATACAATGAAGTCATTTCATTGAATTTTCCGATTGAAGCGATTGCCTCAACAGTTGGTTTGTTTATTTTACTAGCCATTATTATTAGTATTCAAAGCTTTTTTATGATCCAGAGAGTACAAATCGTTGAACTATTTCATGCACAATCAAAAAAAGAAAAAACATTTAAATCTTCACCTTTTTTTGCAATTTTATCAATCGTATTGCTAGGAATAGCTGTCTATCTCATTACTAGTGGAAAAGAATCAGTTTTTTGGAAGGAACATGTAAGTTTTACTTCAATCACCGTAACAATTGGTTTAATTGGTGGAACATATTTATTTTTTCGACAGTTTACAGGTTGGTTGTTACAAGTTTTTTCTAATAGAAAAAGGTTTTATGAAGGAAATACGGTCCTTTGGGTTTCATCATTAAGATTTCAAATAAGAAGTAATACGTTAAATCTAACATTTATTACGCTTTTTAGTGCAGTACTAATCTTGTTAATCGGATTTGTTACAATTAATTATAAAGTGCAATTTGAAGCTGTTGGAATGAACCTACCTAATGATATTGCATTTCAAACAATCGATAAAAATACTAGTAATCATATCCATCAAATAATAAAAAATTCAAATCATCCAATTGAAGAATACAAACAAATAGAAGGATTAGTTTCAAAAACAAAGTCAAACAGAGCAATTGCTTTTGAAAATCCTCAATATTTTACGAAAGAAATCCTGCTATTTTCAGAGAATGAATATAATAAAATAGTAACGATGCATGGTAAAAAAGAAAAAGTTCATTTGAATGGGATGGAAGCTGTTTCACTTTCTCAAGGATCAGACTTTCCGAAAGTATATCCTGTAGACCATCAGCCGAAATTTACGATTACAACTAAACAAGACCAAACCTTTAATCTAGTAGAAAAAAAAGACTATGCGTTGCTTGGGTGGGGAACAGACCCAGGTAAATCAATGTTAATAAAACCTTCGATACTAATTATTTCAAATGAGGCCTACAATAATATAAAAAAACAATCAGTTAAGCAGAGATTTGAAATTTATCATATTAAAGATGTGAAAAATGCTGAAGAGCTTTCTAAAAAGATACATGCAATTGTAACAAAAACGCCAAATGCATATTACTCCTCATTTGCTGATGTGTATTCAAAACAAATTGAAAGCTCATCTTTAGTTCTGTTTTCAGCTTGTTTCTTAGCCATTATTGCATTATTTGCTTTGGCGAGCGTTATTTATTTTAAGCAATTACGTGAAGCTACAGAAGAGCAAAGATTATATGCAATATTACGTAAAATCGGTACGACAAATAATATAATAAAAAGTGTAATACGAAAGCAATTATTATTTGTTTTTATGCCTCCATTACTACTAGGAGTTATGCAGAGCTGGCTAATATTAAAATATTATATGTTAGATTCAGTGAAGGGCTTTCCTGGGCTCACTAGCATTATAATAGGTGTATTAATTTCATATACATTGATCTATATTTTGTTTTATTTATCTTCGACGAGTATTTATTATAAGATCGTTAATCAGAAGAGGTAGGTTCCCAATTAAAGTTCGAGAATCTTCCACTAATCAACAAACTAACAGAAAAGGCTAATAAAAGGAGCTCCCGTTCGTCGATTTGTCCGACTTAAAAGGGAGCTCCTTTATTATGTGCTAAAGAGTTTTTCTTTGTAGACCAAAATGGGTCAATATTTTTTGGAAAGTGGATGACAAATTGAGTATAGATATTTTCTTCTGAAGTACAAGTAATAAAATGCCCCAATTTATTTGATAACTCCTGGGCTAAATATAAACCCATACCAGTGGATTTAGTGAAAATGCGTCCATTTGTTCCAGTAAAGCCACGATTGAATATGCGCGGCAAGTCCTCTTGTTTAATTCCGACACCATTATCTTCGATGATTAAAAGCTTCTCCTGTTGTGTTTCATTTGTGGAGATTGCTATTTCTCCATTTTCGTTCGAATACTTCAAACTATTCGTAATTAGTTGGTTTAAGATGAATTGTAACCATTTTGAATCACTTTGGATAATTGTAGGTTCTATGGACAAGTTTAAACGAATTTTTTTAGCAAAGAAGGCTTTAGAGTGTGTTTTCAAAGTATCTTTAACGAGACGATCTAAGTTGCAGTTTTTAATTTCATAGTCCTGATTAAAGTTATCGAGCTTAGCATAGTAAAGTGCTTGGTCAACATATTGCTCAATCTTAGTAATTTCTTCTATTAAACTTTTAGGCTCGAAGTCAGTTTGTTGCATCAATCGTAATACAGAGATAGGTGTTTTTATCTCGTGAAACCAAGAGACAATATAGTCATGATATTCTTTTTGCTTAGCTTGAACATCATTGATCGTTCTAATATGATTGCGCTTTAGTTCTTCAATATATTTTTCATAGTAGACCCCTTCAAAAGATAGGTTTTCATAATCTTCTTCGTCTATGTGGCGTATCGTCTGACTATTTTTCTGAAAACGATAAAGAAGAAAGGCTACAAAAATGAATATATTCAGTGCAAAGGCATAAGTGAATGTATCCCATCGAAATGAAATGGAAGGGTCGGTTGTAAGTAAAGTGACAAGGATGATGTTGCTTATAATGTATAGAAACAAATATGATTTTTCAAACTTAAGGAACAGTAAAAACTTCTTCATATGATATATCCTTGACCTTTGCGAGTATGAATAAAATCATCAAGCCCAAGTGAGGAGATTTTTCGTCGTAATCGATTAACGTTGACAGTCAAAGTATTATCATCAATGAATTGGTCATCATTCCAAAGCGCCTGCATTAAATCATCTCTGGACACGATTTTTCCAATATTACGCATCATAATTTGGAGAATAATAAATTCGTTTCTTGATAGCTCAGCTGAATTTTTCATATAAGCAACTGTTGAATTATTTAAATTGAATTGTAGATTACGATGAGTGAGATTCGTATTGCTCTCATCTTGATATGTATAATTTCTTCTTAATAGCGCACTAACCTTCGCGACTAAAACACCTAAATCAAATGGCTTTTGAACAAAGTCGTCGCCGCCCATATTAATTGCCATTATAACGTCCATATTTTGAGTTCTAGAAGAAAGAAATATAATTGGAACCTTAGAGGTCATTCTAATCTGTTGGCACCAATAAAATCCGTCTAAAGTGGGGAGGTTTATATCCAATAAAACAAGGTGAGGTTGAGTATTCTCAAACTCTAAAAGGACTTGATCAAACTTTGTCACTTCAATTACCTCGTATTGCCACTTCTTCAACGTTTCGGAGACGATTTTGCGAATTTTTTCATCATCTTCTACAATCATGATTTTAAACAATAAAAAACCTCCTTTTTGAATTATTTGGTAAGTGATTAATCTGGTTGAATTTATCAACAGACTATCATAATAGCAAAGAGGGGACAATACGATGCTAATTATTAAAGTCAATTTCTTAAGCCATAGTTGAAGATATAATGAATTAAACAAACGTTTAATTAAAATATTGTGTAGGTTAAGAGGCAAATTTTTAAAATATAAAGGTAATTTATGCTTTCTTGATAAATTATAATAATAAAAGAAGTGGCTTTAAGAGCTACTACTAAAGGGGGGAGTTAATGAGTAAATTAGAACAAAAGCTAAAGGAGTGGCACAAGCTCAATTTACTAGATGATGATTCATTAAATCGAATACTTGATTACGAAAGGCATCAAGGCAAGGTTGAGAAGCAATCATTTTTAGGGAATATAGTGCCATTTTTAATTGCTTTACTTGTGGCATTTGCGATTCTAGCACTTGTGGGTAGTAATTGGAATGAATATAGTCAGACTATGAGATTAGTTATTATTTTTGTAACGCTTTTTGTTTTCCACGCAGTAGCATTTATAAGTTATCAAAAAGGCAAAGAGTTGTTTGGACATTGTTTAAATTTTATTAATGTGATTGGATATGCATGTGCATTTGTTTTAATTGTACAAATGTATCAATTTTCTAGTGATAGTCCAGTATTTCTTATTACGTGGACTATGCTCGCGTTTCTTTATTACTATGTCCTAAAGCAGGATATGTTTTATTATCTGTTTTTAGGAATTGGGTTTTTTAGCTTGAGCTATAGTGCAGGAATAGATACTGTACATGTTTATCTACTACAAATTCCATTGTTGCTTTGCTCAATATATTTCTTGAAAATCATGAAGAATCGTTGGAGTGTAAGCTTTAATTATTCATTCCTAGGTTATATCATCATTATGTTTTTCCAGACATTTTCAAATCGCCAGTATTTTATACCTATTATTCTAGTCGTATTTATTCTTTGGTATTTGAATGAACGCGGAGTAATTGACTATGTACTCCTGCCAGTATTTACGATTTTTGTATGGTTCTTCACCTATTTCACTACAACATTTGGGGGATTGTATGATGTAGCTCATGAGCTACAAAAGGAATTTTCATATGGGTTTTTGAAGCCGGTAGCAGTACCGTTATTTGATGCTATTATTCTGTTAATCCTTATACTAGCAATCTACACTGCATACAAAAAGTGGAAGAATAATGTGGCTATGAAAAATCATCTTTGGATTTTCTTATTTATATTTTTATTACCAATTTTAGGTGTTCAAGATAAATTAGCCAATATGATTGTAGGTGTTTTGATCTTATTTGCTTATTCATGTATCCGTCTATTTAATGGAGTTTCAGGTCACGAAAGAGGTAGCATCATTATAGGGTTTATAACATTTGCAGCGCTTGTAATTGGCATTTACACTGGATTAGCTGTTTCATTCATAAGCAAATCAATTGTGTTTATCATCCTTGCAATTGTTTTATATCTTGTATTTCTTCAATCGAAAAAAGTAAGAGGTGATGAACATGCAAAGTAAGAAAAAGTTACTTCTTCTTTCACTTATTCAGTTTGTTCTATTACTAGCTTTACTTGGAAATATTATGTACTTTAAACAGTCGGCAGATACTTTTAAAATTGAATCAAAAAGTCTAGATCCGATAGAACCATTATTAGGTCACTATGCATCTCTGACATACAACTTCGATACGATTAATATGAAAGATTGGCAGGGGAAATCAGAACCGAAAGATGGGAAGGCAGCTTATATTGTTTTTAAAGAGGATCATCAAAATGGTATATACGTATTTAACTATGCATCGGATCATCGCCCAACACATGCAAAATATATTAAAGCAACCATTCAATATTCATATGATGATGGTGAGGGCGGCAAAAAAATAGTCCTTAACCATAATTTAAGTCGTTTTTATATTCCAGAGAGACAAATGGATAAATTCAATAATGAAAGTGATTTCATTGTTACAGTCCAACAAAAAGGAGATCGATCAATCGTTAAATCTGTTGATCTTCCACATTAGTAGCCACTCATTCAACTGAGTGGTTTTTTGTATCCGACAAAAAAGGTTCGAAAATAAAATGACTTAAAATTGGATAATTATGGTATTATTGTAATAAAAATGGTTCGGAGATTTTAAAATATGTATAAGTATATAAAGACGATTTTAATCCTATTATGCTGTTTCTATTTGATGATTTTGACGCAAAATATTCTTTTCAAGTATACGCCGATTACACAAGTAATAAGTCAATTTGATTTTAGCTTAATTAGAGAGAATTGGTGGAGCTTTAATAACTTTATTCCATTTAAAACGATCATTTTTTACTTGTTTTTAGCAGATATTAATTTAGATATTAGAGTTAGTAATTTGGCCGGAAATATTATCGGCTTTATGCCCTTTGGTTTTATTCTTCCTTTAATCCTTAAGAAGTATTTTAACTTTAAGTCAATTTTAAAAGCGACGTTCATTTTAAGTTTAACTTATGAAATCCTTCAGTTGGCATTAGAGCTAGGAAGCTTTGATGTTGATGATTTAATCTTAAATACACTCGGTGGAATATTAGGTTATTTCGTTTTAAAATTGATAAAGTTCATCTACGATTTGATAGGTAAACGTAGTAATAATACAATGGGAATGAATTAAGAATATAAAAAAAGCTCATTTCATCGAATGAGCTTTTTCTATATTATGCTGAAATTTCATCACGTTTTAGTAAATTTGCTTTTACTAAACGTTTACCAATCATAACACCTAGTGCAGATGCAACATAGGCTTTAACTAATCCTAGAATAATGAATGGATAAAAACCAAAAACCATTGCGTCGTGCCAGCTTAGAGAAGCCGCTATTTTTAACCAGACAGTACCAAAAATTAATGTAACAAACATTCCGATCGTGTTTGCAATCATTGCATTTAATACTGTGAACTTTGTTTTTTCAATAAAGTAAGCGATGATAAAAATAGTTGGAATAAATCCAATTAAATAACCACCAGTTGAACCGACTAGTACCCCAAACCCCGCAGCACCTCCTGCGAAAACCGGAATTCCGATTGCGCCAAGCGCTAAATAAAGAAGTAACGAGATTGTTCCGTATTTTTTACCTAAAATCGTAGCCGCTAAGCCGATTGCTAATGTTTGTCCCGTGATTGGAACAGGAGAAAAAGGCAAAGGAATAGATACTTGAGATAGAATACCAATAATTGCTGCAAATAAAGCTGAATTAATAAGCATTTTTAATCTTTCTTGTTGCATTACTAAAATCTCCCTCTCTTTATGTTAACTTATTTATTTTCATGGTTAACATATTATAAATTAATTATATTTTATATAAAAAGATTGTCAATATGAATAAAATGAAAGATAGAGAATTGATAGAAAAAAGAATTTATGAGGAAGAGATGATAAGGTGACAAGTCCGAATGTAATGTTAAAAAATTACGATCCTAATTGGGAATTACAATTTGAAGAAGAAAAAGGGAAAATTTTATCCGTCATTTCAGATAAACTAATTCAAATCGAACATATCGGGAGTACGTCAGTAAAAGGTTTAGGAGCAAAACCAATAATAGATATTATGATTGGAATCGATCAATTAGATGATGTTGATGAACTAATAAAACCACTAAGCTCAGTTGATTACGAATATGTCCCCAAGCCTGAATTAACAGATAGAATATTCTTTAGAAAAGGGGAAAGGGGACAAGGAACGTGCCACTTACATATTTGTGAATATAAAAGTAATGAATGGATTGAAAAATTATTGTTTAGGGATTACTTGAGAGAGAACCCTAAAATTGCAGAAGAGTATTTGAATCTAAAAAAGAATCTCGCGAAGGAATTTCAATTTGACCGTCAAACCTATACTAAGAACAAAGAACCGTTTATTAGGGAAGTTAATAAGTGTGCTAAGAGTAAACTTTTCTAATATAATATCGCTTTCAACACTTTCTTAGAGGGTGGGACTAATAAAAATAAGTGTGAGTTTTCAATTTGTAGAAAAATAAACAATTAAGATGAAAATAACTATATCTATAGTAAGATTATTTTACTTTAGGATCTTAATAATTATAGGATTCATCTAGTAAAATCATTTGGATGAAAAAAGCTTTTATTAAAATTGAGGTTCAATTTTCTCATTAAGTTGGCGAGAAAAAAATAGATGATTACAATTGTATCTTTCTAGAGATAATTCGTAAAATTATATTTAAATAATAAATCCTTTTGAAAAATAAGTATAAAAAGTGTTGACATTTATGAGAAATAGGAATAAAGTATGTATTAATTGAATGACGAAAGCAATGATAGGAAATTTAGTAGTGGAGTTTTCCCTGTAACAGAGAGCTGGTGGTAGCTGCAAACCAGTATATAGAACACATGAATTACAATCCTAGAGCATCTTCTTCGAAACGAATAGTGAGGGGAAGACGGTGAAGAGCCGTTATGAAATGAAGATATTAGTATCGTTTTGAATACTAATAAATTTAGGGTGGTACCGCGAATACAATATTTCGTCCCTACTGTGCAAACAGTAGGGACTTTTTTATTTTTAAGAACAATTCAATTTAATAATAAAAAGCAATGAATGGAACTTAGTAGTGAAGTTTTCCCTGTAACAGAGAGCTGATGGTTGGTGCAAATCAGTACAAAAAACGACACGAATTACAATCCACGAGCATCTTCTTCGAAACGTTAGTGAGGGGAAGACGGTGAAGAGCCGTTATGAAATGAAGATATTAGTATGTAGTTAATACAGCTAATAACTAGGGTGGTACCGCGAATTAACCGTTCGTCCCTACTGTGCAAACAGTAGGGATTTTTTTTTATGTTTTTAAATATCTTAATTACCTACGTGAGCGCAGCGCGCCTTTCTCACTAGCATTGGAAGGAGTGATGTATTTGGTTGATTATGACAATAATTACCGAATAAAAAAAGATTTTGTAGAAAGAAGGAGTAACTTGGAAAAGGTAGAAATGGATAAATGATGGAAACTTGCTTAGAAATGCTCAAAAAAGCTTTTAGCAAGAATAGATAGAACGGGTATTTTTAAGAAAGTAGTGTAATAGATTTTTAAGTGAAACAATTATAAAAAAGGGGAATTGATGACATGAAAGAAGCAGCTTTTGAAACAAAAATTATACCACCTCATTTGAAGCAATACTTATCGGAGCAAAATTATGATCTATACACGCCGATTGACCATGCGGTATGGCGTTATGTTATGAGACAAAACCATCATGCATTAAAAGATAAAGCACATGCTGCATTTGTAGACGGTTTAAAGATGTCTGGAATTGAAACGGAAAAAATTCCAAATGTAGCTGAAATGAACGAGAGCTTATCAAAAATTGGTTGGGGCGCAGGGATCGTTAATGGATTAATTCCTGGTGCAGCATTTTTTGAACTTTTAGCTAATGGGATTTTACCAATCGCAACTGAAATTAGACAAATAACGAATATAGAATATACACCTGCTCCAGATATTATTCATGAGGCTGCAGGACATGCGCCAATCTTATTTGATCCTGTATTTAGAGAATACGTTCAAAAAATTGGTTCAATTGGTGCAAAGGCATTTGCTACGAAAGAAAAACAAGAATTATTTGAAGCAGTTCGAAATTTAACGATTGTAATGGAAGATCCAAAGTCGACTCCAGAAGAAAAAGCTGCTGCGCAAAAATTAGTTGAAGAAAGACAAAAAGCGATTGTTGGAATTTCAGAAGCTGAAAAAATTTCACGCGTATTCTGGAGAACAGTTGAATATGGTCTAATTGGTGAAGTAAATAATCCGAAAATTTATGGTGCTGGTTTATTATCATCAGTAGGTGAAAGTACACATTGCTTTACAGATGCAGTAGAAAAACTTCCTTTCTCTATTGAAGGTGCTACAGAACAACCGAAAAATATAACTGAAATGCAAGCACAACTATTTGTATGTAAAGATTTTGATGAGTTAATGCAAGGTGCAGAAGAATTAGCAAGTACTATGGCGTTCCGCGTTGGTGGTACTGAAAGCTTAGATAAGGCTCTTAAATCAAAAAGCGTCGCTACATTTGAATTTAATTCTGGATTAAGTGTAACAGGTATTGTTCATGCGATCTTAAAAGATAAAAACGGTGAAGCAATTTACGTAAATACAACTGGCGAAACAGCACTATCAATTAACAATAAACAATTAGATGGTCACGGTAAAGACTACCACGCTAAAGGATTTGGTACTCCAGTCGGACTTCTACAAGGAGATATTAAGTTAGAAGAATGTGATGATGCAGCACTTAAAAATTTAGGTATTGTTGTAGGAAACTTTGTTGATTTAGAATTCTTAAGCGGTGTAAGGGCTTCTGGTAGAGTTGTGAATATCATTAAGAATGAAGACAAGATTGCATTAATTTCATTTGAAGACTGTACTGTTACTTACGAAGGAAAAGAATTATTCAAAAAAGAGTGGGGAACATTTGATATGGGAGTTGGTTCAAGCGTTGTATCAGCATACCCTGGTGCGGCTGACCCAGCATCTTACTTCAGTGATTCAATTAAAGAGATTGAATTCGTAATGGAAACACCTGCTCCATTAACTGAATTAGAAAAATTATATAAAGAAGTTAGAGTGATTAGAGAAAAGAATACTTTCTGCGATGACTGCATTTCTAAATTAATTGTTGTTCATGGTGAGCTTAACCGCGACCACCAAAGTGATTGGTTATTACGTTTAGAATTACTTGAAATTGCTACAGTTAATCCTAAACTAGCTCAACTTGTGGAGCCACTTAAAGCTGAATTAGAAGCATTAAGAATAGAGGATTCATTAAAGAATTTAATTACAAATGGTTTAAAATTAGTTTAAATAAGTAAAATAGCGTTGCTTCGACAGAAGTAACGCTTTTCTTATTTTGTAGTTCTGTTAATCTAAAGATATAAAAAAGATTCTTTTATAATGGGAGAGGTGTTTTTTATGGCGTTTGAAATAAAAGGAATTGACCATGTTCAGTTAGTTTGTCCAAAAGGTGGCGAGGAAGAAGCTCGAAAATTTTATAGCGGCATTTTAGGCATGGAAGAATTGCCAAAGCCAGAAAATTTAAAGGGCAGAGGTGGATGTTGGTTTATTTGTGGAAACCAAGAGATTCATATTAGTATTCAAGAAGACTTTGTAGCGCCTAAAAAAGCACATCCTGGATTAATTGTTACAAATATTGAGACATTAAGAGAACAACTGATTGCACTTAACTTTGATATTAAAGAAGAACCACCAATTGAAGGTAGAACTAGATTTTTCGTTAATGATCCGTTTGGAAATAAAATTGAGTTTTTAGAATTTCATTAATAAACTTTGTCCAAATTAGGATTGTCTGAATAATAACATGACGAAAGCGAGCATTATCTTCTATAAGCAGGAAGTAATGCTCTTTTTATTGAAACTAGTTATATGTAGATTAAAGGATTAATAAAATAGTCGAACTTATTACTAGTTAAAGTTTATGTAATATTCAGGAGGTTTGAGATGAGATTTATCGCGTTTGAAAATAGATATTTAGATGAAGCGGCTAGTCTTTTGGCTAACCGTCATATGTATGACCGAAGTATGAACCCTGAATTGTCACCTAAATTCGAAAGCGCTGAGAATGGTAAAAAGGCTATTGAAGTGCTTTTTAATGAAAAAAATAGCATTGGCATCGCCGCAATAAATGATTCCAAGCTAGTTGGTTATATGATTGGATCAATTCATACAGATAAAAATCGCGAGCGACATACTTGGATCAAGTATGCAGGTATGGCAATCGCGGAAAGTGAAAGTACAGAATTATATCGTGAATTATATGCAGAGTTTGCTAGGCAAATGGTTGAGAATGGCTCTTTTAATCACTACGTAATGGTACCGAGTGGAAATAAGCCGGCTTTAGATGCTTGGCTTCATTTGGGATTTGCTTTTGAACAGGTTCATGCTATCCGTAATTTGTCAGTATCGACGGATCGAGTTTTTTCAGATATACAAATTCGAGTAGCAAATAATGAAGATGAAAAACGAATTCGTGAATTAGCAACTGTCATTATGGAACACCAAGCGAAATCGCCAGTATTTGCACCAGGTTTCATTGAAGAGAGAGAAGATTACCAAGAGGGTTATGCAGAGTTAATTAATGATGAGACTGCAACTTTATGGTTAGCACTCTATCAAAATGAAATTGTAGGTTTTCAAGTATTTGAATCGGCAGAAGCATCTGATGAGAATTTATTAACGCCGGAATCTTGTATTAGTTTAGTAGTAGGAGCAACGGTCGAATCTTCCCGTGGTATGGGTGTTAGCACGGCCTTATTAGATCATGGACTTAACTTTGCTAAAGAAGAAGGCTATCAGTTTTGCGAAACTGATTGGAGAATAACCAATTTAGAATCCTCAAGATTTTGGTCGAAAAATGGTTTTAAACCTATAGCGTATCGGTTAGTTCGTAAAATTGACCCTAGAATATTGTGGGCAACAGGAATATAGATTAGTGGGAATCACTAAAAAGCAGTTATGACAGGGAGAGTGGCGGAAATGATGAAGTTAGTTGGTAACAATATACATATAAGACAATTAGAAGTTTCTGACGCTGAGGAATTTTTGGCGTACGAAGTTAGAAATAGAGAGTTTTTTAAACCATTTACATATATAAAAGATGAAAGTTTCTATACATTAGAAGCTCAAGTCGATCGTATTAAATCCTATAAAGAGAAAAGTGACAATGATGTGTATTATGGATTTGGAATCTTTTTAAATGAAACGAATGCTTTCATAGGATTTACGATGTTAGCAGAGGTTTTAAGAGGAGATTTACAAAGTTGTTTTGTTGGTTATTCTTTAGATGAGGATCAAAATGGAAAAGGTTTTACGACAGAAGCTGTAAAGTTGGTTGTTGAATATGCATTTAATGAATTAAAATTACATCGCATCGAAGCGGGAGTAATGCCGCATAACATTGGTTCAATTAGAGTGTTGGAAAAGTCAGGCTTCCATAAAGAGGGTATTGCTAAGAAAAATGTCCGAATAAATGGAAAATGGGAAGACCATCAAGTACTTGCAATTATTAACGAAAATGAATGACTTTAAAATATTTTGGAGGTATTAATATGAGCATTATTAGTTATCCAGATTTATCGAGTAGACCATATAGTTTAGCAGTAGAGCGAGTGATGGATAGTTCGATAGAAGTATTGTATGAAGCGTGGACAGAACGATTCGGTGATTGGTTTGCTGCGCCAGGTTCGGTCATTATGAAGGCAGAGGTTAATTCTGTATTTTTCTTTGAAACACATTTTGAAGATAAGCGTCATCCTCATTATGGTCGTTTTTTAAAGCTTGAACGCAATCAACTTGTTGAGATTACATGGTTTACTTCAGGATCAAAAACAGAAACTGTTGTTAAAGTGGAATTTTCTACAAATGAGAGTGGAGAAGCAGTTGTTAAGTTAACACATGCAGGGTTTCTAGATGAATTATCAAGAGATCAACATGAGCAAGCATGGCCAATGGTGCTTGAACAACTTGATCGACGTATGAAGGAATTAGCATAAGCATGAAAAAAGAATCATTTCTTTTAGAGCTACAAGTATTAAAGGAAATTGCAGAAATATTAAATGAGGGTACTGATTTATACAGTACCCTAAATTGCGCCTTAGCCAAATTAATTCAAGTAACGGGCCTAGATACAGGGTGGATTTTTTTAATAGATAATAATGGAGATTATGAATTAGTCGCATCACATGAGTTACCCCCAGCTCTTATGAACGAAGAAGCTAAACCAATGTGTAATGGCGATTGTTGGTGTGTAAATAAATATAATACAGGCAGACTTAATAAAGCATCCAACATAATGGAATGTAAAAGATTAGAGGATTCATTAATCCATAATTGGGGAGAAACGAATGGTGTCACACATCATGCGACCGTACCACTACAAGCAGGTGAAGAATCGTTTGGCTTATTAAATGTTGCGGCTTCTAATAAATTAAACTTTGACCGAGAAGAGTTGAATTTACTAGGAGCAGTCGCACTGCAAATTGGAACAGCAATTAAACGAATTCAATTAACTGAACAGGTAAAAGAGTTTGAGTTGATTCAGGAAAGAAACCGCCTTGCGAAGGACTTACATGACTCAGTTAGCCAATTATTGTTTTCTATTAATGTTACTGCAAAAGCTGGTGCAAATGTTTCGGAGAGTACTAAGTTAAAAGATACATTTAATCAGATCCAACAAATTGCCCAAGAAGCACAAGCAGAAATGAAGGCTCTAATTTGGCAGCTTAGGCCGCAAGGAATTGAAAAAGGAATCGTTAGCGCGCTAATTAACTATGGTGAAATGCTAGGATTGAACGTAAACAGTCATGTAAAAGGTACAACAATATTGCCATCCAAAATAGAAGAAACATTATGGCGTGTCGGTCAGGAAGCCTTTAATAATTGTAGAAAACATTCAGGTGAAAATGCAGTATTTTTACAGTTATCAATCAGTACTAAGAAAGTAAAAATGACGATTCGAGATGAAGGTGTAGGTTTTATCTGCCCAAAGGATGTACAAATTCCAACATTAGGATTGAAGAGCATGAAGGAAAGAGTCGAATCGATAAAGGGATCGTTCTTGGTTGAAAGTGATTTGAACAAGGGAACAAAAATTACGACGAGTATCCCTTTTTAAAAAGGAGAATTTTA
Organism: Arthrobacter citreus; assembly: GCA_013200995.1. GTDB lineage: Bacteria > Bacillota > Bacilli > Bacillales > Bacillaceae_G > Gottfriedia. Next base: position 3,373,478 of record CP053688.1, on the reverse strand, counting down.
TGTCTATTAAAATATTAATTGCTGATGATCATCATGTAGTTAGGAGAGGACTAATTTTCTTTTTAAATACACAGGATGATATTGAGGTCATTGGTGAAGCGTCAAACGGAGAAGAGGCATTAAACTTAATAAAAGAGTTAAAACCAGATATTGTAATCATGGATTTAGCGATGCCGGTTCTAGATGGAATAGAAGCAACAACACGTATTCACAATGAAGGCTTAGCTGTAAAGGTAATGATTTTAACTAGTTTTTATGATCAAGATCATATTTTACCTGCTATTGAAGCCGGCGCAGCTGGATATTATTTAAAGGATAGTGACCCAGACGAGCTTGTTTCGGCTATTCGAAAAATTCATGATGGGGAAAAACAATTCCATTCAAAGGTGACAACTCAATTAGTTTCTGCTCTTACTGGGAAGTCTGAAATAAAACAAGAACAGTCATTTCAAGATAAATTAACTAAACGAGAAATGGATGTGTTGAAGGAGATTACAAGAGGTAAGAGTAATAAAGAAATTGCGGCATCACTATATATTACTGAAAAAACAGTGAAAACCCATGTTTCGAATATATTGGCTAAGACGCAGCTTCAAGATCGTACGCAATTAGCCCTTTATGCAATACGAAACGGAATTTCAAAATAAACGATTGTTCAACCTTTTGAATTTTAAATTTGGATAGAGAGGGAGTTTTTGATGCGAATTCTTGTATTGGGAGCTGGAGGAGTTGGCGGCTATTTCGGAGGACGCTTAGTAGAAAAAGGAGAAGACGTTACTTTTTTAGTACGAGCTAATCGAAAAAAACAGCTTGAGGAAAAAGGTTTGATCATCCGTAGTTTACACGGCGATTTTTCATTTCAACCAAATCTAATTACTACTGAGGATCCGGCCGAGATTTTTGATATCATTCTTTTTTCAACTAAGTCATATCATTTGGAAAACGCAATTAAAGATGTAAAACCGTTCGTAGGTAATCAGACTGTTATCATACCTCTTCTAAACGGAATTGCTCATTTAAATCCATTAAAACTGGCCTTCAGTGAAGATCAGGTGATTGGCGGTTTATGTTTTATTGAAACAACTCTAAATAAAGCTGGTGAAGTTGTACAAACAAGTAAAGCCGCTAGACTTGTATTTGGTGAATTTCTTGGAAAGGAAACTGACCGTATAAGAAGAATTACCGCAGTGTTTAATGGCACAAAAGCTGATTTCATCCAAAGTAAACAGATTGAGCGTGATATGTGGCATAAATATTTATTTATTACGGTAATGTCTGGCGTTACGTCTCTTATGCGTGCCCCAATTGGTCCGATAAGGGAAAGTGAAGGTGGTAGAATCACTATCCGAGAATTATTTGAGGAATGTACCAATATTATGAGAGCATACAGTGCACCAATTTCTGATAATATCGTCGATGAGCATATGCGATCAATTGATGCTCTTGGGTATGATATGAAATCATCTTTGCAGCGCGATATGGAAAAAGGTTCCCAGGTTGAGGGAGATCATTTGCAAGGGTATTTATTAGAACTTGCCAAGAAAAAGGATATGAGCGCTAAATTGCTTGAGATAGTTTATCAAAATATAAAAGTTTATCAAAAAATGAAGCAAGATCGATTCAAACAAGACAATACAAAAAGCGAGCATCTCTCGGTCTGAAATCTACAACTTTAGTTGTAGATTTTTTTTATTTTTATATACAACTAAACGTGTAGAAAAGTTCTATCATACGACTGAAGTATCCACTTTATTCATTGACTATACTAAAAGTACAAATCAAAGGAGTGGGAAATATGAATATTATAATGATAAATGGAAGTCCAAGAAAAGAAGGGCGTACAGGTAAATTAACTTCAATCATTTCAAAAAAATACAATTTAAAAACAATTGATTTAAGTGAACTAGTATTACCAATATACAATGGACAAGAAGAGCAAAATGAAATTGTGAATATCCAAAAATTAAGATCACAATTAGAAAATGCTGATGCAATAATCGTTGCGACACCAGAGTATCATGGTGGAATGAGTGGAGCATTAAAAAATGCTTTTGACTTTTTAGGGAGTAAGCACTTTAAAGATAAACCCGTTGCAATAATGGCTGTATCCGGTGGTGGAAAAGGTGGCATTAATGCGCTTAATAACATAAGAATCGTTTTAAGAGCTTTATATGCAAATGTATTATCGAAACAAGTTGTCATCGACCCATCGGATTTTGTCTCAGAAGGGACAGGACTAGGAGAAAACATTTCTTATTTAGTAGACGGATTAATTCAAGAATTGAAGCTTTACACACAATTATCTAAAAAACTAAATGAAGAATGGGCAGCATCAAATTATTAAAGGATAAAGGTGATGACAATGAGAAACTGGGTTCAGTTTAGAATTGCAAGACCTACCGATCAGCTAGCTGAAATAACCAAGTTTTATGGTGAAGGGCTTGGCCTAAAATGCGTAGGAGGATTCCAAAATCACGATGGTTATGATGGAATCATGTTTGGTTTACCGAATGTTGAATACCATTTAGAGTTTACTCAACACATTGATGGAAGTCCTTGTCCTGCTCCAACTAAGGATAATCTTTTAGTATTTTATATGCCAGATCAAGCTGAAATTAACCTAGTTAAATCGCGATTAAATCGCATGGGATACTTCGACGTTAAACCGGAGAACCCATATTGGCTTGGAAAAAGTAATACATTTGAAGATCCAGATGGTTGGAGGATTGTGCTAATGAATACGGAAGGATTGAAGGATGCTTGAGCCCATATTTTACCTGAAAAATGAAAACATACTGAAGGGACCTTCTAGGGAAGGTCCTTAATTTATTCTAAATAAAATTTATGTATATGCACTATACATAAGTTGAATTTTAAAGTTTCACTAAACCAATGGTCGATCTATTAAAGTTGCAAATTCAAGATCATGCTCATGATCATCATTAATCGTTGTCATTCCTTTAACAAAGTGAACATGCTTACCGTTTCCTACAGGAATAGGAGGCCCAGTTTCAATAATAACTTCGTGATGATGATCTAGAAAATCTGTATTTACTACAATTCGGTGTACATGGCTGTGTCGACCTTTGGGAATGACTTCACTTGTGACTCCCGCAAAGCGATGGTTATGCCGATCGTCATTTTCTTCTGCTAATTTAGTACTAGCTACAAATTCATGCACATGTGTTTGAGGTTTTACTTCTGCCTCTTCGTTTGACACTTTTTCTGCTTCTTCATTAGATTCTCTTTCTCTTATTCTTTTCCGATATTCAAACGGGTCTCTTTTCATAAAATGGAGCCTCCTTCAATCAAGATTGTCTACCTTTTTCATCTTATTAGTGGAATTAAATAAATATGTTTTTTTTAGGTCGGAAATTAGAAGGCATTTATTGGAAAACATTGATTAACTTTCATAAAATAAGTAAAATTAAATAAAACTTATAAAAAGAAGGTGTAGACACATGGATGCTTATGATTTGAAAATAATTAATCACTTAATGGATAATTCTAGAATGAAGTGGGCGGATTTAGCTAGTGAAGTCGGCTTATCAGCGCCGGCTACTGCTGAGCGTGTAAACCGATTAGTTGAACAAGGTGTAATCAAAGGATTTGGTGTATTAGTCGATTCAGAAAAAGTCGGTAGCGAATTAACAGCATTTGTAGCTGTCTCGCTTGAACGACCTGAAAATAGAGCACCATTTTTAGAGCTTGTTAATCAATTAGAGGAAGTACAGGAATGCCACCATATTGCAGGTGAAGATGATTATTTACTAAAAATAAGAAGTAGAAATACGAAGGACTTAGATCGAGTAATTAGTCATGAGATAAAAGGGTTAAAAGGTGTGGTAAGAACAAAAACAACAATTGTAATGGATACAACGAAAGAAACTTTTCGACTACCATTGCAAAAGCATAAATTTTCGATTGAGTAGGAGGTTAATATGAATTTTGAAATTTACATTAAAGGATTATTAATTGGCTTATCAATTGCTGCACCTGTAGGCCCAATTGGAGTGCTATGTATACGTAGAACACTGGCTCATGGAAGAATGGTTGGTTTAGTTTCTGGACTTGGGGCAGCAACTGCAGATGGTATTTATGGTCTTATCGCTGGCTTTGGTTTAACGGTCATTATGAATTTTTTAATTGGTCAGCATGTTTGGATTCAATTAATTGGTGGTTTTTTTCTATGTTATTTAGGTGTAAAAACACTTATTTCAAAAGCTAGCTATACACAATCTGATACACAAAAGAAAAATATGATAAACGCATTTCTATCAGTTTTATTTTTAACGTTAACAAACCCAATGACGATTTTATCATTTATTGCCATTTTTGCGGGTTTAGGTATTTCGAATTCAGCTAGTAATATTGGAACTTCTATTATTTTAGTATTAGGCGTTTTTAGTGGATCAAGTTTATGGTGGATCATTTTAAGTAGTGGTGTAGGATTATTTAGAAATCGAATTAATAATCAATCTTTAACACTAATTAATCGCCTATCAGGTATTATCATTATTATTTTTGGTGGCATAGCTTTATATGGACTAATGTAATATTAATGAGCTCAAACTTGGCAGCCGTTTCAACATAAAATTACACTTAAATAAGGAAGGAAGCTATAGACTATTTATAGCTTCTTTTATTTTAATTTTAGTAAAAAAATAAAACATACCATTTATTTAAAATAAGTATTATAAATTGCTTTTCCTTTAAGAGTAGTAAAGGGTATTTTATATAAAATATAAACACCAATCGGATTGTGTAAAATAAATATTGTTGACATTTATTTATAGTTGTAACTATAATGGTTACATCGGAGGTTGAATCCTATGAAAATCAGTAGTCGTTTTACCGTTGCTGTCCATGTTTTATCTCTTGTTACGATTGAAAATAGCGCACTTTGTACTTCTGAATGGATTGCAGAAAGTGTGAATACAAATCCAGTCGTAATAAGAAGGGTGATGGGAAAACTTAAGAATGCTGGCTTAATTCAAGTTCGACGAGGAACCGGTGGAGCTACACTTCAAAAGTCTTTAAGTGAGATAACTCTTCTAGATGTTTATCGAGCAGTTGAAGTAGTTGAAGAAGGTGAACTTTTTCAATTTCATGAGAAACCGAATCCGAATTGTCCAGTCGGTGCAAATATCCAGGCAGTGTTAGAATTAATATTAAATCGCGCACAAGAAGCAATGGAAAAAATACTGGATGATGTTACAATGGAAGAATTAGTTACAGTATTAAGTAAAAAAATTGGATAACAATATTCAATTTTTTTTATAAATGATGTAACTAAAACAGTTACATCTGTAAGGAATTTTATTTTTTTTGAAATAGTTGTAACTATTCATGTTACAACGAATGAGTAATGAATCCGGATTTTAATCCAAATAAATAATTAAACCTTTAGGAGGAAAAAACGATGAAGATTGGTATTATTGGAGCTACAGGGAAAGCAGGAAGTCTTATTATGAGTGAAGCTATAGAAAGAGGACATGAGGTAACAGCAATCGTAAGAGATGCTTCTAAACTAACTAATAAAACAATATCTGTTTTAGAAAAGGATTTATTTGATTTAAATTCAACAGACTTAAAGCAATTTGACGTTGTCGTTAATGCATTTAAAGCAGCTAACGGTCAAGAACATCTATATCTGGAAGCTGGCAATGTTTTAATTAATGCTTTAAAAAATGCTGAAACTAGATTAATAGTTGTTGGTGGTGCAGGAAGTTTATTTGTTGATGAAGAACAAAAGATCCAGCTAGTTGACACTCCTGAGTTTCCAAAAGAATATTATGCAACTGCATCAAAAATGACAAAAGGTCTTCAGGATTTACAAAAAACAACGGATGTAAATTGGACATTTATTAGTCCCGCAGCATTTTTCGATCCAAACGGAAAAAGAACTGGGGCTTATCAAAAAGGAAAAGACAATTTTATTGTAAATAAAAAAGGTGATAGTTACGTAAGCTATGCTGACTATGCAATTGCATTAGTGGATGAAATTGAAAATCCACAGCATTTAAATGAACGTTTTACGTTAGTTTCTGAAGCAGAATAAAAATTTTTAAGCGATTCTTTTGGAGAATCGCTTTTTTGTATTCTGAATACGACATGGCTGTGAATTTAAGAAAAATTTAAGATTTACCCCACTCTTTCTTTAAATTATTTCTACTACCCTTTAAGCATAGAACAATAAGTAGTAAACCGAAAATGAAGGTTTGATTTTTGATAGTATTTAAGGTTTGCTACATTAATAAAGTAGTTATTTAAAAAATATGACCTAACTACATGATAACAGCAAGAATTGGGGGAGAAATTTTGGGAAATAAAAAATTGACAGTCGTTTTATTCATAATCTATTTATTAGCACTTAATTGGTTAGTCCTATTTAAGTTGCAGTTTTCTTTTGATCAAATAACTAGGGTACGTGTAATTAATTTGATTCCACTTAATGGGTCTGTCTTTTCTGAGGTGTATAACAATATAAGGATTTTTGTGCCGTTTGGTATTTATATATGTATGTTGAAAAGTAATTGGTCTTTTAAGAAGAAACTACTTTCGTTTTTTGGTTTAACTCTAGCATTTGAGGTTATACAGTATGTTTTAGCAATCGGTATAAGTGATATTACTGATATACTGGCCAATACTCTTGGCGGTTTAATCGGGATTGGAATCTATGAAATTTTATTTAAGATATTTAAGCATAGAACAAATAAATTTATTAATTTACTTGCACTGGTGTTAACGTCTTTTGTATTATTATTTATCATCTTTATATTTAAAAGGCACAGGATCCTTTTTATGTAGTGTATAGTAAGTCCGTAGTACGAAAGGTATGGCTTAATTTCACAATATATGATTTTGGCATTCTTAATTGCTATGTATTAATTTGAATTTTATTAATCAAACTAAAATTACTTTAAAGTTCGGCATCGGGAATATAAATTTTAATTTCATATTACCGATTATCTCGAGATCTTAAATTAAAGTGGGTGCAGTTTGATGAAAAGAATAATAAAGTACAGCGTTATTAGTATTGTGGTGATACTATTACTTGCATTTGGAGGATTTTATATTTGGTCTCAACAGACGTATAGTCCATCAAAGGAGTTGTACTCATTAGTTGGAAATGTAAATACTGATAATAAACACCATTGGGAAGTTTTTGAACCTAAATTGAATAAAGAAACTGGAATCATTTTATATCCTGGGGCTAAAGTTGAGCCCGAAGCTTACAGTTATTTTGCAAAAGGACTAGCAAATGATGGATATACGGTTATTATTCCAAGTGTTAAGTTTAATTTTGCTATTTTTGATGTGGATAAGGCTGAGCAAGTAATGAAAAGTTATCCTTCCATAAAGAAATGGTATATTAGTGGGCACTCCCTTGGCGGAGCGTCTGCAGCTGCTTATGCCTATAAGAATCCGAAAAAAATAGAGGGGATCATCTTTCTAGGATCGTATCCAGGCAATTCTAATGACTTTTCTAATTCGAATTTACCTATGCTATCGCTATATGCGGAATATGATGGCTTATCTACAATGTCAAAAATTAAAGAATCTAAACATTTACTATCACAGGATGCTACTATGTATGAGGTGCTAGGTGGTAACCATGCTCAATTTGGGATGTATGGAAAACAAAAAGGGGATAAAAAAGCTACAATTACAGCGAAACAACAACAAGATAAAATAATTGAAGTCACAACGAAATGGCTAGATGCTAAGAGGAAACGATGATATTAATCCTTTATTATTTCCTTGAAAGTGTACCATAGAGTAACTGGGTCAATAAAGGAAAAATAAAAAGGACTTCTAATTTGAAGTCCACTAAGCTAATCGTACGATTATTCTCTATATTTGCTTCTTTTTATATCCATAAAAATACATGCTCAGCGGCCACCAAATGACTGCAAAAATTGGATATACTGCCCAAATTGTATTAGGAGTAGAAATGATATTTACAATAATAAAGAAAATACTTATAAAAAAGCTAGCCGTAAAAGAAAATGCGACAAAAGCTTTTCTTTTTGCATAATAAATTGATAACGGCCACCAAATAATCGCAAATGCTGGATAAATCACCCACGGATATTCAGGAGATGCGATCAAATTTAATAAGCCATAATAAGCAATAGTTATGATACTACCAATAAGTGCAATCGATAATGTTCTAGCCTTCTTACCTAAATGTAAGAAGATAGGCCAACTAATAATTGGCAAAGCAGAATAAAAAAACCAAAGATAATCGGGTGAATGAATTAAGTTTTCTGTTAGCAAAAACGCAAGCAGTACAACACTACCGAAAACTGAGAATTGCTTTAACGACTTTTTCCCGATGAAATATAAACTAACGGGCCAAAATAAAATGAAAAAACATGGGTAAATGAACCAAACTGTACCAGGTGATGTAACAAAATTTACGATCATGAAAAAGAGCATAGTCATAATGCATCCAGCAGTTGCGAAACCAAGATAATTTTTCACTGTTTATTCACCTCACTTTTTTCGTTGCCAGTAGAAGTACATAGAAAGTGGCCACCATAATAGTCCAAACGTTGGATAGACAAACCAAATTGTCTTTGGGGTATAGTAAAAATTAATAAATAAGAAGAAAGCGATTAGTAAGCCACTTCCCCATATTGAATAGGCTAAATTTAGCTTTGCAAAGTTACCTTTTTTTCGATCTGGTTTCTTTACACCAAGTTCTTTCTTTAATTCCTCAATGTCTCCAAATTCAACGATTGCTTTATTTATAGCATCTTCTTCTTCTTTGCCATTTTCCATTAAATACATGACTTTTTCTTCTAGATTTTGTATGATTTCTTGTTTCACTATTTCTGACTGTTCCGTTTTTGGAACATCTTTAAATAGTTCTTCAATATGATTTCTAATTTTTCTCATCTTATCTCCTCCATGAATAAATCGATAATTTCTTTGACTTCCAGCCACTCTTTCACTAGTTCACTTAAATATGCTTTACCTAATGTAGTAATCTTGTAATATTTTCTTTTTCCACCGTGTGTAATATCACCAAAATAAGCTTCCACAAGTTCCTTTTTTTCTAGACGTTGAAAAACTGCGTATAAGGTAGCTTCCTTAATTTGAAACCGATTATCTGTACGTAGTCCAATTTCTTGAGATATTTCATAACCATATCGATCCTTCTCAGAAATTAGTTTTAATATGATTGAGTCAAGATGCCCTCGTATGATGTCACTTCTAACCATAATTCACCTTCTAAAGTATATTATTCTATCTGATAGAGTAATGTTAACAATAATTACTCTATCTGTCAAAGTAATTTTATGTTTTTCTAATCATTACTATTCCAAAGTGGATCAGAAAGCCCGTCCAAAGAGTAAAATATGCTTTTAGTTTATTTTTCTTAGTTCTGCTCTACTATATGTCACGTTTTTTATTTTTCATTCGTCTTAATTAATGAACGATGGAAAGGGAGCTGAAATAGGATGTTAAATCAAATAAATAATAGTCAAAAATGGGATGTTGTTATATTAGGTGGAGGTATCGCTGGTTTGACTGCAGCGATTTACTTAGCTCAAACTGGAAAAAAGGTATTAATTTTGGAAAAAGGATCTAAAGTAGGCGGTAGAGGTATTTCTAATCAAGTCGGGAACGCACAATTAAATCTTGGAGCACATGCATTATATACAAACTGTATTGAGATTTTAAATGAAGTAGGAGTTAAATTGTCTGGCAAACTTCCAAAATTGAGTGGTTCATTTATTTTTGGAGATCAGTATGAGCAATTGAAAGTGATCGAAGCATTCAATTTATTTTTGGGTAATCATTTAAAGTGGAAAGAGAAAATGGAATTTATTCGTTTTTATCGACAAATCCGCAAAATGGATATAGATGAATTAAATTGTATTAGTTTAGAAGAGTATTTGAATAATAATATAACGAGTAATCGTGTGAAAAATTTAATATTAGCGTTCATACGTTTATCTACTTTTACTTGTAACCCTGAACTTTTAAGTGCTGGAGTGGCGATTGGTCAGCTTCGTAGCGCAAAAGTAATGTATATAAATGAGGGATGGCAATCAATTGTTAATGACTTGGTTAAAACTGCAGATCAACATGGTGTTGCAATTCAAAAAAGTTCATCAGTATGTAAAGTTAGTGGCTCTTATCCAAATATAAATCTCGAACTACGAAATGAGACTAGTATTTCCACTAAATGTTTATTATCAACAATTAATCCAGTTGATGTAGTTAAGCTAATTGATGAGCCAGTCTCAGATTCATTTTTACAGAAATGTAGTCAAATAATCCCGATAAAAGCTGCATGCTTAGATCTTGTCATGCGTGGTTTACCAAATCCAAAACTCAATTTTGCTTTAGGCATAGATCAGCCATGGTATTTTTCGAATCATTCTACAGTTGCTAACCTAACGACTGAACAAGGAGAAGTTGTTGTCCATCTAATGAAATATTTAAACTCGGTTAACAAAACAGATCCGTCAAAAGATGAGGAAGAGCTAGAGGGCTTGCTTGATTTACTTCAACCTGGATGGAGAGACTATGTTATTTCACGTCGATACCTTCCTAAACTTATTGTTTCTAATGATATAAAAAAACCATTTGAAAGCTTAAATAGAAGTTTATCAAATAGTGAAGTAGGTGTAGATGGCATTTTTGTCGCAGGAGATTGGGTTGGTCAAATGGAACTTCTATTAAATGCATCATTGACTAGCGCAAAAAACGCTGCAAATTTAATAAATGAAAAGCTTGCTTTTCAACTAATTTAATAATAGAGGTGAGAAAGTTCATGGAGGTAGACGATCTATATTCTCAATATAAGCCACTTCTATTTTCGATAGGTTATAGTATGCTTGGTTCAATTGAGGATTCGGAGGATTTAGTACAGGATACATTTCTCGCAGTTCAAAAATTGAATCACTCCGCAAAAGATGAGCCAAATAATATGAAAGCTTATCTATGCAAAATTATGACCAATCGCTGCTTAGACGTATTAAAATCATCTAAACATAAAAGGGAAGTCTACATTGGACCGTGGCTACCAGAACCGATCATTCAAAACTTACCTGAGGATCTATATAGAGATCCAATCGAGAAGATGATTTTAGATGAAACGATTACCTATGGGTTTTTAGTATTAATAGAACAGTTAAATCCAACCGAAAGAGCAGTATTTGTATTACGCGAAGCCTTTGATTTTGATTTTCGTACAATAGCGAATATTTTAAATAAAACTGAATTAAATTGCCGGAAAATATTTAGTAGACTTCAACGTAAAATCCAAATAAAGGATGCAGCTATAAAACAAAATCTTAATCATGAACTAGACATTGCTAAACGATTTATAGAAGCAGCAGAAACTGGTAATTTAGATATGTTAATATCACTTCTAACCGAAGATATTATACTCATTACAGATGCTGGTGGTAAAACGAAAGCTGCTCTACGTCCAATAAATCTACAGAAAAATGTGGTTGCATTTCTGACCGGAATAAGAAAGAAAATAACTACCCCATCAAAAATTCAATGTGTTTTGGTAAATAATCAAATTGGCTTAATGGTAAAAGCTGAGGGAGAAGAAGCAACTGTAATTTGTTTTGAAATAGAAGATGACCGTTATCGAAGAATTTATATGATTCGAAATCCGGATAAAATTAGATTTTTAGATTAAAGATCAACTAGAGGGTATCCCATAGGTTTTTGGGGACCCTCGTTTTTTTTCAAGAGAGAAGTTAAAGGGATATGAGTAAGTAAATGAGTATGTTAGTAATCCTAGCTCATTAGACATTCCCATTTATATTTTTGTATTATTAATGTTAAGCAATATAGTTTAATGATTGAATATGTTTAAAGAATAAATGTTAGGAGTGCTTATGGAAACGAAAGAGTACTTAATAAGGCAGCTTAATGAAATTGAAAAATGGGAAAAGGATCAAAAAAGCGTATTTTTTTGGGAGAAAATCGGCAGAATTCCTTTTATGATTTTAGATAAAATAACACCGAAATTTGTTCATGATAAAATTGGGCTGATTTTGGATGAACTATCAAAATATGTTAATGCAGGTGGTCAATATTTAGTTAGTGTTCCAGCAACTCTTACAAGGATGAGCAGGGAACTCTCTATTCAAGAGATATCTGAGGTTGAAATGGTAAATCAGCTTAGTCTTGAACAAATGGATCAGGTTTCAAATGCTTTTATTTCTAGCCGTAAACAATTTGCAAAGGTTCAAGGAGCAACTACAGGGTTTGGTGGAATGTTCACGATTGCAATAGATATTCCAATATTGTTAGGTCTGACACTAAAGACACTTCAAGAAATAGCAATTTCTTATGGTTATGATCCGAATGAACAAACGGAGAGAATTTTTATTATAAAATGTTTACAGTTTACATCAGCGGATATAGTTGGAAAAAAGGCGATATTAGAAGAGTTAACAAATATTGAAGGAAAAAAAGCATTTTCTCAAATAGAAGGTTGGAGAGAAGTATTCTATACATACCGTGACAATATGGGATGGAAGAAGCTGTTCCAAATGATTCCAATTGCAGGCCTAATATTCGGCGCATATGTAAATAAGCAAGCAATTGAGGATGTTGGTGAAGCAGGTAGAATGTTATATAAGAAGAGACGCATTCTTGAGAGACTGAATCATGTAGAATAAACAGAAAAAAGATGAATTTAGTTAAGAACTAAATTCATCTTTTTTCAATTTAAAAATCAAACGTTTGTTTAATTTTTAAACTTATTTGGGAATTGCTTAATTATACCTGCAGATAATGCATCTGCTAGAACGTTAATGTGGTGTAGACCATCATCAAATGCTTTTACATTTCCGTCCCAATCCATTTTTATTCTAGTTACTACTTCATTTGTTACCATTTTTAAATGTACGTATAGTAAATTCTTTAATGCTTGATTTGACCAGTTAGGATTTGCTTTGCTTAGAAAGGCAACAATATCGTCTGCATTTTTGAACCATTGATCATTTAGTGATTTTAATGTTGCCATATCATTTGCTTTGGCAGCGTCAATAAGTTTACCAGCTATTACAATATGGTCGGTTAATAACTTAGCAAGTTGATTCCCAGCGGCATCACCATAATATGGTTTAATTGCATTTCCAATATCTTGTTGGTTCCTTAAAAGTCGAGCAAGTACTTTGTCTTTATCCTGTAAGCCAGCAACAGCACTAACAATATATTTACTAGTCCAAATTGTATGATCGTTCCAAAGCTTTCTCATATCACCTTGGAACTTACATGCGGAGTTACTTATACATTTTCCGTGAGCTCGAGTATCAATCTCCTCAGCACCTGTTTTAATTGGAGCTAAAAATAGTGCAAAACATAAAAAAACAGTCGTTAATTTCAGTAATTGTTTCTTCATCTAGATGTCTCCTTTGAGAAAAATTCAAAATGTACCAATATTATTTTGGATTTTTTTTCAAGTACTATTCATAAGTTTTTATGTCTTTTTGTTTGGAAATTCGAAGAACATCAAAAATGATACTATTTTCATATATGAAAAATAATGATTTTAATATAATATCAAAATAAACTAATGGTTAAAAATGGAAAAACTTTTAACGGTATTAATTTCTTTGAAGGTGAAAGGGGCGTTGATTTGTTAAATTACTTGTACCCTAGTATTTTTGTAATGTCTTTTTTTGTTTTATACTTTGGCTATAGATTCCTAAGGGGTTATATTACTTTGCAAAAATATTTATATTGGATAATTTTTGGAATCTACTTTACATTCCTCATCGATTTAACTTTGTTTCCATTTCCCTATCAAAATTATTTAATACAAATCATGATTGAAGACAAATTAGGTGATTTAAACAATTTTGTTCCCTTTAAGGGAGTAGTAGATATCATAAGGAGTGGCTCATTTACAATTGCTCTAAAACAAATTGGTGGAAATATTTTATTATTTATTCCATTTGGATTAGCATGGCCGATTCTCTTTCCGAAGATTATGAAACGTAAAACGATTTTAATTGGTTTTTCTGTAAGCTTAGTAATTGAATTAACTCAAGGGATAGCTGGATTATTCATAGGTTACAATTATAGATCTTGTGATATTGATGATTTAATCTTAAATACGCTTGGAATAGCATTTGGAATCTTTATCGATCGTGTTAGAACAAAATCTTATATTAAATCAGACCTAGTTGAGGATAAATGCTAAAAAAAAGACAAGTTGCAAAATGCTACTTGTCTTTTAGTTTCTGAAGTTCATTCACTGTGACAAACTTATATCCTTCATTAGATAGTAAATCTAAAATCCCTTTAATTGTCGCCAATTCTTTACCAGTTTTATCATACATCGGATGAATTAAAATAATTGAACCTGGTTTAATATTTTTCTTTACATAATTTAATTTGTCCGCAGTATTCGTGTAAAAAGTATCTGGTTCTATATTCCACGTAATTGTATCTCGATAATGCTTATGCAAGTAATACGGTAAACCAAATAGTTTTTTTCCATTCGGAGGACGGAAGTCGATTTCACCTTTATAGCCTGCTTTGCGAATTAATTTGTCTGTTTTTTCAATTTCGCCTTTAACGTAGGAAGGTGATTTTAGCACCATTCTCTTATGAGAGTACGTATGGTTACCAATCTGTTGTCCTGCATCTACGATTTTTTTAGCTTCCTCTGGATTCTTTTTAATTTCATTGCCGATTAGAAAAAAGGTAGCTTTTGCATTATATTGGTCTAGAAGAGGTAGAATTTGATCAACATTTTTAGTTGGACCGTCATCAAATGTAAGAGCCACTACTTTTTGGTTTGTATGTACCTCGTTAGTTAATCCTCCAAATAGTTGAAAAGATCTTGCATTCATTAGCTTATACAATCCATATAAGACAAGAAACAAAATGACAATACTTACAATTATTTTTAGTAGTCGTTTTTTCATATACTATACCTTTCTTTCTAGTTAATAAAAATTAAACATAATTATATCATCAAAAATTATAAAAAGAATAAAAGAAGGAAATTAAAGGGAATTTATATATGTTGAAAGAAATAGTTTAATAAAGCGCTTAAAAGTTTATTTATGAAAACAAAATTAGCCAAAACCATTTACTTGCTAATTTATCAGTTTAGTATTAAACTGATGCCAAGATCGATCAAAGAGGTGTAAAAATGTTAAATAGTCATAATGAAGTTTCTGCAAATAAATCAAAAAATTTAGCAGTTTTACTTTGGTTTCGATTAGCGCGTTTTTATCTTAAAAATGTTAGGGAATCTAATAATCAATTGAAGAAATGGGGACTGACGACTGCTCAATTTGATGTAATTGTTCATGTGGGTAGGAATAAGCGTCTAACCCAGCAGGAATTAGCAGATAAATTAGTCGTTACAAAAGGAAATGTAACTCATTTATTAAAGAAGATGGAAGAATTGCAGTGGATTAAAAGAGAAGTAGAATGGAAAAACAAGTATCTTTCATTAACAGAAATAGGTCAAAAAATGTATGAAGAGATTGTACCTACTCAAGATCAATTTCAACAAACCCAGTTCAGCAAATTAACGGATGGAGAGCAACAACAACTACTTGATTTATTAAGGAAATTAAATAAATAAAGTGAAATGGAGGAGAGTTAATGGAAAAAATGAAAGGAATACATCATATTACCGCCATAGTTGGTGACCCTCAGGAAAATATGGACTTTTATGCGGGGATTTTAGGATTACGTTTTGTGAAAAAAACAATTAATTTTGATGATCCAGGGACGTATCACTTTTATTTTGGAAATGAGGGCGCAAAACCAGGGACGATTATAACGTTTTTCCCTTGGGCAAATGCATACAGAGGAAAAGTTGGAAGTGGCCAAGTAGGGAAAACAACATTCTTAATCCCAGCTAGCTCGATGGCTTTTTGGGAAACTCGTTTAGCCTCTTTTAATATTAATACAAATAAAGTTAGTCGATTTGGAGAAACATTTCTTCAATTTGAAGACTTTCATGGTTTACAGCTTGAATTAGTTGAAAGAGAAGAGGGTACTGAAAATACTTGGGAGTTTAATGGAGTTACTAAGGATGTAGCGATTAAAGGGTTTGGTGGAGCAGTTTTATATTCTGGTGCACCTCATAAAACAGCAGAGCTATTGGAAAACGTTATGGAATTAGAAAGTTTAGGCCAAGATGGAAACTATTTACGCTTTAAGGCTGCTGGAGATATTGGAAATATTATTGATATCGAATTAGCAGCAGTAGGAAGAGGAGCTATGGGAGTAGGAACTGTCCATCATATTGCATGGAGAGCTAGTAACGATGAAGAACATGTAAAATGGCAGCATAAGATACATGACCATCAATATGGAGTAACTGAAATAAAAGATCGAAATTACTTTAATGCAATCTATTTTCGTGAAAATGGTGGATTATTATTTGAAATCGCAACTGATCCACCTGGATTTATGATTGATGAGAAAAAAGACCATTTAGGAGAACAGCTAATGCTTCCAAAATGGCAGGAACCTAATCGTGAAACAATCGAAAATCAACTACAACCGATAATTATAAGAGAAGTGAAAGGAGAATAATGATGAAACACGTATTTATTAAAGGAAGTAATCCTTCTAAGCCAACATTCTTATTACTTCATGGTACTGGTGGGAATGAACACGATCTATTACCTATTGCGGGTATGATTGATGATGAAGCTTCTGTTTTATCTGTTAGAGGAAATGTGAGTGAAAATGGAATGCCACGTTTTTTTAAGAGATTAGCTGAAGGAGTATTTGATATGGAAGATTTAGTTTTCCGTACAAAAGAATTGAAAGATTTTATTGATTCAGCTTCTTCAGAACATGGATTTGATTTAAATAATATTATTGCGATTGGTTATTCGAATGGTGCTAACATTGCTGGTAGTCTACTGTTCCATTATGAAAATATATTTCAAGGCGCAATGCTATTACATCCAATGGTACCAATTCGTGATTTAGAATTACCTATAATGAAAGAAGTGTCAGTCTTTATTGGAGCAGGTAAAAATGATCCGATTTGTTTACCACAAGAAACAGAAGAATTAGCGACATTGTTAGATGGTGCTGGTGCGAAAGTAATTACTCATTGGGAAAATATGGGGCATAGTTTAACGAGATCGGAAATTGAAGCAGCAACTGATTGGTACAAAAATAACTTTTAAGGGGTAACCAAAAATGATGAAGTCTTTTTCTCCAGCAGATTTAAGTGATCGTGATAATTATAAATTCTTAATTGGTGGGATTATCCCAAGACCAATTGCTTTTGTAACAACTGAATCAAATGAAAATGTATTAAACGGAGCACCATTTAGTTATTTCAACATTGTCACATCTAATCCACCGATGATTTCTGTATCTGTTCAACGACAAAATGGTAAACAAAAGGATACAGCTAGAAATGCGATCGAGAAAAAAGAGTTCGTCATTCATATAGTTGATGAATCAAATGTTGAAGCAATTAATAAAACAGCTGCTGCACTACCACCAACAGAGAGTGAGGTCGAATTAGCAGGACTTACTCCAGTTGCCAGTGTAAAGGTTTCAGTGCCAGGAGTAAAAGAATCGAAAATTAGAATGGAATGTGTATTAGAACAAGCAATTCCATTAGGTAAAGATAATGAAGCCTGTGATTTACTTATTGGAAAAGTCGTTCATTTTCATATAGAAGATGAAATTTATGAAAACGGACGTATTGATGCGAATGGTTTAAAAGCAATCAGCCGTTTAGCAGGAAATGATTATGCTAAAGTTGGGGAAATGTTTACGATTGAACGTCCTGAATAAGTTGAAAGAGTGAAGGGTATTTTACCCTTCATTTTTTTTTGAAAAAAATAATAAAAAAATGAACGATATGCAGAAGCTATTCGTATAACAAATGAAAACCAAATAAATATTGAATGCAAGCTTGAAAGGAGGAAGAGATGGCTGAAATTGATGAATTAGAAACTATAAAGCAAGCTCAGCAAGGTGACCAAAAAGCCTTCGCTAAACTTTTTCAAACCCATTACTCCTTTTTATATAAATACGTATTAAAGATGACGCTAAATCAAGAAACTGCAGAAGATTTAGTACAGGATACAATGCTAAAAGGTTATGACAATATAAAGAAATACAACGGTCAATCCAAATTTTCAACTTGGCTTATTACGATTGCTACTAGACTTTATATAGATCAACAAAGAAAGAAAAAGCGAGAATGGTTTTGGCAGAAAAATGAGTCTGAAGAATTATCACGTTCCTTAAATTGGCAGTTAGCTTATAAAGGATTTGAGTGGAGTGATATTATGGAAGGCTTTGAAAAGCTTAAATCAGAAGTGCGAGCGGCTATTTTATTAAAGTATTATTATGGCTATACGAATGAAGAAATTGGAAATATGATGGGAATTCGAGAAGGAACGGTTAAATCAAGAATTCACAATGGGATGAAGGAATTAAGAAAGGAGTTAATGCAAAATGGATAAAGAAGAAATAGTGTCGGCACTGAAACAGTTTGATGAATTAGTGGATATTCATGAGCCATCAATCAATTCGATTACAGAAAAACTTCAATTACATCAGGAAAAAAAGAAAACTATTTTTTTTAAAGAACTAGTTCTGTTCATTTGTGTGGCATGCAGTTTGTTTGCAAGTATACTTCTCATAGCGCTAAAAGTACCAGTAAGTATCGTTATTTTTCAAGGTTTAGGATTTATTGCACTACCAATTATTTTTAAACGAGATAAAAAGAAAATCGAAAGTGAGTGGAATTAGTATGGAATGGACAATGGGGAATATTATTATTTTAGTTTTAGTATTTATCGTTTTAATAACTCAAAGTATCATGCTTTTTACAAAAGCTAAAAAGAGAAATCGTTCGGCGTGGTTATGGGGCTTATTAGGAATAATCCAATTTCCTTGGCCAAGTATATTTTTTTACTTTTTAGTTGTTAGAAAGGATCGAAAAAAACTAATTTAAAAAAGTGTATTTAAAATACTAGACTGATTGGAACGGTACAATGAAGTCTAGTATTTTTATTTTTGTGTTTGACATCTTTAGTGTATTACGTGTATAGTACACGTATAAGGTGTATTAATTGAGTAATACACATAGTCATGTATTAAGTGTATGAACTAAGTAGTACACACACATACTATTTAAATTGTATTAAGAACGAGGAGGTGGATTGATGGAATTTATAGTGAATAACCGTGAACCAGTTTATCTACAGGTTGTTAGGCATTTTAAACAGCAAATTGCAAAAAGACTAGTAGAAGCAGGTCAAGAAATACCATCAAGAAGAGAATTAGCTGTTCAATTTAATATAAATCCAAATACTGTACAAAAAGCATACAAGGAAATGGAGGAACAAGGATTGATTACGACTGAACGAAATTTCCCTAGTAAAATTACGACAGATATACAAGTGTTAAATGGAGTAAGAAATGAACTGATTATGGAAGCTGTAAATGATTTCGTAGATTCAATTAAAGTAATTAATGTCCCGGTAGAAGAATTACTTACAATGGTTAAGCAAAACTATGAACAAAAGATAAAAGAAGAAAAGAAAGGAGAGGCTTAAATGATTCAAGTAAAAAATGTTTCAAAAAAATTTGGTCGAAAAAGTGTATTACGTGATATTTCCTTCACTGCAAATAAAGGAGAAATAACATGTTTAATAGGTATTAACGGTGTGGGGAAGTCCACAACGATGAAAGCAATCATGGGAATCACGCCAATTGATCGCGGTGAAATTTTAATAGATGGTAAAAAAATGAATCATTCGATGTATGAGAATATCACGTTTATTCCAGATACACTTACAATGCTTCCTAGCTTTACAGTTGGTGAAGCAATGCAATTTATGAAGGATTTTTATGTAAATTGGAACGAAGAACGTGCTAAAGAACTACTTGGATTTTTCCGTTTAAAAGAAGATGAAAAACTAGGTGAACTTTCAAAAGGTAATGCTGCAAAAGCAAATTTACTATTTGGATTAGGGTTAGATGTAGATTATGTTCTAATGGATGAGCCTTTTTCTGGAATCGATATGTTTAGTAGAGAGCAAATTGCAAAAGTGTTTACGAGTCACTTGATTGAAGATCGTGGAGTAATTATAACAACACATGAAATTAGTGATATTGAACATTTAATCGATAAGGTCGTTTTATTGGATAACGGCGAAATTCTTAAAGAGTTTTATACAGAAGAATTACGATTAGAAGAAGGTAAATCAGTAACGGATGTAATGAGAGAGGTGTATCAGCAATGAATCGATATTTAAAACTAGTGAACTTTGAAGTTAATCGATTTTTTAAATTATATATAGGGTTATTAATTGTGATAGCCATTTCACAGTTTGTGAGTTTGTTTTTAGTAAAGTCCACCTATATGCAAGCTGCTAATGACGCAAACTATGCAAGTTCAATGAAGGCAACCGAAGCATTTATCTCTTCAAATGGGTTACTAAACTTTAACCATGTTGCCAATCATCCATTATTTATTGGTCCTATTTTAATATGCATAGCTCTAATGATGCTTTACGTCTTTCTTATTTGGTATAGAGATTATTTCGGAAAAAACACATTTATTTACCGTTTATTTATGCTACCAACATCAAGAATGACAATTTACTTTGCAAAAGCAACTACGATTTTAATTATGGTATTAAGTTTACTGGCTTTTCAATTAATACTATTACCGATTGAAATTCATGTTTTTCAAAATATAGTTCCAAGTGAACTTTTAGGAAAAATGAGTACGGTTGATCTTTTTATGAGCCCTACTATTTTTACAATGATATTACCGAGTAATTTCGTGGATTTCATTTTTAGATATCTTATTGGAATGGGGCTAGTGTTTACTCTGTTCACATTTATTCTATTGGAACGTAGTTACCGTTGGAAAGGCATACTTTTTGGGATTTTATACGTGATTGTAATTGTAGGTTTATTTTTAATACCAGCTTTCATTCAATCCTATATGTTTGGAGATGATTTTTCATTTTATCCAAGTGAAGTAATCTATATGGAATTAGGTCTTTTTACAATCATCATTACAGGTTCAATCTTATTTAGTAAATATTTATTAAAAAACAAAGTATCGGTGTAAGGAGGAGAAATAAATGAAACGATATCGTAATTTAGCAGCAATTGCCGTTGTCACGACGATTAGTTTAGGTACGTTTTTTACAAAAGTTGTCTTGTCAGAAAGTAAGTTACCTAAATTTTACTTAAAGACCGAAAACGGAGATTCAAAATACGTTAAAGATTTAGTTTTTAACGCTGGGTACGGTCAGGATGGAAATAGAGGGTTAAGTATTACTACTGCTGGAAGCGAATATAATAGTAATTCTATCCTTAGTGACCTGAATAATGACTACTATGATTTAAAGAAATTAAGTGATCTACAAAATGAAGAAAGAAACTTCATGCGCGGAAAAGCTTCTTCTTCTTCTCAATTTTATATCGATAAAGATTTTGCATGGTATGCTAATGTAAAAGGTGGAAGACTAAATGGTGCTTACACAGATAAAAATAATCATTTTAAATTGTATATAGATGGTCTTGATCGTCAAAGCAAAGATCGTTATACATTTAAACTTGATATTCCGGGAGAAGAAAACTTCTCTTATATCTCTGTACAAGACGTGCAATTAATTGGAAAAGATATAGTTGTTACTACTTCTCAAAATAAAACATATAAGAACGTAAATTCAGGCGCATACGTTGATCAAAATGAAAATGTGGTTTATAGAATTAATGTAAATCAAAAGAAAATTGTTAATCAAACAGTAATCAGTAAATCCACAAATGACCCAAATAATCATACTCATACTGAAATTCAAAATATAATACAAGAATCAGATCCAACAGTTCCTTCTAAATACGCTATATACAAAAAAGCAAATTTAAAGGACACCACTCAAGAGAATGGTGAAACAACGACTGAAGAAATTAATAGTGAACTTGTTTTATTTAATTTAGAAACTGGTAAAAATGAAGCTTTAAATTTATCCAAAGAGCAAAAGGAACAGGTAAAGCAGAGTAATGAATTAATTGATAATGGCAACCTTTATTTTGTAAATCAGGATGATAAAGGTTTATCGATTTTAAAGTATAATTTAAACGACAAGAAAGTCGAGGGTGAACCATTATTAATTACTAAATTAAGCAATAACCCTTCTAATTATAAAATCTTTAATGGGAAATTATATGCATTTACATCTAATAATGAAAACCAAAAAGCGATAAATAAAAAATTATTAATTGCTGATTTATCAAACGGACATATTATTTATGAAGGCAAAATTGATGTCAAAAATATAAAAGGTAATACTAGTAAAGCATTAAAAAAATTACAAGTTTATGATTTTTTAACGAAATAGGGTTTGGATAAGGAGCTGTCTCATAAGTAATGAGACAGCTTCTTTTTATTTGCAACATGAATGAAGTAATACGAACAAATTATGTCTTTTGTTGATAAAGTTGTGAACTTTATTGATATAGTCATTATTTTTGTTGATAAAGTACAGATTTTTGTTGATATAGCTTTGATTTTTGTTGATAAACCGTTTGGAACAATTTTTGAGGGAGCGTCTTTCGCCATCTCTTTGATTCATAAAGAATATACGTTCTAGTTTAATTACTTGATTTCGCACTTGAACATCGATAATATGAAAGAACTATTAAATTTTAAAGTACGCTTGTTCTGTTTTTGATTGATTTTTGAAATTTTGTGGTAAAATAGAAGGATAGGTATGTTTTGGAAATGGAGGCGGGGAAGATGGAGCAGAATTTCGAGGTAGTTTCTAATTATTCACCTCAAGGTGACCAGCCAAATGCGATTAAGCAACTTGTAGATGGGGTCAAAAATGGTAAAGAGCATCAAGTTTTATTAGGTGCGACGGGTACGGGAAAAACGTTTACCATTTCAAATGTAATTAAGGAAATAGGAAAACCTACATTAGTATTTGCTCACAATAAAACATTAGCTGGACAATTATATAGTGAATTAAAAGAGTTTTTTCCTAATAATGCAGTTGAGTATTTTGTAAGTTACTATGACTACTTTCAGCCAGAAGCTTATGTACCTCAAACTGATACTTATATTGAGAAAGATTCAAGTATTAATGATGAGATTGATAAATTGCGTCACTCTGCGACTTCCTCCCTTTTTGAACGTAAGGATGTCATTATCGTAGCGAGTGTTTCTTGTATTTACGGTTTAGGTTCTCCGGAAGAATATCGTGAATTAGTTTGTTCTCTTCGTATTGGTATGGAAATTAGTAGGGACGAATTATTACATAAACTAGTAGATATTCAGTATGCACGTAATGATATTGACTTCTCACGTGGTACATTCCGAGTTCGTGGGGATGTTGTTGAAATTTTTCCTGCTTCACGTGATGAACACTGTATTCGTGTGGAGTTTTTTGGTGATGAAATTGAGAGAATTAGAGAAGTTGATGCATTAACGGGTGAGATTTTAGGTGATCGTGACCACGTTGCAATTTTCCCTGCATCCCACTTCGTTACACGTGAAGAAAAAATGAAAGTTGCCATTAAAAATATTGAACTTGAGCTAGAAGAACGTTTAAAGGTTATGAGAGAAAACGGTAAATTACTTGAAGCTCAAAGACTGGAGCAACGTACTAGATATGATCTTGAGATGATGAATGAGATGGGATTTTGTTCAGGTATCGAAAACTATTCCCGTCATCTGACGCTTAGGCCACCGGGTTCAACTCCTTATACATTATTAGATTATTTTCCGGAAGATTTCTTAATGGTTATCGATGAGTCACATGTTACTGTTCCGCAAATTCGAGGAATGTTTAACGGTGACCAAGCGAGAAAGCAAGTACTAGTAGATCATGGATTCCGTTTGCCATCAGCTTTGGATAATCGACCTTTAAAATTTGCGGAGTTTGAAGAAAAAGTTCAGCAAACAATATATGTCACAGCTACGCCTGGACCATACGAGCTAGAGTTGTGTCCAGAAAAAGTAGAACAAATTATTCGTCCGACAGGTCTATTAGATCCAACGATTGATGTTCGTCCGATTGAGGGGCAAATTGATGATCTTATTGATGAAGTTCGAAATCGTATTGCTAAAAATGAGAGAGTACTAATTACTACTCTTACGAAGAAAATGTCTGAAGACTTAACAGATTATTTAAAAGAAATCGGAATTAAAGTTAACTACTTACATTCGGAAATTAAAACGCTTGAACGAATTGAAATTATTCGTGATCTACGTTTAGGTAAATATGATGTATTGATTGGAATTAACCTTTTACGTGAAGGGATAGATATTCCAGAAGTTTCTTTAGTCGTTATATTAGATGCCGATAAAGAAGGGTTCTTACGTTCAGAACGATCGTTAATCCAAACAATTGGTCGAGCAGCAAGGAATTCAAATGGTCACGTAATTATGTATGCTGATAAAATGACGAACTCGATGAATATAGCTATTAATGAAACAAAGCGACGCCGTATAATTCAAGATGAATATAATAAAAAGCATGGCATTACGCCTAAAACAATCATAAAACAAGTACGCGATGTGATTCGTGCTACTGCAGTTGCTGAGGAAGAAGAAGTTTACGAAAATGGCATTAGTGCTAAATATAAGAAAATGAACAAAAAAGAGCGTCACTTATTTATCCAATCAATTGAAATGGAAATGAAAGACGCAGCGAAGGCGCTTGACTTTGAACGAGCAACAGAACTTCGTGACTTAATATTAGAATTGAAGTCTGAGAGGTGAAGAACTTGAAAAGTATGAATGAAATTATTATTAAAGGAGCCAGAGCGCATAACTTAAAAAATATCGATGTAACGATCCCTCGTAATCAATTAGTTGTTGTGACTGGTTTATCTGGATCAGGTAAGTCCTCTCTAGCATTTGATACGATTTATGCTGAAGGTCAACGCAGATATGTGGAATCACTATCTGCCTATGCTCGTCAATTTTTAGGACAAATGGATAAGCCGGATGTTGATTCAATTGAAGGATTATCACCAGCGATTTCGATTGATCAGAAAACTACAAGCCGAAATCCACGTTCGACAGTTGGTACGGTAACAGAGATTTACGATTATTTGCGTCTTTTATATGCTCGAATTGGTACGCCAATTTGTCCGAATCATGGCATCGAAATTACTTCTCAAACAGTGGAACAAATGGTAGACCGTGTAATGGAATATCCTGAACGTACGAAAATCCAAGTACTTGCTCCTGTGATATCTGGTCGTAAAGGTACACATGTAAAAGTGTTTGAAGATATTAAAAAGCAAGGTTTTGTTCGTGTTCGAGTTGATGGTGAGCTATACGATGTATCTGATGAAATAGAATTAGAGAAAAATAAGAAGCACTCTATTGAAGTTGTAATTGACCGTATAGTTGTAAAAGATGGAGTAGCTACGCGTTTAGCTGATTCTCTTGAAACGGCATTGAAACTAGGTGAAGGTCGAGTAATTATAGATGTTATTGGTGAAGAAGAGCTACTTTTTAGCGAACACCATGCATGTCCTATTTGCGGTTTCTCGATTGGAGAGTTAGAACCGCGAATGTTCTCGTTTAACAGCCCATTTGGTGCTTGTCATTCATGTGATGGATTAGGGACCAAATTAGAAGTTGATTTAAGTTTAGTAATCCCAAATGAGGAATTGACGCTTAGAGAGAATGCGATTGCCCCATGGGAATCAATTAGCTCAATGTATTATCCTCAGTTGCTTGAAAGTGTATGTAATCATTATGGAATTAATATGGATATTCCATTTAAAGACATTCCAAAAGATCAACAAGATAAAATTCTTTATGGTAGTAATGGAGAACAAATTTATTTTAAATATGATAATGAACAAGGTCATGTGCGTGAAGCGATGATTCAATTTGAAGGTGTTATTTCAAATGTTGAAAGACGTTATAAGGAAACTTCTTCAGATTTTATTCGTGAGCAAATGGAAAAATACATGGCCCAACAAAATTGTCCAACTTGTAAAGGACATCGTTTAAGACAAGAAGCTCTTGCAGTATTTATCGGTGGTTTACATGTTGGCGAAGTAACTCGAATGTCAGTTAAGGAAGGGTTCGACTTCTTTAGGACACTTGAATTGACTCCAAAGCAGGAACAAATAGCAAATCTAATTCTTCGAGAAATTAGTGAGCGTATCGGCTTTTTAGTTAATGTAGGTTTAGATTATTTAACACTGAACCGAGCGGCAGGTACTTTATCAGGTGGAGAAGCTCAACGAATTCGTTTGGCGACTCAAATTGGATCGAGATTAACAGGCGTATTATATATTTTAGATGAACCGTCAATCGGACTACACCAACGTGATAATGATCGATTAATCTCAACATTATTAAATATGAGAGATATCGGAAATACATTAATAGTTGTTGAACATGATGAAGATACAATGTTAGCAGCAGATTATTTAATTGATATCGGACCAGGAGCTGGTATTCACGGTGGGCAGGTCATTTCACAAGGTACTCCAAGTGAAGTAATGCATGATAAAAACTCGTTAACTGGAAAGTATTTATCCGGTGAGAAGTTTATTCCAGTTCCGCTAGAACGTAGAAAAGGTGACGGACGTCAAATAAAGATTGTTGGAGCAAAAGAAAACAATTTAAAAAATGTATCGACTTCCTTCCCATTAGGTACATTCGTTGCTGTAACAGGAGTGTCAGGTTCAGGAAAAAGTACATTAATTAATGAAATTTTATATAAATCATTAGCTCAAAAGTTAAATGGTACAAAAGTGCGTCCAGGTGAGCATAAAGAGATTAAAGGGATTGAGCAATTAGAAAAGGTTATTGATATTGATCAATCACCAATTGGTCGTACTCCACGTTCAAATCCTGCTACTTATACTGGCGTATTTGATGATATACGTGATGTGTACGCAGCTACGAATGAGTCGAAGGTACGTGGTTATAAAAAAGGTCGCTTTAGCTTTAACGTTAAAGGCGGTAGATGTGAAGCTTGTCGTGGCGATGGGATTATTAAAATAGAAATGCATTTCTTACCTGATGTATATGTACCGTGCGAAGTTTGTCATGGTAAACGATATAATAGAGAAACTTTAGAAGTTAAATATAAAGATAAATCAATCTCAGAAGTTTTAAATATGACTGTTGAGGATGCGGTTTCATTCTTTGAAAATATTCCAAAGATTAAACGTAAACTTCAAACGTTATTTGATGTAGGTTTAGGATATATTACATTAGGTCAACCTGCTACGACTTTATCAGGTGGGGAAGCTCAGCGTGTAAAACTAGCTTCTGAGCTTCATAAACGTACAAACGGAAAGACTTTATATATATTAGATGAACCTACTACTGGACTTCATGTTGATGATATCGCTCGATTATTAGTTGTTTTACAAAGACTAGTAGATAATGGAGATACTGTGCTTGTAATCGAACATAATTTAGATGTTATAAAAGCGGCAGACCATCTTATTGATTTAGGTCCAGAAGGCGGAGACAAAGGTGGAACGATTGTAGCAACTGGTACACCTGAACAATTATGTAAGGTTGAAGCATCTCATACAGGTAAGTATTTAAAAGTTGTATTAGAACGTGACAAAGCTAGAATGGAAAAACGAATGGCTTTGATGGAATCCTGAAGACAAAATTAAAGTAAAAACGTGATACAAAGAATGGGAGGAAACTCCTGTTTCTTTGTATTTGTTTTTAGTTAGGTTTTTTAAGTAGTTGCTTTTACTTGAAAAGTAGTCCACATTTCTTTAATGTTTTAACATAGAATAAATAATAAAATAGAAAAATTTGTGAATATAAAAAATGAGGACTTATCGATAGAGAGGAGATTTCCCGTGAAAAAACTATATCGATCTTCAAAAGATTCTATGCTTGCAGGAGTATGTGGCGGATTAGGAAAGTATTTTAATCTAGATAGTACATTAATAAGGTTACTTTTTGTTATATTATTTTTTATAGGATTTGGAGCACTTCTATTTGTATATTTGATTTGGATATTTGTTGTTCCAAAAGAAGGTGACGTGAATTAAATGAGATGGTTATTTTCACTAGCTATTAATAGCTTAGTTTTTATTGTAGTGGCTGGATTTCTACAACCAGATTTTTATGTGAAGAATATTGCAACAGCTATAATTGCTGCGTTAGTATTATCAATCTTAAATACAATCATTCGTCCGGTCTTAATTTTAATAACATTACCAGTGACCATTTTTACAATGGGCTTATTCCTATTTATAATTAATGCTTTTACGCTAGAGATTACTGATTATTTACTAGGTGATGCACTTAGGGTAAATGGTTTTGGAACAGCTATTATTGCATCAATTTTAATTAGTACATTCAGTATGTTAATTCAATACTTTGTATTTGGCTCAAAAAACAAAAATAAGAATAGTCAACGCTAAAAAAGGGAGTCTCTTAAGTTCAATTACTTTTGAGAGTCTCTTTTTTGCATTTCTTAAATATGTCGAAAATATGAACAAATACACTAAGTTCTATTTGCGGTAAAAGACGAACACAATGTGTATAAAATTGTGAGCTACGTTGATATATGACTGTTTTTCGTTGATATAAAGCTAAATTGATTGATAAATTGCTAAATCCCGTTGATCAGTTTCACTTTTATATTAATAATTTTTAATTGTTTGCGTGCTGTTATTAGCTTATCGACATTTTCCCACAAAGTTTAAAAATGTTACAATATGTAAGATAGTACATAATTATTAATCCTTAGGAGGCTTGTATGGCTAAATTACGTACAAAGAATTTAGTTGAGTATTTTAAATTAGAAGTTATTAGTGGAAGTGCGGGTTTGAATAAATCGATTAACACTACTGATTTATCTCGCCCTGGAATAGAGGTTGCTGGTTTTTTTACTTACTATCCATCAGATAGAGTGCAAATATTAGGAAAAACGGAATTAACTTTTTATCATAGTTTAACTGATGAAGAGAAGCATGATCGATTAAGAAAGCTTTGTGCTGACGATACTCCTTGTATAATTGTTACACGAGGTTTAGAGATTCCAGATGAACTAATTGAAGCAGGTGAAGAAACTGGAGTACCTATATTACTATCAAATAGTAAAACAACTAAGATGTATAGTAGACTAACGAGCTATTTAGAGGCAAAACTTGCTCCAACTACTGCGTTGCATGGGGTACTAGTTGATATTTATGGGGTAGGGGTATTAATTACTGGTAAAAGTGGAGTTGGTAAAAGTGAGACTGCTCTTGAACTAGTAAAGCGTGGCCATCGATTAGTAGCGGATGATTCAGTTGAGATTCGTCAAACTGATGAAGATACGCTTATCGGTTCTTCGCCTGAATTGATTGAGCATTTATTGGAAATTCGCGGATTAGGAATTATCAATGTAATGACTCTTTTTGGAGCAGGATCTGTAAGAAATTACAAACGTATTACGCTAAACATCGACTTAGAGACATGGGATTCACAAAAAGTCTATGATCGAGTTGGTCTTGATGATGAAAAACTAAAAATATTAGATACAAGTATTTCGAAAATTACATTGCCGGTTCGTCCAGGACGAAATTTAGCAGTTATTATTGAAGTAGCAGCCATGAATTTCCGTTTGAAAAATATGGGTGTAAATGCGGCGCAGCAATTTGCGGACCGTTTGGAAAAGGTAATTCAAGGTGGTAATAACGTAAGTGATTTAATTTAAAGATAAAGTGGGGAAATTGGAATGGAATCAAATATTCAGCCATTAGATAAAGTTTTTTTACATTTAGGTCCACTTTCAATAAAGTGGTATGGGGTATTGATTGGACTAGGTGTTGTTTTAGGGTTATGGTTGGCAATTCGTGAAAGTAAACGACGCGGTATACCTGATGATACATTCTTAGATTTAATTTTAGTAGCTCTACCTTCAGCAATTATAGGGGCTAGAATTTACTATGTACTCTTTGAGTTAGACTATTATTCTAAGCATGTTAGTGAGATTCCAGCAATTTGGCATGGTGGATTAGCAATTCATGGTGGTTTAATTGGTGCATTTATTGCTAGTTATTTCTTTGCAAAGAAAAGAGGAATTTCATTTTGGAAGCTTGCAGATATTGCAGCACCAAGTATTTTAGTAGGGCAAATGTTAGGACGCTGGGGAAATTTTATGAACCAAGAGGCTCATGGTGGACCAGTAACTAGATCGTTTTTAGAAAGTCTTCATTTACCTACATGGATCATTAATCAAATGTATATTGATGGAACATATTATCATCCAACATTTTTATATGAATCAATGTGGAGCTTACTAGGTATTATCTTCTTACTTATTTTAAGAAGAGTGAATTTAAGACGTGGTGAAATGTTTTTAACTTATTTAATTTGGTACTCAGTTGGACGTTTCTTTATTGAAGGTTTAAGAACAGACAGCTTAATGTTAACACATAATATTAGAATGGCTCAGTTTATATCAGTAGTCATAATTATCGTTTCAATTATCATTCTTGTTTATCGCAGAGCTAAAGGGTTATCAAATGAACGATATTTAGATGTTTAAGTTTGTAAAGCAGGAGTGGTGAACACTGTGGAAACTTTAAAGAGAGGCTTACTAGTAGGCTTACAAACATCTTGGAAAATAGGGAAAATCATTTTCCCTATTTCTTTCATTTTAACGATTATTAAAGAAACAGCACTAATGGACTGGTTTGTTAATTTGCTTGAACCTTTAATGAGTTTTATTGGTTTAAAGGGAGATGCAGCATTAGTATTAGTGTTAGGTAATGTTTTAAACTTATATGCTGCACTTGGGGCTATGCTACCTATGGATTTAACTGTTAAGGAAGCCTTGATCCTTGCCGTCATGTTAAGTTTTTCTCATAATCTATTTGTTGAAACGACTGTAGCAACTGCTGTAGGGGTTAGAGCATCATTTGTTGTTTTAGTAAGGATAGGATTTGCAATATTATCTGCTATTTGTATCCATTTTCTTTGGTCTGGTGGAACAGAAATTGTTCATAAAGGTATTGAAGTTGCAGAAGCGGCTAATCAATCAGGATGGGAAATAGTTTATACTGCATTCGTTTCGTCATTAATGGGTGTTTTAAACCTTGTTAAAATAGTTATTCCATTAATGCTAGTGATTCAAATAGCAAAAGATTTTGGATGGATGAATTATATAACCAAAGCATTATCGCCTTTTACTAAACTTATTGGTGTAGAAGCAAAAGCTGGAGTTACTTTAGCTGCGGGATTGTTTTTTGGATTAGCTTTTGGAGCGGGTGTTATGATTCAAGCTGTAAAAGAAGATGGTGTTTCGAAACGTGATTTATATCTCGTTTTCTTATTTTTAGTAGCTTGTCATGCTGTGGTAGAAGATACGCTTATCTTTATTCCTTTAGGTATTCCAGTTTTATATTTATTCTTAATCCGTTTCTTAGTCGCTCTAATTGTTACATGTATAGTTGCAAGAGTAGTAGGCAAAGTAGGAAGTAAAACTGAATCAAGTTTAAACGTTGATGTGAAATAGAAAGGAAATATCTATGAAAATAAATACGATATTATTTGATTTAGACGGTACTTTAATCAATACAAATGAATTAATTATTGCTTCATTTTTGCATACTTTAAATAAATTTTATCCTGACCAATATAAACGTGAACACGTTATTCCATTTATGGGTCCTACATTGACTGAGTCTTTTTCTACGGTAGATGAAGGAAGAGTTGATGAGTTAATTTCTGAATACCGCCGTTTTAATATGGAAATGCATGATGAATTTGTTGAAGAGTATGAAACAGTTTATGAAACGATTGAGACTTTATACAGATTAGGCTACAAAATTGGAATTGTAACTACAAAAGCGAGAAATGTAGTTGAGATGGGCTTAAGCTACGGTCGGTTAAAGCAATTTTTTGACATAGTAGTTACAATTGATGATGTTCAAAATGCAAAGCCGCATCCAGAGCCAATTCAATTAGCCCTAAAAAAACTTAATTCGATCCCGGAAGAGAGTTTAATGGTAGGCGATAATTACCATGATATTGAAGGTGGTAAAAATGCTGGAACGAAAACAGCAGGTGTTGCATGGTCATTAAAGGGGAAAGAATTTTTAGCAACGTATAAACCTGATTTTATGCTTGAGAAGATGAGTGAAATCTTATCGATTCTGGGAATTGACGAGCATTGAGAAAAACGAAACGCTATCCAATTGAGGGTGAGAATTCACTTTGGCAATTGTACAAGACCGTTTCGTTTTGGAAAACATTTCGAAATGTTGTTGTAATTGAAATAGCCCGATACGTCCCATTCTTTAGATTGAAAAACTGGATGTATAGGAATCTAATAGGAATGAAGGTTGGAGATTTTACAGCCTTTGCATTTAAAGTGACCCCGGATTTAATGTTCCCTGAGTTAATTTCTGTAGGGAGAAATTCGATAATAGGCTATAATACGACAATTTTAGCGCATGAATATTTAATTAATGAATACCGATTAGGGGAAGTCATTATTGGAAATAATGTGTTAGTTGGTGCAAATACGACGATCTTGCCCGGTGTCATAATTGGTGATGGCGCAAAAATTTCAGCTGCAACACTAGTAAATAAGGATGTTCCAGCTGGGGCTTTTGTTGGAGGTAATCCAATGGTGGTTATTTCTTTGTCACAATCTGAAACTCTTTAAAAAAGTGGTTTCCATTATTTTTTTTTTCGGTTAGAATAATACTTTGACAACTTTATTTAGATAATGTGGAAATTGTACGTTCGTTTAAAATTCTTATAATTTGGACGGCGACTATTTCCTCTTTTTGTGTGATATACTGTGATAAGCTGGAAAAACTGGAGGATCGAATGTCAGAAAATTTGGGGAATCAAACAAATCAATTTCATAATGTCGTTTCGTTCTCGTTACCGAAAGATTATTTCTACGAAAAAGGTATGAAAGCTTATAATAGTAACGATACTGAGCAAGCGATTTATTACTTGAAAAAAGCTGCTGAAAATGAAGAAAATCAAACTGTTCTTGTTGATATTTCTAGGAAGCTTTTATCATTACATCAATATCAAACTACGATTACTATTTTAGAATATATTTTAGATAAATATCCAACTAATGAGGATGTATACTATTTATTAGCATTTGCATTTTTTGAGTTAGGGTTATTTCAAAAAGCAAATCTTTATGCTCAAAAGTATTTAGAAATTGGAACAGATGAAGAACAATTAGAAGAGTTAGAAGATTATTTAGATATTATTCATAGTGAAGAAGATGATGATTTAAGTATTAATGATGATTTACTAGTACTTCAAGAGAGAGTTACTAGCTATTTAGCAAATCATGATTGGAAATCAGCTAAATCCACTTTACTGAGCATTGTTGATAAATATCAAGAATTTTGGCCAGCATACAATAATTTGGCTTTAGTAGAGCTTCATTTAGGGCATCACGATGAAGCTGAAAGAGTATTGGAGTATGTTTTAGAACAAAATCCAGGCAATTTATCAGCGTTAATTCATTTAACTATGCTAAAAAGGATCTTAAATGAACAAGAAGCTGCTCATGTTTATCTTGAAGGCTTATCAAATATCGTTCCAATCTCTGAAGAGCACCGTCATAAGCTTGGAGTACTTTTTTATCAATTCAAAAAGTATGAAGAAGCATATAAATTATTTAACTTACTTTATATGGAAAGACCTGATCGTGAAATTCAATTTTATTATATGTTCTGTGACGCAGCTTACCGTTCAGGACGAATTGCGATTGCCGAGCGCATTTGGAATCAAGAAATGTCAAATGAGTTTGAAGAGCATGAAGAATTAGCACCATGGGCTGAAAAAAAGCATTCATCGAACGAAATCGAGCAGTTAATGGCGGAAACTGAGTATCAAGCAAAATACTCTAATTCCAATAGTGAAAGATGGGGATTAATCTATTTCATGAAGGAGTATTATTACGAACAAAAGTTTAGTTCAATCCTTCAAGATATAGAACCATTAGAAAATATTGGAATCGATGAGCAATTAGAACAAGTTCTTCTGAATAATATGTGCTATTTGGAGCCTCATCCATCATTAAATATTGCGATTAATGGAGCGAAAAAAGTTCAAGCAACTTGGGAAGAAGAATATATCATTCTTCGTAATCATCTCCAGTTATGGTTTTTCTCGATTTGTGAGCTTACTTTAAAATATAAAGTGTTACCTGTAAATGAAGAAGTTTTATTAGCTGCTACACATTATCTTGTTGAAAATGAAGTAAAACGTGTATCACAAAAGAAAATTGCAGCAAACTATAATATCTCTACTTATTTATTAAATAAAGGCATCAGCGCCATTCGAAGCTTGTTTTAATACCAGATGGTGTTAAGCAAGCTTTCTTTATTTCACAAGAGATTAAGTATAAAGGCTCGCCAATCAACGAGTTTTCTATATTATGAGCATATGATTTGTTGTTTTATGTTGTCGCGTATTAGGATAGTGGTAGTTAAATGAACTAGGGCAATTAGCCATAAAAGTACAAGGAGTGATTAAGAAATGGAAGAAAAAATTTATGATGTTATAATCATTGGAGCTGGTCCTGCAGGGATGACTGCAGCTGTATATACATCTCGTGCTAATCTTTCTACATTAATGATGGAACGTGGTATTCCTGGTGGACAGATGGCAAATACTGAAGAAATTGAAAATTATCCAGGGTTTGATAGTATTTTAGGTCCTGATTTATCAAATAAAATGTTTGACCACGCGAAAAAATTTGGTGCTGAATATGCTTATGGCGACATAAAAGAAATTATCGACGGCAAAGAATACAAAACGATCGTTGCTGGTAAAAAAGAATACAAAACACGTGCAGTTATTATTACTACTGGTGCAGAGTACAAGAAAATTGGCGTTCCAGGTGAACAAGAGCTAGGCGGACGCGGTGTGTCTTACTGTGCTGTTTGTGATGGAGCATTCTTTAAAGATAAAGAATTAGTTGTCGTTGGTGGAGGAGACTCAGCGGTTGAAGAAGGCGTATATTTAACTCGCTACGCTTCTAAAGTTACAATCGTACACCGCCGAGAACAATTACGTGCTCAAAAAATTCTTCAAGACCGTGCATTTGCAAATGAAAAAATTTCATTCGTTTGGAATTCAACAATCAAGGAGATTAACGGAACTGACGGTAAAGTTAGTAGCGTAACGCTTGTTGATACTCAAAATGGAGAAGAATCTGAATTTAAAACAGATGGAGTATTTATTTATATCGGAATGCTTCCATTAACAAAACCATTCTTAAGCTTAGGTATTACAAATGAAAATGGATATATCGAAACAAATGATGTAATGGAAACAAAAGTAGCAGGAATCTTTGCTGCAGGTGATGTTCGTGAAAAAACATTACGTCAAGTTGTAACAGCTACAGGAGACGGAAGTATTGCTGCTCAAGCAGTACAACATTATATTGAAGAATTAATGGAAGAGTTAGCTAAAACGAAGTAATCTACCATTAAAATACGATTGATTCCAATTTAATTGAATTGTGTATACAATTGTAATATTCTGAAACTTACATGTAATTAGGGTGTAACTCTACTGAAATATAGATACTGTAATATATTTATTAACCAGAGAGCCCCCTAATATATATAGGAACATGGATATGCGCTTGTCCATGTTCCCTTTTTTTGTGTAAATTTAGTTCCCCAACAGTACGGCCAATTCTTGAAATTATTTCCAAATCCTAGAGCTTTTCCTCCCCTAATTCCTGCTCCTAACAAGTTGTTGTTAGACAGGTTTAACGGTATAATATAGATTGGGCAGTTTCAACCAACTGCAAGTCGAAATTGTAAGTGAGGTATAAAAAATGCAAAGAGTTACACATTGTGTTTTGTTAAATGAAAATAATATCCTCTTGCTACAAAAACCTAGAAGAAACTGGTGGGTTGCACCCGGCGGCAAGATGGAGCCAGGTGAAAATATTAGAGAAGCAGTTGTACGAGAATATCGTGAAGAAACAGGTGTTTACTTAAAAAACCCAAAATTAAAAGGTGTTTTTACAATTATTATAGAAGAAGATGCTAAGGTAGTGAATGAGTGGATGATGTTCTCATTTTTAGCTACCGAGTATGATGGTCAAAATCAAGATGAATGTGAAGAAGGCATTCTTCGCTGGCATGCAATAGATGAAGTGAAGAAACTTCCTATGGCTGAAGGTGATTATCACATTATTGATTATTTACTTCAAGGTACAGAAATCTTGCATGGTACCTTTGTATATACGCCAGATTTTGAATTATTAAGATATCGATTAAATCCTAGTTAACCTAAATTCATAGAAAGGGTTGAATTAAATGCCTGCAAAATCACATGTGAAAATGGTTATAATAACTGGAATGTCAGGTGCTGGAAAGACTGTTGTTGTTCAAGCGTTAGAAGATATCGGTTATTTCTGTGTTGACAATCTTCCTCCGGCTTTACTTCCAAAATTTGTAGAGCTATTAAAGGACCCAGATCATAATACAACGGATAAAGTTGCTCTAGTAATGGATTTACGAGGAAGAGAATTCTTTGATCAATTAGGGAATTCGTTAGATCAATTAATGTCTACTCCTTCGATCATCCCTCAAATATTATTTTTAGATGCAACGAATGCTGCTCTTGTTACTCGCTATAAAGAAACGCGTCGTTCACATCCACTTTCTCCAACTGGTTCTCCGTTAAAAGGAATTGAGATGGAGCGCACACTTTTAGCGGATGTAAAAGGACGTGCACAATTAATTTATGATACTTCAGATTTAAAACCTAAAATACTAAGAGAAAAAATAATAAAACAGTTTAGAGAAAATGAGCAAGAAGGTTTTTCAGTAAATATTCAGTCATTCGGTTTTAAGTATGGCATACCGATTGATGCGGATTTAGTATTTGATGTACGCTTTTTACCAAACCCATTTTATATTGAATCAATGCGTCCACTAACAGGTTTAGATGAAGAGGTCTCCTCTTATGTACTTAAATTTAATGAGACAACTGAGTTCATGCTGAAATTAATTGATTTAATTAGTTTTATGTTACCTCAATACAAAAGAGAAGGTAAACGTCAGTTAATAATTGCGATTGGATGTACAGGTGGACAGCATCGCTCTGTTACTCTAGCGGAGTATTTAGCTAACTACTATAAGGACCAATATGATACGAATATTAGCCATCGAGATGTTGAAAAAAGGAGCCATAAGTAATGGTTAGCCAACGTTCGAAAATAGTAATAATTGGAGGCGGAACGGGTTTATCTGTTTTAGTTCGTGGGTTGAAAAAACATCCCGTTGATATTACCGCAATTGTAACTGTCGCAGATGACGGTGGAAGTTCTGGACGATTACGTGATGAATTAAAAATTCCACCCCCTGGTGATGTAAGAAATGTATTGGCCGCATTATCTGATGTGGAACCGATGTTGGAAGAATTATTCCAACATCGATTTGCTACATCTGGAGACCTTTCTGGACACTCACTTGGGAATTTAATGTTAAGTGCAATGACTGCCATTACAGGCGATTTTTATCGTGCAATCATTGAAATGAGAAGAGTATTAAATGTAAGAGGGAAAGTTATTCCAGCTGCTAACCAAAGTGTTGTATTAAAAGCGGAACTAGAAGATGGCACAATTGTTTCGGGTGAATCTAAAATCCCGTATTCAGGTAAAAAAATTAAGAGAGTATTTTTAGCTCCAAGTAATGTTGAACCTTTAAAAGAAGCAATTGATGAAATAGAACGAGCAGATTTAATTGTAATTGGACCAGGTAGCTTATACACGAGTATTCTACCAAATCTATTAGTTACTAAAATTGGGAAGGCAGTTGTAGCCTCAAAAGCTAAAAAAGTATATGTATGTAATGTTATGACTCAAGCTGGTGAGACATTGCATTATACGGCTAGTGATCACGTAAAAGCTTTGTATGAACACTTAGACTCAAGCTTTATCGATACGATTATCGTAAATGAAGGTACAATGCCAAAGAACATTTTAGAACTTTATAAAGAAGAACATGCTCAACAAGTAAAACCGGATTTGAATGAGCTAAATGCTTTAAAACTAGAAGTCGTTCATAAGTCAATCGTTAAATATGATGATAATGTAATCAGACATGATACTGTAAAGTTAGCAGAAATTTTATGTGACCTTATCCCGACTAAAATAAAAGAATAATGAAAAATATATAGTGTTCGAAGGAGGGGGTGATTCAAATGTCCTTTGCATCAGAAACGAAAAAAGAGTTAACAACAATAGAAATTAAAGATTGTTGTTCAAAATCGGAACTGTCTTCTTTAATTCGTATGAACGGTTCATTATCATTTGCAAATCGCCAATTTATTGTAGATGTAGTTACTGAAAATGCAGCTATTGCTAGAAGAATATATGTATTAATTAAACGTGTTTATGATGTGGACGTTGAATTACTCGTTCGTAAAAAAATGCGTCTTAAAAAGAACAATGTCTATATTGTTCGAATAAAAGAAGAAGCTAAGCATATTTTAAATGATCTTTATATAACAGGAGAAGGGTTTACTTTTACGAATGAAATAGCAAAAGAACTAATTGAAAAGAAGTGTTGCAAACGCTCCTACTTAAGAGGTGCTTTTCTAGCTGGTGGTTCAGTGAATAATCCAGAAACATCTTCATATCACTTAGAAATTTTTTCGCTTTATAAAGAGCATACAGAAGAAATTTGCAGTCTAATGAATGAATTCGGGTTAAATGCGAAGACATTAGAGAGACGAAAAGGCTATATCACTTATTTAAAGGAAGCAGAAAAAATCACTGAGTTTTTAAACATTGCTGGTGCTCATTCAGCCTTATTAAGGTTTGAAGATATCCGTATTGTAAGAGATATGAGAAACAGTGTTAATCGTCTAGTAAATTGTGAAACTGCGAACTTAAATAAAACAATTAGCGCAGCCTTCAGACAAATTGAAAATATTCGTTATATCCAAAGCTCCGTCGGATTAGATATATTACCGCCAAAGCTCCGTGAAATTGCTGAGCTTAGAGTAGCGTATGAGGATGTAACATTAAAAGAATTAGGAGAAATGGTTTCTAGCGGTGCAATTAGCAAATCCGGAATTAATCATCGTTTACGTAAAATTGATGAAATTGCAGATAAGCTAAGAGCAGGGGAACCAATAAAAATAAAATAAATAAGTTAAGAGGTAAAAAAATGATTGAGAAAAAAGGGAGAGTACTATTAGAAACTGGAATACAGGCTCGTCCAGCGGCACAATTTGTTCAAGTCGCTACAAGATTTCGTTCAGAAGTATTACTAGCATATAAAGGTAAACAAGTGAACGTAAAAAGTATTATGGGCGTTATGAGTCTTGCTGTACCACATGGAGAAGAAATAGTAATTACTGTTACTGGTGACGATGAAGTTGAAGCAAT
The DNA here is from genome assembly GCA_013200995.1 of Arthrobacter citreus. GTDB lineage: Bacteria > Bacillota > Bacilli > Bacillales > Bacillaceae_G > Gottfriedia. The sequence continues at coordinate 3,334,104 of CP053688.1, read as the reverse complement.
GGAAGCAGTAATGGACTTTATTGGAGAAGAAATTTAATGTTGTTGGGCATTCACATAGGTGGATGTCCAATTTTTTTATACAAAAAAAACTAGCCGGAAAATCACGACTAGTTTTTTAATTATTATTTAATAGCTGCAGTATTAGAAATTACTTTATCAATTAATCCGTATTCTAAAGCACGGTCTGCAGTCATAAAGTTATCACGCTCAGTATCACGCTCAATCGTATCTAATGGTTGACCAGTGCGATCAGCAAGAATTTTGTTTAATTTATCGCGTAAGAACAAGATACGTTTAGCTGCAATTTCGATTTCAGTAGCTTGACCTTGAGCACCACCTAATGGTTGGTGAATCATAACTTCTGCATTCGGAAGAGCATATCTCTTACCTTTTTCCCCAGCAGATAATAAGAAAGCACCCATTGAAGCAGCCATACCAATACAAATTGTAGATACTTGAGGCTTAATGAAATTCATCGTATCATAAATAGCCATACCAGCAGTAATACTTCCTCCTGGGCTATTAATGTATAATGAAATATCCTTATCTGGATCTTCTGCTGCTAAAAATAAAAGTTGTGACACGATCGAGTTAGCTACGTTATCATCGATTGCACTACCTAACATGATGATGCGGTCTTTTAAAAGACGAGAGTAAATATCATACGCACGCTCACCACGACTTGTTTGTTCAATAACTGTAGGGATTAAATTCATTTTTTCTCCTCCTTGTTTAAACAATAGATTGATTAATACAATAATACCTTTAAGGTCAGAAAAGGTCAAATAAAAGAGATGCTTTATTTATGTATTCTTTAACCTAAAAAAAATTGACCTTTTATAACATATTGATTATCTAATACTTCAACATCATTAACGACTTTTCCTATTATTAAACGTAACTTTATTTAGATTTTCTTTTGAGTAGTATAAATTCTAATAAACTACGAAGAGCAGGAGAGGTAGGACTAGATATAGAAAAGATTCTAATAGGATTTTTTTTAAGTAAAATTCAATTTCTTCAGGAATGCTTCTTAGAAAATACGATCGAGTTAAAGTAGACAAAGTTACTAGAGGAGGAGATCCAAATTGAATAAATTACATTCCGCATTTCCAACAAATTTTCTTTGGGGTGGTGCAATTGCAGCAAACCAAGCAGAGGGTGCTTACTTAGAAGGTGGTAAAGGGTTAACAACTGTAGATTTATTACCGACTGGTAAAGAACGATTTTCGTTTATGTTAGGGAATATAGACTCTTTAACATTAAAAGAAGGAGTTTACTATCCTTCACATGAAGCAATTGATTTCTACCATCGTTATAAAGATGATATTGCACTGTTTGCTGAAATGGGATTTAAATGTTTAAGGTTATCAATTGCATGGGCAAGGATTTTTCCTAACGGAGATGAAGAATTACCAAATGAAGAGGGTCTCCAATTCTATGATGATGTTTTTGATGAGTTATTAAAATATAATATTGAACCAGTTGTCACGACTTGCCATTTTGATGTGCCAGTCCATTTAGTAGAGAAATACGGTAGTTGGAAAAATAGAGAAATGATCAACTTTTATGAGAGGTATACAAGAACAATCTTTGAAAGATATAAAAACAAAGTTAAGTATTGGATGACATTTAATGAAATAAACATGCTATTACATGCACCTTTTATTGGAGCAGGTATTATTCTTAAAGAAGGTGAGGATAAAGACCAAGTTCTTTACCAAGCGGCACATCATCAACTTGTAGCTAGTGCTTTAGCTGTAAAAGCATGTCATGAAATTATTCCAAATAGCCAAATTGGCTGTATGCTAGCGGCGGGTGCAACATTTCCATATACTTGTCATCCAAACGATGTATGGAACTCAATGGAAAAAGACCGAGAATCCTATTTTTTCATTGATGTTCAATCAAGAGGGGAATACCCTGGGTATGCTAAACGATATTTCAGAGAAAATGATTTACATATAGTAATGGAAAAAGATGATGAAGAGCTATTAAAAAATAACACAGTGGACTATATCGGTTTCAGTTATTATGCAAGTCGTTGCGCTAGTACTGACCCGGAAGTATTAAGTCAATTAACTGAAGGAAATATCTTTGCCTCTATAAAAAATCCATACTTAAAAGCCTCAGAGTGGGGATGGCAAATCGATCCTAAAGGATTACGAATAACATGTAATCAATTATACGACCGTTACCAAAAACCATTATTTATTGTGGAAAATGGCCTAGGAGCAATTGATGTAATTGAAGACAACGACACAATTAATGATGACTACCGAATCAATTATTTAAACTCACATTTTAAAGAAATGTCCGAAGCGATCCAAGACGGTGTCGAAATCATTGGCTACACAAGCTGGGGACCAATTGATCTTGTAAGTGCAGGAACCGGTGAAATGAAAAAACGCTACGGATATATATACGTAGACAAAGACAACGAAGGAAAAGGTACATTAAAAAGACTCAAGAAAAAAAGCTTTTACTGGTACCAACAAGTCATCAAAACAAACGGTGAAAACCTATAAAATGGTAATTAAAGAAGAGGATGCACCCAAAGCGCATCTTCTTCTTTTTCATACTCTTAGAATATTTTCATACCCAAAAACAGACCTAAAACATTGCAGTCAGAACTTTCTAAAGATATAATTGACCTAGGACTAACCAATACAAAATATATCATGTACCTTTATAAGGAATTATGCGTTCGTAGCTCAGTGGATAAAGCACGTATGAATAAGCATCCATGAATCTACTTCAAGCGCACTTGCCGAGCCACTACTTGCGATTACATTCTGAGGCAAGGGTGGAACTAGTGTGAACTTATTTCTGCTGAACAACCAATCGAGCCGCTACTTGCGTTAACTTTCTGAGATTGGGGCGACCAATATAATATACTTATCTACCCTTATAAAATATGCGTTCGTAGCTCAGTGGATAGAGCATCGGTTTCCGGTACCGTGTGTCGCAGGTTCGAATCCTGTCGAGCGCGCTAAAAAGTAAAAAGCCGATTGATATAATCTGTTTAAAAACAGAAGTTATATCAATCGGTTTTTATTTTTTTCTACTGATAATCCTCCTTCTTCTAACCTACAACTAAAGATGTAATAAAACTCCATCCAATGAAGAATGGGTTCCCTTACCTTACTGTCATATATTTAAAGTAAGAAAAAGGAGGCTTTCAAAATGGATATAAATTCATGGTTTTTCGAGGAACTAGCAAAATTCAATAAAGAAGAAATGGAAATTGAACTAAAATTCAAGGAAACATATAAACTGTATTCAACAGTTAAAAAGAAAAAATACTGTATCGACCTGAAAATCATTAAATTCTGTATATAAAATTGAGGATGTTTAACGCCAAAACAATACTAAGGATAATAGTGTCGCGTGATTCTAAATGATTTGGCATGAGGTTCTTAATAGCTTGAATTTTTTTCCTCTACCATTTTTCAAAAATATATGTTATATTACTTATTGCGATGAGCTAATTTGAGTAAGACGAGAGATATGCGCAAGCTAAACGCGCGGATGTGGCCGCCCGGTCTCTCGCCTCAAACGCATCAAGACGTCTGCTGCGGCAGGCGTCTTTCTTTTTGTTCATTTCTTTGTGTATAATAGTACATATTAATATTGAAGGGAATGTTTTTGTGTTAACTATTGCAGAATACACTGTAGAAGAAATAAAAGATCCATTTGGCATTATTGAAGGGGATCGATATGAGTTTATTCTTTATATCGATGTACCAGAGGATGATGAATTATATAATGAAAAAGGGATATACATAAAAGTACTTTTTGGAGTAAATGGTGCCCAGTCTAGATTAATTAAATACGATTTGTTCGAGGCTGAATCAAATAGTTATTTAGATTTTGATTTAGAAGAAGATGAAGAAAAAGAAGTATTCGAATTTTGTAAAGCTCATTTGACAGTTGAAGAATAATTTTAATGTGTTGTTGTATAACACACTTTCGGTTTGATAAGGGTGTTTCGCATTAATTCGCCAACACACTACTATCTTTTAGCTAACACAGTACGATTTATGGCTACACACAAATGAAACACTAAAATTTAATAAAAATGATTAGTTTTAAAAACCTTGATTTCTCAAGGTTTTTTTATTGGGTTTTGAAATAAATAGATTTTTTAGAAAATTGGCACAGATTTTGCAATACTTAAATTGATTATAAAACTTGTCCTTGTATCGCGTAATTCTTTTGTCATTATTTGTAAAAATGTAAGCGCTACAATGGTCGGGTAAATTTTGCAGGAGGTGGAGAATGAATATTCTATTAGTATGTTCAGCAGGTATGTCAACTAGTCTACTGGTCACAAAGATGGAACAAGCAGCAAAGGCAAAAGGTATTCAGGCCAACATATGGGCCGTTGCTGGTGATGAAGCGAAAGAAAATTTAGCTAAAGCGGATGTATTACTACTTGGACCACAGGTTCGTTATCTTGCCTCAGAGATGAAGAAGCTGGCTGAACCTAAGGGGATTCCAGTAGATACTATTAATCCGGTACATTATGGATTGATGAATGGTGAAGCTGTGTTAGAAATGGCTTTAAATTTGAAAAAATAAAACGGGGTATTAAAAATTTAGAGAGAAAAGAAGGTGTATCAGAATGATGCGTTTTGCTGAAAAGTATATAATGCCTGCAGCAGCGAAGTTTGGAAATCAACGTCATTTGCTAGCTATCCGTGATGCGTTAATTGGTATGATTGCAATTACGATGATTGGAGCATTTGCGACTTTAATTAATAACTTAGGTGGAGCAATCCACGGCTACGACCACATGATGGAAACTGTCTTCGGTGCTAACTGGAAAACATTAGGCGGCGATATTTGGTGGGGAACTTTTGCATTTATGACCGTGTTTGCAGTTGTAGGGATTGCCTATAAATTAGCACGTTCTTATGGCGATGAAGGTTTTGAAGCTATGCTTGTTGCACTAGCATGTTATTTTGTACTTGTTCCACAATCATTAGCTGCAGTATCTGTTACGTTAGATGGAGGCAAAACAGCTACAGGTGGTACTTGGGGATTCATTAGCTGGAATTCATTAAACTCAACAGCTTTATTTACAGGTATTATCGTAGCGATTGTTGCAACTGAAATTTTTGTACGATTAGCTAGAGTAAAGCAATTAGTTATTAAATTACCTGATGGTGTTCCACCGGCAGTATCGAAAGCGTTTGCAAAACTATTACCAGGTATGCTAACAATCTTCATTGTAGCTTTAGTTGGTTTATTATTTAGATTATATATTTCGGACGGAGTATTCTTTAATGATTGGTTAAACTCAGTTCTTGTAAAACCATTAACTGATGCAGCTGATTCATTAGGATTTGCAGTTGCTATTGCATTCTTTGTTCATTTCTTCTGGGCACTAGGACTACATGGTCCAAATATTTTAGGTGGTATTACGACACCATTATTAACAAGTTTAGGAAATCATAATATTGACTTATACGCAAAAGGAGTTACTGATTTAGATAAGTACTCAATTTTAGCAGGTCCATTCTTAGATGCATTCGTGTATATGGGTGGGTCAGGAACAACAATTGGTTTAATTATAGCGATGTTTATCGTTAACCGTAGACGTCATAAACAGATGATTGCTTTAGGTACACCTCCTGGATTATTTAATATTAATGAACCAATCATTTTCGGTTTACCAATTGTATTAAATCCAGTATGGTTAGTACCATTTATCCTTACTCCAATTGTATTAACAATTATTTCTTATTTAGCTGTTCAATCGCATATCGTATTCCCAGTTGTTTCAACTATTCCATGGGTAACTCCACCGGTTATTGGAGGATATTTAGCAACGGGTGGTCATTGGAGCGGAGCAGTTTTATCATTAGTTAACGCAGTAATCTCTGTTATTATTTACTTACCATTCGTAGTAGTTGCAGAAAGAATGGAAGCTAAAAGATCAACAGAAACTTCGAGCAGTAACTCATTAAATGTTTAATAGAATGTAAAGGAGAAGAGTGCAGATGCCTACCGACACAAACAATGAACAAATTGCATTTCAGCTTATACTACATTCAGGTAATGCTAAAAGTTTATTAATGGAAGCGATGTATAAAGCTCGAGAGGGGGAGTTTGAGGAAGCTCGTAAGAAAGTAAGCGAAGCGCATGCAGAACTTAGGCTAGCTCATCATTCCCAAACTTCACTTATACAAAGTGAAGCGGGCGGGCAACACTATCAAATTAATATTCTTTTAGTGCATGCACAAGATCATTTAATGAACACTCTTACAACAAGGGACTTAGTGGAAGAGATTATATACTTGCATGAGAAAATTTCATAATGAACAAAAGTGGTGTAGACAAGCTCTACACCACTTTTTTGTTCTATAAAAGTATATAATTTAAGAAGGATTCAATAGAGTTTTAAAACACTAAACTATTTGTGTGTCTATTTTGTGACACACTAGCGTGAAATCAACACACTAATTAGTTTTTAGAAAAATTATCAATTTTATACAACACACTAAGAAAATTAAGCTGCAGGCTTGAAAGGTTTAGAAAAAACTTAATATTTTAAATCCTTGTAGGACAAGGACTTTAAGATGAAAATAAATATTTTTAAAGCAATGATAAAAAGTTGGCACGCCATTTGCTATATAAAGAGTGTACAAAATAAAAAAATTGGTAGTTGCTTAATAAAAATTGTAAGCGCTACACATTAACTGATACTGGAGGAATTATAATGAATATTTTATTAGCTTGTTCAGCAGGAATGTCTACTAGTTTACTAGTAACTAAAATGGAGGATGCAGCAAAAGCAAAAGGAATTGAGGCGAAAATTTGGGCAGTATCAGGTGATGCTGCAAAAGAAAATTTAGATAAAGCTGATGTTCTTTTATTAGGGCCACAAGTACGATATTTAGCTTCAGAGATGAAAAAAGTTGCAGAGCCAAAAGGAATCCCAGTTGATGTGATCAATCCAGTACATTATGGACTGATGAACGGTGAAGCTGTTTTAGAATTAGCTCTTAGCTTAAAAAAATAGCATTGATTGTTGCATGAATTATTAACAAAAAGGAGCATTGAAAAAATGATAAATTTTGTAGAAAGATATATAATGCCAGCTGCAGCAAAGTTCGGTAACCAACGTCATTTGTTAGCAATACGTGATGCGTTAATCGGTATGATTGCCATTACAATGGTAGGTTCGTTTGCAGTTTTATTTAATAATCTAGGCGGAGCGATAAAAGGCTACGACAAGATGATGGAAGCACTCTTTGGACTAAATTGGAAGACACTAGGTGGAGACATTTGGTGGGGAACATTCGCATTTATGACAGTTTTTGCAGTTGTAGGGATTGCATATAAATTGGCTCGCTCATATGGTGATGAGGGATTCGAAGCAATGCTTGTAGCATTAGCATCATATTTTGTGCTAGTGCCACAAACTTTAAATGCTGTGACAGTTACATTAGAAAATGGAAAAACAGCTACAGGTAGTGTTTGGGGATTAGTAAACTCAACATATACTAATTCAACTGCACTATTTACTGGAATAATCGTCGCGATTATCGCAACAGAAATTTTTGTCCGCTTATCTAAAGTGAAAAAATTAGTAATTAAATTACCTGATGGTGTGCCACCAGCAGTTTCTAAAGCATTTGCGAAACTGTTACCAGGTATGCTAACAATTTTGGTAATCGCAATTGTTGGTTTGTTATTCAGATTATATTTATCTGATGGAGTATATTTTAATGATTGGTTAAGCTCAGTGCTTGTTAAGCCATTAACAAATGCTGCTGACTCATTACCATTTGCAATTGGTATCGCATTCTTTATTCATTTCTTCTGGATGCTTGGCCTACATGGACCAAATATTTTAGGTGGAATTACAACACCATTATTTACAGCTTTAGGGAATGAAAATATTGATTTAGCAGCAAAAGGTGTTACTAAGTGGAGTGAATACAATGTAATGGCTGGTCAATTCTTTGATGCATTTGTTTTCTTAGGTGGATCAGGTGCTACGATAGGGTTAATCATTTCAATGATCTTAATTAATAGAAAACGTAATAAACAAATGATTGCATTAGGAGGAGCACCAGGTTTATTCCAAATTAATGAACCAGTTCTTTTCGGATTGCCAATCGTATTAAATCCAATGTGGTTAATTCCATTTATAGGTACACCAATTATTTTAACAGTTATATCATATTTAGCGATTTCTTTTGAGTGGGTACATCCTGTAACGACAAGTATTCCTTGGGTAACTCCACCAATTCTAGGTGGTTGGTTAATTACAGGTGGACATTGGACAGGTGCAGCTTTAGCCGCATTTAACTTAATTGTTTCAGTGGTCATCTATTTACCGTTTGTTGCACTTCAAGGACGAATGGAAGCTAAAAAAATGAGAGAAGCAGCAAATAATCAAAGTGCTGCTATGTAACACAGTTTGAGGAGGATACGAAATGAGTACTTTAATGACGATCGAGCAAACAGCAGTTCAATTAATCTTACACGCAGGAAACGCAAAAAGCTCATTGATGGAAGCGATGCAAGCTGCTCGAGCGGGTAATTTAGAAGAAGCAAACAGTAAGATTGAAGAGGCAAAAGTAGAATTAAATCATGCTCACCATACACAAACTTCATTAATTCAAAGTGAAGCACGTGGAGAGAATGTTCAGTTGAGTATTTTATTAATTCATGCCCAAGATCATTTAATGAATGCACTAACAATGAGAGATTTAGTAATGGAAATTCTTTTCTTACATGAAAAATTAAACAAATAAGAGTAAGTAGAAAAGTAGTTTTTTAGAATGAACGAACTACTTTTCTCTATTAAATAGAGGGAGTGAAGAAGATGAGAAACGGTATTAAAATAGCAACAATTGGTGGCGGTTCAAGTTATACTCCAGAATTGATTGAAGGATTTATTAAACGTTATGATGAGTTACCTGTTAGGGAGCTATGGTTAGTAGATATTGAAGAAGGTAGAGAAAAACTTGAAATCGTAGGAAGTCTAGCAAAGAGAATGGTAGAAAAAGCGGGAGTTCCTATGGAAATTCATTTAACACTTGATCGTCGCGCTGCTCTAAAGGACGCTGATTTTGTTACTACTCAGTTCCGTGTAGGATTACTTGAAGCTCGTATGAAAGATGAGCGAATTCCATTAAAATATGGAGTTATTGGTCAAGAAACAAATGGTCCAGGTGGTCTGTTTAAAGCACTTCGTACAATTCCGGTTATTTTAGATATTGTAAAAGATATCGAAGAACTTTGTCCGAATGCTTGGTTAGTGAACTTTACGAATCCTACGGGCATTTTAACTGAAGCGATTTTAAGATATACAAACTTCCGTAAAGTGGTAGGTTTATGTAATGTACCAATTCATATTCATATGAATATAGCAAAAGGTCTAGGTGTAAGTCCTGAGCGTGTCCATATAGATTTTATGGGATTAAATCATATGGTTTACGGAACGAAAGTATTGCTAGATGGTGAAGATGTTACAAGTCGTGTTGTAAGTGAGTTTGCAAGACCTACTGAAAGTATGACGATGCAAAATATTAAGGCAATGGATTGGAATCCAGATTTCATTGAAGCACTTGGAGCTATTCCTTGTCCATATCATCGTTACTACTATCAATCTAAAGTAATGCTAGAGGAAGAACTAGAGGCTGCGAAAAAAGATGGTACCCGCGCTGAGGTTGTAAAAAAATTAGAAGAATCATTATTTGAATTATATAAAGATCCTAATTTAAGTATTAAGCCACCACAATTAGAAAAGCGTGGGGGAGCATATTACAGTGATGCTGCATGTCGATTAATATCATCTCTATATAACAATAAAGGTGATATTCAACCTGTTAACACAATGAATAATGGGGCGATTGCTTCTATTCCAGACGACTGTGCAGTTGAAGTAAGTGCAGTCATTACAAAGGATGGCCCTAAACCACTTTCAATGGGTGACTTACCAGTTGCTGTACGTGGTTTAGTTCAACAAATTAAATCATTTGAGCGAGTTGCTGCAGAAGCTGGTGTAACTGGCGATTATAAAACTGCTTTACTTGCAATGTGTATTAATCCACTAGTTGGATCTGATAGTTTAGCAAAACAAATTCTAGATGAAATGTTAGAAGCGCACAAAGAGCATTTACCTCAATTTTTCAAAAACGAAAAAGTAGCAGCGAATTAACGTTTTAATCGATTAAAGGGAGGGATGTAGCTCGAGTAAAAAGAGTACATCCCTTTTTGATGACACTCGAGAAAAGGGGAATGAAAGATGACTAAGCTTATTGTAAATGCAGATGACTACGGATATTCAAAAGGTGTAAATTATGGCATTATTGAAGCACATTTGAATGGAATCGTGAACTCAGCAACGATGATGATGAATATGTATGCTGTGGAGCATGGGATTGAATTAGCAAAATTGCATCCTACGATGGGACTTGGTGTACATCTTGTCTTAACAGCGGGCAAACCGTTATTAAGTAATTTACAAACAATTGTAGACCAAAATGGTGTTTTTCTTAAGAACAGTTATTGGTATGGTAATCCAGTTGTTAATGTAGACGAGGTAGAAAAGGAATGGGATGCGCAAATTCAAAAGTTCCTTTCTTATGGTTTGAAGCCTACGCATTTCGATAGCCATCACCATGTACACATGATTCCTATCCTCCACCCAGTTATTGCGAAACTATCTCAAAAGTATGATCTTCCAGTCCGTGTTTCTCCTGAAAGTCAAATAGTCGGAATTAAACCATTTACTGATCAATTATTAACAGACTTTTATGGTAGTGAAATTCCAGCAAATTATATCGAGACAATAAAAGAAAGAATAAATAAAGGTGTAGAGTCAGTAGAGATTATGGTGCATCCTGCATTAGTTGATAATCATTTGAAAAATGGTACTTCATATTGTTTTGAACGATTAACTGAACTTGATATTTTAACGAACTCAAATCTTCCAGAGGGAGTAGAGTTAGTAAAATATTAATATAGAATGTAGAAAAGCCAGTTTCTTCTAAATGAAGAAACTGGCTTTTCTAGTTTACTTTAATAAATTGTTTTCTTTTTTCTGACCCGCTTACTCTATGTCATTTCTAGAGTAAAATTCCATTAAATAACATATTTCATCATCAGGTATGACAATATCACAAGATTCCTCAATTTGTTGCAGTATTTTTTTTATTTTTAAATATAGCAGATAGTCACTGTTTATTTTATCTTCTTTATCTTTGAATGGAATTAAAGGCTGTGAGTTTTGAATTCGATCAATCATGCAGCTCATATGAATAACAATACCCATCAAATCCTCATTTTTGAAAAACTTATCTGTTTGGACTTGAATATCATTTAGGGCGCGTCTAATCACACTGATTACCTTTTTAGCATCCTTTAAAGAAATCGTTTCTTGTAATGTTTCAGCCATTTTTAAGTACGTCTCTTCATATGTTATTAATTCCTGTATTTTCTTTGTAGCCTTCATGTTTAATACATCTTGTAAATGGAATGTGTTGAATGGAACGCTTATATCAAAATTTGAAACAATACAAACGATACTTCGTTCTTTAGAAATATCATTTAACATTTTTTGTAATTCTTCTTTGTTTAAAAGACTAATTGGAACGATTTCTAGCATCTCTTTATCATAGACCAAGTTATTCGCTAGTATATTTTTAATGGCTATTGCACTTCCTTGACCAGTCAGACATGCAGTTAAAATTACTGAACGATTAAATTCTGGTTGTTTCGTTTTATTTGCATGTGAATTGATGAAGAAAGTAGTTAAGTTTCGTACATCTTGGTACAACTCATCCAAATTATAGCCTAATGTCGCTTTCCTAGATGCTTCTATTACATGGGCGGTACTTACCATTTGAATCACTCGTACAGGAATTGAAAATTCAGCTTCAATTATGTCACCAATATAAGCTAATGAACCCATATCGATACAAAGTAAAATGCCATTTAATTTACCTAATGATTTGATATAATCTTTTACACGAATTAAGAAATCTTGTGGTGGTTCACTTAAAGGCATATCAATTCCGATAACTTCCTCGTTTTCTAGCAATTCATTTGTTACGTTGGCCATCTCTCTAGCGATGCCGTTCCCATGAGCTAAAACAATTACTTTAACATTCGAACTTAACACTTTAAAATCTTCGTTTCCATACACGAAAAACATTGTTATAAATGCTACCTCGTCAAAAGGGATTGAGATATTTGAAAAATCTTCAATCATTTTTACACATTCGATTGAAACGGAAAACTCGTTTTTATATTGATCTCGAATTTGAGTTATATTTGGATGATGTATTTTTTTGTTTGACTGAATACGTTGTAATAGCGTTTGTATATGCAAGCTAAGAGCAACAAGTATTTTTTCGTTAAATCTTTTATTTAATTTTTCTTCTGCGAGCTTTAGTACTTTTTCACTTAATGTGACGATTTCAGGCTTTATTATTTTTTGGACATTTTCTTTACTAGATAGTTTTCGATTAATGGAGGTAATGTAATGCGTAAAGTAGCTTTCAATATCGTTTTCCATTAGTAAAGATAACTCGTCCTGATTAACGCCACGTTGTTTAAGCTCTTCGTACTTCGTATCAATTCGGTCATAAATTGTATCCGCAGAATGATCCATTTGCGGATTACTGATTATACCTTTTGTTGGTGAAAATTCGAAATACTCATTTAGCAGTGTGATTGAATGCTTTACCTTTTTTTCAATGAATAAGCCTTCTTTCACATACCAGTTTAAATCTGTGCTATGAATTCGGACTTTGTCATGCTTATGAGTGATAAAATCTGCATAGGCTTTGGCACAGGCTAGCTGAATATCGGCTTTCAATTGACCGATATTATTTTGACACGGATAGAATAGGAAAGAACGAATCGTATTCGCGCTTACAACTATTTCTTTTCCAAGACGAAGACTTTCTTCAGAGAAAAACCGTTTAATGAGTGTAAATCTTTCTTCATAAGTTCGATCGCTTAAAGCTGGTAATGTAATGACCATAGGAATTCGACGTGTAAATGTAGATAATAAAGTTGAACTAGGGTCTTCAGTTGTAGCTGAAATGATTAGAACATTTGATGTTCGTTCATTTTCAGTCTCTCCTAGTCGTCTATACAACTTGTAATCAATAAATGTAAATAACATTTCTTGACCTTCAGGAGTAAGACGATGTACCTCATCTAAAAATAAAATTCCATTATTCGCTTTTTCAAGTAAACCCTTTTGTTCAGTTGCACCTGTATATGCACCTTTTCTTACACCGAAAAGCTGTCCTAATAATAGTTGAGGATTATTCGCATAGTCTGCACAGTTAAATATAATAAAGGGGGAATCCTTTCCCAAAACATTTGACCGAATTGCGAAGTCATGCATTCTAGCTGCAAAAGCAGATTTACCAACGCCTGTCTCACCAAGTATTAATGTGTGCATACCATATGGTGGATAAAGAATTGCCGACCTTGCTTTTTCAATCGCAGGTCTTAAACTAATGTTTTCTTCATAAAAATATTCATACTTATATTCTAAATTTGCCGGATTGTTTTGAAAGTGATTAGATTGTTGTAAAGTATGAGACTGAAGTTTAAAAATTACAGGTCTAGAATTCGTTTTAACCAATGAACCTTCTTTAACTAATTTATTTAAATCACTGCTAACGTTGGCTCTGTCTAAATTTAATTTTTGTGAGATCTCGATAGCAGTAAAACCTTGTTCCATACTTTGTAGAAAAACTTCGTAAATTTGATTTTTTCTATTCATAATGGCCCCCCATCATAAAGAGTTGTATACTTTTACTATACAGGAAAAAGTAAACGTTTTCACTATTTTTAAATTAATGGAACAATTCGTCAAGGACTATGAAAAAGTTAAATATAGAGTAAAATAGTAATAAGGGAGTGAAGTAGTATGGAAATGAATTTAATGCAAAAACAATCATTGAAACTTGCAATGACTCAGGAACTACGACAAGCCATTACAATGCTTCAATTTAATGCCCAAGAGCTTACGGATTTTTTATTTGAACAATCGTTAGAAAATCCCTTAATTGAAGTCGAAACTCCTTATACCGAATACTCTTCTTCAAAAATCAAACAACAAACTACTTCCAGCGGACAAGGAATGGAGTTATATACTCGAAGAACAGAGACATTACAAGAGGAACTTATTAGTCAGTTAAATGAGTTGAAAATTGAGAATGACGAATATAGAATTATTAAATATTTAATTTATAACTTAGATAAAAATGGATTCTTGATGGAGTCAGATGAAGAACTTATTCAAGAACTTAATATCTCTTTCGTTCAGTTACAAATCTGCATTGAAATGCTTCAGCGGTTTGAACCAGCAGGAGTTGGAGCAAGATCTGTTAAGGAATGTTTACTTATACAGTTAAATGGACTTGAAGCAGAAACAACAATTGCAAACCAGGTCATTGATCTGTATTTTGACCAATTTGTTAATAAAAATTGGAAAGATATTGCAAAAAAACTTAAAATTAGTTTGCCTGAATTACAAAAGGAAATTGATTTAATTTTGACGTTGCAACCTAGACCAGGTTTAAATTATTTCCAAGACCAAGTAAATTATGTAGCCCCTGATTTATCGGTCGAAAAGATAGGTGGAGAATTCGTTGTACTTATTAATGATAAAATAATGCCACGTTTAAAAGTACTTAGTGAATATTCCTCCATTTTAAATGGTCAACATGAGAAGGAAGTTTCAACTTATTTAAAAGATAAAAACACACAAGTTAACTGGTTAATGAAAAGCATAGAAGAAAGAAAATCAACGATGTTAGCTGTAATGAATTGTATACTTAGAAAGCAAATTGCTTTTTTTGAAAAAGGTCCTGCTAATTTAAAAACACTGACATTAAAAGAGATTGCTGAAGAACTTTCACTACATGAATCAACGATCAGTCGTACTTGTAAAAACAAATATGTACAAACGCCATATGGTTTATTTGAAATGAAGAAATTTTTCCATCAAGGTGTAAGTGTTGATGGAGAAGAACTTGCATCAACGAGTGTGCAAGTATTTATAAAGCAATTAGTAGATGAAGAAAATAAAGAGAAACCATTATCAGATCAAAAACTTGTTGAATTATTAGCACAAAGGCATGGAGTGGAGATTTCTAGAAGAACTGTAGCTAAATATAGGGATATACTTAGAATTCCTGGTTCGTCAAAACGAAAGCGCTTTAGTTAAAAGGAGAATTAGATGTCAATTAAGTTAACTTTATATACAAAAGAGAATTGTGGATTATGTGAAGAAGCAAAAGAATCAATTCGATTAGCCCAATCGGAATATAAAATAGAAGTAAATGAAATTGATATTTATTCTGATGATGCATTATTAGAGGAATATCAGTTGATGATTCCAGTTATTCAAATGGACGGGGAAACAATTGCATACGGCAAAATTCATAAGATTGACATATTAAATGCAATAAATGGGTAGTTATCAGTTGAAAGAAATGATTGACCCTGTTACAATGTAAATGTAGCAGGGTTATTTCACTTCTGGAGTAAATCTTGTTCAAAAAAAACAACGTTGAAAAACGCTGTAATTTTTTTAAAACAAGCGGGACATAATATGTCATATAGGGACATAAAAGGACCCAAGTGAATACTCTGTGAAAGAGGAGATGAAAATGAACCACATTTTAAAGCTACAACAAAAATTATTACCTGATCTAATACCGGTTATCCAAAAAAGATTTCAAATCCTACAGTATATAAGAATTATGCAGCCGATCGGTCGAAGAAACTTGTCTGCAAGCGTAGGATTAACAGAAAGAGTACTTAGATCAGAAGTTGCCCTATTAAAAGAGCAAAGACTGATTAATGTCGCATCTTCAGGTATGACATTAACGGATGAAGGACTAAGCTTACTTCTAGACCTAGAAGAACCAATGCGTGAACTATTCGGTTTAAAAAATATTGAAGACTTGCTTAAAGATACATTTAATCTTAAAGAAGTAATTGTAGTTTCTGGCGATAGTGACGAACTGGACTGGGTAAAAAAGGAGATGGGTCGAGCAGCTGTTAGCTGTATAAACCAAAGAATAGAGACAAATAATATTGTTGCTGTTACTGGTGGTTCTACTTTAGCTGCTGTAGCTGAAATGATGAAAGATGACTCTAAAGACTTAAATCCCTTATTTGTTCCAGCACGAGGCGGTTTAGGAGAAGAAGTAAGAAATCAAGCGAATACGATTTGTGCAAAAATGGCTGAAATGGCTAAAGGTAATTATCGATTACTTCACCTGCCAGATGAACTTAGTGAAGAAGCTTATTTAACAATGATGGAAGAACCAAGAGTAAAAGAGGTTCTGAATTTAATTCGATCTTCTTCAATTGTAGTACACGGTATTGGTGACGCATTTACAATGGCTAAACGAAGGCAGTCGTCATCAGAACAATTAGAAATTCTAACTGAATCTGAGGCTGTAGGAGAGGCATTTGGATATTACTTTAATGAAAATGGTGAAGTTGTTTACAGAGTAAGAACAATTGGATTACAACTGAACGAATTGGAGAAAATACCTTATGTGCTTGCTGTAGCAGGTGGTTCTTCAAAAGCAAAAGCAATGGCATCTTTCTTAAAGAAGGGCCATGTAAACATCCTCGTCACAGACGAAGGAGCAGCAAAAGAGTTAATTAAAGGATGTTCCCTTTAAAATAAAATAAAATAAAAGCTTCTACCTATTAAAAGGAGGAAATTAAAAATGGCAACTAAAATTGGTATTAATGGATTTGGACGTATCGGACGTATGGTTTTCCGCGCAAGCTTAAACAACCCTAACGTAGAGGTTGTAGCAATTAACGACTTAACAGATGCTAAAACTTTAGCTCACTTATTAAAATATGATTCAGTACACGGTTCAGTAAACGCTGATGTAGCTGTAAACGGTGATTCAATCGTAGTTAACGGTAACGAAATTAAAGTTATCGCTGAGCGTGACCCAGCAGTTTTACCTTGGAGCGATTACGGAGTAGAGGTTGTTGTTGAATCTACTGGTCGTTTCACAGATAAAAAAGACGCTGAAAAACACTTAGGTGGATCAGTTAAAAAAGTAATTATCTCTGCACCAGCTTCTAACGAAGATATCACGATCGTAATGGGTGTAAATGACGATAAATACGATGCAGCTAGCCACAATGTAATTTCAAACGCTTCTTGTACAACTAACTGTTTAGCTCCATTTGCTAAAGTATTAGACGAAAAATTCGGTATCAAACGTGGTATGATGACAACTGTTCACTCTTACACAAATGACCAACAAATTTTAGATTTACCACATAAAGATTTACGTCGTGCACGTGCTGCTGCAATGAGCATGATCCCAACAACAACTGGTGCTGCTAAAGCAGTTTCTCTAGTATTACCTCAATTAAAAGGTAAATTAAACGGTGGTGCTGTACGTGTACCAACTGCTAACGTATCTTTAGTTGACTTAGTTGTTGAATTAAATACTGAAGTTACTGCTGAAGAAGTAAATGCTGCATTCAAAGCTGCTTCTGAAGGCGAATTAAACGGTATCTTAGGTTACTCTGAAGAGCCATTAGTATCAATCGACTATAACGGTTGCACAAACTCTTCTACAATCGATGCATTATCTACAATGACTATGGAAGGAAACATGGTTAAAATTCTTTCTTGGTACGATAATGAAACTGGTTACTCAACTCGTGTAGTTGACCTAGTAGCTCACATCGCTTCTAAAGGACTTTAATTTTAATAAATTAATACGAGGGTGAGGGGAATTTCCTCCCCTCTTTTATTTGATAAAAATCCTCTTTTGTCACGAATCCAACACATTATAAAAAAATACTCTAGAAATAAATTCCAATTGATATACATAATCTGTTAAAATTGCGGTGACAATATCACAGAATAGATGCGACTTCAAAATGAGACGGATCGATAAGTGGAATTGAATTTGGATGAATAAAAACAGTACTGGAGGCACCTATTATGAACAAAAAGTCATTACATGACATTGATGTAAAGGGAAAACGCGTATTTTGCCGTGTGGATTTTAATGTACCAATGGCAAATGGTGAAGTAACAGATGATACACGTATTCGTGCTGCACTTCCTACTATTCAGTATTTAATAGAAAACGGAGCAAAAGTTATTTTAGCATCTCATTTAGGTCGTCCAAAAGGACAAGTAAATGAAGATTTACGTTTAAATGCTGTTGCTCAACGTTTAAGTGAAAAATTAGGTAAAAACGTAATTAAAACTGATGAAGCATACGGCCCTAAAGTTCAAGAAGAAATTGGCAAAATGAACGAAGGCGATGTTTTATTATTAGAAAACGTTCGTTTCTACCCAGGTGAAGAGAAAAATGACGATGCTTTAGCAAAAGAATTTGCTGCTTTAGCGGATGTATATGTAAATGATGCATTTGGTGCTGCTCACCGTGCGCATGCAACAACTGCTGGTATTGCAAAATATATCCCAGCTGTAGCAGGTTTCTTAATGGAAAAAGAAATTAATGTTTTAGGTAAAGCACTTTCTAACCCAGAACGTCCATTTACAGCTATTATCGGTGGAGCGAAAGTTCGAGATAAAATTGGTGTAATTGAAAACTTATTAGAAAAAGTTGATAACTTAATCATTGGTGGCGGATTAGCTTATACATTCTTAAAAGCAAAAGGCTATGAAATTGGTAAGTCTCTTTTAGAAGAGGATAAAATTGATTTAGCGAATGAGTTTATGCAAAAAGCAGAAGCAAAAGGCGTTAAATTCTACATGCCAATCGATGCAATTATTGCTGACAAATTTGGTGAAGATGCTAATACGCAAGAAGTTGATATTGATGGCATTCCTGCAGATTGGGAAGCTCTTGATATTGGACCAAAAACAACTGCTCTTTATGCAGATGTAATTAAAAGTTCTAAATTAGTTATTTGGAATGGGCCAATGGGCGTATTTGAAATCGATAAATTTGCACAAGGTACTATAGGAGTAGCACAAGCTTTAGCAGATTCAGATGCTTACTCAATTATCGGTGGAGGAGACTCAGCTGCAGCTGCTGAAAAATTCGGTTTAGCAGATAAAATGAGCCACATATCTACTGGTGGTGGTGCTTCTTTAGAATTTATGGAAGGTAAAGAACTTCCAGGAGTAGCAGTATTAAACGATAAATAATTCTAATAGCTTTACAATTTTTAGTAATTGAAATAGAGTAAGATTTTATGTCTTACCAATTGTTAGGAAGGTGTTTCTTATGCGTAAACCTATAATTGCAGGTAACTGGAAAATGAATAAAACGCTTAGCGAAGCGATGACATTTGTTGAAGAAGTAAAAAATAGCATTCCATCATCTGATAGAGTAGATTCAGCAGTTTGTGCTCCTGCTTTATTTATTGCACCAATGTTGTATGGTACAAAAGGAACGGAATTAAAAATTGGTTCTCAAAATGTAAGTGATAAAGATAGTGGTGCTTATACTGGAGAAATTAGCCCAGTAGCACTTAAAGATCTAGGAGTAACTTATGCTATTATCGGACACTCTGAACGTCGTGAATATTATGGCGAAACAGATGAGTTTATTAATAGTAAAACAAAAAAAGCTTTCGAACATGGTCTTACACCAATCCTTTGCTGTGGTGAAACACTTGAAGAGCGTGAAGGCGGTAAATTTGAGGAAGTTATTCGCACTCAATTAACAGCTGATCTTGCAGGTCTTACAGATGAGCAAGTGAAGAGTTTAGTTATTGCTTATGAACCGATTTGGGCGATTGGAACAGGTAAATCTGCTACAGAAAAAGATGCGCAAGATTCATGTAAATTTGTACGTGATGTTGTAGCAAGTCTTTATGATGAAGTTGTTGCAGAATCTGTACGCGTTCAATATGGCGGTAGCGTAAAACCTGAAAATATTAAAGAGTATATGGCTCAACCTGATATTGACGGTGCGTTAGTAGGTGGAGCAAGCTTAGAACCAGCTTCTTTCCTTGCATTATTGGAGGCTGTTAAGTAATGAGTAAGCAACCAGTAGCGTTAATTATCCTAGACGGATTTGGTTTACGCGACGAAACATTTGGAAATGCTGTTGCACAAGCGAAGAAACCAAATTATGATAGATATTGGAATAAATATCCTCATGCACAATTAACTGCTAGCGGTGAAGCAGTAGGTTTACCACAAGGACAAATGGGTAACTCTGAGGTTGGTCATTTAAATATCGGAGCTGGACGAATTGTTTATCAAAGCTTAACGCGTGTAAATAAAGCAATTCGTGAAGGTGAATTTGAAAAAAATGATACATTCATCGACGCAATTAAAAGTGCAAAAGAAAAAGACAAAGCATTACATATTTTTGGATTACTGTCTGATGGCGGTATTCACAGCCATATTAATCACATGTTTGCTTTATTAAAGTTAGCTGCTGAAGAAGGCATGAAGAAAGTATATTTACACGCTTTCCTAGATGGACGAGATGTTGGCCCAACTACAGCTAAAAAATATATTGATCAAACAGAAGCTAAGTTTAAAGAATATGGTGTAGGTGAATTCGCAACAATCTCTGGTCGTTATTATTCGATGGACCGTGACAAGCGTTGGGATCGTGTTGAAAAATGCTATTGTGCAATGGTATATGGAGAAGGCCCAACTTATACAAGCCCTTACGAATTAATTGAAGATTCATATGCAAACGGAATCCACGATGAATTCGTATTGCCTTCAGTTATGGTTAAAGAAGATGGCACTCCAGTTGCGACGATAGGTGATGAAGATTCAATTATCTTCTACAACTTCCGACCTGACCGTGCAATTCAAATTTCAAATGTATTTACAAATGATGATTTCCGTGACTTTGATCGTGGAAGTAAGTTCCCGAAAAATGTTCATTTCGTTTGTTTAACACATTTTAGCGAAACAGTACAAGGCTATGTGGCATTTAAACCAACTAACCTTGATAACACTTTAGGTGAAGTGCTTGCTCAAAATAACTTAAATCAATTACGTATTGCTGAAACGGAAAAATACCCGCATGTTACATTCTTCTTTAGTGGTGGCCGTGAAGCGCAATTCCCAGGTGAGGAACGTATTTTGATCAACTCGCCAAAAGTAGCAACATACGATTTACAACCCGAAATGAGTGCTTATGAAGTAAGAGATGCGCTATTAAAAGAAATTGCCGCAGATAAGCATGACGTAATTATTTTAAACTTTGCAAATCCAGATATGGTTGGACATTCAGGTAAACTTGAGCCGACAATTAAAGCAATTGAGGCAGTTGATGAATGTTTAGGAGAAGTAGTTGATGCAATTCTTGCAAAAGGCGGAAAAGCAATCATTACAGCTGATCATGGAAATGCTGATGAGGAAATTACACCTGAGGGTGAACCTATGACAGCTCACACGACTAACCCTGTACCAGTTATTGTAACTGAAGAAGGTATTACGTTACGTGAAGATGGTATTTTAGGTGATTTAGCTCCAACAGTTCTTGCTTTATTAAAAGTAGAACAACCAAAAGAAATGACTGGTAAATCACTTATTAAATAAGTGAACAGTTATATATATAAGTTACAAATTATGCGTATAAACGCAATAAAAGGAGAGATTTTTCTATGTCAATGATTATTGATATTTATGCTCGCGAAGTATTAGATTCTCGTGGTAACCCTACTGTAGAAGTAGAAGTTTATACAGAAGATGGCGGTTTTGGCCGTGCATTAGTACCAAGTGGTGCTTCAACTGGTGAATACGAAGCAGTTGAATTACGTGATGGTGACAAATCTCGTTACCTTGGTAAAGGTGTTGAGAAAGCTGTATCAAACGTTAATGATATTTTAGCTGAAGAAATCGTTGGATACGAAGTAACTGACCAAGTTTCAATCGACCGTCGTATGATTGAAGTAGATGGTACTGAAAACAAAGGTAAATTAGGTGCTAACGCAATCCTTGGTGTATCTATGGCAGTAGCTCGTGCAGCAGCTGATGAATTAGGTTTACCATTATACCAATACCTTGGTGGATTTAACGCGAAGCAATTACCAGTTCCAATGATGAACATCATCAATGGTGGTTCTCATGCTGATAATAACGTTGATTTCCAAGAATTCATGATCTTACCTGTTGGTGCTGATAGCTTTAAAGAAGCAATCCGTATGGGTACTGAAATCTTCCACAACCTTAAAGCTGTTTTACATGACAAAGGTTTAAACACTGCTGTAGGTGACGAAGGTGGATTCGCTCCAAACCTTGGTTCAAACCGTGAAGCTTTAGAAGTAATCATGGAAGCAATTGATAAAGCTGGTTACAAAGCTGGCGAACAAGTATTCTTAGGAATGGATGTTGCTTCTTCAGAATTCTTCAACAAAGAAACTGGTAAATACGATCTTGCAGGCGAAGGACGTACTGGCGTATCTTCAGCTGAAATGGTTGATTTCTATGAGCAACTTTGCAACGACTTCCCAATTCTTTCAATTGAAGATGGTTTAGATGAAAACGACTGGGATGGTCACAAATTATTAACAGAACGTTTAGGTAACCGAGTTCAATTAGTAGGTGACGATTTATTCGTTACAAACACTAAAAAATTAGCTGAAGGTATTGAAAAAGGTATCGCTAACTCAATCCTTATTAAAGTTAACCAAATCGGTACATTAACTGAAACTTTCGATGCAATCGAAATGGCTAAACGTGCTGGTTACACAGCTGTAGTTTCTCACCGTTCAGGTGAAACTGAAGACAGCACAATCGCTGATATCGCAGTAGCTACAAATGCTGGTCAAATCAAAACTGGTTCTGCTTCTCGTACAGACCGTATTGCTAAATACAATCAATTATTACGTATTCAAGACGAGTTAGGCGATAGCGCAGTATACCAAGGATTAAAATCTTTCTACAACTTAAGAAAATAATTTAACCAAAACTAAGTGCATTAACAAAAAAATAATCCATTATAGACACGTAAAAAGAGAAGGTTCGTCACCTTCTCTTTTTTTTATTTCGATTTTTTTCGTATCTGTCCTTTTGATCAAAAAAAGTGAGTATATCAAAATAAAAGATTGATTATTAAAGAATCCTAATGTTAAAATAAGAATATATGTTCTTATAAATAGTAGTTCATTCGTCATAAATTTTTATTGAAAATTGGAGTGTATTAAAAATAAGAGAGGGGAACAAATGAATACAACTACTTCAACAGCTTCAAATCCTTCAATGGCTTCTTTGCTAAAAAATCCTTTCATCCAGACAATTCTTGCAGCAGGTTTGTTTATTCAAGTAGGTATTTGGATTCGCAATTTTGCAATCTTATTATTTGTTGTGGAAAAGACAAAAGGCGATGCAACAGCTGTATCACTTATTTCAGTTGCTGAATTTGCGCCGATTTTTATTTTTTCTTTTATCGGTGGAACCTTCGCCGATCGTTGGAAACCAAAGCGTACTATGGTGTGGTGTGATCTTTTAAGTGCTGCATCTATTTTTGTTATACTGATTGCCCTATTATATGGAAGCTGGAAGTTTATATTTTTTGCTACATTAGTTTCAGCGATATTGTCTCAGTTTTCTCAGCCTTCTAATATGAAATTATTTAAAGTTCATGTACCAGGTGAGCAAATGCAAGCTGGTATGTCCATCTTTCAAACAATGATGGCAGTTTTTATGATTTTAGGACCAGTTCTAGGTACTTTTGTCTTTCAGCAAGCTGGGATGCATGTTTCGATGGCGATTGTAGGTATAGTTTTTCTTATGTCAGCTTTAGTGTTAACAAGGTTACCGAAAGACCAAGAAGAAGAAAAATCAGAGCATACTTCATCATTAGTAGAAGAGATGAAGCTAGGATTCCAATACGTTTGGTCTAGAAAAATACTAGTCTATTTAGGAGGAGTATTTACAGCAGCAGGATTAGGAATAGGTCTTATTCATCCACTAGCAATTTTTTTAGTAACGGAACGACTAGGACTAGATAAGGGATATTTGCAATGGTTATTCGCTGCAAATGGTGCCGCAATGATTATTGGTGGTGGCCTAATTATGGTAATTTCTAATAAGGTAGCACCGCATGTTTTATTATTAATTGGTATGGCAGTTAATGCAATTGGGATCTTTGTTATAGGTTGGTCTGAAGTATTTTGGCTAACGCTATTATCCGAATTTTTTATCGGGTTGTTTATGCCTGCACTGCATATCGGTATTAATACAATTATTTTAAAAAATACTGATGAAAAGTTTGTAGGTAGAGTGAACGGTATACTAACACCTTTATTTATGGGGGCTATGGTCATTACTATGAGCTTAGCAGGAGTACTAAAGGAACATTTTTCATTAGTTTCTATTTATCAAGTTTCAGCATTATTGTTTGTTATTGGAATTATCATTATGGTACCGATGTTCAAAATCGTGAAAAATGCCGTAATCGAAGCAAAATTATAAAGTAAGTTCATTTAAACCCTG
Organism: Arthrobacter citreus; assembly: GCA_013200995.1. Lineage (GTDB taxonomy): Bacteria > Bacillota > Bacilli > Bacillales > Bacillaceae_G > Gottfriedia. Next base: position 3,309,665 of record CP053688.1, on the reverse strand, counting down.
ATTATTTTAAAATAGTCAGGGTTTATTTATTTTTTGTTATTTTTATGTAAATTGAATGTAAGAATAATTGGGTCTAAAGTATGATTTGACTTAGGGAAGTGAGTTTAGTCCCTATCTATTGATATAATGAAGGAAATAGAAAGTTAACTAAATTTTTAAATAAAGGATGATAATATATTGAAAGAGAAATACGCGATCATTGATATAGGCTCGAATACAATGAGACTTGTTATTTATGAACAAAGTAAAAGCGGTCGTATAAAAGAAGTCGAGAATATTAAAACGGTAGCTCGATTACGTAAATATTTAAATGATAAAGAAATCTTGAACAATGAAGGCGTCAATATTCTACTTAAAACACTTCTAATGTTTCAAGAGATTACTCGTCATCATAAAATTAATCAGATTAAATGTGTTGCGACTGCAACGATTAGACAGGCTATTAATCGAGATGAGATAATAAAACTAGTTGCAGATGAAACTGATTTTACACTACAAGTTTTGTCGGGGTATGAAGAAGCATTTTATGGATTTCTTGCTGTTGTAAATTCTACTCCAATACATGAGGGAGTTACAATTGATATTGGTGGAGGTAGCACTGAGGTAACTTATTTTAAGAATCGAGATCTGATTCATTATCATAGTTTTCCATTTGGTGCATTATCATTGAAACAGGATTTTGTATCCAATGATATTCCAACTATTGAGGAAATGAAAGAACTTACACAATACTTACAAAAGCAATTTGAATCATTAGAGTGGCTCAGAGGTAAGAAGGTTCCAATTGTTGCTATTGGAGGAAGTGCACGTAATGTAGTGCAAATTCATCAAAGTTTAGTTGATTATCCAATCTCAGGTATACATCAATATGAGTTGAATTTTGAAGAAATTAACTATATTAAAAATCACCTCTCAACATTGTCATTTGATGATTTTCTAAGAATTGAAGGTTTATCAAAAGATCGTGTTGATATTATTCTTCCAGCAATTGAAGTTTTTAAAGAGCTTTATTCAATCGTAAATGCTAAGAACTTTATTCTAAGTAATAAAGGTTTAAGAGACGGGATCTTTATAGAAGAGTTTCTTTTAAATGGAAGAAAATTGCTTCCTTGCGTACTGGATAAAAGTTTTAGCGATTTAGAACAAGATTATGATATAAATAGTAATCACGTAAATCATATAAAGATTTTAGTAAATCAATTAGTAGAACAAATTAGTAAAGCTAACCTATACACGCTAAGCCCTAAAGATTTATTAGATTTAAATCTAGCGGCACGAGTTTATAATATTGGGCAATACATTGAAGAAGAATCAAGTAGTCAGCATACGTTCTATTTATTAGCTAATCGTACAATTGAAGGATTGAGTCATAAAGAGCGTATAAAAATAGCATTGATAGCTTCTTATAAAAATAAAAATAGCTTTAAGCAATATAGTAAACCGTTTCTTGATTGGTTTATATCAGACGAACTTAAGAATTTACGATTTTTAGGGATTCTTTTAAAATTTGCTAATAGTTTAAACGCATCAAAGAGAGAAGCTGTGAAGAATATTGAACTTAAAGTAAATGGCGAGGATCGTATTTTGCTACTTAAATGTTTAGGTGATTCGACTGCTGAAGAAATAGAAGCCGAAAAAAGTAAAAAACAATTAGAAAAATTATTAAATAAGACAATACGAATTTTTTTCGAAGAGCACAAATCTGAGTAATCGGATTGTGCTTTTTTGTTATACATTAAGAAAGTATAAATTGGCAACGGTGAAGAAATATCAGCAATTTTAGGTAGATGTATAAGTGCAACTAATCCTCTGCCTTAACCTAAAGGCTCGACAATCGGTTAGTTTTCTTTATAAGAAGAATGGTAAAAAATAACATTTCTTTCATATATTTACAATAACTTAACATTCTATTAATATTGCATAAATTTTAGTATTGTAGGATTAATTTGTAGAAAAAATAAATTAAAAATAGAGTAATTATAACTAGAATATGATCAAAAAAGGGTGTAAATGATGATAGCGACTAAAGAGGTAAAGGAAAAGAAGATCGAGTTAGCAGATCCACAATATTATAATAATCGGGAATTAAGCTGGCTTGGTTTTAATGAGCGTGTTTTAGAAGAAGCTTTGGACGTACATAATCCTTTGCTTGAACGTTTGAAATTTTTGGCAATATTTAGTTCGAATTTGGATGAGTTTTTTATGGTGCGTGTTGCTGGATTAAAGGATCAAGTGAAAGCAGGGTTTAATAAACCAGAAAATAAGGCTGGTTTAACACCAAAACATCAGCTTTCACAAATATCAACAGTTGGTCATGAACTAGTGAATTTGCAATATAAAACTTTCCGAGAAACATTAATACCAAAATTAAAACAAGAGAACGTTCATTTAGTAAAATATCATGAACTTAGTGATCGACAAAAAAAATATTTAGAACAATATTTTGAAGAACAAGTACTTCCTGTTCTTACACCTATGGCAATCGATGCGTATAGACCATTTCCAATGCTATTAAATAAAAGTTTAAATTTGGCAGTTTATTTAGAAGACTTGGCAGAGGAAGAAGAAAAGCGTAATAAATTTGCGATTGTACAAGTACCTTCATTATTAAAAAGATTTATATCAATACCGACACTTGATGAAAAGCATTGTTATATATTATTGGAAGATGCAATCACTGCATATATCCACCTTTTGTTCCGAGGATTTATCGTACGAGAAGTAGCGCAGTTTCGAATTACTAGAAATGCTGATATGACAATTCATGAAGAAGGGGCTAGAGACTTACTTCTTGAAATAGAAAAAGAATTAAAAAAGCGAAAATGGGGTTCGGCAGTTCGACTAGAAATAGGACAATCTGGGGCGAGCGATTACATTTTAAACTATTTATTGGAAGAACTAGACGTACATGGAAAAGATGTATATGAACTAGATGGACCGTTAGATTTAACATTTTTATTTAGTTTTTATAAGGAATTAGAAAAATATAAAGAGCATTTGGTTTACGAAACATTAATCCCACAGCCTCCACAAGATCTTGAATCCGATGAGGATATATTTGAAAAAATAATGGAACAAGATATATTGCTACATCATCCATACGAATCATTTGAACCGGTATTAGATTTTGTATTAGATGCCGCAAATGATCCAAGCGTCCTAGCGATAAAACAAACTTTGTATCGAGTAAGTGGTGATTCCCCAATTATCGAGGCATTAAAACGTGCAGCGGAAAATGGTAAGCAAGTTACTGTTCTTGTTGAGTTAAAAGCTCGATTTGATGAAGAAAACAATGTGCACTGGGCAAAGGAATTAGAAAAAGAAGGCTGCCATGTTATTTATGGAATGACTCATTTAAAAACCCATAGTAAAATCACGCTTGTTGTTCGTAAAAAGAATGGAAGAATTGAACGATTTGTCCATTTAGGTACCGGTAACTATAACGATGCAACTGCAAAAATTTATACAGATATGGGACTAATGACTGTTAATCGTCAAATTGGGGTAGATGCAACAAATTTTTTTAACTTTCTAAGTGGATTCATGGAAAAACCCGACTTTAGGCATTTATCAGTCGCTCCTTATAGTATTCGTCACGACTTTATTCGAATGATTGATGAGGAAATTGCATTTCATAGGCAGTATGGCAATGGGCGAATAATTGCTAAAATGAATTCTTTAACCGATAAGCAAATTATTATGAAGCTATATGAGGCGTCAAAGGCTGGGGTAAAGATTGATTTAATTGTTCGAGGAACTTGTTGCTTACGACCACAATTAAAGGGTGTAAGCGAAAATATTCGTGTCATTAGTATTGTCGGGCGATTTTTAGAACATAGTCGAATCTATTATTTCTACCATAATGGAGAACAGAAAATCTTTTTATCATCTGCGGATTTAATGACTCGTAATATGGAAAAACGTGTTGAAATCTTTTTCCCGATATTTGCTGACCATATAAAAAAGCGAATAATGAACATTCTACTTATGATGCTTTTCGATACTGCAAAAGCACGTGAGCAAGATGAAAATGGTGTTTATCACTATGTAGAAGGTATTGGAAAAGAAAAATATAATAGCCAGATTGAATTGTTTAATTTGGCATATAATGTGCGGGAAGATGAAGAATAAGTAAAAGTTAAGAGAAGGGGATAAAACCTTCTCTTTTTTTGTTAGTTTACTATTTTATTAGAGTTTTTGAAATCTGTGCGGTTTTCTCATGATGCTCCTGATCTGCATAGTAATCATATAACTCTTTAGCAAACTTGTTTATAAATCTCGTATGTATCGATACCAAATGCATACGAGTTTAATATATTTTTTACATAATAGAGGAGGGTTAACAATGGGATTTACGCAAAATGAAATAAAAAAGTGACCCACAAGGAATTTTACCTTTCCGCGTAGGTCATTTATATTTTGATTTATTTTAGCCAAATGACCTTATTTTTTCCTCGATCTACTAGCATTCCAAAATGCAATAATGAGTGCGCCGACTGAGTCTGCAATTATATCTGTCATTGTGTCAAAATTACCTCCACCTTGAGTATTAGTTCCAAGGAATTGATCGCTACTGAATTCCCAAATTTCCCACATGGCTCCGCAAAATACGCCAAAAGTAAATACAAATAAAAAAATAAATCCAGCAGACATTTCACTCTGAGACTGTTTTGTTGTCAATTTTCCCATTAATTCAATTGCTAAAAACGCGACTAGTGTTCCACTTAGAAAATGTAAAAACGTATCCCACCATCCTAAATGATAAAATCTGAGCATTGAACCAAGACATAATGAGCCTATTAAAAAAGCAAAATAAGAGAGAATAAACGGTAGTGCAAATCGGACTTTAAAAATCTTATCTAATATGAGTGGAACGAGCGCACAAGCGATGCCACCTAACGCAATTGGGTATCGATAATGATCATCTCTCATGATAAAAATGACAAATAACACTAACATGACAATAGAAAAGCCAATGCTTAAAAACATTTGTATGCCTTTTTTCATTTCGAATCCCCCATTCATTGTGTTTATTTATCGATTTTTTAAAATTAATGCCAAACTTGTTTCGTAAAAAATCTTCAAAAATATTACTCAACTTTGACATAAAAAATTCATTAAATGGATGAAAATTTGTTAGAAAATTACCTCAAGAAAAATAAAAATTGAATTAATATTGAATTAGGGATATGGGTGACGAATAGTTGGGAGGATAATTATGAACTTTTTCGCATACTTAAAAGATTTTATTTGGTATACTATTAAAACATATTTACTTCCATTTATTATTGTTATTCTTTCAATAGCAATTGTTTTTTGGAGACTATTAGGTGATGAATTTTCATTTATTAACATACGAATAGAAATAATCTATTTCATTTGTTTTTTCTTTTTAGTATCTTTTACAACATATGAGATGAAGGGGCATAAAAATGAATAATTGGGAAGGATTAATTTCGGCGAAGGATCGAACTAAAATCTATTTGCGAAAGTATATTCCTGCTGAACCAATTGCTGTAATTCAAATTGTACATGGAATGGCAGAGCATGGTGGAGCTTACGAGAAATTTATTGAATATTTAGTTCATAATCAATTTGCAGTCTTTATTCATGATCAGAGGGGTCATGGGAAAACTGCTGTAATTGAAGATGATCTTGGTTTTTTTGGTGAAGAAATCGGTTGGGAAGAAGTAGCTAAGGATATCATTTTTATTAGTAAGATGATTAGAAAAGAACTAAAGGATATTCCATTGATATTATTTGGACATAGTATGGGCTCTTATTTAAGTAGAAGAGTTGTTCAATTAAAAGGAAACTTATATGATGGCCTAATTATTTCTGGAACTGGATGCGATCCAGGCATGTTAAGAAAATTAGGGGTCTTTGTTTCGAGTGCTGAAGCATTTTTAATTGGTGCTAGCAAGAGGAGTAAAGTATTAGATTTTTTAACTTTTGGGAACTTCAATAATCATTTTAAATTTCCAAAAACGAGATATGATTGGTTAACTAGAGATGAAGCCGAGATTGAACGATATTTAAAAGATCCGTTTTGTGGTTTTATCTGTTCTTCCAGCTTTTACCGTGAACTGTTAAGAGGCATTGGAACGATACATCGTAAAGCAGAAATAAAGAAGACACCGACTTCTCTTCCAATCTATATTTTTTCAGGAGATAAAGATCCAGTTGGTCAAAATGGCGTTGGTGTAAAGAAGGTCTATCAGCTTTATAAAGATAATGGATGTACAAATGTAAAATTAAAATTATATGAAGAAGGTCGCCATGAGATGCTTCATGAAATCAATAAAGATGAAGTTCATCATGATGTGAAAACTTGGATAGATGAAACTATAATAAATCAATAAATAAGTATTGTACTCACATATTGAAGTATAGTATTCTTCATAGTAGAATAGGAAGTAACAGTATTTTACTGTGGAGGTGAAGAAATGCATACGTTTTTATCTGTACTATTAATTATTGTTTCAGTACTTATGATTGTTCTTGTTCTGCTTCAATCTAGTAAAAGTAACGGCTTATCAGGTGCGATATCTGGTGGTGCTGAGCAACTGTTTGGCAAGCAAAAGGCTCGTGGTTTTGAGTTAGTTTTACAACGAATAACAGTTGTTGTAGCAGTTTTATTCTTCATTCTAACAATTGCTGTAACATATTTTAAACTGTAATAAACAAGCTGCCTAGAGGGGTGGCTTTTTTATTTTTACTAAAATTGTAATAAATCGGACACCTGTAGGGGTGCCTTTTTTATTATACTGAAGTTAGTCTAAATGGGATTTGTTTTTGTAATACGAAGCTTATAGTTAGTAAATACTTAACAACAAATACGTAGAAAAAATAGGTGAAAAGAATGAAGAAAATATACAGTAAAACAACGATTTTAGTATTAGCAGTTGGATTATTTGCAAGTGGTTGTAGTAGTCATAATCCTAATCGCCCTAATCTTTCAAAAGAAGAAGTAGTATCCAAAATTGAAAAAGATCCAACTAAAGTAGTAACAAGTATTGATAAAGAAAATAAATCTACATATGAAGTTGAAGTATTTGAGAAAAATCATAAAAAAACGCTAATTGTAAATGCAAAAAATGCAAAAATTAAAAAAGAAGAAAAAGACCGAGACCTTTTAGACGATCAAGCGCTAAATCTATTATATAAAAATGAATTTGTTATTACACTTTCACAGGCAAAAGATATTGCATTAGACCAAGTAAACAATGGTACGATTACTGAGATTGAAAAGGAAAAGGACGATAATGAATACCATTACAGTGTTGAAGTAATGAAGGACCATATTAATCATTCTATGGATATTGATGCAAAAACAGGAAAAATTACTTCTCTTAAGCAAGAAGATATTTTTCTTAATGACTAGGAGTAGGAAGTTGTCCCAAAATTGATGATAGCTCGCGAGGAAGTTTGGGTTCCTAGCGGGCTTTTTGTGTTTTTCTATAAATTTTTAGGCAAAACAGGCGCCACTATATAAGGCTAAACGGTTTATCAATAAAAATTAGAGTTATATCAACAAATTTCGGTTGTTTATCAACAAAAAAAGTGTATATATCAATAAAGTTCACAACTTTATCAACAAAAGACATAATTTGTTCGTATTTCTTTTAATAATTCCTCATAATTTCAAGGGGAAGCAGCTACTTATCCACATATCAATTAAAAGCACGAAAAAAGACAACCGTTAAATAGGTTGTCTCGATTTTCCCAAAAAATTAACCTCTCATTGCAGCCCATTCTTCTTTACTTGGACCATACATTCCTGGAACAGCTAATCCAGCTTGTCTCATTAATACAGTCATTTGGCCACGGTGATGAGTTTGGTGTTGAATTGCCATACGTAGTAATGCGTGAATCGGCATTTCAAGGAATCCAAATGCGTTAATAATTTGTTTTAGATCATTTTCTTTCCATTCATTTTGTGCTGCTTCAATCATAGCTTTACTTACTTCAGCGTATTTTTCTGCTAATTCTTTCGCTGTTCCAGGCATATCTTCTTTATTCGTAGATGCTTCGAATTGTAAACCTGATTGTGATATGATTGCTTTAATTGCTGTTGTAATATGCCAAGCTAATTCTCCTAAAGAACTAAAATCATCACCAATTGCTTGATCAAGAGATTCATCTGTCATAGCATTAAGTAATTTGATTGTGTTTCCTTCTTCTAGTTTCCATTCAGTAATAAATTCTTCAACATTATTAAACATAACGTATCCTCCTTGAGTTGTTTAAATTACCAACATTATTATTACCACACCTTTTATTAAATCATAACAAGTTATTTAAAAAAACTGTTTATTGGTAAATAATTGAATTGAAAGGTAAAATAAAATGACAATTTCTTTACGTAAAATTAGTTAATTCTTATTATTGATTATTTAATATTGAATTGAACGATTAAAGGTAAAATATGAAGTAATGAAAGAAAAATGGATAGAAAAGTTTTGGAGTGAGTATATATGAGAGTAACAATGCCGAAGCCATTTACATTTGAAGGTGGAGATCGAGCAGTTTTATTATTACATGGATTTACAGGACATTCAGCAGATGTACGTATGCTTGGACGTTTTTTAGAAAAACAAGGATATACTTGTCATGCACCACATTATAAAGGTCATGGTGTACCACCAGATGAGCTTGTTCATACAGGTCCTGAAGACTGGTGGAAGGATGTAATGGATGCTTACCAATTTTTAAAGGATAAAGGCCATCAAAAGATAGCGGCAGTAGGATTATCATTAGGTGGAGTTTTTGCATTAAAACTAGGTTATACGGTTCCGTTGAATGGGATTGTTACGATGTGTTCACCAATGTACATAAAAAGCGAAGAAATTATGTATGAAGGTGTTTTAGCATATACAAGAGAGTTTAAAAAACGTGAAGGGAAATCCCCTGAACAAATTGAAGTAGAAATGGAAGAGTTTAAAAAAACTCCGATGAATACATTAAGAGCACTTCAAGGTTTAATTAAAGAAGTTCGCGAAAATGTTGATACGGTTTATGCACCTACATTTGTCGTACAATCTACTGTAGACGAAATGATTAATACAGACAGTGCAAACATAATTTACAATGAAGTACAATCTGATCAGAAAAAATTAAAATGGTATGAAAACTCTACCCATGTTATAACGCTTGGACAAGAGAAAGACTTGTTACATGAAGATGTACTAGCATTTTTAAATGAATTGGAATGGTAGAATGATATCTTTCTGGACAAACTTAAACTAAATACCCTTTAAACGAAAAAGGAGGGAAAAGTATGAATCAGCAATGGAAAGAAAAATTATTGGAACTAATGAAAAGCGCTGACTATAAGCCTTTAAATATACAAGGTATAGAAGAGGCTATGGGGTTAACAGAAGCAAATGACTTCCGAGAAGTAGTAAAAACGCTCGTCATTTTAGAGGATGAGGGTTATATTGTACGTTCTCGAAATAATAAATATAGCTTACCTGACCAATCAAATTTAGTACGAGGTAAATTGACAGGCCATGCTAAAGGCTTTGCTTTCGTCATTCCAGAAGAAACTGGAGCAGAAGATGTATTTATTCCACCATCAGACTTAAATGGTGCCCTGCATGGAGATATCGTTCTCGCTCGTATTACAAAAGAGAAAAGTGATGCGCGTAGAGAAGGAACAATTGTAAAAATTATAGAACGTGGCCAAACAAAAATGGTTGGTACTTACCAAGCACAGAAAAGTTTCGGTTTCGTAATTCCTGATGATAAGCGATTTGGAAGCGATATTTTTATTACAAGAAGTAATTCTCAAGGGGCTGTGGAGGGCCACAAGGTTGTTGTAGAACTTACTCAGTTTCCTGAGAATGGGAAAAACGCAGAGGGTATTGTCGTTCAAATTCTAGGACATAAAAATGATCCTGGTGTTGATATATTATCAGTAATTCATAAATTCGATTTGCCACAAGAATTCCCTAAAGAAGTAATGGATCAAGCAAATGCTGTCCCTGATGAGATTGATGAGTCTGCAATTGGTACTCGTCGTGATCTTCGCGATGAACAGATTGTAACGATTGATGGAGCGGATGCGAAGGATTTAGACGATGCCGTTACCGTTACAGCGCTTGAAAATGGTCATTATAAACTAGGTGTACATATTGCAGACGTTTCATATTATGTGACTGATAGTTCTCCAATTGATCAAGAAGCATATGACCGAGGAACAAGTATTTACTTAGTTGACCGAGTTATTCCAATGATTCCACATCGTTTGTCTAATGGAATTTGTTCATTAAATCCTAAAGTAAATCGATTTACCCTTTCATGTGAGATGGAAATCGATCAAAAAGGTGAAGTTGTTAAACACGAAATTTTTGAAAGTATTATTAAAACAACTGAACGAATGACATATAGCGATGTTAATAAAATATTAGATGAACAAGATACTGATTTACGTGATCGCTACGAACCGTTAGTGCCGATGTTTGAAGAAATGGCTAAGCTAGCAAAAATATTGCGTAGTAGACGTATGACACGCGGCGCAATTGATTTTGATTTTAAAGAAGCAAAAGTGCTTGTTGATGAAGAAGGTCATCCAACTGAAGTCGTAATACGCGAGCGCTCAACTGCAGAGAAACTGATTGAAGAATTTATGCTTGTAGCAAATGAAACAATTGCTGAGCATTTTCACTGGCTAAATGTACCGTTTATGTATCGAGTGCATGAGGACCCGAAAGAAGAGAAACTTCAACGATTCTTTGAATTTATCGCATCATTTGGTTATACAGTAAAAGGAGCTGGTAACGAAATTCACCCGAGAGCGTTGCAACAAGTTCTTGATATGGTTCATGGGCAACCGGAGGAAACTGTTATCTCAACAGTTATGCTTCGCTCAATGAAACAAGCTAAGTATGAGGCTGACAATCTTGGCCACTTTGGTTTAGCAGCGGAGTATTATACTCATTTCACATCGCCGATTCGTCGTTATCCGGACTTAATTGTCCATCGATTAATTCGCAAATATTTAATCGAAGGAAAAATGGATAGTGAGACAAAGCGTGAATGGGATGATAAACTACCTGCAATCGCTGAGCATACTTCTAATATGGAACGTCGTTCAGTTGAAGCAGAAAGAGAAACGGATGACTTGAAAAAAGCAGAATACATGCTTGATAAAGTTGGCGAAGAGTATGAAGGGATTATTAGCTCTGTAACAAATTTCGGTATGTTTATTGAGCTTCCAAATACGATCGAAGGATTAGTTCGAGTTGCTGATTTATCCGATGACTACTATAACTATGACGAGCGTTCGTACGCGATGATTGGTGAAAGAACAGGGAAAGTATTCAGAATCGGTGATGAAGTAGCTGTTCGCGTAGTGAATGTTAATAAAGAAGAACGAGCAATCGATTTTGAGATTGTTGGCATGAAATCGAATAAACCTCGTAGAAGCGGCGGTAGAGGACCAGTTAATCTTGGTGGTGGCTCTGGTGGCGGCAGAGGACGAGGCGGACGCGGAAGAGGTTCATCAGATCGAAATGGAGATAGCTCTAGCAGTGGTCGTTCTCGTGGAAGACGAGGAGATAGTTCACCTAGAGGAGATAGCTCAACTCGAGGTGACGATAAAGATAGTGGTCGTAACGGAAAATCGACGAGAAATAAACGTGACGATCGTTTTAATCCAACGAAAAGTAAAAGTAAGAGCAAAAAGAACAAACCCTTTTATGAAAAAGTAGCAAAAGGTAATAAAAAACGATAAAAACCCAACGGCAGTGGACATCTTGTCCACTGCTTTATTGACTATTTTAGTTCAAATTATGGTAAAATAAGTAAAGATAGAGAGGTGTTAATTATGCCAAAAGGTGAAGGGAAAGTAATTGCTCAAAATAAAAAAGCGTATCATGATTACTTTATTGAAGAAACGTATGAAACAGGTATCGTATTACAAGGTACTGAAATAAAATCGTTGCGCGCTGGAAAAGCTAATTTAAAGGATTCATTTGCTCGCGTTCAAGGCGGAGAAGTATGGCTTCATAATATGCATATAAGTCCATATGAACAAGGTAATCGCTATAATCACGAGCCATTACGTACTCGAAAATTATTACTACATAATAGAGAAATTGTGAAGTTAATCGGTTATACAAAAGAAACTGGTTATACTTTAGTACCCTTAAAAATCTATTTGAAAAATGGTTATGCTAAGTTATTACTTGGATTAGGTAAAGGGAAGAAACAATATGATAAACGTGATGATTTAAAGAAAAAAGAAGCAAAACGTGAAGTAGAGCGTGCATTCAGAGATCGTCAAAGAATCTAATTGGATAAATGTTGAAGCATTGGAATTTTAGTTTTTCTTTAGAAACAATTGTTAATTGCAACTTGAGATGGATATGCTATAATAAGTTTGTAAGTTAATCACCAACAAAAATTTAGCACGATGTGCAGATTTTATAGATTATGAAGCCTTTGCTTTATGCTTCGTAAGTCACTCATAGCGAACAGAACTGAAATAAGTTTTGTGAGCATTTTATATGGGGGCGTTACGGATTCGACAGGGGTAGTTCGAGCTTAAGTCGCGAGTCGAGGGGTCGGCCTCGTTAAAACGCAAAAGCCAATAACTGGCAAAAACAACAATTTCTCTTTAGCTGCTTAATTGCACTAAAGGCTCCTCCTATGTATCGCCCATGTGCATAGCTTAGAGGGGTTCACTCATTAGTGGGCTACGCCGGACTTCGCCGTCTGAGGGGAATGGAAGAGATTAATCAGACTAGCTATCAGGAAGCCTGTCATTGGGCCGAATGGTATGCGAATTTCTAATACAGTGACTACGCTCGTAGAAGCTTAAGTGCCGATATTCTTGGACGTGGGTTCGACTCCCACCGTCTCCACCAATACATACTGTTTGGTGGTTTTTTTATGTTTTTGTCATTAGTATCATAAATTTGCCGTTTGGCAACTTTATGATGCCTAATCTATATAGACAATTTATAAGTAAAAAAAGGTATACCGTGTGGGTATACCTTTTTTTATTAATAGCTAGAGTTTGACGAAAAAAGTTCTCCTTTCGAACGAAAAGCGGACGGATGAGTTACGAGAGTTCATCTCAACGGCAAAAAGTAAAGACTGGGAATTAGTTGTTGGGGGTCAACGGGTGCAAGTAATAAAGATACGCCAGAAGGGGGAAAAGGTACCCTTCAATTCGAGACAGAAGTCGTCATAGCAAGCGATAGTTCGGTTGCAGCACTCCTTGGGGCTTCACCAAGTACATCGCCGGCTGTACATGTCATGCTTGATGTTTAAAAAAATGTTATCCAAACCGTATGGAAGAGGGACACCGAAGCTAACGGATATGATCCCTTCGTACGGAAAATCGTTAGCTGACAATCCAAATTTACTGCAAGTAGTTCAAACGTCAACACAAAAGCCCTTCGGTTAATTGAACCAGCACCGTTACGTGTTCGTTTGTGAAAAACAAAACCTATCTCACGGTCTTCGTGAGATGGGTCATTTTTTTGATGAACGGTATAATCTAATTTTATTATGGTATTTTTACCCAAATGAATGGAAGACTAAACATAACTATTGAGTAGGAGGTTCTTCATGAAAACGGAATCGTTTCTAGATTTAAACGAAAAAAAATTCAGAGAGATGTTACGTCATACCTCCGATTTTAAAACAAGTGATGTTCGAGTTGGGGAAGAATGGTACCGTCTTTACTACTTAGATACGATGATTGACTCAGCTGTCGTGCAAGAACACATCATCCGCCCGTTACTTCATAACCAGTACAAGAGTGTTCGTGAAGCGGTAAACATTCTTAATTATCAAGAAACTGAAATGTTAGCTGACGTATCAAAAGCACTAGTCGCAGGAAAAACGGTGGTTCAAAAAAATGGAGAACCAATCTGTTATCTATTAGACACTGAACTAACAAATGAACGTACCGTTACCATTCCAATGAATGAACGTGTGTTACGTGGTTCTCATAAAGCACTAAATGAAAATATCGATACAAATGTAAACATGTTACGCAAATTAGCGGAAACACCAGATCTGATCGTAAAAAGTTACATAGTTGGGCGTCGTTCGAATACAAAAGTAGCTGTTTTATACTTGCATTCATTAGCGAACGAAGTTGTCTTAATGGAATTGGAGAAAAAAATCGCCAGTATCGACATCGATTATGTCGAGTCACCTGGTTTTATAGAGGAATTAATAAGTGATGATAAATTTTCACTATTTCCGAAATTTCTCATCTCTGAACGGACAGACCGAATCCGATCGTATCTAATGGATGGAAAAATGGTCGTTTTAACAGATGGGTCGCCGGAAAGTGTAATTCTTCCGGTTTCATTTTGGTCCTTTTTTCAAACACCAGATGACTATCAAGTTGGTTGGATCGTCGGAAGTACGTTTCGTTTCCTTCGGATTATTTGTTTCATTTTTGCTATTTCATTACCAGGATTATATGTAGCGCTCGTAACATTTGATCCACGAATTATTCCATTTGAAATTGCCTTGTCACTTAAAAGTTCAATGCAATTGGTTGCTTTACCTCCGATTTTAGAAGCGATCGTCATGCTTGTTACGCTTGAAATCTTACGTGAATCAGCCGTTCGATTACCAAGTCCAATTGGTCAAACAATTGGGGTGGTTGGTGGAATTGTCATTGGGACAGTCGTTGTTCAAACGAATCTGATTTCAAACATGATGGTCGTTGTGACGGCGATCACGGGTGTATCTTCCTTTATTATTCCTTCATACGAAATGAGTAATGTCGCGCGAATCATAACGTATCCTTTCTTAGTGATGTCGTCTATTTTTGGATTGATCGGGTTAGAGATCAGTTTCTTTTTGTTATTAACACATTTAGCTCGGATTCACACTATAGGGATTCCTTATTTTTATGCGTGGTTTACAAGAGATGCGTTAAAAGATACCTTGTTTCGAGCACCAATCAAACATCTGACAAAACGACCAATTGAAAGTGTCGCAAAAGATATGACGAGACTAAATGATCCAAAGGGGTAGTCGACGATGATACATCTCAAAAAGATTTCAATTAACCAACTGATTTGCCTTGTGATTACAACGCAAATTGGTGCACACGTATTGTCGATACCATATGCAGAATCTCGTCATTCAGGATATGATGCATGGATGTCTGTTTTGGTCGGAGGAATCTTCGCACAATTAGTAATCCTTCTGATTTATCAACTTGGTAAGCGTTATCCAACATTAACATTTCAGCAGTATCTCTATCAGATTGTTGGAAGACCAATTGGTGTCATGTTAAACTTCTTGCTTGCCCTTTTTTGCGCACAAAATTGTATCATTGTTGTGATTTCTTATGCAGATATCCTTCATCGGTGGGTTTTGTATGAAACACCGTGGATTGTAATTGTCGGTTTATCGTTTCTGATGGCAGCTTATACCGCATCTTCTTCGCTAAGGAGTATTTCGACCGTCTCACAATCCGTCCTTACATTGTTTGTTATTTGTGCAGCGATTATCATCATAAGTGGTATGGGGAAAGGGAGCTGGCTTCACTTATTACCAATTGGCACACATGGAATTGGGGCAGTCTTAAAGGACTCGATTCCAACATTTTGGGCGTATACTGGATTCGAATTACTTCTATATGTTTTTCCATTTGTACAGTGTAAAAAAAAGATTGAGATCTTATTTGCAATGTCTTTAGCAAACGGAATCACCACGTTCTTTTATGCGCTGGTGGCCATCATCGTCACCTATAATTTTAGCGAAACACAATTGGATACCATCACAGAACCGATGGTGTTCATCCTTCGTAAATTTAGATGGCCTGTTGTGCAAAGTTTAGATATCGTCTTTATCACAATTTGGTTATCTGTTACTACAGCAACCGTCTATCTGTATTTGTTTATGTCCGCGCGTTATGTTGCAAGTATACGAAAAAATGAAATCAAGCGTCATTCTTTATTGGTTTGGTTGATTGCCGTTATTGGCATTGTCATAGCTTGCTTTTGCGCTGATAGACAACGAATTTTTCGTTATTCCGAAGTTCACAATGTTATTTCTTTCATCATGATCGTCGTGGTACCAACCGTTGTTTTGTTTGGTTCGATTCTACGTGAAAAGGTGGCGAAAGGATGAGGAAAGTTGCCATTTTACTTTTGTTGTTGCCGCTTTTAACAGGTTGTTGGGATCGCTTACCGTTAAGAAATTTACAATTTGTCGAAATAGCAGGAGCCGATTGGAATGAAATGAATCGTGAAGTAGAATTACATTATGTCATCACCAACATAAAAAGTACCGGTCTAGGTTCAGGTGAACCAGTTTCTGAGACGGTTGTCTTAAAAGGACCTAGTCTTGTTGAAGCAATTGGTCAAGGGGAGTATATCGATCAAGCTCCTTTTTTAGGGATCAGCACGGGCATTTACTTGATGAGTGAATCGTTTATGAAAAACGATCCCATTTCGAAACTTAATTTTTTACTACATGCACCGTATTCGTCGATTAACACACCGGTTATTCTATTCAAGGGCGACTTAGCAACATTTTTACAGACAGCTCCGAAAGAGAATGGAAAGTTCGCAGGGAATTTAGTTACCTTTAACAAGGCGTTAGATAAGAATAGTATCATTCCTAGTGTGACGATGATGCAATTATTGCAATCAAAAGAAGACGAATTAACAAACCTTGCGATTCCTGTTGTGAAGCAAAAAGAGCAAGGTACAGAATTAGATGGTGCTCTATTATTTAGCCATGGGAAAAATACAGATGTAGAACTCAATAAAGAACAATTGCGTATGACGATGTTACTAAATGGGAGAGAAAAAGGAAGACAACGATATAGTGGTAAATTAGAGAAAGTTAGTGAGGAAAAGAACGCTTATCATAGTTATAGCTTTTCATTAAAAAAAGGAACTTCAACGTTACGTGTAATACCACAATCAAAAAGACCACCAAAAGTTAAACTCAATGTTAATATCGACATCAATGCAATCGATTTAGGAAAAGCATATCACCAACTTGATGCAAAATATGTGAATAAAATCGAAAAAATATTGGGTAAACAGTTAGAAAAAGAGGCTTTGGAGACCATTCAAATCATGCAAAAAGCGAATTGTGATTTGGTTGGGGTAGGTGAAAGGATTAAGGCGTTTCACCCAAAAATTTGGCGGAAATTAAATTGGGAAAAGGACTATCCTAAAATGAACATCAAGCCACATTTCAAGGTTCACATCTTAAATGTTGATCGAATGTAAATTTCCTTATCTGGTAATCTGGATACCAAACAAATCGCACATGAAGAACAAAACCTTACAACATTCGTTGTGAGGTTCTTTTTGTTATAAAAATAACGAATGGACAAAGGGGAAAATCATAAAATATGCTACCTTTTATTTAATACTTTTTATCATTTGCAAGATGGTTTAGAGGTTATTTTAAATTAATAAATGTAAAAGTTCTTATGTAACTAACTGATGCCTTAGCTCAACAATTGACTACTTTGGTGTTTTTTTTAGACTAAATGACAGTTTTAGTTTATTAATAAACATGAAAAGAAGAGAGAGTAACAGAAAACATTAGAAAAAAACTCATAATTGCTGAGGAGTTGTTTTAGTTGGCTAATAGTCTAAACAATTCACCCCTACATATAGTGTTTAATACCATCAGTTTGAAAGTGAGACTCAAACTATTTCGTTGGGGGTTATGATGTGAATGAACCGAATGAAAAAAGTTAAGGAAAAGGGTAAAGGAAGCATTTGGGCTGGAATTGGGATAGGATCTTTTATTGAAATATTCACTCGCTTTTTTTATATCTATTTTCTCCATTCCTTTGTCTATTTGGGGTTCATTATTTGGTTCATAGTAATCGGGAAAAAACGAACTGCAATTTCTTTATTTATTTTATTTGTCAGCTTCCCCTACATTTTCCCCTATCTATTAGAAATTTTTTCTTTTGGACTTTGGGCAATCTTTGGTGATTAATCATATCCAGTTTACAAAACATTTTCATATAACATAAATTTAATCACATTGAATTAAAACATGCCTATAGAACTAACGTATTGAGATACTTCAATAGAAGATCGCTTTATCTTATTCAACATAATGGCAGTTTAGTGGAATAAGGATTATCTAAAATCCTATGTGCCGAGTGTAGCGAAGAAGGGATTAATGAGCAAAAGGACGAATACTATAAGTAACTAGAAAATATTGGAAAGTGCTCCTCGACGTGCTCCTTGCTTCGCTTCGTCCGCCCGTGAAAACAGAGTGGAATGACGAAGGAATGAAACGAAGAGCGGAGCGAGCGAGCATAGCGAAGGGAGAGAGTATAGCGATGAAAAAAAGTCGAATTTTACTGAGTATCTTGTTAGTTGGCATATTAGCTTTAGCAGGTTGTACATCAGGTAACACATCGAAAAAGAAACAGGTTGATCCGAACATTGCGATGATCAAAACGGTGTTAGAAAAACAGGTGACCGGTCCAGATGCTGATTTGAAGAAGGCACTTGAATCACCGAATCCGCCTGCTGGTATCGAAGCCTACACGAATAAAGAGTTCAAGAAGTATTTCACGGATGCATCGTTCGAATCGTTTGTTTCGGCGTATGCACTTCGCTTCACATTTGAAGCGCACAAAAACGGGTTCACCTTAGCATACAAGGATGCGAAAGTGAATGCGGTGAAAGGCGAAAAAGGCGCGTATGATTATACCGTCACATTTGTTGCCAAAAAGAGCGGCAAGGATGACCAGACAATTGAGGTAACTGGACGATTTAACGTCAATGACGATCATAAGATCGTACACGTCCGCTACAACGACGAAGATTTCGCAAAGGCCATGGCCGCGAAATAAACGCGCTCCTCACTGCACTCGTCCGCGTGTAAAGAACGAAGCGTCGTACAGAGTGGGTGAACAAAGTTGCAATTTAAAAATAGAAATAAACTGAATTTCCTTATTCAACTAACGCATGCAATAGTTGAAGAACACGAGCTGCTTATATGCGGCTTTTTTTATTCAACAAAATGGCAGTTTAGTGGAAGAAGGATTTTAATAGGTTTACGAGAAAAACTTAATATCAAATCAAGTATGATGGAGGAAGATATGGAAGAGTTAGAAGTAAAACAAATAAAAAATTTGTTATATGTTGATTTAACATTTTTAGTGAAGGAAAGCAAAGATGAGGGTTTTCGTATGGTAGAAAGATTAGTAAATGATTATAAAAATGGTACTAATACTTTTAACAATTTAGGCGAGGTTTTATTTGGTGTTTTTAATGAAAAAGGTGAATTAGTTGCCGTTGGTGGATTAAATAAAGACCCTTTTTCGAATAAACAATATATCGGTAGACTTAGAAGGTTTTATGTTAGTAAAGAGTATAGGAGAAACGGTATTGGAAGCCTGTTGTTAAAAAGGATAATTAACGAAGCAAAAAAGTATTATAAAGTTTTAGTGCTTCATACTAATACAGAACAAGCTGATAAATTTTATACTTCCCTTGGATTTTCAAAAGAAAATAGATTTCTTAATTCTACACATTGTTTAAATATGTAAAAACAGTGAAGAGTTATACAACTAACTAATGCATTAGTTGTATAAAGTGAAACGTGATCGACGATTTTGTCGATCCTTTTTTATTGAACAAAATGGCAGATTAATTGAAGAAGGAAATTTAACAAATAAAGAGAAATATACTGGAATTAGGAGGGGGAATTATTGAAAAAAAGTGCTGAAATATACCCAAAGAAAATTAACATTTATTTAATTATATTAACTGCGATATTATTGCAACTCATACTTTTTTTGTTTCATTCTTTTGAAGTTACTGATTTTATCATATCAATCGTATTACTTTGGGGTGTGTTCCAACATAATAAAGAAGTAGATAAACTTTCAAGCTAAAACAGGTAGGGAATTTAAATTTTATTGCACTAACTAATGCTTTAGTTTGGTAAGAAAGGTGGGCTGGTTGTGAACCCATGGAAATATGAAACAACAAACGATTACTTTGAATTCTTGGATTTTCACGATTGTATCGTTGAGGAAATAAAGATTGAAAAAGATATTGTCACTATTGATTTTGAGTTTATTTACATTTCTAATGAACATCCTCTTAATCCTTATAAAGTAGCAAAATCAACAGATAAGTGTAGACTTACTTTCAACAAAGTTGAAGTTAGTAAAGCAATAATCTTTTTAGATGATGATAAGGAAAAAGAAGTCCGTCTCACTGACCTGAATGAAATGGAATTTTTAGAAGTAAAGCAACAGCCTGTTGATGAACATTTCATATATGAAATGTTTGGTACAGACTGGAAAACAAATAATTTTTGTAGTATTAAACTTAAGGCGAAAAGTTTTAAAGTGGAATGGAATGAATTCACAGAAGATGCCTGGTACTTATGACCGCTATTCAACTAACGCATGCGTTTCTTCTATAACGAGGATCGTTTTCTTATTCAAGTAAATGGCAGGATAGTTGAATTAGAAATGGTAAAAAATAAGTACTTATTTTAATGGGAAGTGTTGAATGATGCTAAGGAAAAAGAAAAGTATAATTAACGAAATTATCTATAATCATACCACTTACTATAAAGGGAAATATAGGTATTTTCCGACCATTACAGATTTGAAAAGTATTTTAGAAGAAATAATAAATTCTAACTCTACTACCGAGTACATAAGAATTACGCCATTCTATATTAATGAACAATTAGATATGCAAATTGAATACGAAGAATATATGTTTTATATAGAATGTAGAGAATCCTTTGATGAAAAAGACCAAAGGCTGCATATTTCTGAATGCTTGGAATCGGTAGTTCGACCAAGAACAATTAATGATTTCAAATTGGGAGAAATATTATATCCTTTATGCAAAAACAGTGATGTAACTTCATATAAAATTGCACTCGGAAGATTTAAAAATAGTTTAAAAGAAATTCTTCCCAAAATGATGGACATTGCAAAATCAGAAATGAATTTAAGAGAGGAAGATATTGCATTTGGCTACTTTTGCTTTGAAATACATAGTGAATAATCTAATTCAACTAACTGATGCAATAGTTGAACAAACTTAAGCTGCTTCGGTAGCTTTTTTCTTATTAAAGTAAATTGCAGTTTAGTTGAACAAGGATTAAGTGCAGTATTGTAGAATTATATTTAAATCCAATTATCACTAAAGGGTTTTAGGGAGGAAAAATGCTCAGACTTACATTATTTATAGAATGTAACAACGAAGAAGAGGCTTTATTAATAATGAATGAATACTTAAAATTAAATGACAAATATATGTCTTCTTTTAAGCTATTCTCAAAAGAAGCGTATTGGAAGTTTGATGGCTGGTATAAAATAGTTTTTGATATTGAAACAGTTAGTCCAATAAATATTTCAAAAGCGGAGTTAATACTTAAAAATTTTGTCAATAAATGGGAATGGTATGGTGAGGATGCGATTTCTACTACTAATGCTCCAGATACAATATTTTTCGATAATAGAGTGAGATTCTCTAGCTGTAGGTTTGAAGAACTTACTTTATAGAGAATAAACCTTATTTAACTAACTGATGCTTTAGTTACATACAACATTTGATGCGATCGGAGTAATTAGAATGGATATTTGGGAAAAGTGTGAAAATGTAAAAACAAAAAATGATTTCATAAGGTTTGTTGAATCCTTAAGGTCAGACATAGATACAAATGACAAAGAATGGGAAAATATAACTCTTGAGGCTTATTTAGAAGCAATGGAAGCTTGGATGACAGATACAGATATATTGTCAGATTCCAAGTTGGAAGGAATTTGCGGTAATTCTCTTATCAGGTAGGTTTTATGAATAAAAAATCCTTATTGAACTAGCTGATGCATTAGTTGTACAACCTGATCGGCTTTTAAGTCGATTTTTTTATGTCACTTAATGGCAGTTTAGTCGAACAAAATTATAAAAGGAAAAGAATAAAATTCGACGAATTTTTATTAAAATCATAATTAATAGATTGTGATAGTAGTAATGATATTTTGGGGGATAAAGAAATGAAATTAGAAGCAATAGATGCAGCAAAACGTTTTATTGAAGAGTTTCACGGAGATTGTCAATTTGCTTTATTAGCTGGAAGTGTATCGAAGGGGTTAGCGACAGAAAGTTCCGATTTGGATATCATCGTTTTTTACGAAGACCGTCCTAATACTAGAGAAAGTTATGTAAGATATGATTGGAAAATTGAATCGTTTTTACATAATTATTTATCCTACAAAGAATGTTTTGCCAAAGAAAAACAAAGTGGACGACCTGTTTTAGCCAGTATGATCAATGATGGAATTGTTTTAAAGGAACATCCAGCGATTAATTCCGTAAAACAAGTTGCAATTGATTATTTAAATGTAGGTCCAGAAACATTAACGCCTGAATTTATTCGATTATCACGTTATTTTGTGTATGATTTACTTGATGATTTTGTTGATTCGAAAAATGATGATGAGGCTATGATGACACTTAATTTACTTTCTACACAGGTTGCTGATTTTATTCTGCGCTTTAACAAACGGTGGACTGGACGTGGGAAAAGTTTAGTAAGAGCATTTAAGGAATATGATGAATCATTGTCTGAAAGGTATTTCAACACTTTAAATGAGTATTTTAGAACTAGAAATAAACAGCCATTTATTGAACTAGTCAATGAAATCTATGAGCCACTAGGTGGACAGTTATTCGATGGATTTAAACAATAAAATGTAAGCTTCTTAAGCAACTAACTGATGCGTTAGTTGCTTAAGGAATGTCTAAGACTGTCTAAATGGGACAGTCTTTGTTAGCTCCAAAATCAACATTTTAATCTAACAGAGCCTCTCTTTAAAACGGTAAATGAAGATGTTCCAATGGGACATTTTGCATGATCCACATGAAAACGGCTTTTAACAATCCCCTGCAACAACCAGAAAGGGAACCTGAACTTAAAGGGGAGATTCGGTTTTTTTTCTCTCGTATTTCATCATGAAATCTGAGTCCTTTCCTTTTAGATTGATCTCAAATTTAGTCATATCATCATTGTGGTGCATAGTAAAACCTCCTATTTTTTATTCTCAGCACCTGTATGATGCTGAAGTTCAAACTTTCATCTATTAAAATACTTCTTATTACTTATGTCGCGAGTACCTGGATTCCAGGACATATGCCAAGTGAAAAAAATTAAACTAAATGACTCAAAGAGAACATAAGCACTCCCTACAAGAATTGCAAGTCTTAATTGAAACAATTAGATACTAGCCAGATTTGCTATAGTCAACGCTAGTTGAACGGATTTGTGACTCGTTTAAAAAAGGTACCGGTTACAACGCTATCGCTGAAGAAAGATGTAATAGCGTCTATTTAGAGCTCTTAAAAGGTACCGTTCAGAACGCTATTTCAAATCCATCCACTATGTATGCCGCGCATAATTTGAATTTCGCCCATCCAGTAGCTACTAGATCATATCCATCCAAATCGAAATCCGGCCAATAGCCTCATTTATTAAACCGGTTTTTCTTTCATGCCAGACATGAAATGAGTTTCTACTACGTATGACACATATGATCCAAGACTTGCGCATCAGCTACAACGTAATCGAAAGCTATTCGTGACCGACCATCAACTATTAGCTGGATCAAGATAAAATTGCACGCAAACATGTTAGTAATACCGCATTTTGCACGGAATTTTGTTTGGGGATAGTAAAATAGCACAGAAAAACGTTAGTAATAAGACGTTTTTTCTGTGCTATTGCGTCTGACTTCCTAAAAAACTTTCAATTTGGTTTAATTAAATTCTTAAAACGTTGAATTATAAATTTTTTAAGAGGTTTTTCTATTTTAGGCGTTAATTATTTTTTTATCGTTTTATCTAAATTGATATATTATCTGAGGACAAAACGTTTAAACTTACTAATGCTTTTAAAGTATTTAAACTGATATAAATTAAAGAGTGTTTAAACAACTTCTCCCTGTACCAAAAACTGTGATCTAATCTACTTACAGTTTTTATTTATTATAAAGAAATGAATAGTAAATCTTTGAGAATATGAACAATTTAAAAACGACTTTAAATTTTCATTAGTATTTTCAAATGTAAGTAAATAATGGAATTTATAATCCGAAAATTTAAAAAAATATTTAAATGTAGAAAATTCCCCCAAATCAGACTAAATTTCAATGAAATTATAAAAATAGAATTTCACTGAATAATTAGGTGTATAGAACTAATGGAAGAAGATAAAGCAGTGTAATTATGCGTAAAAACCCATAGATTAGGCTGTTTTTGGTAGATAAATGAGTTGATTTTGTTCGTCAGATGACGACAATTTCCTGCAAATTCCCCCAATATAGTTTACGTATTTTTTAAAGTATTATTATGGTAGATTAATTAATTTGTATTTTTTTAGAATATTTTTAATTCTTAACCGAAAAGTTCACTAAAATGGGGGAGATTTAATGAAGAAGAGGAAACAGAAACGAACGTTATCGGCTGTTGCATTGAGTAGTGCGATGTTACTAAATGTCGTATTACCCCAAAGTGCGATTCTTGCACATGCAGAGTCGAATGTCGATCAGAAAAGCTCATCTGATGGGAAATTTACAGCAGATGAAGTGAATCGCATTTTGGCTGGATTAACGCCAGAACAAAAAGCGAGCATCAATAAGCTGACTGGTGCGGATAACACACAAAAAATCCACGTCGATCAGAAAGATTTAAAAAGTGGAAAAAATATTGACGTAATCGTTCAATTTAAAGTGGATCCAGCAAAGATCCAAATCATAAAGCAATCACTTGAAAAAGGAAGCGCAAGTGCGCAGACATTTTCTGATGATTACGCAGAAGCAAAACAAAAAGTTGCGGATGCACATGCGAAATTTAAAACGTTTGTCAAGACACAGCCAGCTAAGCAAATTACTGGTGGAAAAGAAGTTCAGACGGATGTCCGCATCACAAGGGAATACACAGATGCATTTAACGGGGTTGCATTATCGGTTCCACCGAGTATGGTTGAAACGATTGCCAGCCAAGCGGATGTTGCTTCTGTTTGGTCAGTGGTTCAATACGAAGTAGAAGAAGGAACGCCTTCAAAAGGAGAAACAGTTACAGCGACCGAGGTACCGGCGACTGGAAAACCAACTGCAGGACTTTCATTATTGGGTGTTGATAAACTACACGCAGAAGGGAACACAGGGAAATTCCTGTCAGGTCCAAAACAAGGTCAACGAGTAAAAGTTGGGGTACTTGATACAGGGATTGACTACAACCATCCTGATTTATATAAAGTAACTCACGATGCGGACGGTCATTTATACGAAGGACATGACTTTATTAATTCAAAAGTAGATGCAGATGGAACCGTGATCCCAGTAGATGATCATGACCCGATGGAAACGATCTATACGGATTGGGAAGCAGCAAGAGAAAATCCGAATCCAGAAGAAGGGTTACCATCTCCTAATTACAAAGATTATATTACGGAGCATGGTACTCACGTATCCGGTACGATTGCAGCGAGTACAACAAATAATAATAACGTTTATTCAGCGGACGGTGTTGCACCAGATGTTGAACTTCACGGGTACCGCGTACTTGGACCTGGTGGACATGGTTCTTCATACGCTGTACTAAGCGGAATCGACCAAGCAGTAAAAGATAAAATGGATGTCGTGAATCTATCACTCGGTGCAAATATTAATGACCCATTTTACCCGACTAGCATCGCGATTAACAACGCAACATTACAAGGTGTCGTTTGTTCAGTCTCTGCGGGAAATGCAGGACCAGGCGTCGCGACACTTGGGTCACCAGGGACTTCACCACTTGCCATTACGGTAGGCGCAAGTACGGTTCCAGAACAAATTCCTGTGCAAACCGTAAAATTCGGTAATACGCCTTATCAAGCGCGTTTATTCGGAAAACATTTTGCAGACGCTGATGATGCGTTCAAAGGATTATCGATTCCAATCGTCGATGTTGGTCTAGGAAGCAAAGATGATTATGCAGGAAGAGACATGAGCGGAAAAATTGCCCTTGTGAAACGCGGAGTCGATACATTAACTCAAAAAATGGCAAATGCGAAAGATTCTGGGGCAAAAGGGATGATCATTTGGGATAACCAAGCGGATGAAGAAACCCAAGGGTATAATCCAAACTTTTTAGGGATAAGCGCTGACAATGTATATGCAATTTCTATTACACAAGCACAAGGTGAATCACTTGTAAACGCAATCAAAGCCGATCCCGGGAACGCAAAGATTACGTTCCCAATGACGCTTGATGCCCCACTTAACAAACCGGCGGATCAATTGGCGTCGTTCAGTTCAACAGGACCAGTAAAAGATTGGAGCATCAAACCAGACGTCATCGCACCAGGAGTCGATATTTTCTCAACTCAACCATACGATGTGTGGGAACCAAATAGTGAAAAAGATTATAAATATGCCTACCAATCTTTGTCAGGTACATCAATGGCTGCGCCTCACGTAACAGGGATTTCAGCCCTTGTATTAGCTGCACATCCAGATTACACACCAGCCGATGTGAAAACGGCATTAATGAATACAGCAAAAGACGTGAGTACCGATTCAAAAACATACAGTGTGTACCAAGTTGGTGCAGGACGTGTTGATCCAGTTCGAGCGGTGCACTCAGATATCAAAATACAAGTATTAGATAAAGCAACAAGTACTACAACTATAGATGGGAAAGAACAGTATACGCCAATCGATAACACGACAGGTAGCTTCTCGTTTGGTTTTAATGGACGCGGAGAAGGAGCGAAAACCGGCTCTGATGATGTTGTCAAATCAAAAGACTTCACGATTACAAACCAAGGTTCAACAAGTAAAACGTTCAAACTAAGTTCAACGTTCATCACAACGAAATTTGCGAGTTCAAATCCTGTTGGACAAGGTACTGGAAATAATGTGAAAATCGACTTTTCGACTGGTGAGTCAAATGTAACGTCTGTCAGTGTGGACGGAAAAACCTCAGTGAAAGCGAAAGCGACAATTACCGTACCAGCAAACGCATTAGACGGTACGTATGAAGGATATGTAAATGTTGTGAATACAAATGATGCGAACGAATCATACCGCATGCCATTTACCATCACGATTGCTGAAAAAGGAATTGATTTTAAAGTAGACATCAAGGCGATGACACTATCTGAGCGTTATACTGGAAACTATAACCCAAATTCGGGACAACCTGGATCAGGATATTCCTTTTCTGTAAACGGCTCAATGGATAGTGCCTATGTTCTATTGAAAGATAAAGATGGAAACTATATCGGAGTCGTACAAAATGTGAGCAATATCAGTGGGGCTGGCCCTGGAGTCGTTTATGGTCCTGTAACAATGCTTGTTAATGGACTCTATTTACCATTTACAAAACCATATAATGGTTCACTTGATCAAGCTGGAATCGGGAAAACGCCTGCGGTGCTAAAAGAAGGTGCCTATTCGGTTGAGATGATCGCAACTGACAAAGATGGGAAAAAGTTTAAAAAAGAAGACACTATTTATGTCGACTACAAAGCACCTACCTTAACGATGGAAAGTGATTCGCAGCCGGGTATTTATGAAATCGACCCTACAGGATACAATCCAGGGCAAGAGGTGAAAAAGTTTTATGGAAACGTTTATGACTCGAATATTGATGTCATGAAAAATAATGGTGAAACGACGTTAAAAGATTACGATACGCTTAAGCCTTCACCTGTCAATCAAGGGCAGAACACAGTGTTTGGTTATCAAGATGGTCCATTTGTCACACACATTTTTAAAACGGATGGAAACGGTCGTTTCAGTTTTGGCTTAGAGCCTGACGACATTAAAGCAAGCGGGATGAAGTATGTGATCTATCCTTCCGACTATTCTGGAGCAGGCGACTGGTATTCAACGAAGAAAAAGTATTACTTCATCAAAAAAGGTTCGCCATATTTAACCGTCACAACTTCTGGAGGCGTAGACCCAGCACTAGAAAGCAAAGGGAATGTGGTCGTTGAACCGAATAAACCATTTAAAGTATCACTAGCGACGAAAAATGGAATTGGAATGACTGGCGGTACCTTTACAATTGAGGCGGATCATATACTTGAATATTCGAACATTAAGCTTTCTGACGAATATCGTAACTATTTAAGTAGTAAAGGCATTACACCTACACTAACAGTTGGTCAGCCTTATTTAGATAAACATACAGGCAGAAATTCAATCGATGTGACTATTTCTGGCGTTTCTGAAGCAGGTGGACTGACGAAAGACACGCAAGACATGACGATTTTAGAAGCAGATTTGACTTACACAGATAAAAGTGCATTTGTTGGCCCAATTGACGAAAGTTTCGCTGTCGAAAAATCGAGCTTCACATTGGCTGGAAAAGAGACAGTCGTTCCGGCTTTCTTAACGAACATGCCACTTGTTAAACAACCGAAGTCACAAGTGACGGGCGGTCTGTTTGCGGAAAGCTTCAAAGCAAACAGTTTAAGCGGAAGTTTTACGAATATTACGAAGGATTCAGGTGCGACCGTTACGGCAAAGGATGCCGATGGTAATACGTATGTAACGGATAACACAAGCGACGCAAACACCGTTCAAATAGGAAATCAAACTTCAGGTTCGTATTCCATTACAATGAAAGCAAGCGACAAGCCGTATTCAATTGAAACGAATATGCCAGGTCATTTTAAAGGATATCAAACAACGCCAGTCATTGGTTCCAACAAATTCGGATATCAATCAGGCTCTTACTTTGATTTTGCATCGATGAACACACCACTTTTACTTGGTGGAGATGTAAATGGCGATAATGTGATTGATATGAAGGATTTAGTTTCAGAAATCCAAGCATATGCGGATTTCGATTTTCTAAAAGGAGTATCAGCACCCTCTAAAGAAAAAGCGGAATTCTTTACAAATTCTATTGCTCATCGAAATAATGACATTAGCTGGGCTTTCTCAGGACTGAATTCATTTGGCAGTTACTCTTTCAGTAATATTGATTACAATGATTTTTACTATATCTTTAAAAACTTTGGTCAGAAAAATCAAAGTGCGATTGATGCAGGTAAGGTAGTCCCAGAACCACAACTTAATTTGACAGAAAATCTATCGATTTCATCAAATAGAGGAACACATACTGCTTCTTCTGATGATTCGAAAGTTAAAACCTTTAACTTATCTGCTGGTAATGGTCTAAGTGAAGTCATGGCAATGCTAAATTTTGCAGGTCCAACGCAAAAAACATCCGTAACGCAATTACCAACTTTCCAAGATTTGAAAAATGGTTCAACTGTTTCGTTGATCCCAACGAGCAATGTCATGTTAGATGATATTGTATGGCGAAAAGCGATTACAAAGGTTGAATTAGGTCTAGGCGGTAATTTCACTGACGTAACGAATGCAGTTGTACCAAATACAACCGTTCCAGCAGTATCGATTACATCCGGCTACGTCAAGAATGACCCGACACAAGGGATCGTATATGTACCAGCTACACTAACATTACATGGTTCATTATTTAAAACGACTGGTACGTACACGGTTCGTATCACGGCTGCTGGCTATCAACCAGTCACGAATAGCTTTACAATTGCATCAGTGCCAATTGCAACGCCTTCCATTCCAATGGTCACTGATCCAGCAAAAGCGCATATCGGAAACGATATCACGTTTAACTATACATTTGCTGATGACGCAAATTGGCGAAATGGCATCAATAAAATCGTTGTAAAAACAGCGAATTTTACAACAGGCTTGGATATTACGAATCTAAAAGATGGAAATGGTAATCTGTATTACGATATTTCACAAACAGGAAAAATTACATTTAAAGCCGATTTATTTAAAACAAATGCAACAATTGATCCGAATGTCAATACGACGTATAATGCAGCGATTAATCCAGGAGGAACGAACTATTTACCTCAATTGTATAAATTCGAGATCAACTCAACCGGTTTAGATGGAACCATTTACCCGACAGTAACGATTGGTGCAGATGGCACAAGTGCGGCTCAACCAATTGGATATGGCATTACGTTTGACTCAAAAGGTGGAAGCGCGATAAATCCAATTTCATTCGGATTTAAACCAAGCAACTCTCGATATAATGGAGGACAGTTTATTTTCAATAGTATCTCTGTAAATCGAAGTACGCCACTTTCTGTCAAACCTGGCTATAATTTTGTTGGTTGGTATAATGTCGATCCAGTGACGGGTGCATTAACGACTCCTTGGGTTGAATATAATAACTATGCTTCAGATATAAAGGTTGCTGCAAAATGGCAAGTGAATTACACGCAAAACTATTCACCTGTTGATGTATCGAAACCGGATGGTGATAATTTAGGTGGTACCGTACTTGGTGAAGGTCCTGTTACGATTAAAATCCCAGACTATACAACGAACACACCATGGTTAAAGACAAAGAACGATATCGCAAAAATTGACGCAACGTACAAAAAAATGAAAGCAGATGGTACGTTTGAAACAACAGACAGTACGTATACATTAGATCCAAGTACGTATAATTTAGTTGATAATGGTGACGGTAGTGGTACGTTAACGTTCACAACGGCGACAGAGGCTTATGCGACTGCTCATCCAAGTGAAAAATTTGCATTTAGTCAAGCGCCAAGTTCAACTGGCTATCAACTAACACTAACGTCAACAACAGGAGAAACCGTTCAAATTCCAAGTGTGAAGCTAGGTTATCGCCGACACATTGATTTAAATGGAGGTACATTAAATTCACCAGGTGATGTATTCTTCAATGACAAACTAGTCAACGGAAAAGCATTTGGTGTTGACATGGTGACAGCAGCAACAAAAGTAAAAAATGGCACCCTTTCCATGATGCCAACACTTTATTATGATGCGGCCGGAACAAGCGGACAAGATGTACCAATTTCAACAGGAACTGGTAAAGTATTGAAAAACAACGAAACATATTACATCGCTTGGATGAAAACACCACCTCAAGTCACAAAAGATGTCGCAGGAAATGTTGTTGGAAGTGATATTACAATCGCCTTTACAGACGACGGAACTTGGCGAAATAATATCAAGAAAGTCAGCATTGGTTCAAAAGTACTAAATGTGGGTATTGATTATAAACTAACGTATGATTCAATAACACACAAAGGTTCAATTACACTTGATAAATCATTATTTACAGCCGGACAAAAAGTAAATGTGACCATTTCGTCAGAAGGGTACTTGGATGCGACTGTTACAGACCAAGTCATTGGTTACACAGTCACTTTTGAAACAAACGGAGGCGATGCAATCGAACCGCAAATCGTTGACTCACGTGTTACAATGCCAACTGACCCAACTAAAGTTGGTTACAAATTTATGGGATGGTACAGTGACGAAGCGTTAACAACGCCGTTTGATTTCACAAGCATTGTGACAAAACCAATTAAACTATATGCAAAATATGCCTTAGCAACATCAATCGTATCAGCAGATACAACTGATAATGCGTTAGGCAATGAAATCACACTCGAATTTAGCGAC
This sequence comes from Arthrobacter citreus, assembly GCA_013200995.1. Taxonomy (GTDB): domain Bacteria; phylum Bacillota; class Bacilli; order Bacillales; family Bacillaceae_G; genus Gottfriedia. The sequence goes on along the minus strand of CP053688.1, from coordinate 3,278,158 downwards.
AAAGATTGGGCAAATGCGATTACGAGTATCAATGTGGCAGGTTCAGCGATTGATGCAACAAAATACAAAATCGATGCAACACATGGCACACTGACAATTGATCAGAGTGTATTCAAAAAAACAGGTGACTTTATCATCAGTATTAGCGCAAAAGAATATGCAGATGTTACAGTGACGCAAAAAATCGTAAACGGAAATAACATTCACTTTGTTCTAAAAGGTGAAAAAGCGCCATTTGAAGTAAAAGACCAAATCGTCGTACGTCGTATTACAGAACCAACCGTACACGGATACGATTTAAAATGGTTCGCAGATGAAGATTGCACAATCCCTTGGGATTTTACAAATTCAATTTACTCTGCAAAAACAATTTACGGAACTTGGAAACCAGCTAAATATACTGTAATCTATAACACACAGGATGCTGGACTAGTCGTATCATTGAAGGCTGAATACAACTCACTTCTAGATGAAACAAAACCAACAAGAACAGGCTATACTTTCCTTGGTTGGTATAAAGAGGCTGAAGGTAAAACACCATGGAACTTTGATACTGATAAAGTAACAGACAACATGATCCTTTATGCGAAATGGAGTATTAATTCTTACACTGTTCACTTCAATAGTAATGACGGCAGTCAAGTTGCTGACAAAACTGCAACATATAACTCGGCGATCACTGCACCGACAACAAACAGAACAGGCTACACGTTAGTTGGATGGTACAAAGATGAGGAAGGTAAAGTAGCTTGGAACTTTGCAACAGATAAAGTAACAAGTGATACAACGTTATATGCGAAGTGGAAAATTAATTCTTATAAAGTGAGTTATGTTAGCAATGGTGGTTCAACAGTCCATGCTCAAACTGCAAATTACAATAGCATAGTTAATTTACCAAAACCAACAAGAACGGGTTATACGTTCGCAGGATGGTACAAAGATGCTACATTAAAAACACCAGCAGGAAATTCTTTAAAATTAACAGGTAACATCACACTTTATGCAAAATGGAACATCAACACGTATACTGTTAAATTTAACAGTAACGGAGGAAGTTCAGTTGCTTCAAAAACAGCAACTTACAATGGGGCGATTAGCCAACCAAAGTCACCAACAAGAAAAGGCTACACATTCCTTGGATGGTACAAAGATGCTGCAGGTAAAGTAGCTTGGAACTTTACGAAAGATCATGTTACAGCAAACATGACAATTTACGCTAAATGGGTAGCAAATCCAGCTAAACCATCAAATGCGAAATTATCGAAAGCTGGAAAAGATTCAGTGAAATTATCATGGTCAAAAGTTTCAGGTGCAACTGGATATGAAATTGTAAAAGCAACTTCAAAAACAGGATCATATTCTCACCTAACTAGTGTGACAACAACGAATTATACAAACAAAGGATTAAGTAAAGGTAAAACATACTATTACAAAATCCGTTCTTACAAACTTGTTGGATCACAAAAAATCTATGGTGAGTGGACAAACGTAATGTCTATCAAACAATAAAAGTGAAACAACAGGCAGTACAAATTACTCTCAAGTAATTAAATCAAAAAGGGTGCTTATGAAATGAAGAGGATTGACTAAACACCCTTTCTTGAAAGATTAAGGATTAGCTTGGCATTTTCAAATTTAAAAACTTTCCCTTAAAAATAATAAAAGACAAGAGTACGAGTTAGTATTCTTGTCTTCTTTTTTAAAAAAATTAAAAGAGGGTGTCTCAAAACCAACTTATCAATAAAAATTAAAGGTATATCAACAAATTTCCGTGTTTTATCAACAAAAAAATGATTATATCAATAAAGTTCACAACTTTATCAAAAAATGACATAATTTGTTCGTCTTTCTATTAATCACAACTTTGGAATTCCCAAAAAAATCTTCATAAAAAAGAGCCGTATCAATGAAGAGACAGCCCCGATCTATAATAAAAATATAAGTGCTAAGCATTCACAATTAATTGCGCAATTTCCATTGCCTGTTCATTTAAATTCATCTTTTTATAATAATTAAATAATTCCTTTTTCGAGCGCTCCACTAAAAATGTGAAGCCATTTTTTATAAACATTGGTAAAGCTTTATTATTAAGGTAGATATGATATTCTTTTTCCTTAGACTTTAATAAATAAAGTAAAAGTTTAAATAAGTGTATATATAAAGTATAGTTATTCTTCTTCGCTATAAGTAGTCCAGAGTCTGTGCCATGAATAAGCTCTTCTATATTGGATGAACCACCATCAAATGAACTTCGAATATAACCTTCTAATGAAAGTAAATATGACGCGGATTCGGAATCCTTCAGTGACATCGATTCTTTGTAGTATTTACTAGCATCTTTATAATGTTTACCTCTATATAATTCATAAGCTAAGTTATGCAGTACTTTTGCTTTTCGCTCAGGTGCATTGCACAGCTCGCAGCTTCTAATTAAATTTTTAAAACGATTAATAATTTCTTCATCTAATGTGTCACCTTGAACTTGTATAATCATCAGCATTTCAGCGTCAATCACTCTAAGATAGTTATTGATTTGTTTGAAAAAATGACGAGATTTTTCAGCATAATAATAGGCTAATACAGGAGCACTTAAAGTATGATAAGCCGATGCTAAATGGTAATTATATTCAGGGTTTTTATAAACTGTATTATCAATCGATTTTAAAATTTGGATTACTTTACTATATTCTTGTTTTGCTAAATAATAAATTCCTAAAATATGCTTTAATAAATTTCGTTCATATTGTGCTAATTTATCTTCCTTTTTTTGAATCTTTTTGATGATTTTAAATGCTTCATTACATTTATTATACACAAGAAAATATTTAGCTCTTAGCAACTGATACATATCATTATATTCTGAGATTTGAATTAATTCTTCCATTTCAAATTCATAATAGATTTGATCCATCTCTTCAAATAACTGCATGATGATCACGTCATGCCAGTGAAGTAATCGTTGTTTTATATTCATAAAATTAGTTACTTCTAATTCCATATCAATACCAAGTCTGTTTGATAATAAATTTATTATTTCGGGCGCATATTTAGTTTGCGCACATTCTATTTTACTTATATGGGTAACGGAGCAAATGTTTTTTCCAAGCTGTTCTTGCGTTAGTTTGTATTTTTCTCGATAAAACTTAATTATTTTTCCTTCATACATAACTAATTCCTCCTTCCCACCCTATGATGTAAAAAATACACCTAATACTAAAATTCTACATTTAACAACAAAATTAGTATATTTAGAGATATCGTATAGCATGTGAAGTAATACTTAAAGATGTGTTAAGAAGTAGTGAAAAGGAAAATACAGGAAAAGAAAGGGGGGAGAAGGAAGTAATTTTTTGCCATCCCTTTCCCGAACTTCATTTTTTTACCTTACGTTGAATTATTTCTCTATTTTATTACCGATTCTAAAGAGCATAGATAGTTGCTTTGCTAGATATTGCGGAGTATAAGGCATATCATTCCTTAACCAAGATACAATTGTGCCAATCAGCGCAGATGAACCGTACCAAATAATAATATCCTTTTGAATATCTGTTTTAGTGTGTAAGGAATCAATTTCTCTTCTTTGCGTTATTGTTTCTGTAATGATTTTTAATAATTGCTCCGTAAAGATAGGTGTTTTAGTAGAAGCAAGAACTACTTTATAAAATTTTGCATTCTGAGCTATATGTTCGAGCAATTTTAAAAGCTTCACTGAATCTGTTTCTTCTATAGATTTATAATTCGTTGAATCCCTCATAATTTGGCCAAGCTTCTCGCCCATTTCCAAAGCCATATTCTCCATCATATCTTGTATATCACGATAATGCAGATAGAATGTAACTCGGTTAACTGTTGCACGCTCAGCGATTCGATTAACTGTTATTTTGTTTAGATCCATCTCTTGAAGTAGATCGATAAATGCATCTTTAATCAATTGGCGTGTACGAATGATCCTAGGGTCTACTTTTATTTTATCCTTCAAATCAAATCACCTTTTCCATAAAATTTACAATTTTTTTAGATGTGTATATTAAGTTTGATTTTTGCTACAGAAATAAAATGTGTGATAACTACAATACATTTCTACAAATATTGTTGGTTGTAAGAATGAACTATCTAACTATAATTAATTTATATCATGTTAATTATTAAACACTTTGTAAATTATGTCCATGATAAAGATAGAAGGAGTTGATGGGGGATTGAGTAAAATTACTGTTTCAGACACAAATTCAATAAAAAAAGGACCTATTATGTTCATTTTGATTTTAGGTGCTTTTTTAGCAACGTTAAATCAAACGCTTATGAGTGTTGCCATTCCTGAGCTAATGGTTGATTTTCACATCAAGGCAGCAACAGCACAGTGGTTAACAACAGGTTACATGCTAGTAAATGGTGTGTTAATCCCGATTACAGCTTATTTAATGCTACGTTTCACAACGCGCCAGCTTTATCAGGCTTCAATGATTATCTTTTTAGCAGGAACAATTGTATCGGCAATTGCGACTGACTTTCCTGTTTTGTTAACAGGGCGATTGATTCAGGCTGCAGGTGCAGGAATTATTATGCCACTGCTTACGAATGTTATTTTGACAATATTCCCACCTGAAAAACGTGGAGGGGCAATGGGGATGGTTGGACTAGCGATTATTTTCGCACCGGCTATTGGACCTACTCTTGCAGGTTACATTATGGAAAACTACAAATGGGAAACGATGTTTTACGGAATGATTCCATTTGCTATTTTAGTAATCGTACTTGGGTTTATTTATTTACGTAACGTATCCGATCGTGTCATAACAAAATTTGATTTACTTAGCGTAACATTATCGACAGTCGGTTTCGGTGCAATGCTATATGGTTTCAGTCGAGCTGGAAGCTTAGGCTGGAAGAACGCCGAAGTCATTACTACGATTGCTGTTGGAATTTTAGCGCTTGTACTTTTTTCTTGGAGACAAATGGTTTCAAAAAATCCTTTACTTGATTTGCGTGCATTCAAGTTTAGTATGTTCTCATTAACGACAGTTATTAATATCGCAGTAACGATGGTAATGTATGCAGATATGATGCTACTTCCACTTTACTTACAAAATATTCGTGGCTATACACCTGTTGAGTCAGGTCTTCTATTACTTCCTGGTGCATTAGTAATGGGCTTTCTTATGCCAGTTACTGGAAGACTATTCGACCGAGTGGGTGCGAAATGGCTTGCTATTTTCGGGATGATTATTACAATTGCAACAACACTTGGATTCACAACCTTAACAGATTCAACGAGCTACACTTACCTAGTTTTAATGTCAACAGGTCGACGAATCGGAATGGCATTAATGATGATGCCAATCCAGACAGCTGGTTTGAATCAACTTCCGAAGCAATTAAATGCACACGGTACAGCAATTACGAATACAATCCGTCAAGTGGCTGGGGCAGTTGGTACATCACTTTTAGTCACAGTTATGACAGACCGTACAAAAACACATATTCAGGAATTAATTCCTACAGCGGCAACTAAAGGCTTAACACAAGCTCAGCTTATAAAAGAAGCTTCAATAAATGGAATAAATGACGCTTATTTAGTAATTGTAGGAATAGGAATAATTGGATTATTGCTTTCTTTCTTTATTAAAAAGGGTAAACAAACAGCTTCCGAAGAGGCAACTGTTAAGTTAGATAAAGTAACAGTTAAAGCATAAAACATCATAATTAATAGGGGGAATAATCGTGAGACTTCAAAATAAAGTAGCTGTAGTAACTGGTGCAGGTTCAGGTATGGGGAAAGCAATCGCTGTCCTTTATGCAAAGGAAGGTGCAAAAGTAGTAGTATCTGATATTAATGTAGATGCTGCTAAAGCAACCGTTGAAGAAATAAAATCAAACGATGGTGATGCAATAGCTGTAATGGCAAACGTTTCGCTCGAAAATGATGTTCAAAACTTAATCGATTCTGCCGTTAATACTTTTGGCACATTAGATATTCTAGTTAATAATGCAGGAATAATGGATAACTTTGAACCTGCAGGTGATATTGAAGATGAAAAATGGGAAAGAGTTTTTGCAGTAAACACAACAAGTGTCATGCGCTCAACTAGAAAAGCCTTACCGATCTTTTTAGAAAAAGAGTCTGGAGTTATTATTAACATAGCTTCCGCTGGCGGATTACAAGGTGCTAGAGCAGGAGCAGCATACACAGCTTCTAAGCATGCTGTTGTTGGATTTACAAAGAATACTGGATTCATGTACGCAAAGAATGGAATCCGTTGTAACGCAATTGCCCCTGGTGGTGTAGAAACAAATATCGGCTCATCAATGACAAATATCAACGAGTTTGGTATGGGACGAATTCAAGTAGGATTAGGAGTAAACCCTCGAGTAGGTAGACCAGAAGAGATTGCAGAAATCGCTTTATTCCTTGCTTCAGATGAATCGAGTTTTGTGAATGGTACTGTTATTACTGGTGATGCAGGTTGGACTGCATATTAAGGCAGCAATTTTATAGTAGGGTACTATTAGTAAAATTATTGCCTTTAAAATAAGAATCTTTCATGATCAAATTTGATATAAACAATGCAAAAACCATCATTCAAAGAATGATGGTTTTAATTTATTTTCCAACCTGCTTCTTAACATCCTTCTTCTCATCAATCCAAGCCTCTAACTGATCACGGCCAGGTATATTATCAATCTGATCAGCATAGAAAACAGGATCCAAACCTTGTTTCTTTTGTGAGATATAATCTTTTAATAAAGCTTTTACTACTTTAGCTAAACGTGTAATTGCGTAAAGATTAACGATTACCATTAATCCCATGAAGATATCTGCTAAAGACCAAATTAATTCAGCGTTATATAGTGCTCCGAATAATACCATTCCAATTACTGCAAAACGGTATAGATAAATTGATTTTTTTGAATGCTTCATGAAGCTAATATTTGATTCACCGTAGTAATAGTTACCCATAATTGTACTTAATGCGAATAGGAATACTGAAATTGAGACGAATGTGGCAGCGAAGTCTCCAAGACTTGCGCGTAAAGATTCCTGTGTTAAAGGTATACCAGTAAGTTCAGTTGTTTTATATACGCCTGAAACTAATACGATCATTGCTGTAGATGAACAGATGATAAATGTATCAACAATTACACCTAAAGCTTGAATAAATCCTTGTTTTACAGGGTGAGTTACATCAGCAGTTGCTGCTGCGTTTGGAGCAGAACCCATTCCGGCTTCGTTTGAGAATAATCCACGACGAATCCCGTGAAGAACTGCGGCACCCATTACACCACCAAACATTTGTTTAAACGTAAAAATACCTTCAGAGAATATTGCGCCGAAAACGTTTGGTAAAATATCAAAATTCGAAATCATTACCCATATAGCTAAAATGATATATACACCAGCTTTAATTGGAACTAAAACAGTTGAGAATTTTGCAACTGAATGTACGCCACCAAAAATAATTAAAGCTGTAATAATCCCTAATACAATTGCTGTAGTTTTTGTATTTACGCCGAATTCATTATTAATAGAAGCAGCAATCGTGTTTGCTTGTACTGCATTAAAGATAAGACCAAAAGATAACGTAATCAAAATACTAAAAATAACACCAAGCTTTCGATTACCTAAAGCTTTTTCCATATAATAAGCAGGCCCGCCGCGCCATGAAGAACCGTCTTTCACTTTATAAAGCTGAGCTAATGTACTTTCTACAAATGCTGAAGCTGAACCAATTAATGCCATTAACCACATCCAAAATACTGCGCCTGGTCCACCTAATGCTACTGCAGTTGCAACACCCGCAATATTACCTGTCCCAATACGTGCAGCCATTCCGATCATAAATGCTTGTAATGAAGATACCGTTTTTTTACTTTTGTCTTTGTTTCGGCCATCAGCTAATAATCGAACCATTTCAGGGAAGAATTTAAACTGAATAAATCCTAAATACGCTGTTAAAAATAGACCAATTGCAACTAATAAAATGACAATTAATTTAGCCCATAGATAGTCGTTGATTACTGTAACCAATTCTGTCATGAATCCCTCTCCTTTGTAAGAATATTCGAAAAATTATTCGATAATTTTGACTATAAAGTGTAATAATAAATTATTACAACGATGATGACAATAATTTTTTAATGAAATCTTAATGAAATTAGGTTGAATTAAAAAAAGATTAAAAAAGTGAGTGTTCACTTACTTTTTGTTGACGAAATGATTTCCGGTTAATATACTAGGAAAGTGAATAAACACTTACTTTTTTTGAGGCATGCTAAAATATAGGTTTAATTCCTTTTTTAACATTAGTTCGTAAGGAGGTAAATGGTGAATAAGGGTGAAAGAACAAAGCATCATATATTAGAAAAATCTATACAGCTTTTTGCGAAGAACGGTTATGATGGAACGACAATTAATCAAATTGCAAAGGAAAGTAAGATTTCTGAAGCAACGATTTATAAGTATTTTAAAAGTAAATTAGATGTATTAATTACTTGTGTAAAGCCTGATATTCAAGACGTTTGGATGGAAGAGGATTTTAGTAACTATTCGATTGAAGATTTGCTTAGATTATATGTAGAGAAACGAATTAAATGGGTAGAAAAGAATCGGAATCAAATTGAAATTTTGATAAGCGAAACTTTACGCCATCCTGAGTTATCAGAAATTTTCTTTCAACAAATATATCGCAAAACACCAATTGAAGAAGAAATTGAAGCTAGAATGCTCACAAAACAAACGAACTTGCATTTAGAAATTCCTATACTAAGCTTAAGTATGATTACGACAATCATATCGATTCTAAATCTGCAAAAGAGTGTAATGGGAAAAGATCCAATGCATATAACAGATGATGCTATCAATAAAATGGTGCAATTAATTTTATTTGGTTTAATAGGAAATAAAAGTCCTGAATAAACATGAATATGTATTTAGTTTTTAATGAATAAAACGGGAGAGTGGTTTAGTATACCCTTTTATTTTTTTATAATAGGGAGTATTAAACTATTTAAATGACAAAAAATGACCATAATACAAATTTGGTCAATTGGTCTAAAAGGGGAGTGATATTGTGTTTAAACAAGAATGGAAAAATATTTTTAAGAAGCCAATGACTATAGCAACAATCATTGCAATTGGACTTGTACCGATGCTTTACTCATTAATTTTCTTATCTGCTTACTGGAATCCTTATAACAAAACAGAAAAACTTTCTGTCGCAGTTATTAATAATGATAAAGGTACTGAGTTTAATGATAAAAAGCTTAATGTAGGGAAGGATTTTGTCGATGGTTTGAAAGATAATAAATCTTTTAAATGGAAAGTGACAAGTAAAAAACAGGCAATGGATGGACTAAACGATGAAAAATATTATTTAGTCATCGAAATCCCTTCTAATTTTTCTAAAAATGCAGCTACATTATTAAACGAAAAACCGCAAAAAATGAAGTTGAATTATTACACGAATGCGGGCAAAAACTATGTTGGTGCTCAAATTGGTACGAATGCAATGAAAGAAGTAAATGCTAATATCTCTAAAGAAATTACAGAGCAATATGCTAAATCTGTCTTTGATAACTTCAAGGATATTGGCGACGGAATGACAAAGGCAACTGATGGTGCAGGCAAAATCAATGATGGTGCTTCAAAAATAACAGATGGAACAGATGTCTTAAATAAAAATTTAAAAAAATTAAATGATAGCATGCTAACATTTGAAAACGGAAGTAGTAAGCTTAAAAATGGCGCAACACAACTTTCAGATGGGATTAAACAATCAAATGATGGAGCAAATAAATTAAACACTGGTTTAAACTCTCTTTTAGAAGGTACTGGCACATTGAAAGCCGGTTCTAGTGAATTAAATAATGGTCTGTCACAACTAGTTGATGGTGGGACTAAAATTGAAGCAGGGTCTTCTAAGTTGGAATCTGGAAGTAGTCAATTAAATGCTGGATTAAAACAATCTTATGAGGGCTCAAGCCAACTGCAAAAAAATGAGGCCAGCTTTAATGAGAATCTAGGTGCAACAAATAACGCATTAAAATCAATTGTTAGTGGATTGCAAGATGGCTCATTAAGTAAGGAAGACTTACAAAAATTACAAGCAATCTCAAACAGCTTAAATCAGCTTTCACAAGGAAGTAACCAAATTAAAGCTGGTATCGATCAAGTTGCTGCAGCACAGGGGCAATTATATGAAGGCTCAAATAATCTACTTGCAGGACAAAAAGAGCTAAATTCAAATTTAAATTTATTTAATAGTAAATTGCAACAAGCTTCTAACGGAGCGAATCAATTAGCCGGGGGAAGTAATGATTTATACAATGGTACAAAACAATTAAGTGAAGGAAGCTCATTACTTTCATCAGGTTTAGGTAAGTTAAATACAGGTGGAGACCAACTAGTTCAAGGTATTGATCAACTAAATGATGGTTCTAAACAACTATCTGATGGAATAAATAAACTATATAATGGGTCTGGAGACTTATTAAAAGGTGCAACTGATTTATCAAAAGGAACGACTGAACTTCATAAATCATTAAAGGATGGTGGAGATGAAGTAAACAAAGTTAAAACAAGTGATGAAACCGATCAGTTCTTTGCACAACCGACAGAGTTAGTTGCTCATAAAATAAATAATGTAAAAGAGTATGGTGTTGGATTAACGCCTTATATTTTATCAATTGGATTATTTGCAGGTGGATTAATGTTCACTTCAGTTTATCCAATGAGAAAGAACTCAATCACTCCGACAACTGGTATAGCTTGGTTCTTTAGTAAATATAGCGTTCTAATCTTTGTGGGGATTATGCAATCGATTGTAGCAGACATCGTTTTAATTTACGGTATGGGTCTTGATGTGAAAAACGTAGGATTATTCGTTCTGTTTACAATGATCACTAGCTTAACATTCTTCTCATTAATTCAATTCTTAACTGTTACATTAGGGAATATAGGACAATATTTTGTGTTTGTAATGATGTTATTACAAATTGGAGGAACTTCAGGTACTTTCCCAATTTCATTAACACCGACATTCTTCCAAACGATTCATCCATATTTACCGATGACATACGCGATAAAAGGATTTAGAGAATTAATCTCTAGTTCTGTCAGCAAAGGATTTGTATGGAATCAAGTCTACTATTTATGCGGATTTGCAGTGCTATTTATCATCCTAACAAATGTAACATTTGCAGTTAGGGTTAAATCATCAAAGAAAAAACAACTAAGTGAAATCGAAGCATAAATCATAAATTAATAAAAAAGGATTGAAGTCTAACTAAAAAAAGATTTCAATCCTTTTTTACTATAATTGAAATAAAAATCCAGTATCTTTAGGTGAATATTTTATTGTAAAATTAGAGATGAAAAATGGGCATATTGAAGGAAATATTTTAGTTTTGCTTTACATTGTAAAGTAATTATCGGTAAACTTTAACATGGTAATTTAGGGGTGCATTTAAGTGCGATAAAATATAAAAAAATAAGGAAGCGTTTTCATTCTAAGGGAAAGTGGTGAATAAATGAAATTAACTGAGGTTGATAAAAGAATTTTAGAGATGCTCACTAAAAATGGTCGGATGTCTTACGCCGATATTGGAAAAGAACTGAACTTATCAAGAGTTTCGATTCGTGAGCGTGTGAATCAATTAATAAAAAACGAGGTTATAGAGAGATTCTCGGTAGTTATTAATTCAGAAAAAGTAGGAAAAGGAGTATCTGCTTTCTTTGAGGTTGATTGTGAACCAGCTTTCTTAGTAGATGTAGCTGAAGCACTCGTAGATAATCCTGTTGTAGCTAGTTGTTATCAAATGACGGGTCCAAGTACTTTACATATGCATGTATTAGTCGATGATTTTGTCAGATTAGAGCAATTTATAAATAATGAACTATATGCTTTAGAAGGTATTACGAGAGTAGAAAGTCATATACTGTTACGAAGATTTAAAAGTAGAAATGGACTAAAGTTATAGGTATTTTTAACCGAGAGATGTCGTATCTCTCGGTTTTTTTTACTATTTTTTGTAAAAATTCATAAAATTATAGAATATTCTGTCTACCGGGGGTATAATCAAAAATAATTAAATTTACATTGTTAGGTTATTTATCATCATTAGTTAACAAACGTATGTGATTTTAATTAATATACTTACAAATGGAGTAGGTGGAAAGATGGCAGCACTCATATTGAGAAGATTGTTCCAATTATTTTTACTTTTACTAGGTATCTCTTTTTTAGTCTTTGCTTCGATGCATTTAGCACCTGGTGATCCAGCTGCAGTCATTGGAGGACCTACAGCAACAAAGGCTGATCTTAATGCCATTAGAGAAAGCTTGGGACTGAATGATCCTTTCTTTGTCCAATATTGGCATTATTTATCAGGTGTATTACATGGGAATTTTGGATATTCATTTCAAACGAAACAGTCGGTTGCAGAGGCAATTTCAATTCGTTTTCCCAATACATTAAGTTTAGCAATCGCGAGTATGGTTGTTGCGGTAATAATCGGAGTTGTAACTGGCATTATTTCTGCACTTAAGCAAAACTCGTGGATGGATGTATCAAGTACAATTATTGCACTTGCAGGTATATCAGTACCTAACTTTTGGCTAGGGGCGATCCTAATTCTCATATTTGGGGTTAACTTACAAATATTGCCTGTTGGGGGATTAGATTCACCAATTTGGACAATAGCTGGGCTGAAGCAAATTATTTTACCAGCCATCGCGTTAGGGACAGCTTCAGCTGCTATGATTGCAAGAATGAGCCGTTCTTCTATGCTTGAAGTAATTCGAGCGGATTACATACGAACTGCTAGAGCAAAAGGTGTAAAAGAAAAATCGATTGTTTGGATTCATGCATTAAAGAATTCGATGATTCCAGTCATTACTGTAATTGGATTAAACTTCGGATTTCTTCTTGGAGGAACAATTATTACTGAACAAGTATTTGCGATTAACGGCGTTGGCAGATTGATGATTGATGCAATTGCATCTAGAGATTTTCCAATGGTTCAAGGGGCAGTATTACTAGTGGCAACTCTATTTGTAATCGTAAATTTATTTGTTGATATTTTATACGTATTTATAGATCCAAGAATTAGCTACGATTAATCAGTGAAAGGAGGAAGGGAATTGTCTACGGAAGTTGTCATTAATAATATAGGTGCAAAACAAGTTAGTTCTAAAAAGAAAGAAAAATTTATTGTTCAAACGTTTAAACGACTAGTAAAAAATCGATTAGCCGTTTTTGGATTAATTATTATTATTTTACAAATTTTAATGGCAGTGTTCGCTCCATTAATCACGATTCACGATCCAATTAAACAACATTTATCATCAACGGAGCTACCAGTATTCTCAAGTGGACATTGGTTAGGGACTGATAATTATGGACGTGATATGTGGAGTCGAATTGTATACGGATCACGAGTATCACTTCTTGTTGGGTTTAGCGCAGTAATTCTTGGCTTAATCGGCGGAATTACAATCGGTATGCTAGCAGGATATTACTCAAAACTAGATGGCTTGCTAATGAGAATTGTCGATTTACTCTTTGCTTTCCCAGGAATATTATTAGCTATGCTAATTATCGCCATACTTGGGACTAGCCTTGTAAATGTTGCAGTTGCGATTAGTATATGGGCAATACCTTCATGTGCGAGAATCGTTCGTGGTTCTGTATTATCAATAAAAAAGCAAGAATACATACAAGCAATGAGGACTTTAGGAGCTAGTGATTTACGCATTATGGTGAAACATATTTTACCAAACTGCATGGCACCAATAATTGTTTTTGGCACAATGAAGATGGCCACGGCTATTTTAGCAACGGCATCACTTAGTTATTTAGGCCTTGGAGCTCAACCGCCAACAGCAGAATGGGGATCAATGATTTCGCAAGGGCAAGATTATATGTTTTCTTCACCACATATGACAATCGTACCGGGTATCGCGATTATGTTGATCGTTTTCTCTTTTAATGTCGTAGGTGATGGGTTAAGAGATGCTTTAGATCCAAATATGAATATAAACAATTAAGGAGATGGATATATGAAAAAGTGGATGTTTATCGTATTTAGTGCAATTCTTTTACTTGCTGGATGTTCTAGTAAAACGACTGGATCAAATAGCGCCAATGTTTCTCAAGAACTTACTTATGCTTCAACATCAGATGTAGTTGGTTTATCACCAATTTTAACAAATGACTCAGTTTCGGCTAATGTGATCAGTCAGGTTTATGAAACTTTATTTAAACGAGATCCAAAAACAATGGAAATTGAACCACTTTTAGCAGAGTCATATACAAATCCAGACAATAAAACTTGGGATATTACGCTTAAAAAAGGAATTAAGTTTCAAGATGGAACAGATTTCAACGCAGAAGCAGTAAAGTACACATTCGATAAATTCCGTGACCCAAAAACGGCTGCTCCACGTGCATCTTTATTAGAACCAATCCAATCAATTAATGTTGTTGATGATTACAAATTAGAAATTAAAACGAAATATCCATACGGACCTCTTTTAGCGGCACTTGCTCACTCAGCTGCTTCAATTGTAAGTCCAACAGCAGATAAAAATGGAGATTTAATGAAAAAACCTGTAGGTACTGGGCCATTTAAGTTTGTTAGCTGGACACCTGGTGACCAAATCGTTCTTGAAGCGAATAAAGATTATTGGAATGGTGCACCTAAACTGAAAAAAGTTACGTTTAAAGTCGTTCCTGAAGTATCTACAGCGATCTCAATGCTACAAACTGGAAAAGTACAATTTATTGATGCAATACCAGCAGAGCAAATTAAACGTCTAGAATCAATTAAAAAAGTAAAAGTTACAAAAGCAGAAGGAACTCCTGTTTATTATTTAGGATTTAATATGAAAAAAGCACCAATGAATAACTTCACATTCCGTCAAGCAGTTGCTTATGGATTAGATCGTAAAGCATATATTAATCAATTAAACGGATTAGGTATTGAAGGGAATAGTGTAATTGGTCCAAAAGTTTTCGGATATGACCAATCTGAAGAAGAAGCAGGCTATTCTTATGATGTAGAAAAAGCTAAGAAACTGATTAAAGATAATGGATTTGAAGGAAAAGAAGTAAAAATGTTAGTTCCAAACAGAGATATGTATATGAAAATGGCTGAAATTGCTCAAGCTCAAATGACTGAAATTGGCTTAAAAGTTAAGCTTGAAACGATGGAATGGGGGACGTTCCTTGATGCATCAACGAAAGGTCAATACGATGTAACGTTCTTAGGATGGGCAAATAGTACAGGAGATGGTAGTGAATTATTATATCCAAACTTCCACTCTGACAATATTGGAATATCTAACCGAATTTCATATAGTAATCCCCAGTTTGATAAGTTAGTGAATGAATCTCGTCAAACGATTGACCCAGATGTTCGAAAAGAAAAACTAAAAGAAGCGGATGATTTATTAGTAAAGGATGCTCCGGTCATCGTTATGAATCAAGGTGTAGTAACATCAGCAGTTGATCAAACGGTGAAAGGTTTAGTAATTGACCCTACTGGACAATGGTCTTTATATAACGTACACAGAGAGTAGGTAGCATGATGACGACAGAACTTCTATCTGTAAACAATTTAGTAACAACGTTTCGAACAGCTGACGGAGAAATCCCAGCTGTTCGAAATGTATCCTTTTCAGTAAACAAAAGCGAGACTTTATGTATCGTTGGAGAATCTGGTTGTGGAAAAAGCATTACATCATTATCTGTAATGGGATTATTGCCAAGTAATGGGTCAATTAAAAGTGGCTCTATTCAATTAGAAGGCACTGATTTAACTAAGCTAACAAATGATGAGCTAAGAAAAATTAGAGGTAATAAAATATCGATGATTTTTCAGGAGCCAATGACTGCTTTAAATCCTGTTATTACAATTGGGTATCAACTACGTGAGCCACTAATGATCCACCAAAAGCTTACTAAACAAGAAGCAAATAAAAGAGGTATTGAACTTTTAAAACAAGTTGGAATTCCTTATCCAGAAAAAAGAATGCATCAATATCCTCATGAATTAAGCGGCGGAATGAGACAGCGGGTTATGATTGCCATTTCATTAGCTTGTACGCCAGGACTTTTAATAGCGGATGAACCAACAACAGCACTTGATGTAACGATTCAGTCACAGATTTTAGATTTGATTCACGATTTACAAGAACAGCTGGGAATGGGTGTCATCATGGTTACACATGATATGGGAGTCGTTGCTGAAATTGCCGATAAAGTGATGGTTATGTATGCAGGAGAAAAAATTGAAGAAGGCCCTGTTGAAGAGATCTTTAATAATCCAAGTCATCCATATACAAGAGGTCTATTAAATTCTGTACCAAATGTTGATGATCCAGATTTTGAATTGGAAGCTATTCCAGGCTCGACGCCGAGCTTAAACGAACAAATAACTGGCTGCCGTTTTCATCCACGCTGTGAACATGCCCTTGGACGATGCAAAGTCGAAGTACCAAAGGAATTTAAAATAAAAAATGGGCACACGGTTAAATGTTGGTTAAGTGAGGAGGATGCACTATGACTCTAGTAAAAAGTAAGTCAACTTTATTAGAGCTTCGAAATGTAAAAAAGTATTACCCAATTCGTGGAGGATTACTTAAAAAAGTACAAGGTCATGTTAAAGCTGTCGAAGAAGTAAGCCTTTCATTATTAGAAGGCGAAAGCTTAGGAGTTGTAGGTGAATCAGGCTGTGGTAAATCTACTTTAGGAAAGACAATCTTAGGTCTTGAGGAAATTACAGATGGAAAAGTAATTTTTAGAGATACAGAAATTCAGCATTTATCGAATAAAAATCGAAATGATTTTAAGAAGCAAATGCAGATGATTTTCCAAGATCCATATGCTTCATTAAACCCGAGACAACGAATTGGCGATGCGTTAGAAGAAGTATTTGTAATTCATACTAATCTATCAAAACAAGAACGAAAAGAGAAAGTAATCGGATTGCTTCGTGAAGTAGGTTTAAATGAAGATCATTACGATCGCTATCCTCATGAATTTAGTGGTGGACAACGCCAACGCATCGGAATTGCTAGAGCGATTGCTCTAAATCCATCACTAATTATTTGTGACGAAGCAGTATCTGCACTTGACGTGTCAGTACAAGCACAAGTATTAAAGCTCTTAAAATCATTACAAGCAAAATATCAATTAACTTATTTATTTATCTCGCATGATTTAGGAGTAGTTAGATATTTCTGTGATCGAGTTTTAGTAATGTATTTAGGTAATACTGTTGAGCTAGCTCCAGTAGAAAAATTATATAAAAATCCACTACACCCTTATACAAAGGCGTTATTATCTGCGATTCCCCGTCCAAAAGTCGGAAAAAGACATGAGAAAATCCGCTTGACAGGTGAAATTCCAAATCCAGCTAATCCACCTTCTGGTTGTACATTCCGTACACGTTGTCCACTTGCGACAGACCTTTGTGGACAAAAAAAGCCAGAATGGAAGGAAGTTGAAGAAAATCATTTTGTTGCATGTCACCATGTAGAAGCATAAAGGAGAAGATACTAAATGCAGTTTGATCATTTAAATAATCCATATTCAGCACAACGTCATACAACATTTGGAAAAAATGGAATGGTGGCAACATCCCAGCCTTTAGCAGCACAAGCAGGGCTAGATATATTGAAAAAAGGTGGTAACGCAATTGATGCTGCAATTGCTACCGCAGCCGCTTTAACGGTAGTTGAACCGACATCAAATGGAATTGGTGGCGACGCCTTTGCATTAGTTTGGGTGAAAGGGGAGCTACACGGCTTAAATGGTAGTGGGCCAGCACCAAAATCAATTTCAATTGAAAAGCTAAAAGAACAAGGAATTGAGAAAATGCCAACTCATGGAGTTATTCCTGTTACAGTACCAGGAGTTCCTGCCGCATGGGCAGCATTATCAAAACGATTTGGAAAATTACCATTAGAAGAGGTTCTTCAACCAGCAATTACCCTTGCAGAAGAAGGCTTTCCGATCTCACCAATTCTAGGGAAGTTTTGGAATATAGCTTATGAAAAGTTTAAAAAACAATTTACTACATCTGAGTTTGACGAATGGTTCAAAACATTCACTCCAAATGATCGAGCTCCGGAAATCGGGGAAATGTGGTCATCAAAATCACATGCTAAAACTTTACGAGAAATTGGAGCAACAAATGCAGAAAGCTTTTATCGTGGAGATTTAGCGGAAAAAATAGCTTCATTTATGAAAGAGCATAATGGATATTTAAGTTTAGAAGATTTAAGTGAATATAAAGTGGAATGGGTAAAACCAATCTCTACTAATTATCGCGGATATGATGTATGGGAAATCCCGCCGAATGGACAAGGTATGGTCGCGTTAATGGCATTAAATATTGCTAGAGGTTTTAATTTTTCTACAAAAGATGAAGTTGATACATATCATAAGCAAATAGAAGCTATGAAACTAGCTTTTACTGATGGAAAAGCATTCATTACCGATTCAGAACATATGAATATCGATGTCGATGAGCTATTATCTGAAGAATATGCTGCATCACGCAGAGAATTAATTGGTGAAAAAGCGATTGAACCAGAAAATTACACTCCTCCAAAAGGTGGTACTGTTTATTTAGCTACTGCTGATGGGGAAGGAAATATGGTTTCTTTTATTCAAAGTAACTATATGGGATTTGGATCAGGAATCGTCATTCCAGATACGGGTATTGCACTCCAAAACAGAGGGCACGACTTTTCGTTAATTCCAGAGCATTCAAATTCACTTAAACCAGGTAAAAGAACATATCATACGATAATTCCGGGATTTTTAACAAAAGATGGCGAAGCGGTTGGTCCATTCGGGGTAATGGGTGGATATATGCAACCACAAGGCCACGCACAAGTTGTAATGAATACAGTAGATTTTCTACTAAACCCTCAAAGTACATTAGATGCACCTAGATGGCAATGGATGGAAGGGAAAAAAGTGGTAGTTGAACCTCACTTTCCAAATCATCTTGCTCAAGCACTTGCTCGTAAAGGCCATCAAATTCAGATTGCTACGGATTGTAGCAGCTTTGGTAGAGGCCAAATTATATGGCGGAATCAACAGAACGGCGTGTTAATGGGAGGAACAGAATCTCGAACAGATGGCGCAATTGCAGTTTGGTAAAGGAATGATTCAATGTTAAATCAATGGCAACTTTTTTTAGCTTTTTTTAGAGTAGGAATGTTAGGTTACGGAGGAGGCCCATCTTCCATACCACTTATACATACAGAGGTTGTAGATAAGTATAAATGGTTAAATAAAGATGACTTTTCAGATGTATTAGCAATTGGAAATGCACTTCCTGGACCAATCGCAACAAAGCTTGCGGGATATATTGGGTGGAGAATAGGTGGGGTAGTAGGTATGCTAAATGCAGTAATCGCAACAACGCTACCGACTGTCATCCTACTTATGATTCTATTATCAACGTTAAATCATTTTAAAGGCATTGCTTGGGTACAAGGTATGTCAAAAGCGGTTGTTCCAGTAGTAGGGGTGATGTTAGCGACTTTAACATGGGATTTTGTAGAAAAATCAAGAGAATCTCTCGGTTGGAAAATTACTAGTATAATTGTAGTAGCTAGTTTCATCCTTCTCTATTTTTTAAATGTACATCCTGCAATACTAATCGGATGTTTAGTTGGATATGCCTTTTTCTCAAAAAGTAAAAATGAAAAGAAGAAGAAGGTGAAGGCATCATGATCTTTTGGAAAATATTCTTGGCATTTTTCTTACCTGGAATTTTCGGATACGGTGGTGGACCAGCCTCTATTCCTTTGATCGAGAATGAAGTTGTAGATAAATACGGATGGATGAGTTCAGTTGATTTTAGTAATGTACTTGCATTAGCCAATGCACTACCAGGTCCAATCGCAACAAAGCTGGCAGGGTATATTGGGTATGCTCAAGGAGGAGCGTTTGGAGCATTTGTTGGATTATTTGCTTCAATCGCACCATCACTTATTTTGATGATTGCATTATTAAGCATATTAATGAAGTACAAAAATTCACCTAAAGTTAAAAAAATGACTTCATTTGTTAAACCGCTAATCGCAGTATTACTTGGCATTATGGCTTTTGACTTTTTCAATGATTCATATAATGGTGTAGGTGTAACTCAAACAATCATTATTAGTGTACTTGCCTTGTTATTTTTAGAGCGTTGGAAAATTCACCCTGCATATGTAATAGGGGGAGCACTTGTATATGGTGCTATATTCTTAGCATAAGTAGTTAAACATTATTAAAGCAACAATTTATGTGATGTTGCTTTAATAATGTTTTTTTGCGTTGAGCCTTTTTAAATTTATTACCATAATGTGAAGTACCATAAAAATAGCAATTATTATAGCATGTAAAAATTATACATATCAACATTTGTGAATTCAGTCACAAAATAGACAATTTATTGACACGGATTTGACATATTAGTTTAAGTCAAAAACCCTTTTAGAAAAGTAAACTATAAGTAACAAGAGATACCGTATGTACTTCTCTAGAAATTACTTAATGAATTATTTGTGAAAAAATGTTCAAATTTTAACTCGAGCTTTATGAAATTTTTTTTGAAATATTCTTTATCTTAAGGGGGATGGACTGTGAGTGTGTTAGAACTTGCAAGATTACAATTTGGTTCCACAACGATTTTCCATTTTTTATTTGTACCACTTTCTATTGGTTTAGTATTTATGGTTGCAATTATGGAAACATTGTATGTTTTTCGAAATAACGAGACATATAAAAAGTTAACAAAATTCTTTGGGCACTTATTTTTAATTAATTTTGCTGTTGGTGTTGTTACTGGTATTATTCAAGAATTTCAATTTGGTATGAACTGGTCTGAGTATTCTCGATTTGTAGGGGATGTATTTGGAGCGCCGCTTGCAATTGAAGCATTATTAGCGTTTTTTATGGAATCTACGTTTTTAGGAATATGGATTTTTGGTTGGGAAAAACTGTCTAAAAAAATTCATTTATTGTGTATTTGGCTAGTTGCATTTGGAACTGTCATGTCTGCATTTTGGATTTTAGCAGCTAATTCATTTATGCAGGAGCCAGTTGGTTATACGATCAAAAATGGTCGTGCACAAATGAATGATTTCTTGGCAATCATTACAAATCCTCAGCTAAAAGTAGAGTTTCCTCACACGATTGCTGGCGCTTTAGCAACTGGTGCATTATTTGTAGCCGGTGTAAGTGCGTATAAAATTTTAAAGAAACAAGAGATTGCAATCTTTAAGAAAGCATTCAATCTAGCAATGGTTGTCGCTTTAATAGCAGGAATTGGCGTAGCGTTTAGCGGCCATTCTCAAGCGAAGCATTTAATGGAATCACAGCCAATGAAAATGGCTGCAAGTGAAGGGCTTTGGAAAGATAGTGGCGACCCTGCAAGCTGGATGCTCTTTGGTCTGATCGATTCGAAAAAGAAAGAAAATAAATATGAGGTAGAAGTACCATATTTATTAAGTTATCTTGCTTACGAGAAGTTTGAAGGTAAAGTACCTGGAATGAATACTTTACAAAAGCAATATGAGAAATTATATGGTCCCGGAAATTATATTCCACCAGTTAATACGACATTCTGGAGCTTTAGAATTATGGCAGGAGCAGGAATGGTCATGATTTTAATGTCTATGCTAGGATTATATTTTAGTTATCGAAAAAAATTAGAATCAAAAAATCTATTCTTAAAGGCAACGATATTACTTATTTCATTACCATTTATAGCAAATACAGCTGGATGGGTTATGACGGAAATAGGCCGTCAACCTTGGACTGTGTTCGGTTTAATGACGACAGCTGCATCCGTGTCACCTAATGTTTCAAAAGGATCACTCATTTTCTCTATCACAACTTTTACTACAATGTATGCAATTTTAGCAGCCGTTTTAGTTTACTTGTTTGTGAAAGAAATTAAAAAAGGAACACATCATGTTAAAAAAGAAGAGGTTCCTACTGTTGATCCATTTGAAAGGGAGGCGACAATTGTATGATTGGGTTAAATGAATTATGGTTTTTACTTGTTGCAGTTTTATTTATTGGCTTCTTCTTTTTAGAAGGCTTTGACTTTGGTGTAGGTATATCTACGAAGCTACTAGCTAAAAATGATACTGAAAGAAGAATATTAATAAATACAATTGGACCATTTTGGGACGCAAATGAAGTTTGGTTATTAACTGCTGGTGGAGCAATCTTTGCAGCATTTCCGAATTGGTATGCAACGATGTTCAGTGGCTACTATATTCCGTTTGTATTCGTCTTAATGGCATTGATTGGACGCGGAGTTGCTTTTGAATTTAGAGGAAAAGTTGAAAGTTTGAAATGGGCAAAAGCTTGGGATTGGGTAATTTTCTTTGGTAGTTTATTACCACCATTTTTATTCGGTGTACTATTCTCTAGTATCCTTAGAGGAATGCCAATCGATAAAAATATGAATATATCTGCTGGATTTACTGATTACGTTAATTTATTCACTGTAGTCGGCGGTATAACTGTGACGCTTTTATGTCTATTACACGGATTAATGTTTTTAACTTTAAAAACGGTTGGAGACTTAAGAGATCGCGCACGTTCTCTAGCACGTTTAGTAATCATACCAGTATTTCTATTCTTAGTTGCATTTACTGGTATGGCATTTTTTGAAACGGATATGTTTAAAGTAAAAGCGCAAATAACAGTGCCACTTATTTTATTAATCGTAGTATCTTACGTTCTTGCTACAGTCTTCATCATTAAGAAAAGAGACGGTTGGTCATTTACTATGACAGGACTTGGTATTGTACTCACTGTAGGAACTCTATTTACTTCTCTGTTCCCAAGAGTCATGATTAGTTCAATAAAAACAACTTATGACTTAACAGTTTATAATGCTTCATCAGGTCCATATTCATTAAAAGTAATGACAATTGTAGCATGTACACTATTGCCATTCGTACTAGGTTATCAAATTTGGAGTTATTATGTGTTTAGAAAAAGAGTGGATGAGAAGGATTTGACTTATTAATGGGAAGAGATCTTATTAAATACAAAGGGATAAAGAATTTATTTGTTATCTTATCTTTTTTAACAATTATACATGTAGCGACAATTATTATTCAGGCATATATGCTTTCGCAAGCTATTGTCAAATTGTTCAATGGAAAAAGTAGTAGCGATATTTTATACGCTACTATTTTCTTCATCGTCGCATTTGTCTGCCGATATATAGTTTCAACAATCAAACAGAAGTGTTCAGAAAGTTTTGCAGACATTGCATCGACGGAAATAAAGATGGACGTTTTAGAGAAGCTTTTTAGACTTGGGCCTAGATATGCAAGAAAATCAGGAACAGGAAGCATTGTAACACTAATTATGGAAGGAACTACTCAACTAAAACAATATTTAGAAATCGTTCCTTTGAAAATGATTAATTTAGCCATCATCTCACCAGTAATTGTGATCTATATTTTCTTTGTTGATAAAGTTTCTGCACTTATATTAATCGTAACATTTCCAATCATTATTATTTTTATGATCTTACTTGGTTTGGCGGCTAAAAAGAAATCAGATAAACAATGGAAGATTTACCGAATTTTATCGAATCATTTTACAGATTCACTGCGCGGTCTGGAAACATTAAAATTTCTTGGATTAAGTAGAAAACATATTAAAAAAATTGAAAATGTAAGTGAAAGATACAGAGAAGCAACGATGGGAACTCTGAAAATAGCTTTTTTATCATCATTTGCGCTAGATTTATTTACTATGCTATCAATTGCTACAGTTGCCGTCTTTTTAGGTCTTCGCTTAATTGACGGAGTAATATTATTAGGTCCAGCACTTACGATATTAATCTTAGCTCCTGAATATTTCTTACCAGTTCGCGAAGTTGGTGCGGATTATCATGCTACATTAAACGGTCAAGAAGCTGGAAAAGCAATGCAGAATATATTAGATGAGCAGGAGTTTAAGGCTCAAGAAACTGCTCCCCTTTCTGAGTGGAGCCATAATAGTACAATTAAATTGCAAGACCTATCAGTAACTCCAGAGAAAGATGGTCAATCGATTTTAACAAATATAAATTTAAGAATGGATGGGTTTCAAAAGATTGGGATTGTTGGAGAGAGCGGTTCTGGTAAATCAACACTAATTGACTTAATCGGTGGATTTTTGGAGCCTTCACAAGGTACTATTCGAATTTCAGATGAAGAGGTATCGCATCTTCAATTAGCTAATTGGCATAAACAGTTAATCTATATCCCACAAAATCCGTACATTTTTTCAAAATCATTAAAAGATAATATAAGTTTTTATAAACCTAATGCAACTAACGAGGAAATTGAAGATGCAGCCACACAGGCCGGTTTAACTTCTTTAATGGAAGAACTACCGAATGGATTAGAAGAAAAGATTGGTGAAGGTGGCAGAGCGTTAAGTGGGGGACAAAGTCAACGTGTTGCACTTGCTAGAGCTTTTTTAGAAAACCGCCCTGTACTTTTATTAGATGAGCCTACTAGTCATCTTGATATTGAAACAGAGTTTGAATTAAAACAAACAATGCTTAAGTTATTTTCAAATAAATTAGTGATTTTAGCTACGCATCGCTTACATTGGATGAAAGAAATGGATCAAATTATTGTGATGAACGAAGGAAGCATAACTGAAGTTGGTACGCACAAACAATTAATGATGAAAAAAGGTCATTATTATCGACTAATTCATAGTTAGAGGGAAAAGTATGTTAAATAAAAATGGATGGATTTTACCATATATTAAAGAAAATCGTCGTTTATTTATAGTTGTGATTTTCTTAAGTGCACTGACAATTTTTGCGGCGGCTTCACTTATGTACACTTCTGGCTATTTAATCTCAAAAGCAGCAACTAGACCTGAAAATATTTTAATGATTTATGTACCAATCGTAGCTGTAAGGACATTTGGAATTTTAAGGTCAGCATCTAAATATGTTGAAAGATTAGTCGGGCACCACACGATCTTAAAAATTTTATCTCGAATGAGAACTAGATTATTTAGCAATCTCGAACCGTATGCACTTAATATCAATTCGAAGTTTAAAACAGGAGATATTTTAGGATTACTAGCGAATGATATTGAATATTTACAGGATATTTACTTGAAAACTATTTTTCCTGGCATTGCTGCATTATTTATCTATTTTATTTCGGTTATTGCTTTAGGTTTTTTCTCCATTCCTTTTGCACTACTGACCGCAATCGTCTCATTTGTTTTAATCGGAGTTTTACCACTTTTTTCATTATTAGTTGAAAAAGCACGGACACATCAAATAAAAAAGGAAAAGAGTCATTTATACGAAAATTTAACTGATGCTGTGATTGGTATTAGCGATTGGTTATTTAGTGGTAGGCAATCAAGCTTTATAACAAAATATAGAGAAATGGATGATTCCTTAAGAAAAATCCAAGGCAAAGAAAAAAGATTTAGAAGATGGCGAGACTTAGTTGCGCAATTCGTTGTGGCAATTTTAGTGTTAATGATACTTTATTGGGCAAGTAATGAAAATTTAGCTGGAGAAATTCCAAAAACGTTTATTGCTGCATTTGTGTTAGTGATTTTTCCTTTAACAGAAGCCTTTATTCCGTTATCGAATTCTCTTGGCAGTGTCCCATTATATTTGGATTCAGTCAATCGTTTAGATGGCATTAAAGAGGTAAAACGCGCTGAGCAATTACCTGTTTTAGAAGGGAATATTGATGATTATAGACAAATCGAATTTAAAAATGTTAGTTTTCATTACCTTGAAAGTGAAAATATTTTAAAGAATATTTCATTTGCGATTGAGCCAAATAAAAAAACAGCCTTATTAGGACCAAGTGGATCAGGTAAATCAACGATTCTTAAACTAATTGAGGGAGTAGAGACTCCTACCCAAGGAAGCGTTAAATTGAATGGAATCGAAAGTGAATCATTCGGCGACCATATTTCGAAAGTTGTCTCTGTACTAAACCAAAAGCCATATTTATTTGATACTTCAGTTTTAAATAATATTCGTTTAGGAAATCCAGTGGCAAGTGACGAAGAGGTAATAAGGGTAACGAAAATGGTTGAACTGCATGAATATATCGCATCACTTCCGGAAGGTTATCATACTTCTATGCAAGAAACTGGTGTAAGATTTTCAGGTGGAGAACGTCAAAGAATAGCATTGGCGAGAATACTCCTTCAAAATACACCAATTGTCATTTTAGATGAACCAACTGTCGGACTGGATTCAATTACAGAAAGAAAATTACTTCAAACAATCTTTAAAGTTTTAGAAGGAAAAACGGTATTATGGATTACACATCACTTAATTGGTGCAGAAATGGCTGATCAAATTCTTTTCTTAGATAAAGGAAAAATCGCAATGAATGGATCACACGATGATCTTTTCAGACACGAAACTCGATATCGCAACCTTTTTGAGTTAGATCGCCCATTTAACGTAATAGAATAGATGCAAGATAAAGGACTCTGACGAATTCGTCGGAGTCTTTTTTGTTCTTCAAAATTACAGTTTGACGGAAAATGATTTACATGATATATTTATCTCGAATTCGAGATATCTTGAATTCAAAATAAATTTTAATTAATTTTTTCAGTATTCTTCAGCTATAGATTCGCAAAATAAAAAAGTTTATATAAAAAAACTATCATTTGGAGGTATTCGTATGAACGGCTTAATAGGTATACACCACGTAACAGCAATAACTAGCAGTGCGGAAAAAAACTATGAATTTTTTACTAATGTTTTAGGAATGCGTTTAGTAAAGAAAACAGTCAATCAAGACGATATTCAAACGTATCATTTATTCTTTGCAGACGATAAGGGTAGCGCTGGAACGGACATGACATTTTTTGACTTCCCTGGTATTCCAAAAGGAGCACATGGCACAAATGAAATTTCAAAAACATCATTCCGAGTACCAACCGATGTAGCATTAGATTATTGGGAGAAACGTTTTGATCGTTTAAATGTGAAGCACACAGGAATAAAAACAAAATTCGGTAAGAAAACACTATCGTTTGTTGATTTCGACGATCAACAATACCAATTAATTTCAGATGAACATAACAAAGGAATTGCTTCAGGCACACCGTGGCAAAAAGGCCCAATTCCATTAGAATTTGCAATAACAGGACTTGGCCCAATCTTTATCCGCGTAGCAAATTTTGCATTCTTTAAAGAAGTAATCGAAAAAGTACTTTTATTTAAAGAAATTGATAAAGAAGAATCATTCCACTTATTCGAAGTTGGCGAAGGAGGAAACGGAGCGCAAATTATTGCGGAGCATAATGAAATACTACCTCAAGCTTTCCAAGGCTTTGGTACTGTTCACCATGTGGCGTTCCGTGTAGAAGATACAAGCGTATTAAAAGAATGGATTAAACGACTAGATTCATTCCGTTTACCTAACTCTGGCTATGTAGACCGTCATTTCTTTGAATCTTTATATGCGAGAGTTGCACCACAAATTTTATTTGAGTTTGCGACAGATGGACCAGGATTTATGGGTGACGAGCCTTACGAAACACTTGGTGAGAAACTATCATTACCACCATTCTTAGAACCAAAGCGCGATGAAATTGAAGGAATGGTTCGTCAGATTGATACTGTTAGAAGTACGAAGGAATTTGTGAAGGAATAATGTTTTAGAAAGGGCACTCACTTTTTTAGTGGGTGCTTTTTTGTTTGCTGGTGACGCTATGCTACCGCGAAAGGCGAACACATTGTGTATTTTATTGATAAAGCTGTGAACTTTGTTGATATAATGGTTATTTTTGTTGATAAAGCGTCTGTTTTTGTTGATATAATCGTTAATTTTGTTGATATGAGCATAAATCATGCTTCGTTCAAGAGTATTGAGTTAAAAATCACACCTATAATTAATCAAACCGTTAAAAATTACCTAAAAAATTAATGCATAAAATGTTTTGTTATTCTAATGAAATATTTTACTGAATAAAAATCTTATGAACTAAAATATTTTTTAGGAGAGGAAACATGAATACTACACCTGATAGGCATTTATCAAAGGATGAAATGGTAAATATAATCCAAAATGGACTAGTGAAGACAAATAATCCTAGAAAGATTGTTATAGTAGGAGCGGGAATTTCAGGATTGGTAGCAGGATCTTTATTAAAGGATGCAGGGCATGAAGTAACAATCTTAGAAGCAAATGGCCGAGTGGGTGGTCGGATTTTTACGAAAAGAGCACCATTTATTAATGATCAATATTTGGAATTAGGTGCAATGCGTATTGCTTCTAACCACAAGCTTGTTCTTGAATATATTAATAAGTTTAATTTAAAAGTGAACGAATTTATAAACGGGAAATCAGAGGATATCATTTATGTAAACGGAGTAAAAACAACGCAAAAGTTATATGAAAAAAATCCAGATATTTTAGGTTATCGTGTAGAGGCTAATGAAAAAGGGGTAAATGTTGATCAGTTAATTGAAGGGTCTTTAAAATCTGTAATTGATTTTATAAATCAAAATCCTGAAGAAAATTGGAAAACGATTATTGAAAACTATGATAATATGTCAATGGATTCATTTTTAAGATATAACCCGATCGGGACTCCGTTATCACCTGGTGCTGTTGAAAAAGTAAAAGTACTTCAAGGGATGGAGGGATTTCCTGAACTTGCCTTTACGGCTATTTTAAGAGAGTTTATCGTATTACTCTCAAAAGAAATTAAGTTTTACGAGATTACAGGTGGAAATGATCAGCTACCAAGAAAATTCTTAACTCAATTGAAAGACAATCTATTTTTCGGACAAAAGATGAATAAAATTGTACAAGAAAATAATCAGGTTACCATTCACTCTGATCATTATACAAGCCATCTTCCTTATCAAACAACTGCCGACTATGCCATTATTACTATCCCCTTTTCATTATTAAATTTCATAGAAGTATTTCCAAGAAACTCATTTTCTTATTATAAATGGAAAGCTATTCGAGAATTACACTATGTTCCTTCTACAAAAATCGGACTTCAGTTTAAAACTAGATTTTGGGAAAAAGATGGGACATTAGGCGGTAAATTAATAACAGACTTGCCAATACGTTTTGCATATTATCCTAGTAATCATAATGGACATAATGGATCAGGAATTGTTCTGGCAAGCTATACTTGGGAAGACGATGCATTGATTTGGGATAGTATGTCTGAAAATGACCGTATAATGAATGCTTTGAAGGACTTGGCCACTATACACGGTAGTATAGTTTATACTGAATTTATTACAGGTTACACACATAGCTGGGCTCTTTATCCATACTCTGGAGGGGCTTTTTCTATGTTTAAGCCTGAACAAAATAGAGAACTGTCACCATATATCTCCACTCCTGAAGGGAAAGTACACTTTGCTGGAGAACATACATCATCTGCTCCTGCATGGATTGAAGGTGCAGTCGAATCAGGCATTCGCTCGGCATTTGAAGTCAATAATCGGACTTTCAATGAATGATAAAATTCATTTTTCGCATTTCCTTTGAATATAGTGGAGATAGTGGATGTTTTTTTATTTGAGGGAGTGATCAGTTTGAACGAAAATAACCAAGGACTTCAATTTACCCCTGTTAAAACATACGATGTTTTTCATGGCCCAAATGACCCGTGTCCACCAATCGGGAAAAGATACTTTTCAACACCTCCACATTTATATTTAGGATTTCAGCCACCAGGATTAGAGCAATTTTCATACAAAGAGGCATTAAAAAAAGGTACTTTATGGAAGGTTTTTTATGACTATTACGAAAATCCATATAAAGCTAGGAGGGATTAAAAAATGACTCAGCAACTTCCTCCAGAGTATTATCAAGATTTAGAGGAGCTTCAAGCAGTTGACTTTGTGCTTGTAGAATTAACTTTATATTTAGATACTCATCCAGATGATCAAAATGCAATCAACCAATTTAACCAATATGCCCAATATAAAAAGCAAATTGAAGCTAACTTTGAATCAAAATATGGCCCATTATATCAATTTGGTAGCAGTTTTTCAGATCAAAACTGGAACTGGCATAAAGGCCCATGGCCATGGCAGGTTTAAAAGGAGGGAGTAACAATGTGGATTTATGAAAAAAAGTTACAATATCCAGTTAAAGTAAGTACCTGTAATCCCATGCTTGCCAAATTTTTAGTTGAACAATATGGTGGAGCGGACGGAGAATTAGCAGCTGCATTAAGATACTTAAATCAACGATATACAATTCCCGATAAGGTTATTGGACTTTTGACAGATATCGGGACAGAGGAATTTGCTCATTTGGAAATGATTGCTACGATGATTTATAAGTTAACAAAAGACGCAACCCCAGACCAAATGAAAGCAGCCGGACTAGACACCCACTACGCATCACACGACAGTGCACTCTTCTACCATAACTCAGACGGTGTGCCATTCACTACGGCATATATCCAAGCAAAGGGCGATCCAATCGCAGATTTATATGAAGACATTGCAGCGGAAGAAAAAGCTAGAGCAACTTATCAATGGATCATTGATCTCTCTGACGATCCGGATTTAAATGATAGCTTAAGATTTTTAAGAGAGCGTGAGATTGTTCATTCGCAGAGATTTAGAGAAGCTGTGGAAATTTTGAAGGATGATCGACAGCAGCGGAAGATTTTTTGAATATCGACCTGTTCCTGGTATGCAGGAGCAGGTTTTTAATTTTTACATAAATAATATGTCACAAAAAAAGACCCCCAATCGTTATATATACGATTGGAAAAATAACAGAGGTAAAACCTAGCTCGAATAATACAAATTATTCCTAATGTCACAAAATGAATCACTTAGTCGTTATATATTCGAGTAGGTACTCATATTTCCGACTTAAATAAAAAAAGCGAGGTAATTAATTATGACACAACGTATTGATTATATGAAACAATCACCAGAATTCGTTAACAAAATGATGGCACTTAGCAATGCAGAGAATGAGAGTTCAATTGAAGAGGCAATTCTTCATTTAGTACACATTAGAGCATCGCAAATGAATGGATGTGGTTTTTGTACAGATATGCACGTTAAGCAAGCTAAAATGCATGGTGAGAGGGAGCTTCGTCTTTACCATATTCCTATTTGGCGCGAGTCTACATTATTCAGTCCACGTGAGCGTGCAGCATTAACATGGACGGAGATTTTGACTAAATTGCCTGAGCATGGTGTGCCTGATGATGTTTATAATGAAGTTCGTGAGCAATTTTCGGAAAAAGAATTATCTGATTTAACATTCTCGGTTATGGCAATAAATGCTTGGAACAGAATTAGTATAGCGTTTAAAGCAGTACCTGGATCAGCAGATGTAGCATTTGGATTAACAAAAGCTGGGCTAAAATAAAAATGACAAAAAAGCGCGTGGAATGCTCACGCGCTTTTTTAAATTCACTTTCAAATATGTTTCAGCTTATCTGGGTTCCTGATTATATATACATTTTGAATTAAATTATTTTCGATATGAAGCATGCCGACTGTGTGAATTCCTTCGTTGGAACGGAGAATAAAAGCGGGTTGGCCGTTAATTTGACTGATTTCAATATGTGGTACTCCGTCGACCATTGATGCTTTCCGTATCGCACCGAATAGGAATTTTGTAACGTGGTCACTTGATTTAATTGGATTCACAGCGGCGATTACTTTACCACCACCATCTGCAATTAATACAGCATTTTGGTCTAGCATTGATACGACTTGATTCAAGTTGCCGTTTTTGAGTGCGATGATAAATTTATGTGTTAATTCTTGGGAAGCAGAGTTGGAATGAATTACTTCTTCAGTACTAATTCCCATTTTTGCTTTTGCACGGCTGAATACTTTGCGACAATTTGCTTCGCTTTTTTCTACTAGTTCAGCAATTTCGTAATATTCGAAGCTAAGTGCTTCACGAAGGACAAAAACGACACGTTCTTTAGGAGTTAACTTTTCAAGTAAAACGAGCATTCCGTAAGACAACTGATCGTCAAGTTCGACTGAATCCATTGAATTGTCTTCAGCATAGTAAAGGGGCTCAGGAAGCCATTCTCCGAAATATTGCTCCCGTTTCTTGCGAGCTGATTTTTGTATGTCACGACAGCGGTTTGTTACCATTTTACATAGATATGCCTTAGGTTCGCCTAGTTTGTCTGGGGAAACGTCATATAGCTTTAAAAATACATCTTGGACTACGTCTTCTGCATCTGAAACCGATCCTAACAGCTGGTATGCAAGTTTAAACAATAACTTTTTGTACTTTTCGTAAAGATCTTGCATAGTTTCACATCCATTCTATTTAAACAATTTACTATTAAGATTTTATAGATAGGGTCTCTTATATAACGAGATAGGGTAGAAGTTTGTGACAGGGATGATTCTTAAATTTATCTATAACATAAATAACATATCCTAAAATGATATAATTATGATTTTTAATTGGCAATCGTATTGATGTAACGACGAGCGGTTGGTGAATTTTCGTCTATTACACAAAAACTCCACAAATTTTCTTTGTGGAGTTTTTACTATATTGAGGAATGGTTTAAAGAAATTATATATCAACGTGATTTGCCATTATATCAACCGGAATCGGCAATATATCAACGAGAAACAGCGATATATCAACGGAGTTCACAACTTTATCAATATTGTTCACATTTTGTTCGTGTTCCGCGTGCTTTATATCAAACTTATTTTTTCTTAAGAAGTGCAATCAGTAAAGCAATCACAGAAAGAACAGCTGCTCCGATTGACATTACTAATGAAGTATTACTTGAATTTGACTTCTCAGAATCAGTTTTCTTAGTTGTATCTTGTGTTGTTTTAGCTGGTGCTTCGTTTACAGTCGTGTCCTTCACGATCGTTGTAATTGAGTGTGGAGATTCTGATTTTTCGTCACCAGTCCATTCTACGATACTGCCATCTTTATAGTATTGGTATGCATCCCATGCGCCATTTACTTCTGAGTCAGGATTTTTTGCCATGAACACAAATTGTTGAAATTGTCCTGGTAAAATTCCACCATTTTGTGCAGTCCAAGTAACTGATGTGACAACTCCATTTGCATCTTTTGCTTCAGTTAAGTTCCATCCTGGAATTGCTTGGTATGAAACAAATTCAAATTTTGAAGGAACTTTAAGTGTTACTTTTGTTGTAGGTACATCTTTTTCAGTTGGTACTTTCATTGTATAAGTTTCCCATGCACCAGGTGTTGAAGTTTTTGGCATAACGACAACATGTGCACTTGCTATACCAGTAAATAGCAAAGTCATAGCGAATGCTGTGGCAATCGTTTTAGTTGCTTTTGAAATGAATTTTTTCATTATTTATGTCTCCTTTGAATGTAATAAATCATCTACTACCCACGATATAGTTAAAGCTTACATCTATTGAATCGAGAGAATCTGTTAAAATATGGACCTTTACATTCCAATGTCCGGCCATATTTGTATAAAATCCTTTTGATTCGTAAACACCTGTTGAAGCTTGTTTAGCTTGTGTTGTGTTATTACCCATATTCATATCAGTGTTTTTAAAGGTAAGTGTAACTTGTTGAATAGATGTGATGTTTTTATGATTTTTGTCTTTAATCTTAATTGTAAAAGTGTTTTTGCCGACTATATTTGGTGTAGCATGTAGTGATATTGAATAACCTTTATTTTGCTTTACTCCAGTAAATGGACCAGGTGATTCCATTGCAGTAGGCAGATTAGTTAGTAAAGATGATAGTGCAAGTACGACAATTCCGATACTTATTTCAATCCAAACTGATTTGCCTAATTTATTTTTACTGCGTCTTCCTTTAATAAAATGGATTAAGCCTAATACCAACATGACAAGGAATAAAAGTATTTTCCCACATAAAACATTTCCATAGTTTGTATGTAATAAAGAGTAAAGGTTAGGGATATAGTTTAAACTTGCATAAATACCACTTACTAAAAGTAGTGTAACTGATATAGTTGCCCATTTTGAATATCGTTGGATGGTTTTCCAATAGTCTGCGTTAGTCTCTTTTTCTATTTGTACTCTAGGAAGTAAATAACATATTCCTATTAATCCTCCTAGCCAAATTGAAACAGAAAGTAAGTGGATAAAATCAAACAGAATTGGTAAAAATTCGTTTTCCGTTGCTGCATGGCCAATAAATGCTTTTGCAAGTAATAAGAAAGCGCCGATTACAAATGCACTTAGCCACCAATAAAATGCATTTTTTTGTTCCTTTTTACAAGCCATATACAATGAATTAGCTAGCACCATTAATAATAGAAGTTGGATGATCCAAACACTTCCGAACTTAGTGTTGTTTATTGTTTCCATTAGTAAGTTCTTATGAAAAACGGCTTGCCATGTTCCATTCGTATAATTTTTTGTCTCAACAATCAGGCTAAGAAGGACACTAAATAATAGCCCGAAATAGGAGAGTAACAATAAACCTTTTGTCTTATTAAAGGCAATTGTGCGATTGTTTTTATCGTTTTTGTAAACAAATAAGCCAAAAAATAAAAGGCCAACAAATAAAAATAAACTAATGTATTCAATCCAATAAGTTCCCATTACTTCCGTATTGGATAAAGGTTGTGTAGGTTTACTAGAGATATTGGACTTACTACCAGCATCTCCTACACTAAATGGAATGACCCCATTAACTGAATGTCCATCACTTGATATAACCTTCCAGACAATATGATAATTGCCATCAGGTAAATTTGGTTTTAAGTTTCCTTCTAAAATTGATGGATTTTGCTTATTAACTTTCCCATCGTTTAAATCAACTCGTTTACCTAATTCATCTAAAACTTGTAGAGAATGAAATGCAGACTGTACTGGTTCATCAAATCGTACTTGAATATGTTGTGGAGATTTAGTAAAAGTCTCATTCTCGTAAGGTGTAGATTTTACGATATAGGCATGTGCTGAAGCAATGGATGGAAAATAAAGAGCAGCAATCAATAAAATTAAGAAAGAAAACCCTATTTTGCGAGATTTTATTATTTTGAGTCACCTCTATATCTACTTTTTGGTATGAGCTAGATGATAAACAACTTCTAAATTCTAAATTAAAATTGTGATAGAAGTGTGATAATCTATAAATATTTATTAAATTTAATTGGAATATTTTAATTCATACTACAAAAGTCCTCAGATAGTAAAATTATTTAACTGCATTTATTCCTTTATGCATGCTTATTTTAAATTACATGAAACATAAAAAATCCGCAAGAAATCTAATTATCTTGCGGATTTTCACTATGACGAAGCCCTTGGACTTATATTTATTTTACAAGTAACTTACCAACTGAATTAGATGGCTCTAATGAAATTTGATATTCCCCTTTTAAAGGATTATTTAATAAGAGGATATTTTTACCGGTTTTCAATGGAATATTAATACCCAAGTCTGCAGAGGTCAATTTTGGGTGTTCGGCGCTTCCTTTATCTACATCAACAATAATTTTAGTCATTGTCTCAGGTTTAAAGATTGTATTTTTCGGACTAAAACCTGAAGCAGTTACGTGAATTGTTGCGTATTGAAGGTCATTTTGCTCATCTTGTTTTGCTGTCTGCTTTTGGGGTTGCCCAATTACACCAACTTTTACTTTATCGATATTCACTGTAAAAATGATTGCCCATATAAGAAGGGCTGAAATTAATAGTACTGTACTGTTTGATGACCCAATGAGTATTCTCTCGTTTTTTCCTTCTATTATATGCTTCTTTTTTTGAGGTGAATTTGAAACTAGTTTTCGATCAATGAAAAATAATAATAAATAAATAAAAATGATAAACAGAACGTCCACAATAACGATCGTTATACTTGATGTGAATGTCATGTATCCGATTGTTGTCCCCACAAATGCTCCGAGTAGAGAAGCTAACATATCAGTAATTCCTTTATTAAATAGTTTCTTAGTTATAACTAAAATTAAAACTGCTAATAAGACGTCCAAAGTGAAAGAGATTAGCAAATGGTAATTTATAGTTAAGATGAATAAGAAACTGATAGTAGCTGATGATACACCAACCAATAAAGAAATCATTGAATGGATCGTACTAGAAAAACGCTCTTTATTTCGATAAAAGTGGTTTAAACTATAATAAGTAAGAAGGAGTACTAAGAAAAGACTTCCATACTTTAATCCCATGATAACACCTCTAAAATAAGTTTTTTAACTATAGCTTTGATCCAAAGTTCCAGTCAAGATATACGTATTGAACACTTGGAGATTTAGCTGGCTCTGATTTTTCAACGTTTATTTTTATAACCGTTTGACCATTAAAATTAGTGTTACCGATCGTACCAGTAATTGTTACCCATGAATTATTGACAAATTGCTGTGCATCAGTTGATTCTGCAATAATACCGAATGGTGAAATATCAGCGATACAGTGAGTCATTCCCATTCTTGCAACAATAAATTGATTTCCTGCTAATTTAGGATCTCGATAGATAAACCCCTTAATTTTAATTTGTTTATTTTGGAAATTGTCGACAAATGTATTCATTGATTGAAGTTTTTCGATAAACCATTTGTCTTTCATCTCAATTATATTTTGCTTGTATAATCGCATTCCAAGCTTTGCATAATCTTGATCATATACATTTGTTTTGAACAGTTTCTTAAGCGCAGGGTCCTCATTTCCTTTTACTTCTACAGCATGTCCACTAGATGAAGATTGAACAGCCAACCCTTTAAAATTCATTTCCTTATTACTAGCAAGAGAACTTGAGCTCGCATGGTTTGGTAACAGATACCCAAGAAACAGAGGTAATAAAAATAGGCTATAAATCAAAATATCCTTCAAAATTGATTTTTTAAATAAATGATGGTGCTCATGGCCAAAAACTTGATCGTGACTATGATCATGACCACAATCACAAATAATAACATGTCTTTTTAATGAAAGGACGGCTATATATATTTGAGAGATTACGACAATAAACAGAATGCCGGTTGCAATTTTTATATAGATTACAAGCTCTGGTACGATAAATTGAAGTATTTCGTCAGTAAGCGTTAATTGAAAAATATAGATAGCAAGTCCTAAGAGAATAGCAGCTTTAATAAAATGATGAATCGACGTGGAACTAATTTTATTTTTCATAGTAAATCACTGCCTTTATAAATTAATAGACTGCAAGACTAACGTTCCAATTAGTACAAAAATGAAAACCAATGTACAAAGAAGTAGAACAAATCGAGATCTAAACACTGCAAGCATCATCAGGATCCCTTTAATATTAATCATTGGCCCAAAAACCATGAAACCTATTAGTG
The DNA here is from genome assembly GCA_013200995.1 of Arthrobacter citreus. Taxonomy (GTDB): domain Bacteria; phylum Bacillota; class Bacilli; order Bacillales; family Bacillaceae_G; genus Gottfriedia. The sequence goes on along the minus strand of CP053688.1, from coordinate 3,240,836 downwards.
AGCTCTTTGTAAAAATCGTTTGTAGAGATTGAGCAACAAAAGCATCTGATGTTGAACAAAGGGATAGAATAAAACCAAGACCCATCATAAGGATGTTTGCTGCAGGACCACTGTTTCCTAATTCAATCAAACTATTTTGAGAAACGATAATTTGAAGTAGGGCAACGATAATCGAACCAAATACTAAGTATTTACCCATATCAAAAAATTCACTTACTGCATGACCCAAAACCTCAATGAATTTGTTTTTAACTGGTAGAGATGCTGTATCGTGCTGATGATCATGATGGTGATGATTTTCTTTAGTTTGGTCGACTTGATCTCGTAATTGATTTGACTTAACAAATTGAAAAACGATCAGTCCGACGATTAGTGCAACAATGAATGCAAGTCCCATACGATAATATGCAACAACTGGCTGATTTCGAAAAGCAGTTAAAGTTGATAGAAATACAATTGGATTTAAAATTGGTCCAACTAATATAAAAGTAACGGCAACATAAAGTGGCATTCCTTTTTTTATTAGTTTACGAATAGCAGGTACCATTCCACACTCACAAATCGGAAAAATGATTCCTAAAACACTAGCTGCAATAATACCTAAAAAAGGATTTTTTGGTATAAATCTTTGAATCATTTGATCCGTAACGAAAACTTGAAGAATTGCTGAAACGAATACACCGATTAAAACAAAAGGTAAGGCCTCGATAATAATACTAATAAAGACCATTTTAAAGACTTGTAGTTTTGCAGTCGAAAAAACAGAGCTCAAGCCTGTAGTGGAAGATAAGTATAAAAGAAACACAATGATTAAACTAATAATGATTAGAAAATGTCGATTAGAACCAGCAGACGTTCGTTTTTCAATAGCAATACTTCGCAAAAGGATTCACTCTTTCCATTTTAAGATATGATGCGTTCAAATAACCAAATTCCACCTAATATAAATGCAAAGCTAGAGGTAGAAATAATTGCCTTTCCTGAATACTTCGAGCGATGTAATTGTGTTAATAATGGTAATAATAAAAGAACAATTGAAAGTTGGATCACTTCAATTCCAAGGTTGAAGCTAACCAAATCTGCTGCTAATTCACTTTTTGATAGATGCATCGCGGTTAATAAATCTGCAAAGCCCATTCCATGAATTAATCCAAAAATAAACGTTAATACCCAGCGATGATTGATGTTTTTACGGAATATATTTTCAATTGCTACATAACAAATACTCAGTGCAATTGCAGGTTCGACAATATAAGAAGGTATCGAAATAATTCCTAAAACTGTTAATGTTAATGTCAAACTATGTGCGACTGTAAAAGCAGTAATTACTTTTGCAAACTGCTTAAAACTTTGTCTTGCGATTAGTAACGAAAGTAAAAACAGTAAATGATCATAACCCGTGAGAATATGATTCATACCGAGTTTTAAAAATGAAATCCATCCTTTAGAAGATGGGCTTGTAGTAGAGTCCGGATTGGACTGTTTTGTTATGACAGGCTGTTGTTTTGTAGGTTGAATTGTATTCGTATCATTGCTTAGTCCCTCATACGCACTGTCACTTAGGATCATAGACCACACACGACCTTCATCTGAAAGAGCGGCAGTACTACTTTCCTTCCCATAGTTCACCTTCAATAAATCTACATAAGTAGTACTCGTGTTTGAATCATCTTTGTACAAACTATCAGATAGCATAATAGATTGAGAGGGTTGGATTGCCGGGTAATCAACATTAACAATCAGTTGTGTGGCATCGCCTTTTCGATTAAGCTCCAGCTTATTTATTTTTGTCCAATTTTGTTTTTCTCCGTTAATTTTTAAAGTGATGTTGCTTTGGATAGTAGATTCAATTTTTTTCTTAATTGCCTCAAATTCATTTTGGTCTAACATCCCGTTCTTATTAACATCACCACCAGTTAATTCCATGACGGAAACTTCATCTAAAGCAAAGTTCATTGTAGTTTTTGATTTTAAAAGATTTAATGTCGTGTAGCTCGCGCTTAATGAGTGAGCTTCAACAGTTACAAATGATGTGCTAAAAAAAATAAGAATGCATAAAAATAGGGGAAAAGAACGACGTAATTTATTTGTTGTTAAGAAAAAAATACTATTTTTCATTTGTTTCCTCCGGGAAATAAAATAGAAAGATATTGTTATCGTACATAGTAAACATTACAGAATTGTTATATAATTGTAAAGAATTTGTAATTTTTAGCAAATTTTGTAGAAATTGCTCGTTTAAACATAATATAGTTAATGGGCGAACACTACATTTGATGAAGGGAGGGACGAAACTGAACCATTATTTCCCGATAGTAAAATAGTCTTGTGTTTTTGAAGAAAGATTTTAGTTGTTTTGAAATAATAATTAAAGTGGGGAAATTTTCATGCACAAAATAATGCAAAGATACAAAAGGTATTTGGGTCTTTTGACTACGATACTGTTGCTATTATCAACAGTTAGTCCACAAATGGCAAAAGCAGCCGCCGCAACTACTTTAGCGAAATGGGATTTTAGTAACGGGCAAGTAACTAAACCGTCCTCTGGAATTCCTGAAAATATGACTAGTAATATAACAACGACTGGTTCCAAAGTTACTGGATATAATGCCGGCCCATCTGGAAATTCAGTTATTAACGCAAATACATGGTCAAATAATAGTTCATATTGGGAAGTTTCGTTAACAACGAAAAACTATGAAAATATAACTCTTTCATCTAAACAATATAGTTCTGCAACAGGTCCGAAAGATTTTAAACTTCAATATAGTTTAGATGAAAATACATGGGTTGATGTACCCGATGGATCTATTTCAAATGGAAATGCTACATGGTCAAGTGGGGGACAATTAATCAATGTAGCGTTGCCAAGTGAAGTAAGCGACAAGAACTCAGTTTACTTAAGATGGATTGTCAATTCAGCATTAGCTGCCAAAAATGATGGGTCTAATTTTAGTACTACGTCAGGTACAAGTCGTATTGCTGACATCGTTATTAACGGTGAGTCGATTGGATCTCCAACATTAGATAAAACAGCTATTCCTGACGCAACAAAAATAAATTATTCTACAAATTCAACAGTAACTGGAAATGCGGGAGCAGTCGCAAATAATTCCGTTGTAAAGGTTTATTATGATGATAATAAATTAGCTGGTATGACGACGGCTGCTGCGGATGGATCATTTACTACTACAATTACCAATTCACAATCAAAATCGGTTGTATATGTTACTGCACAAGAAAACGGGAAAGCTGAAAGTGATAAAGCTTCAGTCAATTTCTCAGGTACTATTGTTCAGAAAACAGCTGCTCCGATCGCTACAAAAATTTCTTTTGATTCGTATACAAATGTATCAGGTTCTGCAGGAGCAGTTGCAAGTAATGCAGTTGTAAATGTCTATTTTGATGACAGTACAATTGTAGCTACTACAACAGCGGCAGCAGATGGTTCATTTAACGTAACATTTGCAAATCCTCAAATGAAATCAGTCGTTAATCTAGTTGCTCAAGAAGCAGAAAAGAGTCCTAGTGAAAAGACTGCCGTAAATTATACAGGTCCAACTGAAAACCCAAAAGTAATTTCACCAGGTGACGTAGTATTTAGCCAAATCTATGTAAATGGTGGTAATGGGGGAGCATTCTACAAAACAAAGTTTTTTGAACTCTATAATAATACAGATAAAGATATTAATTTAACGGGTTGGTCAATTGCTTATACTTCAGCATCAACAATGAACTTTGGAGCTGGGCAAGCATTATCAGGCGTTATTAAAGCACATGGTTACTTCTTAATAGCAGGTAGTACGGGTACGACGGGACAAGTACTTCCGGTTACTCCAGATATTACAACTACGTTAAACCCAAGTGGTTCAACAGGTGGCGCATTAGTACTTGCAAAGAAAACGACTGCTGTTACTGGTGTTGATGATCCAGATGCAGTTGATTTATTAGCATTTACGAATGGTACAGCAGTATACAAAAACCCTTTATATTGGGGAAGTCCAATTTCAGACTCTACAATTGGTGGAGGTACGATTCAACGTAAAACAAATATTGGTACAGACCCACGTTCAGCATACGGAATTGGAAACGGCTGGTTTACAAAAGACCCTTCAAAAGATTTCGTCTTAAATAAACCAACAAGTGCGAACTATTCCGATGAAATGGCTGTCCATAACTCAAAATTTATGCTTTCTCCAGATGATTCTAAAATAGCTTATACAAGAGCGAATGGGTCATCATCTGTAACGGGACAAGCTGGCTCAGTACCTGCTTCATCGACTGTAAAAGCTTATTTTGAGAATGAAGGTAAATTAATGAGTGGTGGGCAAGTAACAGCAGAAGCTGACGGTTCATTTACTTTAAGTTTGACAGATTCAAGTGATCATTCAGCAATCTATTTAACAGAAACTGATTCTTCACAACCTACTCAAAAGGAAAGCTATTACTCTAGAGTAGATGTGGCTGGTAATTCAAAATCAGTTACTTCAATTAGTGATTTAAGAAAAAATGATGACAAAGGATTTCCAATTAATAATGGCTATTCCACTACAATTGAAGGAGTAGCAACAACAGATAATCAGCCTAATGGTGATGTGAATACAAATTTCTTCATTCAAGATTCTACTGGTGCAATCAATGTTACGAATCACATGAATCCTTCAACTACGATTCAAGCTGGCAATAAATATAGCATCGATGGACGAGTTGTATTTACAGCGGGGATGACGGAATTTATTCCAACAGCTATTCGCTTCGTAGGAAATGATCAAACACCGGCAGCTAAAAGTATCACAATTGGTGAGCTAAATGAAGCAACTGAAAGTAAATTAGTGTCATTTACTGGAAAAGTCACAAATATTCCAACAGATGGTCCAAATTACGATATTACAGTAAGCGACGAATCAGGCGATAATTTAGCAATCGTACGTATTCAAGGATCTTTAGGTAATATCGAACAAGGTCAATCTTATACTTTTACAGGTATAGTTAACCAATATAAAAAAGCTGCACCTTTTACTAGTGGCTATCTTCTTATTCCAAGAAACGCAAGTGATGTAAAAGGACAATTAGTGTTAACACATACTCCGGTTACAAAAGCATATACAGGAATGGACGCTTCTTTTAATGCGATTGTAAAGAACGCAGATTCAGTTACGCTTTATTATAAAGGAGAAAACGAGGCTACTTATCATTCAGTAATTATGGAAACTGAAGACCATATTAATTATAATGGGAAAATTTTAGAAGCAGATGTTCCAAAGTTAAAATTCTACTATTATATCGAAGCGGAAAATGCTGAAGGTAAACAGGCAGTAGGAAGTTCTTCAAAACCTTTAGAAGTAAATGTAGTAGATGACCAAGATGGTCCTAAATTCTATTATGAGTTACCTGCAAATGGTGATAAAACTGATTCTAGACATCCTGAAATCGTTGTAAAAATGGATGATCCAAGCGGAATTAATCTTTCATCAGCAGCTATATCAATCGATGGCCAAGATAAAACTTCAATCGCAACAATTAATGATACAGAAATTAAATTAAATCTTACAACTGCTAATGAATTAGCTGAAGGTGAACATACAATATTAGTGTCTGCTAAGGATAAATTAAATAATCCTTCTACCTTTACATGGAAATTCACAGTTACAGAAAGATTTACGGGTGGAAATCATTATCGTGGAACAACGCACAACCACACGAATATTTCACATGATGCTGCAGGAAGTCCTGAAGAAGCGTTAAAAGCGGCTGAAAAGTATCATTATGATTTCTTCGCATTCTCAGATCACTCTCACGATATCGATTCAGACCTTGTTAATAAAGACACTGTTGATCGTAAAGGCTTTAAAGAGAGAACAGGCGGTGCAAACTGGCAGTTAACAAAGGATTTAGCAAAACAATATACGAAAGATGGTAAATTCGTTGTATTCCCTGCGTTTGAAATGACATCAACTACTTGGGGTCACTCAAATGTATTTGGAACAGAGAACTTTATTGATCGTGTAGTAGATGGTGGAGCTTATCAAAATTTACAAAAGTATTATGGATGGGTATTAACATACGACAATATTGTAGCGCAATTCAACCATCCAAAAATGTCTGCAAATGCATTCGATAACTTCATCCCTTATAACAAAAATTTAGACAAGCTATTCACAATGCTTGAAGTAGGGAACGGATCAGGAAAGTATTCTTATGCGAACGCTGAAGATAGCTACTATAGTGCACTTGATATCGGCTGGCATGTTGCACCAACTTATGGTGAAGATAATCATGATGCAACATGGGGGCAAACGAAAAAGCGTACTGTAATCGTAGCAAAAGATTTAAGTCAAGATGCTTTACTTGATGCAATGAAAAACAAACGTGTTTACATGACAGAGGATCCAAACTTTACATTGGATGTATCTGCAAGTGGTTTTTACATGGGATCAACAGTGGATACTGATACTTTAGATTTTAACATATCAGGTAAAGATCCAGTTTTAGAACAAGCGAGTGATCCTAATTATAGCTATATTAAAACTGCTTCTAACGATGCAATCACAAAAGTAGAATTAATTACAAATCATGGAACAGTGGTAGATAAGTATGTTCCGACAACAGATTCAACTTCATTTAACTGGAAGCCAAGCTTTACTGTAGTTGGTGGACAACAATGGTTCGTTGTTAAAGTAACACAAAAAGATGGGGATCAAATTTACTCAGCTCCGATTTGGTCACAACAGAAAGACTTAGCAGTAAAAGTTAGTGATGTGACGACAAAAGATGGAGCAATTATTGGCGGACTTTCAGCTAATTTAACAGCGGGAATTAGCAATCAAGGAACTTTAGATGTTAAACAAGTAACTGCTCATTTCTATTATGACAGTATTGATGCTAATCATTTTATTGCGGATGCTGCAATCGATTCGCTGCCATCTAATACATCGGCAAGTGCTAGTGTTACATGGACGAACCCAGTTCCAGGTACACATAAAATTATTGTTGTTTTATCGGCAGCTGACGGACATGACCTCGGTAATAATAAATACGAGCAATCATTTACGATTAAGGCTCCTTTAAACAAAGTTGTCATGATTGATGGGTCTCATAATAATGAGAATTCGAAACAAGACACTGGCACATATAAAGATAATTTTAAACTATTCACAACGTTAATGAAGCAGCAAGGCTATACAGTAGCAGAAAATGCATCACCACTTACAGAACAAGTATTGAAAAATGTTAATGTATTAGTTATTACTCACCCAGCTTCGGCATATTCTGCAAGTGAAATTTCCGAGATTAATAATTTCGTGAAAAATGGTGGATCTTTATTACTAACAGAAAAGAGTAATTTTGGTGCAACAAATCAAAATGTAAATAGTATTTTATCTGGTGTAGGTTCGAGTATTTTAGTAAACAATGATGGAGTTTTTGATGAAACAACTGACGGAAACTTCTGGGGGACACCACTGACAGCTAATTATGCTGTAAGATTACACCCAACACCGAACAAAAAAACGACGTTAACAGACTTCGTTCCAACTATTGAATACTATAGTGGATCTAGTCTTGCTAAAAATGACGGTTCTGGAAATAAAGTCGCATTGACTGACAGTGATACTGTCACAGTTTTAGCTAAAGGAAATGAGTCTACATTCCAAGATACAACTACTATTAAACCGGATACTGTAAAATATAATGTTCAAACTTCTAATGGGAAAAATGGACCTCCACTAGATCAAGTTACTGGTGGTTCTAGCATACCGATTATTGCTTCTGAACAAGTAGGAAATGGTAGAGTGTTTGTTTCAGGTATGAATATCTTTAATGATAAACAAATGGATCAAACATATAATCCAAAAGGAAATGACCCATTTGCTGTAAATGTTGTAAATTGGTTGTCTCAGATTAATCCAGAAGTAAAATCAATTGGTGATGCGCGTAAGCTTACTGAAGGTACGAATGTCGTTGTTGAAGGAACTGTTACAGCTACTTCATTCTTTGATGCAGCTTATATTCAAGACAGTACTGGTGGAATTATGGCCTTTAACGATGTACCAGCAGGTAGTTTAGAAGTAGGAGACAAAGTACGCGTATATGGTCATATAAAAATCTTTGAAAACAACTTCGAGTTAGAGTTTGGTAGCTTTGCAGAAAGTATTGTGAAGCTTGGCAAAGGAACGCAAATTGAAGCTAAAGTTGTCAGTACAAAAGACTCAAATAACGATGAAAATCAAGGTCAATTAGTTAAAGTAATTGGTAAAGTAGTTTCTAAGTATGATGATAATTCCTATGTAATCGATGATGGTTCAGGACCAACATTAGTATTCACAGATGGATATGTTGTGAATCAAAGCGGTCCAGTACCAAACTTGAATATTGGAGATACGTTAGAGGCAACGGGACTAGCAGGTAAATTCTCAGAAGGAAATCGTATACGAGTAAGAGATACGAAAGAATTAGTAGGAACTCATACTGCGAAACCGAAAGCTCCATTAGTAAATGCTATTTCTGATCTAGATGAAACAATTACTGGAACGACTGAAGCAGGAACAAAAGTAATTGCAAAAGTAAATGATAAAGAAATCGCAAATGCAATAGCGGACAACTCTGACAACTTTGAAATGAAGATTACAAAACAAGTAGCTGGTACGAAAATCGTTGTAACAGCGGTTGACTCAGCAAATAATGAAAGTGACGGAGTAGAAGTCATTGTTAGTGATAAAACAGCACCGAACGCGCCTGTTGTAAATGAAGTACAAGATAATAGTACAACTGTAACAGGTAAAGCAGAGGTGGGATCAACAATTACTGTTTCAAAAGGAAGTGTAATTCTAGGTCAATCAGTAACAAATCAAGATGGAAACTTTAGTGTTTTATTATCTTCAAAACAAAGTGCAGGAACAAAATTATCAGTTGTTTCAACAGACAACACTGGTAATATAAGTTCGGTAACTGAAGTCATTGTAGTCGATAAGACAGCTCCTATAAAGCCAGTCGTAAATGCTATATCTGATAAAGACGAGAAAATTACCGGAACGACCGAAGCAGGGGCAAAAGTGATTGCAAAAGTGAATGGTAAAGAAATCGCTAACGGGATAGCAGATAGTAATGGTCACTTCGAAATTAAGATTTCGAGACAAGTAGTTGGTACGAAAGTTGTGGTAACGGCAGTCGACTTAGCAAATAATGAAAGTGATGGAGTAGAAGTTATTGTAAGTGATAAAACTGCTCCGAACGCGCCTGTTGTGAATCAAGTACAAGATAATAGTACGACTGTAATAGGTAAAGCAGAGCCAGGAACGACAATTTCAGTTTCAAAGGGAAGTGTGGTTTTAGGGCAATCGGCAACGAAACAAGATGGTAGCTTTAGTGTTTCACTATCATCAAAACAAACTGCAGGAACAAAATTATCAGTTGTTTCAACAGATAACGCTGGTAATAAGAGTCCGGTAACTGAAGTCATTGTAGTGGATAAAACAGCTCCAATGAAACCAGTTGTTAATTTAGTAAAAGATACTGATACTCATGTAACTGGTACCGCAGAAGTAGGTTCAACTATATTTGTTTCTGTTGAGAATAAGGTTCTAGGTTCAGTAAAAACAAATTCTAAAGGAAGCTTTGATGTTTTAATTACAAAACAAAAAGCTGGAACAGTATTAACGATTGTTTCCGTTGACTTAGCAGGAAATAAAAGTTCACAAGTTCAAGTAACAGTTGCAGATAAAACACCTCCAGTAAAACCAGTTGTGAATGCAGTAAAAGATTCCGATACGAAAGTTTCAGGAAAAGGTGAAGCTGGTTCAACAATTAAGATTTCTGTAGCAAAAACAATTGTAGGACAAGGTACTGCAGACAAAGCAGGGAAATTTAACATTACTTTAAAATCAAAGCTAAAGGCAGGTACAGTATTATCAGTTGTATCTATTGATAAAGCAGGAAATAGTAGTTCAATAGTTCAAGTAAAAGTAATCGATAAAACACCGCCAAAAGCACCAAGTGTAAATACAGTAACAGATAAAACGAAAGCTATTACAGGAACGGCTGAAGCAGGATCTAAGGTAATTGTTAAGAGTGGTTCGACGAAATTAGGAGAAGCAACTGCTAATAGTAGTGGTAAATTTACGATTACAATTAAATCTTACTTAAAGGTTGGTACGACTTTAACAATAACAGCTACAGATAAGAGTGGGAACACAAGCCCAGTAACAAAGGTTAAAGTAAAAAAAGCTGGAACAAATTCATTTAATCAAGGATTTATAAAGTGGATTGCCAGTTTACATTTTTGATTTTAGTGTAAAAAAATCATCACAGTAATGAAATGCACCTCGAAAGTTAGTTAACCACTAACGTTTAGAGGTGCATTTTTTTACTAAATTTAAGTAAATACTTTTTATGAATTCATACATTAGTAAAATCTGGGGGATGTTATATATCATTATGAATTCACTAAAATAAAATATATAATATTACTAATATGTTCATAGTTTTTCAAAATCTTATATGATATTATGAAACTATAAATCACGGAAACGTGATTAATACATAATAAGGAGTGTTAATAGCATATGGCAATTTCTTTACAAAAAGGTCAAAAAGTCGACCTTACAAAAGGAAGAGCGGGACTTTCTTCTTTAACTGTAGGTCTAGGATGGGATCCAGTGAAAAAAAGTGGTGGTTTCTTCGGATTTGGTAAACAAGAAAACATTGACTGTGACGCTTCCGTTTTAATGTTAGATGAAAATGACAAGTTAAGAAGTGCAAGTGATGTAATTTATTTTGGGAACAAAAGAAGCTTATGCGGTAGTATAGTACATTCTGGCGATAACCTAACAGGTGATGGAAACGGTGACGATGAGCAAGTATTTGTTAATTTGAATAAGGTACCTTCTTATGTACATAAACTTGTATTTGTTGTAAATATCTATGCTTGTGTTCAACGTAAGCAAGATTTCGGAATGATTAAAAATGCATTTATCCGTGTAGTAGACAAAGCTTCAAACTCTGAGTTAGTAAACTATAATATCACTGATAGTTATTCAGGTTTAACTGCATTATTCCCTGGTGAGATTTATCGTCATAATGGCGAGTGGAAATTCTCAGCAGTTGGAGAAGGAACAAAAGATATAGCGCTTGATAAAATCGTTCAACGTTTTCAATAAATAAATGAATAAATAATATGAAGAAAAAAGGAGTGCAATTAAAATGGCATTAAATTTATTAAAAGGACAAAAAGTAGATTTAACAAAAACAAATCCTGGTTTAACAAATATTGTTGTTGGTTTAGGTTGGGACACTAATAAGTACCATGGTGGAAATGACTTTGATTTAGACTCATCAGTATTTTTATTAAATGGCGCTAGTAAATGTGCTTCTGAACAAGATTTTGTTTTCTATAATAACACTGTAGGTGGAAATGGATCAGTTGAACACCATGGTGATAATAGAACTGGTGCTGGCGATGGAGACGACGAGCAAGTAACAGTTAATCTTACAAACGTTCCTGCTTCAGTTGAAAAGATTGCATTCGCAATTACGATTCATGACGCAGAAGCACGTAACCAAAACTTCGGACAAGTAAGTAATTCATATGTTCGTATTTTAAACGAATCAAACGGTGAAGAGTTAGTTCGCTATGATTTAGGTGAAGATTTCTCAATCGAAACTTCAGTAGTTGTTGGTGAGTTATATCGTCATAATGGCGAGTGGAAATTCAATGCAATTGGTAGTGGATACCAAGGCGGTTTAGTTTCATTAGTTAGAGATTACGGCTTAGACGCTTAAGGTTCCATCAGCATAAAAAGTAATAGTTAAAAGGGGAACGTTCAAATTCCCCTTTTCTTTATCGTTTAGTACATCTTTAGAAAATGAAAATGCCATTAGAGGAGAGGAGTAGTCTAAAAATAGGTCAATTTTTGGATGAAACTTTGGCAAACAACGTCTATCTTAACAAGAACGAATTTCTAACGATGTCCTAGATTGTAAATAGTTAAAACTAAAAGGAATAGAAATAATTCCCTTAAATAGATTTATAATGAAATAAAATGACGGTTGTAATCACTTAAAAAGTAAATATAGGAATCTCTTGTTCCTATTAAGTAATGTTCTCATACAGTATCACCCTTTGGTTCATGAGTTACATTTACCTCATAAGTATTATATTTGGATAATATGTAGAAGTTAGGGGTGGGATTTTGAGTAAACAAAGAAATACGATAAATTTAAACGATCCAAGCTTACTTAGTTCGCGTCAGGCGTGTCAAGAATGGGGAATCAATGATTCAACATTAAGGAAAAGAATAAATGATTTTCCAGACGGTACGATACGTAAATTTGGTTCATCTTGGGTAGTAACTCGTGAAGGCATGTCGGTAGTTTTCGGGCAACCTAAAGCGAAATAATTACATCGGAGAGGAGTATTTAAATATGTCTGCGATTAACCCAAAAAAGATGGATATTAATCAGCATGATTGGTTGAGTAGTTTAAAACAACCATCTACATTAAGACGTTCTTACGAAGAGGAAAGCGAATCAATCAGTTTCAATCAAGTTGCTTGGCGAATTTTAGGGACAAACATTGACGAAGATGAGTATTTTGAAAATCTATACGAACTAGTACACGATGATTCACTAAATGTGTTTCTATTAAGTGAAGGTTTGGACAAGACAATTTCGAATGATCTGTTTCAAGCAGTACAAAGAATATTAACAATAAATACTGCTGAAAACGGGTTGTCAGTAAACAGACTTATTGCATTCCTTGACGGTGAGAGATTAATTCCTAAACATGAGAATCAGTATATACATAGATATATTCGCGAGCAAATTAAAGCTGTATTTACTACGTTTAAAGATTCGCATAAAAATGGATTCCTAGATAGTAATTTTAGGAGAGTAATAGTTGATTTAGTGAAATGGTTACATAATCATGTGAATAAATGGATTGAGGATTTTCCTAAGAATTCACCTCTTATATTATGGTATGGTGACACGTCTTTAAGTGAATGTTATTTCCTTTACTTACTAATATTATTAGGCTTTGATATTGCTATATTTCATCCTGAAGGGAAAGATTTATTAGCTAATTTTGTAGGCCAAGAGAAAAATGAAATAACAATATTACCTTCATCGAGTGCGTTATTACCATTTCCAATCGAAAAACCAGTTAGAAAGAGTACGGTTGCTCATAGAGCATCTATGGAAATTGAGAAATTATTGCATACAGATGATTCATTATTATATAAACCATGGCAATTTAGAAATTATGCTCCAAGATCAATTACATTAAAGACTACCTATGACGAATTATTCATTTTACATAAGGAAAGAGCAATGTTACGCCCAAACTTCCAAGTAAAAGCTAATTTTGTTGAAGTACCGGTTTTCTTTATAAAAATTTTAGGTGTAACGAAAAATCGCCGTGAGTATTGGGAAAAGATTAATCAATTAACTGAGTCGAATTTAACACTTAAAATAGATAAATTTCCTTTTAGTCAATTAGCTAAAGGGAACCAACAATATCATTATCAAAATGCTTTAGGACCTGATGGCTTACTTGATCCTAATAAAATGATGGCTAGTAATTGGTGGAGATATAAAGAACTACCAAGTGGATTACAGTTTGGGCTTGCTTCTGCAATTTCTAGATATGTTGAACGCGTAAATATTAAAGTGTTACCGAACGAAACAAGGGAACAAACACAACTATTTTTATTTAGTCAATCAATGAATATACCAAACGAAGTGTTAAGATTACTACAACAATTTGATTACACTCAGCAAATACCGAAATTAATTATTTATAATACTGAAAAAGATGGCGAGCTAAGTAGAACTGATGCAGCATTACTTCTATTATTAAATGAGTTTGGCATCGATCTAGTATTACTTAATCCTACAGGTCAGAATGATATTGAATTATTCGTAGACGACAAGTTATTTGACTCTCATTGGCTTGATGAGGTTACTTTTGATAGTGAGTTTCAAGCATTACGTGCACCTGGACAGTCAATAATTAAAACGCTACTTAAAAAAATAGTTAAATAAAGGGGAGTTTAAAATGTCTGTAAATACACTTACTAGTTTAGAAAATCAAGATGAAATCATAAAAGCTAATCCAAATGAAATGAAATTACAATTAAGAAATGAACCGGAAGTACATCGTTTAACTAATTCAATCGATTACAAAAATCAAATTGCTTTATTAGAGTATGGAAAAGAACCAGCGAATGAAATTTCAACTTTTTCAGGCAAAATATTAAATACGATTAAGGCTTCAAGTATGGAAGAATCTAGCGTTCTATTAAAGCAATTGGGTAAAATTATGGACCGCTTTGATGCGAAGGATTTTGCAGAGGAAAAAGGATTTCTCTCTAAAATTTTTAATCGCGGACAAAAGTTAATCGATAAGTTATTTGATAAGTATCAATCAATGGGGACTGAAATTGATAAAGTTTATATAGAAATTACAAAGTATGAACATGAAATGAAGTCATCTACAAATACATTAGAACAACTTTACGAGCAAAATGTCATGTATTATTTGGAATTAGAAAAATATATTGTAGCTGCAGAAATGAAAGCCGAAGAGCTAAAAACTCAGCTTCCTGCATTAACAGAAAGAGCTGGAACTGGTAATCAACTTGCTATGATGGAATTAGACACTTTAAAAAATGCGATAGAGCTAATTGAACAACGTACTTATGATTTAGAAATGGCGAAACAAGTGGCATACCAATCAGCACCGCAAATTCGTATGTTACAACGCGGTAATACAAAGTTGATAGGTAAAATTAACTCAGCATTTGTAACAACAATTCCAATCTTTAAAACGGCATTAATTAATGCGATTTCGGCAAAGAGACAAAATTTAGTAGCACAATCGATGGATGAGTTAGACAAGAGAACAAATGAATTATTATTACGCAATGCAAATACAATTTCACAGCAAAGTGTTGATATTGCTAGATTATCAGGTGCGCCTAGCATTAAAATTGAGACGATGGAAGAGACTTGGAATATCATTATGAAGGGTATGCAAGAAACGAAAGCGATTGAAGAAGAAAATAAAGTTCAACGCGAACAAGGTAAATTGCGCTTAGAGCAGCTTCAGGAAAACTTCATTAAACTTAAGCAAGGAAACTAAATTTTATTGCATCTAATTAATAGAAGTCAGTAGATAAACAGCTATTGACTTTTATTTGTATTAAATAAGTAATGTGCGGGAATTAGCCAACTTTGTAAGTTAAAGAGTATTTGTTGCTTCCTGGGTAGTCTTTTTAGTTAATTTTTAATACTTTTATTTTGAAAAAATGTTATTATAATATAATGAGATAAAATGAAACGTTAATTCTTAATTACATATGTTATGAAAAAAAGTTGATTGATTTGATTTATTTA
The DNA here is from genome assembly GCA_013200995.1 of Arthrobacter citreus. Taxonomy (GTDB): domain Bacteria; phylum Bacillota; class Bacilli; order Bacillales; family Bacillaceae_G; genus Gottfriedia. Next base: position 3,225,446 of record CP053688.1, on the reverse strand, counting down.
TTAAATGTGTATTGATAACTCAACAATTCTGAAAGTTCAGTATCAACTGTGAAATGTATTGACATTGATTCTCGGTCCAGTATAATAAATAATTGAAAATGATTATCAACATCAACGAAAAATTAAGGAGAGACAGAAATGATTAGCAATATGAAAATGCCTAAAATACTTGGGATTGTAATGTCTTTATTATTAATAATTGGACTAGTTGGCTGTTCGTCAGATTCAAGTAAAAAGTCTGATAAAAAGTCTTCAAATGAATCCGCTGTCACAATCGATACTAAATTTGGTAAAGTGGAAATCAAAGGACATCCTAAGCGCGTAGTAGCTCTAGGTTGGGGAGATGCAGAGACTGCATTAAGTCTTGGAGTTGAACCAATTGGTGCAAGTGACTGGCTTGCTTTTGGTGGAGACGGTGTTGGACCATGGTTAAAAGGTACATATAAAAAGTCACCAACTCTTCTTGGTACAATGGAACTTGATTACGAGAAAATTGCTTCACTTAAACCAGATTTAATTCTTGATGTAAAATCTTCAGGTGATGAAGAACGATATAAACGACTTTCAGAAATTGCTCCAACGGTTGGAGTTCCAAAAGATGGAGATAACTATTTAACTTCTACTAAAGAACAAGTACAAATGATTGCTCAAGCTCTTGGTAAAGTTAGTAAAGGAGAACAACTTCTTAAGGATGTAGACGTAGCATTTGATAAAGCTGCTAAAGCGAATCCTGAATTTGCAGGCAAAACGGTTGCAGTTGGTGCTTACGATTCTTCAGGTTTCGGTGCATACGTAAAAGGAGATTCTCGTGTTGATTTTGTAACGCGACTTGGTTTCAAAAATAAAGAAGAGATTGAAAAACTAGCACAAGGTAATTTCTTTATTAAAGTTGCTGATGAAAAGTTAGATCTTTTAAACGCTGATCTTACTCTTGTATTACCTATTTTTGTTGATCCAAAAGAGATTACTAACAATAAACTTTATCAGAAGATTCCTTCTGTAGCTGATGGAAGATCATTAATTCTTGATACGAATTCATCAAACGCATTTTCAACAGGTACGGTTCCTGCATTATTATGGGCAATCGATAATTTACCAAAACAATTTAAAACAGCATTAGAAGGCGGGGAGTAATACAGTGAGCGTGATGAAGCAACCAAAAAACAAAACGACTCAAGTAGTTGGGACAAATAAAAAGACAATTACTTCAATGCGGTTGCAACGGTTTTTGGGCTTCATCATAGCACTTTTACTTTTGGTAGCCGTAGTATTCTTAAGTTTAATGATCGGTGCGAAGTCTATTCCACCTAGAGTTGTATGGGATGCGTTGTTTTCACCAAACAACAGCTATGACCATACGATCATTCTTACTACTCGGGTTCCTCGAACACTAATTGCACTTATAGTTGGACCTGCTTTTGGCTTAGCAGGTGCATTGATTCAAGTCCTTACCAGGAATCCGCTAGCGGACCCTGGTATTCTTGGTGTAAACGCAGGTGCAGCTTTTGCAGTAGCTATAGGAGTTGGTGTATTTTCTGTTACATCAATGTCCGCCTATATGTGGTTTGCACTAGCAGGAGCATTAGTAGCAACAATTGCTGTGTATATTATTAGTGGAGGAGCAGGTAAAAAAGCACCTACTCCTGTACAAATTACATTAGCTGGGGTTGCGCTTGGGGCCACATTGAGCGGAATTACAACATCATTAACATTAATAAATAGTAAGGCATTCGCACGAATGTTGAACTGGAGCGTTGGAACATTAGCTAGAAGAAGTCTTGATGATCTTTGGCTTGTTCTTCCTATTTTAATAGTTGGAGCCTTACTTGCTTTTGTTATAACTCCAGCATTAAATGCGATCGCATTTGGAGACGATCGTGCATCTTCATTGGGTGTAAATGTTGGTGTGACTCGTACAATCGGATTAATTGCCATCACTTTATTGGCTGGTGGTGCAACAGCAATAGCTGGCCCAATTGGTTTTATAGGCTTGATGGTGCCACATTGTGTACGATGGTTTGTTGGTCCAGATCAATTCTGGATCTTTTTATACTCAATTGTAGCAGCACCGATTCTACTCATTTTATCGGATATTATTGGTAGGGTTGTATTGTTACCTTCTGAAGTTCCAGTAGGAATCATCACAGGATTGGTTGGTGCACCGATTCTACTGATTCTTGTTCGTAGACGTAAAGCGAGTGGATTATAATATGAAAATGATTTGTGGCATAAGTTTGAAAGTAAGAAGGAGTGAATGTTATGCGCCCTATTAATTATGGTCGGCACTATATACAAATTAAATGGCCTATAAAGGCGCGCATTGATGTGAGAAGCATTATTGTAACATTAATCCTTCTTATAGCCACGATTGCAATTGCAATGTTTGCGTTAATGGTAGGTACACTGAAATTAAGTATAAATGAAGTTTTTTCTGCTTTAATTGGTCAAGCGACAGGGATGACACAAACTGTTGTAATCGATTGGCGTTTACCAAGAGTACTGGCTGCGATTATTTTTGGAGCAGGTTTAGCAGTAAGTGGAATGATTTTTCAATCAATTACTAGAAATCCATTAGGTTCGCCTGATATCATAGGTTTTACATCAGGCTCTTACACTGGAGCGCTTATTGTGCTTCTTGTCGCAAAGTCAACTTCCTATTTAAGTGTAGCTAGTGGGGCTTTAATTGGCGGATTCACAACAGCCCTCCTTATTTATTTGCTAGCTTTTCGTAAAGGAACACAAAACTTCCGTCTAATTATCGTCGGAATAGCGATTTCGGCTCTTTTAGGAAGTGTCAACTCAATGCTCCTTATTAAAAGTGATGCAGAGGTCGCATTAACTGCGGCAGCTTGGGGAGTGGGATCCTTAAATGGTATTGATTGGAAGCAAATGATTCCACCAGCAATTGCTGTTTTTCTTCTCATTATTTGCGCTGGTATAATGAACAGACCATTGCGTGAAATGGAACTTGGGATGGATACAGCAAAATCTCATGGTGTTCGAATTGATCGGTCTCAACTCGTGTTGATTCTAATTGCCGTTGCTTTGACGGCTGCACCAACAGCAGTAATTGGGCCAGTTAGCTTTGTTGCACTAGTTGCGCCACAAATCGCTAAACGGATTACGAAATCTGAGGAGAGTTTGTTACCCGCAGCGATGATGGGATCTTTTCTATTACTAGGAGCGGATGTACTTGCTCAAAGGGTAATTCCAGGAACAATTTTTCCAGTTGGTGTAGTGACCTTATCATTAGGCGGAATATACTTAGTGTGGCTATTATTTAGACAGGCACGTTCAGCAGCTTAAATAAAGTAGAAATTTGCAAGGTAGTAGGTCCTTTTTAAAAAAGGTTTCCCGTATTCCGATATTCTGATTGAAAGAAGTTGAGTTTGAAATATGAAGTTAACAGCAGCAGAAATTCAAAGCCAGAAAATGTCCAAAACAGAGTCTAGGCTTTGGACAGAAAACATAACAATCAAATATGATAATCGAGTAATTTCCAGAAACCTTTCAGTACAGATTCCAGACGGATCATTTACGGTAATTGTTGGTCCAAATGGTTGTGGGAAATCAACCCTACTTCGAACTCTTTCAAATTTGCTGAAGCCGTCTGCTGGAGAAATTTTACTAGACGGGAAAGCTATTACATCTTATAAATCAAAGGAAGTAGCTCGTAAACTAGGTTTGTTGCCACAATCTTCAACTGCACCAGATGGGATTACAGTTGCGAATTTGGTGTCACATGGTCGATATCCATACCAGAATCTTATAAGGCAATGGACTGATGAAGATGAAGCAGCAGTAATGTCTGCGATGGAGCTTACAAATACGAGCGATTTATCGCATCGATATGTCGATGAACTTTCCGGTGGACAAAGACAAAGAGTTTGGGTTGCTATGGTGCTAGCTCAGCAAACACCAATGCTACTTCTTGATGAACCAACGACATATCTTGATATTGCTCATCAAATTGAACTGCTAGAACTATTTAAAGATTTAAACCAACAAGGGAACACATTAGTTGCCGTTTTACATGACTTGAATCACGCTGCAAGATATGCAGATAATATTATTGCCATGAAAGATGGTCAAGTCATAGCACAAGGTGATCCTCGTGAAATCATTACCGAAAAACTTGTTGAGGAAGTATTCGGTTTAAAATGTTTGATTATCGAAGACCCAGTTGCCATGACACCGTTAGTAGTTCCATTAGGAAAAGACCGATAACTTAGGGTTCGTTTAATATCACTAATAAAAAAATAAGTGATAAGAAGTTGTTACACTTATTTTTTTATTAGTGATTTTTTACACGTTAAGAAAGTATAAATTGGCAGGCGGCGAAGATCAGTGACGTAGATGCCAATTTTAGGTATAAGTATAAGTGCAACTACCCCTCTGTCTTCGCCTGACGGCTAGCCAATTGGCGAGTTTTCTTTATATGGCATATTAATTATTTTTGCGATTAAAAACCTGCTTTTATTAAAAAAATTTAATTGAACTAATTCAATTAATTTGAAATAATCATAATGGGATCAAAAAGTATTTAATACAAATTGTTCTAGTAAACAACAAAGCGGAGAATTCATATGAATAAAGAAATGGAAGTAGTCGATCATCTTGAAGAACTGCGTAAAAGAATTATTATTACAGCAGTTACTTTTATTGTTCTATTTATTATTGGGCTTGTTTATGTTGAACCAATCTATAAATTCTTAACGAGGTCTTTAACATATAAACTAGTCGTACTAAGTCCCGGAGATATATTATGGGTATATTTTTCAATATCTGCTGTTTTTGCTGCCGTATTCACGATTCCAGTGGCAACATGGCAAACTTGGCTATTTGTGAAACCTGGTTTACATCCTTCAGAGCAAAAAGGGATTGGATTTTATATTCCGGCATTATTTTTACTTTTTATTTTTGGATTAGCAATTGGCTATTATTTTGTTTTTCCAAACATCCTAAAGTTCCTAACGGTAATGGGACAAGGTATGCTTGAACAAAATTATACAGTAGAAAAGTATTTCTCATTTCTTTTTAATCTTGTTGTTCCATTTGCTGCGTTTTTTGACATGCCTGTTGTCATTATGTTTTTAACGAAGATTGGCATAGTAAAACCTAGCTACTTACAAAAGGTTAGAAAATACGCATACTTTATATTAGTCATTGTGGCATGCTGTATTTCACCACCAGATTTTATTTCGCATATTTCAGTTTCAATACCATTAATTTTATTATACGAACTAAGTATTTTTACATCTAAATCGGTTTATAGAAAAAAAGAGGTAAATGAGTAAAAGCTCATTTACCTCTTTTTTTGCACATTAAGAAAATGCAACGGTAAAGAAAAGTCGATGTAGATGCCAATTCTATGTAAAAGAATAAGCGCATCTGCCTTCACCTGACTGCTCGCGAGTTTTCTTTATCTATACCTATTAATCGTTTTTTTAATAAAAATTTAAACTTTGAACAAGTTGAATATTCATAAATTCATCATAGGTTATAAAAAGCTAGGCAAACACCCTTTGACAGAAAATGAATGGAGTTAGGAGCATACACTATGCAATATTCAATTTGGTTCACTGTTTTATTTCTCGCTTTTTCATCTAGTATAGATAATTTTGGAGTAGGAATAACTTATGGAATACGTGGAATAAAGGTTGGTATATTAGCTAATTTAATTATCTCAATCATAGCGTTTATTTTCAGTGAAGCGGGAATTGTTTCAGGGCAATATATTTCAAAAGTATTCCCAGGAACACTATCCAATGTAATCGGTGCATTTTTTTTATTAGTTATTGGACTTAGAATTGTACTTCTTACGATTCCAAGAAAAAACAAAGAAGACCTAATAAATGATATTGAAGATGATTCAAATACTAATGGCCTTACAAATTATTTAAGCTCACCAGAAAAGGCCGATGTCGATCATTCTGGTGATATTAGTAGCTTTGAGGCAATCATACTCGGTACAGCAGTATCGATGAATGCACTTACGAATGGCTTAGGTGTTGGATTAATAGGACTTTCACCATTTGCCATCTCAATAGCAGCCAGTATTTTTAGTTTCGTAGCGATTTGGTTAGGAGTCCTTTTAGGGAAAAAAGTTGCTAATGTTAAAATTGGTGGATGGTCACTTGGACAATTTAGTTCCATTATTAGTGGGATTATTTTAGTGTTAATTGCGATACACAATCTCCTTTAACAAGGGATTTAGATAAATAAAAGAAGCTGATGGAAAAATTTCAACATCAGCTTCTTTTATTTGTAAGATCCTATGCAATTGTAGAATGTGATTCTTCGTTATCACTTACTTTCATTACATCTTTTTTTGAAATAGAAAGATAAGCAACTAAAATGATGATAATAATCGATAATACTAGGCTGACTGGTCCACCACCGAATCCGAGTCCACCATGCTTTTGAGACACAGAGCTCCAATCAGAAAAAGATGCTCCAACAGGTCGGGTCATAATATAAGCAAACCAAAAAGAGAAAATTTCATTTAACTTGAAGAATTTCTTTCCGATTACTGGTATTGCTAGTAAGACCGTGAACAGAATACCTGATGAAAAATAACCTAAATGCATTGTTGATGCAGTCATATCACCAGCAGCTGTTCCTAAAGCGAATGTTCCCATAACGACCGACCAATATAATACCTCACGGCGTTTTGTGTATATACTGTGAATAGAAAGAGTTTTCTCCTTGCGATACCAAACCGCAAAAATAATTGCTAACAATACGGCAAAAAACAATGTTGATGCCACGTATGGCACGCCAAGACCAACGTGTACAACGTCTGCAGCAACTGTACCAAATACACTAATCATTACAACAACAAGCCAATAAATGCTAGGTACATATTTGCGGACCTTAAATTGTAAAATTAAAGACAGAATTAGGACTATTAATGCTACTGCAACACCGATTACTGGTGTTAAAGTTTTAACGATATAATCAGAAAATACTTCACCCATACCTGTTGTTAATAACTTGGTAATCCAGAAGAATATCGTTACTTCTGGAACTTTTTTTAACATATTTTCTATTTGTGGATTCATTGTCTTATTTGTATGCTTTTGCTCAATTGTTTCCATTTCATGTCCTCCTTATTGGATTTAAATAAAATGTAAACAAGTTTTATGAAAGTAGAATGAAAATGGGGAAGAAATTTAATGAAATTTACTAAATGAAAATTCATAATTTAGAATTTTTGACTGTATAACACAGTGTATTCTATTAGTATCAGTAAAAAGAAAATAGGTGATATGATGATTAGGTATCCTGTTCTAAAAAATGGTGCTACGATTGGGGTGACTGCACCGTCATCAGGTTTAAGGGAGCAGTTCCATGGAATGATGAAGCAATCAATTAGTCGCATGGAAAGAGATGGATTTAAAGTGGAATGTGGAGAGACAGTTTGGACACATGACAAGGCTAAATCAGCAAATGCCCACACGCGTGCAAGCGAGTTAAATCGAATGATGAAAGATGAAGAAATAAACCTAATTTTTCCGCCGTGGGGTGGAGAGCTTGCGATTGAAACCCTCGATAAATTGGAGTTCGAAAACTTTAAAGAAAAATGGATTTTAGGATATTCAGACACAAGTATTCTATTATTAGCATTTACTTTAACAACAGGGATCGCAACTGCACACGGTACGAACTTAATCGATTTAAGAGGAGAATACTCTGATGAGACAACGGCAATGTGGCAAAAGGTTTTAACAACTAAGTCCGGGGGATCTGTTACTCAGGCTTCCTCACCATTATTTCAAGTGAAATGGCAGCACGATAAACCAACACCTTATATATTTCATCTGTCCGAAAAAACAAAGTGGAAAACAACTTCGAGTAAAGCTGAAAAAGCTCAAGGAAGATTGCTTGGTGGATGTATTGACGTGATTAGACATCTTGTTGGGACTCCTTATGGTGATGTACGATTATTTAGTAGAAAATACATTAGAGAAGAACCAATTATCTGGTATTTTGAGAATTGTGAAATGAATACAACTGACCTAAGAAGATCCCTAGTACAAATGAAACATGCAGGGTGGTTCGAAAATTGCACCGGAATATTATTTGGACGTAGTGCAGCAAATCAAGCTGTAGATCACTATACGATAGAAGATGTATACAATGAATTAAATGAAGAATTAGAAATACCAATTATATACGACATTGATTGTGGTCATGTGCCACCTCAAATTACTTTCATTAATGGAGCGTTTGCAGAAGTAGAAGTGAATGATGGGAATGGTGTAATTGTACAGTCTTTTATTTAATTCACCACTAATGCGCTTTTTAGAAAAAGAACGCTTTTTTAATATTAAAAAAAGAAAACAAGTGCAAATTTTGTAATAAACACAGTGATGATCCCAATCACGACTTTTGTGTAGAGAATATATTCATCAGAAAGGTCAGGTTCTTCATTATACATCCATCTTCTGCCCATTAATAAACTTTCTCTTGTTTCAAAAAAAGACCATAACAAAATTGCATAAAAAGGCATTAATAATATAAAAAATACAATTTTTTCAACCTCTCAAAAATTATCTGAACTTTTATTTAAGGTAATTATATCTCAATTATGGATAAGGATTTTTGGGGTTCTGTGATAGATCTGTGACTTTATATAAATTTATTTTTAGTTTGTAAGGAGTATTTTAGAAAGTGGATTATGAGACATAGTAGTGAAGCTAAAAAGAGGGCATTTAAATAATTCTCATGAAAGGTTATTGATCTGGTGTGGTTCTTTTTAAATAGAAAAAGTTGTATAAGTGCTTAAAAGACTATAACATAGTAATATTATGGCATAATAAAAGAAAGACATATTATTAAATAGAATCAGGAGCAGTAAAATGATTATAAATAATGAGCAAGAATTAGAAGCTTTAAGAAAAATAGGTCGTATCGTAGCGCTAGCAAGAGAAGAAATGAAGGCAAAGGCTGTCGCTGGAATGACAACGAAAGAATTAGATGAAATTGGTAGAAAAGTGTTAGATGAGCATGGCGCAACTTCAGCTCCACAAAAAGAGTATGATTTTCCTGGTACAACATGTATTAGTGTTAATGAAGAAGTAGCTCATGGAATTCCTGGAGAACGAGTACTTCAAGATGGAGACTTAGTTAATATTGATGTATCCGCAGCATTAGATGGATACTATGCTGATACTGGCATTTCTTTTGTAATTGGAAATGGTGATTTATTAAAAGAAAAACTTTGTAAAGTTGCAGAGGATGCTTTTTGGGCTGCTATGAAAAAAACAAAAGCAGGCTCAAAGAAAAACCAAATCGGAAGAGCAGTGTTTAATGAAGCAAGTAAGAACGGCTTCAATGTAATTGAAAATTTAACTGGACATGGAATTGGCAAAAGCCTTCATGAAAGTCCGCAACATATTTTAAACTATTTCGACCCAATGGATAAAGCATTATTAAAAGATGGTCTTGTTTTAGCAGTAGAGCCATTTGTTTCAGCAAATGCGGACCACATCATTGAATCAGGAGATGGCTGGACATTTGTAACTCCAGATAAGAGCTTAGTAGCTCAATGTGAACATACAATTGTTGTAACAAAAGGTGAACCAATTATCTTAACGCAGTTGTAAGAAAATAGGAAAAGCGGAGAATTTTATGTTCTTCGCTTTTTATTTCACATTAAGAAAGTATAAATTGGCAGGCGGTGAAGCTCAGTCGACGTAGATGCCAATTCTAGGTATAAGTATAAGTGCAGCTACCCCTCTGTATTCGCCAATCGGCGAGTTTTTTTTATTGGTCTTACTTATTTCGAATAGTTTAATTCCCAAGTAAATCCGTTTTTATCTTTTACGACTGCAAATCTAGAGTTCCAAAACGTATCTTGCAGTTCCATATGAACTTCTCCGTCTTTTAATAACTTTTCATAAATTGTATTAATTTCATCTTCGGAACTCATTTCAAGCGTTGTCCAAACATTGTCGCCTTTAACTAATGGTCTAAAAACATCTGCGAAATAAATTACACAGGTTTCATTTATATGTAATTCAGCATGAATATACTTTCCTTCATGGCCATTAAACATTGGCATACCATCACCAGTTTGTGTATTTTTGATCTCACCACCAAAAATTTGCTTGTAGTACTCAAGCTCTTCTTTACAGTTTTCAACGTAAATATGTGGTAAAATTTTTTTCATTTTTTCTCCTCAATTCCCTTAGTTTGTTGTTGAAGAATAAATATGTATAAATTTCGAACAATAACTCACAATTTAAGTATAGCCAACTATAATAGGTATTGTGCTAAAAGTTAAAATATTTTATAATTTAAATAAATTTATGTTCGAAAAGGAGGTGTAGAGAAGATGTTACGTTTTCAAATGGTTTGCGCACAAATGATAGAGTTTTTATATTATTGTCGTGCAAAATTTGCGTGTTTAGCTGTTAACGGGATAGCTGTGTCCTTTTTTAACAATTTAACAACTCAAATAAAACGAAAACGTACTCTTTCCTACGACTTCAACTGATAAAATAATTGTGTGATCCACACTTCTATTTAAGTCACGATTTAAGCCATGGATGAGTTCTATGGCTTTTTTCTATGGATTTTTTCTATGGATTGGTACGGAAAATAGAAGGAGAATTAATCATGATTGCATGTAGTATAGAAAAAATTTCAAAAATGTTCGGTGGAAATTCACTTTTTACAGAATTATCATTTCAAATTCATCAAGGTAGCCGCGTCGGTTTAGTTGGAGCAAATGGTAGTGGTAAAACTAGTATTTTTAAACTTTTAACAGGTATTGAATCGCCTGATAGTGGCTCAATTCACTTTAAAAAAGGAATAAAAATTGGCTATCTAGCGCAGATCCCTGTTTTTCAGGACGAGATGACAAGCAGAGATGTATTATTAACAGTTTTTGAAGAATTACGAAAAATAGAAAATGAAATGAAGCAATTGGAAATAAAGATGGCCAATACGATAGATGAACGCAAATTAGAACAATTGTTAGTAAGTTATGGATCACTACAAGAGAAATTTAGTAATAATGGTGGATATGAGATGGAAGCATCGCTTTCGAAAATTGCTAATGGGCTAGGAATCAATGACTTACTTTCAAAACAATTTACTTCTTTAAGTGGTGGAGAAAAAACCAAGATTGGATTAGGAATCGTCCTTTTACAACAACCAGATTTATTATTACTTGATGAGCCAACAAATCACCTAGATTTATCAGCCATTGAATGGTTAGGCTCGTACTTAAAGGACTATGAAGGAACAATCGTTGTCATTTCTCATGATCGATATTTCTTAGATGAAGTGGTCAACCATATTTTAGAATTAGAAGAAGGAGAAATTATTGCTTATCATACAAATTATTCTAGGTATGTTGTTCAAAAAGAAGAAAGATTATTAAGGGAGTTCCAGGCTTACGAAGAGCAGCAAAAGAAAATTCAAAAGATGAAAGAAACGATCAAACGACTGAGAGAGTGGGCTAATCAGGCAAATCCACCAAATGCTGGTTTGCATAGAAGAGCTAGAAGTATGGAAAAAGCTCTAGAACGAATTGAAAGATTAAAACGTCCTATTTTACAAAAAAAGAAAATGGCATTTCAACTAGAGGAATCTGGTCGAAGTGGAAAAGATGTAGTTGTAGCTGAAAATCTTTCAAAATCTTTTGCGGACAAAGTTTTATTTAAACAACTTAATTTCTCATTATTTTATGGAGAAAGAGCGGTTATAGTAGGAAACAACGGTACGGGAAAATCAACTTTATTAAAGATGATTTTAGGTCAAACTGCAATTGATGAAGGCAAATTAAAGCTTGGAAGCAGTGTGAAAATTGGTTATTTATCGCAACATTATGAACCAATCCATTCGGATCACACAGTAATACAGGAATTCAGAGAAGAAGTACACGTTACTGAGGGTGAAGCGCGAAATATATTAGCTGGTTTCTTATTTTACGGTTATATGGTTTATCGCAAAGTCAGTCAGCTTAGCGGTGGAGAGAGAATGAGATTAAGATTGGCTCAACTTATGTATCAAGATATTAACTTATTAATTGTAGATGAGCCTACTAACCATCTAGATATTGAATCTAGAGAAGTATTAGAAGACGCTTTAGAAAATTTTAAAGGAACGATTCTTTCTGTCTCGCATGACCGCTATTTCATAAATAAGCTATTTTCAAAAATTTACTGGCTAGAAAATGGGTCTCTATTCGAGTTTATTGAAGAATACCAAGTCGCGAAAGAAAAAATGACCGTATATCGAAATAAACTTGAAAAGGAAAAAGTGGTAAAAACAAATCCTCAATCTAAACCAGCAAAAAAAATCAATACAAAATCGCGAAATATAGAAGACATTGAAAATGAAATCTATCAGTTAGAAGAAGCGATTAGTGAAATAAATAAGCAAATGATGCTTGAAAGTGATCTAAACAGTTTACAGAAATACCACCAAGAATTGGAAGTATTAGACTTGAAAAGTATGGCTTTATACAAAGAACTAGACGAATGTATTTAATGAGGAAATATGGTAAGTATTTACTAATGGATACTTTTATTACGTATAGGCATAATCATCAATTCAATGAATGAGATAGATAAATGACATAGTACTTGCTCATGTCTCAAATAGAATTAATAAGCTATAAGGATTACGATTCTATTTAGGTGGTGAGTATATGATTTATGATGATCTTTTTAGCAGATATCCTGGGCCAGGTTATGCACAACCAGGACATGGACCAGGTCAAGGTCAAGGTCAAGGTCAAGGCCAAGGCCAAGGACACGGGCCAGGATATGGACCAGGCCAAGGCCAGGGACACGGGCCAGGATATGGACCAGGCCAAGGCCAAGGACACGGGCCAGGATATGGACCAGGTCAAGGTCAAGGACACGGGCCAGGATATGGACCAGGTCAAGGTCAAGGACACGGACCAGGATATGGACCAGGTCAAGGCCAAGGACACGGGCCAGGATATGGACATGGCCACGACCATGGTCACGGGCCAGGATATGGACATGGACATGGACATGGATTTCCAGGACCAGGAGGGTATTGGTCGGGAGGATATTATATTTTTAACGGAAGAAGATGGCACTTTATTCCTGGAGTCGGATGGGTTGTTGTATATTAAAAAATAATAAAGCTGATTAATCTTTTTAATCAGCTTTTACATAATTTATCGAAAAATAGTATGAGGAGATGACGTAATGGGAAAAGTGATTAGATTTGAGCTTCAAGTACCAAATATTGAGCAAGCAATCGATTTTTATTCTAAGGCCTTTGGATGGAAGTTTACACAAATGCCTGGTCAGCATGAATATTATTTTATTCAAACAGGAGAATCAGCCGACAAAGGAATCGATGGAGGATTAATGCTTTCTCCAGATGGCCAGACACGTACAACGAATTCAATCGATGTTCCTTCAATTGATGAAGCGATTGATAAAGTTATGAACTATGGTGGAAATATAGTAGTTCCTAAAACGGCTATTCCTCAAATGGGTTATTTTGCATACTTTATCGATAACCAAGGATTACTCTTTGGATTATCTGAAGAGAATTCTAACGCTCAATAAATGAAAAATACCAGTATCCAACTAATCGGATAACTGGTATTTTTATTAATTTTTTTCTACCCCAAAAACAATGCCGCCTTTTTTTCTAGCGGTTTCAGTTACAGTTAGAACTACCTTACTAAGCTCTTTCAAATTTTCATATTCTGCTTGGTTAGATTCTTTAATAATGCGAGTAAAGTTTTGGATCTCATATAACATATCATTTTCTACTTGGTTAACTTCCAGTGACTCTCGTGGCTTTGACTTATGGTTAACCAAAGTAATTTTTGAAATTGGAGATGGTTTATCAAGCACTAAAGACCCGATTTCACCTGTAATTTCACATTCAATATAAGATTGAGAGACTTTAGAGCATTGAATGCTACAAGTATAGTCTTCATAATTTAATACTAATGTTCCACTACCATCAATACCGTTACGAAGTTTTACAGGTGTATAATCTACAGAAGACGGTTTTCCAAATAAACCAATCAATACATAAACTGGGTACACACCTAAATCTACTAATGCACCACCTGAAAATTCTGGAGAAAATACATTTGGATTTTCCCCTCTAAGGAACGCGTCGTATTTCGAAGAGTATTGTAAATAATGTAGATTAGCACTTCTTATCTGACCGATTTTTGCAAGACCTTCCTTTAAAGCTGTGAAGTTTGGAGAGTGGAAGTTACGAATTGCTTCAAATAAATAGACCCCGTTTTCTTCTGCAACTTTAAATGCGTGATCTAATTCTTTTGTGGTAGAGAATATTGGTTTTTCACAAATAACGTGTTTTTTATTTTGGAGTAATAAAATTGCTTGTTCATAGTGTAGTGAGTTTGGTGAAGCTATGTATACTATTTTAACCTCAGAGCTTTTTGCTAATTCTTCGATGTTCGTAAAGTAATTAGGTGCATTGTGCTTTAAAGCAAATGCTTTTGCACTTTCTTCATTTCTCGAATAAATTGCAGTTAAGTTAAGCAATTTACTTTCCTTGGCTGCTTCAATAAAACTTTCTGTAATCCAGCTTGTTCCAATTGTACCTAAATTCATCTTTTCATCTCCTAAAAAAACATAGTTAACTTTATCTTTACAATCCTAATCGAAAGATATGTTAAAATAAAGTAAAATACATCGAAGGAAGTGACATTTTATGAAGAAAATTTGTGTTTATGCTGGTTCAAATCTTGGGAATAGAGAGTCATTTAGTCTTCAAGCTAAAAAACTAGGTACTTTATTTGCTAGTAACAATATAGATTTAATTTACGGTGGATCAAGACTAGGAATTATGGCAGAAATCGCAAATGAAGTTTTAAAACAAGGTGGAAATGTCATTGGCATTATGCCCGGTGGATTATTTCGTGGAGAAGTTGCTCATAAAGGGCTGACGCAATTCATTGAAACAAAAACAATGCATGAGCGTAAAGCTTTAATGAACGAAATGTCCGATGGCTTTATCGCGCTACCAGGTGGAGTTGGTACTTTCGATGAATTATTTGAGATCATTTGTTGGTCACAAATTGGGATCCACAATAAGCCAATCGGTTTATTAAATGTTGATAACTATTTCACTCCAGTCTTAGATTTACTTAGACATGCTGTAAAAGAAGGATTTATGGGCGAAAATACCCTTTCACTATTTGTTGTTTCAGAAAATGCTGACGACTTATTAAAACTAATGCAGGATTATGAGCCACCTGCTATCCAAAATAAATGGAAGCAGTTAGAAGGTAAATAAAACTAGATACGAACCCACGATTTTGTGGGTTTTTTTTGTGCGTTTTTGAATCGTAATCCTCAAATACTTGCTGGCTTTTTAGAGAATTCTAGTTAAAAGAAGTGGATTGATCCAAAAACGTCAACAAGAATTGTTAACATATCAACAGGATTGGTGGGAATATCAACGGGATTTGCTAGTATATCAACAGGATTGGTGGGAATATCAACGGGATTTGCCAGTATATCAACAGGTTTTGTGGGTATATCATCGAGATTTGCAAATATATCGACGAGTTTAGCTGTTATATCAACATGAATTGCCAATATATCAACGAAGTTCACAACTTTATCAACAATGTTCAATTTATGTTCGCAATTTTCAATTTGAATTGGCTAGTTATCAACAGAAAGAAACTGCCAACTAACTTTATGAACAAAACACAGCGGTTTATGCACAAAACTAGGTGTTTTATGAACAAACCGCGCTTTATGACAAAATACGGAGGTTTATGAACAACCAATCATTTTCCATAAACAATAAAAAGGGTGCCTCTTAAGTTACGAGACGTCCCCTTCAATTAGTTTTCTTGCTTTTTTCTATTTTTAAGCCACTTCGCGGGATTCAATTTTTTGCGATAGTTCGTCATTACATCTTTACCCACAAATACTCCACCAATCCAAAACATTGCTTCTCCTAGAATAACTAATAGTGCGATTAGACCAGCTTTTAAGCCGCCGGAAACATGTAAAAAAGGTAAAGTGAAGATTAACAAATATGGAATAAATGAGCCAAATACTAAGTAGTATGGTATTCTTTTCATAAAGTTCTCCTTTCAATTCCTTTCATGAGAATAGCATTAATTATTCAGAAAAGGAAGGGGAAAACTTAATAGATCGTAAGAATTTATAACATAATTAGGAGGCTTCAAGATGAATGAGGATGTTGTTCTTGAGCTGAAAAACGTAAATAAGACAATTAAGAATCAGGAGATTATTAAAGATATTAGCTTTGATTTACGTCAAGGAGAGGTTTTAGGTTTATTAGGTCCGAATGGTTCAGGAAAAACGACGACAATGCGAATGATTGTTGGTCTTATGAGTATTACAAGTGGTGAAATTTATATAAAAGGTCATTCAATTAAGGATCATTTTAAAGAATCGATTAAGCATATTGGTGCTATGATTGAAACGCCTGCTTTTTATCCTTTTTATAGTGGGTATAAAAATCTAATGTATTTTTCTCGGATGTTAGAAGGTGTTTCAAAAAAAAGAGTGCTTGAAGTAATTGATTTACTAGGACTTTCAAATGCAATTCATAAAAAGTTTTCAACCTATTCTTTAGGGATGAAGCAAAGATTAGGCATTGCGCAAGCTTTATTACATAATCCTTCGATTTTAATTTTAGATGAACCTACTAATGGATTAGATCCGGCTGGGGTAAGAGAAATTCGTGATTATTTAAAACGTGTAGCTGAAGTTGAACAAACGGCAATTTTACTATCAAGCCATTTATTATCTGAAATAGAATTAATATGTGACCGTTCAATTATTATTCAAAACGGTCAATTTGTTGAGTCAATTGAGTTAAACGATCAAAGTGGTGAGAAGTTATTTATTGAAGTAGTTGTTAAAACTACAATCGATTTTGAAAGTAAATTTACAAATCTAGATAAAAAGTACAAATATGAAATTATGAATAATCAATCATTAATCTTTGAGATTGATGAAGAAGAGATTCCTTCTTTAATGAGAGAGTTAGTAATGGCTGGGGTAGAGATTTATTATGTAACTCGAAAAAAAGAAAGACTAGAAGACTTATTCATTCAATTGACAGGAGGAAATGTCATTGAGTAATTTTATAGGATTAATTGATAACGAACTACGCAAAGTCTTCGTTCAAAAATCATTTATTATTTCGCTAATAATATTATTTATACCAATCATCGTTCTAGGCAGATGGGATTATGTTGAAAAGGTGAGTGGAGCGGATAAGGCTAAAAATTGGAGAACAGAATTAAAAATAGAAAATAAAAAGATCGAAGAAGAGTTGGCAGGGCAAAACTCGTCAGATTTACCATCACTTGCAAAAGAACAAAAAGAGACGTATGAAATCAATAAGTATCGTCTTAAACATAATATCTCAACGATTCAACAACATACTGTTTTGGACTTTATGAAAAAAGGTGCGGACATAACGAATTTTATCGGAATCCTGCTTATTTATTTTGCAAGTAATATGATGTCAAAAGAGTATCAATGGAAAACGATTAATTTCTTGCTGGTTAAACCATCAACAAGAAGAATGATTTATTATGCAAAATTTATCAGTTTGGCAATTTTATATTTCATCTTTTCGTTAGCAATTATTATTTACTCTTTTATTATAGGTAGCGCACTCAACGGGCTAAGTTTTAGCACACAACCAATTTTACAATATGTAAATAACCACGTAGTAGAACAGAGCATTTTACCAAGTTTAATACATGATTATATCATCAATCTACTACCTTACTTATTTTTCGTGGCAGTTGCATATTTCTTGTCAACGGTTTTAAGGACAAGCAGTATTTCTTTATTAATAAGCATAATTCTGCTATCAACATCGGATGTGATCGCAACATTATTAAAAGTAAAAGACTGGTCGAAGTTTCTACCATTTATGCATACCGATTTATCAGTTTACACAAATGGCATCAATATTGAAAATGGGATGAGAATTGAATTTTCTATTACAGTACTAGTCATATATATATTGTTAGTCCTCGTCACTGCAGGTGAAATTTTTAAAAAGAGGGATGTTTAGGGATCAAGAAAGGAAAAAGGATAAGGCATTTGCCTTATCCTATTCTTTTTAACTTATTCATGCTTTACCATTGATCCATATGGTATGTCGTTGGTAGTGGATGCTTTGTACATAGAGCAAACTTCTAGCTGTGCTGATTTGTTATATTCCCACTTTAGACAGGCGTTTTGGTTGTACTCTGTTGATGAATCTGTTGTGAAAAAAATCGTTGCTAAACTAAATATGGTAAACCCGCCAATTAGACCTCGCTTAATTACATCTCCATTTTCTTTTATCCATAGAATAGTTTTGCGCATATGCTCCTCCAAGGAAAAAAATTATTAATAAGTAATTCATTCTATGAACAAAAAGAGTAAGATAATACAAATCAGTAGATAAGTTTAGTTGGAAGAATATTCTAAAAAAAAGCACCATTGCTTAATAGCGCAAAGGTGCTTTTTTTAACTGCAATTAATCTTCATCCTGCTTTAATAATCCATATAAGAATAAATTCATAATTTCATCTACTACATCTTTTTGTTGGATATATTGTGAGGTTGTTGGATCCATATTCATAAAGGCTTGGCTTATAACTTGAATATAGATAAGTAGTGTTTGATTTTGTACCTCGCCCCTAACTAAACCGAGAGATCGCCCTTCATCGATTAGTGAGGTCAGCACTTTGAAAGATTTGTTCATTGTAAAGTCTAACACTAATTCTTGCAGTTCTGGGTCTTTCTTCATTAAAGCTGTAAACATTTCCAAATTAATAATATCGAGCCCTTGTTTTTTGCGAATAAATAATTCTTTAATTTTCTCATTAAAAGAGATGTCACTTGAAACGACCTGTTGGTATTCCTCATATTTTTGGTTCATTAATCGAATAATTGTTGCCTTCAATAGTGCTTCTTTACTGCCATAATAATTGTATATTGAAACTTGAGATACATTTGCTAGTTTGGCAATATCTGCGATTTTTATATCATTTAATGGTAGTGTCAATAGTTCAGTTGTACTTAATTCAATGCTCTCCATTTTCTGCAGAGTTCGTTTTTTATATCCGTCCAATATTTATACCTCCGTCATTATCTATCAAATAGTATATCATGTTTTGAAATATCTTATTAAAAATATTTCAAAATGTATTCTCTTTTTAGAGAATGAGGTATATACTAGTTTTGTAATAATCATATTAAAATATTTCAAAACAATGCAGGAGGTTTATTTTATGTACGCGATTGAAATCAACAATTTAACAAAGACCTACGGCAATTCAAGGGGAATATCGGATATTAGTTTTAATATAGAAGAGGGAGAAATATTTGGTTTTATTGGTCCAAATGGTGCTGGGAAATCAACAACGATTCGAACTTTACTATCTTTAATTTATCCGACTAGTGGTAGTGCAAAAATATTTGGTAAGGACTGTATTCAGTTTGCACCAGAAATAAAAAAAGAAATTGGCTATTTACCTTCTGAAGTTTTTTATTATGACAATATGAAAGTAATGGATTTGTTAAAATACTCAGCTAGTTTTTATAAAAAAGATTGCACGAAGCGAATTAAAGAATTAGCTGAAATCATGGATCTTGATTTAACAAAGAAAATTGATGATTTATCTTTAGGAAATAAAAAGAAGGTTGGGATTGTCCAAGGATTACTTCATGAACCGAAATTAATCATATTGGATGAACCGACAAGTGGCCTTGATCCTTTAATGCAACAAAGATTTTTTGACTTACTAGAAGATGAGAATAAAAAGGGAGCTACTATTTTATTCTCATCACATATTTTAAGCGAAGTACAGCGTCTATGTGATCGAGTTGCCATTATAAAGGAAGGTAAAATTGTTACAGTTGAAAAAATCAGTACATTACAAGAAAACAATTACAAGCGTTTTAAAATAGACATTCTAAATGCGGTAGATCCAAATTTCTTCAATATGCCAGGTGTAAATAATGTAGAGATAAAAGGTAAAACAATCAGCTTTATTTTTAAAGGAAATATAAACAATGTTTTGAGAAAAATAGCAGAAATTGAAATTGAAAATCTATGGATTGAAGAGCCAGATCTGGAGGAAATTTTCTTGCATTATTATGAAAAGGAGGACTAATAAGCAATGAATATTTTTTTACACGAATTAAAAGCTTATCGGAAATCCACCCTCATTTGGACGGTTTCTTTAATGGCAATCGTTGTGTTTTTCTTATCTCTATTTCCAGCTATTGCAAAGGACTATGCAGAGTTTACAAAAGTTTTGAAGGGCTATCCTGAAGGAGTTAGAAAAGCACTTGGAATTGAGATTGAGAGCTTTGGAAATATAGTAGGATTCTATTCGTATGTATTTATCTATATTTCACTATGTGGTGCGATACAAGCGATGATTTTAGGTACCTCGATCGTTTCAAAAGAAGTACGAGAGAAAACAGCTGATTTTCTTTTAACTAAACCAGTGACTCGAACAAAAGTTATCACTTCTAAGATTTTTGCAGGTGCCGTCTCTTTAGCCATTACAAATATATTCTATCTTATAGCAACTATACTTATGGCACAGCATGTAAAAACAGCTGATTATAGTAATAAATTAATTGTATTACTTTCTATTTCTCTATTTATTATTCAACTAATATTTTTTGGAATAGGAATACTTGTTTCGGTCGTCTTTTCAAAAATAAAAGCAGTCCTATCAATTTCACTTGCTGTTGTGTTTGCATTTTTTGTTGTTGGTATGGTAGTGGCCACAGATGAAAGTAATGCTAAACGATATTTATCACCGTTTAAATATTTTGAACCAAAGTATATTATTGCTCATTCAAAATTTGAAACTTCATTTTTAATCTTGTCGATCGGTATTATTTTCGTTTCGATCATTGCGAGTTTTGTAATTTATAAGAAAAAGGACGTTCATGCAGTATAAATTTAAAGAAAGGGAGGGTTGGAGTTGAATCTATTTTTTAGAGAAATGAAGACATATCGTAAATCTATTATATTTTGGTGTATTGGGATTGTATTTTTAGTTGGAAGCGGAATGGCAAAATATAAAGCTACTGCATCAAATGGACAAATAACTGAGATTTTTAATCAAATGCCTAAATCTCTACAAGCAATAATGGGCTCAGGTGCACTTGATTTATCAAAGGCAAGCGGCTATTTTGGCATATTAGTTTTATATTTATATTTAATGGCAACCATTCACGCCGCCATGTTAGGGGCCAACATAATTGCTAAAGAAGAACGTGATAAAACGGCAGAGTTTTTATTTGCAAAGCCTATTTCAAGAAATAAAGTCATAACGTCTAAATTATTAAGTGCTCTAGTAAACATTCTTATTTTTAATGGTATTACGTGGATATCCAGTGTATTAATTGTAGGGAAGTATAGTAAGGGTGAGGATGTATTCGGTAATATAGCTGTTGTAATGGTCGGTATGTTTATACTACAGCTACTATTTTTAGTAATTGGCTCGGCTATAGCTGCAGTTTGTAAAAACGCCAAAAAAGCAGCATCCTATGCAACAGGTATTTTATTAATCACATTCATCATGTCGATCGCAATTGATTTGAATGAACGGATAGAAGGGTTGAAATATATTACGCCATTTAAGTACTTTGAAGCGAAAGATATTATGTATGGTGGAGGATTTGACATTATTTATACAACGATCTCAATAGGATTGATCATACTATTAACAGTTATTACTTATGTTTCTTTTAAAAAAAGGGATTTACATTTATAACGAAAAGTAAATAAATTGTGCCAAAATCTAAGATAGGGATATTTTGGATTTGTTGGCACTTTTTTTATTTAATATTATATTCAGAAAATATTGACATGTATTAATAATCGCAATACCTTTAATATAGTAGGTTATTTATTGCAAGGGGGTAAAACAGGGGGATGTTTCAGTCAACAAAAGAATTTGCAGAATTTCTAGATCAAAAAGATTCTTTATCAATTTATCGTAATGAGTTCTATTTACAGCCTAATACAATCTATTTAGATGGTAATTCTCTAGGGCTTCTTTCTAAAAGAGCCGAACAAAGTTTATTAGATCTATTAGATTCATGGAAAGCACTTGCAATCGATGGATGGATGCAAGGTGATCATCCATGGTATTATTTTGCTGAAAAATTAGGAGCATTAAGTGCACCTTTAGTTGGGGCAAAAGAGGATGAAGTGATTGTAACTGGGTCTACGACTTCGAATCTTCACCAATTAATCGCATCTTTTTATGAGCCAAGTGGCCAAAAAACAAAAATTTTAGCAGATGAATTAAATTTTCCATCTGATATTTATGCTATTCAAAGTCAATTAAAATTAAAGGGCTTTGATCCAGAAACACATTTAATCCAAGTGAAGAGTCGCGATGGTCGCACAATTAGTGAAGAAGATATTATTGAAGCAATGACTGAAGAAATTGCATTAATTATTCTTCCTACTGTTTTATATCGAAGTGGACAGTTATTAGATATAGAGCGATTAACAAGTGCTGCTCATGAACGTGGAATTATAATAGGATTTGATGGTTGTCATTCTGTTGGAGCAATTCCTCATCAATTCCATGAATGGGATGTGGATTTTGCTTATTGGTGTAATTATAAATATTTAAATAGCGGACCTGGTGGAGTAGGAAGTTTATTCGTTCACGAAAAGCATTTTGGTACAATGCCTGGGTTAGCTGGTTGGTTTGGTTCAAATAAAGAAAAACAGTTTGATATGAAGCATGAATTTACTCCATCAAATACAGTTGGTGCTTATCAAATTGGTACGCCACATGTGCTAAGTATGGCGCCACTTGCTGGCTCACTTGAAATGTATAAAGAAGCTACAATTGATCGAATTCGTGAAAAGTCATTACACAGTACAGCCTATTTAATGAGCTTAATAAATGAAGAACTAAACAATTTTGGTTTTACAATTGGTAATCCACTTGAAGATTCAAAACGAGGTGGACATGTTTGTCTTGAACATGAAGATGCTGCAAGGATTTGTAAAGCGTTAAAATTAAATGGAATTGTTCCTGACTTTAGAGCACCAAATGTAATCAGACTAGCTCCAATTGCATTTTATACTTCTTATGTGGATGTATGGAATAGTGTACAAATTTTAAAGAAAATTATGGTTGAAAAGCAATACGAGCAGTTTAAAAATGAGCGCGAAATCATTGCTTAGGAGTTGTTTGAAATGTCATTAATCGATATATCAAGAAGATTGCAAAATGGTATGCCTGTATGGCCAGGTGATACAAATTTTTCATTCGAATTAAGCTGGACAAAAGAAGAAAGTGGTTCGGTCAATGTTGGTAAATTGACTTTTAGCGCTCATACAGGCACACATATCGACGCGCCTTTTCATTTTGATGAAAATGGCAAGAGAGTGATCGATTTAGATCCTAACTTATATGTGGGAATCGCAAAAGTAATTGAGTTGATTGAAGTAGACTCTATTAAAAAATTAGATTTAGAAACTTTTCAATTAGATGGCGTGGAACGTTTATTAATTAAAACAAACTCGTGGAAAAATGATAGCGTTTTCCCGGGGAGTATTCCACATATTGAAAAGGAAGCAGCAGAGTACTTGCACACAAAAGGAATTAAATTAATTGGAGTAGATGTACCTTCAGTAGACCCACTTGATAGTAAGGAACTTGAAGCACATCATGCTCTACATCACGCAGGTATTCATATTTTAGAATCAGTTGATCTAAGAGATGTTGCTTCAGGAGAGTACGAGCTTATAGCATTACCACTACCTTTAACAGATGCTGATGGTAGTCCAGTACGAGCAGTTTTACGTAAATTAGTTTAGCGGGATATGAAAATGACACAAGAGAAAAAAAAACTGACAGATTACGAGAAATATATTCGCACAGAAGAATTATTAAGTTTACAAAAGCCTGATGAAGAATTATTTTGTCCAGATGAATTAACGTTTCAAACAGTTCACCAAATTGCCGAGTTACATTTTAAATTAATCATCCAATCGATTCATTTTGCGGATAAACATATGCGTGCAAAAGAGGTGACAAGAGCAACTCATCACTTACAACGTATTAATAATCACTTAGTACACTTACCAGCAGTTTTTGACATGGTAAAACTAGTAAGTCCAAGTGATTATCACATAATTCGTTTAGCTTTAGGAAGAGGTAGCGGTCAAGACTCTCCTGGATTTAATGAAATCTTAAAATTAGGACCAACACTTTGGCAGCCTTTCAAAGATCTATTAGATGAAAATTTACTGACACCAGTTCAATTACACCAAGATGCGGCTAAAAACTTTGAGTTGTTCCAATTAATGCAAGAGCTAACATGCTTCGATGAAAGATTCCAATCTTTCCGCAGACAGCATATCCAACTTGTACGTCGTATGATTGGCATGAATACAAAGAGCTTAAAAGGAGTTCCAGCAGAAGCATTAGAACGTGCTGTTCGCTTCGAATTTTATCCAGAATTATGGCAAACGGTTTGTGATTTAACAGATTTAACAGGATCTAGTTATAATCCGAAGCCATTATAAAGCAGAGAAGGGCAGATTCGATTTTTTGAGTCTGCTTTATTATTTTGGAATAAATATGGGGTATTTTACGATTTGTTGGTAGTAACCTGTGATATCAACAAGAGTTAGGGATAGATCAACGAAGATTTAGTGATATCAACAAAAATTGGGGATAAATCAACGAAGATATAGGTGATATCAGCAAAAATTGGGGATAAATTAACGAAGATATAGGTGATATCAACAAAAACCAGTGTTATATCAACAAAACTTGTGGTTATATCAACAAAAACCAGTGTTATATCAACAAAAAACAACGTTATATCAACAAAGTTCACTTAGTGTTCGCAATTGCTGTTGTTGTCCACAGTATTTATAAACCAATTGATGAAAGCAGATTCTGCTTTTTCTTTTTACTTAAAATGGAAAATTTGCATTATGGGTAAGATAATGCCATATGATTTTTTATTAGGGCGGGTGAGTTTATGGAGAAGGGGCTTCAAAAGCAGTTAGATTTTGCAGCTTTGTTGAGTATTGTTTCCTATTTGGTTCTTGCGTCGGTCAAAGTGCTTGTTAGTTTTTATACAGATTCTAGTGCTCTTTTAGCTGATGGGCTTAATAATGTGACTGATATTGGTGCGACGTTGGCCGTATTTATTGGGATAAGGATTGCAAGAAAACCAAGAGATTTAGATCATCCATATGGTCATTCAAGAGCAGAACAAATCGCTACTTTAATTGCGTCTTTTATTATGATGTCAGTTGGTTTACAAGTAATCATTGAAAATATTCGGAAGCTATTCATTGGGGAATATGGGATTCCAAATAGATTAGCTGCTGTAGTTGCATTTGCTTCTGGGATATTTATGTTTGGCATTTATTTTTATAATAATAAGGTTGCAAAAAAAACGAAGAGTAAGGGGCTTGCAGCTTCAGCTAAGGATAATTTATCTGATGCGTTAGTTAGTTTGGGAACGACTATTGGAGTACTTGGAGCTTCAATTGGTTTTCCGGTTATTGACCCAATCGTTGCCATTTTAGTGGGTGTTATTATTTGCAAAACTGCATGGGAGATTTTTTATGATTCAACTCTTCTACTAACTGACGGGTTTAATCCAGATGAAATGATTTTGTTTAGTGAAACTGTTGATCAAGTACCAGGTGTACATAAAGTAGTTGATCTAAGAGCTAGAATGTACGGAAATACAACGATTGCAGACGTAGTCATTGAGGTGGATGGCGGTATTGATGTGAGTAAAAGTCATAATATAACGGACCAAATCGAAATGATTCTACAAGAACAGCACGGAATTCATTATACACATATTCATGTAGAGCCAAAGAGCAGTTTAAAGGGAAGAGATGGAGTAAGGGAATAGGGAAAGAATTTTATACTTTTCCGATCCCCTTTAGCCATTTTAATTCATATCTTGTTTAACGAATACAATGAAAGAGATTAGTAATGCTAATAGTCCCCAAATGGATAGGTTCATTAGGGAGAAGTGCATGTTTAATCCTTCTATGGATGGAAGCTGGCCAGCTAGGTAGTCTGTTAGCCCGAGATTTACACTAAAAAAGTATTTTGCTCCTGACCAAGATGTAGCCAGACCACTAAGGACACTACCCGTAATTAGTGCTGCTAGCATAATGCCCATTGCAGCGGGTGTAGTTCGGACTAATACTGATACCATAAATGATAACGTTCCAATAATAATACAAACGAACCATGCAAGTCCAAAAGCCATCATAATGTATTGCCATTGTGGGATTAGTTGAACTGAGTCTGTTATTAGCTGATTATTTTTGATGACAAATCCTGTTAGCACAGGGACGGTCCAGCCTTTAAAACTGAATACAAATCCTGAAGCAATATAGGCCATTACACCGTATAAGACTAGAAGAAAAGAGATTAATAAACAGATGGATATATATTTACTAAGTAAGACCTTCCATCTTTTAATAGGACGAGTTAACAGTATTTTTATCGTACCGTCGCTTCGCTCTCCAGATATAATATCAATCGTAATGACCATAACCAATAAAGGAAGAAGTAGCCATCCAATACTTTGTTCAATTAGTTTACGTATAAATGTAGGCGCCCCAGGAGTTGTTGGATTTATGTCATTATCCAAATAATATTGTTCTTGATCGATTTGAACTTTTAACCAACTTTTCCATTCATCAGGAATTCCAGTTGAGTTTAATCTATTTTGCTGGTCGACTATTTTTTGTTGAAGTGATACTTTCCAATTATCCGTTCCGAGTCTTTTTATTGTTTCTTCCGTTTGCTGCAATTGAGCATAAACAAAAATTGGAATGAGTACTGCTAAAATGATAAAAATAACAAGTATTCTTCTTTTCCTTACCATTTTTTCAATTTCGTTAAAGACGAGTCTAACTAGCTCAGCCACGAACTTCGCCTCCTGTCATTTCCATAAATAAATCCTCTAATGTATCAGACATCGTTTTAACGCCGTTAACCTGAATGTCTTCAGTTACGAAACATTGAATAATCTCGTTAATTTTTAAAGGTGACATTCGGCAAAGAATGAGGTCATCTTTTACGTTTATATCTTGAATTGTAGAATCCTTTTTTAATAAATCTATTGCTTTTTGTGTTGGAGAGACTCGCCATTCAACACGTTCAGCCGCTTCTTTTACTAAATCTTTTACAGTAGAGACTCTTACCATTTTTCCTTTATTAATAATTCCTACTCGATCACAGATCATTTCAATTTCACTCAATAAATGACTTGAAATAAATACGCTTATATTTTGCTCTTTGACTAGCAGATGAATAAATTCGCGCAATTCACGAATACCAGCCGGATCTAAACCATTTGTCGGTTCATCTAGTATAAGAAGTTTTGGTCTTCCAAGTAAGGCTTGGGCAATACCGAGCCTTTGTTTCATTCCTAATGAATACGTCTTTACTTTTTCGTGAATTCTTTCGCTCAGTTTCACGAGATTTACGACTTCGATGATCTTTTTATCATCTTTAATTCCTAACATTCTCGCAAATTGATTTAAGTTTTCCCATCCAGTTAAATAGCCATATAATTCGGGATTTTCTACAATACATCCAATTTGTTTCATTGCTTCTTTGAAGTGCGTATTAACGGGAAATCCAGCAATTTCAATCGTACCTTTTGATGGTGCTATTAGACCGACTAACATACGAATAGTTGTTGTTTTACCAGCTCCATTTGGACCAAGAAAACCAAATACCTCACCTTCGTAAACTTCAAATGAAATTTGGTCAACTAGTACTTTACCTTTAATGCTTTTTGAAACTCCTTCTAATTTAAGTACTTTATTCATTCGACTCACCTCGAAGCTGACTTCCGATTTTACTAGTTAAACGATTTGCCATTTCTATATAACCGTCTTTGTTTGGATGAAAATGGTCAGTGTATAAATATTGATCTTCTTCGTTATAAAATAAATCAAATGTTGGAATTACGTAAGCATTCTTAACTTGTAGAGTTGCTAATTCAAGTAGATTATTCCATCTATAAACGAAGCTTGAAGATGCATCGAGACCTTGAACATTATGAAACGGATTATAATAGCCAAAAGCATAAATAGACGCATTTGGATTTTGTTGATGTATTATTTTAAAAATGGAATTTAAATTATTTTGAAATGTTTTTTCATCAGGTCGATATGTTTTTAAAAATTGTTCATTCATTTGATTCGCACCTGGAAATAAATCATTGCTACCAATGGAAAGAACGACAATATTTGCAGTGCTTAGTGTTTCTTGAATATTTTTTTTCTTTAAATCATGAAGTAAATCTGATGTTTTTGCACCACTAACAGCTAAATTCGATATAGACGTGGACTGTTTGTACTCTTTTTGAAGATTGTTTTTTAATCTCCCTACATAGCCCGTCCCTTCATCGTCACCAACTCCTCGAGTAAGTGAGTCACCTAATGCAACGATTTTTAGTTGATCGCTTTTATGTACGTTATCATCATCTTTCTTTTTTTGTGTATTATTGCTTGCAATTAGTTTGCCTTTTTGCGGATTTAGAACAGTATAAGCACCTTTTGCAAAGCCGTAAGCTAATAAAAAGAAACATAGTAATGAAATGAACATAATGAATCGAACAAATTTATTGTATTTCAATTTTAACACCACCAGAAAAGGAAATATTTTCATTTATTAATCATTATTACCATATTAAATTTAGAATTGCACGAAAAAACCTGCCTTCAAAAAATGAAGACAGGTAGACATGCTTTATGAAGCACGTTTTAATTCTTTTACTTCTGATTTTTTTTCATTGTTTAAGAAGTAATAAGCCATTCCGACACCTACAGAACCACCTATTATATTACCGAATGTAACTGGGATTAAATTATGCAAAACATCACCAAAAGTAAACGTCACTTCATGTGGTAAAATATATGATAATACAAAGACAGCAATATTTGCGATACTATGTTCATAACCAGAGAAGAAGAAAGCAAATACTAATAAGAAGATCAGTAACATTTTAGCAAGATCATCTTTAAATCTAGTTGGTAAGAAACAAGCAAGACAAACAAGCCAGTTACATAAAACACCTTTAAAAAATAAGTGGAAAAATGATGCATGAATTTTATGGTCGACTACACCATTTAAAAAATGATCAGCAGGAAAATCTTTGGCTAAACCAGTTAAATAATAAATAAATGCAAAAATAAGCGCACCAATAATATTGCCTGAATAACATGCAATCCAGTTTTTTACTAAATCAAGTTTAGTCGTTTTTTTAGCTAATGTTGAGAAAGTAAAATACATTGTATTACTAGTAAATAATTCCCCACCACCGTAAATAATCATAATTAATGCTGTAGCGAAAACGAATGGATATGCTATAGATGAAAATGGCGAATCCTGTAATCTAAATAATTCAGCTAATTTTAAACAGACAATCAAAATAAAGCTTATATAAATTGAGGCTAATGCAG
Organism: Arthrobacter citreus; assembly: GCA_013200995.1. Taxonomy (GTDB): domain Bacteria; phylum Bacillota; class Bacilli; order Bacillales; family Bacillaceae_G; genus Gottfriedia. Next base: position 3,195,941 of record CP053688.1, on the reverse strand, counting down.
CACGAGTTAAATATTTAATTAAGCTTTGATCTAATATTTTCTTTTTTTTAAGAGCTAAATCGATACAATATTGGATACTATCTCGTTCCAATTGGTTTCACTCCCTATGGGTTCTTTAAACACATTCATAGTATACAAATAAATAATGATTAAAAGTTTGTGAAACTGTGAACAAATTATGAAAAGTGGAATTGAAGACATTAATGCAATATTATCTACGAAAATAACTATTCTTTATTATTTTTACTTTACAATTGTAAATAATCGTCTTAGTACTGGTCGAAGATATAATATAATTTTAAGGAAAACAAGTTTGAGGTAAAAAAAGGAAAATATAAGAGGTAGTAAAGAGTAAAAATAACTATTCAAATTTAAGTTGCATGTAAAGTCTATATTATGGGAAGGTGATATCGATGGAAAATGAGTTTGAAGAAAAATTTGATGCATTACTAAGAGATTTTACGCAATTAAGATTAGGGGACTGGTCAGAGGAAGAGCAAGAAAAAATGGAAAAAATGATGATGTACGAGTATATCTCAAAATCAATGCCCAATTTAGCCAGCCAATGGAATGGTGAGTATTCCCAAGCATTACTAAAAAGGTATACCGAATTATTATTAGGTGACTGGTCAGAGGAAATGCAAGCAAAAGTGGCAAAATGGATTAAGTACACATATATCTCAAAATTAAAGCCCAATTTATTAAGACACTGGAATGCTAAGTATCCTCAAGCGAAACAAGAAGTTGTTAATTTAATTAGAGAAATTAAAGCATTAAATGATCAAGTAGTGGCTAATAGAAATAAATCTTAAAATTCTATCCATAATTTTCAAAGATGACGCCATCAATAAATTATGATAATATAATTTTAAGTAAGGGCATACAATTTTCAATAAACAAAATTCGACAAATTATTAAATAATTGTTTTAACAAATTTCATAAGATGATACATTAATATTATATAGAGAGAAAAGTTAAGATTAATTCTGGGGGTAGAGTAATGGAACAAGTTATGAAGAATGCTTTTTTATTTATGTCTAAAAATAAGTTTTTAACTAAAATGGCTAAAAAATATGGCCTAAGATTTGGTGCAGGGCGTTTTGTTGCAGGCGAAACAATCGATTTAGCTACAAAAGTTATTAAGGACTTAAATAAAAAGAATTTAAAAGTAACAATTGATTATCTTGGAGAATTCGTAGACACTGTTGAGGAAGCAAATGAAATGGCTACTCATTGTATTGAAGCAATTGAAGCGATTGGTAAAGAGAAATTAAATTCTCAATGCTCGTTAAAAATGACTTCGATGGGTCTTGATATTTCGGACGAGCTAGTATTAGCGAATATGCGTCGTATTTTAGAGGCAGCTAAAAAGAATGGCGTATTTGTTACAATCGATATGGAAGATTTCTCTCGTTGTGAAAAAACGATTCGTATCTTTAAACAATTAAAATCTGAGTACGATAATATCGGAACAGTTATTCAAGCTTATTTATACAGAACTGAAAGCGACATTACAGATCTAAACAGTTTAAACCCAAATTTACGTTTAGTAAAAGGGGCTTATAAAGAGCCTGCTGAAGTAGCATTCCCAGAGAAAAAAGATGTGGATGAAAACTTCAAAAAAATCATTAAAATGCACTTATTAAACGGTAACTTTACTGCAATTGCTTCTCACGATGAAGCAATGATTGAGTACACAAAACAATTAGTAAAAGAGCATAATATTCCAAATGATCAATTTGAGTTCCAAATGTTATACGGAATTCGTACAGAGCGTCAATTAGAGCTTGTTAAAGAAGGATATAACATGCGAGTTTATGTTCCTTATGGTACTGACTGGTATGGATACTTCATGCGTCGCTTAGCAGAACGTCCTGCAAACGTAGCATTCGTATTAAAAGGTATGTTCAGTAAATAATTTTAAAATTAAAGGCTAACTAAAAAGGATTGAGTGAGGATCCTTTTTAGTCAGCCTTTTTCTCTTTATTTACAGGATTTTTTTGTGATAAGTAAGTTATTAGTAAAACAACATTATTCATATAATTGCTAAAATCATAATTGTCCTATTTTTGCTATTAAGTTTTTTAGTGAAAAAGTTTACTGCCCCATGTTTTTTTTACCGTACTGTTGGTTGTTACTTTGTCTTCCTTTTTCTTGTCCTTGATCTCCATGACTCGCATTACCTTGAACACTTGCTGCACTAACTCCACCCTTTGATGGGTTTCTTTCACGTTTCATTTCTTATCACCTCCATTTCTTAGACTAACCTAATTAAATAAACTTATTAGTAAAAAATGGTTTTAGATGAAAAAAATAAAGGAAAAGGAAAATGGTTTAAGGTCGAGAAAAAGACTTTAAACTAAATTGTAAAATTTTATTAATTTGAACTTTTTGTTTATTGCGAAAAATGAGAATTTATCATATAGTGAAAGAAGAGGTGCTCATTTGCTACGGATTGTTCTATCTTGAAAGTGAATGAGTATTCATTCAAGAAACGAGGAGGAGAAATGCATATGATCCAAAGAATTAAAAAAGCCGCTGTACTCGGCTCTGGTGTGATGGGATCTGGTATCGCTGCACACTTGGCAAATATAGGAATTCCAACATTACTACTTGATATTGTACCAAGAGAATTATCTGAGGAAGACGTTGCAAAAGGTCTTACTACAGATTCCATAGAATTCCGTAATCGATTTAGTCAAACGGCTATTCAGAAATTATTGAAACAAAAGCCAGCTCCTCTTGCATCAAAGAAAAACTTATCATTAATTCAAGCGGGTAACTTTGAAGACGATATGAGTCGTTTAAATGAAGTTGACTGGATTATTGAAGTAGTTGTTGAAAATTTAGCAATTAAAAAACAAGTATTGGCTAAGGTAGATGCATTTCGCAAACCTGGTTCAATCGTAAGTTCAAACACATCTGGTATTTCCATTGAAGCAATGTCTGAAGACTGTTCAGATGACTTCAAAAAACATTTCTTAGGCACTCACTTTTTTAACCCACCACGTTATTTAAAATTATTAGAAGTTATTCCTACTAAACATACATCTGAAGAAGTACTTACATTTATGAAAGCTTTTGGAGAAGACGTCTTAGGGAAAGGCGTTGTATTAGCAAAAGATACTCCTAACTTTATTGGAAACCGAATCGGAACATATGGATTACTTGTAACTGTACAAGAAATGCTAAAAGGCGGATACAGTGTTGGAGAAGTTGACTCTATTACTGGTCCAATGATTGGGCGTCCTTCTAGTGCAACATTCCGTACATTGGATGTAGTTGGATTAGATACATTCATCCACGTTGCAAATAATGTATATGACCTTGTAGAAGGCGAAGAGAAGGAAGTATTTAAAGTTCCAGAATTTATGAAAGAAATGGCTAATCGTAAATGGCTTGGAAGCAAGTCTGGGCAAGGGTTTTTCTTAAAGCAAGGTAAAGAGATTTTAGAATTAGATCCAAGCACATTTGAATATGGGGAAAGAAAAAACTTGCGTACGGCATCAACTGAAAGTATTAAACAAGTTAAGGGCTTAGCCAATAAATTGAAAGCGCTTGTATATGCTGATGATCGTGCAGGTAATTTCTTATGGAGCATCATTAGCCCGGTGTTAGTATACTCTGCTGAATTGTCTGGTGAAATTTCTGATAACATCGTCGGAATTGACCAAGCAATGAAATGGGGATTTGGTTGGGACTTAGGACCGTTTGAAATTTGGGATGCAATTGGTGTATCTAAATCAGTTGTTCGAATGGAGAGCGAAGGTTTAACTGTCCCAAATTGGGTTAAGAGTATGATCGATTATGGCAACGAAACTTTCTACAAGCAAGACAACGGAGTTACTAGCTTCTATCACAATGAAAAGTATGAAGAACTAGTAAGAAATGATAAAGAAGTTAAGTTAAGCGTCTTAAAGGAGCAAGGTCGAATTATTAAACAAAATTCTGGAGCAAGTTTAATTGACCTTGGAGATGGAGTTGCTTGTTTAGAATTTCATACGAAGAGCAATGCAATTGGTATGGATATTACGCAAATGGTTAACTTCGCAGTTGATGAGGTTTCCAAAAATTATAAAGGTCTAGTGATTGGTAACCAATCTAAGAATTTCTGCGTTGGTGCTAATTTAGCCATGATCTTAATGGAAGCACAAGATGACAACTACTTTGAAATTGAAATGGTTGTGAAAGCATTCCAACAGGCAATGATGAAAATTAAATACTCTGATAAGCCTGTAGTAGTTGCTCCTTATGGAATGTCATTAGGCGGCGGTGCTGAAATTTGTTTACCAGCTGCTAGTGTAGTAGCATCAGCTGAAACTTATATGGGGTTAGTAGAAGTTGGAGTAGGCTTAATCCCAGGCGGTGGCGGTAGTAAAGAGCTTTATATTAAACAATTAAAAGAGTTCCCAGAAGGAGTTCAATTTGACCTACAAGGTATTGCTAATCGAGTATTTGAGACGGTTGCAATGGCAAAAGTTTCTACTTCTGCTCAAGAAGCATTTGAAAATGGTTTCTTAAACCATAATGACCGTAAAGTATTTAATGCGGATCATTTAATTTATGAAGCAAAGCAACGTGTACTTGATTTATATGAAGGTGGATATAGTGCACCAATTCGCGAAAAAGTACCTGTAGTTGGTGAATCTGGTTATGCTACTTTATTAGCTGGTGCAAATTCTATGTATTACTCTGGCTATATAAGTGAGCATGATTTAACAATTGCTAAAAAACTAGCGTACGTAATTGCAGGTGGTAAAGTACCATTTGGAACGCTTGTAGATGAAGAGTATTTATTAAATATAGAGCGTGAAGCATTTATAAGTTTAATTTCTGAAATGAAATCTCAAGCACGTATGCAACATATGCTTGTTAAAGGAAAACCGTTACGTAATTAATGGGAGATGGAGGGAAGAACATGAGAGAAGCTGTTATTGTTGCGGGTGCAAGAACACCTGTAGGTAAATCGAAAAAAGGATCACTAGCAACGGTTCGTCCAGATGATCTAGGGGCATTAGTTGTAAAGGAAACATTAAAACGTGCAGGAAATTATGATGGTCCAATCGACGATATTATTTTTGGTTGCTCTTCACCAGAGGCTGAGCAAGGATTTAATATGGCACGAAACATTGGTGCATTAGCGGGATTATCACATTCAGTGCCTGGAATTACAGTTAACCGTTATTGTTCTTCAGGCCTACAAAGTATTGCTTTTGCTAGTGAACGTATTATGTTAGGTCACTCTGAGGCTATTATTGCAGGCGGAGCAGAATCAATGAGTTTACTTCCAATGGGAGGGCATGTTGCTCGTTTAAATAGTAGATTAGTAGAAAATGCACCTGAATATTATATGGGAATGGGCCATACTGCAGAGCAAGTTGCAAATCGATATGGTATTTCGAGAGAAGATCAAGATGCTTTTGCAGTACGCAGTCATCAGCGTGCGGCAGCTGCTATTAAAGAAGGCCGTTTTGTTGACGAAATTGTTCCAGTTGATGTAACTCTTCGTTCGGTAAACTCGAATCATAAATTAGAAGAAAAGCATTTCACTTTCTCTCAAGACGAAGGTGTTCGAGAAGGGACTTCTTCTGAAGTATTAGCTAAATTAAGACCGGCATTTAATGTGAGAGGTTCTGTGACAGCAGGAAATTCTTCACAAACAAGTGATGGTGCAGCAGCAGTATTAGTAATGGACCGTGAAAAAGCGGAGGCTGAAGGGTTAAGCCCACTATTAAAATTCCGATCTTTTGCAGTAGCTGGAGTAGCTCCTGAAGTTATGGGAATTGGGCCAGTTGAAGCAATTCCAAAAGCGTTAAAATTAGCAGGATTAAGCATATCTGATATCGGCTTATTTGAACTTAACGAAGCATTTGCTTCTCAATCAATTCAAATTATACGTCATTTAGGACTTGATGAGAACCGAGTAAACGTAAATGGAGGAGCTATTGCTTTAGGTCATCCACTTGGCTGTACGGGTACTAAATTAACTTTATCATTATTACATGAGATGAAGCGTCGTGGTGAGCAGTTCGGTATTGTTACGATGTGTGTAGGTGGCGGAATGGGTGCTGCTGGAGTATTTGAATTAATTTAATCGATCGGTGTTAATAGATTGCTAAAATAGGTTTTCAAATAATTACTTAATTAAATAGGAGGAGTTATTGATGGAAAAAACAATTGGTGATTTACTTAAAGGCGGAAGCTTCTTAACGAATGAAGTGACATTTGATAAAGTATTTACTCCAGAGGATTTTTCAGATGAGCATAAATTAATTGCGAAAACAACTGAAGAGTTTGTCATTAATGAAGTATTACCTGAGTTAGAGTATTTAGAGCAACATGAATTTGACCGTACAGTAAGATTGTTAAAACAAGCAGGTGAGCTTGGACTATTAGCTGCGGATGTACCTGAAGAGTATGGTGGAATTGCATTAGACAAAATTAGCTCTGCATTAATAACTGAAAAAATTTCCCGCGCTGGCGGCTTCTCACTTTCTCAAGGAGCTCACGTTGGAATTGGAACACTTCCTATCGTATTATTTGGAAATCATGATCAAAAGCAAAAATATTTACCTGGATTAGCATCAGGCGAAAAATTTGCAGCTTACGCATTAACTGAACCAGGTTCAGGGTCAGACGCATTAGGAGCTAAGACTGTTGCTAAATTAAATGCTGAAGGAACTCATTATATTTTAAATGGTGAAAAACAATGGATTACAAACTCAGCTTTTGCTGATGTATTTGTTGTTTATGCAAAAATTGATGGAGAGCACTTCTCAGCATTTATTGTTGAAAGAGAATTTGAAGGAGTTTCAACTGGCCCAGAAGAAAAGAAAATGGGTATTAAATCTTCTTCTACTCGCACATTGATATTAGAGGATGTAAAAGTTCCTGTAGAAAACCTTTTAGGTGAAATTGGAAAAGGTCACGTTATTGCATTTAATATTTTAAATATTGGTCGCTATAAATTGGCTGTAGGTACAGTTGGTGGTTCAAAACGTGCTTTAGAATTATCAGCAATCTATGCGAATCAACGTCAACAATTCAAAACGCCAATTGCTAAATTTAGTTTAATTCAAGAAAAATTAGCAAGTATGGCTACAAAAATTTATGCGAGTGAAAGCTCAGCATATCGTACTGTAGGACTTTTTGAAGACCGCTTCAGTCAATTAACAGAGGAGCAAGCAAAAGATCCTAAAGCAGTTGCAGCAGCTGTGGCTGAGTACGCTATTGAATGTTCATTAAACAAATTCTTCTGTTCAGAAGTATTAGACTATGTAGCTGACGAAGGTGTACAAATCCATGGTGGATATGGTTTCATGGCTGAATACGAAATTGAGAGAATTTACCGTGATTCACGTATTAATCGAATTTTTGAAGGTACAAATGAAATTAATCGTTTAATTGTACCAAGCACATTCCTTCGAAAAGCAATGAAGGGAGAACTGCCATTACTTCAACAAGCACAACAAATTCAAGAAGAATTAATGATGTTAATGCCATCAGAAGTTGGGGATGCGCCGTTAGAGCAAGAAAAATATCTAGTACGTAATGCAAAGAAAATTGCAATTATGATTGCTGGTCTAGCAGTTCAAAAATTCGGTAAAGCATTAAGTAATGAACAGGAAATTCTAGTCAATATTGCGGATATCGTAAGCAATGTATACGCAATGGAATCGACAGTTCTGCGTACTGAAAAAGCAATTAATAAAATAGGTCTTGAAAAATCAAAACAAAAATTACTTTATACTCAAGTATTCTGCCAAGAAGCATTTAACGAAATCGAAGCACATGCTAAAGAAACACTTGTAGCTGTTGAGTCTGGAGATACTTTACGAATGATGACTTCAGCACTTCGTAAGTTTACACGCCACACGCCAATTAATGTAATTGCGAAGAAACGTGAAATTGCAGCTGATGTTTTAGCTGATGAGCGTTATACTGTATAATTTTAAAAAAACTGCTGATATTAGATCGGCAGTTTTTTCTGTAATTAAATGCGTTTAAAAGGATAATTTTCCCATGGATTGTGCCATACTAGTATAAGTTGAGTTATATTTAAGTGATTGGTCCAAGGTTTTGGGTAATTACTATGGTATTTTAGAATAATATATGATTTCTGTTAGAAAATGTATCAAAACACGAACGTTACTCTAGTTTAGTATCGTTAATATTGGTATACTGTTAATGTGCGACAAATTATTACAGAATTTTCGAACGGAACTATTTTAACTCGCTTATTCCCTGTGATAAAATAGAATTTGGGAGGAGTTGCTAAATGAGTATCATTTTTTATACATATCCAAAATGTGGAACTTGTCGAAAAGCTGCTTCATGGCTTAAAGAGCATAATATTACAGTAGAAGCAATTGATATTACATTAAATCCACCTTCAAAGGAGTTACTTGCTGATATTTATAAAGCAAGTGGACTTTCTATAAATAAATTATTTAATACAAGTGGCGTTAAATATCGTGAGCTTGGATTGAAGGATGTTATTCCAACAAAAACTGAGGACGAGCTATTAGAGCTATTAAGTTCAGATGGTAAATTAATTAAAAGACCTATAGTTTTTAATGGAGATCAAGCAACAGTTGGTTTTAATGAGGAAGTATTTGAAAAAGTTTGGTTATAAAATAACTATAAAATTTAAGGTAATTAATCAGAGGAGGATTTCACAATGTCAATTCCAAATGAACTACGTTATTCAGAAGAACATGAGTGGGTAAAAGTTGAAGGTAATAAATACTATATCGGTATTACTCATTTTGCTCAATCAGAGCTTGGAGATATCGTATTTGTTGAGCTACCAGAAGTAGGAGATGATCTTACTATCAATGAGCCATTCGGTAGCGTTGAGTCTGTAAAAACAGTATCTGAACTTTATGCTCCAATCAGCGGTAAAGTAATTGAAGTAAATGCTGATTTAGATGAAAATCCTGAATTCGTAAACGAATCTCCTTACGAAAAAGCATGGATGGTAGTGGTTGAAGCTACAAACGCTTCTGAACTTGATGAGTTAATGACTGCTGGTCAATATGAAGAAATGATTAACCAAGACTAATTATCTTACATTAAGCGTCCTTTTGGGGCGCTTTTTATTTATAGAAATTTCATTGAAAAAGCATCGAGACAAGTTGGCTGATTCAGAGTGGCGTTATTCTAGTCAGTAATTAGGATCGCAAACAGTTGAAGTAACGAAGATCTCGTGCGTTTGCCAATATTCTGAAGTGTCCATATGGGTGTTTTTTAAAATTTATGTGTATAATTGTAGTAATAAAGCTTAACTTATTTACATAAAACATAATTTAAAGGGACATTTTCATTTAGGGAAAAAAAGGAAACAACAAAGGGAAAATCGAATATACTATATACAAAAGATTTTTAGTCAAAAGTTTTTGAGTCCTATACATTAGGTGATGCCCAGTGAATATTGAAGATCAAAGAAAAGTTATCATTGTCGAAGGTACTACTGATAAGAGAAAAATACAGACGATTATAAAGGAGCCTGTAGATATTATCTGTACGAATGGTACAGTTGGTACTTCAAAGCTAGATGAGCTTGCTGAAATGTTAGATTTAAGAGAAATTTATGTGTTAGTCGATGCAGACGAGGCTGGTGAAAAGCTTAGAAGATTGTTAAAAAGAGAATTTCCACAGGCTGAACATCTGTACATTGATCGAAGTTATCGAGAAGTAGCAACAGCTCCAAGTCAACATTTAGCAAGTGTATTATTAGGAGCGGATATTTCAGTATTTACGGATTATTTACGAACAAATTAAAGAGGAATAATGATCATGCAGCAATGGACAAAGACAGATTTAATGCAAAGAATACAGTCAAAAGAGACTACCGTGATATATATATATACCGCAATGTGTGGTACATGCCAAGTAGCATCAAAAATGCTAGAAATTGTTAACGAGATTCTGCCAAATTTACCAATGAGTAAGGTAAATATTAATGAAATTGTGGAGGAAGCTCAAAGCTGGAAGATCGAAAGTGTACCTTGTTTACTTATTTTTGAAAATGGGGAAATGAAACAAAAAATCTACGCTTTCCAATCTGTTCCATATTTACATGAACTGTTAAAAAAATATAATTTATATATTAAACGATGAGTGCATACGAAATGATGCGCTCTTTTTTAATTGCCTTAAACTATTTCCTGTTTTTAGACATATTTCTCGGGAAATGAGTTGAATGGTGTAGAAAAAATATTAAATAATAGATTTTTATCAAGTAAATGTCGAGCGAAATATAAAGAACACACCTCTAATCTATGAGAAAATAGATTAAAGAATCCAAAAAGAGGTGTTTAAGATGGAAATTAAGGAGTGGGTTGGACAAGCTAGAAACTTATTTATAAAAAAAGAATATTTACAAATTATTTTACCAATTGAAGAAAAAATAGTAGAGTTTAACGGAATAAATGAAAAACTATTTGTTAGATTTAGCAAAAAGGCACCTTTTATTGAGGTAATCGATCGCTCAATACCTCAACTTAGAGTTAACTTTACAAAAGATGGATGGGAATCGTTATATTCAGGTTCGCAAAGATTAAGTCTATTGTTAAAACTAAATGATGCTTCATTTGACGGAAATTACCGCTTATTACTACTGATTGAAACAATTTTTCAATATACAGGTGTAGAAAGTGATAAAAAACTTTTGGAAAATTGTTGACAACTTGTGTCTAAGTTTGTAGAATGAGAATTACGTTAAAGCAAGCAGTATTTACTAAGGAATATTGGTAAGTAAGCTATAAAATACGTTGACAACTTTATATAATCGTAAGTTAACTCTTATCGAGAGAGGTGGAGGGACTGTGCCCTATGAAACCCAGCAACCGTCAATGATCGTCATTGAAATGGTGCTAATTCCTGCAAAGCAAATTGCTTTGAGAGATGAGAGAAAGGAATACTTTTTGTATGTAAAACCTTTCTGCTCATGTGAGTTGAAAGGTTTTTTTGTATTATGCGACTAAAAAAGTACGTTCTTACAAAAAATTGAAGAATGAGTTGTTAGAATGTTTTGAAAGGAGAACTAGTATGATTCAAATAAATAATGTAAGTAAAATATACAAGGGTAAAAAAGGCACAGTTACCGCGGTACAAAATGTATCGTTAACGATTAGTGCAGGTGAGATTTTTGGCATGATCGGATATAGCGGCGCAGGGAAAAGTACGCTATTACGTATGCTAAATGGACTTGAATCACCAACATCAGGTGAGGTTATTATTAATGGTCAATCTATATCGAAATGTTCATCTAGTCAATTAAGAAAAGCAAGACAGAAAATAGGAATGATTTTCCAACATTTTAATTTATTATGGTCAAGAACTGTATTAGAAAATATACTTTTCCCACTTGAAATTGCTAAAGTACCTAAACAGGAAAGCATTACTCGTGCGAAGGAATTAGTCAAACTAGTGGGACTTGAGGGAAGAGAAAATGCTTATCCTTCTGAACTAAGTGGTGGACAAAAGCAACGTGTTGGAATTGCAAGAGCATTAGCTAATAATCCAGATGTTCTTTTATGTGATGAAGCAACTTCTGCATTAGATCCAGAAACTACTGATTCAATCTTAGCTTTGCTTACAAATATTAATAAGCAGTTAGGTATTACAATTATTCTAATCACACATGAAATGCATGTTATACAGAAAATTTGCCAACGAGTTGCCGTAATGGAAAATGGACAAGTTGTAGAAGAAGGTCATGTTGTAGATGTATTTACACATCCTAAACAATCAATTACAAAGAAATTTGTAAAGCAAATTAAAGGCACAGATGAAGAATTGGACAATGAAGTAATATCTAAAAGTGTTGGGAATGATAATACTTACAAGCTAACGTTTAAAAATGGACAAGCAGACCAACCGCATATTTCTGAAGTAGTAAAACACTTTGAAATTGAAGTGAATATTTTACAAGGAAAAATTGTTCAAACCGCTGAAGGATCTTATGGGACAATGAAAATTCAACTTGTTGGAGATAGAAATAACATCAAAGACGCAATTGCTTATTTAGAATCAAAACAAGTTGAAGTGGAGGTAGCATAAGATGACACAACTTTTTCAAAATGTTGATTGGGAAGCTATGCGTATAGCAACTCAAGAAACATTATTTATGACAGTTATAGGTGCGGTGGCAACGTTTATTTTTGGATTAATAATTGGTTTATTCTTATTTTTAACTAGTAAAGACCAACTTCTTGAAAATAAATTTTTTAATACAATCCTAGCAGCGTTTGTAAATATTTTTCGTTCAATACCGTTTATAATATTAATCATTTTACTAATTCCGTTTACAATCTTTATTCTTGGTTCAATGCTTGGTGCAAAAGCAGCATTACCTGCACTTATTATCGGTGCTGCACCATTCTATGCAAGAATGGTTGAGATCGGCTTACGTGAAATAGATAAAGGTGTAATTGAAGCTGCAAGAGCGATGGGAGCTAGTACTTTCACAATCATCGTAAAAGTGTTAATTCCAGAAGCATTACCAGCAATTATCTCAGGTTTAACAGTTACTACTATTGCGATTGTTGGTTATACAGCAATGGCTGGTGTAGTAGGTGGTGGTGGACTTGGTAACTTAGCATTTATGGAAGGATACCAACGTTCAAATAACGAAGTGACATTTGTTGCGACAGTTATTATTTTATTAATCGTATTTATTCTTCAATTTATTGGTGATTTAATTACAACAAAAATAGATAAAAGAGCTTAATGATATTAGGGAGGAAACGACAGTGAAATTCAAAAGAATCGCAGGAATTTTAGGAGCAGGTGTATTAGCATTATCTTTAGCAGCATGTGGTGCTAATAATAAAGATAAAGAATTAGTAGTAGGTGCATCAAATGTACCTCACGCAGTTATTTTAGAACAAGCTAAACCAATTCTTAAAAAAGAAGGAATTAACTTGAAAATTGTTAAATTCCAAGATTATGTTTTACCAAATAAGGCATTAGCTTCAAAAGAATTAGATGCAAACTATTTCCAACACATTCCTTATTTAGAGTCTCAAATGAAAGAAAATGGTTATAAATTTGAAAACGCTGGTGGTATTCATATCGAGCCAATCGGTGTTTACTCTAAAAAATATAAGAGCTTAGATGATCTACCAGATGGAGCTAAAATTATCATGAGTAGCTCTGTAGCTGACCATGGTCGTATGTTAAGCTTATTACAACATGAAGGTCTAATTAAACTTAAAGCAGGTGTTGATCCAACTACTGCTCAAATTAAAGACATCGCTGAGAATCCAAAACACTTAAAATTCGAAGCTAATGTTGACGCTGGTATGCTTCCAAAAGTTTATCAAAACAACGAAGGTGACGCAGTATTAATCAACACAAACTATGCAATTGATGCTGGATTAAATCCAATGAAAGATGCAATTGCTTTAGAAGGTAAAGATTCTCCATACGTAAACATTATTGCTGTTCGTAAAGGTGATAAAAACAAAAAAGAAATCAAAGAACTTGTTAAAGTATTACACTCTAAAGAGATCCAAGATTTCATTATTAAAAAATATAAAGGTGCTGTAGTACCTGTAAGCCAATAATAAATTAGAGAGGATGTCTCATTTTGAGATATCCTCTTTTTTGATGGGTGGCGATTCTTCGCATTGTAGCCGTTTTGTTCATAAATTGTGGGGATTTGTTCATAAGATGATTAGGCCATTAAAGCATTGCTTTTATAATATTGAAAACACGAACACTATGTGAACTATATTGAAAAAGCTGTGAACTCTGTTGATATAACACTAATTCTCGTTGATATACTGAAGTTTCTCGTTGTTATATAGCAGTTTCTCGTTGATATACTGCTTTTTTAAATGTTAAAACAGTATAATTGAACTCCATTTAATAAAAGGCACAAAAAACCCGCAAGGATTCCCAGTTTCCTTGCGGGTAATATACTAATTTTTCACTAGAACATCATTTACAGGTGAGACTGGTGGTCGACCAGCCATGACCTCGATAATATTTTTAGCAGCGATCTCTGACATAGCATCGCGTGTTTCATATGTTGCATTACCGATATGGGGTGTTAAAACAACATTTGTTAGTGATTTTAGTTCTTCAGTGATTTTTGGTTCGAATTCGAATACATCTAATGCAGCACCGGCAATTACGCCGTCTTTTAAAGCATCTACTAATTCCTGCTCGTTCACTAATGGACCTCTAGCAGCGTTTATAAAGAAAGCAGTATCTTTCATTTTTGTGAACTCATCTTTACCAAATAAATGGTGTAGCTCTTGTTTATAAGGGCAGTGAAGTGATATATAGTCAGAAGTCTGTATTAATTCTTCTAATGATACATAAGTTGCATTTAATTCTTGTTCAAGCACATTACTTAATCTTCTTGGTTGGTTATAAATAATATTCATATTAAATGCTTTAGCACGCTTAGCTACTGCTTGTCCGATATTTCCAAAACCAAAAATTCCAATCGTTTTTCCGGATACTTCTGTTCCTCTAAAAAATAATGGAGCCCATCCTTCGAAACCTTTTGTGCGGCAAAGTTCGTCTCCTTCGACTATTTTTCTAGAAATAGCTAAAAGAATTCCAAAAGTTAACTCCGCAGTTGCGTCTGTAGAAACCATTGGTGTGTTTGAAACATGGATTCCTTTACTAGATGCATAATCAACATCGATATTATTAAATCCTGCTCCGTAATTAGCGATAATTTTTACATTTTTAGCTGAATCAATTACTCTTTTTGTAATAGGAGTAGATAGCAAACTTAAAATTGCATCAACCTCACTAACTAATTCACATAATTGGTCTTCAGTAATTAATTGCTCATTTTCAAAAACAGTGACATGATGATCTTTTAAAAGTTCCTCAGCCTTTTCTGGAATTTTACCTGCTACTAAAATATGTGCCAAAATAGAAACCTTCCTTCAACAATTTAATTTTATGAATGTTAACTTTTTTATTATAAATCAAGTTTTAAGTTTTTGTTTATTTAGTATTTGGCTGATTCGAGAATATATTTACTTTTTAGTTTGCTTAGTAAAAATACACGCTTATTATTTGGAGACAAAAAAATGCAGATCATTAGTTAAAATGTTACTAAGCGATCTATTTGATGGTAAATTTCTTGTAATGTTATTATTTATTTGTTTTAAAAGATAATTTGTTTGTGTAATACTAACAAACTTTAGTAGTTCCTCTTTATCAGAATATAAATTATTGAAGTGCTAATTGTTTGAAGAACACATTCAATTATTGGTTTATAAATAGACGATTTACCAATGTTATTAAAATAATCTTTTTTTCTATCTAAAGGTATTTAGTAAGGTTATTTATTGCACGCTTTTTATTTTGAGAAGTTGATTGGAACGGAAAGGTTCTCGACTCCTATGGGAGGTGCGGGAAGGCTAAAGACCCCGCAGGCGCGCCGTGGAGGCTCAGGTCTCGCCCCATTGAAAGCGAGAATCCTATAGTGGAAATCAACATCATATTGCTTCCTTTACATTAAAAAAAGCAGACAAAGGTCTGCTTTTTTTAACGAATGTAGAATGTAGACATAGTCCCAAAAATTGATATTCAGACTGATTGCGAGCGCTTGTCAACAGTCTGAATTTTATTAATATCTATGATTTAAACTTGCGGTAGGGGGAGTATGGTTTACTGAATAAAACGTATTTAAAGATCGATCTACATATACCCAACCCTTCCAGCCTAAGTGAATTGTGTCTTTTAGGAAAAACTTATCGTAATCATGAGAAGAAAAATCAGCTACTTGGAAACCTGCATCTTCAATTTGTTTTTTTACCTTTTTGTAATAAACCTCTCTAACTTTTTTAGGGAATCCGGCGTAATCATACCAAGGGCCATTTACTGGAACGGAAATAAACAACGCTTTAGTATGCTCTTGCTTTAATACCGCTAATACCATTTGAAGGTCATCATATTCTGGTGATACACTATAGTTTTTATTTCGTTTAGAATTTTTAAATGTAACAAGGCGATTTTGGATATATTTTTTATAGTATTTATTATTAATCCCAAAATGGTTCGAACTGGATTGACTACGACCTATTTTATCGGCGGCTTTAGCAACTTTATTCCAGGGTAAATCTTCATACTTTGATTTTGTTAAGTGGAAATTTTTATCTGGATCCATAATAACAGTTTCAAAAAGATCTTTCTTTTCAAGTATTTTAAAATATGTGTAAGCTAGAGGCTTTTCAACAAATGCCTTGAACTTAATTTGTTTGTTAGTTGAAGTTAATGCTTTTAATTGTGTTACTAACAAAGAGTCTTTTTTTATGATAGATAGCGTTAAAAGCCTCTTTGCAGCCTGTTTCTTTACTGAACGATTAATTTTATTATTAAGAACGAATGAATAAGTTTGAAGCGCAGAGTAATTTGGTGAAAAATGAGTATTATTAATTCCACGTCGAATAAACCATTGTGGAGACAAGACAAATACGATTTTTTTATTTTTTATTCCATCACCTAAAGAGGCTAAATCAAGAAAATGAACGAGACTTTGTGATCCTCCTCTACCAATTAAATATGGGGTAAATTCATTTTTTTCTCCCATAAAAAATCTAGAAGGATGGAAGGTGTCTCTTCTGGCAAGTTCAGAAGACCCAAAAATCGGTAAAAATTTCGGGTCAGTTAACATTTTATCTTGAAGTAAAGTGCCTTGAAATGTTTTAGGGTTTAAAGATGCTGCTGTGTTATTTAATCGCTCTTTTGTAATAAAAAGTTCATAAAAAGAATTTGGAAGATATAGGGCAAGTAAAAATATGAAAATAGCCGTTATCATACCAAAAAATTGGACCTTTTTCATCTTCTAGCCTCTAGAATTGAAATAATCTTATTTGGTGTTGCCCACTCCTCGCGATCAAAGTCAGAAATCGTTACGTTAATACCGATTTGTTCCTCAATTTCGACTAATAAGCTAACCGTTCCAAATGAATCTAATAATCCATCTTCGAAAATAAGTACTTCTGGGTTTTCGATGACTTCATCCGTATTACATAAATCAGCTAAAATTTTTAAAACTTCTTCTCTTAAATTTTCCATTATATAGATGGCTCCTTTAGTTCACTAGATGTCCTGAAAATATTAAAAATCCAAAACAAATAAAGTGAAATGTAATAATGACCGCTAATACATGTGTTAGTTTATTATTTTTCCAAATCTTTTTTTTCTTATTGAACTGTTCAAACCAATCAAAACTACACATCAATATTGCTTGATAAAAGCCATAGAGTAGATAATTTATTTGAAGTCCATGCCATGCACCCATTACTAAAAATAGGGTGGTATATCCGATATATGAAATATTTCTTCTGTTTTTAATGATTTTTTTCTTTGTAAGTAAGAATACAATTCTCATATATATATAGTCTCGAAACCAAAAAGATAGGCTCATGTGCCAGCGATTCCAAAAATCTTTTATATTCCGGCTAATAAATGGCATATTAAAGTTTTCAGGGGTTTTAATACCTACTAAATAGCTGACACCGATCGCAAATGCACTATAGCCTGCAAAATCAAAAAATAAATACAAACTATATGCATACATATACGTCAGATTTGAAACAAATGTATGCCCTAATGCAAACCGAGTTTCAACGATGTGTGTGTTAATTAAATATCCAATTATATATTTATAGAGAAAACCAATGAATATTTTATGAACTCCAATTTGAAAATACTCACGATATTCATTAGCTGTTAGTACCTTTTGAGAATCCTGTTGAAATCTTCTAAATCGATCGATTGGACCAGAAGAAATAGTTGGGAAAAACAATAAAAACCTCAAGAAATCAGCAGTTTTAATTCCCTTTATACTTTGGTCACGAAGTTCGATAATTACTTGTGTTGTCTTAAACGTTAAATAGGATATCCCTAAAAAACCTAAGATTGTAGTACTTTCAAAGATTGGTGATACCTTTACAATAATTAAAGGTAAAATCGATAAAAATACACTTGAGTAATAAACACAGGAATGGTTCGCTTTCTTTCGATAAACACTATAACCTTTTATTAAAATGACTACCCAGAGTATATAGCCAACTAAATAGAAGGTTTGTATTTTAGAAGAGGAAAAGATTATTAATAAAAACACAAAAGTAAGAAATGATGTGTAGTTAGTTAATCTTTTTCCTAAAAAGCCTATTATGACCGCTGGGATTAATAGAACAAATAAAATACCAAAAAACGTAAAAGTACCATATGGAATCATTGGTATACTTGCTCCAATAATTTTTTCCGATCTACTTTACCATTAGTAGTCATTGGCAGACTTGATTGATAGCTAAATTTTCTCGGTATCATATAGGTTGGCATAAATTTAGTTAATTCTTCTTTTAAAAAACGTGTTAAGTGATATTCCTTTTCAAAATTATGTTCCTTAACGACCACTAAGCAGTGTAAATTTATACATTTACCATCCTTCATTTCTGGTAATACAACTGCAGAATGAACTAATGGTAATTTTCTAATGTTATTTTCAATATCTTCAATTTCAATACGATAACCGTGTAGCTTTATTTGGAAATCAATTCTACCTTTATAGAATAGCAGACCATTTTCAAAGTAACCCGAATCACCAGTTTTATAGGCATTCATTCCATTGATCTGGTCATAAGCTGCTTCAGTTTTTAATTGATTATTAAGATAGCCTTTACTAACACTTGGACCTGTTATAATAATTTCTCCAGTTGACCCCTCAGGGAGTGGATTCCCCAACTCATCCATAATGTAAATAATTGTATCGTCTTTTGGTGCGCCAATCGGTAACGGTGAATATTTGTTGATCACTTCTTCTGTAATTTTTACAAATGTTACTGCAACAGTTGCTTCCGTTGGACCATAAGTATTATAAATCTCCGCATTAGGAAATCGAGATAAAAGCTGTTTAGCGCTATTATTCGAAAGTACTTCACCACAAAAAAGAAAAGTCTTTAATTTAGGTAAGAAAGTTTCGTTAAAATCTGGATTCATCATGCACATCTCTATAAAGGATGGTGTAGAAGTCCAAACTTCGAGATCTCTTTCCAATAAATAATCGAATAATAATTTAGGTCGTTCAATCAATGATTTTTCAACTGCAATAAGTGTTCCACCTGATAATAATGAAGGATATAAATCCATCACTGATAAATCAAAAGAGAAAGGTGCTTGATTCAAAAATCGTTGTCCTTTTTGTAAATTAAAATCTTTTAAAATCCACCCGGAAAAGCTGCGTAAGTTTTTTTCAGTAATTTGAACTCCTTTTGGATCGCCAGTACTTCCAGAAGTATAAATAATGTAAAATGTTTCATCGTCTTTAACATGGAAATCAGTTAAAGAATCAATTAGATTTGTAGAACGAATAATCTTTTGTAGTTCGCCAAGATTTATGACTTTAATTGCTTCAAATTCTAATGAAAATTCCTTTGGAGTTATTAATAAAGTTGCCCCAGAGTTAGTTATCATCTTTTTGAGCCTTTCAAAAGGAATCGACTCATCAACCGGGATATAAGCACAACCTGCTTTTACACATCCTAAGAAAGTTGATATCATCTCTAATTGCATGTGACCATATACAATAATTGGCTTATTCCCAAAATTATTTTTAACGATCCAACTAGCAATGGCATCTGATTGTTGTTTTAAAGTTTTATAAGTTAATGAATAATCACTATTTTGAAAAGCAATCGTGTCTGGGGTATTGATAGCCCATAAATCTATTTGTTCAATAATTGATTTCATCTTTTCACGTCCTAAAAATCGTTATATATATAGGTGCCAGTAAAAGCATCTTTAAATCCATACAAGTACAGTAGTGCAAGTAAAATTGATAAATAAAACGCAGTATAAAACAAAAATCTTAAGGTTTTTGAACGAAAAATATGGATTTTGTCCATTTGTTTTCACCTTTCTTAATTTTTAGCTAGACGTATTATAACACCGAAGAAACAATAAAAAATTAACCAAACACCCTTTTAATTAAGCGTTAGATAATAAATTGTTAAAATTAAGGTAAATTTTTTCTAATGAAAATATAAAAATTAATGGACGAGATCGTTATTACAATTAAGTAAAGGTGATATTGATTTTAGTTGGAGAAGGATAGTGGTTCCCAAAAATCTCTACTCTACAGGGATGGTGGATTAATGAAAAAGTTTTATCTATTAGTGATAACTTGTTTTTTTATTGTAATGCTTCCTCTTTGTAGTTTTATCTGGCATAAAAGCCCTACTAAGGCAAAGGTTTCGAGTCACTTTAAAGAAGGTAAAACGGAATTTTCTACTAACAAAAATAAGAATACGAGAGTAATGGATACCTATTTACGGCAGATTCATTTTAACGGAGTCGTACTTGTTAGCAAAAATGAAGAAAATATTTTTAAAAAGGGATATGGATATCGAAATGTCACTAGTCAGTTACCGAATACACCAAATACTTATTATCCAGTTGCTTCGATTTCTAAATTTTTTGTTGCCACATCGTTAATGCAATTAAATGAAAAAGGTTTGATCTCTTTTAACGATCCAATTTCAAAATACATACCGAATTTTCCGAATGGGTCAAAATTAACTTTATTTCATTTAATTTCACATACTTCTGGAATTAAACTGCAAAAAGAGTTATTTAATACGATTTCATCAACCAATCTAATTAAGCAAATAATTAAATCAAATAGTCAGTATAAACCGTTAAACAAATGGGATTATAATGACGCAAATTATATGTTACTTGCTTACGTTATTGAGAAAGTAACCGGAAAATCATATGGAGAAAATGTTAAAACAAATATTTTTGATAAAGCGAAAATTACTGAAATTGGACAAGGGAATGATTTTTACAAAAAAGAGAATCATGCAATAGGATATAAATTAATTCAAACTAACAGCGAGCCAAAGCAATTACGACTTCCAAATTTTAGCTATCTACTAGGCTGTGGTGATATTTATTCAACAGTTACAGGAATACAAAAAATGGACGAGGCACTCTTATCGCATAAACTAATATCCAATAAAAGTTTTGTTCAATTTATTAAGCCATATCAACATCATTATGCGTTCGGTATTTATAATAAAGGGGGATATGTATATAATCATGGAGTCTTTCGTGGAATTGATTGTATAAATGTCTTCGATCCAATCTCAAAAACAATTGTAATTGTCTTTTCTAATAGTCAAAAAATGAAACCAATTACACTGGATGTAGCAATGAAATTGTTTAAATTAGTTAAATAGAATTTGATGATTACTAGAATACTCTTATGAGGATAGCAAATTATTTCATAAATACATTAAAAGATACTCATACTATTTTTTGATAAAGAAAGTAGGAGGAGTCTAGTGAAAAAAATTGTTTATTATTTCTTACTATTACTAATGATTGGTAGTATTAATTTGAGCTTTACTTTGTCTAGTAATGCTGAAACAAAAACTCCAATCAAGGAAAATGCATTAACCCGACATATTAAAATCAGTGAACAAAAATTAAATGATGCACCTATTACATATCCACAAATCAGTGGAGCACCTAATTCAACAGCACAACAAACGATAAATAATCTTTTAAAACAAGGGGCAGATACAGCCAATAATAATCGTTTAAAACTATTGGAAGATGAGAAAGAAGCAAAGGCAAAATGGGATTCTAGCCAAGGCCCATGGAGACCTTATGAATATGTTTTTACTTATAAAGTACTGTATAATAATCTTGATAAATTAAGTATCATTTATAATGAATATTCATACACAGGTGGAGCGCATGGAATGACATCAGGAACTACAAATAATTTTGATGTTAAAACCGGTGAAATAGTCCCATTATCTAAGCTAATTAACGAAAATACAAAATCAGTCCAAGAATATGCTTATCAACAATTGCAAAAGAAATATAAAGGATATGTTTTAATAAAATCTCCGAATGAGATTGACTTGAGTGATAAAAATCGGTTGTGGGCATTTGACCATGCAGGAATCAAGTTGATTTTTAAAGAATACGAAGTAGCTGCATATGCTGCTGGTATGCCTGAAGTCTTTATACCTGTTCAGGTTTATCAATAAACTTCATCACGAAAAAAGAACCTTCATTTTTTAGACGAAGGTTCTTTGTGTTTTGTGGTGAAATATACAATGTTCATTATTGAAAAAGGGAATCTCGCCCCATGGAAAGTGAGAATTTGAACAAAATCAGCTTTTTTTACATTGAAAATATTGCTTATTAATTGATAATTTCATTTTTCAACAGCGTAAAAAGAACCTTCATTTAAAAGAAGGCTCTTTCCCTTAATTTTTTAATAATTTGATTTATGAAATTAAGCATTTTCGTAAATAATGGTATAGTCTGCATTAAATCATAGTTTTGTTTTGACAATAGAAAGAATAAATTGAACAACTATATAAAAAATGAATAATCTAAATTAAGTATGTACGACAGAGTATGCAAAATCTAATCTTCAATCTGTTCTTTTAATAATAGTGCGTAAAGATCTTCAACTCGTTCGGCCATGAATCTTTGAGAGTCTTCGATGCCTTTGTTGTAAAACATTGGTCCAAGTTTTTGTGATATAAAGTCTAATAGCAGCATTGAACTTAGCTCACTAAGTTCTTCGTCTCTTTCGTTTAAGAAATATGTTTGTAGTTGGTTTATCGCAAATTTCTGTTGATCAGGTGAGAGCTTTGTTGATTTAGACATAAAATTCTCCTTTTTATAGAAGTGATATTAGATTTTTTATTTCCTATATATATAGTATCTTTATTTATTCTTATTTTGTGAAAAAAATTTACACGGAATAAAACTTTTTTGGTAAAATAGTGCACAGCTTGAAAATACTTTTTAATTGCTTTAAGATTAGAATGAGAATAAAATGAGAATGAACTTAAAATAGCCATTTTCTATTTTATAGAATTTTATTTGTATTATTATGGAGGGTGTAAAATGGGAGCTTCTACATTAAAAATAAAAGACCTTCAAGTAGCGATTGAAGGAAAGCAAATTCTTAAAGGTGTAAACCTTGAAGTAAAAGGCGGAGAAATTCACGCAATCATGGGACCAAATGGTACTGGTAAATCAACTTTATCATCTGCTATTATGGGTCATCCTAAATATGAGGTAATTGGTGGTAGCATCGAGCTTGATGGCAACGATGTATTAGAAATGGAAGTTGATGAGCGCGCTCAAGCTGGTCTTTTCCTTGCTATGCAATACCCAAGTGAAATTAGCGGTGTAACAAACGCAGATTTCTTACGTTCAGCAGTGAACGCACGTCGCGAAGAAGGCGATGAAATTTCTTTAATGAAATTTATCCGTACTTTAGACAAAAACATGGAATTCTTAGAAATGGATCCAGAAATGGCTCAACGTTATTTAAATGAAGGTTTCTCAGGTGGAGAGAAAAAACGTAATGAGATTCTTCAAATGATGATGATTCAACCTAAGATTGCAATCCTTGATGAAATCGACTCTGGTTTAGATATCGATGCGTTAAAAGTTGTTTCTAAAGGTGTTAACGAAATGCGTGGAGAAGAGTTTGGTTGCCTAATCATCACTCACTACCAACGCTTATTAAACTACATTACTCCTGACTTCGTTCACGTAATGATGCAAGGTCGCATTGTAAAATCAGGTGGTCCTGAATTAGCTGCTCGTTTAGAAGCTGAAGGATATGACTGGATTAAACAAGAGTTAGGTATCGAAGACGAGACTGTTGGGCAAGAAGCTTAATCGGATAGGAGGGATTCGCATGACAACTGGTACTACAATTCCATTTAGTCAAGAAACAGTAAAGCAGCTTTCTGCACTGTTAAACGAACCTGCATATTTCACAGAGTTCCGTTTAAATGCACTTGCAAAAGCTGAAACACTTTCTCTTCCAAAGCCAGATAAAACAAATATCTCTAAATGGGATTTCTTTGGAAAAGAATTTAATGTTACAACTGGCAATGTTCCTACGAAGGAACAATTACCTGAATCAGTAACTGCTTTAATGAATGAAGACGCTGATCAATCAGTTTACGTACAATATAATGGGTCTGCAGTATATCACTCTCTTTCTTCAGAAGCGAAAGAAAAAGGTGTAGTATTCGTAGATTTACACACTGCAATTAAAGATCATGAAGATCTTGTGAAAAAATATTTTATGACAGAGGCTGTTAAAGTCGATGAAAATAAATTAGTTGCTCTACATGCAGCATTAGTTAACGGTGGAGCTTTCTTATACATTCCTAAAAATGTAGTATTAGAAAAACCAGTCCAATCTATTTTCGTAGTAGACGGTGAAACTGTTCCTGCTTATAACCACGTTCTTGTTGTTGCAGAAGCTAACAGTGAAGTTACTTATGTTGAAAACTATGTTTCTACATCTGCTGATTTAGATGCGGCTGTTGTAAATGTTGTAACAGAAGTAATTACTTTAGATAATGCAAAAGTTCGTTATGGAGCTGTAGATACTTTAGCTAAAGGCGTTACTGCATATGTTGTTCGTCGTGGACACGCAGGTCGCGATAGCAAAATTGAGTGGGCACTTGGACTTATGAACGACGGAAACTCAATTTTTGAAAATGTTACAAACCTAATTGGAGACGGATCTTTCGGTGACTTGAAAATGGTAACTGTAGGTCGTGGAGAGCAAACTCAAAACTTTACGACAAGCATTATACATTATGGTAAAGGATCTGAAGGTTGGATCTTAAAACATGGTGTATCCAAAGATGCTGCTACTTCAATCTTTAATGGTATTGGTAAAATTGAACATGGTGCTTCTAAGTCTAATGCACAACAAACTTCTCGTGTATTAATGCTTAGTGAAAAAGCTCGTGGTGATGCAAACCCAATTCTATTAATTGATGAAAATGATGTAATGGCAGGTCATGCTGCTTCAGTTGGTAAAGTAGATCCAACTCAACTTTACTACTTAATGAGTCGCGGTATTCCGAAGAAAGAAGCAGAGCGCTTAGTTATTCACGGATTCTTAGCACCTGTAGTTTCGGAATTACCAATTGAAGAAGTTAAAAAAATGCTTGTTGATGTAATTGAGAGGAAGGTTAAGTAATGGATGTTAAAGCAATCCGTGAAGCCTTTCCGATATTAAATCAAGAAGTAAATGGACATCCTTTAGTATATCTGGATAGTGCTGCAACTTCACAAAAACCTGTTCAAGTAATTGATGCTGTTGCTAACTATTATAAAGAAATTAATTCTAACGTTCATAGAGGTGTACACACTCTTGGAACGAAAGCTACTGATGCATACGAGGGAGCTCGTGATAAAGTACGTAAATTTATTAATGCATCATCGATCGAAGAGATTATTTTTACTAGAGGTACTACTACTGCAATCAATACAGTTGCTGCTAGTTACGGAAGAACGAACCTAAAAGCTGGAGATGAAATTGTGATTTCTTATATGGAACATCACAGTAACATCATTCCTTGGCAACAGGTTGCTAAAGCTACTGGCGCAACATTAAAATATATACCATTAGAAGAAGATGGAACAATTAGCGTTGAGCAAGCAAGAGCTACAATTAACTCTAATACAAAAATAGTTGCGATTATGTACGTTTCAAATGTACTTGGTTCAATTAACCCTGTTAAAGAGATTGCAGCAATTGCTCATCAGCATGGAGCAATCATGCTAGTTGATGGTGCACAAAGTACGCCACATATGAAGGTTGACGTTCAAGACTTAGATTGCGATTTTTACGCTTTTTCAGGTCATAAAATGTGCGCCCCTACAGGTATCGGTGTACTTTATGGTAAAAAACAACTTCTTGAAAATATGGAGCCAATTGAATTCGGTGGGGAAATGATTGATTTCGTTGACTTACAAGATTCTACTTGGAAAGAACTACCTTGGAAATTTGAAGGTGGAACGCCAATCATTGCTGGTGCAGTTGGTTTAGGAGCTGCAATTGATTTCTTAACGGAAATCGGTATGGATAATATCGAGAAGCATGAACACGAGATTGCAAATTACGCACTTGAGCAGTTATCTACTGTGAAAGGTGTAACAATTTATGGACCGAAGCATCGTGCAGGACTAGTAACATTTAATGTGGAAGATGTGCATCCACATGATGTTGCAACTGTATTAGATGTAGAAGGAATTGCTGTTCGTGCAGGTCATCATTGTGCTCAACCATTAATGAGATGGTTAAAGGTATCAGCTACAGCTCGTGCAAGTTTTTATCTGTATAATACAAAAGAAGATGTAGATGCTTTTGTAAAAGGACTAGTAAAAACGAAGGAGTACTTTAGCGATGTCTATTAATCGAAATATAGATCTAGATGCATTATATCGTCGCGTGATAATGGACCATTATAAAAACCCTCGTAATAAAGGGGTAGGGGCAATATCAGAAAACGATTTAACAGTAAACATGAATAACCCAACTTGTGGTGATCGCATTGAACTTCGTTTAAAGGTTGATGATGGAATTGTATCGGAGGCTCGTTTTGACGGTGAAGGCTGTTCAATTTCAATGGCATCAGCTTCAATGATGACTCACGCAATTAAAGGTAAAAAAATAGAGGAAGCCCTACAGCTTGCTCAAATATTTTCAGATATGATGCTTGGAAAAGATTATGATGAATCAATTGATTTAGATGATATTGAAGCACTACAAGGTGTTTCAAAGTTTCCGGCACGAATTAAATGTGCAACACTTGCATGGAAAGCGATGGAGAAGGGGTTAAAATCAGAATAACTTCTGAGCTTTAATCCTCCTCTTCTATTAGAAGGGAGCAATATAAATGTCTACTAATTTGCCAGATATTAGTGATTATAAATATGGTTTTCATGATCGTGACGTATCGATTTTCCGTTCTGAACGTGGATTAACAAAAGAAATCGTTGAAGAAATTTCACGCATGAAAAATGAACCACAATGGATGTTAGATTTCCGTTTAAAATCTTTACAACATTTCTATGATATGCCAATGCCTCAATGGGGTGGAGACATGTCTGATTTACGCTTTGATGAAATTACTTATTATGTAAAGCCATCAGAGAAAACAGAAAAATCTTGGGATGAAGTACCTGAAGAAATCAAAAATACGTTTGATAAATTAGGTATTCCTGAAGCTGAACAAAAGTATTTAGCAGGTGTATCTGCACAGTATGAATCTGAGGTAGTTTACCACAGCATGAAACAAGATTTAACTGATCTTGGAATCTTATTTACTGATACAGATACTGCATTACGTGAACACGAAGACATCTTCAAAGAACACTTTGGTAAAGTAATTCCACCAACAGATAACAAATTCTCTGCATTAAACTCTGCAGTTTGGTCTGGTGGATCATTCATTTACGTACCAAAAGGTGTTAAAGTTGACACGCCATTACAAGCATATTTCCGTATTAACTCAGAAAATATGGGTCAATTTGAGCGTACATTAATTATTGCTGACGAAGGTGCACACGTACATTACGTTGAAGGATGTACTGCTCCTGTTTATACAACAAACTCACTTCACTCTGCAGTAGTAGAAATCATCATCAAAAAGGATGCATACTGCCGCTATACAACAATTCAAAACTGGGCGAATAACGTATTCAACTTAGTTACGAAGCGTGCTGTTTGTGAAGCGAATGCAACAATGGAATGGATCGATGGAAATATTGGTTCAAAACTAACAATGAAATACCCAGCAGTAATCCTTAAAGGTGAAGGAGCTCGTGGTCTTACACTTTCTATTGCAATTGCTGGTAAAGGACAACACCAAGATGCTGGTGCTAAAATGATTCACTTAGCTCCAAATACTTCTTCTACAATCGTTTCGAAATCAATTTCTAAACATGGTGGTAAAGTAACGTACCGTGGTATCGTACACTTCGGACGTAAAGCAGCTGGATCTCGTTCAAATATCGAGTGTGATACGTTAATTATGGATAATGCATCAACTTCTGATACAATTCCATACAACGAAATCTTAAACGACAACATTTCTCTTGAGCACGAAGCGAAAGTTTCAAAAGTGTCTGAAGAGCAATTATTCTACTTAATGAGCCGTGGTATTTCTGAGCAAGAAGCTACAGAAATGATCGTAATGGGCTTCATTGAGCCATTTACAAAAGAATTACCTATGGAATACGCAGTTGAAATGAACCGTCTGATTAAATTCGAGATGGAAGGTTCAATTGGTTAATCCATTGAATAAAGATAAACCCTGTTGCCAATTGGTAGCAGGGTTTTTTGAGGTTAAAGAAGTAATAGGAAAAGAACCATTGGATGCATTTGTTTTGATTTCAGTGATTCTTTTAGTCGTGTTAATAATTGAAAGAATTATGTCGTGTCGTGTTAAAAGTCCTCGAATTGTTAGCATTTTATGAGAATATTCACCTTAAAATAACACGCCTTCATACGATTGAGAGACATAATAATTATCTGTATAATTCGAATTGTATGAAAATTGGATGGGAGTAATTTCAATTAGAAATAACTAAGCTTCATAAGAAGCAATTAGTAACCGGCAATTTCAAATTGAGCCATTCAATTTTCCTCATCATTATTTTTATTATCGAGGAGTGGATTGAAAGGATGAAAAAGAAATTAAAAAAAGTTTCAACCGTTGCTCTAGGAGTAGGATTAGCTTCTAGCAGTTTACTAGCTTCATATTTGAGTACCTCTTCTAAAGCCCATGCAACTACGACAACTCAAAAAGTTATAATCAACAATTCACAACAAGAAAACTCATCTGGAAGTTTGAATCAAACAGAGCAATTACTTAATAATTTAACTCCTGAGCAAAAGAAAGCTCTAGTAAGCTTACAATCAATTAACGATACGGGCTTACATTTAGCACCAAATATTGACAAAAATAGTTCAGAGGAAATCTCCATCATTGTAGAATTTAAACAACCCACATCAAAAGCAGCAGTATTAGAAGCAGCAACAGAAGGTAAAGTTTTAGACGAAAAAGAAGCAGATCAACTAGTAGATGATTCACATGCTTCTTTTAAAAATGATTTAGCAAAAGTATTTTCGGCAAATGGAGCTAAGAAAGCCTCTACATACAAAGTGAATCGTACGTTTAAAACAACATTTAATGGTGTTTCGATGAAACTTCCTGCAAATCAAGTTGAAAACTTACTAAAATCGGAAACTGTTAAAGCGGTTTATAGTGATGTAGTGATTAATGCGGAACCGCCAATCCAGACTAAAGATATTGCTCCAGAACAGATGGGGTTGGGAATGGCTGATGAGCGCTCCTTTTTACAAGTGGACAAGTTACATGCTGAAGGTCATACGGGTAAAGACATTAAAGTTGGAATTTTAGATACTGGTATGGATTATAACCATCCGGATTTAAAGGGAGCCTTTAAAGGTGGATACGACTTTGTAGATAATGATAATGATCCAATGGAAACGACATACGAGGATTGGAAGAAATCAGGAAAGGCAGAAAAAAACTCAAGTGGTAATACATATTACACTGAACACGGTACGCACGTTTCAGGAACAATTGGCGGTCGAGGTATAAATAACAGTAAATATGCAACTACAGGTATTGCCCCGGGTGCTGATTTATATGCATATCGTGTATTAGGTCCATATGGATCGGGTGCAACTAATGGAATTATCGCTGCACTTGATAAAGCGACTGAGGATGGGATGGACGTTATTAATATGTCATTGGGCTCCGCTACAAATAATCCGATGGATGTTTTAAGTATAGCGGTAAATAATGCTGTATTAAATGGGGTCACAGCAGTTTTATCTGCAGGTAATTCTGGTGATGGAATGTATACATTAGGTACGCCAGGTGCTGCGGCATTAGCAATTACTGTTGGTGCAAGTGATGTACCTCTTACTGTGGCAAACTATAAAGGGACAATAGACACAGTCACAGCAGATTTACGTGCAATGGCGTTTGGGTATAAAGATGATATCAAAAACCTAAAAGGAAGATCGTTTCCAGTTGTTTATGCAGGAATGGGTGCAGCAGCTGATTTTACAGGAAAAGATGTAAAAGGAAAAATTGCTTTAATAAGCCGTGGGAGTAATATTCCACTTGCTGATAAAATTACGACTGCAAAAAATAATGGTGCAGCTGCGGTGCTTTTATTCAATGATAATGCAGCAGAGGGACATATTCCTGCTTATTTGGCTGAAGGACAAAATTACATTCCAACATTTTCATTAAGCAATGTGGACGGATTGGCAATAAAAGAGAAGGTAGATGCTGGTAAAACTAGTTTCACTTTTGGTGAGATGAAGGAACTAAAAACCCAAGGTGATAATTTGGCTACATTTAGCTCTAGAGGACCTAGTCTAACTAATTATGATATAAAACCAGAAGTAGTTGCACCTGGAGTGACGATGATGTCTACGGTTCCATCTGATGTGATAAACGGTGATAAAGGAGATAATTATGATAATGCTTATGCACGCTTATCGGGCACATCGATGGCATCTCCAGTTGTTGCTGGTATATCTGCACTTTTACTAGAAGCAAATCCTAATTTACAACCATCTGACGTTAAGAGTATTTTAATGAATACTGCAGATTCATTAAGCAAACCATATAGTGTTTTTGAGCAAGGGGCAGGACGTGTGGATCCATATGAGGCGATTCATTCAACTATAGAAATTACAGTTAAAGATAAAACAAATACGATTGAAAATGGAGAAACGAAAGTAATTAATGAAGAAACTGGTGGACTTAGTTTCGGGAGAGTAGTTTTAACAGGAAAAGACTTATCAGATTCACGTTCCGTAAAGATTAGTAACAACGGGGAAAAAGCTAAAATATTTGATGTGAAAGTACAATATCAAACAGATTTAAGAGGATCAAAAGACGCAGAGAAAAACGGAGTTAAGGTTCTAACTGAAAATTCTATAAAAGTAAAAGGGAATAGTAGTAAAAAAACATCCGTGTTTTTATCGATTCCAAAAACCGCCGAAACAGGCATCTATGAAGGGGATGTAACCTATACTAACAAGAATAACCCTGCAGAAGTGTACCAAGTACCGTTTGGTGTAACATATGAAGAAAACAAATTTGAAGCATTCGACATTTCAGGAACACATGCAATTGCTGCAAACTCCACTTTTGATCAAAGTGTATTTTCAGTAAGCGGTTTTTTTGTGAACTTTAAATTTAAAGGACATGTAAAACGAATTGATTTCTTATATTTGGATCCAAAAACTGACAAAATCTTGGGACATTCAGGGTATGTTAGTGGAACTGGCATAAATCCAAATACAAGTTATAATACGGTAAACCTAGGGTTTAGTACACCATTTACAGGTGATCAAAGTAAGCCGTTTTCTTCTGAGCCTGGATATATTTCATCTCAATTTGATCATTTTACAGATTTTATTAAACATGGAAACTATAAATTTAGGGCAATTGCAACAGATGACCAAGGGAATACATTTAATTCAGACACTTATTTATTTGTAGATAATACGGCGCCAAAATTTAATATTACTTCTCTTCCTCATGGTGTTTACGAATATGAAGATGGACAAAAATCAGTTCTAGTTACAGGATCAATTGACGAAGACAATATTAAAGCGATGAATGAATACGGCTTTGCTAAGGATCAAACTGCAAATAAAGTAGCGTTTTATTATAATAGAGATTTACTAAAACCAGACAAAACAGCAAATACTGCAAATGGTAATGTTCTTTTAAATCCAGATGGTACGTTTAATGCGATGATGCCAATTGATGATACGATCCCAATTCTTCCAGTTCGTTTCTTTGGTGTAGGTGTATCAAGCGCAGTTGATTATCCGAACGCACAAGTAACCTATTTTGTAAAAAAAGGAACTCAATACGTAGCTGCTAAGCCAGATCATGTTAACCCAACGATGGGAGATACAGTTACTTACACACTAACAGCAAATAATGTTAAAAATTTAAATGATCAAACATTTACTTTTGGTTATTTAGGTAAAAATTTTGAAATAGATAGTGTATCTGTTCGTCCGGAATTGCTGAAAAAATCATCTAACATACAGTTAGAACATAAAGAATTAGCTAGTAATGGAGAGTTGAATAAACATACGATACATGTAGCAATAAATAACCCAGATGGCATAACTGGAACAACTCCAATGGTAGACGTTAAAGTAAAAGTAAAGAATGAAGAGTATTATGAAGGGATTTTACAATTACAAAATCTTACTTCTACTTATGTAAATACAGATAAAGCGGAAATTTCGATTCCTAGTTTATCGGTAGAATCTTATGTGAAACCATCGTTCTCACAATTAACATTTTCACCTATTGCTGAAGGATTACATTACACGTTTGTTGGAAACCAAGTGGACATGAGGGATTATACAAATATAGGTGCGACTGCATATGTTACCGATTCTAATAACAAAGTATACAATGGTTCTGTAGTGTCTAATCCTGTTACATCATCGATTTATGGGACATACTTATGGCCTAAAGCAACAATTAAGCTGCCTGTCACAAATAAAGAAATGATGTTCACTATTCATGTGCCAGGTCATTTTAAATATAGTAGACCAATTACATTGTTTAAACAATCAGGTGATCAGTATCGTGGTGAATTGAACAATATGTATGGTGAAGTGCAATTAGAAGCCGGGGATGTGAACGGTGACCAAGTCGTTGACGTTATGGACGCAATTTATATGCAAACATATTGGGGTACGAATAAGCGTGCTGCGGATATTAATTTTGATGGCAAGGTTGATATGACAGACTTTGCATTTATTGAGAAAAATTACGAGTTAAAAAATCCATCTATGACGAATGCACCAGAACCTAAATTAAAATATAAGGGTATGACAATAGACAAAATAAAAGCAGAATTAGAGAAAATGGAATAGTATTTAGTTTAGAATCAAACATCTTGAGATTTTTATGTTAGGCCCCAACACCTTAAAAGCATGGCAATCTTGCCGTGCTTTTTCTAATTTCATTGCTTTATGGTAATTTTTACGAATTTTCTAGTTTGAAAGATTAAAATGGTATTTAATAAATTAAATTAGTTTATTTATGGTAAAATTTACTTGGCAAGAAAATAGATTTGTAAAAAACATAATTTGGAGGATGTTTTTATGAATTTTAACCTAAAAGAAGCAATTGAAGTTTTAGAAAGAACACCCAAATCATTAGAATCATTTTTATCTGGTTTATCTCAATCTTGGTTAAACTGCAATGAAGGTGAAGGAACGTGGAATGCATCTGAGGTAATTGATCATTTAATTGAGTGTGAAAAAACAAATTGGATTCCGAGGTTAAATTGCATCTTATATAAAGAAGGTAACAGCCACTTTCCTCCGTTCGATCGTTTTTCGCATTTAAATGAAAAGCATGAGAAATCAATCGAAGAAAGACTACTTGAATTCAAGAATGTAAGAACAGAAAATATAATTAAACTACAATTATTAGTTGATTCGAAAGAGCATCTAGAGTTAGAAGGAATTCATCCAGAGCTTGGGCATGTTAAGTTAAGAGAATTACTGTCTACCTGGGTCGTGCATGATTTAACTCATATCACGCAAATTGCAAGGGTAATGGCAAAAAGATACAAAACGGACGTAGGACCATGGATTGCAAATTTGAGTGTTTTAAAATAAAGGTTAAGAGATTGTATTAAATTGCTTTAGAGTATACTCGGAGATATCCGAGTTTTTTTATGCTAAACTAGTATGTAAAACATAGAGAAAAGTATATTTTTACATATTGAAGGAGAGAAGTTAGGTTGGATATCGTTCTACAAATTCTTATTTTAGTCAGTATAGGACTAGCTGCAGGAACAGTCGGTTCATTGATCGGATTAGGCGGGGGCATTATCATTGTGCCAATGCTGCTTACTATTGATCACTTTTTATCTGCTTTTTCGACTGTGCCGATTCATGTTGCGGTTGGAACTTCACTGATTACAATTGTGTTTTCTTCGCTCTCATCCACCCTTTCGTATCATAAGCAAAAACGAATTGATTATAAGAGTGGTATTTTATTTTTAATTGGTAGTGTTCCTGGTAGTTTATTAGGTACATATATTAATTCGCTTTTAAATACAGAGCGGTTTACGTTATTTTTTGGTTTATTTTTAATCTGTATTTCAATCTTTCTATTTATTTCATCTAAATTAAATAAAAAGTCGAAGGAAGTACATAAAGGGATTATACGTACATATACAAATGATGAGGGCGAAGCATATACATATAGTTATAGTCTACCACTCGCAATTTCATTATCTATTTGTGTTGGAATCATTTCAGGATTATTCGGAATTGGTGGAGGGATATTATTAGTCCCAATGATGGCATTTTTATTCGGCTTTCCTCCACAATTGGCCGTTGCCACGTCAATGTTTGTTGTAATGTTTACAACTCTTGGTAGTTCAATTTCATATATTACTCTAGGAGAAGTAAATTTCTATTACATACTTTTACTTATACCAGGTGCATGGTTTGGTGGGAAGATTGGGGCATTTATTAATCAAAAATTAAAAACTGAAACGATTGCACTAATTTTGAGGTTAGTTGTGTTATTATATGGAATAAAATTAATTATAGAAAATATTTAGATTAGGGATGGTGGAACAATGGAACCAAGTCAGACAATAAATATTCGGTTGTTCCATACAAATGATATTCACAGCCACTTTGAAACGTGGCCAACAATTGTCGGTTTGCTTAAGTCTAAAAGAGAACTGGCTAAAGGAAAAGGCGAGGCGACACTTACTTTTGATATTGGCGATTTCGTTGATCGTTTTCATCCAATTTCGGAGGCGACATTAGGCAAGGGGAATGTGGAGCTTTTAAATGCTGCTCAATTTGATGCCGTTACAATAGGTAACAATGAAGGGATTACTCTATCTAAAAGTGAGCTTTTAAATCTTTACGCGGATGCAAAATTTGAGGTGTTGCTAGGTAATTTAACAATCTCAGATGTAGATACTAAGAGTTTTAGTAAACCTTATAAAATATATGAAAAAAGTGGAGTAAAGATTGGTGTAATTGGATTAACAGTAGCTTATCCTGTGTTTTATGAAACTTTAGGTTGGAGTATAAAAGATCCATTCGAAGCGTTGAATGAAATTCTCCCAATTGTAAGAGAACAATCAGATCTAGTTATTATACTTTCTCACTTAGGTATGAGGGATGACCAAAGAATCGCCGAGCAATTTTCGGGAGTTGATATTATTTTAGGTGCACATACTCATCATTTATTTCCAAATGGTGAATATGCTGGGGAAACTTTACTTTGTGGCACGGGTAAACATGGTAACTATTTAGGTGAAGTTTTAATTACTTTGAATAAAGAATCGAAAAGTATAATAAATACTGAAGCTTCTGTTACTGAAGTACATAAAGTACCTAAATATTATCAAGATGAAACGACGAAAATAATGCTGGCTAATTTAATGAAGTTAAGTGGGGAAATTTTAAGTGAACCTGTGACACTGCTAACGAGTAACATGAGTGTGAATTGGTTTAAAGATAGTCCATTGCCGAAATTATTAGCAAGTGCTCTTCAACAATGGACTAAGGCGGATGTAAGTATACTGAATTCAGGTATTTTGCTTGATGGATTAGCACAAGGTCATGTTAATAAGGGCGACATTCATCGAATATGTCCGCACCCAATTAATCCTTGTCTCGTCCATTTATCTGGCATGGAATTACTTGATGCTTTAAATCGTTGTGAAGATAAAGAGTTAACTCATTTGAAGATGAAGGGCTTTGGTTTTAGAGGGAAAGTAATTGGGAGAATGGTCTACGATGGAATCATGATTGTAGATCGTGGTAAGAAGAGGCACCTCTATCAAGAAGATATCTTCATAAATGGAGAAGGATTAGATTTAAATCGCAAATATATAATCGGAACCTTGGATTTATTTACTTTTGGTCATTTAATTCCGCAAATCCGTGATGCCGATCATAAAAGATTTTTCATGCCAGAATTTATTCGAGATGTATTATTTTGGGCTTTAAAAAGTGTATAAAATTTATCAAGATTAGACAGGCTTCAATTTCGTTTTTTTCTCATATTTTAGAATGAGAAAGGAGCGTTGAACTTGATCAATTTAAGCCCAATTACAATCGATAATCATACATTTAATGCTGTTACAGTCTTACTGCCAAAAACTACTTTATTGGTCGTCATGAATGACAACGGTTATATAATGTGTGGAGCATTAGATGTAGCTTTATTGAATGATAGATTACGCGATCGCAAAATTATTGCTGGCCGTGCAGTTGGCGTAAAAACAATAGAAGAATTATTAAATGCGCCTTTGGAGTCAGTTACGATTGAAGCTGAGAAATTCGGCATTCAAAAAGGAATGATTGGAAGAGACGCGTTATTAAAAATGGTATAAAAAGCCACTAAATTCTAGTGGCTTTTAGTATGTAGACAAGTATAAGTAAATTTGATTTTCATTAATGTTGAAAAAAAACAAAAAGAATCAATGTATTAACTGTTACGGTGCGCCATATATTTTATTAAAAAGTAGTCCAGGGAGAAATCTATGAGAGTTGTCGAAACATCAACGCTTGTTCCGGGTATGATTTTAAGAAAACCAATGTACAATGAACATGGAAACAAAGTCGTTAGTGCAAATATTCCTTTAACGGAAAAGATGATTAAGCGATTACATGAATTAAACGTACGATACGCTTTTGTACATGCTTTAAAATCAGAAAGCATAAAAACAGAGACTGCAATTTCAGACGAATTTCGCATTGAAAATATAAAAAAAATAAATGACACGTTCGTTAAATTCAAAAACGAAGCACATTATCTAAATTGGCTTTCATTAGAAAAGGTTGCACCTAAACTTAAAGGTAGAATAGAATCATTTCTAAATGAATTAATACTTAATAAAGATGCTCTAGCTTTATTGTCGAGCGTATTATTGTATGATAAAAACATATTTGCACATTCATTAAATGTAACGCTGTATTCATTAGCAATTGGAATCAAGTTAGAACTAAATACAAGCGAGCTGGATTTACTAGGATTAGGTGCTCTTTTACATGATGTTGGGAAAATAGCTGTTCCAAAAAAAATCTTAAATAAACCGGACCGTTTGACTGAAGAAGAATATGAGTTAATTAAACAACATACATTTGCAGGATACGAATTGTTACGGGATACAATAAATCTTCATCGAATAGTTGCACAGTGTGCATTACAACATCATGAAAGGATCAACGGAAGTGGTTATCCAAAAGGTATTTCTGGCAAAGATATACACCTATTTTCAAAAATAATTGCGGTTGCTGACTTTTATGATGCTGTTACTTCAAACAGAGTTTATAGACAAGCAATGCTACCGAGTGAAGGAATAAATCTTTTAAGTAGCGGTATTGATAACTTGTTTGATGCTAAATTAGTCGGGATATTTAAAGAATTACTAACGATTTATCCGACCGGATTAAATGTAAAATTATGTGATGGAAGAAGTGGAATTGTTACAAGACAAAACGAGGCAGCTACAGATCGTCCAATAATTCGAATAAGTGAAGAAAACGGTAAAATGCTAAGTATTCCTTACGAAGTGAATCTAATGAATGAATTAAGTTTGATAATTATCGAATGTGATCAAACGTTAAAACAAAGAGTTTATCAGTAAACGAGATGTTTCAATGAAATAGTTGGAACATCTTTTTTTGTGCTCTAAATACTATGAGAATGAACAGGCAGTGACATGCATACCCATTAGTAAGGGGGCATGGATACAATGAAGAAGTTTAAGTATAGACGTGTTCCAAAGAAAAAAATTTTTGTTTCAAAGAATAAATCATTAGTTGGTTTTAAATTAGGATATACTCAAATCTTTAAATCAATAGATAAAGTACTCCCTAATAAATATGTTGTGATTACCATTGTCTTTTTAATCTTTTCTATCTATTCATTTTGGAAAATTGATAAAATGTTCTCACCTACAATTTTAAAGTATTCTGAGAAACAAACGAGACGAATTGCATCTTCAATTGTAAACAAAGCATATGAATCTGCGTCTAAGGAATTAAAGGGACAGGATATTATCGTTAGAGATGTAGATGGAAATGGGAAAGAAGTAATTAGTACGAATACATATTTAATCAATAAAATTATTGGTTCTACTACACGACATGTTGAAGAAAACATACGTAGAGTTGAAAATGGGGATCTTTCATTTTTATCCTTATCGAGTGCAGAAAAGAAAAAAATGGAGACAGACCATGACGGACTCTATTTAAAGGTTCCAATAGGTGTCATTACAAATACAGTACTATTAGGTAAACTCGGACCTACCATTCCGGTGCGCTTTTCTGTAGTAGGCGATACGATAGCAAATGTTTCGCAGGAAGTTAAGCCTTTTGGATTTAATAATTCTGTAGTCGAAATTATTATGAATGTGGAAGTAAACATGAATGTAATTATTCCATTTAGTACAAAATCAACAAAGGTTAAAGTTGAAGTACCGATTGCTACTGAAATTATTGATGGAGAAGTACCAAATTATATTCCATTTACACCGAATACAAAACAAATACCGTCAATAACAAATGGAAAAAAATAAACCATTCAAAAGAGAGTAAGGGTGTCCTAAAAGGTCAAGAGGATCTGACTATTGGATGCCCTTTATTCACGTTCCACATTCTTACTTTCAATAAAAAGAGGATACCCATAAAAAAATACTCATGGGACAGCCTCTTTTTATGTTATTTTTTATTTCTATTTTGTCGTTCCCACAGTCGAAGTCTAGGATATGGATCATAAGACCATTCACCATAGCCGTTATCTTTGTATATGCCATAATGTAGATGAGGTGGGAACTTCCCTGATGTGCCAGGAGGTCCATAGCCAGTACTTCCAACATAGCCAATTAGTGTACCAGGCTCAACTATTTGACCCTTTTGAATATCTTTATTAAAACCACCTAAGTGAGCGTAGTAATGATAGTTATTATTTAAATCTCGAATTCCGATTCTCCATCCTCCAATTCGATTCCAACCTTTTGTTTCAATAATTCCATAGCAGGTTGATCTCACTGGCGTCCCATAATTTGCGAATATATCGGTCCCTTCGTGAACTCTTCGTCCACCGAAACTTCGAGGAGCACCCCAAGTACTACGGTAACTATGTGTACTATTAATTGGTAATGGGAAAGCATTTCCTTCAATATTTAATTTTCCAAAATATTGATATAATCGAGCATACTCATCGATCATATCAACAGTTATTGCTCTTTGGTAATAATCCCAAAGCATCATTCGAATATATTGTCTTGTTGGCCCGTAGAAATGTAAACGATGAATAAAAGTGTATAAAATATCCTCATCATCCTCTACTGATGCTTTACCATCATTATTTCCATCTAAACCAATCCCACTAAATAAATGAATAGTAGGAGCGTAAGTGTCTTTCTTAACTGGATTTGAAAGTCCGCTCCAATCCTCAGGCTTAATATAGATTGAAAGGACTCCATTTTCGCGTTTTGGTATATCTCTTCTTACACTTCGTACATTTCGTTCGTATGTATCGATAGCCGCAAAATAATACCAAGGGATAAAGGTTAGTGTTTCTCCTTTTTTATATAAGGCCATTCGTTCTTTATTTAGCTCGGCTTGATCAATTTCTTCTGCATTTGTAAATGATGGTACTATGAAGATAACCACCATACAAAAAAGTACAATTATTTTTTTCAAAACCATCATCCTTTAAATTGATTTATATTTATAGTTTGGTTAAAGGAGCAACTTTCATAAATGGAAATTATAGGGATAATCAAACGAAAGTTTTTCATATCGACGAAAAATGTAGTAATATATATACTATTGGAAGAAAAAATGAAATAAGTCGTAAACGAATAGACGTTGGAGGAATTTCAAATGGCATCAAAAAAGGAAGAATATTTAAGAAAGCCAGAGTGGCTAAAAATAAAATTAAATACAAATGAATCTTACACAGAATTAAAAAAAATGATGCGTTCAAAAAATCTTCACACTGTTTGTGAAGAAGCTCGTTGTCCAAATATCCACGAATGTTGGGCAGTTAGAAAAACAGCAACATTCATGATTTTAGGTGCGGTTTGTACACGTGCTTGTCGTTTTTGTGCTGTAAAAACTGGCTTACCAACTGAACTTGATTTACAAGAGCCAGTACGTGTTGCTGAATCAGTAACACAAATGAACTTAAAGCACGTAGTAATTACAGCGGTTGCTCGTGATGATTTAAGAGATGGTGGAGCAGCTGTATTTGCTGAAACAGTTAGAGAAGTTAGAAAAGCGAATCCATTTACGACAATCGAAGTTTTACCTTCTGATATGGGTGGGAAATTTGAAAACCTTAAAATGTTAATGGATGCAAAACCAGATATTATGAATCACAATATTGAAACGGTTAGAGAGTTAACTCCACGTGTTCGTGCAAGAGCTACGTATGACAGATCACTTGAATTTTTACGTAGAGCAAAAGAGATTAACCCTAGCATTCCTACAAAATCAAGCATTATGCTTGGTCTAGGTGAAACAAATGAACAAATTTACGAAGCAATGGATGATTTACGTGCAGCAGGTGTAAATATCATTACTTTAGGTCAATACTTACAACCAACAAAAACACATTTAACTGTAAAGAAATATTATACTCCTGACGAGTTTGCAGCACTGAAAGAAATAGCATTAGGAAAAGGCTTCTCACATTGTGAGGCTGGACCATTAGTTCGTTCTTCATATCATGCTGACGAACAAGTAGAGGCGGCAAAACAAGCATAATAATAAAGCACTAGCAATTTATGCTAGTGCTTTATTCATTATTTTGAAATTTGATCAAAATGCATGCTTTGTTTACTTATGTCAAATCCTTCAGCTAGTTCTTGTATATTTTGTTCTAATTGTCCATCATTAAGTTGGCCGTACTTATTTAAATCCTCGATACTATTAATATTTTTCATTGAATTAGAAGTATAGATATGATAGTAAGTAGGTAGTGCAGATTGTGCCGTTTTTTCGACCTGTGATTTAATTAGTGCTTTATCTCCACTTGCTCGATAAGCAATCAAAACTTCTTGGTCTGTCACTAATGCAGCTGCATCATCTACATCTGGTAACTTTACAACTAAATATGAGATGAATTTTGATACTTCTTGTTTATCAATTGTTAGTGTATAATCACCATCTTTACCTAAAACATCTTGCTTTTGTAGTCTAGAAAAGCCATAATCTTTGTAAGAGTTATTTGACATTTTAGCGTTTAC
Source organism: Arthrobacter citreus (assembly GCA_013200995.1). Taxonomy (GTDB): domain Bacteria; phylum Bacillota; class Bacilli; order Bacillales; family Bacillaceae_G; genus Gottfriedia. The sequence continues at coordinate 3,154,762 of CP053688.1, read as the reverse complement.
ATCACCTAATTCCATTGGCTTTGTATTTAATTGTTTTGGTGTTGGATTTGATCGATGTTCATTTTGATATGTTACGTCTTCATAATTTAATTGTCTCGATTTACTTGGACCAAATGAACAGCCAGTTAATAAAAATAAAGTTAACAAACAGACTAAATATTTTCGCATATTAATACCACCTTTTAATAATCAATGTAAAATTAGTATGCCAAAAATGTTGGTTACATATTTATGGGAGTAAAAGGAAGGAGAATACAATTTGGTTTGCGTACAGAATATTTGTTATGAAATAGTTGAAGATTACCGTGAAGGATTCAATGAAGAAGCCTTTAAAGCTAGATATGCTGAAATCCTGTCAAAATACGATTACATCGTAGGAGACTGGGGCTATGAGCAGCTAAGACTAAGAGGATTTTTTGATGATTCTCAAAAAAATGTCCCTTATGATTCTAAAATCAGCACGTTACGTGAATATATTTATGAATACTGTAATTTTGGATGTAAATATTTTGTTGTAAAAAAAGTAAAAAACTGATGGCTCCCCATCAGTTTTTATTATTTTCTAGCTGTGGATAAAGTTATTTTTTGATTTTTTAAAACAGTATGAACCTTGTGGATAAGTTTGAATCTTTCAACAAAATGTGTATAAGTGAGGACTTAATCACAAAAAAAGTGGACAACTTTATAGTTATCCACTTTTTTCTGATTATTTAATAAAAATAGTTTATTTATCCACAAGAAATTAGTAAATGATTTCATTTAAGAAATCTAATAATTCAGCAGCCTTTTCTTCAGAAATTCCAAAAGCAAATTCTAAATATCCTTCTTCTTTTAAATCATCATGTCCAATAATTGCAAATCGGTTACTTAGCATATCTAAAATGATAACTTTTCCATAATGACGATCTGAATAGATTAAAGCAAGATCATGTCTTTGTTCTTCTCCCATAAAGCTTACAAAACGGGTTTTTGCTTGAGTAGTGTCATCATATAAGAAAAAACGATCAGACATTTTTAATTCCTCCATTATACTTAATTAAGATGATGATGATATTTAATATGTCACACAATTTACGTCGCTCATTCTAATTGAATGAGCTTCAACTAAATTACTGCATAAAGTTTCCTTCTAGTAAATCACCGGAAGTAACTTTTAAAGCAATATTAAATGCATCATCACACTTTATAAAACATTCTAAATTGCATATAGGGTTATTCTTCTTCATCCCTATAGTACAAATTCATACTTCAAAAATTAGCCCCAAAAAATATTCACCTATATAATATAACAAAATTCGGTAAGAAACGCTTTCATTTGTCGATTTTTTTCGAATTTAGCTATAAAATAAATATAAGTCCGTAAAATGTAGAAGATAGAATTGAGAAGGAAGTGTACATATGTACTTTGTAAATCGTCAAAACATATTAGATCGAATTGAAGTAATGAATTCACTGCTTGAATTTTATGAGTCAAATAGCCAACCAAAGAATAAAACAGACGAGTTAGCTTTGGAAAGAATGACACATCTATTAATTGACAGTATGTTAGATATTGGTAATACAATGATTGATGGCTTTATAATGAGAGATCCAGGAAGTTATGATGATATTGTCGATATATTAATGGATGAAAAAGTAATTACTACTTCTATTGGAGATTCAATAAAGAAATTAATTCCGATTCGAAAACATTTATTACAAGACTATACAGTGAAAATTACTGAAAATATAGTAATTACATTAAGTGAAAATATAGAAGCATACAAAGAATTCCCGATTGCGGTTCAAACTTTTTTAGATAAAGAGCTAGGTGTAATCAATGCTTTTAGTAGCGATGAAGAAAAATAAATTATAGTTTGTTTACATTCTTTCGAAGTAAACAGTCTGATTAGTAAGGAGTGTCAAAATGAAACAATATAAAGGATACTTAATCGACTTAGATGGTACTATGTATCGTGGAGAGGAACAAATAGAAGAGGCGAGTCATTTTATTAAGGCTCTGAAGGAAAAAAATATTCCTTATCTTTTTGTCACAAATAATTCTACACGTAGACCAGAGCAGGTAGCCGATAAACTTAATTCGTTCAATATACCAACTACAAAAGAACAAGTATTTACAACAAGCAATGCAACGGCAAACTTCATAAAAGAGAAAAAAACAGATGCAACTGTTTATATGATTGGTGAAGAGGGCTTAGAATTTGCATTAGAAGAAGTTGGTTTGACAATTACAGATGAGAATCCTGATTTTGTTGTTAGTGGTCTAGATCGAGATATTAATTATGAGAAATTAGCTAAAGCATGTATCGCGGTAAGAAATGGAGCTACGTTTATCTCAACGAATGGTGATATCGCTATTCCTACTGAAAGAGGTTTATTACCAGGGAACGGTTCATTAACTTCCGTAATCGCTGTATCGACTACAGTAAAACCAATTTTTATAGGGAAGCCAGAAGCAATCATTATGGAGCAAGCATTAAAAGTATTAGGAGTTGCTAAAGAGGATACGTTAATGATTGGGGATTACTATGATACTGACATCATGGCAGGGATCAATACTGGTGTGGACACATTAATTGTTCATACTGGGGTTACGACTAGAGAGATGCTTTCAAATTATGAAAAGCAGCCTACATATTCAGTAGATTCATTAGAAGAGTGGATTAAATACATTTAAAAATAAAAAAAGGACTCATAAGTAATTAACTTATGAGCCCTTTTTTTATTCATCCCCAGCTTTAAGTTGATCAGCTTTTTTATGCGCTGCACGATGCGCAAGACGACTAGATGCCGCAGCTGCAATAGCTCCAACAATATCATCTAAAAACGTATTCACTAAACCAGTTGATTTGTCATTTAATCGTTCTAAAATACCAGGTTTTAATTTATCAATATAACCGTAATTTGTAAAACCAATTGAACCATATACATTTACAATTGATAAGGCAATTATTTCATCAATGCCATAAAGGCCTTCATCTTTTTTAATAATAGCTAACAAAGGCTCCTGAAGCTTATCTTGCTCTGCTAAGATATCTAATTCAATACCAGTAATGATAGCATTTTGTATCTCACGTTTTGTTAAGACTCGTTCAACATTGTGTTTACACTCATCCATAGATAAGTTTTCATGGTATTTACTTTGTAAAAAGTATACTAAATCAGCAATATCATCGAGTGTTACGCCTCTTTTTTCTAACAACGATAATGCAGTCTTTTCTAAATCGTGATTTAAATAATCCATGTCATCACCTTTTCCTTATCGATTAATTTAATTACTATAAATTCTCGGGACTTTGTCTACTCACTGAATTGTTACTTTATTTAATAAAGAAATAAGAGGATTAATTATATATGATTCGATACCTGAACATTATTCCCCTTTATAAAAAAAGCTAATAATAGATAAAAAATTATAAAGCGTGTTAATTTCCAATGTGGCTAGCAACATGCTACCACTTTTCGAGATGTCTAGTTCCGACGGGGAGCCTTACGAGTTCATAAGCCAATTCCATTAAAGGTTAAAAAACAACCGCTTGTCAGGGCTAACCAACCCACTTCCACTTTTCGAGATGTCTAGTTCCAGCGGGTAGCCCTACGAGGTCATCAGACAAATTCCAATAAAAGTAAAAGGCAACTTTTCTTGGCTTTTGTCTGATGCTTGTCAGGGCTGACCAACCCGCTTCCACTTTACATATTTATACTACGTCATTTTCTCCTTTTTTGTGTATGGCCATTCGGTTTATCTGTTGAAAGTAAAAAGTATGGTACAGGTTTTGGGATTTGTGACATATATATTAATAAGTAGGTTATAGAAGGATGTGAGTGGTGATGTTTATTCGCAACCAAAACATCATTCAAGACATGTTTCATCATTATCAAATTCAACCAGCTGAATTACTTCAAGTACAGTCATATTACATGTTTTGGCAGCGGAATAGGGTGTATTTTCTAGCTCCTATTGGCGGTTTAAAAGAGGACGATTTACAGGAAATGAAAGGTTTAAGTGACTTTATGAGCTCAACAGGAGATCAGTCAGTCGCAACTTTTGTTCAAAATGTTCAAGGGTATTATGTGAGTAAAATTGATGGGAATAATTATTCCTTATTTAAAAGTACGAGACAAAACGAACGTAGTAATAATTATGGGGAAGAATTAGCAACGTTTCATTTGAGAGGCAGAAAATATTCAGAGGAATTAAAAAGGTTAAATAGGATTGGTCAATGGAAGAATTTATGGGAGAAAAGGCTAGAGCAATTAGAAAGATTTTGGCAAAATAAAGTAAATAGCCACCCAGATAATTTTTTTGAACAAATTTTTATTGAATCCTTTCCCTATTATCTTGGAATGACCGAGAATGCGATCCAATATGTTGTAGACACCGAATTAGATGATACCCCCCAAGTTGTTGATGCAGCAACAATCTGTCATCAAAAAATGACGGAGCGTCGACTAAAAGAGATTCATTTTGCAAAAGTTCCGATTGAGTGGATTTATGATCATCCGAGCCGTGATCTTGCTGAATGGGTGAGAGATGAATATCTAGAGAACACGGATAATTATCAAAAGAAAATCCTTTCATTTTTTTATGGTTATGAAAAGAAAAGTCCCTTATCAACGTTTGCTTGGCGGTTATTATTTGCTAGGTTACTTTTTCCAGTTCATTATTTTGAAACGGTCGAAGGCTACTATTTGGCTAGAAGTGATTCAGAAAGAAAGAGGTATGAACGCAAGCTAGTTTATTATCTTGAAAATACAAAGGAATTTGAGTCTTTTTTAGGTGGGTTTTATGATTTAATCGGATTACCAACATCAAAGTTAGGCATCCGAGAAATTAATTGGTTAAAATAGCAGATTCAGACTGTGAAAAACAAAAAAGAGAGGGGAATTCCCTCTCTTTTTAATATGGTAAATATTAGAATACTTGCTCTACTTCGATTACGCCAGGTACTTCTTCTAATAAAGCTCGCTCAATACCAGCTTTTAAAGTGATCGTTGAACTTGGGCAGCTACCGCAAGCGCCTAAAAGGCGAAGCTTAACAATTCCATCTTCAATATCAACTAAATCAACGTCTCCACCATCGCGTAATAAAAACGGTCTTAATTTATCTAAAACTTCTTGTACTTGTTCTTTCATGTCCATTCATATCGACTCCTTTCACTAATTTTATTATAATCAGTTAAGAGGAAAAAATCTATTACAGAGTACTTTTGTGTGTTTGAAAATATTGGGACACACATTTATTGTATGCTAGGAGGAGAAAATGAGTAATAAAATTTTAGTGGAAGTTTTTGGGGCTGAAGTAATTTGTGCTAGTTGTGTAGGAATGCCGTCCTCAATTGAAACGTTTGAATGGCTTCAAGCTGCACTTCAAAGAAAATATCCTGACTTATCGTTTGATTTTCAATACGTTGATATATTTAATGTTGAGAATAATGAAAAAGAAGATTTTGCCGAACGTGTAAGAAATGACGAGTTTTTCTATCCGGTTGTATTAGTAAATGGAAATGTAGTTGGTGAAGGTAATCCAAAATTAAAAGATGTTTATAGCGCAATTGAACAGTAATGATCTTTAACTCCTTACAAAATGTAAGGGGTTTTTTTTGAATTGATATTCCTCCAAAATTAAAATGTTTTAATAAAATTCAATATTTTTATGCAAAAAGCTTAAATTTACATGATAGAATAGAAGTGTAAAATAAATTACAATTTTTGGCATATATATAGAACTGGGAGGAGGGGTGGAATGGTTGCGCTTTACTTGTTTGTAATTGGGGTTTTATTAATTATTATTGAAATGTTCTCATTAACTTTTGTATTCTTATGGATTGGTATTGCGAGCATTCTAGCATCAGTTGTAAATTATTTAACAGATTCAAACACCTTTACTTTTATTGTTTTTATTATTAGTGCAATAATTTTATGGCTTAGTACAAAGAAATTTGCTAAGAGAATCCACCAGCATAAAACGATCGAAAATGGGGTGTATGCTTTACTTGGCAAAGAGCTCATAGTAGCTTCTGTAGAAGTTGTTGATGATAAAGTAGGTACGACTAAAGTTTATGGTGATGAATGGACAATCCGTTCGACAGAGCCATTAACTTTAAATGAAAAGGTAGTTGTAACAAAAATAGAAGGTGCAACTTTGTATGTGACAAATAAATTAATTGAGGAGAAATGATATGTCTGATGTAGGCTCTATGGTTGGTCCAATTATAATTGGTATTATTGTTTTATTCGTAATAATACTTTTGTTATCAAGTATTCGTATTGTAAGACAATCTGAAGTATATTTAGTGGAACGATTAGGTAAGTTCCATCGTAAATTAGAGAGTGGAATTCATATAGTAATGCCATTTGTTGAACGTGTAGCTAGTAAAAAAACTTTACGTGAGACTGTTGTAGATTTTCCACCACAATCAATGATTACAAAAGATAATGTTAGTATTCAAGTTGACTCAGTTGTCTTTTATCAAGTAACTGACGTTGTCCGTCATGAATATGAAATTGCTAATCCTTTGTCTGCGATTTCTAATCTGACTGCTACTACTTTACGTAACTTAATTGGTGAATTAGATTTAGATGAGACATTAACAAGTCGTGATACAGTTAATAATAAACTTCGTGCAGTTCTTGACCAAGCAACTGACAAATGGGGCATGAAAGTTAATCGTGTCGAAATAAGAAATATCATTCCTCCTGTTGATATCCAAAATGCGATGGAGCGACAAATGCAAGCTGAGCGTACACGTCGTGAAAAAGTATTAAATGCACAAGGTGAGAAAGAATCGAAAATCCTGAAAGCAGAAGGAGAAAAGCAATCAAAAATTCTTGAAGCTGAAGGGGAACGCTTAAGCCAAGTTGAAAAAGCACGTGGAGATAAAGATTCTCAAGTTTTACGAGCTGAAGGGGAAGCAGAGGCAATCATTAAACTTGCTGAAGCTAAAGCTAGAGGAGAACAACTTGTATTAGACGTTTGGAGAAATGCAGAACCAACAAAAGAAATGGTTCAATTACGTTCAATGGAAGCATTAGAGAAAGTAGCTTACGGTCATGCATCTAAACTTGTCATTCCAACAGATGCTACAAAGCTTTTAGGAATGGTTGAAAGTGTAAAAGAAGTTATAAGACCTGACAAGACAGAATAATAAAAAAAAGCCCCTTAACAATCAACTTAGTTAAGGGGTCTTTAGTATATAGTAAATCTAAAGAATGTGTATTAATCAACCATTGTGATATTTATATAACCATAAGATTCCAGATTTAATCAATCTTGGAACTCGTCCGAGAAGTGGGCGTTCGTTAAATAGTCCAAAACCATGTTTTTTACCTAATGATCCCATAATACCTTTTAATTTTATTTGAGGCATTACCTCTGGAAGGTCTTCACCTGCCCATTTTTTTTGTAAAACCATTACAATTTGTTCAGCTTGAGCTTCAGCTAACTGTGCTGAAGGTGCGTATGGTAATGCAGCACAATCCCCAACTACATAAACATGTTCATCATTTGGCATGTGATGATATTTCGTTACGACGATTCTACCAGTATTGTCTTTTTCTACCTCTAAGTTGCGGACAACTTCAACTGGTTGAATACCTGCTGTCCAAATAACAGCGTCACAATGAATCTCATCATCATGATTAAATAACGTATTTTGCTCAACTTTTGTAATGTTTGAATTGCTAATAATTTTAACATCGTGCTCAATAAACCAGTTTTGTACATAATAACTAAGTTTTTCTGGAAACATTGATAAAATACGGCTTCCACGGTCAAAAAGTAAAATTTGTAAATCGCTTCTACTTTCTCTTAATTCACTTGCAACTTCTACTCCACTTAAGCCAGCTCCAACAACACCTATTACAGAATTTGGTGGTAAACTGTTAACATTTTCGTATGCGTTTCTTGTTTTTTCAATTGTTTGGATACTATAAGTATGTTCCATTGCACCAGGTACATTATGGTACTTATCCTCGCAACCTAAACCGATAATTAAATCATCGTAAGAAACTGATTTCCCATTGCTTAATTCTACTTTCTTGTTTGCCGTATCAATTGTTGTAATATCCCCATATACAACCTTTAATTTCTCGTGAGTTGGTAATGGAATTCTAATATGCTGTTCTGGAACTGTACCTGCAACTAATGCATAATATTCAGTTTTAAAGCAGTGAAAAGAATTTCGATCGATCAATGTGATTTGAACATCCTCAGGCAAATCAGAAGTTAATAGACGTGACAAAACACGAATATTTCCATATCCGGCTCCTAGTAATACGAGGTTTTTCATAGTTGATGTTCCCCTTTAGTTTTATTAGCGTTGAATGAAAAAAATTTTCTATTTTTCGACAATTATATTATATATATTTTATGCTAAAATAACAACGCTTAACTCGGTAAAATAAAGCACCTTCCATTTATTCTCAAAAGGATTGACGTTTTAAGAAAAAAAGAGTAACTTTATGAAGAGCAAGGAGTGAAAAATAGTGAGACCATTAGTCGAATTTTGTATAAAAAACCTATCTGACGGAGCGCAAAAAGCGTTAGAGCAACTAGAACGTGATCCAAATCTAGACATACTAGAATATGGCTGCCTTGGATATTGCGGAAAATGTAGTCTATCACTTTTTGCACTAGTTGAAGGAGAAGTTGTAACTGGTGAAACTGCTACTGAGTTAGTTGATAATATTTATATTTTCTTAGAAGAAAATATGTTAATATAAAAAGCACTGTTAAAAATTAGCAGTGCTTTTTGCGTTTTTTCGAGCTATTTCAACAATAAACCCCTCTATCTTACAACTTACCCCATTTTTTATTTTCTTATCTCTTACCATTTATGTTTAGGTAAAAAGTATGAGAAGAATTGAGATTACAAATAACAAATTTTATTTTAATGAGTACACTATTTTTGAATTATATAAAAGTGAATAATAAGGGCAAAAAAAAATGAGCATTCAAAATAGTGAATGCTCTTAAAATGTTTCTATATCGAGAAACGGGGGATGTTCTTATTGTGCTCAATTCATTTAAATTCTATACTTATATTAATAAAAAAAAATAGGGAGTCATGAAAATGAATTCTTTTCGTTATACAAAGATGCATGGACTAGGAAATAATTATATATATGTAAATATGTTTGAAGAAAAACTAAAAGAAGAAGAACTTTCTAATCTTGCAGTTGACGTTTCAAATGTTAATACAGGTATTGGTAGTGATGGATTAATCTTAATTTGTCCTTCAGAAGTTGCAGAAGTAAAAATGCGAATATTTAATAATGATGGATCAGAAGCTAAAAATTGTGGCAATGGTTTAAGATGCGTTGCAAAGTATGCATTTGAAAATGGGATTGTAAATAACAATTCATTTACGATTGAAACGATAAGTACAATTGTAAAAGCAACAGTACATGTAGAAAATAATGTTGTTAATCAAGTAACAGTCAATATGGGCAAACCAGTATTTCAACGAACTCAAATTCCAATGACCGGTAATGAACAAGAATTTGCTAAAGATAAAATTTTATTTGAAGAAGAATACTATGAATTTTCAGCTGTTTCAATGGGAAATCCTCATGCCGTTTTTGAAGTAAGTGATATAAAGAATGCTCCATTAACAACTTTAGGCCCATTTGTTGAAAAACATGAATTATTCCCAGAAAGCGTAAATGTTGAATTTATCGAATGTTTGCCGCATAATGAGATAAATTTCTCTGTATGGGAGCGCGGTTCAGGAATAACTCAAGCATGTGGAACAGGAGCTTGTGCTGCAGTAGTGGCGATGGTCCAAGAAAGTAAATATAATCGAGATGAACCGATTACTGTTCACTTACAAGGTGGAGATTTACAAATAACTTGGTCTGCTGATGGCGATGTTTTGATGAAAGGCCCAGCAGTTACAATAACAGAAGGCATATACTATACTCAAAGAGGAGTGAAATAAATGATTACAGTTACTGAACAAGCAGGCTTAAAAATAAAAGAAATGATTGAAAACGAAGAAGATCAAAATACTTTTGTACGTTTAGGTGTGAAAGGTGGAGGGTGCTCTGGATTATCATATGGTCTTGGTTTCGATCCACAAAAAAATGACGATGACATGGAGTTAGAATATCATGGCATTAAGTTTTTAATTGATAATGAAAGTGCTCCAATTTTAAAAGGAGTTGTCATTGATTTTAAAGAGTCATTATTAGGTGGAGGATTTACAATCGATAATCCTAATGCAATTGCATCATGTGGATGTGGCTCAAGCTTTAGAACAGCTACGAATGCTGGTACTCCTGAAGAGTGTTAACAAATTGATGATTTGTTTAGGGTTATGAATTACATGGCGAAATTGAGTGTACACAAGCAATTTTATTACAACCCTAAAAGTATTAAATCTTATGAATCATAAGCCTTCTCGATAGTTAATGTTGAAAAACCAAAACTATTAGGGGAGGTTTTTTATGTGTTTGAACAAGAGAATTATGTTTATATTGAATTAGATAATATACATGAAATATACAAAAGAAGGCAGTAGGAAGAATGTAAATCAAAAGAATAGAATTTTTCTATTAAACAAACTAGACTAATTTCTTATTTGTTAATATTTTTACAAATTTAGTTTAAATTGTTGAATCTTTTTTTAAGTAAGGTACTATTATATAGTGTAGATAAAAAAATGAGATGAATTTTTACGAAGTTAGTTGTGAAATGGTTCACTAATTTCGGAATGTATTGTTCAATACATCACAAACATTTCCGAAAAAAGACTGCCTATTAGACAGTTCTTTGATTAATTAATTTTATTATTAGAACATTGAAGAACTATGGCCTGGTTGTACTTTCGCTGATGGATCAATGTACGCTTTCGCATGATTGATTGCGGTAGGTGCTTCACCAAAGCCAGAAGCAATTAGTTTAACTTTTCCGTCGTAAGTACAAATATCACCAGCAGCATAAATGCCTGGAATATTTGTTTCCATGCGTGAGTTAACAACAATGTTATTCTTTTCGATCTTTAAGCCCCAATTTTTTATTGGTCCTAAAGAAGAAACGAAACCATAGTTAACGATTACATCATCAACTTCAATTTCTAGACGCTCTTTTGATTTCTCATTTTGAAGAATAACTTTTTCAATACGTTCTGTACCAACGATTTCAACAGGTACAAAAGGAGTTGATACTTCTACCTTAGAGTTCATTAAGTTTTCTACGCTATGTTCATGAGCTCTAAATTTATCACGACGGTGAACTAATGTTACTTTTTCAGCGATTGGTTCAAGCATCAACGACCAGTCAACAGCAGAGTCGCCGCCGCCGAAAACAACAACTCGTTTACTAGCAAATTTATTCATGTCATCTACGAAGTAATGTAAGTTTGCTTTTTCAAAACGTTCAGAACCATCAATTTCAAGTTTACGTGGTTGGAATGCACCATTTCCAGCGGTAATGATAATAGCTTTTGTATAGTGCTCAAATCCATCATTACAAACTAAATGGAATACTCCATCATCACCTTTTGTAATTGAATGAACCGATTGCTCTAAACATACAGTAGGTTCAAATTTTTTCATTTGTTCTTTTAAGTTATTGATCAACTCTTGAGCGCGTACTTTTGGAAAGCCAGCTACATCATAAATGTATTTTTCAGGGTAAAGTGCAGATAATTGACCGCCAAGTTGAGGTAAGCTCTCAATAATTTTTACACTAGATTGTCTCATTCCACCATAAAAAGCAGTAAATAAACCAATTGGTCCTCCACCAATTATTGTAATATCAAATACTTTTTCATCTTTCATAACGGAATAACCCCCTCATGCATAAATGATCGTTATCTATTATAAAATAGTATCATATTTTATGCTGATAAAATAAAATTGGGTCATTAAATTAATGTAGAAATTTTTTTAGTAAAACTGGGGGATGAATTAAGAAATAATTAATTTGGCTTAATATTTTGAGAATTCTAGCGTTTAGATTATGCTTGAAATTCTATGCAAAAAACTTTAATATTGTTATAGGCTAATTGTTAACATTTTGTGACAATTATTACGAAATATTTAGACAAATATCCCTATATAGTAGTTTGCTCGTTAATGTACTAAGTTATAATGAATTAGATTGCTCACTACTGAGCTTACTTATAAATTTAGAGATATTAAAGCAAATTGAAAGTACTTAATATAATTTAAAAGGATGGTATGTATATCATGAATAAGCCTAAGATTGTAATCCTTGGAGCTGGGTATGGTGGAATCATTACTGCTACTCGACTTCAAAAAACATTATCTGCAAATGAAGCGGACATTACATTAGTAAATAAAAATAGCTACCACTACCAAGCAACATGGTTACATGAAAATGCAGCAGGTACATTACATCATGACCGTACACGTCTTGATATTAAAGACGTGATTAATCAAGATAAAATTAACTTTATACAAGATACTGTTACTCAAATCAAACCTGAAGAGAAGAAAGTAATTCTTTCTAGCGGCGAATTAAACTATGATTACTTAGTTGTTGGACTTGGTTTTGAGTCAGAAACTTTTGGAATTAAAGGTTTAAAAGAACATGCATTCTCAATTGCTAACATCAATGCTGCTCGTCAAATTCGTGAGCATATTGATTATAGCTTTTCTAAATATTACAACACACCAGTTGAAAAGCGCGATGATTTATTAACAATTATCGTTGGTGGTGCAGGATTCACTGGTATTGAATTTGTAGGTGAACTTGCAAACCGTGTTCCAGAATTATGCAAAGAGTATGATATCGATCGTGAAAAAGTTCGTATTATTTGTGTAGAGGCTGCTCCAATGGTATTACCAGGTTTTGATCCGGAGTTAGTTGATTATGCAGTTTCTCAATTAGAGAAAAAAGGCGTAGAATTCAAAATTGGTACAGCAATTAAAGAATGTACTGAAGAAGGAATCATCGTTGCTAAAGGCGAAGTAGAAGAGAAAATTAACTCTGCAACAGTTGTTTGGGCAGCGGGTGTACGTGGAAATGCATTAGTAGAACAAGCTGGTTTTGAAGCAATGCGTGGACGTGTAAAAGTTACTAAAGATATGCGTGTTCCAGGATACGATGATGTATTTATCGTAGGAGACTCAGCTTTATTAATTGATGAAGCAAGTAACCGTCCATACCCACCAACAGCACAAATTGCAATTCAACAAGGATTTAATGTTGCACACAACTTATCAGTATTAGTTCGTGGAAGAGGCGAATTAGAAGAATTTAAACCAGACATTAAAGGTACTGTATGTTCATTAGGACATGACGATGCAATTGGTGTAGTTTATGGTAAAAAATTAACTGGTTGGAAAGCTTCATTTATGAAAAAAGTAATCGATAACCGTTACTTATTCGTACTTGGCGGACCGATGTTAGTTCTTAAAAAAGGAAAATTAAACTTTCTATAAGTAATATAGCTCGACTTAGGTCGAGCTTTATTTATAGGCGTCAAAATAAAAATGAGATCAAACTGATTAAAAACGCTTGTCTAAAAAGGTGCGAATGCTTGTTGGAAAGCGGAGTTACCAAAGAAGGTAATGTGCGCCGCTTAAAGCAAGTGATGCAACGATGAAGACGAGCGCTTGGTAGTCAGTCTAAAGCTCGACTTAGGTCGAGCTTTTTCTTTGTCTAAAAAGGTGGTTAACATTTATGAGTAAAAGAGGCAATGTATGGCTAGGAGTAGCGGGGTTAGTTAAAGACTCTGTCGGAAGATGGTTAGTTGTAAAGAAAAAATATAGTGGATTAAAAGGTTTATGGTCTTTACCAGCAGGGTTTGTAAAGCAAGATGAAACGGTTGATCAAGCAGTGCTAAGAGAGATTAGTGAAGAAACTGGTGTAAAAGCAACTTTAATTGGATTAATAGGTGTAAGAACTGGCGTTATTCGTGAAGAAATCAGTGATAATATGCTAATTTTTTTACTCCAAGCAGATGATACTACTATTTCGATTCAAGAGGAAGAATTATCAGATGCACGATTTTTATCGGAAGATGAACTACTTAAGGATCCTACCTCATCATTACTAATTAAATATTTAATTGAAAATCCACCCAATGAACCAATGGGAGTAGTAAAAGGATTAAATCCGGGGGATCAGTTCCAATATACAACTTATCATTTTATTAAGTAATATTTTTAAAGTTAGAATATTTAAAAAATTGACGACAAGGCGAGAAGGTTTTACACTGTATATAGAAAAAATGTGGGGTGTGTTTTTTATATGGTGATGAGTATTCCGGTTTTACTAATTTCTATATTGTTATTTTTCGTATTAGCATTTGGAATTGGCTTCCTTGCAAATATGCTTTTTCGAACGACTTGGTTCATGGTAGTAATCTATCCTCTTTTAATCGTGATGATTGTGGACAAGATTAGTACAATAAAGTATTTTACTAATACTTCAAGTGCTTTTGAGACATTAAAAGCGAACCTTATGGCAGTTGGAACAGGTGATATTGTTATTTTATCAGCTGGTCTAGTGGGAGCGATTATGTCAGGTGTTGTAATACTGTCATTAAGAAAAAATGGATATCAAATGTTCTAACTTTCTCTAGCTTGAGAAAGTTTTTTTATATTTTTTTTGTTTTAGGGAATGATGAAAAGATGAAAAGGAGTGAAATGATTCATTGGGTATAAGTAAAAAATTATTTAGTCGAGTTATTTTATCTATTTTATTCATTATTGCTTTGTTTTCGTCTTTTAAAATCCTTGCCAATGTTCAAATAGCTACTATAAAGGATTGGTTTAGTGACGCTATTGTAATAAATAAAGTTTTTGCTGAAGAAAATAAATCAACGATTACAAACGAAAGCATAATGAAAACAATGGCAAAAAACATCGAACATAATACGAATTGGAATAATTATAAAAAGGTAACAGTTACAGCAACAGGATATACAGCTGGAAGAGAATCGACAGGGAAAAGTCCCAAGGACCATTCATACGGAATTACTTATTCAGGTGTGGAAGTAAAGAGGGATTTATTTTCAACTATAGCAGCTGACTTAAATATCTTTCCGATTGGAACGATCTTATTTATTCCTGGATACGGTTATGGCGTCGTAGCTGATAAAGGTGCAGCCGTTAAAGGACATCACTTGGATTTATACTTTCAAACCGTTGGAGATGTATTTGAGCATTGGGGAAAGAAGAAATTAACTGTTTATATCATAAAACAAGGAACTGGAAGATTTACTGAATCAGATTTAAAAGGATTGAATGAACAAAATTCGTTACAAGTATTTAGGCAGCAATCAAAAAATTAGGCTGGTGAATGGACTATGTCAAAAACAACAAATTATAGCTTAACTATTAATGCGCCGATAGAAGCTGTTTTTGAAGTAATCGACTCAGATGAGCACATGAAAAAGTGGATGGACGGGTTTATCGAGAATCAGTATGATGAAAATTATAATAGAGAAAATCCAGTGGGGCATAAATTTAAGCAAAAGCTAAAAGAGGACGAGGAGATTCAAGAATACGAAGGAGAAATCATTTCATATAAACCTCCAAAAGAGCTTAGCGTCCGTTTAAAGCATTCTAATTTTACTGTTGATGCTATCTATCACCTATCTTCTATAGGAGCTAATCAAACCAATTTAGACTATGAGTGTAAATTGGAAATGGAATCAATGATGGGCTTCATATTCAGTTGGTTTGAAAAACGAACTTTAGTTAAACAATTAGATCGATTAAAAAAATATGCAGAAGAACGTTTTGATGGTGTACTATAAACAAAATACCCCTTGCAATTTTTAGCAAGGGGTATTATAACGTAGACCTGGTTATTTTCTTGTTTAAAAGGAAAATCTTTTAATTATCTCGAATTTAAAATAAGTGAATTTTTATTATAAAATAGAAGTAGTTGAACTTATGTGCCCAACTACTGGTATTAAAACAGAAATGATAAACGAGAGGCGGAGAATAAATGGAGGAGAAAATGACCTTAATGCATGCTTTAGGTATGACGATCGAGTCGGTTGAAGAGGGAAAAGTAGTGATGAAAATGGAAGTAACTGACAAAGTACATCAACCATTCGGTTATTTACACGGAGGTGCTTCAGTTGCTTTAGCTGAAACAGTTGCAAGTGTAGGGACGTTTTCGATGATTGATCAAGAGAATCAACTTGCTTTTGGTCTTGAAATAAACGCAAATCATCTTAGATCTGTACGTGATGGGGTTGTAACTGCTATTGGAACTGCAGTACATACTGGTAAAACGACAATGGTTTGGGATATAAAAATCTATTCTGAGGATGAGCAATTGATTTGTATCTCAAGATGTACAGTTGCTATTAAAGATAAACGAAATTAATTTAATGCGCTGTTAAATTACTTTTGTAATTTAGCAGCTTTTTTTGTACATTCAGCTAACAAGTCAATTCATACCTAAATACGAAATTTAAACGGACTAATTCTTAAAAGAAAAAAATCGTCAAAATTATGACAAACTTATGGTAAAATAATTAAGTTGTGTATATAAAATTTCGAAGAGAAGCGAGACATCCTCTACTTAAGGATTTGATCATTTAAAAACTTCTTGAGATAGAGAAGAAAGGAGACATTCGATGAAAAATATATATTACACGGGCTTTAATGCACTTTTATCAATAATTATGTTTACAGTCGCGATTACACTAAACTTCTTTCAATTGGCTATAAACTTCTTATCAGTATCTGGTATTCTACAGCCACTTACAGATATTCTTCCAGAAAAGGAAATTAGAATTCTTACATTTATAGGTATCGCATTTCTTTTCTATTTAGTTTTGAGTGGATTCAAATTAATTTCTGATATGATCTGGCAATTTGCTTTACTGCTATTTTCGAAGGATAACGAAGGAGTAGACTTATTAGCAACTAAAAAGTACTCTTTTGTCTTTTTAATAGGTGGATTAATTGCTATATTTTTAAATAAATCTTTAGTGTATATTGCTATTGTTTTAATAGTAGCAGTAATTGCATTTTATATCTTATTTTTAATTAAGCAAAAATCTAACTACACAATTATAGGGGTTATAGGTTTTATCATGATCCAATTAATCATTTGGGGATTAGTTGGTAGCGGAGTAGTATATGGCGCATTTACACTTTTAGCTAAGTTTAAAACTTCAATGCCATTTTAAAAAAAGTAGCACTTTTGAATGAATCAAAAGTGCTACTTTTTTTGTTTATAGATTAATATAGTCGACCATTTACAACGATATATTGCCAAATTCGTTGAGTAGGTGGGTAAGAATAGTTTTTTGGTATTGGAATTCTTTGCTTATCATTACCAATCCACGTACCAACCGTATAATTTGAAGTTAATCCCATGAACCATAGATTCGTATTATCGTTCGTTGTACCTGTTTTACCACCTATATAGTTCAGTGGCATATAAATATGTCTAGCAGTACCGTCTTTTACTACAGAGTTTAACATGCTTCTCATTGTTTCGTTCGTTGACGGATTGTATACACGAACTGATCTTGGTTCGTTTTCGTATAAGACTGTGCCATCTCTTAATGTAATCTTTTTAATCGCACTATTTTGATAGTATACGCCATTATTACCAAATGTGGAGTATGCTTCTGTCATTTCTAAAGGCGACATACCGATATTGAAGCCACCAAGAGCACGGCCTAGTTCCATTCGGTCTTCCGTTGTAATCTTGTTAAAACCATATTTATCTAAATATGTGTATCCAACGCGTGGTGTAAGCTGTTCATATAATCTAACTGCCGCAGTATTATATGAATTCTGCATAGCAGTACGGATTGTTACATCTCCGTATTCTTTCTTACTATCATTTTTCGGACAATATGTGCCTTTACAATAGTTATCTGCGTTTACTTTTGTATCTGGTGTAGCACCAAATGTTTCAATATATGGTGCATATACTAATAATGGTTTAATTGTCGAGCCCGGTTGTCTATAAGACTGGAACGCTCGATTTAGACTATGAGGTTCATAGTCTCTTCCACCTGAAATTGCAACAATTTCATGTGTATCATTTTTTACTACAACTGCTGCGCCTTGCGTATTCGTTGAAATTGTTCCTTGATTAACTGCGCTGACCGTAACTTGCTGTATTGATGGATTTAAGCTTGTGTAGATTTTCAAGCCCTGATTTTGTAAATATAACGCTCTTTCATCAGGCGTTTTTAGTTTCTTTAACTCAGTTTGCTGTGCTGCTAATAGTTTACTAGTATTAAATTTTCCTTTTTTACCAGCTAAAATTCTTTTAAGTTCAGAATCCACATAAGAATAATAATCGGGATATTCCTGTGTTTTACTATCTTTCTTTAAAGTAATTTTTTCTTTCATTGCAGCTGTATATTGTTTTTCAGTTATTTTCCCTTGATCTCTAAGTATACCCAAGATTCTTTCTTGGCGTTTTTTAGCATTATTAAAGTTTCTCAAAGGATCATATAAAGTCGGGTTATTTGGAATTGTACAAACGAAAGCCGTTTGAGCAATACTCAAATCTTTAACTGATTTGCTGAAGTATGCTTTACTAGCAGCTTCAATTCCATAATTTCGATTTGCAAAATAAATTGTATTAATGTACATTTCTAAAATTTGATCTTTAGTGTACTGTTTTTCTAATTGAAGTGAGATTTGAATCTCTTTTATTTTGCGTTCTACAGTTCGTGCTTGAGTTAAATATAAATTTCGTGCAAGCTGCTGTGTAATCGTACTAGCTCCTTGTTCTATTCCACTATTGGACACATTCACCATAAATGCCCTAGCAACACCAAATAAATCTATACCTTTATGTGAATAAAAATATCGATCTTCGGTAGAAATAAAAATATCCTTTACTAGCTGAGGAATTTCACTGCTTTTTAAATTTATTCTATTATCACCAGAAGCAGGTATATAAAAAGGATTGTTGTTTCGGTCATAAAAAACACTGTTCTGTGATAAAGAAACTACAGGTAATTCTTCAACCTTCTTTTTGGGAATATTTTTTGAAGTCTCATATGCCATCATAGCTTGCTGAGATGTGAAATAAAAGACAAGAAAGCTTATTATAATAATAATAAATCCAATAATTTTCTTCATAATAGCCCTCTATCTACTTTCGATTTTTTAATTCGTTTAAAATTAATTAAACGAACGTATATTATTTTAACACGATTTTTCATCTTGATGGGCATCTTATGTTATTTTTTACACAAATTGGTTGTATTAATAAAATAAGTAAATAAGTAGAAAATAGTCAAATTGTCTTACTTGAATATTCGTTAATCATATAAGACAATAAGGAAAAATCAGAAAATTTATTTTTCTGGAGGTGAGGTAATGAAAGAGCAGTTCCTATTTATTGATTTTGAATTTACAATGCCAGATGGAAAATCAAAAGGGATCAAATTTTTTCCGGAAATTATTGAAGTTGGTTTTGTAAGTGTTATTAATGACGAGATTAATCAAACTTATTCTTCTTTTGTTAAACCGCTTCAGTTTCCATTGTTATCCTCAAGATGTAAAAGGTTTCTAAATATTTCACAAGAGAATGTTGATAATGGAATACAATTAAAAGAGCTTGGTGAGATATTAAATGAAGCGACAAAGAATTATAGAACGACAGTCATCACTTGGGGCAATATGGATATGAGGGTACTAAAACACAATTGTGAAGCTGCATCTATTTCGTTCCCAATTAATGGTGAAGTAAGAGACTTATGCCTCGAGTATAAAACTTTCTTTGGAAACCAAAATCAAACGGGTTTATGGAACGCAATGAAAGAATATGGAAAAGATGGAACTGGAAATCACCATAAAGCACTAGATGATGCTTTAACTACGTATCATATTTATAAATTAGTAGAAAAAGATAAGCAATATATGAAAAAGCCTGCTCCCGCGACTTTAGGAGACTTAGTTGACTTTTCATTATTAAAGAAAAGAATATCTTCATATTAAAAACCAATTGATTTTAAATCAGTTGGTTTTTTATTTTGTTGATAGAGAAGTTAGATAATAATATGGTAAGATTATTCGTTGATAATTGAGTTGAGTATTGTAGATTTCCACTACAGGATGCTCGCTTTCTATTGGGCGAGACCTGAGCGACTGTGCCTGTCGGGTCTTAGGTTCCCGCATTTCCCATAGGAGTCGAGCACCCTTTCGTTTCAATCAAATATACATAAAAAAGTTTACAATAAAATGCTCTAGAAAAATTACTAACTTAAATAAAATAGTATTTTTTTGGCCCATCTTAGGTGACTCATTTTTTTAATTAAATTAATTTCAAAAGCTTTTTCGAAAGAGAGATTTTTTTAATTAGAGAATACTCATTTTACTTTGATTATTTTAGAATACTTTGTATAATTGCAGTGGGAGTGATGGGACTATGATGGAGTTTTTATATTTTCCTGAAGATAAAACAGAGTATATTCCTGCCGTTATTTCATTAATTATTTTTATGATTGGTGCTTTTATTACGTTTTATCTAATTAAAAGAGCATCGGCAAAGGAAGAAAAGCGTATAACAGAATTAATGGAATCAAAAGAAAAAAAAGCATTACGTGAATAAAATAATTCAAAATGGGGACTTACTAAGGAAGGTCTCTTTTTTTTGGAGAAGTTTATCACATTTTCATCACATCTATGTGTTAGATTGTTTTTGTCATTTTATTTTGCTATATAGATATTTTCTCTATCGAGTTTACTTTAAAACTGTTTAAAACATTAAGATAAGTGATCTGTTTAACTCGGCAGAATTATAGGAGGTAATACATATGAAAAAGGTACTAAGCTTATTAATTGTCAGTATTATGATGACTGCTGGTTGTTCTAACGCGAAGAATCAAGATGCAGTCGAAAAACCGGTTGATGTAAATATTCTTCTTCCTACATCAGCTATTAATTTAAATAAAGAAGTTACACTCCGCGCTGAAGTGAGCCAGAATAATAAAGCAGTTACTGATGCAGATGAAGTTCAATTTGAAATTGGTAAAACAGGTGAAGATAGTATGGCTATGCTAGATGCAAAGAATGGTGAAGATGGTATTTATTCAGCAAACTATAAATTTACAGATCCAGGTGATTACTATGTAATTGCTCACGTGACTGCTAGAGATCAGCATTCGATGCCTAAAATGGACTTTAAAGTTCCTGCTACTACTTCATCTAATAGTGAAACTGGAAAAAGTGAACATGAATCTCATAGTGGAGATGACCACCATAGCGATCTAATGATTCATTTAATGGGTACCGAGAATCTTGATGTAAACAAGGAAAATGTTTTTACGATTCATTTGATGACGAATGATGGTAAAGCACTTAAAAAAGCGAACGTTCGAATTGAAACATGGAAAGATGAGAATGGAAAGCACGATTATACAGATGCAAAAGAAGTTGCACCTGGTGAATATGAGGTTAAGTATACGTTTAAAGATAAAGGAATAAACACTGTAAAGGTTCATGTTGAAAAAGGCGAATTACATGACCATACTGAAAAAGAAGTTACAGTAAATTAAATAAGAACGCAGGCTATCCTATCTTTGATAAAAGGATAGCTTCTTTTATATGATTACTTTATGGGGGGAAGTATTTTGAATCGAATTGCTTTCGTTAGCACACTCGTTCTTTTCTTGTTCTGTACGGGCTGTTTTCCAAATAAAATGTCGCATATTAAGGATTCTGAAAATGTACTCATCTCGATAAATAAAAAAGTAGGTAGTTTAACTTTTCTTGATCCATATGACTTACATAAAGTAGCAGATTGGGATTTAAATAGAGATGTCAGTGGAGCGGCTTTATTGCAAAATGGAAAGGATATTGCAGTATATCATCCAGTAGATGCTAATATAGATATTTACCATCTTTCAACTGGTGAAAAGGTCAAGAGTTGGAAGGCCGGTGTTGGTATTACGAATATGATTTCTTTAAAGAGTAATCATACGATTGCTGTAACGAATGGAAAAAAGAATACGATAACTTTTTTTGATCAAAAGGGTATCGTGCTTAAACAATTGAATATAGGTAAAAATCCTATCTCTATGGTTGAAGATACGACTCACCATAAACTATTTGTTAGTTTATTTAACGAGAGAAAAGTGATTGGTATTAACTTAGACAACTATAAAGTAGAACAAACGATTGAAGTACCAAATACATCAATTGGCCTAATATTAAATAATGACGCTTCTGAATTATTCGTTGGTGGACACGGAAATGGCGAAAGTGAAAATGAAGATGTGAAAGTATACTCGACTACTACTGGCAAGAAACAAAAGTCACTTCATACCCCTCTAATGCCGATATCTTTTTTTGAAAATGATGACGGATTGTTTACAATAGCTCATGGTACAAATCAAATTTATAAGTTAGATCCTACCGTTGTAAATCAGACTAAATTTATTGAAGTTGGCTCGAACCCATATGCAGCAATTGGATTTAAACATTCAGCGTATGCAGCTAGTTATGATTTAAATAAATTGTACCAAATAAATACTAAAACGATGAAAATTGAAAAAGAAGCGGCAGTAGGGAGAGGACCTTTCCAATTATTGTTAAGAGAGGGCATTCGACATGAGTGATAGAAGGATATTAATTGTTGATGATGAACAAGAAATTTGTCAATTAGTTGGAATGTATTTAGAAAACAGCGGGTATAGTTGGGACCAAGCAAGTAATGGTGAAACAGCATTGAATAAAATTAGCCAATCAAACTATGATTTAATTATTTTAGATATTATGATGCCGATTATGGACGGCTGGGCACTTTGTAAACAAATTAGAGAGACATCAAATGTTCCTGTTATTTTCTTAACTGCAAAAGGTGAGGAATGGGATAAGGTAAATGGGTTAAAAATGGGAGCGGATGACTACATCGTAAAACCATTTAGCCCTAGTGAATTAATTGCAAGAGTTGATGCTGTGCTAAGAAGAACAAAAAACTCGGATTCTTCTATATTTCATATTGGTCAGATAAAAATCAATGAAAAAGCCCGGAATGTTTTTGTATCTGATAAACCATTATCACTTACGTTGAAAGAATATGATTTATTGCTATTTTTTTGTAAGCATCAAGATTATGTTTTTAGCCGCGAACAAATCTTAGAAAAGGTTTGGGGATTTGATTATTTCGGAACAGCTAGAACAGTTGATACACATATAAAAACATTGAGAATTAAGCTTGGACAGGACGCAGATTATATTTCTACAGTTTGGGGTGTAGGATATAAATTTGGGATAAACGGATGAGGAAAATAGCAAATTCTCTTTCATTTTTACAGAAGCTATGGCTAACAATCTGCTTAATGGTAATCTGTACAACGATCTTTTTCTTTTTAATGTTTCAGTTTGCATATAAGCAATTATATGTTTCATATGTTCGTTCAACTTTAATTCAGGAAGGTACTAACTTAGTAAAACACTATCATCAAACAAATAATGTTGATGACTTTTCAAAATTTGTTTCAAAATTTGATGCTGTTTCAAATGCAAGTGTTTTATTTATTAGTAATCCGAGAGACTTAAGTGCATGTATCCCATACAATGTCAGTCATGAATCGTTTATCACTGAAGACGATCGCGAAACTTTATTAAAAGGAAAAGTAATTACGAAGACAGGATTTGAAAAAAGATTTAAGCATCAAATAATCGGTGTCGTAGTTCCAGTTGTAAAAAAAGAAAAACTTGAAGGGATTATTTATTTAAATCTACCTTTAAGGAGTATTACCGAACTAATCCAACAATCAAAATGGATTTTTATGATTAGTACATTGCTATTTGCTTTCATTATTCTTTTAATCGGCAGAAGTATAATAAAACAAATGATTAAGCCGTTATCTAGAATGGAACAAATCTCATATAAAATGGCAAATGGTGATTACACGGAGCGTATCCACTATAATAGTGGTGATGAAGTAGGTAAACTAGCTTTTGCATTTAATTCAATGTCTGATTCTTTACAAAAAGAAGATGAAAATAGAAAAGAGTTTTTAGCTAATGTTTCTCATGAACTAAGAACGCCGTTAAGTTATGTAAAAGGATATAGTGAAGCAATATTAGATGGAGTAATAAAACAAGAACAACAACTAAAGTATGTTGGCATCATTCAAAAAGAAGCAAGTCGAATGCAAAGATTAGTAAGGGATCTTCTTGATTTAGCTACTTTAGATGGACAACAGTTTCCATTAAATAAAGAGCCGAACGTAATTGCGCAATTAATTGAAGATACAATCGAAACATATTCACAAATACTAATAGAGCGGGGTATTACAATTCAAAAGAATTTAGATGAATCGATCATTGCTAACGTTGATCCAGACCGTTTCCAACAAGTTATACACAATTTAATAGATAATGCAGTTCGTTATACACCTTCGGGAAAAAGCATTTATATCAATTTATCTCAAGATAAACAAGTAACTCTGGAGATTATCGATGAAGGTAAAGGGATTCCAGTTGAAGAGATTCCGCATTTAGGGGAAAGGTTCTATCGTGTAGATAAAGCAAGGTCTAGAAATGAAGGTGGAACAGGATTAGGATTGGCGATCGTAAAGCATATTATTGACCAGCACAACGGTAAAATAAAATTTATGAATAGTGATGGTAAAGGTTTAAAGGTTATAATTACTTTGCCAGTATTTGAATTATAAAAGCCATATTCAAGCTCTAAAAAATTCTCTGAATGGATTGGTTAGTATCTCCAGTTTAAAAGCTAACGTGCACAATCAAAATTTAGATACAAAAATGAGTTATTATTACAATAAAAAAGGGGTGTCTATATGTCAGTTTACCTGACTTATGAGACAGCCCTTTTTTATTTATATAAAATTTGATATACGATCATAAATATGTTCGGGAATTTCTTCAGGAATTAAGTGTCCGGCTTCTGGATAAGTAAATAATGTTGAATGTTTTAAATCACGATGTAATCTTTCCCCAACCGCTAATGGAACTACTTTATCTTTTTCACCCCAAATTAAAAGTGTTGGTACAGATATATCTTGTAAATCTGCAGGACTCAAATCTCCTTCTCGATCACGGATCATCTTAGTTAGCGCCCTAAAAATTTCATCTTGCATAAAAGGCTCCTGGTAGCCATTTATCATTTCATCATCGATTAGCTTTTGATCATGAACAACTGATATTAGAGAATTGACAACTCCTTGTTTAGCTAAATTCCTCTTTATATAAAGATAGAAAAAAGGAAAATAAGATGAAATGATTAGGTGAGGATTTGCTCTGCCTAAATAACCAGAGCTACATAATAAAATCACTTTGTTAACAAGTTCTGGTTTTTTCTTCGTTACATATAATGCTATCTGTCCGCCCATTGAATGTCCGACTAAATAGATGTTTTCCAACTTCAAATGATTCACAAGTGAGATTACTACATTAGCGAAGTTATCATACGAATATTTAAAGTTTAATTGCTTACCACTTTTACCGAATGGAGGTAGGTCGATAACGACAACAACATGTTCTTTTGAGATAAATGGTATCAGTCTACGATAACTAAAGCAAGATGACAAAAAACCGTGAATTAATACAAATACTTTTGAATCTTGCTTATTAAAATTGTGGTATCCGTATAGTTCATAATAAACATCAAGACCAGAAATCTTATATGTCGACTGTATTGTTCCAGAATGATTCATCATCCAAACTCTCCTTTAAGTTTTTGGATTATTATGTCCAAACGGAAGGAATACATTCTAATCTTAATAATGCTCCGTATGTCACCATATGTTATGTAAATCACTAAAATACTTTTAAATTATAAGTTTTTCGTCAATTCTAATAAACATAAGTAATTATTTTTAAAAAAATGAAATAGCCCAACCTTTAAAGTGACTATAATACAATAAGGGAATTTCAAAGGTAGTATCTAATATAAGCCTTATAGCAAACTTTAAAAGTTGGTCTGTGTGTGCTAAAATTTAGTTAGTGGAATTGAACGAAAATTAGGAGTGTTTTGAATGGCACAAAACTACAATATTGGAAAAGTTTACACTGGTAAAGTAACAGGGATTCAAACGTATGGTGCCTTTATTTCACTTGATCACCAAACACAAGGACTAGTACATATTTCCGAAATTATTAATGGATATGTTCGAGATATTCGAGACTATATTTCTGTTGGGCAGTTAGTAAATGTACGTGTACTGTCTATTGATGAGATGACAGGAAAAATTAGTTTGTCTTTAAAAGGAGCAAGTATCGATCAAGGATTTAATGGTGAAGAAAAT
Organism: Arthrobacter citreus; assembly: GCA_013200995.1. Classification (GTDB taxonomy): domain Bacteria; phylum Bacillota; class Bacilli; order Bacillales; family Bacillaceae_G; genus Gottfriedia. The sequence continues at coordinate 3,128,563 of CP053688.1, read as the reverse complement.
TTAAAACATGCAGCTCGATTATTAAGAGAATTAAAACCAGATGGATTTAGCACCCTGCATAAAAAATTAAATGAATGGCTTCATGTTGAGATGAAGAAAGAAAATATGACGAATTAAAAAGGAAGGGCATACCCTTCCTTTTTGTTGTGTATATCTATCTAACTTCGTTTGTCTCAGGATGTGTCCCTAACTCTTCTGAAGGTTTGAATAGTAAGCCAAGGTTAATTAGTCCTGAAATACCAACGATACCATATATAATTCGAGCAAAAGCAGAATCAGCACCACCAAAAATTGCTGCTACTAAATCAAATTGAAAAAATCCGATTAAACCCCAGTTTATAGCTCCAACAATTGTAAAAATAAGTGCAATACGTTGTAATGTACTCATAATAGGTTAACCTCCTTTTTATGACCTTCAAAAATAGTATCCCTCATTTGATTTTAATTATGTACATAGGTGAAAAATTATCATTTTGACTCTTGTTAAAATTTTCACATAAATTTAATTGTATTTACTTGCTTTCAATTATTTAATTAGGTACATTGTAAAGGTATTACAACTATTTAAGGAGGTTTGATGTATGACTTCTCATATTAAATTTGACTATTCAAAAGCAAAAATGTTTTTTCAAGATCACGAAATTGCATATTTAAGAGATGCAGTGAAGTTATTTCACCATACGATTCATGAAAAAACTGGTGCAGGTAGCGACTATCTAGGATGGGTAGAGTTACCGAATGACTATGACAAAGAGGAATTTTCTCGAATCCAAAAGTCAGCAGAGAAAATCAAATCAGATTCAGACGTTCTTTTAGTAATCGGAATTGGTGGATCATATCTAGGTGCACGTGCAGCAATTGAAATGTTACAGCATTCGTTTTTTAACATTGCATCTAAAGAAGAAAGAAAAGCACCTCAAGTGTTCTTCGTAGGAAATAATATTAGTTCTACATACATGCATGATTTAATTCAAGTTTTAAAAGATAAAGATTTCTCAATCAATGTTATTTCAAAATCTGGGACAACTACTGAACCAGCAATTGCATTCCGTATTTTTAGAAAGCTGTTGGAAGAAAAGTATGGTGTTGAAGAAGCTAAAAACCGTATTTATGCTACAACTGATAAAGCGCGCGGTGCATTAAAAACTGTTGCGGACGAAAAAGGATACGAAACATTTGTTATTCCTGATGATGTAGGTGGACGCTACTCAGTTTTAACAGCAGTAGGTTTATTACCAATAGCAGCAGCAGGTATTGATATTGAACAAATGATGAAGGGTGCTCAAGATGCATATAACGAGTACAGCACTTCAGAATTGGAAGATAATCAAGCTTATCAATATGCAGTTGTAAGAAATGTTTTATATAACAAAGGTAAAACAATTGAAATGCTTGTTAATTATGAACCATCATTACAATACTTTGGTGAATGGTGGAAGCAATTATTTGGAGAGAGTGAAGGGAAAGACCAAAAAGGGATCTATCCATCTTCAGCAAACTTTTCAACAGATTTACATTCTCTTGGTCAATATGTTCAAGAAGGTCGACGTGATTTATTTGAGACAGTATTATCTGTTGAAATGCCACGTCATGAACTAACAATTGAATTAGAGGATAATGATTCTGACGGATTAAACTATCTTGCAGGTAAAACTGTTGATTTTGTAAATAAAAAAGCATTTGAAGGAACAATACTAGCACACGCTGATGGTGGAGTACCAAATCTAATTGTTACATTACCGAAATTAGATGAATATACTTTTGGCTATACAGTATACTTCTTTGAACTTGCTTGTGCCATGAGCGGATACTTACTTGGTGTAAATCCTTTCGATCAACCAGGTGTTGAAGCATATAAGAAAAACATGTTTGCATTATTAGGAAAACCAGGTTTTGAAGAACTGAAAATGCAATTAGAAGAACGTTTAAAATAATAAAAAACCGTTGTTAAATTTACTTTAACAACGGTTTTTTTATGGATTTAAAATTTAAATTCATGTTTTTAGTTAAGTAAGAAAATACTATTCAAAAAGGAGGAGAAAAGCATATGTATCCTTTAAAGTCAAAATTAGAGAATGAAATATTTCCGCTTAATGATATTGAGGGGAAATTAAAAAATCATGGGTTTGTTATTGGAGCAAATTGGGACTATGATCATGGAAGTTTTGATTTATTAATGCAAGATGACGACGGGTATCAGTACTTAAGAATTCCATTTAATGTCACTTCAGGATCCTTAGATATGGATGGAGCAGTTATTCAATTTGAGTCTCCATTTTTACTAACACACGTTTATAATGAGGGACTTGATGATAATATTGGTTATGAAGGGAATCTAACTGGATCTTTAAACCAGTTTCAAGAACCGATAGATCCAGATGCTAAAGTGCCTAAAAAATATCAAATTAAAGGGTTTGAAATTCTTAAGAAAATTGAAGATGAACTTTTATAAAAAAAAGAGCCAAATCATAAAATTATGATTTGGCTCTTTTTAATTAAGTAGAAATTATGCTTAAGTAAGTAAGATTAGGAAATCATCTTTAGCAATCTCAATACTTTTATCAGGTTTAATAATTGTTTGTTTATCCCGGATTATACCAATAATCATTTTATCGTTGTCTAATTCTTCTATTACAATGTCATAATAGAATTTTCCAATCATTTTTTGATCAACATTTAATATTTTAACTGTAAATGATTCTAATTGATTTGTTAGTTTTAGTACTACATCTGAGTAACCTTTATGCATTATCGATCCTGACATAACAAACGAAGTTAGTAAATGAGCTTCAATAATTTCATTGGCACCAGCGCGATATGCGTTTATTACTTGATTTTTCGTTAAGATTTCTGCGATACAGTGAATCGATTGATTAACGCCTTTTGCTGCAATGATTGTTAAAATTGTTTGCATATCAGCTTCTTGTTCATTTTTATTTTGATCTGCTGTAATTAATATTGTATTAGCAAATTTAAAATTTGCCTTTTCTAAAACTGAATCGTTGGAAGCAGATCCTTTTACAAAATGCACTTTCCCTAACTCTGGAGGTAATAGTTCTAGGCTTTCATCTATTAATACGATATGGGTAGATATTGAGGAAGCGTGCAATTGGTTAATTACATTCTTAACTCGTTCGTTCCAACCAACGATTACAATATGGTTCTTTTTTGAAAATGTAAGTGCACCTCTAAAATCTGCGTCTTGATTTCGAAAAGTTTGAGCTGTGAATGAAATCATATAGTAAGAACCGAATCCGGTACCTAATAAAATTAATATAACGGCAAAAAAACGTCCAACTGGAGAAAGAGGTACATAATCACCATAACCTACTGTAAACGTAGTAACAATTGACCACCACATTCCATCCCAAACAGTTGGAAACGTAAAAGGTTCTGCATAATGAATAATTGTTCCAAATATAGCAATCAATGATAATAAAATGACTGTAATTTTAAATAATGTATAGGATTTAAAATAGATTGGCTGGTTACGAAATACTTTCAAGCTTATTCCTCCATCGCAATTTCGTAACACTTATTTTTACCAATAAATAATAAGTTATCACTATTATATACTCTCTATTTCAATTCCACGGATGTTCTCTATTTGTTCAATGTCATAATAAATTTCTGTTGTTCTTCGTTTATTAAACACTAGTAATTTCATTTGTATATAATGCTCATCATTATTTAAGCCCTTTATTTTAATATTTTTAACTGTTATATCTTGCGCAGTTATTTGATCAATCACAATATTTATATTTTCTTTTCCTATAACTGTTAGCTTTAGGCTTATATCTCTTTCTTTTAATTTTTTTGGACCGAGTTTGTTTATTAAATAAGGAATTAATTCAACACTGATAATTAATAACCCAACTCCAGCAAATGCTGCGGCATAAAAACCAGCCCCAACAATTATTCCGATACCTGAAGCTCCCCAAATCATTGCAGCTGTTGTTAGGCCAGCGATTGTATCGTTACCTCTGCGAAGAATAACGCCAGCTCCAAGAAAACCAATTCCCGATACTATTTGGGCTGGTAAGCGTAATGGATCCATGGAGATATTTAAAAAGTCGCTGCTATGGAATGTATAGGCTGAACTAATTGAAGCAATTGTTAATAGGCAACTCATTATTGAAATGACTAGGCATGTTTTTAAACCAAGAGGTTTTCTTTTTAATTCTCTTTCTAAACCAATAACGGAACCTAGCATTGCTGATATAAGCAATTTTACGAGAATGTCTGGTTGTAGATCCATTTTCTAAACCCCTTTTCTATATAGTTTATGGCTAATTCGACATGTGGTATTACACTTCCTTCGTAGTTAAAATAAATTTTTTTCTTTTTTTATAAAAAAAACTAAAAAAGGGCTTGTCATATTCTAAATGCGATGTTATATTTATATACGTCGCCAAGATGGTTCGACAAAAAGAAACAAAGAAATAAAAAAAATGAAAAACATGTTGACTCGATGTTGAAGAGATGTTAATATGAAAAAGTCGCTAAAGACGCGACGGTTTGAACTTTGAAAACTAAACAAAACATGAAGTAAACGTCAATTATTAGTTATTTGAGCAATACAAGATTTAAACTTAACTTTTATGGAGAGTTTGATCCTGGCTCAGGACGAACGCTGGCGGCGTGCCTAATACATGCAAGTCGAGCGGATTAATGGGAGCTTGCTCCCGTTAATTAGCGGCGGACGGGTGAGTAACACGTGGGCAACCTACCTACAAGACTGGGATAACTTCGGGAAACCGGAGCTAATACCGGATGACACTGAGGAACTCCTGTTCCTTAGTTGAAAGATGGCTTCGGCTATCACTTATAGATGGGCCCGCGGCGCATTAGCTAGTTGGTGAGGTAACGGCTCACCAAGGCGACGATGCGTAGCCGACCTGAGAGGGTGATCGGCCACACTGGGACTGAGACACGGCCCAGACTCCTACGGGAGGCAGCAGTAGGGAATCTTCCGCAATGGACGAAAGTCTGACGGAGCAACGCCGCGTGAGCGATGAAGGCCTTCGGGTCGTAAAGCTCTGTTGTTAGGGAAGAACAAGTGCTAGTTAAATAAGCTGGCACCTTGACGGTACCTAACCAGAAAGCCACGGCTAACTACGTGCCAGCAGCCGCGGTAATACGTAGGTGGCAAGCGTTGTCCGGAATTATTGGGCGTAAAGCGCGCGCAGGCGGTTTCTTAAGTCTGATGTGAAAGCCCCCGGCTCAACCGGGGAGGGTCATTGGAAACTGGGAAACTTGAGTGCAGAAGAGGAAAGTGGAATTCCAAGTGTAGCGGTGAAATGCGTAGAGATTTGGAGGAACACCAGTGGCGAAGGCGACTTTCTGGTCTGTAACTGACGCTGAGGCGCGAAAGCGTGGGGAGCAAACAGGATTAGATACCCTGGTAGTCCACGCTGTAAACGATGAGTGCTAAGTGTTAGAGGGTTTCCGCCCTTTAGTGCTGAAGTTAACGCATTAAGCACTCCGCCTGGGGAGTACGGTCGCAAGACTGAAACTCAAAGGAATTGACGGGGGCCCGCACAAGTGGTGGAGCATGTGGTTTAATTCGAAGCAACGCGAAGAACCTTACCAGGTCTTGACATCCTCTGATAACCCTAGAGATAGGGCGTTCCCTTCGGGGACAGAGTGACAGGTGGTGCATGGTTGTCGTCAGCTCGTGTCGTGAGATGTTGGGTTAAGTCCCGCAACGAGCGCAACCCTTGATCTTAGTTGCCAGCATTTAGTTGGGCACTCTAAGGTGACTGCCGGTGACAAACCGGAGGAAGGTGGGGATGACGTCAAATCATCATGCCCCTTATGACCTGGGCTACACACGTGCTACAATGGATAGTACAAAGGGTTGCAAGACCGCGAGGTGGAGCTAATCCCATAAAACTATTCTCAGTTCGGATTGTAGGCTGCAACTCGCCTACATGAAGCCGGAATCACTAGTAATCGCGGATCAGCATGCCGCGGTGAATACGTTCCCGGGCCTTGTACACACCGCCCGTCACACCACGAGAGTTTGTAACACCCGAAGTCGGTGGGGTAACCTTTTAGGGGCCAGCCGCCTAAGGTGGGACAGATGATTGGGGTGAAGTCGTAACAAGGTAGCCGTATCGGAAGGTGCGGCTGGATCACCTCCTTTCTATGGAGACATCATGAACCGTTGGTTCATGTATGAAAATGTTTCTTCATTGTTTTGTTTAGTTTTGAGAGTTCACTCTCAACTTTGTACCTTGAAAACTAGATAATGTCATTCATTAAACTGCGTAAGTTTAATTCAATTAGTTTTAAAATTAGTTAAGTTAGAAAGGGCGCACGGTGGATGCCTTGGCACTAGGAGTCGATGAAGGACGGGACTAACACCGATATGCTTCGGGGAGCTGTAAGTAAGCTTTGATCCGGAGATTTCCGAATGGGGAAACCCACTACTCGTAATGGAGTAGTATCTTTACCTGAATACATAGGGTACTGAGGACAGACCCAGGGAACTGAAACATCTAAGTACCTGGAGGAATAGAAAGCAAAATGCGATTTCCTGAGTAGCGGCGAGCGAAACGGAAGATAGCCCAAACCAAGAGGCTTGCCTCTTGGGGTTGTAGGACACTCTATACGGAGTTACAAAGGAACGGGGTAAATGAAGTGACCTGGAAAGGTCCGTCAAAGAAGGTAAAAACCCTGTAGTTGAAATCTCGTTCCCTCTTGAGTGGATCCTGAGTACGGCGGAACACGTGAAATTCCGTCGGAATCTGGGAGGACCATCTCCCAAGGCTAAATACTACCTAGTGACCGATAGTGAACCAGTACCGTGAGGGAAAGGTGAAAAGCACCCCGGAAGGGGAGTGAAAGAGAACCTGAAACCGTGTGCTTACAAATAGTCAGAGCTCGTTAACGAGTGATGGCGTGCCTTTTGTAGAATGAACCGGCGAGTTACGATCCCGTGCAAGGTTAAGTTGAAGAGACGGAGCCGCAGCGAAAGCGAGTCTGAATAGGGCGATATAGTACGTGGTCGTAGACCCGAAACCGAGTGATCTACCCATGTCCAGGATGAAGTTCAGGTAACACTGAATGGAGGTCCGAACCCACGCACGTTGAAAAGTGCGGGGATGAGGTGTGGGTAGCGGAGAAATTCCAATCGAACTCGGAGATAGCTGGTTCTCCCCGAAATAGCTTTAGGGCTAGCCTTATGTGTTAGAGTCTTGGAGGTAGAGCACTGATTGGACTAGGGGCCCCCAACGGGTTACCGAATTCAGTCAAACTCCGAATGCCAATGACTTATCCATAGGAGTCAGACTACGAGTGATAAGATCCGTGGTCAAGAGGGAAACAGCCCAGACCGCCAGCTAAGGTCCCAAAGTATACGTTAAGTGGAAAAGGATGTGGAGTTGCTTAGACAACCAGGATGTTGGCTTAGAAGCAGCCACCATTTAAAGAGTGCGTAATAGCTCACTGGTCGAGTGACTCTGCGCCGAAAATGTAACGGGGCTAAACGTATCACCGAAGCTGCGGATTGATACCGTATGGTATCAGTGGTAGGGGAGCGTTCTAAGGGCGTTGAAGCTAGATCGTAAGGACTGGTGGAGCGCTTAGAAGTGAGAATGCCGGTATGAGTAGCGAAAGACGGGTGAGAATCCCGTCCACCGTATGCCTAAGGTTTCCTGGGGAAGGCTCGTCCTCCCAGGGTTAGTCAGGACCTAAGCCGAGGCCGAAAGGCGTAGGCGATGGACAACAGGTTGATATTCCTGTACCACCTCATTTCCGTTTGAGCAATGGAGGGACGCAGAAAGATAGGGTAAGCGCGCTGCTGGATATGCGCGTCCAAGCAATTAGGCTGATGTGTAGGCAAATCCGCACATCATAAGGCTGAGTTGTGATGGCGAGGGAAATATAGTACCGAAGTTCCTGATTCTACGCTGCCAAGAAAAGCTTCTAGCGAGGAAATAGGTGCCTGTACCGCAAACCGACACAGGTAGGCGAGGAGAGAATCCTAAGGTGAGCGAGAGAACTATGGTTAAGGAACTCGGCAAAATGACCCCGTAACTTCGGGAGAAGGGGTGCTCTTTTGGGTGTATGCCCGGGAGAGCCGCAGTGAAAAGGCCCAAGCGACTGTTTAGCAAAAACACAGGTCTCTGCGAAGCCGCAAGGCGAAGTATAGGGGCTGACGCCTGCCCGGTGCTGGAAGGTTAAGAGGAGGGGTTATCCCTTACGGGAGAAGCTCTGAATTGAAGCCCCAGTAAACGGCGGCCGTAACTATAACGGTCCTAAGGTAGCGAAATTCCTTGTCGGGTAAGTTCCGACCCGCACGAAAGGCGTAACGATTTGGGCACTGTCTCAACCATAGACTCGGTGAAATTATAGTACCTGTGAAGATGCAGGTTACCCGCGACAGGACGGAAAGACCCCGTGGAGCTTTACTGCAGCTTGATATTGAATTTTGGTACAGCTTGTACAGGATAGGTAGGAGCCTGTGAAGCCGGAGCGCTAGCTTCGGTGGAGGCGTCGGTGGGATACTACCCTGGCTGTATTGAAATTCTAACCTAGAGCCGTTATCCGGCTCGGAGACAGTGTCAGGTGGGCAGTTTGACTGGGGCGGTCGCCTCCTAAAGAGTAACGGAGGCGCCCAAAGGTTCCCTCAGAATGGTTGGAAATCATTCGAAGAGTGTAAAGGCATAAGGGAGCTTGACTGCGAGACCTACAAGTCGAGCAGGGACGAAAGTCGGGCTTAGTGATCCGGTGGTTCCGCATGGAAGGGCCATCGCTCAACGGATAAAAGCTACCCCGGGGATAACAGGCTTATCTCCCCCAAGAGTCCACATCGACGGGGAGGTTTGGCACCTCGATGTCGGCTCATCGCATCCTGGGGCTGTAGTCGGTCCCAAGGGTTGGGCTGTTCGCCCATTAAAGCGGTACGCGAGCTGGGTTCAGAACGTCGTGAGACAGTTCGGTCCCTATCCGTCGTGGGCGCAGGAAATTTGAGAGGAGCTGTCCTTAGTACGAGAGGACCGGGATGGACACACCGCTGGTGTACCAGTTGTTCTGCCAAGAGTATGGCTGGGTAGCTATGTGTGGAAGGGATAAGTGCTGAAAGCATCTAAGCATGAAGCCCCCCTCAAGATGAGATTTCCCATAGCGTTAAGCTAGTAAGACCCCTGAGAGACGATCAGGTTGATAGGTCAGAGGTGGAAGCGTGGTGACACGTGGAGCTGACTGATACTAATCGGTCGAGGACTTAACTAACAAGTTTGATAATGACATTATCTAGTTTTGAAGGTACAAAAATTATTATAAAAAACTTTCGAAAAAGCATTGACTTTTAAATAAGATTTGATATAATAATTAATGTCCTTAAGGAATTGAATCAAGTGATGATAGCGAAGAGGTCACACCCGTTCCCATACCGAACACGGCAGTTAAGCTCTTCAGCGTCGATGGTAGTTGGGGGTTTCCCCCTGTGAGAGTAGAACGTCGCTTGGTTCTTGATTATTCCGCAGTAGCTCAGTGGTAGAGCACTCGGCTGTTAACCGAGTGGTCGTAGGTTCGAATCCTACCTGCGGAGCCATTTTGGAGAGCTGTCCGAGTGGCCGAAGGAGCACGATTGGAAATCGTGTAGGCGGGTAACCCTGTCTCAAGGGTTCAAATCCCTTGCTCTCCGCCATATAACTCAGGACAAATATAATGGCCCGTTGGTCAAGCGGTTAAGACACCGCCCTTTCACGGCGGTAACACGGGTTCGAGTCCCGTACGGGTCACCATTTTATTACGGAGGATTAGCTCAGCTGGGAGAGCACCTGCCTTACAAGCAGGGGGTCGGCGGTTCGAGCCCGTCATCCTCCACCATATCTTTAAAATTTATCAATACTCTTATTATCGAGGGGTGGAGCACGAACGAATATGCTTCGAAGGAATTACTTCAGCATACCAATCGAGCCACTACTTGCATAAACATCCTGAGATTGGGATGGTCTTAACGAAATAAACTTCATGGATCTAATTAAAATAGTATCCACATTATCGCGGGGTGGAGCAGTCTGGTAGCTCGTCGGGCTCATAACCCGAAGGTCGCAGGTTCAAATCCTGTCCCCGCAACCAAATGGTCCCGTGGTGTAGCGGTTAACATGCCTGCCTGTCACGCAGGAGATCGCCGGTTCGATCCCGGTCGGGACCGCCATTTAAGTTGGCTCGGTAGCTCAGTCGGTAGAGCAGAGGACTGAAAATCCTCGTGTCGGCGGTTCGATTCCGTCCCGAGCCACCATCTTAAATATCATAATTTGCCGAATTAGCTCAATTGGTAGAGCACGAACGAATAAGCTTCGTAGCAAAGCTTCAGCGTACTTGTTGAGAAGCATCTTGAATCACTTACTGAGACAAGGACGACTAAGAGTTGAATTGATTAAGGCAACGTATCAAATTTAAGATATATAATTTTATTAAGCCGACTTAGCTCAATTGGTAGAGCAACTGACTTGTAATCAGTAGGTTGGGGGTTCAAGTCCTCTAGTCGGCACTCTTTAACCGGAGGGGTAGCGAAGTGGCTAAACGCGGCGGACTGTAAATCCGCTCCCTGTGGGTTCGGCGGTTCGAATCCGTCCCCCTCCACCATTTATTTATAGGGGCATAGTTTAACGGTAGAATAGAGGTCTCCAAAACCTTTGGTGTGGGTTCGATTCCTACTGCCCCTGCCAAATAATACTATAATGGCGGTCGTGGCGAAGTGGTTAACGCATCGGATTGTGGTTCCGACACTCGTGGGTTCGATTCCCATCGGTCGCCCCATTTAAATTATAATAATGATTTCTCAAGTGAGTAATAAAATTAATATTAAATTGAATATAGTATAATAAGTTCTTAATTAATGGGCTATAGCCAAGCGGTAAGGCAACGGATTTTGATTCCGTCATGCCCTGGTTCGAATCCAGGTAGCCCAGCCATTATGCGGAAGTAGTTCAGTGGTAGAATACAACCTTGCCAAGGTTGGGGTCGCGGGTTCGAACCCCGTCTTCCGCTCCAAATTATGGCGGTATAGCCAAGTGGTAAGGCAGAGGTCTGCAAAACCTTTATCATCGGTTCAAATCCGGTTACCGCCTTTTAATTTACTTCTGCCGGGGTGGTGGAATGGCAGACACACAGGACTTAAAATCCTGCGGGGGTTGACCCCGTGCCGGTTCGAGTCCGGCCCTCGGTATCAAAAAAACCTCTTACAAATGTAAGAGGTTTTTGTTTAGGGAATTTTTAGCTCTTTCTCTTGGAGCATATCGCACTGATACGAAGTTGTTGAGGAACGTTTCTAAACTCAAAAATACGAACAATATTTGAACTATGTTGATAAAGTTGTGAACTTCGTTGATATATTGCTTATTCTCGTTGATATACTTTTTTAGCCACTTAATTCTGGGGAAAATCAGCTTAATTATCGTAGATCCGGCTCAATTATCGCCAGCACTAGCTTTATTCCAGTTTTAGATTGGACAATTTGACTTTCATATATTATAATTAATTTATAAATTTTGGCGGTGTGGTGGAATGGCAGACACGCCTGACTCAAAATCAGGTATCTTCACGGATGTGCAGGTTCAAGTCCTGTCACCGCTATATTGAAAACAAGGAAAAGGGTTTTGCAGAAATGCAGAACTCTTTTTTGATTTAAAAGTTTAATTAATGTAATACGCATAGTTCTAAACTAATATCGCATTCAGTGTAAAAAATAAGGCAGCGACTATCTCAATGGTCGCTGCCTATCTTTATTAATTTATCTCTGCAGCTCTCACTGCATTTTAACAAATTTAGTTTTTTTCTTTGCATTGTACCAATCATAGTTATTTTCTTTTGTTTTCCTCTTATTCGCTAAAGCAACTACTAAACCAGTTGTTGCTACTAACAGACTAGCTGCTGCTACTTTAAAAGTAAATTGCTTTGCATTTTTTAATTTCTCATTATTGTAGCGATCAAGCTCCATCAGTGTATCCTGTGTAAAATCAATTCTGTCATTCGTTTCTTCAATTAAACTACAGACACCTTCTAAACTTTCAACTAGCGGATCTTTTTCTTCAATTGCCATAGTATCTGTCATAACAACTCTCCTCCTATTTTTACCTTATAATAGAAGAATTCTATGGGATAATTGGCGATACCTTTATTCAAATTTCTACAAATCTTTCAAAATCTCTTATATAAGCTCAATAATGTTTTGATTAGTATTAGTTCATGTATTTGATACAACGTTCATTACCGAGAAGAAATTGGATAGCAGCTACTTAATTAACATACTTGTTTCGACAAAATTTGCATTTATTCTTGAATATATGACATATTTATGATAAATTTAATTACAAGTTCATTAAAAACCTACTAAATACTTATTACATTTGTATTAGTAGCTTAGCACTTATAACTTGATAACAACGCAGTGTATTGATTCAATGAAGAACGATACATTGCGTTTTTTTATATTTAAAAAGAATTTTAAAGAAAGCTTTTGTGTCATAATTAGATAAATAATTAATTTTCTGACTAGAATAGAAAATATAATTTGTAAATTAACAGGCAGTTAGGTGATTCTTGTGAATATTAAAGAATTTCAAAAGGAATTGATTTCATATAGTAAGGAAATCGGAATAGATAAGATTGGTTTTACGACTGTTGATCCGTTTTTAACATTAAAGAGTCGTTTGTATAATCAGCAGGAATTAAATTTTCAATCGGGTTTTGAGACAAAGGATATTGAAAGAAGGGTAGATGCTAGAAAGATTATGACAGAAGCAAATTCAATTATTGCAATTGCTTTAGCATATCCTTCTAAGTTGAAAAATCCTCCTAAAAGCAAAAAAGGTTCTACAAGAGGTATATTTTGTAGAGCTTCTTGGGGCGAGGATTACCATATAGTAGTTAAAAAGAAATTACTACAGCTTGAGTCATTTATTTTATTGCATTATCCAAATGCAAAGGTCCAGTCGATGGTCGATACGGGTGAGTTAGTAGACCGAGCTGTAGCAGAGCGTGCCGGGTTAGGTTGGAGCGCTAAAAATTGCTCTATTATTACTCCTGATTTTGGTTCATATGTATATTTAGGAGAAATGATTACTTCTTTACCCTTTGTGCCGGATACACCTATTGAGGATCAATGTGGGGAGTGCACAAAGTGTATAGATGTATGTCCTACAAGTGCTATTGTTTCACCAGGTCAATTGAATGCTAAGAATTGTATAGCATTTTTAACTCAAACAAAAGAAATGATTCCTGTTGAGTTTCGAAAAGAGATTGGAAATCGTATATATGGTTGTGATACTTGTCAGACTGTATGTCCTAAAAATAAAGGCGTTAATTTTACTCATCATGCAGAGATGGAAGCAGATGCTGAGTCTGTTAAACCCTTATTACGTTCAGTATTAAAGTTGAGTAATAGAGAGTTTAAAAGTAGGTTTGGTCAAATGTCTGGGTCATGGAGAGGAAAGAATCCAATTCAGCGAAATGCTATTTTGGCATTGGCCCATTTTAAAGACGAATCAGCAATAGAGGATTTAAAACAATTAGCAAAAAAAGATGTGCGGCCTGTAATCAGAGGAACCGCTATCTGGGCTATTTCAGAAATAGAAGGAGAGGACGGTACTCCTTTTATCGAAAGTTGTTTACAATATGAGGAAGACGAGATTGTTTTAAATGAAATTAATGCTATTCTTTCGAAGTAAAGAATAATGAGTGGTATAATCTCCTATTTTTCAACATCGTATAGAATATAAATAAATGTTGAAAAGGGGGATTATCTTGTTTAATCGCGACCTTTTAGAGCGTTATTTAAAAAAAAGATTACAGCTTTATTTTGGTGAAGGACAAAGAAGCCATCTTATTCAAGAGCAAGAATATCAGACGATTCAACGTAAAGTTGAACTATATAATAAACGTAATGTTTCTTTAGTAAAGGTATATGGAAACCTCGAGGTTAGCAATCTTTGGAGCGAAAATGACATAACGTATATTAATTATACTTTGCATACTAGATATTTTTTAAAGCAAACTGATTTATATTTTGAAGAAGATCAAGAACAAAGACAAATGGCGATTGAAAAAGAAGAGATTTTATATGATATCGCCTTTCCAGTTGATTATCATCTTGAACCCATTGAAGTCGAGGAAGAAGAAGACATAGCTGAAAGTGAGTCAACTGATCGAAATAGTGGATATAACCGATTTAATGCTGTTAAATATGCTGAAACATGGTGGGATGGCCATAATAAGGAATATCCTTTGTATGCCAATGATTGCACTAACTTTATATCCCAATGCTTAAGGGCTGGTGGAGTTAAAATGGTAGGAATGCCAAAACCTGGAGTAGGTTGGTGGTATAGAAATCATTCGAACAGTAGTTATAGCTGGAGAGTTGCACATGCGTTAAGGCGATTTCTGCCAAATGCTAAAAGTGAAATTAAGGCAGAAGAAGTGTCTTCTCAAATGCAGCTTTCATTAGGAGATATTATTGTATATGATTTCGAAGGTGATGGTGTCTGGAATCACTGTACAATTGTCGTTGCTAAGGATGAAAATGGTGAACCATTAGTGAATGCACATACTGTTAATAGTCGTAAAAGATATTGGTCATATTATGATTCAACTGCTTTTACAGAGAATATAAAGTACAAGTTTTTTCATATAATTGATGGTTTTTCTAATCCTCCGATGGAATAATACCTTATTAATAATGAATTTGGTATAATAGAGAGCATTGAAACAATATAGAGGTGAAAGAGATGGGAATACACGTTGTATTATATCAACCACAAATTCCAGCAAATACAGGGAATATTGCACGTACTTGTGCAGGAACTGATACAAGTTTGCATTTAATTCGTCCATTAGGATTTTCAACTGATGATAAAATGTTAAAAAGAGCTGGACTTGATTATTGGGAACATGTAGATATTCATTATCATGATTCCTTAGATGATTTATTTGATAAATATAAAGATGGAAAGTTTTATTTTATTACTAAATTTGGCGAAAAAACTTATTCTAACTTTGACTATACAAATTTAGATGAAGAAATTTTCTTTGTATTTGGTAGAGAAACTACAGGTCTTCCAAAGGAATTAATTGAAAAAAATATGGAAACTTGTTTACGTATACCGATGACAGATCATATTAGATCTCTAAATTTATCAAACACTGCTGCAATTTTAATTTACGAAGCTTTACGTCAGCAAGATTTTCGTGAATTGCTAAAAGTAAAGGATTATACGAAATAATAAACAAAAGTCACCTTAAATGGTGATTTTTTTTTTGCATTTAACTTTAATGTAACTTAATTAAAAGACTAATCAGCAAAAAAAGATGCTTCCATAAAAACGGCTAAAATAAATTAAGATCCGTTTTTAGAAGCATCCTTTGAAATATTATCGGTTTTTCAGTCCAGGTCTGTCATTATATCCAGCTGCGAAAATTGCTGTCAAGAATGATGCTGTAACTAATAAAATTAATACTAGTCTCATCAGTATGTATCCTCCCAATTGAAAAATTCCCAATACCCTAAACTTATTATACAAAAAAAACGTAGAATTATGAAAGGAAATTTATCAAACTAGATTCAAATGAAGGACAATTACGCTTGTTACTAATTTTCTTTTAAAAAATCTAATAGCTCACATATAAAAATAAGAATAATCCATTCAAAATACTGTAAAGCAATTTACTATGATTGCTGTGTTAGAAAGGTACATTCATGCTCCCAAATAATAGCGATTATCTATACTACTAATCGTAAGAAAGGAAATGATCCGTTCTTAGAATCTCGTGACTTTAGTCATAATACGTTCAACAGATTAGAAAGTGATAAAATATATTTTCCTAAAGAAAGATATAGCATGAGTACGGACATCCTTGCATATCCTTTAATAATCTCTCTTACAGATGAGAAGAAGGAGGTACTTGTCCATGGATATTTTAAAGAAACTTGAGCAGCACCGGGACATGGAACAAAGACTGAGATGGGAAGGCACTTTTGCTGAGTATCTTGAAATGTTAAAAGAAGAGCCATTGGTTGCACAAACTGCACATTCTAGAATTTATAATATGATTAAAGACGCAGGTATTGAAGAAGTTAATGGTAAAAAAACCTATAGTTTCTTTAATAACAACCTATATGGATTAGAAGAAGCTTTAGAGAGGCTCGTGGAAGAATACTTCCATCCCGCTGCCAAGAGATTAGATGTAAAAAAACGTATTTTATTATTAATGGGTCCTGTAAGTGGTGGTAAATCTACACTAGTTACGATGCTAAAGAGAGGCTTAGAATCTTATTCAAGGAATGATCAAGGTGCAATCTACGCAATTAAAGGTTGCCCGATGCATGAAGATCCATTGCATTTAATTCCTAACCATTTGAGAGATGACTTTTTCACTGAATATGGAGTTCGAATTGAAGGAAATCTTTCACCTTTAAATTTAATGAGACTTGAACAAGAGTTTGGTGGAAGAATTGAAGATGTTATGGTAGAAAGAATTTTCTTATCAGAGGATCGTCGAGTTGGAATAGGTACCTTTAGTCCATCAGATCCTAAGTCCCAAGATATTGCAGACTTAACAGGTAGTATTGATTTTTCCACAATTGCTCAATTTGGATCGGAATCAGATCCACGTGCTTATCGATTTGATGGTGAATTGAATAAAGCTAACCGGGGAATGATGGAATTCCAAGAGATGTTAAAATGTGATGAAAAGTTTTTATGGCACTTACTATCCCTGACGCAAGAAGGTAACTTTAAGGCAGGGCGTTTTGCATTGATTTCTGCGGATGAACTAATCATTGCACATACGAATGAAACAGAGTACAGATCCTTTATTAACAATAAGAAGAATGAAGCGCTACACTCGCGTATTATTGTAATGCCAATTCCGTACAATTTAAGAGTAAGTGAAGAAGAGAGAATTTATCAAAAAATGATCTCTGAAAGTGATGTTTCAAATGTTCATATTGCTCCACATACATTACGTGTTGCAGCAATGTTTACAATTCTTACTCGTTTAAAAGAACCAAAACGAGGAGATATTGATTTAGTGAAGAAGATGCGTTTATATGATGGTGAAATGGTAGAAGGCTATAACACGGTTGATTTAGAAGAACTGAAGAAGGAATATTTAGATGAAGGTATGCATGGTATCGATCCACGTTATGTAATTAACCGTATTTCATCTACAATTATTCGAAAAGAGATTCCATCCATTAATGCGTTAGATGTTTTACGTTCATTAAAAGATGGATTGGATCAGCACCCTTCAATTTCAAATGAAGACCGTGAAAGATATATGAACTTTATATCAATCGCACGAAAAGAATACGATGATATAGCGAAAAATGAAGTTCAAAAGGCTTTCGTGTACTCATATGAGGAGTCTGCTAAAACATTGATGGATAACTATCTAGATAATGTTGAAGCTTATTGCAACAAGAATAAGCTGCGTGATCCTCTAACTGGTGAAGAAATGAATCCAGATGAGAAACTAATGCGTTCGATTGAGGAGCAAATTGGAATTTCTGAAAATGCGAAGAAAGCATTCCGCGAAGAAATCTTAATTCGAATTTCAGCATATGCTCGAAAAGGAAAACGTTTTGATTATAATTCACATGAAAGATTAAAAGAGGCAATTCAAAAGAAACTTTTTTCAGATTTAAAGGATGTTGTAAAAATCACGACATCCACAAAAACGCCGGATGAGCGTCAGTTAAAGAAAATTAATGATGTAGTTAGTCGTCTAATTGATGAGTATGGATATAACTCATCATCAGCAAATGAATTATTACGCTATGTAGGCTCATTACTAAACCGATAAAATGTTTAAGCGGCTATCTATTAGATAGCCGTTTTCTTTTGCAATTCAAATCGTTTATCCTATAATTATAATAATCAATAATAGAAGGGTGAGTAGCGTTTATGAAAAGAATTCAATTAACTGAAGGTCTTGAGTTTTCACAAATAATCCATGGTTTATGGCGCTTAGGCGAATGGAATATGACATCTGAACAATTAGTAGCGTTTATAGAAGAGTGTATCGAATTAGGCATTACAACTTTTGATCATGCCGATATTTATGGTGGATATACTTGTGAAGAAATTTTTGGAAAAGCTTTAGCATTAAAACCGGAGCTAAGAGAAAATATTCAAATCATTACTAAATGTGGCATCAAGTTAAAATCATCAAAATTTCCGGAATTGAAAATGAATCATTATGATACTAGTAAAGAACATATTTTGATGAGCGTTAACAATTCTTTGAAAAATCTTCAAACGAATTATATCGATTTATTATTAATACATAGACCAAATCCTTTTATGAATCCAAAAGAAGTAGCTGAAGCATTTAATCAGCTTCATGCAGAAGGTAAAGTACGTCATTTTGGAGTATCAAACTTTTTACCATCTCAATTTAATGCATTACAAGCTCACCTTGAAATGCCTTTAGTAACTAATCAAATTGAAGTTTCACCGATGCAATTAGAGCATTTTGATAAGGGAACAATTGATTTATTACTTGAAAAAGAGATTGCTCCGATGATCTGGTCTCCACTAGCAGGTGGTCAAATTTTTACAAGTCAGTCTGAAGCTGCGGTACGTGTGCGAGCGATGCTTGAAGAAATTTCTAGTGAGATTGGCGCAAATTCAATTGATGAAGTAATGTATGCATGGCTATTAGCTCATCCTGCTAAAATGATGCCAATCGTTGGTTCAGGTAAAATTGAACGTGTTAAAACAGCTGTTGAGTCTACAAAATTGAATATGACAGCGGAACAATGGTTAAGAATTTATGTAGCTGGTATGGGACATAATTTACCATAAAAAAAATAAGTGGAGAACTTTTTCTAGTTTTCCACTTATTTTTTGTTTTTTTTTAGTTCAATATTGTGTAATTTTTCTGACAAAAATTGATTAAAATTTTTATATAAATATATTTAATTTTAAGGACTCGTCCTATTTTCTGAAAAAATGGGTGTAAAATTTAGAAGAAACATTGTCAATTATTGTGTCCTTCTGCATATGATAGAGTAATCCATAAAAAAGGGTAGAAAATCACCTACCGAATTAGTTTATGCAAATGTGTATTACTGTGTGACGATTTTTTTATTTTTACAAATAAATCAAAACAAGTAAGGGAGGGAAAGAAAATGAGTAATGAAAATAATGAACATGAACAAAAGCATAATTTTACCATTTCACAGGAAGACTGGACCCTCCATCGTAAAGGACACGATGACCAACAGCGACACCAAGAGAAGGTACAAGAGGCGATAAAAAAGAATTTAGCCGATTTAATCACAGAAGAAAGCATCATAATGTCAAACGGACGCGATGTAGTAAAAATTCCAATTCGGTCACTAGATGAGTATAAGATTAGATACAACTATGATAAAAATAAACACGTTGGTCAGGGTACTGGAGACAGTAAAGTTGGCGATGTAGTAGCAAGAGATGGTTCACAAGGTGGCCAGCCGCAAAAAGGTGCTGGTAAAGGGCAAGGCGCAGGAAAAGAATCAGGTGAAGATTATTATGAGGCAGAGGTTTCACTAATGGAATTAGAGGAAGCTCTTTTTAGTCAGTTAGAATTACCTGATCTAAAAAGAAAAGAACAAGATTTAAACACAGTGGAAAACATTGAATTTAATGATATTCGAAAAACAGGTTTAATGGGTAATATTGATAAAAAGCGAACAATGATGTCTGCATTTAAACGTAATGCCATGAGTGGGACACCGTCATTCTATCCTATATCACCAGAAGACTTAAAATTCCGCACATGGAACGAAATTAGAAAACCTGAATCTAAAGCCGTCGTACTTGCAATGATGGATACGAGCGGAAGTATGGGCTTATGGGAAAAGTATATGGCACGTAGCTTCTTCTTTTGGATGACTAGATTTTTAAGAACAAAGTATGAGTCTGTAGACATTGAGTTTATCGCGCATCATACAGAAGCTAAAGTAGTGACTGAAGAAGAATTTTTCACAAAAGGAGAAAGTGGAGGAACAATCTGTTCATCTGCATATCGAAAAGCATTAGAAGTTATTGAATACAAATATTCACCTGAAAGATACAATATTTATCCATTCCATTTCTCTGATGGAGATAACTTAACATCTGATAATGCTCGCTGTGTAAAATTAGTTCAAGAATTAATGAAAGTTAGCAATATGTTTGGTTATGGGGAAGTAAACCAATACAATCGACACTCTACACTAATGTCCGCGTATAAAAACATTAACGATGAAAAATTCCGCTACTACATCCTAAAACAAAAATCAGATGTTTTCCATTCAATGAAGAGCTTCTTTAAACAGGAGTATGAGAAGGCAGCGAAATAGAGAGTGGATTAAATGGAGTGCAAAATTCGTAGAATGTGAGAAACAGAGAGACCCTATTGAGGGTTTTTCTGTTTTTTTGTCATAAATACCCAAACTTTAATAATGTCATAGAGGATCCTTATTCAACATAATGGCAGGATAGCTGCTAAATGAATAAATTGAATTTTATGTAATAAATACTCAATTCCCCCAAATTACAAAAGTCGTTAAGTTGATATAATTAACTTAAAAATATTTAAAGGTGAACAAAATGAAAAAACATCTACCTGTTAAACTAAGTTTGGTGATAACATTCATAACTGCTTTTATACCTACACATCCCAAAGAATTACCATATTATCATTGGTTTGGGAAGCCCTATGAAGTGTTTGGCTATACAGAAACGGGGCATTGGACTGTTCCTTTAATGAACGTTGTCTCTAATTTTTTACATTTTTATTTAACGCTTTATTTTCTCTTTAAAATCATAAACAAAATGAGAAATGCTTCAAATAAAAACACAACTATCTAATCGAACTTACAATTTTAAAAATTAATTTCTTATGTAACTAACTGATGCTTGTGCGGCCGAGCATAGGTCGTATCATATAACGGGTGGGATTCCCGTCGAGTAAGAACTAGCCATTCGCTCGTAGCGAGTCTTGGAGGGCTAAAGGTAACTTTAGTCTTTAAGCGTAGACAGTTAGATGGCGGGCCGAAAGCCAAATGGTTGAAGGGATTGAGCTTCGAAATGTTAGTAAATCGAGAGGGCTGATGCCTTAAGCATAGCAGAAAGCTACATTTTACCTTTCGTTAAAGGCAAGAAAGGTAAAACCTCTCCGGAGTCAGAGACCTTGGCACGTTATACATTGATATGATACGGCAACTCGGGAGACCCTACCGGTCTTTTCTTTTTTTTTAGAAGAGTATGGTGTACAAACGATAAAAAGTGAGGAAACCAAATGCCGATGTAGGGAGTCGGATAGTAGCGTAGTACCTATGAAGTTGGGTAATGCCGATGGAGGAAAGGCTACTACCAGTTTATCACCCTTAATAGGGACACATTTACTACACGCAGAGGTAGGTATAACAAATGGAAACAAAACTACTAAGGATAGCAGAAGTAGCAAAATCTGATCCTAAAATGCAATTTACATCTCTTGCACATTTATTAGATAAGCAATCACTAGTTCAATGTCACATTGAATTACCACATAAGAAAGCAACTGGGATAAATGGCACAACTAAAGAACAATACAGTGATAATCTCAAAGAAAATATAGAGGATTTAGTAAGGAGACTTAAAAGCAAAAGCTATCGTCCTGTTCCAGTTAGGAGAATGTATATTCCGAAGCTCAATTCGAAGAAGAAAAGACCACTAGGTATACCGGAACATGAAGATAAGATTGTTCAAAAAGGTGTTACGAAAATATTAAACTCCATCTATGAAATTGACTTCCTGGACTGTTCGTTCGGATTTCGCCCAAATCGTAGTTGCCACGATGCTTTGAAAATACTGAACTTCTATATTGAAAAGAGGTCAGTAAACTATGTAGTTGATGTAGACATAAAAGGCTTCTTTGACAACGTTGACCACAAATGGATGATGGAATTCTTAAAACTGCGAATCGCTGACCCAAACTTACTAAGAATAATAGGTAGGTTTCTTAAAGGTGGATACATGGAAGAAGGAAAGAAATACAAAACAGATAATGGTACACCGCAAGGTGGTGTAATATCTCCTGTATTAGCTAATGTGTATCTTCATTATGTACTCGACTTATGGTTTGAGAAAAGTGTTAAGAAACAGTGCGAGGGACAAGCATACCTAGTAAGGTATGCAGATGATTATGTGTGCTGTTTTCAATTTAAGAATGAGGCTCAGGAATTCTTTCAATCTCTAAAATTAAGACTCAAGAAGTTTAATCTGGAAATAGCCGAAGATAAAACCAAAATTATTCCTTTCGGGCGGCTTGCGGAGAAACTTGGAAAGCATCAGGGAAATGGAAAACCAGAAACCTTCGATTTTCTAGGTTTTACGCACTATTGCGGGAAAAGTAAACAAGGAAAGTTTCGAGTGAAACGGAAATCAAGTAGGAAGAAAGTACAAAGTAAAGTAAAAGAGTCTAAAGAATGGTTGAAGAAGAATAGAAATAATAATATTCATATAATCATGGACAGATTCAAACGCTCGCTTATAGGCTACTTCAACTACTATTGCATCACTGATAATATTCCAAATGTTAACATTTTCAAAGTTAAAATCGAGAACTTAGTATTTAAATGGCTCAATAGAAGAAGTCAAAGGAAATCCTTTAAATGGGAGAAATTCAGACTATTTCTTGATAAATTTCCACTACCCTCTCCGAGGATTAAGGTGAATATTTATGATTTAAGAAAAGAAATTAGCTACATTATGTAAATGATTACTGGAGGAGCCGTGTGCATTAATAGTGCAAGCACGGTTCTGAGAGGGTTTGGAGTGCAATTTACCGCAAGGTAAAGAGACTCCATTCTACTCGACTAGTTGATTAAGAATGGGCTGCTTCGGCAGTCTTTTATACTGCGCTAACGAGCAGCTTAATAAAGAAAAGGTATATCCGATTAATCAACGAACTATATAGATAATAAGTTGAGATAAAGATATAAACTAATTTATATAACATAAGGAGTAGAAAAATGAATGGAAAAAACAATGATCAACTTCTAAACCAAGGAGAAATATTTGTAAAGAAGTTTATAAAAATTCTTCTCATTGTATCACTCATATTTTTCATTGTGTCTCTCGTTACAATTAATTTTATCGCGAATAAAAGTTCAGAAATTAATTTTGAGAAGAAAGCAGGAGGCTACCAATACTCAGTCAATTTAGAACAAAAACCATATAAATGGAAAATTGGACATAATGGCTCTATTTTATCTATAAGAGAAAAGAAAGAGAATGCTAAGGATTTAGAAAAGTTTCGAAGTGAGGTGGATAACATTGACTTGCAAAAAATCAAGCTAACTTTATCTATACTATATTTTTTTATTACTCTCTTTACTCTAATTATCTTGAAGAAAAAGAAAGTAAATGTTCCTAAAGCTTATTTAATATTTATTATATTACTATGTGGATTTGCCTTATATAAAAGTTTTGTTACATATGTTGATCTTAATTCATCAATGAATTCAGCTAAATTCTATTATTTACTTATAACAAATTAAGTTAGATCAAATTCGTTCGATAAATTGATAAATCTAGTCTATTTTAAAAATCTATTTGCCACTATGCTTATTGAACTAACTGATGCGATAGTTACATAAATTAGGAACTGAATAATGAGTTCCTTTTTAACTATGTGGCAGGATAGATATGATAAGGTAAAAAGAGAGGTTAGATTGTATTGGCAGCAATAATTGGGATTACATTAATGACAGTCTGTGGATGCGTATTAATGTATGGTGCGATTTTTTCAAAAAAGAAGGATATTGATAGAATTTCTATTTTTGGAGCCGCAGACTTACTAGAGTTAATGTTTAGTTTAGTTTTTTCTTTTTCATCCGTAATGATTAAAAGAGTTTTATTATTTATTTTCGGATTCCTTATTTCAAGTTTCTTTATTTACATTTTTATAACGGGTAAATATTAGATGAGGGTGCATAGAATAACAATAATCTTTATGCAACTAACTGATGCATTAGTTGAACAACATTAGGGGCTGAACGATCAGTTCCTTTCTCACTTTCTGGAAGTATAGATTAATAAAGGGCTTTTAAAAAAGTAATATTGATTTACTTATGAAAAGGAGATTTTATATGATATTAGAAGCCGTTATGCTACAAGTTAAGAAAGGTATGGAAAAGGACTATGAAGAAGCATTTCGTGGGGCATCAGAAATAATTTCTTCAATGAAAGGTTACATATCTCACGAATTACAGCGTTGTGTGGAAGTAAAAGGGAAATATATACTACTAGTTCAATGGGAAACATTAGAAGACCATACAGTCGGATTTAGGCAATCTAACGAGTATCAAGAATGGAAAAAGCAATTACATCATTTTTATGACCCCTTTCCGACAGTTGAACATTTTAAAAGAGTTAAACTTTAGTAAGTCTTATTGAACTAAAGCAAGCTTTAGTTACATTATTTCAAAGATATCTAATAAAAATTAAAGCTATATGGATTGGTTAGCACCCAGTCGTGACTATTTTGATAGTAGAATTTGATGGATTTTATCAGCAGGTATTTCTTACAGGTAGAAAGTGTTCTAAAAAAAAATTAAAACAAAAGTATCTACACGCAAAAAGTATGGTTAGTGATATTAGAGATTTACCTGACCACTTTTGTAGATTACATCATTTTGATAAATTAACTTTTGATTATGTTGATGATGTTTATTTTGTAATTGATACGGATACGGATCGGATTTATACTCCAAGTTATTAAACTAACTGATGCGATAGTTGAACAACGATGGACTGCTTAGGTAGTCTCTTTTTTATGGTACTAATGGTCGTTTACTTAGTAAAATGCAAAAAATATATTTAACCTCACCAACACTTTACCCTCTAAAAACAACTTAATAGTGAGGAGGTGAAATTGTGAGTGACGGCTCAGTTCAAAAGAACATCTCAGTAAACGACGCGGATACATTTTTAGCATATTTACCTCAACTCTATCGATTTGTTGTTAAATTAGTGTCGAGAAAAGAGGATGTTGAGGACATTTTGCAGGAGACGATGCTTGTGGCCGTGACTGGGCATGCCAACATTCAGGATAAGGACAAAATTGGAGGTTGGCTACGAACAATAGCTTACAATTTATCCATGCAGTTGCTTCGTAGGAGATATAAGGAAGTGGAGATGTATCCACGACTGTGGAGCCCAGATAATTTTAATGAAGCAGATGCTGCTGTTAATCGGATCGCTATCCGGCTGGCAATGCAAACACTTTGTCCAAACGATAGAAATATGTTGGAGATGTATATCGTACAAGGATATACATCTTCGGAGATTGCTGAATTAAGAGGGTTGGCCGCATCGACTATAAGGTGGAGGATTCGTGAAATGCTCCATTCATTACGTGATATTATAAGTGAAGAGGAGGAGGAGAAATTACATGAAAAATGAAAAAGAACTAGAAGAAAGTACCAAACTTAGCCTTCATTGTTCGTTTTGTGGGAAGTCGCATAATGAGGTTCCTAAACTCATTGCAGGTCCTGGTGTATATATCTGCAAGGGATGTGTAGAAAAATGTAATCAGATTCTTGCTGCAGAAGAGCAACGCTAAAAATTGGCGCTCTTCTTGAAGCTAGAGACGCTGAAAAAAATCAAACTTTTTTATAAATGTTGTTCAATATTTTCAAAAGAAAGAACCCGTTTTATCAAACTTTTTCTCAAAACGGGTTCTTTTAATTTAACCTAGTATTCGAATTTGTTTTTTTGAATTAGACTATTTTTTATAGCTACATAATAGCATTTTTTTATTGTAATTGAACTAACGAGTGCATTAGTTCAATTAGTAAGATTGAAAGAATAAAGTAAATAGAAATTATTGTTCAATATCGTTTATTAATCAATTATAGCCCATGCGATCGTTCTATTAAGAAGATCGCTTTTTATATTGAAAAAAATAATAAAAAAAGTGTAACTATTTATTCATTCGAGCGTGTTTATTATGAAGGGGGAAGAGATGGGGAAAAGGACATTAGAAGAAATTTATGAAACTTATGCAAAGGATGTATTACTTAGGTTTATACTGTGTAAGTTTATAAAATTATTTAATTTTAATAGATATATTTTTTAATAATTTACCATTTACGATAAGGTAAGAATTTACCGTTAAGTGTTAGAATTACGCGATCACCATTTGGATCTTTTTTTTCTCCACACCTAATTCAAAATCAATTGCACTCATAATCCCTTCGCCAACTTTTTCTTGAAGTAATTCTTTAATAGTTGGTCCGTACACTAATAACATTTCATATAAACGATATAAGATTGGGTCAGTAGGAGGCATTTGCATAGCAGCACCTCTATGTGAAATAATCGTTAATGCTTGAACTACATCTTCATCTAACTCTAATAGTTCAGCCATTTTTTCTGCTTCCGGGCGAGTCATTGTAGCTTGTCCTAATAATGCTGTTACAACCTAAGTCTCAGAGTTCTCACTTACTTTTGAAATTTCTTCCCAAGTTAAACCTTTTGCAATTTTTGCTTCAATAATTTTTTGTGTAGCTTCGTTTCTATTCAAATTTAATAACTTCCTTCCATTTAAATAATAATATTAATTTTTCACGTTACTTAATGTTTGATATCCATCAACTATTAAATCGAGTTTACCTGTGTGGGGATCAATAGCTAAGCCATGTACAGGAATGTCTTTTGGAATAAATGGATGATTTCTTACTAAATCAATATTAGCTTGGATTGAATCTTCAACATGAACAAATCCAAATAACCACTTTTCAAGGTCAATTCTAGCATATTCAATAGCTGATAGAATTTCTGGTGAAGATACACGACGATCTATTATTTTTTGAAGTGTTCCTTTTGGATTACTTTGGCTCATTCCACATGCATGGTGTCCAATAATATAAATTTCTTCTGCATTTAATTCATATATAGCTGTTATAACACTTCGCATGATACTACCGAAGGCATCTGTAATCGTACCACCTGCATTTTTGATGATTTTTGCATCACCATTGTGTAAGTCTAAAGCTTTTGGAAGTAGCTCAATTAAACGAGCATCCATGCAAGAGACAACAACCATACGCTTTTGAGGTATTTTTGTTGCTTCAAAAGGTAGGTATTCCTTGTTTTGTACAAATTGTTCGTTGTACGCTAAAATTTCTTGTAATAGCATATTTATAACCACCCTTAAATTTAGATGTTTTTCTTTGTTGATTCCTCTATGGTATAAGTAAAGTGATGAGGATAGTTTAAGTATAGTGAATTGGATTGATAAGCAGAATAAGTTGGCGAAACACTATCTGACTTTCTACTTTCATGATGAAAGGATTGATTTATATCATTGATCAAACAGATTTTGAAATACTGAAATTATTAGGAGGAAACTCAAGAATTCAATGGAAAGAACTTGGTCAAAAAATACATATGACAGGGCAGGCTGTAGGAAATCGAATTAGGAGATTAGAGGATTTAGGGATTATTGAACAATATACAATCGCAATAAACCGAATCAAATTAGGACAAATAGTGACTGCATTTGTTACTATGTTCGTAAAAACTGCTAATCATCAAGAGTTTAAGAATTTCTTTCAAGAAGAAGAAGCAGTTTCTGAAGTACATCGTACAAGTGGTGAAGGATGCTATTTATTAAAAACGCATTTTGCTTCGAATGAAGAATTGGATACATTTCTAGAAAGACTATTAGAGTACGGGAATTATCGTGTTAACCTATCAATAGGAAAATTAAAATGAATAGAGTGGATTAATCAAATAATTAACTTCTTGTATGAAGAATTAAAGGAGTTAGTGAAAATACCTGGTATAGCCTAAACAAGTAAGCCAATACAACCGACACTCTACTCTAATGCCCGCATATAAAAACTTTAACGATGAAAAATTCCGCTACTATATCCTTACAAAGATCAGATGTACTCCATTCAATGAAGAGCTTCTTTAAACAGGAGCATGAGAAGGCATCGAAATAGTCGCCTGACAATAAGTTTTAATGAGTACGATCGAATAGTAAATGAAAAACAGAAAAGCCCCTTATAGGTTTTTTCTGTTTTTTTGTTATAAATCATTATACTTGTTCCGCTGTGATTGTGGATTTTGCTACTCTTTCTGGCTTTGTTAAGAAAATAACTGCAATGACGATACATATACCACCTAGTAATTGGTAAACTCCGAAAGATTCCTTTAGCCACGTAATAGAAACAATAGTTGCTACAAGTGGTTCAATGCTAGATAAAATACTAGTCTCTGTTGCTGATAAATACTTTAGACTACCGATGTAGAGAAGAAAAGAAAGTGTACCAATTATTATAATTAAAATCAGCATCGAGAATGTTGACAACGTAAAGGTTTGTGAATATTGCTTCCATTCAAAAGAGTGATTGTAAATAAATAATGCAATACCTCCGATTAACATACCCCAGCCAATAATAAGAGTCGTCCCCCATTGTTGAATAAGGGAAGTAGGGTGAAGTGTGTAGAAGGTAAAACCAATAGCTGTTAACAGTCCGAATAAGATAGTTTCCTTAGACATGACAATATTATGGGCTGATCCGTTTGTAATAATAAAGTATGTGCCGATCAGTGCAGAGACAATTGCTAGTGTTTGCAAAGTAGAAGGCAGTTTTTTATTTTGTATTGCGACATAAATAGTAATTAGAACTGGCCCTAAAAATTGGAATAGTGTAGCTGTGACAGCGTTGCTAATATGCACCGTTTCAATAAAAGCATATTGTGCGCCAAGCATTCCAAGAATAGAGAAAATGATCAGTTGAAATAGTTGACGTGGTTGTTGCCAAATACGAAATATATTTTGTTTTTTTGTAAGTAAGAAACATAAAATAAAAACCCCCGCAAGTAAGAGGCGAATGACTAAATAGTCGATAGATGAGAGTCTCGTACGTTGAAAAAACCACTGAATTAATGGACCGGATAATCCCCATAAAGTAGCTCCTGTAAGAATCATAAATAGTCCAAGTCGTCTGCTGTTTTGCATGATCATGATGCTCCTTTCAAAGATTGATTTTATTCAATTTACATGATAAAAATTATTATATATAACATCTGGTACTGCTAGAAGTGTCAGAAATGAAATTTTATAAGGGGTCAGATTTTATGTTAGAGTTAACACCAAATTTGAATATTGAGTCAAAAATCCCGTTGTATGTACAGTTATATGGGTATATAAAAGAAGAAATAAGAAGCGGAAATATCCCTCCTATGACGAAGCTTCCTGCAAAAAGAAAGTTAGCAGTGCATTTAGAAGTGAGTAAAAATACAGTCGAATCAGCATACGATCAACTTTTGGCAGAAGGGTATATTGAATCAGTTTCACGAATGGGTTATTTTGTATGTGAAATTGAGCAAATGTTGCTTACAGAGAAAAAAAGAGAATCCGTTAAGGAAGTATTATACAGAGAACAGTTATATAAATATGATTTTACACAAACGGGTGTAGATCCAAAGACCTTTCCATTCGCTGTCTATCGGAAAATTTCAAATGAAGTATGGCAGCTAGAAAATAAGGACCTGCTATTTCTTGGTCATCCTCAAGGTGAATCCAATTTGCGTGAAGAGATTGCGAACTATTTATATGAATCAAGAGGTGTTAGCTGTTCTGCGAGTCAAATTGTAATTGGTGCCGGAACACAATTTTTAATAAGAATCTTGTTTCAGTTGTTAAAGGGAAAGGATTTTGCAGTTGAAAATCCAGGATATCATCGAAAGTTGGTTGTTTTTGAAAAGGGTGAAGAAAATGTTCAAATGATTCCACTTGATGAGGATGGGATCTGTATTGCAGCTTTAGAAGCTAGCAATGCGAATGTTATGATCGTTACCCCGTCTCATCAATTTCCGTGTGGAATGATTTTGCCAATTAAAAAGAGAATACAACTATTGCAATGGGCACAAGAGGAGTATGGACGTTATATTATTGAAGATGATTACGACAGTGAATTTCGTTACTCTGGAAAACCGATTCCAGCATTGCAGGGGCTTGATACAGAGGGAAACGTAATTTACATGGGAACATTTTCAAAAGCTTTACTCCCGTCATTACGAATGAGTTATATGGTGTTGCCAAAACAACTAATTAAATTGTATCATTCACAATATTTATTCTTTACACAAACTGTTTCGAGAATTGACCAAGAAATCATTAGAAGATTTTTAAACGAAGGACATTGGGAAAAGCATATTCATAAAATGCGAGTTGTTTACAGAAAAAAGAGAGATGTTCTTGTTTCGGCGATCGAAAGATACTTTTCTAATAAAGTGGAAGTGATTGGAGAAGATTCTGGCTTACATATTTTATTAAAAGTTCACAATGGAATGTTAGAAGAAGAGCTTATAAAAAGGGCGGCTGAAAATAGTATTAAAGTATATCCAGTCTCAATGTATTATAGCGAAGGGAATAATCCAAAAAATACAGTTTTACTTGGATTTGCTATTTTATCAGAGGATGAGATTGAAGAGGCTATTCGATTGTTATATAAATCATGGTTCAAAAAATAGAGTTGAAAATGTAACTAGAAGAGCCTGGAGAGGGTTTTTCTGGTTCATCTTGTTAAAGGTAAAGGATTATAAGAGCTTAATTAAAAATTCTCTTGAACGAAAGCTTTTGAAAGTGGATAAAATATTCTATTTTCCAATAGATGGTTGCCGATTATTTGTTATTTTAGAAATGACACAAAATGTTCAATAATAATGTGAAATTATTCACAATGTATATTGTACAATAAATCCGTAAACATCACACACAAGATTCTTTAAAACAACTGGAGGGATATAAATGTTTATTAATTTCTTACGTAATAATAAAATCGCTGCTGGTGTCTTAACTATTCTTCGTATATACGTCGGATACGAGTTTATCAGTGCGGGTTGGCAAAAATTATCAAGTGGTGGATTCGATGCGTCAGGTTTCCTTGCTTTTGCTGTAAAAAGTGCAACAGGCGATCATCCAGCCGTTCAAAGTTGGTGGGCAGACTTTTTAACAAACTTCGCCATCCCACATGTGGACTTATTTAATTTCTTAGTACCTGTTGGTGAATTTGCTATTGGTCTTGGTTTAATTATTGGTTGTTTTACAAAAACAGCAACATTCTTTGCACTTATGATGAACTTCTCATTCATGTTTAGCGGTACAACAAGCATTAACCCACAATTAGTTTTACTAAGCATTTTCATTATTGTTGCCGGATCAAATGCTGGTCGCTTTGGTTTAGATTATTTTATTAAAAAATTTGTTCCAAAAATGGGCGAAATAAAGGAAAAAGGTCACGTTGAAAAAAGAGTAGCTTAAGTTTTAAAAGAGAACGAATTTTGGTTAATAGATAAGTAAAATAAGTAAAATGATATGTAAATTAATATAAATATTAGGATAGAAATGTAGATGTGAAATCTACTATTTCTATCCTTTTTTGTACTAAGAACCTATTTATAAGAATCCTGCTAATAAAGGTATGCATTAAACAGTAATAAATTTAGACATTGTAGCAAATGAAATTATCCAAATATAACCTCTTAAGAATCTTTATGTTATTTAGTTTATTTGAAAATAAATATGTTACAATATTGTGTACAAAATTGTAAAAATAAAACTTTTTAAACTTAATATATTTTTTATATTTACATAAAGACAGAAAAAAGGTGAGGGACAGATGAGATATCATTTTGTGATGTTACAAATAACAGTTGCTGCAGGTGTATTAACTACTTTATTATACAAGCTGGAAGAATATAATCTGATGATCATGACTGCATTTGTGTACGTTTCAGTCGTAATTATTAGTTTATGGATGAACGAAAATCAAAAGAAATTAAAGCATTTAGATGAAAGTGAAAATCAAAACAGATAATTTAAGTGATAGAAGAGTCTATCACTTTTTCTATTTTATATTTACATATGAAGCGGGTAATTGTGTAGTGGAGCGGGGACTAAGATAAAAGAGACATGAAAAAGAGAAGGGAGTAGGGCTTCTACGACTTTCTCTTTTTGATCTTACTCTTGTACATGCTCCTGGAGAAATACAATCATCTGTTTCAATGCATCTTGAACGATTGGGAGATGGAAATCCTTTTCGAATACATGTTCTCCGTTTGGAATTGTAATGAATTTTGTTTTCACACCTTTTTTTAAAAGGGCGGCTCTCATGAACACAGATTGTTCATACGGAACATCTGTGTCTTTCGTTCCGTGTAAAAATAAAGTGGGCGGGTAATCTTTTGTAATGTGATGAATCGGACAAAATGTAAGAAGCTGATCTTTATTTTTTATTGGATCAAGTGCAGTTAATTTTTGAACCCATACTCCATGCTGTCTTGCGTGTAAATAAATTAAAAAACGCTTCTCAATTGTTCCTTCTGTAATGACCTGAGTAGACTGAAGCATTTCAGCAATTTCATTTGGAACTTTGTCCTTTTGCAAATAATAAGGGCTTGGATTTGTAGCCCAACTCGCACTAATATCGCCATAGCCGTAGAAGGAGACGATTGCACGTGGCTTATGTTTAAATGTTCCAGAACATAGAGCAAGAAAACCGCCAGCAGAACCTCCTACTATCACGATTTTATTTGGATCAATCGAAAAATATTTGGGTCC
Organism: Arthrobacter citreus; assembly: GCA_013200995.1. Lineage (GTDB taxonomy): Bacteria > Bacillota > Bacilli > Bacillales > Bacillaceae_G > Gottfriedia. The sequence continues at coordinate 3,095,953 of CP053688.1, read as the reverse complement.
TTCAGTTTCGATCCAACGAAGTGCATCTTGAACATCTTCAAGGATGTCTGGTAGTTTAGATTCAGGAGCCAGTCTATAATCGATCGAAAACAATGAAAATCCGTTACTCGTATAAAACTGTATCATTTCATTTGTAATATCTTCTCTTGTTCCCCAGATGAGACCACCTCCATGGATATAAATAATCACAGGAGCATGCTCACGATTTGTTTCATAAAAGTCTGCTTGAAGAGAAAAGCGATCATTTTTTTTGTAAATAACTGTTTTTTTCATTCGTTCACGTCCAATAGTAGAGATAAAATTAGTTAGATTTCATTGTTGATGTGTGGAAGATTTTTTTGTAAAAGTCGGAAAATCTTTAATGCTATCTGGATTTGTAGTAAATCCTCTGCATTCTTTAAATCTGTATTTAATATTTCTTTGATTTTTTCAATTCGATAGATGAGAGTGTTTCTGTGTAGAAACATTCCTTTTGCTGTTTCACTTAAATTTTGGTTGTGATTGAAATAGTTCTCTAGTGTTTGTATATAGCCTGTTTCGTGAAGTTGATCATGTTCATATACTTTTCCGAGAGATTTCATGAAAAAGTTTTCTAACTGCATATCTTTAATATTTGAATCTAGAAGATGATAGACCGCATAATCTTCAAAATGAGATATTCCTTCTTTTTTATCAAATTTCTGCATCAGTCTAATGGCTTCATGGGCTTCAGAAAAACTTTTTTGAATTGAACTAATCGTTTTAAACTGGCGGCCTATTCCAATTAAAAAAGTCGTTTTATTAATGTTTTTAGTAAGTACTTTGAGAATTGTATTAGCATTTAATTTTGCTTCATTTAAGGATATAGAAGATTTGTTATCACTTTGTCCAATCAAAATAATGAGTCGGTTGTTTCTATGCAAGCATGTAATTTCTCCATCTATTTGACTCGCACACTCATAAACTATATCTACGCATTTTCTTGCTTTATTTTCTAGTTTATATCTCCAATCAACCATGTCTTCAATGTTTGTAAGTTCATCTGATTCGATATTAATAACCATACAGTAGTACATATAATTTGGATTCAGGCCATGTAAGTCACAAAGCGTTTTAATCGATTCTTTAGATGTTATTTTTCCATTTAATAAATCATCAAAGAAATCATTTCTAATTTTTTGTTTAACACTTTCTATTTCCCTCTGTTTTATCATCTCAAGCGCTATGATCGTAGAGGCCTGTTCTAGTGCAATATAATCAAATTCCGATAATTCATTTACGGTTTGCCAAACAACGATATATCCAAAAATATCGCTTGCAACCCCAATTGGCAGGATTCTACATTTAACTTCTAAATCTTCCAAATAATAGATCCGTTTTATTAGCTTTTTCATTTGGCTAATGCTGTGTGGAATCGAATCGATGAATTCTTTATGGAACACTTGTCTACCTTTTACAAGATTTAGACAATAGGCTAAATAGGTTGGATTATCTTTGTGTTCTGAGAAGTGAATCAAATCCCAATGATCGTCTACAATCAGAATGGGATTATTAACGGTTTCAGATACCGTAGAAGATATTCGTTCAATTCCTCCTCCTTCTAATGCAATTCTAAAGAGCGTATTATGCATGTCCAACGTTTTTCTATTCAGTAAATCATATCTTCCGGATGCCTTTTCATTAATAATTGATATGACATTTGATAACGTGTATTCGAATGGTAGCTCTAAAAGAGGTAAACCATACTTATTTGCTTGATCAATCATATTTTGGGGAATTTGATCAAAGTATCGTTTCATTTTAATAATGAGACCGGAACAATTTATTTCTGAAAGCTCTTTAATAATTTTATTTTGTAAATCTACCTGACCTTTAAAAATATAACCAGTTGATAGAAGCAATTCATTTGACGACAACCAGTCAAACGCATCAGGGTTTTCCATGATATTAACAAGAGAAATAACGTTATTAATCCCCTTTTCTCCTCCAACAAGTTTAATTCCATCAATCGCTTTTATTTCTAATAAATCCTTAATTGTTAGCAAAATTTCTCAACTCCTTTGACATAATTTAATCATATATATTTGTGCAATATGCCTAAATGACATCCTTGATTTTTGGTTTTTGTAAACGATGACGTAATAAGGTATTCATTCTAAAATAATCACGTAAGGTTAGCTAATCGTCAATTATTTTGTAGAAAATCTTCGTTTTTATTACAAAGAAAAGTAGGTTTTAGACTAAAAAATATTTTTATAATAGCTTATTTTGTAACAATCTAACAAATTTTATCATAGGCAAGTTGCATATGAGTTTTCAGGAAATTAAGAGTGGATGTACTGGATAGAAAATTGCATTTCTTCCAGATTGATGAGGTGACTCGAATGGTATTTGCAAAATCTGGTGATGTTGATTTTATCCAAAAAATAAAAAATTCGAACTTGAGTGGTTTTGTTCACAGTATATTTCATCGGACATTCAATTTTCAATGTTTAGAAGATGGTGAACTGTACACAGTCGCCTGTAATGAAATAGATAACGGGCCGAATACACTTGTGATCGATGTCGATTGTTTTGACAGGATGGATCTAAAAATAAACGACGCGGTATATGTAGAAAATCAAATTCTACACATAGCGAATAAATTATCCATTCAGATTATGAATGTTGAACAATGGGAAAGCAAACTCCCTTTATTACCTAATAATATCGAACGTTTGAAAGATCATCTCGCATTCATGAAGAACTACATCGACCTTCATGGAAAAAGCGGTGGAATAAAGAATACCTCTATATTTCAGACCTCTTTTGAAAAGGAAATGTCGAAACTACTTCAAGAAAGAACGGGTTTACTATTGAATGATTTAGTAAACAACCGGATGACTAGTGCCTTACAGCATGCAGAATCACTAATAGGTCTTGGTTCTGGATTAACTCCATCTGGTGATGATTTTCTAGTTGGAATATTAACCATTTTGAACACGAATTCAGGATTTACCAATAAATCATTTTGTGAAGAAGTGGTTAAGAAAGCGAAAAGCTTAACAAATGAAATAAGCTATATGGCGATAAAAAAGGCATCAATTGGCAAAGTGAGAGAGTCACTTATTCAATTAATTCATACCTTAATAAATGGGACAGAAGAGGACTTGATTCTCTCCTTAAACAAAGTATTAAACATCGGGTCTTCATCCGGAACAGATATAGCCTTAGGACTTGTCTGTGGGTTGGAAGCGAAAATTAAAGCTGGAGGTAGATTATGACTGTACAAGTTGTGGTAAAGCCAAATACATTTTTTGATTCAGTTTCTTTAATGTCTTTATCAACGAAAGCGAACCAAATTGAAGGCATAGAACAAGCGATCATTGCAATGGGTACTGAAATGAATAAAGGAGTAATTAAAAATGTAGGTTTGAACACTCCTGAGATTGAAGAAGCAAAAAACAGTGATTTGATTATTGCTGTTAAAGCAGAAACTGATGAACTTATTGAAAACGCTTTCGTAGAAATTGATGAATTATTAACTAAAAAGAATAACTCTAAAAGTAAAAGCGAGATTATTTATTCAACGATTACTTCAGCTGCTACGAGTATACCCGAAGCAAATCTAGCAGTTATTTCGGTTAATGGTGCATTTGCTGCAAGAGAAGCAAGAAAAGCACTTGAAAATGATCTTCATGTCATGCTATTTAGCGATAATGTAAGCGTTGAAGAAGAAGTCGAATTGAAAAAGCTTGCTCATGAAAAAGGATTATTAATGATGGGTCCAGATTGTGGAACAGCGATTATTAGTAACGTTGGGTTAGCATTCGCTAATGGAGTAAGAAAAGGAAACATCGGAATCGTCGGTGCATCTGGAACTGGTAGTCAAGAGGTTAGTGTTCGTATCCATGATTTCGGTGGTGGAATAACTCAGTTAATCGGAACTGGTGGCCGTGATTTAAGTGAAGAAGTTGGCGGAATTATGATGTTAGATGCGATTAAAGCGTTAGATGATGATGAGGCTACTAAAGTAATTGTTCTTGTTTCTAAGCCACCTGCACCAAGTGTAGAAGAGAAAGTGTTAGCCCAAATTAAACAATGCAAAAAACCAGTTGTCGTTTGGTTCATTGGTGGAGATGAAGCGAAGGTAGTTCAGGCTGGAGGATATTTTGCAAAAATGTCAAAAGAAGCTGCGCTTAAGGCAGTTCTATTAGCAGGAGCTGATGAAAGCAAAATTAATAAACGTGCTTTAAATATTCCTCTAATCGAAGAAGTTCGTGCTAAATTAACACCGGAACAAAAATATATTCGTGGACTATTTTGTGGCGGTACATTATGTGACGAAGCGATGTATGCAGCACTTGATAAGTTTGACAATGTTTATAGTAACATCCAGAAAAATCCTAATTACCTTTTAAAAGACATTAATGTTAGTCAGGAGCATACTTTCATTGACTTAGGTGATGATGACTTTACACAAGGAAAACCTCATCCAATGATTGATCCATCTACACGAATCGCTAGATTTTTACAAGAAGCGAAGGATCCATCAGTTGGTGTGATCGTTATGGACTTTGTTTTAGGCTATGGTTCACACGAAGATCCAGTTGGTGTAATGCTTCCAGCTATTATCGAAGCGAAGGAATTGGCTGAAAAAGAAGGCCGTCACTTAGAGATTATTGGATATGTTCTTGGTACAGACTTAGACCCTCAAAACTTTGAAGATCAAGTGAACAAATTATTAGCTGTAGGTGTTACACATGCTAGCAGTAGTACGAACGCAGGACTATTAGCTAGAGAATTCGTAGTGAAAGGAGAATAGTCATGAATAAAATTAACGAACTTTTTAATAGTAAAATTTCTGCTATTAACGTGGGGATTGAATTTTTTAAAGATGATATTTTAAAGCAAAATGCAAGTGCAACTCATTTAGAATGGACGCCACCAGGTGGAGGAAATCCTGAATTAATTGCAGCTCTAGATAAGTTAGAAGATCCAAGCGTAATGGAAAAAATTGAAGCAGCAAATAAATTAGCTGTAGAACGAATTATTAATTCTCAACCAGTACTAATTGGCTTCGACCAAGCAATCAATTGCGTGCCAGGTATGACTAAACATACAATCCTTCACTCAGGTCCACCGATTACATGGGAAAAAATGAGCGGCCCAATGAAAGGTGCGGTTACAGGAGCAATTGTGTATGAAGGCTTAGCAAATAGTTTAGAGGAAGCTTATGAGGTTGCGGCTTCTGGAGCAATTACTTTCTCACCATGTCATGAACACAATTGTGTAGGTTCTATGGCTGGGGTAACTTCAGCTTCTATGTTCATGCACATTGTTGAGAATAAAACTTACGGCAATATTGCTTATACAAACTTAAGTGAACAGATGGCAAAAATTCTTAGAATGGGTGCAAATGATCAAAGTGTTGTTGATCGTTTAATCTGGATGCGTGATGTATTTGCTCCTATTTTAAGAGATGCGATGAAATTAAATAAGAATGGAATTGATTTACGTTTAATGCTTGCACAAGCTCTTCACATGGGTGATGAGTGTCACAATCGAAACAATGCAGGTACAGCTCTGTTAATTCAAGCATTAACTCCATTTATTTTGGAAACAGATTTTACAACTGAACAAAAGCGTGAAGTATTTGATTTCGTAGCTAGCAGTGATTATTTCTCTGGTCCAACATGGATGGCGCTTTGTAAATGTGCACTTGATGCTGCTCATGGTATTAAAAATAGTACGATTGTTACAACGATGGCTCGTAATGGTGTAGAATTCGGTATTCGTGTAAGTGGTATGGCAGGAAACACTTGGTTTACCGGACCAGCGCAAAAGGTTGTAGGACCAATGTTTGCTGGATACAAACCAGAAGATTCAGGATTGGATATTGGAGATAGTGCAATTACTGAAACTTACGGCATTGGTGGATTTGCAATGGCAACAGCTCCAGCGATTGTTGCACTTGTAGGTGGAACGGTTGATGAGGCAATTGGTTTTTCTACAAAAATGAAAGAAATCACAACAGATGAAAATCCAAATGTCACGATTCCTTTATTGGATTTCATGGGTATTTCAACAGGTATTGATGTAAGAAAAGTAATTCAAACAGGTATCATGCCAGTTATCAATACAGCTATTGCACATAAAGAAGCTGGTATTGGCATGATCGGTGCGGGTATCACTTATCCACCAGTTGAAGCTTTTGAAAAGGCCTTATTAACTTTAAGTGAAAACATCTTATCGTAACACTTTACTCGGATAATTCAGGAATACGTGCTTTGAATTATTCGAATCTAGTACTCTAAACCACTTTTAAACTGTTGACATCGCCAGGGATTCCCCCCATATAGATTGTCACACTTAATCATCCTAAAAATTTTAAATGATTGCTTGGGGTCTGAATCGAAAGTCAGTGTCAGACCCCACAATTCATTCCTAGAAACAAAAAGATTTAACTACACTTTTTTGAGGAAGGAAACCCAGGATTATTTAAATAAAGTGGCCAGCCATTTCATATAAGAAAACAACTGAAGGAGAGAAATGCTATGGAAAATCAATCCTTAAATTCAGAATTAATTCTCGCAAGTGAACGAGGAGATTTACCAACAGTAGAACTGCTTTTATCAAAAGGAGCAAGTGTTGAGTATAAAGATGCTGATGGTCGTACAGCTTTAATGGCGGCTACTCAAAAAAATCAAATTGCAATTGTAAAAAGTTTATTAGAAGCTGGCAGTGATGTTAACACAAGAGACATTACCCAATTAACTCCGTTTATCTGTTCGGGAGCAAATGGATTTCATGAAATATTAAGCATGATGTTAAAGTATGGGGCTGATTTAAATAGCGTGAATCGATTTGGTGGAACAGCTTTATTACCATCTAGTGAAAAAGGCTATTTAAAGACTGTACAAATTTGTTTAGAGGCCGGAGTTCCTGTTAATCATGCCAATAAGTTAGGCTGGTCGGCTTTACTTGAGGCAGTTATTTTGGGAAATGGAGGCCGGTTATACTCTGATGTAATTGAACTACTTGTTGATACGGGTGCGGATGTAAACTTGGCAGACCGTGATGGAAAATCTTCTTTGCAACATGCAATTGAACTGAATCAGCATAAGGTTGTAAAAATACTTAATAAAGAGTATGTGGAACAAAATGAATCTATTAAAAAAGCAAAAGTACTTGCTAATGAAAATCGATACGAAGAAGCCATTTCTGAGATAAATAGCGCTCTTGAATTAGACAGTAAAAACTTAGATTTAATCTACTACAAAGGGCATTTTTTACAAGAATTAAAAAGATATGAAGAAGCTCTTGAGCAATACAATCATGCGCTAGCTGTTGATCCTACAAATCTTGATTTTTATTTTTACACTGCCAATTGCTTAAGATTAATGAATAGACCAGATGAAGCACTAGGTGAATATGATAAAGCTGTCTTACTTGCTCCTAATGAAACTTTCTATCTATACCATAAATCAAATTATTTAAGAGAACTTGGAAGACATAAGGAAGCTGTACATGCCATGGAAAATCTTCTAGCTCTTCAGCCAAAAAGATATGATTTTTCGTTTCATAAAGCGAATAGTCTTAGATCGCTAGAAAGACATGAAGAAGCTGTAGAAGCAATTGAAAATGCTATTGAAAATGATCCAACTAATTCGTTATATCAGATGCATAAAGAGCAATCTCTAAATTTGTTAAGTATTAACGAGTTTAGACAACTAGGAGGTAAATAATGGGGAATTTAGTGATCGTTGCGATCGGAGGCAATGCTCTAGTTAGAGAAAACGGTCGCAACACAACTCAAGACCAATATGAAGCCGTACAAGAAACGGTTGTAAATATCGTAGACATGGTTCAAGAAGGATATGAAATTGTCATAACTCATGGTAATGGTCCACAAGTTGGATTTGCATTACAAAGATCTGAGATTGCTAGTGAAGTAGCAGGTATGCCGACAGTCCCTCTTGTTAACAACGTGGCAGATACACAAGGTGGTATTGGTTATCAAATACAACAAGCTTTAACAAACGAGTTTGCAAAAAGAGGGATAAACAAGAAAGTAGCGACTGTTATAACTCAAGTTGAAGTTAGCGCTGATGATCCTAATTTCAAAAATCCTACGAAACCTGTTGGCTCATTCTTTTCACTAGAACAGTCTGAAGAAATGAAAAAAGATCACCCAAGTTGGGTTTTTGTGGAAGATTCTGGCCGTGGGTATCGACGAGTTGTTCCATCTCCAAGACCTACTGATATTGTTGAAAAAGAGGTAATCCATTCTTTAATTGAGGATGGTTACGTAGTAATTGCTGTAGGTGGCGGTGGAATTCCTGTCGTGAAAAAGGACGATAAAACGTACGAAGGAATTGACGCAGTAATCGATAAAGATTTTGCTACAAGTCTTTTAGCAGAACAAATTCAAGCGGAGACATTAATTGTCACAACTGGCGTTCCAAGGGTATGTATCAATTTTGGTAAACCAAATCAAAAAGCACTTGAAAAAATTACTGTAGAAGAGACGAAACAGTACGTCCTTGAAAATCATTTTCCTCCAGGAAGTATGCTACCAAAAATTGAGGCTAGTTTAAGTTTCTTACAAAATAATGGAAAACGAGTAATTATAACGAATCCTGAAAGCTTAAAAGAAGCAATCAACGAGCAAGCAGGTACTCATATTGTAAATGCATAATATAAAGACGGCTCTGCATTAGATTACAAAATAGTAAGGAAATCAATGTTCAAATGAGGAAGGGGTGTTAATGATGGAAGAAGCTAAATTAGCAGCCAGTGACCATGAGATCTATCAATCTTATGGGTACTCGGAAGAACTGTTACCTAAAATGCCTAATCAAAGAGATTGGGGAATGTCCAACTATGTTACCGTTTGGATGGGTGCGGTTCATAATATTATGTCTTATATGACAGTAGCAGGTTTTTTTGTCCTCGGTTTAAACACCAAGCAAGTTATTTTAGCAGTTATGCTTTCAGCTAGTATTGTCGCAGCGTTTTATTGCCTTAATGGTTATGCTGCTTCAAAATATGGCTTGCCATTTGCGATGTTACTCCGTGATACGTTTGGAGTAAAAGGAGCTATTATCCCAGCATTATGTCGTGGTCTAATAGCTGGTTTAGTATTTTTTGGTACCACAACCGTGGTCGGAGCGGAATCTTTAAATGTCATTTTTGCAAGATTTTTTCCAAATTATATGACGCTAGGTGGTGACTTTAATCTACTTGGATTAACAGTCCCAACGATGATTTCATACGTAATACTTTGGACAGTAACTGTTTTACTTTTCTTAGGTGGAATGAATGTTCTTAACAAATTTGGTAGCTGGTCTTCACCTATTGTCTACGTCTTTATCATTGGTGCAGCTGTTTGGGCGATTAATATGGCTGGAGGTTTTGGGCCAATTTTTGATTATGTTCCAAAGAACCCAACAAGTAGCCCACTAGTGTTTATTGCCTGTGTGAGTGCTTTAGTATCTAACTGGGCAGGTCCAATCGTGAATATTTCGGATTTTACGAATCGAGCTAAACGTCCAAAGGATGCCATAATTGGATTACCATTAGGGTTTATCTTATCTTATATCCTTTTTGCCATTACTTGTGTTGCATTAATTGCAGGTACTGAAATAGCTTTCGGTGAACCAATCTTTAATATTGTTCATGCGATCGATAAAATCGAAAATACATTCTCAGTTCTTGTTTTAATACTTGCATTAAACGTTGGTGCTACAGCGTTTTGTGTATTTGCTAACCTATTACCATCAGGATTACAAATGACTGCTCTTTTCCCAAAGGTGTTTACAGTAAAATCAGCAGGAATTTTAACAGCAATTATTGGAACGCTAATTCTACCATGGAAGCTTGTAGAAAGCCCAACGACGTTATTTTACTTCTATAGCTTTATTGGTTCAATTTTCGGACCAATCGCAGGTATTATGCTTTCAAGCTTTTATATTCACCGCAAAAGACAGATAAATCTGGATCATATTTATGTTCCAAAGGGCAGTAATGGAGAGTATAAGAACGGCTATAATCCAATTGCTATGATTGTTTTGGTCATCAGCTTTATACTTCCGATGTCGGGTGCTTTCCTTAAGAGTGTGCCGTTTTTAGTGAAAATGAATGAATTTGCCTTCTTTAGTGGATTAATCGTTTCGTTTATTTTATACACCATTTTCGGAAGAATAAGCAAAGCGAATTAGTAAGATTCATAGGACGACTGGGTAACATATAGACACCTATATAGTCATTATATAATAGGAGGATTTAATAATGGATTACATGAAAATGGCAGCAGAAGAAACAATCAAAGGAATGAATAATAAAGTTGGGGGACCATTTGGTGCAACAATCGTTAGAGGCGATGAAATTATCGCAGTTGTAAGCAACACGATGATGAGAGATACTGACCTATCTGCACATGCAGAAATGGTTGCAATCAGAGAAGCTTGCAAGAAGTTAGAAACAATGGATTTATCTGATTGTGAAATTTATGCAACTTGTGAGCCATGTCCAATGTGTGTAGCTGCAATTATTTGGGCTGGGATTAAGAAAGTTTACTATTGCAATACTTCAGAAGACGCTGATGTTCACGGGTTCTCTGATCTACATCTTCGAAAATATTTAACAGGAGAAGATAAAAGTGTTCTTGATCTGATTAAAGTGGACAAAAGAGAAGATTGTGATAACTTATTTGACCATTTTCACAAACTAAATAAATAATCTTTTTCTACACCATATATTTAAGTGAAGCCAGTATCAGCAGAGCTTTACTCCTAGATCGTTTACGAAAATAACACAGTCCGGCTCTCTTGTCATTGGAGTCGGATTTTACCATTTTATAAATAAACTTTTCATGAGGAACATGATGTAAAGTGTTTTCTCTTACCTTCAATAAAATGAAATTTCGATTAGTGGAGGGTTACTTCCGGTTAAGTGTAGGAAAAAAGATAAATAACAGGACAGGAGATATCTCATGGATCGTAAAGAAAGATACTTAACACTTTTTAATAAAATTAGTCAATATAATACTGGGGAAAAAGGAATTACAAGACTAGCGTATTCGAATATGGAACAAACTTGTACACATGCATTTATCCGTATGTGTAAAGCAGAAAAATTAGATATCCAAATGGATCAATGTGGAAATGTGATAGCAAGAAGAGAAGGCAGAGTAAAAGGGCTCCCTCCTGTTGTAATGGGATCTCATTTGGATTCAGTGTACGAGGGTGGGAAATATGATGGAGTAGTTGGCGTCATTGCGGCACTCGAAGTTATTGCGCGTTTAAATGAAAAGCATATTGTGACTGACCACCCAATTGAAATTATCTCATTTGCTTGTGAGGAATCTTCTCGCTTTGGGGTATCAACTGTTGGGAGTAAAGCGATGGCCGGGATCATTGAAAAAGAGAAGTACCGTCATTTAGAAGATCGTAATGGCATCACAATGGAGAAAGCATTTGCTCACTGTGCTCTTGATTTCAATAGTATTGATGAAGCTAGTAGAGCAGATGAGGAATTTAAAGCGTTTTTTGAACTTCATGTTGAGCAAGGTCCAATATTGAAAAATAATCATAAAAAAATTGGAATTGTTACTGGAATTGCAGCACCTATTAGACTTCTAGTTAAAATAAACGGAAAAGCGTCTCATTCTGGAACCACCCCAATGAATATGAGAAAAGATGCACTTCTTGGAGCTTCCGAGATCGCTTTAGAGCTTGAAAAAGTTGCAATACATGAACAAGAACATGGCACTGTCGCGACAGTTGGTGTATTGGATATCCATTCTAGTGCGATGAACGTAGTTCCAGGAGAAGTGCTGATGAAAATAGACATTCGATCTTCTTCAGTACAATCAAGAAAGTTTGTTTTGGATTATCTATTAAAAACGATCGAAAAGATTGAAAAAAATAGAAAGCTAGAAATAGAAAGTAAAATCATCAGTACAGAAGAACCTGTATTGCTTTCACCTAAACTGATTGATGGGTTACAAGCTATTTGCGTTGAAAAAGAACTTCCTTTTGAAGTGATGCAAAGCGGTGCAGGACATGATGCAATGAATATGACAAAGCTTGCTCCTGTAGGTCTCATTTTTGTTCCATCTGAGGATGGTCTTAGCCATCATCCAGATGAGTTCACGGATATTGATGATATTTTAATTGGAGTAGATGTTTTAGAAGAAGCAGTTCTACACTATTCAAAAGCAGATATATTTGTATCAAATTAATTAAGGTATTCCAAATGAAAAATATATTTTTTGAGCAATACGAGTAAAAGAGGGAAAAATCCATGTTACGAAAAACTGCGCTACCGTTTTTACTGTTTTATATGTTTCTTGCAATGCTTGGGATTGGACTTGTTATTCCGATTCTTCCAGAGCTTTTAATAGATTTTGGAGCAGGAGGAAAAGCAGCGGGATATTTAGTATCCGCATTTGGCTTAACACAATTTTTGTTCTCGCCAATAGCTGGTAATATCTCAGACAAATACGGACGGAAGCCGATGATTGTTGTTGGACTGTGCCTATTCGTTTTATCTAACCTATTGGCTGCTACTGCAGATCACTTTTCGCTTTTTCTTGTCTCGCGATTAGTTGGTGGGATGGGAGCAGCAGCCTTGATTCCTTCTATTATGGCTTATGTTGTTGATATTACGACAGAAGAACAAAGGCCAAGAGCAATGTCATTTCTAGGCGCATCAATGTCATCTGGTTTTATTGTTGGACCAGGTTTAGGAGGACTACTTGCTGAGTTTGGAACGAGAACTCCTTTCTTTGCGTCTGCAAGTATTGGATTTTTGGCAGTACTTAGTTGCATACCATTACTAACGGAATCCAAAACTGCAGAGGAACGCCTCATGCATCTAAAATCAAAACCAAAGAAGGATAATATTTTTCGACAACTTGCACAATCGGTTAAATCTCGCTATTTTATCTTATTGTTATTGATATTCGCACTTAGTTTCGGACTTACTCACTTTGAAGCAATATACCCATTGTTCGTTACTCAGAGCTATGGATTTACGACTAGAGAAATATCCATCCTGTTTATGGTCTGTTCATTTATCGGTACATTCAACCAATTGGTACTGACGAACCGACTTACACAAAGATTTGGGGAAAAGCCAATTATTAGCAGTATGCTCTTGTTATCTGGCGTTTCACTTGTTTCCTTGCTATTTTCAGGAAATTTCTTTTATGTAATGGTCATTACAATGTTGTACTTTACATTTAATAACATATTACGCCCGACGATTAACACATTACTTTCGAGGGAAGCGGGTAATGAACAAGGTTTTGTAGCAGGACTGAACAATGCATATATGAGTCTCGGTCAAATTTTTGGACCAGTACTTGCTGGCTTTTTATTCGATATTCATATCAATCTACCTTATCTATTCGGTGCATTTGTATTACTTGTTAGTAGCTTCGTGTCTGTCAGATGGATAGGGAATAAAAAAGGTATAATAGCCAAAGAAAATAGGGGAGTAGAGGACCGGGCATTATAATACCTCATTAGGTTATATAACTATGTTTTGATATCGATGTAGTCCTAGCAAGTATGGCTTGTTGATATTAATGCATTAAGAGGTAGCTGAAAATGCAATTCCACCACCAGAAGGATTGAACACTAAAAAACAATTTAGCTATCTAAAAAAACTATGAACATTTTTAAATGAGATAAATCGACTATTTAGTCGATTTTTTTTATGACTAAATAGTATTTAACTGCATAAAAGTCCATAACTCAGTTGAATATTAAACATAAAAACAGGAGATTTCGAATGAAAAAAGCGGTTCTTATTTTTTGTTTACTGTTCTTATTTAATTCAACTGCTCTAGTACATGGAGAAATAGAAAATCATTTTTTTCAAAGCAAAACAGTTAGTTTTAAAGGTGTGGACAATAATTGGGAAATTTCACACAAAATGACCTTGGTAGGTACTGATATCCTATTTGAAACAACAATAAAATATAAAGGGAAGTATGATAAAGATTTAGCTAAGTCACCCTCGCACTATTTGATTAAGTATAGCCATGGAATAATTGGGAGTGAGGCTTTTTTGTTAAATAAATCTAATGAATTCCATAGTAAAAAAAGAGAGTGCGGTGGATGTGAGTTCCTTGATAATGAAAATGAAGTACATATTGAAATTTACTGGAAAGATAAAATAAGTACCGTTATTTTAAAAAGAGTGGATCAATAAAATAATTAATCTTTGCTATAAGGATAAATGAATAGAAAAAGCCCCGTACTTTGTTTTTCATTAGTACGGGTGCGAGCTATTATTCCAACATTATTATTTAATAGAAGCTTCGTATATGCTATTTATAGATTTCGAAAGCATCGAATTGAATTCTTCGTCAGTTTGCCCGGCAGTTAACCCTTGCGATAAGGCGCGTGAGAAGCTGGCAATCAATCCGTGATTCAGAGCTAGTTTTTCATTAGCTTCTGCTTGCGTGTACCCACCGGATAAAGCCACAACTCTTACTACATGAGGATCATCTATTAAATGAGTGTAGAAATTGTTTTTCGTAGGGATGGAAAGTTTTAACATGACCTTAGCATCTTTATCAAGGGTAGATAATTGAGCAAGGATTTCATTCTTTAGTAGTTTTTCAGATGCTTCCTTATCCACACTGTTAATATCAACTTCCGGTTCGATAATCGGTACTAGTCCCATATCTACTATCTGGTTAGCGATATCAAGCTGTTGCTTAACAACTTTTTTAATTCCGGCAGCGTTTGCTTCTTTGATAAGCGAACGCATTTTAGTTCCAAAAATGTTACGATTATTCGCCCGATTAAGCAAGTCGGTCAAGCCAGGAATGGGTTTCATGAGTTGAACTCCATCTTCAAGATTAGCAAGCCCACTATCTATTTTTAGAAAAGGTACTATACCTTTTTTCTCCCAGAGATAATCAGCTGTATATTGCCCATCAATATAACGATCCATCGTATTTTCAAATAAGATTGCACCTAAGATAAACTTTGAATCAAACGCTGGACTTGTTATAATACGCGTTCTCATCTCGTGCACTAATTCATACATCTCTTTTTCATTCGAATAGCTATCTTCTTTAATGCCATATTGCAGAAGGGCTTTAGGCGTACTTCCGCCACTTTGGTCTAATGCTGCTATAAAACCCTTTCCGGAACTGATTCGTTCTAATTGTTTTTTATTCATGGATCTTACTCCTTTCTTTTTTAGAATCTCCATGTAGGAAGATAATATTAGTATATGCAGCGGTACTTAGTAACCTTTATTAGGAATAGGGGTAAGCCGAAAATAGTAAATTGAAAATAAATAAATCGTTTAATACTCGTACTAGCTTTGAGTTCGCGATAATCAATATGTTGCGCAGGTCTGGTTTGGGGATAGTTCCTATAGAACTAAGAATCCATTATTAATTTAAGTAATTGGAAAGGGGTTACCACTGAAATAAGACTAACGTTCCCATGAGGAATTTAGTTAAATGTTCGCGGGTATTTTGTCGCCTTTCTTCATTAAAAGTGAAATATTACAAAAGACAATATAGGTAATGGGTTCTAATATTTAGAGTTGAAAATTTAATTACTCTGTCCTGTTTTAATAGTTAAACATACTTGGAATCGATGGATGATAGTCGGTTCCTATTTACTATATTTCCATAAATCCTCTAAATGTACTTCGATTACTTTCTTTCGATTTTCCTTTTCAGCCAAAATGGGCTGTACAGAAGGTAAAAGCTTACAATCATAACTAATTCCAATGAGAGAATATACCATGGCCATGGACCAAGATAATCTAATAGTGACGCGCTTGCGGGTTTTTTCATAATGTAAAGAAAATTTGTTTTCAGTGTTTTATTTATGAAAAATACGCAGGCTGCATAAAGGTTAACGATGAGGGCCGTTACCCACAGGGAAGATATGGTCGGGCGGTATTTACTGACCGCAACCATAAATAAACAAGCGAGTACAACTCCTCCGTGCGAAACAAAAAATTCAAAATATCGAATATGCGGAAATGAAAATCTGTCAAGATCGGGTGTTATGATTGCTTGAATCGAACTACCTAATCCTGCAAAATACATGAATTGAAACAATCTGTAGCTATTTGTCAGTAGCATCACAATTGCCAAAATGACTGCAATATCACTAAGTTGAAGTGGCAAAGCTGTTTTTAATGACCAGGCATTCTCATATAAAAGCCATAGTTGATAAAAAACTTCAGAAGCCAACAATAGTAACGCTAAAGTATAACGGGAAAATCGTTCGCTTACTTGCTCTTGGAGCTGTTTTCTAAAGATAAAAAGAAGAATACAAAGTGCAAAAATAATACCAATTGTTAATAGGTGTTCCACTGAAAAAAGGTGAAACTTATCCATTTTTGAATGGAACTGAAAATATTTGTGCAACACGATACCCCATTACTTAGTTTAATTTTATGCGCGAGTATCCTAGTTTGGGGCAAATTCTGCCTGTTCTATACAGGTGTTACGTTTTAGGTGTTATTGAATGTATCTCAAAAATAGAACCCTCTGTTGAGTAAAACCGTTTATCAACAAAAATCAAAGCTATATCAACAAATTTTAGTGCTATATCAACAAAAATAATAACTATATCAATAAAGTTCACAACTTTATCAACAAAAGCCATAATTTGTTCGTATTTCTACACAGAAGATGAGAGTGGCTCCATCTTCATACATCTTCACACCAACATACAAAATTTCTTTGAATCAAAATTTAGTTGCCAATCAACAATAAAACTAAAGTAAAACTACTGAGTATCGATCTAGATTAGAAAAACTGTCTAATCTTAATTATTATAATTTATTGAATTTGATAAAAATGTGAGGTAAGATTGTTTGGTCGTAAAAAGAGACGAAATAAAAATTAGTGAATAGAAGATAGCTTTTTATTAGTATAAGTTGTGAAACTTTATACAAATTCAAATTATTTATCGGAGTTGTTGTTTAATGTCATCAAGAGTACCTTATTCATTTATAATCATACTTGGTTTTATGCTATTTGCATTGTTTTTTGGCGCTGGAAATCTAATTTTTCCACCTATTCTTGGACAGTTAGCCGGAAAAAATTTATGGATAGCTAATGCAGGGTTTTTAGTTACTGGAGTTGGATTACCACTACTTGGCGTTACTGCATTTGTCTTTTCAGGTGAAAAAAACTTACAATCTTTAGCTAGACGGGTACATCCGTTGTTTGGTATTGTATTTACTACGGTCCTTTATCTAGCAATTGGTCCTTTTTTCGCTATCCCTAGATCAGGGAATGTATCGTTTGAAATTGGCGTTAAACCTTTTTTATCAAATGATGCAAGTCCTGTTCCATTAATCATATTTTCAATTTTATTTTTCACAGTTACTTGCTTGTTATCACTTAATCCTACAAAGATTATTGATATAGTTGGAAGGTTTCTGACTCCTATTAAATTAACATTTATCGGATTGCTAGTTGTTGTAGCTATTGTTCGTCCAATCGGAAAATTTCAAGAGCCTTTTAAAGGGTACACATCACATGTGTTTTTTAAAGGATTTCAAGAAGGATATTTAACGATGGATGCTCTTGTAGCTTTTGTTTTTGGAATTATTATTGTAAATGCAATTAAAGGAAAAGGCGTTACTTCTAAAAAACAGCTTATGATTGTTTGTGGAAAATCAACAGCAATCGCTGCTTCACTTTTAGCAATTATCTATTCTGCTCTTACATATATGGGCGCATCGAGTGTTGAAAAACTTGGTCGATTAGATAATGGTGCTGAAGTATTAGCGAAGGTTTCAGACTATTATTTTGGTTCTTATGGGGCAATCTTACTTGGATTGATGATTACCGTGGCTTGCTTAACGACGAGTGTAGGTCTAATCACTGCTTGTTCTTCTTTTTTTAATGAATTGTTTCCAGCCATTTCTTATAAAAAGATTGCAATTATAATGTCTGTGTTTAGTACACTTATCGCAAATATAGGTTTAACACAATTAATTAAAGTTTCAGTGCCTGTTTTAATGACACTGTATCCAATTGCCATATCTTTAATTTTCTTAACATTCTTACACTATAAATTTAATGGCAGACCAGAAGTGTATCAGGGCAGTTTGATTTTAACGTTTATTGTGAGTCTATTTGATGGTCTAAACTCAGCTGGAATACGTATTGAAGTAATACATCATTTATTCACAAAGTTTCTCCCTATGTATAGTTTAGGATTAGGTTGGTTGGTTCCATCGCTCATAGGTGGTTTATGTGGTTATTATGTTAGTGTTTTAAGGAAGAAAGATGTTTCTAACCCAATTCGAAAAGTAGGGTAGGTAACCAGTATCTAATAATCTAAGGGAAATGAAGAAGCTTAACTGTAAGATATGTTGCATAACAATGATTTTGGGGATCAGTTTTTAAAAAAGATAATAAAAGTGACACTTGCTTCATCATTTCAATACAAAATAGAGATTATAGTATCTTATCTTTGGGGAGGAAATAGCATGGCACAAAAGGAATTGAAGAGAGGCCTCGGAGCGCGTCACATACAGATGATTGCTTTGGGCGGTACAATCGGTGTAGGTTTATTTATGGGTTCAACGAGTACGATTCATTGGACAGGCCCATCAGTAATGCTTGCTTATGCAATTTCGGGCATTTTTATTTTCTTTATTATGCGTGCAATGGGTGAAATGTTGTTTTTAGAGCCTAGTACAGGTTCATTTGCAACATTTGGCCATAAATACATACATCCGTTAGCGGGGTATATGACTGCATGGAGTAACTGGTTCCAGTGGGTTATTGTTGGAATGTCAGAAATTATAGCAGTTGGAGCTTACATGAAATTCTGGTTTCCAGACTTACCTGCTTGGATACCAGGCCTTATTGCAATTGTGATTCTTGGTGCAGCAAACTTAATTTCTGTTAAGTCATTTGGTGAATTTGAATTTTGGTTTGCAATGATTAAAATCGTTACAATTTTATTGATGATTGTTGCTGGATTTGGCCTAATTTTCTTCGGTCTTGGTAACGGTGGACATGCGATTGGATTATCAAATTTATGGAAACATGGAGGCTTCTTTACAGGTGGTTGGTCAGGTTTCTTCTTTGCACTTTCACTAGTTGTTGGAGCTTATCAAGGTGTTGAATTAATTGGTATTACAGCTGGAGAAGCAGAAAATCCGAAAAAAACATTAAGAGATGCGATTCAAAGTACGATCTGGCGTATTTTAATCTTCTATATTGGTGCGATTTTTGTAATTGTAACGGTTTACCCTTGGAATGAACTAAATTCGATTGGAAGCCCATTTGTTGTAACTTTTGCAAAGGTTGGTATTACTGCTGCTGCTGGAATCATTAACTTTGTAGTAATCACTGCGGCAATGTCTGGCTGTAACAGTGGTATTTACAGTGCAGGACGTATGCTTTATACATTAGGAGTTAATGGACAAGCACCAAAATATTTTGCTAAAGTCTCAAATAACGGAGTGCCTTTATTCGGTACAGTTGGTGTTCTTATTGGTTTAGTAGTCGGTGTAATTTTAAACTTTATTGCACCAAAAAATTTATTCGTGTATGTATACAGTGCAAGTGTACTACCAGGTATGATTCCGTGGTTTGTCATTCTAATCAGTCATTTGCGATTCAGAAAAGTAAAGGGAGCAGAAATTGCCAATCATCCATTTAAAATGCCCTTTGCGCCTGTTACGAACTATATAACGTTAGCTTATTTAGTTTTGGTTTTAATCGGAATGTGGTTTAATGACGACACACGTATCTCGCTTATTGTAGGGATTATTTTCTTGGCGATCGTAACAATTAGTTTTTATGCTTTCGGAATAGGAAAACGTGTACCGGTAGATGAACAAATAGATGATGATATTAAAATAATAAACTAACTGCTTAAATCACTTAGTTTAATGATTAGTAGAATAACCGCTATATATAATAGAAAAAGAAATAGGATGCCGAAAGCATCCTATTTTTATTTTTCATATCAAATTAAAAATCAGCGTTTCCTGGTGTACGTGGGAATGGGATAACATCACGGATATTCTTCATACCAGTTAAATACATAACAAGTCGTTCAAAACCAATTCCGTAGCCAGAATGCTTTGTACCACCGTATTTTCTAAGCTCTAAATACCACCAGTAATCTTCAACATCCATACCAAGCTCTTTAATACGTTCAGTAAGGACGTCTTCTCTTTCCTCACGTTGGCTTCCACCAATTAATTCTCCAATACCAGGAACTAATAAATCAGTCGCTGCTACTGTTTTACCGTCATCATTCGCTCTCATATAGAATGCTTTAATTTCTTTCGGATAGTCAGTTACGTATACAGGACGCTTGTAAACTTCCTCACTTAAGTAACGTTCATGTTCCGTTTGTAAATCTGTTCCCCATTCAACAGGGTACTCAAATTTCTTATCAGCTTTCTGCAATAATTCAACAGCTTCAGTATAAGTCACTCTACCAAAATCAGATTCTAATGCATTCTTCAATCTTTCGATAAGTGTTTTATCGATAAAGCTATTAAAGAATTCCATTTCTTCAGGTGCATGTTCAAAAACATAATTAATGACATACTTAACCATGTCTTCTCCAAGGTCCATGATATCAGATAGTTCTGCGAAGGCAACCTCTGGCTCAATCATCCAGAACTCTGCAGCATGTCTTGCAGTGTTAGAATTCTCTGCTCTAAAAGTAGGACCGAAAGTATACACATTACGGAAAGCAAGAGCAAATGATTCTGCGTTTAATTGACCACTTACAGTTAAGTTAGTTTCTTTACCGAAGAAGTCTGCACTGTCATCTACTTTTCCGTCTTTAGTTTTAGAAATTTGGTTCAAATCCATTGACGTCACGCGGAACATTTCTCCTGCGCCTTCTGTATCGCTCCCAGTAATAATCGGAGTATGTACATTGACAAATCCTTTTTCTTGGAAGAATTTATGAATAGCATAAGTTGCAAGAGATCTAATTCTGAAAACGGCAGAGAAACTGTTGGCTCTCGGACGTAAATGAGAGATTGTTCTTAAATACTCAAGAGAATGTCTCTTTTTTTGTAGCGGATAATCTGTATCTGATAATCCTTCAACAATAATTTTTGTCGCTTTAATTTCAAAAGGCTGTTTCATTTCAGGAGTTGGAACAAATTCACCTTCTATTAAAACAGATGAGCTAATTGGTAATTTCGTGATTTCTTTGAAGTTATCAAGACTATCTTCAAAAACTACTTGTACACTCTTAAAAAATGTTCCATCGTTTAACTCTATAAAGCCAATAGTTTTAGAATCACGAAGAGTACGAATCCATCCTGAAATCTGAACAGTTTTGTTGCTAAAATTTACTTGATTTCTGTATAAATCTTTAATTACGGTCTTTATCATAATTTGCCTCCTAATTTTAATTTTCCATAAAAAAAAGCCTTCTATCCCCAAAAATAGGGACGAAAGGCTAACTTCCGCGGTACCACCCAAATTGTCATAATATGACCAACTTTAAAGCTAATATTGCTTACCCCAGTTAATAACGTTCTGGAAACGTCTAAGCCTACTTAAGATAACCCTTTCGGTTAGAACTCAAAGGTGTTCTTCATCCATGCCTCATCACCAGGCTTTCACCGTCCCTGGCTCGCTATCGAATATAGCAAAAACTACTTTCCTTTTCATCGTTTTAAAAATATATAGTTATTAAACAGATTTTTCTTGTAATAATTTATCACAAAACCTAATCCTTTGTCTAGTTGCCGTCAATGATTATTCATTGGAATCTTTATTTGTAAAGCACTATAACTTAAATGAAGGTATAAAATGGTCATTTTTTTATCAAAATTTTGTCAGCTTTCTTCTATATAATATTACCCTTTTATTCTAATTCATCAAAACAGCTAAGTTACTGTTAATATTTCTCAAAGTCTAGTCATTTTATTTGAATAATAAACAGTTATTACATATTTTTTTTGTAATTAACAAAATGTAGCATATAGAACTGTAGGTTCGTATTGAAATGGAATTACCGGAACTACTGCACAAATAGATGCAAAGGGAAAAAGAATACTGGCACAGAGGGAGCAGCCGTTTAACTAAATGGAGTTATACTATGTCATAAATAACTACATGATGCAAAATCCATGGAATGAAAATTCTCCAAAAGCAGTTAAGAAATACATAGGAAAAACATTAGAGGATGTTTTACAAGCGCTTGGATTAGAGTAATTTAAATAAGAGTAGAAAAGCGGTAATCTCTAAGGAGGTTACCGTTTTTTTTTTTTAGAAGGTGAATGCATGGCATGAAAGATTCATTTTTACTAATGTAACTATAATTAAATAAATCCATGGAATAATAGAAAGCAGAAGGTATTTAAGATTGCTTCTTTTAAATAGAATTTTTCGTGTCCATTATTATATAAGTGAATCTGAATTTTTGTTTGTACTATTGTATTTTAGATAAAAAAGGAAAATACTTTGTACCAAAAAATGGACTGAAGTAGACAATAAATCGCTCGAATGCTATGAAAGAGTATTGATAGTAATTAATCGTTGTTTCGTAGTGGTAAGCAATCAGATTCAAGGTGAATTTCATAAATGTCTATTAGCAGTCTAGTATTCTTGAAACTTTTAACCTTTGAATTAAAGATTTTGACGAAAAATATATGCAAATTTTGAATTGAAACGAGATAAATATGTAGATATTTGTCGTAATAAGTCGAATAAAAATTATCAATTGATGAATTTTGTCAAAATACCAAAACAATAAACTTTCCGTATAATTTAAATAGAAAGAAAAATAGATAGAAAAATAGAAAAATGGGGGAGACAACTAGGATGAAACGTTTAATCAAAAGTACAGCAGTTGTAGCATTAGGTACGGGTGTACTATTTAATGCATTTCCAGTAACACAACATCAAACAATTGCCAAAGCTGCAACGCAAACAGCAATTGAACAAGTGCTTTCAAAACTTACGCCACAGCAGCTACAGGCAATTAAGCAATTGAAATTAACTGACAAAGAGGGTCTTCAATTATCTTCTGATGTTGATCAAACAAGTGACAAGCCTACATCTGTCATTGTCGAGTTTAAGGACAAGCCTCAGCAGACTGCGGTTATAGAAGCAGCATCAAATGGTGATACGCTTTCAGCAGCGGATGCACAAGCAAAAGTTGATGATTCACACGAAACGTTCCAAAAGGATTTAAAAACAATTTTCAGTAGTGAACTAAAAGATAAGAAAAATCCATATTCAATTAAACGTTCATATAAGAAAGCATTTAATGGGGTTGCAATGACGATTCCAGCTAACAAAATAAAATCACTTCTTAAATCAGGAGCAGTACAATCTGTTTATAGTGATTTACAAGTTCATGTTGAGCCACCGTCAATTAGTGAATCTTCGACATCAGGAACGCAATCTGCAACTCACACATCAGTTACTTTCCCTGGTATTGAAAAACTTCATGAAGAAGGCTATACAGGAAAAGGCGTAAAAGTTGGTATTCTTGATACTGGAATTGATTACAATCATCCAGATTTAAAAGATGCGTTTAAAGGTGGTTACGATTTCGTAGATAATGATAATGATCCGATGGAAACAACGTATGCAGATTGGCAGAAGTCTGGTCAGCCTGAGATAGGCGATAGCGGAGAAGCGTACTATACTGAGCACGGAACGCATGTTGCGGGTATCATTGCTGGACAAGGGAAAAATAAAGGAGACCTTTCAGTAACAGGTGTTGCACCGGATGCTGATATTTATTCTTATCGTGTTTTAGGAGCATATGGGTCTGGTTCAATGTCTGCGATCTTGGCAGGACTAGATAAAGCAGTATCTGATGGTATGGACGTTATTAATATGTCTCTTGGAGCAGACTACAATGATCCATTATATCCTACAACGATTGCCGTTAACAATGCTGTTCTGGCTGGAGTGACAGCAGTTGTTGCCGCAGGAAATTCTGGGGATACGATGTATTCCTTAGGTGCGCCAGGTAACTCACCTTTAGCTATTACAGTTGGGGCAAGCGATACTTCTGTGAATATTCCGACTTATACAGGAACATTAAAAGCGCCTACGGGTGATGTTACAGCAGATTTAAAACTTACAGCTCAAGGTTTAACGGATAACGTAGCAGATTTTGAAGGGAAAACTGTGCAATTAGTCAATGTATTATATGGCACTGAAGCTTCGTATTCGGGAGTTGATGCAAAGGGGAAAGTTGTATTAGCGCAACGAGGTAGTGCTTCCTTAAGCCAACTTATCAGTACAGCAAAAGCACATGGAGCAATCGGGGCAGTATTATATGATTCACCTGTGCCGAATGGAGATGTATACCTTGGAGAAGGTTATAACTATATTCCGTCATTTTTAATTAGTAATGCACAAGGTGCTGCTTTAGCTGCCCAAATAGGAGGACTGAAAACTGCTGGTGCTTCTATGGACTTTACATTTAGTAATATGAAGCAAGTAGTCACAACAGGTGATAAATTAGCGTCATTCAGTTCACGTGGTCCATCTCGAGTGTTATATGATATTAAACCTGAAGTAACAGCACCTGGTGTATCTGTTTTCTCTACAGTTCCTTCTTATATGCATGGGGCAGATCAAATTGGAAACTATCAATATGCTTATGACCGCTTATCTGGAACATCAATGGCAACACCTAACGTTGCAGGGGTTGCAGCTCTAATCAAGCAAGCGCATCCTGACATGACGCCTGCAGATGTTAAAGCTACACTAATGAACACAGCAGATCCACTATCTGATAAATATAGTGTATATGAAGTTGGGGCAGGTCGAGTAGACCCATACAATGCAGTTCATACACAAACGGAGATTCAAGTAAAAGATAAAACTTCAACAGTTAAAGATAATTCAACAAATTATGGTGGGGAAACTTTAGCAGATAAGGGCATTAAACAAATTAAAAACATTACTGGTGCAGTTAGTTTTGGTGAACAAGCCCCTGCAGGGAAAAATCTGACAGATTCACGTTCAATGACTTTATTTAATAAATCTTCTGTCGATAAGACATATGACGTAAAGGTTCAGTTCCAAACGTTAGATGCACGTGCTACAGATGATTCTAGGGTGAGCCAAGATGCAGCAGCTAATGGGGTTACATTAGATGTGAAATCATCGGTAAAAGTCAAAAAATATAGCAGTGCAAATATGGATGCAACAATCAACGTTCCGAAATCTGCAAAACTAGGAACATATGAAGGATATATTGTTTATACAAATCAAAACAATTCGAATGAAACATATAAAGTTCCATTTGCGATTCATACAGTAAAAGAGGGTATTGAGTATTTAACAACTAATCCTTCAGGAGCTTATACAATACCATATGAATCAGGAAGTAATTATACTAGATGGTCACTAGGCGTAGACTTTAAATTAAATTCACATATGCGTTATTTTGAATTCTTCCTTGTGGATCCAAAGACTGACAAAGAAATCGGATTCTTAGGCTCAGCCGATGGAATAGCAGCCGATGAGAATAAGGATTATTATTACCGTGGCGTGTTAAACCAAGGCCAATATTATCCATTAACTGGAAATCCAGACAATCCAATTGCGTTTGATTATAAAGAAACGGATCCGGGATTATATACAATACGAATGGTAGGAACGAATGATAAAGGCGAGAATTTCACAGCTGATACACCAGTATACTACGGAGTGAAAGAGCCAAAAGTTACGATGAATAATGTGAAAGCTGGAGGCATTTACGAGACAGCTAATCCAACTGACACAAAAGTGACTGTATCAGGAAATGTATTTGATAAAGATATCGATGAAATGAAGGCAGCAGGTATCACTGCTTCTCAAGGCGATAATACTTTTACGTATTATAATCCGAATAATGCTGCAGAAAAAAGTATACCAGTAGACGCACAAGGAAATTTCAATGCTGAAATACCATTAGCTACTTCTGGTCCAATTGTCAATGCTATTACAGAATATGACTTCACAGATTATAGCAAATCAACTGTTCGAAATTATGATAGTGTGATAGATTCTTATTTTGTCAGACAAGGTACGGCTTATACAACGGCAATTGCTGATAAGCAACGTGTAAACATGGGCGATTCTACAACTGTAACTTTCTCATCAAAAAATGTGAAAACAAACGTAAAGAAAGCAACGTTCAGCTTTACTTATCCAAATCAGTACATTGATGCAGTAAATGTACAACCAAATGCTGCATTTAAAGATAAGCTAGATGTTCAATATACGAATGTTCCTCAAACTGGTGGAAGAACATTAATGACGATTACTGCGACAGCGACTGGGGACCTTGCGAATACTGGTATAGCTGGTGATGCTTCATTAGTAGACGTGACATTCAAAGCAAAAGATCTATACAACAAAGCTCCAATGGCCTTTTATAGTCCAAATGGTGCTACTAGATTCTTCAGCGCTGTTTATACAAATGTGGATAATAGTACAGTAACGACACAAGGTATTCAGCCATACTTCTATGTGACACCGACATACTCACTTATGAGAGGCGGAGTTCAGGCAGAAGGTTTAATGAAATTTGATGGCTTAGAGCCTGAAATGAAACAACTTGACTATACTAAAGCTGGTACAAAAATTAGCGTCAAAGATTCAAAAGGTAAAGAGTATGGTGTAACAGATCAGCTAGGATATGCTGACACAGCACAATACGCGTTCAGAACGAGATTGCCATTAACTGACGACACATTTACACAAAAAATTGATGTACCAGGTCACTTTACATTTACAAAAGACTTTACAGTAGGATATAAAGAGGATGGAAAAGTGACAGCTGCATCAAAACCAGTTAATTATGAATATATTCCTGGTGGAGATGTGAATAAAGATAATGTCATTGATATAAACGATGCGTTATACATTCAAACATATTGGGGAACAAATAAACGTGACGCGGACATTAACTATGATGGTGTAGTTGATGCAAAAGATATGCAATATGTAATTAATAACTACATGATGCAAAATCCGTGGAATGAAAATTCTCCAAAAGCAGTTAAGAAGTACAAAGGTAAAACATTGGATGATGTTTTACAAGCACTTGGACTAGAATAATTTAAGAGTAGAAAAGCGGTAATCTCAGAGGAGGTTACCGCTTTTTTTTATATCATTATGGAATAAGATTAAAATTTATTGGTAGGTATTAATTGCGACAATATTTTTTTCCACATTTAGACAAAAAAGTAAATTTCAAGTAGTAATTTGTTGGTTTTTGTAAAAAAAGTTGGAATTGAAAGAATTTTGCAAAATGTAAAACTCAGCAACTCTCCGTATAATCAATCTATCAAGAGAAAGATAGATAGAAAGAAGGGTTATTAAATGAAAAAGAAAATGGTTAGAAATGTGACAACTCTAGCATTAACAACAGGGCTTATCAGCTCTGCGCTATCACCGGTTTCATTTTCACACAATGTTCATGCTCAGTCGACTTCGAAAATCGATCAAGTACTAGCAAACCTTACTCCAGAGCAACGTGAGGCAATTAAGCAATTGAAATTAAGTGACAAAGAGGGTCTTCAATTATCTACTGAAGTAGATCAAACGAGTGATAAGGCTACATCTGTCATTGTCGAGTTTAAGGACAAGCCTCAGCAGACTGCGGTTTTAGAAGCAGCCTTAAATGGTGATACTCTATCAGCAGCGGATGCACAAGCAAAAGTAGATGCTTCGCATGATACGTTCCAAAAAGATTTAAAAACAATTTTCAGCAGTGAATTAAAAGAAAAGAAAAATCCATATACAATTAAACGTTCATATAAGAAAGCATTTAATGGGGTTGCGATGACGCTTCCTGCTAACAAAATAAAATCACTTCTTAAATCAGGTGCCGTTCAATCTGTTTATAGTGATTTACAAGTTCAAGTAGAGCCACCGTCGATCAGTGAATCATCAACTTCAGGAACGCAAGCTTCATCACATTCGATGGTTACTTTCCCTGGTGTTGAAAAACTTCATGAGGAAGGCTTTACAGGTAAAGGCGTAAAAGTAGGTATTATTGATACTGGAATTGACTATAACCATCCGGATTTAAAAGACGCATTTAAAGGTGGTTATGATTTCGTTGACAATGACAATGACCCTATGGAAACGACATATGCGGATTGGAAGAAATCGGGACAACCTGAAACAAATAGTGGTGAAGCCTACTATACAGAGCATGGAACGCATGTAGCAGGAATCATTGCTGGACAAGGGAAAAATGATGGAGATCTTTCAGTTACAGGTGTTGCACCGGATGCTGATATTTATTCTTATCGTGTACTAGGACCATATGGATCTGGTGCATCATCAGCTATTTTAGCAGGAGTCGATAAAGCAGTTTCGGATGGAATGGATATTGTTAATATGTCTCTTGGTGCAAATTATAATGATCCGTTATATCCTACGACGATTGCTGTTAACAATGCTGTTCTTGCAGGCGTTACAGCGATTGTTGCTGCAGGTAATTCTGGGAATAAGATGTATACGCTTGGCGCACCAGGTAATTCTCCTTTAGCTATTACAGTTGGGGCAAGTGATACATCAGTCTCAATTCCGACTTATACAGGGACAGGTCATTTATCAACAGGTGATTTACCAGCTGATTTAAAACTAGCTGCCAAAGGTTTAACAGATAACATAGCGGACTTTGATGGTCAAACGCTACAAATGGTAAATGTAGGATACGGCGGTGAATCTAATTATTGGATTGGAGCGTCTGGTGCTTCTGATCCAATTGATGTAAAAGGAAAAGTTGTATTAGCACAACGAGGTAGCTATGGAGTTACTCAGATCATCGGTACAGCCAAAGCACATGGAGCAAAAGCTGTTGTTTTATATGATACACCAACTCCTTTAGGTGATGTGTATATTGGAGATGGTTTTAACTATGTTCCGACATTTTTACTAAGTAACGCGCAAGGAAGTGCTCTAGCTGCTAAATTACCAGCACATAGTACTACAACTTTAGATTTTAATTTTAGTAATATGAAACAATTAGTGACAACAGGCGACAAATTAGCGGATTTCAGCTCACGTGGTCCATCTCGTGTTTTATATGATATTAAGCCTGAAGTAACCGCACCAGGTGTATCTGTATTCTCAACTGTACCTTCTTATATGCACGGGGCAGACCAAATTGGGAACTATGAATACGCATATGAGCGTTTATCTGGAACATCGATGGCAACGCCAAACGTTGTTGGGGTAGCAGCTTTAATCAAGCAAGCGCATCCTGACATGACTCCTGCAGATGTTAAAGCAACGCTAATGAATACAGCAGATCCATTATCTGATAAATATAGTGTATATGAAGTTGGAGCAGGACGTGTAGATCCATACAATGCGGTTCATGCACAAACAGAGATTCAAGTAAAAGATAAAACTTCAACAGTTAAAGATAATTCAACAAATTATGGAAACACTACTCTAGCAAGTAAAGGCATTCAACAAATTAAAAACATTACTGGTGCAGTTAGTTTTGGTGAACAAGCGATTGAAGATAAAGATTTGTCAGACAAACGTTCAATGACGTTATTTAATAAATCTTCTGTCGATAAGACATATGACGTAAAAGTTCAATTCCAAACGTTAGATGCTCGTTTTACAGACGATTCTAGAGCAGACCAAGATGCAGCTGCAAATGGTGTTACTTTAGATGTAAAATCATCTGTAAAAGTAAAAAAATATAGTAGTTCAAATATGGATGCAACGATCAACGTTCCGACATCTGCAAAACTAGGAACTTATGAAGGTTATATTGTTTATACAAATCAAAACAATCCTAATGAAACATATAAAGTTCCGTTTGCGATTCATACGGTAAAAGAGGGTATAGAATATCTGAAAGGCAATCCATCTGCTTTTACAGTACCATATGAAGCAGCAAGTAATGCAACTAGATGGTCAATAGGTGTGAACTTTAAACTGGACTCACACATGCGTTATTTTGACTTTTTCCTTGTCGATCCAAAAACAGATAAAGAAATCGGATTCTTAGGATCGGCGGATGGAATAGGGGCAGATGAGAATAAGGACTATTATTACCAAGGCGTGCTAAATGAGGGGAAATATTATCCATTAACAGATAACGCAGATAATCCGATTGCATATGACTTTAAACAAGCAGATCCTGGATTATATAAAATTAGAATGGTAGGCACTAATGATAAAGGCGAAAAATTCACATCAGATACACCGGTATACTATGGTGAGAAAGAGCCAAAGGTAACGATGAACAATATGAAGGCTGGAGGAATTTACGAAACGGCTAATTCAACCGACACTAAAGTTACTGTATCAGGAAATGTATTCGATAAAGATATTGACGAGATGAAGGCAGCAGGTATCACTGCTTCTCAAGGTGATAATACTTTTACGTATTTAAATCCTAATAGTTCAGTGGAAAAAAGCATCCCATTGGACGCACAAGGAAATTTCAATGCTGAAATACCATTAGCTACTTCTGGTCCAATTGTCAATGCTATTACAGAGTATGACTTCTCAGATTATAGCAAGGCAAGTGTTCGAAATTATGGTAGTTTAATAGATGCTTATTTTGTAAGAAAAGGAACAGCATATACGACGGCAGTTGCAGACAAGCATAATGTAAACATGGGCGATTCAACGACAGTAACGTTCTCAACAAAAAATGTGAAGACTAACGTGAAGAAAGCAACATTCAGTTTCACTTACCCAAGCGCTTTCCTTGATGTAGCGAATGTACAACCAAATGATGCATATAAAGGCAAGTTAGATGTTCAATATACGAGTGTTCCTCAACCTGGAGGAACTACGTTAATGACGATTAATGCATCAGCAACTGGTGATCTTGCGAATACGGGAATAGCTGGAGATGCATCACTGGTAGATGTAACATTCAAAACAAAAGATGCCTACTATAAAGGTGCAATGATGTTTAGGAGTTCAACTGGCAGTAGATTCTTTAGCGCTGTTTATACAAACGTGGATAATAGTACTGTAACAACGCAAGGAATTCAACCGTATTTCTATGTTACACCTAATTATTCAATTATGCGTGGATCCGTTCAGGCAGAAGGATTAATGAACTTTAGTGGTTTAGAACCTGAAATGAAAAAAATTGATTATACTAAAGCAGGTACAAAAATTAGCGTGAAAGATTCAAAAGGTAAAGAATATGGTTTAACTGATCAGTTAGGATATAATACTGAATTTGGATACCCATACACATTTACAACGAGATTACCGATAACAGATGATACGTTTACACAAAAAATTGATGTGCCGGGCCACTTTACATTCTCGAAAGATTTTACAGTAGGAATAAAAGAAGATGGAAAAGTGACAGCAGGATCAAAATCGATTAATTATGACTATATCCCTGGCGGAGATGTAAACAAAGATAATGTTATTGATATAAATGACGCGATCTACATCCAAACTTATTGGGGAACAAATAAACGTGATGCTGATATTAACTATGATGGTGTAGTTGATGCAAAAGATATGCAATATGTAATTAATAATTACATGATGCAAAATCCATGGAATGATAATTCTCCAAAAGCAAAAACGAAATACAAGGGACAAACATTGGATGATGTTTTACAAGCACTTGGTTTAGAGTAATCTATAAAAACGGTAATCTCATTAGAGGTTACCGTTTTTTTAAATCATTGTGAATAATAAAACTGATACTTAAAGTAAATGAGACAGCAATCTTTGAGGATCTTGATGATAAGACAAAGCATACTTACCGTTCACTTTTTGAAGAAGAATTTGCTGTTTTCGATAAGGTGAAAACGTGTGCTGTGCCAGGTTCCGAACAGACAATGGTTCGCCTTGAGGTGCATCTTACAAGTATGTTTTAATGCCAGCGAAAAACGTAAAACGTTATTTAAATAAATTATCGAACATTAAAATCATTTAAAAAAACCAGAATGGCCGCGAAATAAGGCTTTTCTGGTTTTTTCATAAATGATTCGAAGATTATTTTTTACTCGACTTTTTCGCTAAATTTTGTAACTCACTTTGAGGTTCAGTTGAAAATTCAACGTCTTTCCCATATCCTTGTGGATTTACACTTGGAGCTTTTTGTCCTCTGCCAGTTGATTTTTTACTCATTGTGCCTTCACCTCCAAGGATAGTGTTACCTAACATAATTGATTTATGTGTTCATTTATTAAGTATGGGTGATACTCTTTATGACTCTATATCAACAGGAGAAACAATCTGATCTTTATACAAATCAAAATACAGTTGCCCATTTGTTCCTCGAACACAATACGAAATATCAGCTAAACTTAAACATCTTTGCTCTAATTCAGTCATAATCCAATCTTTTGTTAGGTGGTTTTGGGTGAGGTTTCGATTAATCACTATTCCATCCATAATGATTTCAATAGGGAAGGCAGATTGGGAAGGACTAAAAATCCCAAAATCTTTTCTAGTTAAAAATCGATAGGATGGTTTCTTTAATATTGATAAATGTCCGTCAGGTTCAAAAATAGCGTATTCGACCTCATCAATATCAAATATATCTCTTCTTCTTAATGCTTGATTTAACGAATCCATTGAAATTCTTAGCTTTTCCAGATTTTTTTCAAGTATTTTTCCATCCTGTATGACAACAGTAGGTTCTCCATTGAATAATGCTCTAGCATTTCTATTTTTTAAAGAAACTAAGGTAGCAAGAAATAAAAAAGTACAGAAAATAATTAAAGCGGTAATATAATTACTAAATTTTATGGATGTATTAAATGTCAAATTACCTGCAATAGATCCTAGTGTAATTGATGAAATATAATCATGATAAGTCATTTTAGAAATCGTTTGTTTTCCAAGTAAATGAGTAATACAAATAAGTAAAACAAATGCTGCAAATGTTCTTATTATGACTTCTAAAGTACTAACCATAATCCTCAACCTTTAACTTGTTTCTTACTATATTTTTACAAAAGGTTATAGAACATACGTAAAAGTAAATTCTTTTGAAAAGTCATGAAAGAAATTTCTTGGATAAGAGGTTTATCTGGTTGGAAACATTCATATAAAGAGAAAAAACAAAAATATCTTGATAAATGGGTTTTCTAGTTGTTTTATAAATACAAAGATTATCAATAAGAAAATGACAATTTAGTACAATAAATAACAATCTAAATTATATGATTTTTCTCTTTGTCATAGCTTGGCAAGCGTGAATCAATAACCCATTTTAGTAACTAACAAAAAAAAGTTTGATTAGTCACCAAGCTTTTTTTTTGTTTATTGGGTAAATTGTATAGGCGAAAAAAGGTTTCATTTTGTAAGTATGAGATCTAAGGTAAATTTGCTAATACGAGGGGAAGGGGGCGATGGCAATAGAGAAAGAGTCCCATCTTTTACATGCACATAATTCTTATATTGTGCACCCCGGACAAGGTTACCATATTCAAGTAAAACAAGATGTAAATTTAGAGTATATCATTTGTAAGTTTGATATTTTAGTAGATTAAGAGGATGAAGATAGTTTATGTCCGGTTTAATTTCTAATAATATATAACATTAAATGTTTGTGAGATAAATAAACAATTTAATAATAGAAATCGTTTTTTAAATTAAAAAATTGGTAGTATTTGTTAATTTATGTCGATAAATATTAAAGAAATGACAGAATTTTGCGAAATATCAACGCAATCAACTTTCCATATAATCAATTTAGGATGGGAAGTCGATAACGGGGGGGAGAAATTTATTATGATTTCTTTAACTTTAGAGAGATGAAAAAATAGTGAAGCCCGTTTTAAAAAATGTGTAAATAGGATTGAGTTTTACAGTACATATATAGTTCTGTTCCTTGGTTCTTAAACAAGTACGGGATCAAGCTGTACTTAGTATATAATCACCTGAACGCATAAGAGGCACTAAATAATCTTCTACAAATGAAGTAAGTAGTAGTTAAATTTCATCTAAAACATATAAAAGTTAAAGTACCCATTCTGATCAAAGTAGTACTCATAGTAAACTCTATAATTTTCACTTAATCTTGGTTCATTATTATTTAATTTATTTTTTAAAATGATAACTATATCATTGGTTTTGAGGTTCAGAATGTTCTGAAAAAACATAAGAACTTTTAAAAGTTCAACTAATTTTGATATTCAGGGGGAAAGTTATGAAAAAAGGAAATCTTAAACGTGTTTTAACGGGCACTGTCATTACTAGTATGTTATTTACGACGGGTATGCACTATAAGGCGAATGCTGAAGAGAAAAGTCAGAATAATTCGAAAAGTGTAGAAAAAATGTTAGCAAGCCTAACAGATGAACAAAGAATGGCACTGAAACAACTTGATGCATCACCAGGATTCGTTATTTCGCCGGATATAAACCAAAAAACTTCTGAATTGGTCAATGTAATTGTTGAATTTAACGAAGCACCTGCAAAGGTAGAGGTCTTAAAACAGGCAGTGAAAGGAAAACGACTATCTCTTTCTTCTGCAAAAACACAACAAAGTAGCGATCATGCTAAATTTAAACAAGAGTGGAATAAAGTAAAGAGTCAGAATGAACGAAAAGCTGATAAAATGAAAGATGCTAAAATTACAAGAGAATACAACGATGCTTTCAATGGTGTAGCAATGACTTTGCCAGGAACAACAGTTCAACAATTGCTAAGTACTGGAGTTGTCAAACGAGTTTGGAAGGATGGTCAAGTGAAGCTTGATGAGCCAAAAGTAGCTGATGAAATGCAAACATCCACTCCAACAAAAGTAGATGATAGCCTCCCTCAAATTGGTGCGGACAAGCTCCATGCTGAAAATATTACTGGTAAAGGCGTCAAAGTAGGGGTTATTGATACAGGTATCGACTATAACCATCCTGATTTAAAAGGAATTTATAAAGGTGGATACGATTTTGTTGATAATGATTCGGATCCGATGGAGACAACGTATAAAGATTGGAAAGCTTCTGGACAGGCAGAAACGGACGCAAATGGTTCAACTTATTATACAGAGCATGGAACACATGTATCTGGATCGATTGGGGCACAAAAGAAGAACAACTCACCGTCAGCCGTTATGGGAGTAGCTCCAGACGTTGATTTATATGTATACCGAGTTTTAGGGCCATATGGTAGCGGATCAAACGAAGCAGTTTTGGCCGGTATCGATAAAGCGGTAAAAGATGGAATGGATGTTATCAACCTATCTTTAGGATCTAGTGCTAATGATCCACTTGAAGCGACATCGATTGCGATTAACAATGCAATGCTATCAGGTACTGTTGCTTGTGTCGCAGCAGGTAACGCGGGGCCAGATGAAAAAACTCTTGGATCTCCAGGTGCAGCTGCCTTTCCAGTAACGGTTGGAGCGAGTGATGTATCTCAAACGATTCCAACATACAATGCAAGTGCTGGTGACCAAAACTTCACAAATATGCAACTTTTAGCACAAAATTACTCAGATAAATTAGAAGACCTTCAGAATACGACTTTACAGTTAGTTGATGTAGGTTTAGGAACAAAAGCTGATTATACGAATAAAGATGTAGCTGGTAAGGTAGCGTTGATTCAACGTGGAACGTATACTTTTGATGAAAAAGTCCAAAATGCAAAGGCAGCCGGAGCAAAAGCAGCAATTGTTTATAATAATATTGATGGCAATATAGATGCTTTTATTGGCGAAGGAGCAAATTATATCCCTTCGTTCCGTATCTCTAAAGCTGACGGTGAACGTTTGAAAGGGCAAAAAGAAATTACGTTCCAATCATTAGGAAGTCTGAAAACAGAAGGAGACCACCTAGCAGATTTTAGTTCAAGAGGACCTGCTGAAGGGAATGATGATATCAAACCAGATGTCGTGGGACCTGGAGTATCAATATTCTCTACACTTCCTATCTATATGAATAACAAAAATGACGATACGAATTATGAGATGGCATATGGTCGTCTTTCAGGAACGTCAATGGCCACCCCTCACGTTACTGGATCTGCAGCATTAATCTTGCAAGCGCACCCTGATTATACACCTTTTGAAGTAAAAGAGGCATTAATGAATACAGCTGATAAAATGAACGGCGATTATTCTGTTAATGAAGTAGGAGCAGGGAGAATTGATGTGTATGAGGCAGTTCATTCTGATACTTTATTAAAAGTTATGGACAAAACGAAAAATGAAGTAGACGGCAATATAGTCGATATCGATGAAGAAACAGGATCAATTGCTTTTGGTACTCACTATCTAGTAGATGATAAGAAAATTCAAGATAGTCGAAAAGTAGTGGTTGAAAATCGTAATAAGCAAAATCTTAAGAAATTCGATATTAGTGTTAAGCTATTACCAGCAAAAGGTGAAGTTCAAGATGGTGAAAAAAATGGTATAACAGTAGATGTACCAAGTACTATATCTGTCGATGCAGGAAAATCTGTCGAAATTAATCCAACAATTAATGTACCAAAACAAGCAGTAACAGGAAGATATGAAGGATATATTTATTTCGTCAATTCAAACAATAAAGAAGAAAACTATCAAATCCCATTTGCAATTAATATAAAAAATGGTAAAGGGTTTGATTATATGCACGTGAGTAGGCCAATGATGTCGGATAATCCGGAAAATATACATCCTATGTCGACATTATTTGAAAATGTGTACTTTAGATTGTCAAGCCCAGCAACAGCGATCGATGTATTAGTGAAAGATGGAAATACAGGCGAACCAATTGGAGTTGTAGGTACTTTTGCTGCAAGTAATCTATTGACAGGTAAAGACTATTTTTCTCAGAGTCTATTTACTGGTATAATCTATCCATTTACAAATGATAAAAAACGACCTATTTCAAATCAAAAGGTAAGGCTGCCTGAAGGCGACTATACCCTTGAAATGGTTACGCATGATGACCAAGGAAAATCATACAGCATGGATTCGAACTTTACGATTGACAATACACCACCTAAATTAGAAGTAGATATGAAGCCAGGTATTTATGAAGTGAACGATTCAATGTATACGACAGAAGCTGGATATAATGGGCCAGCAATCTGGATTCATGGTAACATATTTGATGCAGGTGTTGACCGACTGAAACAAAAAGGTTTAAATGTTGATCAATCGATTAATGGTGCATTAAATTTTGAATATAGCGTATATAATTATCGTCTACTTTCAATTGATCCGGATGGTAACTTTAGATTCCCAGTAACTAAGACTGAGGTTGACGGAGTAGGTTTTGTAGATTCGAATTTATTTGCTTTTGATAACGGAACAGCAGCAGAATCTTATCCAAAAGGCATTAAGCGTTACCAGTTTATTAAAGCAGGAACAGAATACGCAGTTCCAACTTATAACAAAGACAAGATTAAACTTGGTGACGAAATTACAATGACATTGAACTTAAACAATATTAAGCAGCTAGCTTCTGGAGAGTTCACTTTGCCTTTTTCTAGTAACAATTATTCATTCCAAAGCGTAAAAATCAATGATGCATTTAAAAAATATGCTGAGGAAAAAGGGGCAAAAGTTAACTTAAATTCACCAGTTTTGAGTACAGGTTCTGTTAAAGTAGGTGCTTCTATTGATCAAGGAAGTTTAACAATTGATAAAGACTTGCCTTTCTTAGATGTTACACTTAAATTGACAAAAGATAATCTATATTTACAAGAAGGATATGGATTTGATGTATCATCGTTTAAATATAAGAAAACAGCAGATGCAACTACTACTAACTTAATTAAAGTATATAAAGACAAACCATTCTATGTATTACCGAAACAATCATCGGTGAGCGGAACTATGGCACCTGAAGCTTTCATGAAAAATGGACTAATAGATACTGCTCTGGACTACTCTAAGCTTGGAGCAATCGTTTATGCACAGGATGCAAATGGTAAAACTTATGATGTAAGTAGTCTTACAAAAAGTGGTTACTTTACATTTAATAACCTGCCTTTTTCAGATAAAGACTATGATATCTATGTGAAGGTGCCAGGACATCTTGCAAGTAAAGTATCAACAAATTTAACAAGAAACTTCGATGGTGAACTTGCAGGTGCACAAAAGTTAGTTGAGATTGACAAAAACAGTGCAGGTGATGTAAATGGCGATAATGTCATCGATGTAATGGATGCGATTTATATTCAAACTTATTGGGGAACGAATAAACGTGCTGCGGATATTAATTTTGATGGCGTAGTTGATGCGAAAGACTTTGCATTTGTAGAGAAAAACTACTTAATGCAAAATACTTCAATCGCAAATTCACCAGCACCTAAGAAAAAATACAAATCTGCTACTTTAGAAAGCATTAAGGCAGATCTTGGGATTAACTAATATAAAAGAAGAATAAATTAAAAATATTTCTTAGTTTTATTGGCTCCGGTTGTAAACCGGAGTCTTTCTATATCTATAGCAGATTCGAAATTTGTTTAATAAATAATACTAGTTTTTTACTTTTACATATGGTTACAAAGAAAAATAAAATAAAAAAGAGGAAAATTTTTACAAAAATATAATTAGATAATAGATAGTACATTTGATAAATATAGTCGATTGGAGGATATGAAAGTGCATTTGTTCGTTTATCCTTTATTACTAGTGTTTTTATTTTTAACTTCAATTATTTTAATTCTAATGATCATAAATTAATGTGTTAAAATTTATTCAGTTATTTTCCTCTTAACAAGCCATAGCCAGAGATCATTATAAGATGTTGGATTTCTTTAAAATGTTTAGACATATTATAAGACTACCAAAGTATAAAAGTTGTATGTTGTCATACTGGATCTCTTTCTGATAGACATATGTAAAGAAAATGAAACAGTAACTTATGACGGCTCTTCATTTTTTGTTTTAATCTTCCACAATTAAAAGTTATAATATAATTAAAAAAAGAAACTGCGGTTCCTATAGAGAGACATAGAGGTGTGGCAAAATGCTAAAGACGTTAGACAATTCATTAGAGCTATTGAAATGTTTTACAAAGCAAAATCCGTCTTGGGGTGTTCGAGAGTTATCTAAGGAAATGAATATGAACCATTCAGTCGTTTATAGAATCTTATCGACGTTTGAAAGTCATGGTTTTTTATCTCAGAACTCAGAAACAAAGAAATATGAACTTGGAATTCGTTTTCTGGAATATGGTCATATTGTTCAAGAAAAAATGAATCTTTCAGATTACGTCTATCCAATTATGAAAGAGCTTTCAGAGGATACTGAAGAGTCTACTTTTTTAACGTGGCTAGATGGAGCAGAGGGTGTCACAGTAGAAATTGCTGAAACTGAAAAAAGAATTAAATTTGCTGTTTCGATTGGAACGCGAACCGTCCTATACGCAGGGGCGTCTAGTAAAGTTATGATGGCCTATCTCCCAGAAGAAAAAAGAGCAGAGATTATTAATAAAGGGTTACAGGCATTTACTAGTAAGACAATTCTAGAACCTGAAAAATTGATGGCTGATTTAGAAGTAATTCGAGCAAAAGGATGGTGCTACTCAATCGGCGAATATTCTGAATCTATATTTGCTTTAGCTGTCCCATTATTTAACAGTAATAATGAAATTATTGCCTCATTAACAATAGGGGGACCAGAATATAGAATGCCTGAATCGATTGTTCCTGAAGTATTACCGAAGCTCCAAAAAGCCTCAGAGAAAATCCAAAGCTACTTCTCTCAATATAAAATGGGAACTCAAAATAGTTACATATCAAGATGAATTATATTATTGAATGATCTTTTTTCTAAATATGGCAGAGTTAATTTAGTAAGAATTTGTTATTTTTATATAGATAACGCTGAAATGCACCACGAATGTTAGTACATCTAACATTCGTGGTGCATTTTTTTATGACTAAGTGATGAACCTTAAACCAATAAAGTCATGTTATTTGTTCAAAAAAATTATTTGCAAGCAAATTGGATAGCGAGCATTCATTTTACGTTAACAAAGTCTGGAAGAATATTAATATTGAAAATTTTTAGATTATTATATATAATTAGTTTTATAAAAAGAAACAGTGTTTCTAATATAGAAACAATAAAGACAATAGAGATAAATGGGGGGATATTCGAGCAGTACCAAAACTGAAAACCATCTAAAGGTGGGCATAACATTTAGTAACTTATAGAGAGAGTTTTTATTTGATAACTTTGGAGAATTTAAATGGGGGGATTTTTTATGAACGACAAAAAGAAGCATCCAAGTATTTTTGAACCCTTTGCACTGATCTTTAATATTGTAACGAGTAT
The DNA here is from genome assembly GCA_013200995.1 of Arthrobacter citreus. Taxonomy (GTDB): domain Bacteria; phylum Bacillota; class Bacilli; order Bacillales; family Bacillaceae_G; genus Gottfriedia. The sequence continues at coordinate 3,055,790 of CP053688.1, read as the reverse complement.
TATCGGAGCAATCATTGGAATGCAAATCATTACAACACTTGGAGTAACACCTAGTACATCAATCGTTGGTGCACTAGTGGCCATGCTAGTAGCTAGGATTCCAGGAGCGATGTTTAAAAAATACAAATCGGTTCATCGACAGAATTTAGTTCAAACTTCAATTTCTTCTGCGACGTTTGGAGCAGCTAACAGTTTGTTAATACCAATAGGAATTCCATTCGTTATGGGGAACTCTAAATTAATTGTTCCTATGTTAATTGGTGCTGCCTTAGCAATGTTTGTTGATGCTGCGATCTTATACAAAATTTTTGATTCTAGGTTATTTCCAGCATCTGAAACTTGGGCACCCGGAGTTGCGACAGCTCAATCCATCTTAGCTGGAGATAAGGGAGGAAAACGAGCGGCACTTTTAGGAGTTGGTACAGGGATCGGGCTAATTGGATCTTATTTTGGTATTTCAATGTCTGCATTTGGTACAGCATTTATCGGTAATATATGGGCGCTTTCGATGTTTGGGATTGGTTTAATGATTCGCCAATATTCGATTCCTTGGTTTGATTTCGATATTAATCAGCATTACATTGCTCATGGGTTCATGATCGGAGCTGGAATTGTAGCTTTATTCCAAGTTTCATTGCTGATTTTTGGGAAACAAAAGAAAGGTAATGAGAATTTACAGACTAGTAAAGCAGAGAAATCAGTTGAGGATACTTTAACTAGACCGATTAAGGAAGCGAGACGCGCATTAGGCTATGGGTTTATTGCATATCTCATTATAGCCCTTCTGATTGCGATTACTGGTGGACTTATTACGAAAATGTCGCTAGGGATGTTGCTTGGTTTTATGTTATTTGCAGCTTTTGCAGCATTTGTACATGAGTTAATTGTTGGGATTGCAGCTATGCATTCTGGTTGGTTTCCGGCCTTCGCAGTTGCATTTATTACGCTTCTATTTGGAATGTTGATCGGATTTCCACCTGTGGCACTTGCACTGTTAGCTGGGTTCAGCGCTGCTACTGGCCCGGCCTTCGCCGATATGGGATATGATTTAAAAACTGGTTACATTCTTCGAGGCAATGGTGAAGACAAAGAATATGAATTACAAGGAAGAAAGCAACAATATATTACTGGGATGATTTCTTTTGGGGTTGCTCTTTTAACAGTACTTTTCACTTATAAAGGGTATTTCGCTCAAAATTTAGTGCCTCCAATTGATGCCGTATATGTTTCAACAATTAAAGCAGGCGCATCTCCTGAGGTAGCAAAACAACTTTTGCTTTGGGCGATTCCAGGTGCAATTCTTCAATTAATTGGTGGTCCTGGACGACAATTAGGAGTCTTATTTGCCACAGGCTTACTAATTCTAAGTCCAAATGCATGTTGGGCAGTTTTGTTAGGGATTTTAATTCGTGTTGTTGTATTAAAGGTAAAAGGGAAAGAAGCAGAAGCTCCAATGAGTATTTTAGCCGCGGGCTTTATTGCGGGTGACGCACTGTATAGTTTCTTTAATTCTATGTTTAAAATTAAAAAGTGAGGCGAAATCAATTGGCAACTATAAAATTAGATGAAAAAATGGTGGAATATGCAGTTTATGGAGGCGCAGTTCTAGGAGGCGGCGGTGGCGGCTGGATTGAAGAAGGTCTTAAAATTGGTAAGTTGGCTCTTCAAGTTGGACAGCCGCAACTTCTTACAATTGATGAGCTTGAAGATGAAGATACGCTTGTAACTGTATCTTTAGTAGGTGCTCCTGCTGCAAAGGATCAATTTGTTAAACCAATTCACTATGCTCAGGCTTTAGAGCTACTTTCCAAAAAAATTGAAAAACCTATAAAAGGGATTATAACCAATGAGAACGGTGCTGCAACTTCTGTTAATGGCTGGTTTCAAAGTGCTGTAACGAATATCCCGGTAATTGATATACCTTGTAATGGACGAGCACATCCAACAGGCTCAATGGGCTCATTAAATTTATCTGAGCTTACTGATTATGTATCCCACCAAGCTGCAATTGGTGGAAAAGATGACAGGTATGTCGAGGTGAGTATTTCAGGCTCACTTGATAAGGCATCTAATATGGTTCGAAAGGCATCAGTTGAAGCAGGTGGAGTCGTTGCCGTTGCTAGAAATCCTGTGTCTGTAGAATACGCAAAGCAAAATGGAGCTCCTGGTGCAATCAGACAAGCAATTGAAGTCGGTGAAGCTTTATTAAGCCATGAAGGTGAAGCTGCAATTGATGCGGTCGTTAAAAAGTTAGGTGGAAAAGTGATTACAACTGGAATTGTCACTGATTTTCAGCTTGAAACAGCGGGAGGATTTGATGTTGGAACAGTCTGGATCAATGATTCCTATGAGCTAACATTCTGGAATGAGTATATGACACTAGAAAAAGATGGAGAGCGATATGCAACTTTCCCGGATTTAATTATGACTTTTGACGCAAAAACAGCAAAACCAATTGTGTCCGCAGCGATCGAAAAAGGACAGCATCTTTCGGTAATCGCAGTACCAAAAGAAAACTTAATTTTAAGCTCTACAATGAGTAACGAGAAACTACTTAAACAAATTGAAGGTATTATAAAAAAATCAGTTCTTTAATACACAACGTGTAAATTAGGTGGAGGTTTTTATATGACATTGAAACAAACACTTTCGGTAATTGATTTACTAGATAATGCATATGTAAATGGGGAAAAAGTAAAGGAACTATTTACTTCATATCCTAATGTTACAGTAGAAGTAACAACGGTATCAGGAGAGCAAGGTAGTACAGATTTTATTAAAGTAATGATTCCTGGAGTAGAAGGAAAAAGTAGGGGTGGTGTGGCCCCTACTATTGGAATTGTAGGTCGTCTTGGTGGTATTGGTGCACGCCCTAGCCGTATTGGATTAGTTTCTGATGCAGATGGCGCCGTTGCAGCAGTTGCTTCTGCATTAAAATTAGCGGATATGCAAGTAAAAGGAGATACCTTAAAAGGTGACGTCATTGTTACAACTCATATTTGTCCAGATGCACCAACCTTGCCACATGAACCTGTAGATTTTATGGATTCACCAGTCGATATATTAACAATGAATAAATATGAAGTCCTATCCGAAATGGAAGTTGTTTTATCTATTGATACTACAAAAGGTAATCGAGTGATTAATCATAAGGGGATTGCGATCTCACCGACTGTAAAAGAAGGGTATATTCTTCGTGTCAGTGATGATTTGCTACGAATAATGGAGATGACTTCAGGACAGCTTCCTGTTACATATCCAATTACAATGCAGGATATAACACCTTATGGAAATGACATCTATCATATTAATTCTATTCTACAGCCGTCCGTTGCTACGGATTCGCCTGTTGTAGGTTTAGCAATTACAGCGCAATCAGCTGTACCAGGATGTGGTACAGGAGCAAGTCATGAAACAGATATAGCATTAGCCGCTCGATTTGCGATTGAAGTTGCAAAGGAAACAACAAATGGTACTTGCAAATTCTATGATGAAACTGAATTTGATAAAATTACGAAACTCTATGGTTCTATGAAAATCTTACAAACAATGGGGAATGAAGTTATTCATTGAAAGTAAGTGATATGTCCACTTGCCTTTTAATGGGAGGAAGTAGTAGATGGCAAAACTAGGAATGATTACAATCGGTCAAGCTCCGCGTCAAGATGTTGCACCAGTTTTTGAAAAATATATAGATGGCCGATCTGAATTAGTTCAGGTTGGTGTATTGGACGGTTTGAAGAAGGCATATATTGAAGAGCATCTGTCACCCGAATTGGGTGATTATGTGTTAACTACTCGTTTAACAAATGGTGATTCTGTCGTGATGTCAAGGGAGAAAATACAGCCAATTTTACAAGAAAAGATCAACCAATTTGAGAAGACGGGAATCAAGCAAATTCTACTTCTTTGTACTGGCGTATTTCCAGGAATACACACAAAATCATCCTATTTGATTGAGCCAGATAAAATTATTCCTCCTGTCGTTAAATCAATAGTTGGTCAGCGTCGATTTGGCGTTATTTTGCCTTTGGCAGAACAAGAAGAAAGTTTAAGGAGTAAGTTTACATCATTTGGAATGAATCCATATTTTGCGGTTGCTTCTCCTTTTAAGAATGACTTGAAAAACTATGAAAATGCAGGAAATGAACTGAAGAATAAAGTAGATATTATTTTACTAGATTGCATGGCATACTCAGAACAGTCAAGACAATTAGTGTCAAAAGTAACTGGCCTTCCTGTGATTGTATCGAATGTCATGATGGGAAAACTAGTTTCAGAGATGATTTAATTGTGTAACATCATTACCTTTAATATAAAATAATTGCCCACCCAAAAATAAAAAAACGCTATTCTTTCTGTCTATTTTTAAGAAAGAATAGCGTTTTTTATGAAGAAGTTTTTCGATAAAATATTACATTCATTTCCAATAGCTAATAACTTCATTAAAACGCTTATAGAAAACGCCAATCAACTGTTAGGACAGGGATTGGCGTTTGTTAATTCTATTAAGAATATTTATTTAACTATTTTTTTAAATAGGTTAAATTAATCTTCTTGTTGAAAATTATCGATTTATATTTGGTAGTTGAATGATTTTGTCAAAATAGCAAATAAATCAATTCTCATTATAATGTGATTAGAATTTTAAGAAAATTCGAAATAACTAAACTATTTTATATTCAGAAGGGAGAGTACTAGATCAATGAGGCAACATAGTACCAATAAAAGAAAAAATGCTTTTAATGTAGTAATGAGCTTAGGAGTATTATTAGGAACAGTGACACCATTAAACTATCATTCTGTTGTAAAAGCTGAATCGAATGTAGATTCACAAGAAACTTTATCGCACTTAACTCAGGAGCAACGTTCTGCATTGAGAAAGATGGAATTAAATGATAGTTCAGGTATAAAGCTTGATCCAAGTGTTGACCTAAATAGTGAAAAAGAAATTTCAGTTATTGTTGAATTCAAACAAAAGCCTGAAAAAGTTGCGCAGCTAGAAGCAGAGGTTAATGGAAAAAGTTTAACTGCCAGTAAAGCAAGAAGTTTACGTGACAAAGACCAAGCTACATTTCAACAAGATTTAAAATCAATTTTTAAAGAAGATATTCAAAAAAAGAAATCTTCTTTTAAAGTAAAGCGCGTCTATAAGAACGCCTTTAATGGGGTAGCAATGACGCTCCCTGCAAACAAGATTAAGAGCTTATTAGCTTCTGATGCTGTTAAATCTATTTGGAGTGATAAGGCTGTCCAACTAGATCTTCCAAAACAAGAAAATACAACAAAGCAGGATGCATCGGCTGTAAACATCCCTGGAGGAAACTCGTATCTTGGTGTTGATAAATTACATGATGAAGGTTATACGGGTAAGGGAGTTAAAGTCGGAGTTATTGATACAGGAATAGACTATAATCATCCAGATTTAAAGGGTGCCTATAAAGGTGGATATGATTTTGTAGATAATGATACAGATCCAATGGAAACGACATATACGGATTGGAAGAATTCTAAGAAAGCTGAAACAACCAATGGTTCAACGTATTATACAGAACATGGAACGCATGTCTCTGGTATGATTGCAGGGCGTGGCGTAAACAATAGTGAGTATGCAACAACTGGTATTGCACCTGATGCTGACCTTTATGTATACCGTGTACTTGGTCCATACGGTTCAGGAACAACCGATGCTATTTTATCAGGGATTGATAAGGCAGTTGCGGACGGTATGGATGTAATAAATTTATCACTCGGAGCTGCTGTTAATGATCCACTTTTTCCAACAAGTATGGCGGTTAATTATGCCGTATTAAGTGGGGTAACAACGGTTGTAGCAGCAGGGAATTCTGGCAGTGATCTATATACACTAGGGTCGCCTGGTGCAGCTGCATTGCCAATATCAGTCGGAGCAAGTGATGTACCAATTGACATGGAAACATTTACAATTTCAACTGATGGAGAAGATTCTGTACAAGCTCATGTACAATTAATGGCGAAAGCTTATTCAGATAATATACCAGGTTTAAAAGGAAAAACATTTCCGATTGTAGATGTTGGAGTTGGCAGCTCAAGCAACTATTTAGGTAAGGATGTAAAAGGAAAGTTTGTACTTGTCGCTCGAGGTTCAATTACTTTACAAGATAAAGTGAAGTATGCGCAGCTAAAGGGAGCAGCAGGAATTTTAATGTATAACGACAATCCAGATGAAGGACTTATACCATATTACCTCGGAGAAGGTACAACGAATATTCCAACATTCTCGTTATCAAATGCTGATGGATTAGCTTTATTAAAGCAAGTACAAGCAAGTAATGCATCGTTTACGTTTACAGAAATGGGTAAAGGAGGCTTAGAGGGAGACACATTAGCAGATTTCAGTTCTCGTGGACCTTCTCGAGTAAATTATGATATAAAGCCGGAAATCGTTGCACCAGGTGTTTCGATTTTATCAACAGTTCCATCATATATAAACAGTAAAGATAATCAAAGCAACTATCAGTATGCTTATCAAAGATTGTCTGGGACTTCAATGGCATCACCTTATACTGCAGGGGTCGCAGCAGTAATGTTGCAAGCAAATCCGAATCTTCAGCCCGAAGATATAAAGTCGATAATGATGAATACGGCCGATGAATTGAAGAAATCTTACAGTGTATTTGAAGTAGGTGCAGGACGAATTGACCCTTATAGAGCGGTACATACAGGAATGGAAATAGAAGTCATTGATAAAACACCGATTATAAGTAATGGTGAAGAAACAAATATTCAAGAAAAAACAGGTGGAATTAGTTTTGGTTCGTTTGGAGCTTCAGGAAATGACATTTTAGAGAGCCGTAAAATTGCTCTATCAAATATTGAAAATGAAAATAAAACATTTGATGTAGATGTACAATTTCAAACTGGAGTAAGAGATTCAAAGGATGCAAAACAAAACGATGTTCATGTTATTACAGATTCAGAGATTAAGGTGAAAGGGAACAGTCAAAAGCAGACGAAGATGTCTATTTTTGTTCCGAAAACAGCTGAGAATGGTACATATGAAGGTTATATCGTTTATACAAACAAAGCTAATCCAAATGAGTCGTATAAGATTCCTTTTGCAATTCGGACAGTTGAAGAAGGAATGGGTGATTTATCTATTGCTAATCCTTCTATGTCTACAGTATCAAATGGAGTTGATCAAATTTATCCAACTAATTTACAGTTCGGTTTCAGTGTAAAGTCTCATATGAAAGTTATTGACGCGGTATTAGTGGATGGAAAAACTGGAAAAGACCTTGGATATATAGGTCAGATTGATGGAATAGCAGTAAATGAAAATGTAGAATATGGCTGGCTTGGTTATGATGGAACATATTTTCCATTTACAGGTAATAAAAATCAGCCAATCTCGGATAAAATTGTAAAAGCGTCTCAAGGACAGTACAAGTTTAAATTAATTGGAACAAACGATCATGGAAAAACATTTACCATCGAAAAAGATTTCTTTGTAGATAACACAAATCCGGATTTTCAAACGAACATCGATGATAAAAATGTAATTGAATACCCTGCCACTCAAACGTCTTATCCAATTAAGGCTACAGTTATTGATAATGAAGTGGCGGAAATGCAGGCTCTTGGCTATGATATCGATCAATCTAAAAATAAGGTAGGATTTACTTATTCTGGATTTTCAGGTTACCCTGATACCGTAAAACAAGTAGATAAAAACGGACAATTGGAATATGACCTTCCACTAGATAATCGCAAAGATGTCATTACTACATATATCGATGGACTTGATGCTGCAAACAATAGGAAGAGTCGAAAAACGGTGTATTTCTTGAAAGAAGGCAGCACTTATTTGACAGGTGAAATGGATAAAGACGTAGTGAGGCCAGGGGAAACGGTTAAGTATACAATCACTGGACAAAACTTAAAGAATTTTAAGCAAGCACAATTTAGACCTCTTATAGATCCTAAGCAAGTTGAAGTTGTAAAAGTAGATGTACGTCCTGAACTCTCCAAATATGGTTCAGTCGATTTAAAACATGAAACTAAACCAGTGAATGGTGGAACTTATTCAAGCGAAAACTATACATTAACGATGGATGGCACTCAAGAAGTGACAGGTGATATACCAATGATGGATGTATATGTAAAAGTAAAAGAAGAAAATCAGTCGGATTTAACCGGATTTTTAAGTTTTGCTTCAACTTTCTATGATACAGCAGGAAAATGGGTATCACCTCAATCTTTCTTTAACTACAATGGAATTAAAGTAGCTCAAACTAAATCAATTGTATCAGGGAAAGTTATATCGCAGGGGTTACTTACTGAAAGTAATGCATGGAATAGCGCATTAGATTACTCGAAGATAGGTGGGAAGGTAAAGTTAGATGATTCTCACGGAACTATACTAGAACAAAACTTAAACGCTAATAGCTCTTACAATATTGGTAATGTACCACTGAATGATAAGGGATATACTGTATCAATTGATGTACCAGGACATTTCACATATTATGACACAGTTACAACTACTACTAATAAAGGAAATCTCCAAGCTGGCTTAAACGCATTAGTTAGCGATGCGTATGTTATTGCAGGAGATGTGAATAAAGATAACGTTATTGATGTACTGGATGCTGAATACATTAAAACTTATTGGGGAACGAACAAGCGTGCAGCAGACATTAATTTTGATGGCGTTGTAGATGAAAAAGATATGAAACTCGTAAAATTAAACTATTTAAAGAAAAATTCAACGTTAGAATATGTGCATCCAGGTACATCTCCAGAAGCAAAGAAAAAATATAAAGGGGATACATTGGAATCCATTATGAGTGAGCTTGGAATGGAATAATGTAGTTATGGCGTAATCAATTAAGTGACTGGTTCAATGAAAGCTAATGATGCAATCATTGAATCAGCCATTATTGATTGTTATCTATGCTAATTTTTTATTCACAAAGAGAATTTAAAAATAGTAAATAGTCTAACTTTTTAATTCTGAATATTCAGTAAAAAACAGATTCATAATAGCTCGGGGTTATACATTCAAGTTGAGGTTTCTTACAGCCTAAAAACTTCTTACTTGGAGTTAACATAAATTAATAATTTAATAGATTACGAGGGGAGAGTTTTAAGTTTATGGGTAATCGAAAGAAATTTCCATTCCGTGTCATTACGGCAACTACTTTAGCAGCAATGTTTATAACTACAACAGGATATGCACAAATTACAAAGGAGAATCAACCTTCTAGTTCGAAGGTTGATGAGATTGTGCATGAAGGATTAAAAAGCTATTTAGCAGATCTCAATAAACAAGCATCTAAAACTTCTGATAAAGATGGTTATAGTAGTATCGATAAGAATAGCGTAAAAGCGTATGACCCTAATGAAAAAGTACGTGTAATTGTCGAAGTTCAAGAACCAGAGCAAGCTACACAAACGAAAGCTAAGTTAAATAAAAAAGCTCTAATGAAACAAAATCAGGACGATGTCGTTTCTAAAATGACGAAAAAGAAATTAAATCCAAAGATTAGACACCGATTTTATGATGGCTTTAATGGGTTTAGCTTAGATACCGCATATAAAAATATTAAAGACTTACAGGCAACCCCTGGTGTAACAAATGTACATATTGCAAGAACTTATGAACCAACAATGAAAACCAGTAAAGAATTAGTACAAGCACAAAGTGTATGGGAAAAATATGGTTATCAAGGCGAAGGGCTAGTTGTTGGTGTAGTTGATTCAGGGATTGATTATACTCACCAAGATATGACGTTAACTGAAAAAGGAAAACAAAAAGAGAAGCTAACTCAAAGTAATATTCAAAGTAAATTATCTGAAACTGCCGTTAATGATCAGTGGTATAGTGATAAAGTTCCGACTGGATACGACTGGGCTGATAATGATACGGATGTTATTCCACGTGGTGCGAACGGAAATCCTCATGGTACACATGTTTCAGGAACAATTGGTGCGAATGGGGATGAAGAGAATGATGGTGTACTAGGAATCGCACCAGGTGTTCAGCTGCTAGCAGAAAAGGTATTCTCTGATAGCGGAGGTGGAGCATACGAAGATGATATTATTGCAGGAATTGACCATGCTGTTGCCATGGGAGCAGATGTCATTAATATGAGTCTTGGAACTGATTCAGGATTCGTTGGTGAAGATAAAGATCCAATTCAAAAGGCAATTCGTGAAGCAACTGAACATGGAACACTTGTCGTAGTTGCGGGAGGAAACGCAGCATATAGTACGAAAAATAGCATCATGTCGGCTTCTACTCAACCGTATGCAGATAATCCTGATATTGGGACTGTAGGAGAACCAGGTGTCAGTCCATTTGCTTTGTCGGTAGCTTCCTATGAAAATACGAAATACGAATTAAATACATTGGGGGAAGAAAATGGTTTAAAACTTCCTTATCAAGATCAATCTCAATATAATTTCAAACTTTCAAGAGTACTTTCTCCTAATGAAAGTTATGAGCTAGTTTACGTTGGTGAAGGATTTAAAGATGAGCATTATGCTGGAAAAGATGTAGCTGGGAAAATTGTAGTTTTTAAACCGAATACATCTTATTCAACCTATGCTTCAATGCAAAACCAGGCTAAAAAGCGAGGTGCAAAGGCCGCCATTTTAGTTCCAGCTACTAATATGGCAGATTATCCATACGTGAATTTAGGTAGTAATCTTACCCCTACAGCAACAACTAGTAAAGAAGCAGGGGATGCTTTAATTAATAAGTTAAATAGTGGACAAGTTGTTAAAATGAAACTAACAAAGAGTACATGGATAGATAATCCACTTCGAGATACAATGTCATATTTCTCATCTTATGGGGCGCCAACTACTTTAGATTTTAAACCTGAAATTTCTGCACCAGGAGGTAAAATATACTCTACAGTGCCAGGAAATGAGTACGAAGTTATGAGCGGTACATCAATGGCGACTCCGCATGTCGCAGGTGGTGCTGCATTAGTTCTACAATCACTTTATGAAAAAGGTTTAACACATTCAGAAGATACAGCATTAAAGGCAAAAATTGCTTTAATGAATACCGCTAATGTAGTAATGGATCCTCAAACTGATAGCAAAATCCCTTATTCACCTCGTATACAGGGATCTGGTTTAATGCAAATACAAAATGCAATTAAAACACCTGTTATCGTGACGAGAAAAAATACACCTCTTGAGCAAGCGGGAGCAGTTGCATTAAAAGAAATTAAAAACGATAGAGCTATGCTTAATTTAAATGTTGAATCTCTTGTAGCAAAAGATACGAAAAAAGATTATGAATACACTGTTAATGTAGACTTACTTACAGATGGAATTGATACAAAGCAATTTGACTTTAATGGTGATGGAGCTTTAGAATCAAAAGACTATTTATCATTAAAAAGTGAACGTATTGAGGGTGCCTCGATCTATGTAAATGGAGAGAAGCTTACTGGTGCTGAAGGTTCAACATTGAACATTAAAGCAGGACAAACGAAAAATCTGAATGTAGAGATTCGCTTACCTAGAACATTAAGGAAAAATGAATTTGTTGAAGGCTTTGTCCGACTTGTACCAACAGGACAAAATAGTGATTCTGCTGTTCCTTTAACGGTACCATATATGGGCTTTAATGGTGATTGGACTGAACCAAATAATATTGATCCTGCAGCTTGGGATCGAGAAGATGCATTTTTAGGTTATACAGCACTTTGGAATGATGAAGGTGCATCAGCTCCGATGGGATATGATTCTAAAACGGGTAAATTTAATATGAATGCAATCGCTACATCTCCAAACTCAATACTAAAAGGGGTATTCCCGACATTTACAGCATTTAGAAACTTGGCAAAAGCGGAAATGTATATTGAAGACAAAAAAGGAAAGATGATTAAGTATCTTGGAGACTTTAGTGAATATAATGGTGGAAAGATTAATCCGCTTCGTAAAAATGTTATTTCCTCAACACGTTTCTATACGGGATATAACTGGGATGCAAAAGATCAAAACGGTAATACAGTAAGTGATGATACGTATAATTTTGTCATTAAAACGACTTTAGACTATCCAAATGCGAAACCACAAAAAGTAAAGCTTCCAATTAAAGTCGACTCAGTTGGACCAAAAGTTTCAAATGTTCAAGTGAAACCAAAAGATGGTCAGTATGAAATTTCATTCGACGCGGTAGACGCTGGAAGTGGTTCAGGCTATAAAGGGGCTATTATTTGGTATAATGGCACATATAAATCATTGCCAGTAGGTGCAACTTCTGTATTAGTAAATGAAGAACCAAAAAGCGTGGTTGTAATGGGAATTGATAATGCTATGAATGTCAGTTATAAAGTTTGGGGAGATACTAGTTATATAAACCCAAGTATGTTAGTAACTGTTTTCAATGTTTCTCCAAGTGCAAATGTTAGTCCGAGTAAGCCTGCTCAAATTACTGGATTAGCAAATACTCGTGTAAATTGGACAATTTATATGAAGGATTCAACTGGTAAAGTAGTAGAGAGTACAACAGTAAATAATGAGCATGAACTTCATCTGAAATGGACGCCAGATGCAGACTTCCCAGCTGGAACCTATTATTTTTCAGCTGATGCAGTTGATAAACAAGGATTTAAAGTAACAACAAAATCAGTGCCTGTTACGATAGTAAAATAAGATAAAGAAAGCCGATCTTCTTAAAGGAAGATCGGTTTTTTTATTAAATCGAATTAACTATTTTCTAAACTCGAAATTAGCAGCTCTTCAAAACTACCATCTGTCGAAAAGTCTTTGTGGAAGGATGCGTATCTAAATTGTCAATTTCTTTAAATTAGACGAGGAATTGAGCTTTCTAGCTAAAGATAGAAGGGGATATGATTGCTAGTTCAAGTAGCTTATTTAAAATTACTTGTTGAAATTTATCGATTAATATTTAGTAAGTTGAATAATTTTGTCAAAATAACAAACTTATCAATTGTCTTTATAATAAAATTAGATTTTTGCGAAAATTCTAAATTGTATTATGGAAGGACTTGATAAGATTGAAAAAGTTGAATAAGATAAAGCCTTTCGCTTCGGTGAAAAAGGCTGCAGTTGTCGTGTTAAGTACTGGTCTTTTACTAGGGCCAGTAGCGAATCTAAATTATACTTCTGTTGCACATGCACAAACAAATACAAAAGCAGAAAGTATATTAGCGAGTCTGACGAAAGAGCAACGTGAGGCGTTACAAAACTTAGATAATCATAAATTAAAAACTGGATTACAATTATCACGTGATATTGATTTATCAAGTGATAAAGATGTAACTGTTATCGTGGAATTTAAAGAGCTACCAGCAAAAACAGCACAAATTGCCAAAGCGATTAAAGGCGAGAAGCTTTCTCTTGCGCAAGCAAATGAGAATGTAGAAAAATCACAAGTACAATTTAAAAAAGATCTTCAAACAAAAATAAAGAAGACAAAATCAGGTAAAGATGCCTATCATGTGAAATATACGTATAAGGATTCTATGAATGGTGTTGCATTAACCTTACCGGCAAATCAAGTAAAATCATTGCTGAATTCGAATGTCGTAAAGGCTGTTTATAGTGATTACACAGTACATGTTGATCCACCTGCTCAAACGGAAGAATCAGAAACGAAGGATCAAACAAAGGTTGATAGTATTCCGTTCCTAAATCTTGATAAACTACATGACGAAGGATACACAGGAAAAGGTGTTAAAGTAGGTGTTATTGATACAGGTGTTGACTATAATCACCCGGATTTGAAGCATGCATATAAAGGTGGATATGACTTTGTTGACAACGATAATGATCCGATGGAAACAACCTATGCGGATTGGCAAAAGTCAAAAAAGGCAGAGTATTCCAATGGTGATACATATTATACAGATCATGGAACACATGTATCAGGAACAATTGCGGGGCGTGCAGAGAACAATTCTGATTATAAGGTCACTGGAGTAGCTCCAGAGTCTGATTTATATGTTTACCGTGTATTAGGACCGTACGGAAGTGGAACAACAGCTGCAATACTGGCAGGGGTCGATAAAGCGGTTAAAGATGGAATGGACGTTATTAACTTGTCATTAGGTGCTTCCATTAATGATCCGTTATATGCGACAAGTATAGCAATTGATAATGCTGTATTAAGCGGAGTGACTGCGGTTGTGGCAGCTGGGAACTCTGGAGATGCGTTATATACGTTAGGATCACCAGGAGCTGCTGCGCTAGCACTAACCGTAGGAGCAAGTACGGTTACTAGTAAAGCTACAAATTTTGAGAGTCAATTTGTCTCTGGCAGCAGTAATACTGGTGCGACAATGCAGTTGATGACGAAAAAATGGACAGATGATTTCAGCAGTATATCTGGAAAATCCTTTGACATAGTAAATGTGGGCTTAGGCGGTCCTAACGATTACACAGGAAAAGATGTGAATGGTAAAATCGCGTTTGTTCAACGTGGTACGTATGCATTGATTGAGAAGATGGAGTATGCAAGAGATCATGGAGCAGCAGGAGTAATCATCTATAATTCGAATCCAGACGAAGGACAAATTCCAATTTTCCTAGGTGAAAGTAACGATAATATCCCGACATTTTCCATGACAAATCATGATGGACTAGCTATCAATGATTTATTTGCAAAAGGTGTACCGACTGTCACATTTGGCGCAAAAAGTGAAAAAGATCTTCCAGGAGATGAATTGGCAACATTTAGCTCGAGAGGACCATCTGGCACTTTATATGATATTAAGCCAGAAGTAACGGCACCAGGTGTGGACATCTTATCAACAGTGCCTTCTTACATATCAAATAAAGATAATACGTCTGATTATTCATCGGCATACTTAAGAATGTCAGGTACGTCTATGGCGTCTCCGCATGTAGCCGGAGTTGCGGCATTACTGTTGCAAGCTCATCCAGAATATACGCCTGGTGATGTAAAGACTGTATTGATGAATACAGCGGATCCACTAAAAAATCCATACAGTGTATTTGAAGTCGGAGCTGGTAGAATCGATCCTATGCAAGCAATTCATTCCGATACAATTGTTAGTGTTCAAGATAATACACCTTATATTGATAATGGCGTAGAAAAAATTATTCCAGAACAAACAGGTGGCCTCAGTTACGGATTCGTTGCAGTTTCTTCAGATAAGGATTATACAGATACTAGGAAACTATCATTTAAAAACTTTGGTAGTAAAGATAAAAAGTACGAACTATCAGTTGAGTACAATGTAGGTGTAAAAGGTTCATTGGATGCGAAGAAAAATGGTGTAACTTTACAGGTGCCAAATACACTTACGGTAAAGGCTAATAGTACTAAACAACTTTCTGCAATACTAGATATTCCGAAAGTAGCTGAAAAAGGCATTTATGAGGGATATATTAATATTAAAGACAAAAACAATCCAGAAGAAAGCTATCGTATTCCATTTGGTGTAAAAGCTGCAGACGAAGGCTTGGCTTACTTTGAACCATATACTAAGAGTATTTCAACGAACCGAGTCATCAATTTATTCAGTCGAAAGGATACTGATTTAGATTTTAGATTAAACTCTTCGATGCAAACATTGGACTGGGTACTAGTTGATCCGAAAACAAATAAAGATCTCGGACTAATTTATTCTTCTAGTGCGACTGGAGTAGCTGTTGATACAGATTACACGTTAGACGGCGGGTTTTACGGCAGATATTTTCCGTTCACTGGAGATGAAAAAAATCCAATCGGTTATATGTCTGAAAAAGCGCCGGATGGAGTTTATGACATTAAAATGATTGGGACAAATAGAGCGGGTAAACAATTTGTGAAAACATCGAAAGTAAGTGTTGATAATAATGGACCAACAATCAAGTTCGATGACACAAATGCAATGCCAAAAGGGGATACCCAAATTGTAGAACTGGCAGAAGGACAAAATACGGTAACAGTTTCTGGAACGATATTGGACCCTGAAATAAACAAAACACAAGAAGCAGGAATTCCTCTTACACAAGCGAATAATAAATTATTTTATGGTCCTGGTTCATCATCAGCGTATTCAATAAGTGCAGATGAAAATGGAAAGTTTAAAACTGATGTTAGTGTGGCTGGAACGATTAATCCAATCCAATATGTAGGTGCTGATTACGCAGGTAATGCAACATTACCTAAAATGGTTTATTACACGAAGCCAGGAGCTTCCTACATCTATGCAAAACCAAATAAAGATGCAATTCAATTTGGTGACAAAATTACTTATACGTTCTATGCACATAATTTAAGAAAAGCTAATTCACTTAATTTCAAAATGGACTATGTAGCCAAATACTTTGACAGTGTAGATTTTAGTAAGTCTCAAGATTTACCAGTAGGATCGCAAGTGACAACAACTATTACAGGAACAACAAGTAAAACAACGGCAGTGAATATTACTGTCCCTGGAGATGGAATTGCTGGAGATGTGGCGTTATTTGACATGAACGTTGATACAAATGCCAATGAATTTCTTAACCCATTTGCTTCAATTTTCAGTTTTACTACGATGCAAGTAAATAACGAAAGTGCAAATAGACTTCAAATCATTTTAGGTACATTACCGATGTATCCAATCTACTCTACTGCAACAGCTAAGATCAATGGTGTTGGCTTATATACGGCTGCAGGTACTTACAACAGTAGCATTGATTATACGAAAGTTGGAGCAACGATGAAGCTAAAAGGCACGAATGGTGTTATGTACGATGGAGCAATTGAAAAAAATGGAAATGTTACGTTTAAAGGCATTCCTGCAGCTGTTCAAAAATATACAGTAATTATGGATATTCCAGGACATTTCACGACGTATACACCGCTAGAAATTGGCAGAACAGAGAGAGGAATTAATATTGGAGAAGCAGTTAACTACTCAACAGTTGGTGCTAAGCCAGGTGATATTAACAAAGATAATGTTATTGATGTGATGGATGCTTTAATGATTCAAACATATTGGGGCACGAATAAGCGAAGTGCTGATATCAATTTTGATGGAATTGTTGATGCAAAAGACTTAGCATTAGTGGAGAAAAGCTATTTAATGGCAAATCCTTTTGTGACAGTAGCACCAAAGGCAGTCAAAAAATATAAAGGTAGTACGTTAGAATCAATTAAAAGTGATTTAGGATTGCAGTAAAACTTAATTTCATTTTTATAGCAGTACTAGAAGACATTTAAGTTTTTAGGTTTTGAAATAATGTAATGTAATTTATCCCCTTATAAAAGACAGTCAAACTTATTGAATTTCTTTTTATAAAGGGGATTTTTTTGAGAAATTATACCAATATAATCATTGTTGCATTGTGGAAGACTATTTGAAAAGGCGATAAATCACTGCTTTTTTATATATTAATATAATTTTAAATAAAAAAAGACCTACATATAATATGCAGGTCTTTATTGTTCTTTTTAATGTTTACAATGTGATCTAAGGCAAGTGAATGAAAAAATAAATACCTAGAAAAATGATTCATTACATTAATAAAGTGGTTGTTGAGTATGACAAGGTGGAAATCCATTAATATCTTGTATCGTATGGAAATCGTACTGTTTTAAAGCAAATTGTGCTTGGTACATATATTCATAAACTAGAAGCTTATTACCGGATACACCACACAATACACCTGATGTACCTTGCCCGTTTGTAAATGAAACTCCAACGGGTTGACCGATTAAATATCTAACTTTTTGAGTCCAAGGCATTTTGATCACTCCTTTTAAAATAACTATATTAAAACGAGTAGAAAGTGGTGCTTGTGTAATTTTTATTGTGAGAGTTATATTACAAATAATTAAAAAAAAGTTCAGGTTGATATTTTTTTTCAAAATTAAAATCAAATCAACTATGCATATAATGAAATTGCCAACTAAAATGATAACAGTTTAGATTTTGCTATGAGGAATCTTATTTTTAAATAAGATTTCTCCTTCCCTGTTAGATTTTATTATTTATATATTAAGTGGTGTAATATAGGAGGAACTGTATGAAAATTGAACAATTAAGTCATCTTAATGAAATAATAAAAAGTGGTTCCTATCGTATTGCAGCAGAAGTATTTTTAGTAAGTGAAGAGGTTATTAGAGAATCGATTATTTGTTTAGAAATTGAATTTGGTTTTAAATTAATTGAGTGTGATGACGATTCTAAAGTGGTACCCACATTTGAGGGATTAGGAATTATTAGTATAGTTAACGAAGTATTAAAGAAATATGAGGAGTTTGAAGAAAAAGTTAACTCACTAAGAAAGAATTCTGTTTCAAATTGCAATTTGATGTATGATGTGAGTATATTATAAATTATTTCTATGCCGAGCAATGAAATCTACTTTTCATTGCTTACATATATTGATTCAATAAAACTCTTAAAGATCTTCAATTAGAAGGTTTTTTTTGCAAAAATAGATGTCCAAAACATACTAAACCGTTAGATATCCTATTCTATTATTACAAAGGAAAACGGATAAAAAGTGCTCTTGTAATGAAGTAATAATAGAATTCTAATATAATTTACAAAGACCAAATCACTAAAGATTTGGTCTTTTTGGATATAATTTTGATGTTAGTTCTCTATACTAGCTTGAATATAATTAATAAAGATTTTAGAAATTTTAGTAAGAGGTTTACTTTTAAGATAAACAGTCCAGAGTTCATCACTAATATATGGTGAGAATTTTAAAGGAATTGACTTAAGTTGACCAGAAAAAGTATCCGGATGATTTTTGATTGTAATATCTCGGACAAAACTAATCCCTAAACCATTTTTTACTGCCTCTCGTATACTTTCTGTATTATTTGAAATAAAATGTATATTCATATTTTTTACGATTTGACGACTGTGCTCTACAAGTGAAGGAGTGTTATACAGGACAAAATTTTCATGGAGTAAATCTTCAGGTGTAACTTCGTCTAAATTATACAAAGGAGACTTTTTTCCAACAAGTGCGCAATATTTAGTCATTGTCAAAAGTTCATATTGTACATCTTTATTTTCTTTTAGTTTACTTTCATCTGAAAATATGAATGCAATATCTGGTTGACCAACTGGTATATTATTTAGGACTTGGTCTGGAGCATATTCATAAACCTGAACATCAATCTTTGGGAAATCTTTTTTGAAATTAATAATCGATTCGTTTACTAAATAAACTAATCCAGGAGGGGTTGCAATTTTTAATTGAGTTTGATTTGTATCATTTTGAATTGCAATCTTTTCCTCTAATATTTCAAATTCATTTAATATTTTCTTAGCTTGATTAATGATTTCTTTGCCAGCTTCAGTAGGAACTGTCTTCATTTTTAAACGGATAAATAACTTCAAATTTATTCTCTTTTCAAACTCTCTAAGAGCTTGACTAACGGCTGAAGCAGAAATATGTAAATTTTTAGCCGCCTTAGTGATCGATTCTTCCTTCGATATTTCAACGATATATTTTAATTGTTCAATATTCATTGCTAATTACTTCTCCCCCATCAAACGTAAATAAATTATTTATATATATGTTTCTAAACATTTTAAATTATTAATAAGTAATATGATAATGGTAAAATTTACTATTTTTATGTTTGTGAATAGTTTTACCAATTATTATGCAAATATAATTACTGGAAATTACATGATTAAGAAATACTTAATACGTTGTAAACTATTATGCGTTTTACAGGACAAATTCAAATAACTACAATATAGATAATATAATATTTGGGTAGTTTAAGTGGTTCCTTTTCTGAAATTTTAGAAAAAAACAAAAATATTAAAATTGTTGCTTTTTTAACTAGATTAAGTTGGAAGTGCATTTGGTTTTGTATTCTATAATAATTTTTTTATTCATTTTTTCCTCATTATTGTTATTTATTACTATTGGGAAATATTAACTTGTTGCGATTCACTTAATATGAGTATGGACAGGTTATGTGGATGTTGAATTCAGAATGCAATCCTCTCTAGCACCGGACAAGTTATATTTGTCGTTGTTGCAGCTACATGGAAAATGGGATTAATCACAAAATTTTATACTCGCAGGTTTAAACAGCATCTTTGCATTTCAACATATTTAATTCCAATAAACAATAATTTTGATGCTGTAAACCATTTGTAAAATGGTTTATGGCATTTTTGCTTTTTATATTTAGAGATTAAAAATTATTAATATTAGGTGGGTGGGGTGCAACATGAATGATTTTCTACTTTATGAATTTACCAAGTTGATGAAGAAAAAAAAATGGAATCTTAAAGAGTTAGCATTTAATGCTGATATTCATTACAGTGACATGAGTAGAATTTTTAATAACAAAAAAGCACTTTCTTTACATTATTTGGATGCCATAACAGAAGCTTTCGATCTACCTAAAGGATCCTTTTATAAGGGGTATGTAAAGCTATGCTTTAATGAACGAAATCTTTTAGATAAAAGAAGAAGTGATGCTTTTGTTTATGAGTGTGCGAAAAATGGTTTTAAATCGGAATTATCTTATATTTTATCAGTTATGATTGAGGAAAAGTCAAAGGCAATTCGAACTAAATATTTTCAAAATTTATTCTTTACTGCTGAACAACTGTTTTTAGAAGGGAAAGAAAAAGAAGCATTACCTTTATACGAACTAATTATTGAACATATGCCTAATACAGCGACAGAGGAAGTTGCAATTAGTTATTTTCGAAAGTTTTATATGACGCGTTTAACAAACGAAGGGAGTTTAGTTTTAGTTCGTGTTTTAGAATATATTTCATATATGCCACCAAAATTTCAAGAATTAACGATCTTATGGATTACGGCTACTTACTATATGTTAAAACAATGGGATGAGGTTTTACATTATGCTAAGCGATTAGAAAAAATTGCGAAAATAAAAGACCATTTAGGCCGTGCATTAATGTACCAAGCATTTGCTTTAACTAGACTAGGTAACAATTTAGATGAGGTTTTAAACTTAATTGATCGATATGAAGAAATTAATGACTATTATGCAGATCTTGCTGCAGGAAATCGATATGTAGCGCAGATTGATTTTGGTGATGTTCAAGTTGTTGATTCATATTTTAATTGGTTGCGTAGCCGTGATGATTTTTATGTTGGAATACCAAGAATTCTAGAAAGTTATGTCAAATTAGGGCGTTTAAAAGATGCTGAAAACTTTATTGAAAATCACCATGACCAAATCGTCGACATGAGCAATTCTACTAATTTATTAAAACAACATCTTTATTTAGATTACTGCTATGCGCTTGGTGTGTTAAAATGTGAAACAAATCAAATAAACGAAGGCTTAGATGAAATTTTAAACGTGGCATTAAAGGTGAAAAACTCTGAAATTCACGAGAGATTTCAAAAATGTCTAATAGCAATCTGGCATTATCGTGATTTTTTAAGTAATGAATTAGAAGAAAAATATATTCGTATTTTAAGTTGAATAATTATTAGAAAGGCTCTGAGTATGCATTAAACCAGAGCCTTTTTATTTGTATATTAATGAAAATATTGCTGAGAATTACATAAAATTAGCTATTAATTTCTAAATTTAGAGATTTGATTTTGTCGAAATTCATTAGAAAAAAATAGATTTAGATTAAAATTTAGTCGAAAATAATTGTTTTAATGTTGGGAATTGTCGGAATTTATCGATAAAAATGATGAAATTGATAACTTTTGTCAAAATGTCGAAACTGTAAACTCTCCGTATAATCAATTTTGAAAGAGAAATTTTTAAATGGGGGAGACAAAAGGATGAAGCGTTTAATCAAAAGTACAGCAGTTTTGACATTAAGTACTGGTGTATTATTCAATGCATTTCCAGTAACTCATCATCAGTCGATTGTAAAGGCTGCAACACAATCTTCAATTGAAGAAGTGCTTGCAAAGCTTACGCCTGAGCAGCGTCAAGCTTTAAAAAAATTAGATGTTACTAGTCAAGAAGGATTACAGTTACCTTCTTCAGTAGACTTACAGAGTTCTAAAAATCTATCAGTAATCGTCGAGTTTAAAGAACAGCCAGCAAAAGTTGCCGTTTTAGAAGAGGCTGCAGAAGGTAACAGTTTATCTCTAGATGATGCAAAACAAAAGGCAGACGATGCTCAAGATACATTTAAAACTGATTTACAAACCATTTTTAAAGATGATTTAAAAGAAAATAAGAATCTTTATAAAATTAACAGAACATACAAAAATACCTTAAACGGTGTTGCGATGGACTTGCCAGCGAATAAAGTTAAGTCATTGTTAAAATCTAAGACTGTTAAAGCTGTTTGGCCAAATAATGTGATTCAAATTGAGCCAGAAAAAGCAACTGAAAGTGCACAAGGTACGACAACGAAAACGGAAACGGAAGTATTTCCTGGTGTTAGTAAATTACACGCAGAAGGATTTACTGGAAAAGGCGTTAAAGTAGGAGTCATTGATACAGGTATTGATTATAATCACCCGGATTTAACGGATGCTTATAAAGGCTATCGTGCACAACCTGGTGTTGATCCAAAGACAATCAGTCCTAGTTCTGTAAAGGGTTGGGATTTTGTTGACAATGATGCGGATCCAATGGAAACAACTTATGATGATTGGAAAAAATCGGGATTAGGGGAAAAAGATCCACTTACTGGTGAAGCGTACTACACAGAACATGGAACACATGTATCAGGAATCATCGCTGGTCGCGGTAAAAATAATACGGACTATGCTGTAACGGGTGTAGCACCTGATGCTGATTTGTATGTATACCGTGTATTAGGAAAATTTGGTTCAGGTACAACAGAAAATGTTTTAGGTGGAATTGATAAGGCAATATCTGATGGTATGGATGTCATCAATTTATCACTTGGGGCTAGCATAAATGATCCAGAAAATGTTGAAAGTCTTGCATTAAACAACGCGGTCCTTTCCGGTGTAACGGCAGTTGTAGCGGCTGGTAATGCTGGGAATGGCATGTATACGGTAGGTGCACCTGGAGCTGCGGCGTTACCAATTACAGTTGGTGCGAATGATACAAAAACAGTCATTGCTACATCAAAAGGCACATTACACGGAACGTCTGATGTAAGTGCTGATTTAAAATTATTAGGTAAAGGTTTAAACGACAATGTAGATAGTTTAAAAGGTAAAAATTTACCAATCGTTTTAGTACCGAATTACGGTGCAGATACGGATTATAAAAATATCGATGTGAATGGTAAAATCGTACTCGTAAAACGAGGTTTAAATGCGCTGATTGATAAAATCACAATTGCCCAAAAACATGGTGCAGCAGCAGTTCTTATGGCTGACAATATAGCTGGTGAAGGGTTTATTCCAGCATACTTAGGTGCGGGCTATGGAATGATTCCGACCTTCTCTATGTCATATGAGCAAGGTAATGACCTGATCGCTAAACTTGGGACAGGTGCGCCAACTTTCTCATTTGATGAAATGGGACAAATAACGAATCCAGGAAGTACATTGGCGTCATTCAGTTCTCGTGGACCAGCTCGTATCACATATGATATTAAACCTGAAGTAACTGCACCAGGTGTTGCAGTATTCTCAACAGTTCCATCCTATATGCATGGTGCAGATCAAATTGGAAATTATCAGTATGCGTACGATAATTTATCTGGTACATCGATGGCTACACCTAACGTAGCTGGAGTTGCAGCTTTATTATTACAAGCAAATCCAAATTTAACACCAGCACAAGTGAAACAAACATTAATGAATACAGCTGATCCATTAAATGGTGATTATAGTGTATTTGAAACTGGTGCTGGACAAGTAGATCCTTATGAAGCTATTCATTCACAAACGAGAATCGAAGTAGTGGACGAAACGAAGGGTGCAGTAGATAAAAAAGGAAATCTTAAAACAGTTAAAGATTTAACAGGTGCGCTTGCATTTGGTGTGTTTGCACCAGCTGGACAAAATATAAGTGACCAACGTTCAGTCAATATCTACAACAATAGTAATCAAGCAAAAACATATGATGTAAAAGTAACGTACCAAGCTGATCGAAGAGGATCATTAAATGCTGACGACAATGGTGTGCAAATTGTGACGGATAAATCCATTAAAGTTGGTGCAAATTCGAAAAAGAAATCAACCGTAGTGATTACTGTACCAAAATCTGCTAAATTAGGTATTTACGAAGGATTTGTAACGTATACAAACCATGATAATCCAGCTGAAACATACCAATTACCTTTCGCAATTAAAACAGTGGAAGAAGGAATCAATCCAATATCGTTTACACCACAAGCAATTACGCAAGTATTTGACTATGCGATTCCAGGCCAATTAGTGTATACAAATGCGATGATGAGTCTAAAATCACATATGCGTACATTTGACGCGATTCTTGAAGATGGCAATACAGGTAAAGAAATAGGGTATATCGGATCAATGGACGGTCTCGGAATGGATGAAAATATTAAATACACAGTAAATAATGTATTTAATGGCCAATATTACAAGCCGACAGGAAACGACGACCAACCATTCGAGTACACTTCAGATATGGCAAAACCAGGATACTACAAAATTAAAATAATTGGTACGAATGATGCAGGCAAAACATTTTCACAAGAAGCACCAATTTATTTTGATAACACAGCTCCTAAACTAACAGTAAATGCTCCAGATATTGTTAAATATAAAAATGGTGAATCTAGTGTCACATTCACTGGTTCAGTTTACGATAAAGAAACAGAAGAAATGCAAAAGCTAGGCATGAACTTTAATCAAGGAAGTACAAAAGTTTATTATAAAGATTATTTAGGTGGAAGAGATATTGCAGTACCAGTAAATCCTGACGGTACATTCTCTGTAACAATTCCAACAGTTGCAACAAGATCAATGGAACTTAATTTCTATGCAGTTGATGCGGCAACGAATAAAACTTATGTAGGCGGTAGAGATATATTTGTTACTCGTGATGATGTAACATATGGATATATACAACCTCAAGATCGTTCGGCAAAAATGGGTGAAACAACTCATGCTACATTCATGTTAAACAAAGCAAAAGATGTCAAACAAGTTGTTTATAAATTTACTCATTATGCAAATGTTGCATCAATGAATATTTCACTTGATCCAAGTGTAGCTGATAAAGTGGACATGACTGTGACAGATAATCCGGTTGCTCCAGGAGCAAGTAATTATACAACTACAGTTACAATCAAAACAAAAGATGGAGTAGCTCCATTATCAGGTGATTTAAAACTTGCGGATGCAGCATTTAAAATGAGTAATACGTATACTGCAGCTCCTGCCATTTACGAAGGGTTAGCAGGATTAAGTAGCGTGACAGTAACTGATAGCAATAACTCGACAACTGCAGTTCAGGCTGGCAACCCAGTCGTAGCATACATGGACCCGACTTATTCTTTACTTCGTGGCCCGAAAGCTGCAGAAGCATTCTTGGCTCCAAATGGTCAACCAATAAATGGAACTTCGCTTGATTATTCTAAATTGGGTATAAAAATAACAGCAACAAGTTCAAACGGTACTGTGTACCAGGGGTTAAATGATTCTACTAATACATTCCAAGTACCAAATTTACCATTTACGGATGATACGTACGAGCTTCAAGTCAATATCCCTGGACATTTTACAGTCCACAAAAACTTTACGATTGGATTCCATGAAGATGGAAAAGTAACTCATCAAAACCTTTATCTATATGGATTACAACCAACTTACGCAGGGGATGTAAATAAAGATGATGTCATCGATGTAAAGGATGCACTTTACTTACAAACATACTGGGGAACAAATAAACGTGAAGCAGATATTAACTTTGACGGTGTAGTTGATGAAAAAGATATGGCATATTTAGAGAATAACTACTTAATGCAAAACCCAACAATTAACTATGCACCAACACCTCAAACGAAATTTAAAGGACAAACTTTAGAAACTGTAAAGAGTGCATTAGGAATTAAGTAATAGAATCATAAATTTATAGAGTTAAGGGCTCCGGTATAAAACCGGAGTCTTTTTTGTTCAAGATATAGAAATGACATATCACCAAAAAGAAAGATTTAAAAATATAAGTACAATGAAAACTTTAAAAAAAATCGAGAGAAGCTTGTCGAATTTTATCGGGAAAATAAAGCAACTCAATCATCATGTTATCTACGTTACCTTTATGGAGGTATAGATGACAGAGATAAGCAAATAGAGTGGAGATTAAACTTATACGTTTTAATTTGGAACAATACACTCAAACCTTATGATTAAAATAAAAACGAATACTACCCCTTTAAATGATAAAATGATAAATAAAATACTAATTTAATTGAGGTGAAAGTAATGAATACATGTGCAGATGTTTTAATTGTGATCGATTTGCAAAACGGAGTATGTAACAGCGGAGAGAACTTATTTGAATTAGAAAATTTACTTTTTAAAGTAAATAAAAGAATTTCCTTATATAGAAAATTGAATAAACCAATTGTTTTTGTTCAACATTGTGATGAAGAATTAATACCAGGAGAAAAACTTTGGGCTATACATGCTAATCTTGATGTTCAAGAACAAGATTTTTTTATTCAGAAAATACATGCAAATTCTTTTTACAAAACGAACTTAAATAAACTTTTAGATCAATTAGATATACGTAGTATAGAATTTTGCGGAGCACAAACGGAATACTGTATGGACGCTACAATGAAATTTGCTCACGGATTAGGCTACGAAAACATGATGGTACATAGAGCAACGTCTACATTAAATAATCAGTTTATGTCTGCAAAAGAGACGATAGATTTTTATGAAAATATATGGAATCAGAGATTTTTAAAGTTCATAGAGGATGAAGTATCTAGCTAAAAGTTGAATAACTCTATACAACATGCGGATAAACTTAGTTTTATAGAATAAATGGAGGGATGGTCATGGACCAAAATAACGCAGCAAGTAAAATCACAACTCAAGTAGGTGATAATGAGATTGTGATTACCCGAATTTTTGATGCTCCACGTGAACTTGTGTTTGATGCATGGATGAAAGAGGAGCACTTGTCAAAATGGTGGGGTCCTAATGGGTTTACATCAACTTTTCAAAAGTTTGAAATGAAGCCCGGTGGTATATGGGAGTTTATTATGCATGGGCCAGATGGAGTTGATTTTCCTAATACTAACCTTATTGTCGAGGTCGTTCAACTCGAGAGAATCGTATTCAAACACGATGTTTTTCCCCATTTTGTTGCGACAGCAATCTTTGAGGAGTTTGATGATAAGACGAAACTGACTTATAGATCGCTTTTTGAAGAAGAATCTACTATATTCGATAAAGTGAAAACATATGCCGTTCCAGGTGCTGAACAGACAATGGAACGTCTTGAAGAATACCTGGCAAATATGTCTTAATGTACGTAACAATAAATAAAAAGCCCAAAAAACTAGAATATCTCACTAGAGGCTATTCTTTTTTTGTAATAAAATTTTACTACTAGCAAAAGAAGGTATACTCCATTTTTTAACGAACACCCAATAATAAACATTATAAAGATTGGGTGGTAATTATAGTAAAGCTAAATCAAATTTATGGTAGTGGGCAAATAGAAAATAAAATTATAGAGAAACTTCGGAACGCTGGATGTGTGTATGCAGAAGAAGAGACTGAATTACTAATTTCAAAAGCTCAAACATTAGAAGAACTTATATATATGGTAAACCTTCGAGCAACTGGTTCCCCTTTAGAACTCATACTAGGTTGGGCAGAGTTTTACGGCATAAAAATCGAAGTAGCCCCAGCTGTATTTGTTCCGCGCCGCCGGACAGAATTCCTTGTTCAAAAGGCTGTTGAATTTTCGATACCTGGTGTCAAAGTGATCGATCTTTGTTGTGGTACTGGCGCAGTAGGTGTAGCGATTTCCAATGCTGTGGAGATGGTTGAATTGTACGCAGTCGATATTGATCATAATGCAGTACAATGTGCTAAACGCAATGTTTCTAAACAAGGTGGTTTTGTATTTGAAGGTGACCTTTATAATTCATTGCCTGCTCGCTTACTTGGAAATGTTGATATTATAGTAGCAAACGCGCCATATGTTCCAACTGGGGCAATAAAATCTCTTCCTCTGGAAGCACGGCTATATGAACCAAAAGTGGCACTTGATGGCGGTATTGATGGTAATGATATTCATAAAAGAGTAGCAGAAGATGCCCCTTTATGGTTAGCTTCAGGTGGCCATCTATTAGTAGAGACAAGCAAGATGCAAGCTCCTCAAACTGTAGAATTTTTTACACAATGTGGATTAGTAGCGAATTCTCTATATAATAGAGAATTCGACGCTACAATTGTAATTGGTAAAAAGCCTTGATAGTGAAATAAACTAAAAAACACAAAAGCCAAAATTAAGGTTTTCTGTTTTTTAGTTTATTCAGCATTCGAGAAATAATAGGTTTATTTATGCTAAATAGAATGTTTTTTTTCTTGATCATAGCTACTAGAATGACTTAATACATGATCCAATATTTTTTTAGTAAAGGGCATAAAATAATTGAGTATTATACCTCCAAAACAAACTGTTATTACAGTTCCAACGCCAATTGGTCCCTTAAAAATTAATGCCATTATGAAGAATATGAGATAGATTAATGTTTTTGAAAAAAATAAATTTGTTTTAGTTAATTCCTGTATGATTAATGTTAGTCGATCAACTGGAATCGGGGCGAAATTTGTGTGTAAATAGGTTGAAGTTCCTAGTCCTGAAACAATTAGGCCAATTCCAAACCAAATAACTTTGCTATACCATAACTCGGGTACTAAAAAATCGTGTAATATAAAAAGCCACATATCAATACTAGCACCTGTTATAAATGCAGTTATCAGCCCTAAAAATTCTAGTCTTTTTCTTTTTAAAATTGAATTTAAAAATATCAATAGTAAAGCAATAATTATTTCCCAACTTCCAACAGTAAGCCCCACATTTTTGTATAACCCTACTAAAAGTGCATCAAAAGGGGGAACTCCAAGGTTCGATTGAATAGTGATCGAAACACCAAGTGCTAAAATCAAAATTCCTAATACAAAAAAAACATAACTCATTTTCCTTGTTCGATTTAACATTTAATTAGCAGACAATTCTTTTTGCATTAGAATATGTGGAATTCCATCTTCCATAAAGATATCAGATGAAGTATGATAGCCAAGTTTTTTATAAAAACCTTCTGCATGTGTTTGACCATGCAATTTAACTTTCGTGGCTCCGCGTTCTACCGCGATTTTTTCTAGTGCTTTAATAATAATTTTACCCAGACCGAATTTACGGAAAGACTCAAGGAGACAGATTCTTTCCAGTTTACCTACTCCATCAACAAACCTAATTCTTCCGGTTCCGACTGGTTTCTCATTGTAATGAACTAATATGTGTTCGCAAATTCCATCTAGTGTATCAAATTGATCAAATTCATCTTCTAGTGGTACGCCTTGCTCTTTCACAAATACATCTTTTCTTATAGAAAACGCGATCTTTAAATCCTCATCATTTATTACTTTTTTTGCATTCATTTCTATCAGTCCTTTTAATTCAGAGTGTTTTATTGCAAATACAACAAAATTAGATTAAATTAAATATATACAAATTTTATTGCATTTACAACAAAAATGATTACAAGGAGTTAATTATGAAGGAAATACTTCGTGAAATTGGAATGATTGCAAGGGCATTAGATTCGATCAGCAATATTGAATTTAAAGAATATGACCTTACAAAAGGACAGTATTTGTATCTCGTACGAATAGTTGAAAATCCAGGAATCATTCAAGAAAAGTTAGCTGAGATGATAAAAGTAGATCGAACAACAGCTGCACGGGCTATAAAGAAACTTGAAATTGCTGGCTTTATTGAAAAGAAAGAGGATAAGGAGAATAAAAAAATAAAAAAACTTTTTGCGACTGAACAAGGAGAAAATGTTTACCCATTTATAAAAAGAGAAAATGATTATTCTAACCTCGTTGCATTAGAGGGATTTAAAAATAGTGAAATAGAAACGGTTTTTGATCTCCTACAAAGAGTAAGAAAAAATGTAGAAAAAGATTGGGAATTTGTAAAAAAAGGAAACAAGAGAAACTATTGATATAGGGGGAATGTCATTTATATGTCTATACAAGTAAAAAAGTGTAGCTATGAGGATTCGCAATTATTACAGGAAATTGGTTTTGAAACTTTTAATGAGACGTTTAAGGATCAAAATACTAAAGCAAATATGATTGCTTATCTGGAGAAAGCATTTAATTTAAAACAAGTAAAAAAAGAATTATCCAATACTTATTCAAAGTTTTTCTTCGTTTATTTTAATGATGCAATCGCCGGATATTTAAAGATAAATACTAGTGTTGCTCAGTCCGAAGAAATGGGTGAGGAAACACTTGAAATTGAGAGAATTTATATAAAGAAAAATTATCAAAAACATGGACTTGGTAAATATTTGTTTAATAAAGCTATGGAAATTGCGCTGGAGCTTAATAAAAAGAAAATCTGGCTGGGTGTCTGGGAAAAGAATGAAAATGCAATTTCTTTTTATAAAACATTGGGTTTTGTACAGATTGGCGCGCATTCATTTTTTATGGGAGACGAAGAACAAATAGACTATATAATGATGAAAACACTCGAATAACTTCATTTATTGGAACGAAGCAAAGGAGTAAAATGTGGAAATCACAATTAGGCAAGTAGTTAAAGAAGAAGTGTGGGAAATAAGACATAAAGTTATGTGGCCAGATAAGGCTTTTGATTATATAAAATTAAATGATGATGATCTTGGGATGCATTTTGGACTTTTTAAAGAATCTACTTTAATTTCAGTCATTTCTCTTTTTATAAGTAATAGTGAATGCCAGTTTCGTAAATTTGCAACTCTTCATCAAGAACAAGGTAAAGGATATGGAAGTTCTCTGTTAGACTATGCTATGAAAGAAGCGCAAAATAATGGTGTGAAGAAAATTTGGTGTAATGCCAGAATGAATAAAGCAAATTTCTATAAAAAGTTTGGCTTAGAAGAGACTAATGCTAGTTTTATAAAAGATGGCAAACAATACGTTATTATGAAGAAATATATGTAAGTGATTATTTAGTAGATAAAAAACATTGACATTGAAATTGATAATCATTATCATTTAAATATGGCAACAGTTAATACAAACCACCCCGGTATTGATAAGT
Organism: Arthrobacter citreus; assembly: GCA_013200995.1. Lineage (GTDB taxonomy): Bacteria > Bacillota > Bacilli > Bacillales > Bacillaceae_G > Gottfriedia. The sequence goes on along the minus strand of CP053688.1, from coordinate 3,024,652 downwards.
GGTGCCAAAAAGCCTTAATGTAATGAAAATTCCCCAACCCCTATTTCATATGATTAAACCAGAAAAGCTTGATTAGTTGGTCTTAACCCTGTCAAGTAGACACACATAAAAAAGACTTTCTAAGCAGCCGTTGTTAACCTGTATTTTACAGGGGAACAACGGTTTAATCGTTTTTGTGTACGTTCATTATTATAGAAATGAATATACTCTTCAATTGCTTGAATAAGTGCCTGTTCTGAATTAAAATTAGATAGATACACCAATTCACATTTGAAGTGTGAGAAGAACGATTCAACGCATGCGTTGTCTAGGCAGTTTCCTTTGCGAGAGTGGCTGCCTAATAAATTATTCTTTTCTAGGAACTGGTTGTATTTTGGAGTCGTGTACTGGAATCCCTGATCTGAATGCAGGATACTTCCATGCACGTTTCTTTTTTTACATAAGTCTTTAATTGTTTCTAGGACTAGTTTAAGATCATTTCGCTCTGAACACTTCCAAGACAGGATTTCATTATTATAAAGATCTTGTACAACTGATAGATAATAGAATTTATTCCCTACTTTGATATACGTGATATCTGTCGCAAATGCAACGTTTGGTAAGTCTTGTTTAAATTGGCGATTTAATAGATTAGGATAAATATTAGATGGTTCTACACCAAAATATTTTCTTTTCTTACGTATGACCGATTTAATGTCTAATTCCTTCATTATTCGATACACCTTTTTGTGGTTAATAATTAACCCTTCATCTCTTAAACGGTCAGTAATTCTAGGATATCCGTAATATGGTCGAATTGTATGAATGGCTTGAATATGGGATTTAACCGCGTCCTCAAGATTAGTTCTCCTTAATTTATAAACAATCAATTTTTTCCATTTATAGAAACCAGCTCTTGAAACTTTTGCGATTCGAATAAGCATCGTTATTGGGTAACGTGCTTTCATCTCATTAATTATTTCAAATCGAACTCCCTTTGGAATTATCCCTCCTCGAGTATATTTGGATAGAGCTTTTTTAAGTATTCTATCTGCGCTTTTAAATATTTATTTTCTTCCTCAATTGAGCTAAATTCAGTTTTAGTAAAATCTGCAAATGGATTATTAGCTTTAGATTTTCCTCTTTGATCATCAAATAACTCACCATTTCTATACTTTTTTACCCACTCTTTAAGCTGGGTAGAACTTCGTAGACCTAGTTCTTCCGAAATCGAAACATAACTGCCAAATCCATCTTCATAACGTTTTACTGCCTTAAGCTTGAATTCAATCGAATATTTCTTAAATTTAGTCCCTTTTAAAGGCATAATAAATCCCCCTATAGTAGATTACCTATCCATTATAAGGGATAGGCTTTTTCCCGTGTCTACTATAAAGGGATAATATCAAGTCACCAAGCTTTTTTTGGTATTTTTAGGGAAGTATTTGTCTAATTAATTGGATATTTAATGAAAATATGAAAATAATAATCAAATCACAACCAAATAATAAATTTGAAAGGAATTCACTTGAAAACTTTACTAATCGGTAGCATTATTATTTTCCCTATTATCATGTATGGATTAGCAAGAACTTATCCTATACTTAATACCGTTTTTAATTTCATAGCAATTATTTGTTATATAGTCTTTGGGGGAATAGCAGCAATATCAATTTATGAAATTATAAAACATAATGTTGTTTTTATGACAAATATTCATGCTGTTTTTCTTAATATTTATTTTATTATTTCTGGTTCTTACTTGGGTTTATATGGCTTGTATCAATTGATTAATTTGACGATGAAACAGCCTAATCCAACTAATAAATAATTTACTTAATTCAATTCAATAAAAAGATAGTTCTAACGAAAAACACCACAACGCATCATTTCCGTAGAGGGAATTACGTTGTGGTGTTTTTAAGGTTTATTTTTCTATTTGAAATTCTTGCTTATGGTCAAAATTCTTTTTCGAGAGTTCGCCTGGCCAATATGCGAATCTACCTAAAACAGTAGTGATTGCTGGAACTAAAAGTGGTCGAACGATGAATGTATCAATTAATACTCCAACACAAGTAACGATACCAAATTGTACTAATACTTGAATTGGTAGTGTTGCTAACACTAGAAATGTACCAGCTAAGATCAAACCAGCCGATGAAATAACGGCCCCAGTTTTTGCGACTCCATTCGATACTGCATCACGATGGGGTTGTTTCTTTTTATTTTTCCATATTTCAGAGACCATGAATATATTATAATCTTCACCTAATGCTACTAAAAATACAAATGAATATAAAGGAATTGAACCTTGTATTGCGCTAGCCCCAAAACCGTAGTGAAGAATTAACCAGCCAGCACCTAATGCCGAAAGATATGATAATATGACCGTTAGAATTAAATAAATCATTGCCGTAAAGGAACGTAAGTAAGTTAACAACAATAATGCAATCAATCCAATCATGACCGGAATAATAACTGATTGATCTCTTTCAGTTGTATTTTTTGTATCTAAATTAGTTACTGTTTCTCCACCAATCCAGTAATGCTTATTTACTTTTTGGATATCATTTTTGTTCAATAGCTTGTTAATTTTTTTCTCAAGTTGAGGAATTCGCTCTAAACCTTTAATAGAATAAGGATTATCGACTAATGAAATCTCATATAATTGTAAATTTTTATGATCTTTACCTTTAATCGGTTCAGAAACTTCTTTTACGAATGAAAGTGATTCTAATTCTTTTTTTACAGGAATATTTTTATTTTCTGTATCGATAATCACTTTAACAGGTGCCAATAAACCTGATGAATAGTGGTCTGATATTAAATCAAATCCTTCTCTAGAAGGCATATCTTTAGGAAATGATTGAAGCAGATCATATGTGTATTGTACTCGAGGCACAAATAGAGCTAGCCCACCTAATAGAATGGTAGAAGCTAAAATAATTGTCCAAGGTTTATGAGTAACTAGTTTTCCTATTTTTTGATTAATTGACACTTTGGTTTGCTCTTTTTTTATTAATTTTCCTTTTTTCTTAGCTCTTAATGTTTCCATTTCTTTTGTTCTAGGGATAAAAGGATAAAATGAAACTCTACCAAATATAGAAAGTAGGGCGGGAAGAATTGTTATTGCAGCAATACCCATAATAAGAACTGCCAAACTAAATGGAACTGCGAAACGATGGAACGCACCATAATGAGCAAATAAGAGTGTGCCTAACCCAATAACGACCGTTAAAGCACTCATCGAAATGGCCCCACTAGATTCTTTAATTGCGAGTTGCAATGCTTTATATTTATTTTCTTCATTAAGTAAACATTCACGATATCTAGATATTAAAAATAAACAATAATCAGTACCTGCACCAAATAATAATACTGTCATGATCGAAACGGCTTGTGAATCAACTGTAATAATACCTTTTTCACCTAAAACACCTAATAAAGGGTTAACGATTCCGTAAGCGAAACCAACTACTATTAACGGGACAATTGCCATAATTGGTGAACGATATAAAAGGATTAAGAAAACTAATACAAGTGATACAGTAGATAATAAAAGTTTAACATCGGCTTGTGAAAATAAACTGACAGCGTCTGTTTGAATACCTACTGGACCGGAAAAGCGAACTTTTAGACCAGATTCTGATAATTTTCGTTTAACTGGGTCATCACCCGTATTATTTTTAATTAACTTTTCTAGTTTGTCGATATTTTTTTGTAGTACTTTATCATCAGCTTTTTTATCAAAAAGAACAGCTGTAATGATTGTAGTGCCATCCTCAGAAGAACTTTGTTTAATTGCCTCGGTAGGCATCAAATCATATGACGGTGATGTTAATTGTTTTTCCAATGGATTGTTTCGGAGCGCTTTATAAACATTATTAATGGCATTGAAATCTTCTCCATTTAGACCGTCTTTACGATTCCAAACAATTAATAAAGGGTTTCCAGAATCAGTTGGAAACTCTTTTTTAATTAACTGCTCTGCTTTTTGCGACATAGATTGCTTTGGGAGGTTATCTGCTGCATTATTTTCTACTTCATTTACAGATGGAAAAGTAAAAGATAATACTACCGTTAATAAAACCCACACCAACAATGTTATCCATCTTGTACGTTTACTACCAACAAATTTGCCCCATGAATGAAAGGGGTGATGTTTCATATGGAATTCACCTCTCGTAAAATTGATTACCATAATTATATATACTGGTCAGTTAATTATTCAAGAACTTTTAATATGATATAATGAAAGGGAATTAAAAGGTTAGGAGAGAAGCATATTGGAACAAATGAAACGTCCCCTCGGTAGACCGCCACAGGATTCTAAAAAAAAGCCTACTAAAACAATAATCGTTGAAAATGCAATCCAATTGTTTCTTCAAAACGGATATCAATTAGTTTCAATGGATGACGTAGCTAAACAGTGTGGTGTGACCAAAGCAACGGTTTATTACTATTATCCAACAAAAGCAGATCTCTTTACGGATGCAATGGTTCAAATGATGCTACGAATAAGTGACCGAATTGCTGAGATTTTATCAACGGAACAGTCTTTAAAAGAAAACCTCCACGAAATGGTAAAAGTCCATTTAAGAGCAACCTTTGAAATTGATTTAAAAACTTTTACGAAGGAAGCGAAAGTTTCTTTATCAGATGAACAATTACAACAGATGAATAACGCTGAAGAGAAGATGTATAATGTGATTGAAAAAGCAATGACAACTGCAATTGAGAACGGAGAAATACCTCAAGGGAATCCAAAGTTCTATACTCAATTGTTCTTTGCAATTCTATCGATTGGAAATTATAAAGACACAAATCAAAAGTCAATCTTTTCGACAATAGATGAAATGGCCGAACAAATCATAGATTTCTTTTGGAATGGAATAATGGGTAAAAAATAAAAAAAGATGATTTGAAAGTTGTTAGAACACCCGCTGGGAATTGTGAATGAATTCCTGGCGGTTTTTTTATTTGTTTGAAGATGATATTAAGCAAAATTAGTGAAGTGCGACTCAGAATGGATGATTTACGAACCGGTTATAGTGAAATATTAACGAGTATTCGCATATATCAACGAATTTCAGCAATTTATCAACGAGAATCAGCGATATATCAACGAGCATTAGCAAAATATCAACGAAGTTCACAACTTTATCAACAATGTTCAAAATTTGTTCGCATAATTCAATATTTTAATCTTTAGAATGTCCTTAAAGAAAAGCAGGAATTTAATTGAACAAGTTGAATTACATACTACAACTGGTAAATAATACAAAAAACAATTTAAAAATGTAGTCGCATTGAGCATTCATTAATCCGTCATTTCTACTAGGCTTTCACTTTGAACCACTAGCAAAAGGGTTTAAAAGTAAGGCTTAGAGTGAATGATTTACATAAAATTGCTTTCCCGAAATTTGAACTTTGAGGTGTCAACATTGAAAGATATTTTGCTGATTTTATTATTGCAATTGATTTATGTACCTGTCTTAACTTTGAGAACTATTTTCCTTGTTAAAGGCTTGAGTGTGTCTGCCGCGCTTTTTGGTTTTTTAGAAGCAATTATTTATGTATTTGGATTATCACTTGTGTTTTCTGGAGACCAAAGTACGTTATCAATGATTGTTTATGCGGTTGGATTTGGAATTGGTATTCTAATTGGAAGTTACGTAGAAAATCGCTTAGCGATTGGCTATACGACATTAGTAGTTAATTTAACGAATAAAAATAAATTGCTTATTAACCGACTTCGCGAGGAAGGATTCGGGGTGACGGTTTTCCAAGGTGAAGGAAGAGACAGTGAGAGGTATCATTTAGATATATTGACAAAGCGAAATAGAGAACCTGAACTAATGGATCTTATTGAGCATTATGAACCGAGTGCCTTTATTATTTCATATGAAGCGAGAAGATTTAAAGGTGGATTTTTATTAAACGCAATGAAGAAAGCAAAACATAAGAAATCGAATGTATTATAGCCACTAGATAAATAAAAAATCAGAGAAACAGGCGTATCGTTTCTCTGATTTTTTTGATTTAAAGGGTAGTTGTTAAATAAAAATATAAGTTACGAAAGACAGAAGAATTGATGTAATGATTATGGCGATTAGAGGGCGTAAGGATTTAGTACGTAGTTCTTTTAGGTTAATATTAAATCCTAAGCCAGTCATAGACATTGTTAAGATAAAAGATGTAAAGGCAGCAATGTCTGACATGGATTTTTTTGAGATTGGAACTTCCTTACCAAGAATGTAACTCCCTACAAAACTCATAATGAGGAATCCAATTAAAAACCATGGGAACTCCAATTTTGCTTCTCCGTCTAATTTTCCTTTTCTTTTCATCCAGAATAAAAGGATAAAACAAACCGGAATTAATAGAAAAACACGTGCAAGTTTGGCAAGAAGTGCATGAGCAAGAGCATCTTGACCAGCAGGAGCAGCTGCTAAAGCAACATGAGCAATCTCGTGAAGACTTATTCCGGCCCATGCCCCGTATTCAGTTGGACTAATCGGTAATAATGGATAGATTAAAGTATAAATAATGGAAAAAATTGTGCCAACTAATGCTATGATACCGACGGCCATAGCGGTGTCTTCATCTTTCGATTTAATGATTGGAGATACGGCAGCGACTGCAGCAGCACCACAAATACCTGTTCCAATACTTAATAATAATGACAGATTAAAATCTGCTTTAAGCCATTTTGCAATAGCCAAAAGAACAACTATCGAAAAGATGATTGTTCCAGCACCTTTTAATAATAAAGGCAAACCATCGTTAAAAATAACAACCATGTTCAATTTCAAACCGTACAGAATGATGGCGCATCTTAAAAGTCTTTTTGAAGAAAATTGAATGCCAGCTCGTAATTTTTCAGGATATCCAAAAAATTGTCTATAAACTAGAGCTAGCAAAATGGCACATGCAAGTGGTCCAACATGATCGAATCCTGGTAACTTTGCCAATTGAAAGCCTAAAGCAGCTATGATGAATGTAAAAGTGATTCCATATATCATAGAAACATTTAATTGTTTAGAAGGTTTTTTTTGTTGATCAGGTTTTGTAGCAATTATAGCTTTTTGTTCCATCTTGTTCATCTCCTTGTGGGGTTCTTTATATTTATCCTATCGAATCATTTACTATAAGGAAAATAAATAATTATTATAGTTATGATAGGTAAATACGATAATAAGAAGATGAAATGGATTAACTGCTATCATTCTTGATGTTAGTGAATCATTTAAAAAGTATCTTATAAAAAAAGGATAAGAAAATTATTAGAAATTTTGCTTATCCTTTATAGAATATTTCATTAGAGGACTTCAACATCAACATCTTAATGAAGATAATCAAAAGTATTTTTTGCTAACAATAAAAAGGTTACTGTGATAAATAGGATGCGAACATAGCCACTTCCTTTTTTAATTGCAAATTTTGAACCACAAATTGCACCAGCTATCTGTGCAATTCCCATAGCTAAACCATAGACATAATGAATTTGTCCTAAATACATAAACATCAATAATGCAGCAATATTACTTCCGAAATTTAAAAACTTTGCATTCCCTGCTGCTTTTAAAAAATCAAATCCTATCATTAAAAAAGCAAATATTAAGAATGAACCTGTTCCAGGACCAATAAAACCATCATAAAAACCAATTGCAAAAATCAAAACCATAAACAAGATAATACGAGTAGCTGACAGCTTTTTGTTGGAAGTAGTATCTCCCCAATTTTTCTTGAAAATAGTATAAATTGCGACTGCCGCAAGCATTACAAGCATAAGAGGTTTAAGAACTGTAGGGTCTATTAAATGGACAGTCCAAGCTCCAAAAATAGAACCAATAAAAGTGAGTGGGAATAACTTATAAACAGATTTTATATCAAGCTTACCTGAACGATAAAACATGATTGTGCTCGTTAAAGATCCAATTGACCCAGCTAATTTGTTCGTTGCAACGGCAGCAGCGGGAGAAAGCCCAGTAAATAACAATACTGGCAAAGTAATTAATCCTCCGCCACCAACTACGGAATCAATAAATGCAGCTAAAAATCCAAATACAATTAAAGTTAATAATAACGATGGATCAAGATGGAATATCATCAAATCTACCTTTCTTTTATCTACTAATTAGATAGTAGTTAAAATAATAAATAAAGTAAATCATTAATTTAGTAATATAAGAATATTTTTACTTTAACAACTGTAAAAAGCAGCTACGACACGTTTTTAATTTGCTAAAATTATTTATTGCAAAACTAAATGAGTTTTTAAATGTTACTTGTACCACTCTCTCTAAATTTTGCATATATTGGTATGTGATAAATTGCGGAAGGGGTGTACATGGTTTGAATTTCGAACATTCAAATACTACAGGCTTAGGACAAGCAAAAGAGAAATATTTTGAAAAAAATATAAATCGTTTAATGAAAGAGGTTGTTTCAAAAATCGAAATGAAGATGGCACTTGAAGAACTCAAAATAGACCGTAATATCAGATTAGAAGGTCTGGAAAATACTGATGAAGTGATTAAACAAGTGCAAAAGGAATTAACTAAAATATTAGAAGATGCAATTGAAGAAATTCAACTTAAAATGAGTGAAATTGAGATTTATTTTAATTCATTAGAAGAAATAAAAGGCATTTCAACAAGGAAAGAAGATTTCAATAAATAAAAATAGAGTGAGAAACACTAGGTTTCTACACTCTATTTTTTTGCCTTTGTTTGAGTTAGATTCATCAAGAGAAATTACTTATTTATTGTTAATGTTGATATTAATAGTAATTTGCTTATCACAATGAGATGATGATTGACTATTTTGTACAGCACTTAATATTTTAGCAATTAAATCTGTACAACAATCACATTTCTTGTGATCGTGACGGTCACAGTCATGGTCTTTGCAGCAGTCGCATTCATGGTCTTCACAGCAGTCACATTCATTTTTTTTACAACCACAATCAATATTAATATTCACCTTAATACTGCAATCACATTTCTTGTGCTCATGACAATCGCATTTTTTATGCTCATGACATTCACAATCACGATGCTTGTGGCAATCGCAGTCATGATGTTTGTGGCAATCACAGTCATGATGTTTGTGGCAATCGCAGTCATGATGTTTGTGGCAATCGCAGTCATGATGTTTGTGGCAATCGCAGTCATGATGTTTGTGGCAATCGCAATCACGATGTTTGTGGCAATCGCAATCACGATGTTTGTGGCAATCACACTTGTGTTCACAGCAGTCACACTTCCTATGTTCACAACAATGGCATGGCGGACAAGGAGGACATGGTCGGCACGGTGGACAAGGTGGGCAAGGTGGAGTCGGCGGACTTGGCGGACTTGGCGGACTCGGTGGACTTGGCGGACTCGGTGGACTTGGCGGACTCGGTGGACTTGGCGGACTCGGTGGGCTCGGTGGACTCGGCGGACTCGGTGGGCTCGGTGGACTCGGCGGACAAGGTGGAGTTGGTGGACACGGTGGTTTAATTGGCTTAAGTCTATCTTTCATTTAAATATCACCCATTAAAATAGTTTTATTTAGGTCTTCTAACTATTAATATGTTTAACTTGGACAGCTTGTCAGTGTTTTTGACTATACTTACTTTATTTATTTAGATGAAAATAAGTACAAGGTTTTAGTCTAAAAAATATTTCTAAAAATTAATGGGCTTTTTTTCCAGTAAAACAAGCTGAGTGCTGTTTTTGTATGTAATTTTTAAACGTTCCAATCGCGGGTTCAGGTGATAATTAGGCCAGTACTATCAATATTAACTCCGAGTTGACATATTGTACGTGCTCTTTGATTTCAAAAGACATAATTTCAATAACTTAAAAACTGTCTGATCAAATTTATGAGCAAAATGCACTGTTTTATGAACAAAAAACCTAGATTTATGAACAAAATTCTTTACTTTATGTACAAAGTTCACAGTTTTATGAACAAAGTACATAATTTGTTCGTATTTCCTGCCATTCATCTCCATCATTCAATTACTCGATGACAAATAAAAAAGCCGCCCAAAAAGTCATTTGACTTTATGGACAGCCCCTTTAATTTGAAGTTAAAGTGAATTAACTTCCTCAGTTGAAATTACTTTATTCGACTGCTTTTTGTGCAACCATTGATAAATAATTGGTATGACTAAAAAGCTATTTAGAGTAGATGTGATCATTCCGCCTATTACAACTATTCCTAATGTCTGTGAAATAACTGTATCACCTTGATGTGAAAATGCTAGTGGTAATAGTGTTAAAATTGTTGTAGCTGCTGTAATTAAAATTGGTCTAATCCTTGAAAGACTTCCTGAAATAACGGCGTCTTCAATGTTCATACCGTTTTTACGATTACGTTCAATCTTATCAACAAGTACAATCCCATTTGTCACTACAATTCCTGTTAACATTAATACCCCAATTAATGCTGCTAAATTCCACTCTCCACCTGCGATTACTAAAGAGATGACAACACCACTTAATGCTAGTGGGATACTTAATAATACTGAAACTGGAGCTCTCCATCCCTTAAATAAGGTTGAAGTAATGACCATAACTAAAAGAATAGAGAAGGCTACCGCAATTGACATATCAAATATCATGTCTTTAACTTGTTGAGTTATACCTCCCATTGAGTAACTTACACCTTTAGGAAGAGCTTGTTTACTAATTACGTCATCAACTTGTTTAGAAACTTGGCTAATATCATTTGAAGTAATTTGTCCCGTTACGATTGAATAAGGCTCACCATTCCGTTCATTAATCGTTGAAGGAGCATTATCTTTCGTAATAGATGCAAGTTGTTCAAGTTTAATTGTCTTATTTCCTTTTGTTAGGAAAGTTTCATTTTTAAGAGAATTGATTACATCCGCAGGTGATGCATTTAATTGAACTTGCATTTTTCCACTACTGATTTGATCAAGGTACATGTCCACGGGTAGACTCATATGGTCCACTACAAATGTAGCGTCTTTAGATTGTGACATATAACGATTAATCACTTTCATTACATCTGCTAATTGAATTCCGTTTTGATCAATTGCTTGTTGGTTAAATGTTATTTTATATTTTGGAAGACCGGATGTTAAATCGATTTTACCATCAACACTTAGACCGTTAATTTTCATAAGTTTTGATCTCATTTGATCTGCAACCTTATCTAGTGTTGCTTGATCAGAGCCAGTAAACATTACTTTCAATAATGAATCATCACCAGCAATACTTTGACTTGAAACAGTATAAGCTACATTCTTCGATAATTGTGGTAGCTGATTTCCAAGTTCTTTAATAACTTGGTCTGAGTCTTTATCATCCTTTAATACAACAGAAAGATTTGCTACATTAGGTTTTTGTAGGAATCCACCACCTTGGTCAAATACATCATCACTTTGAGGCGTGTTAGTCGTTCCAAAATTAGATGTATAAGATTTTACTTTTGGATTTTCTTTTAATTGGTTCTCTACCTTTTGAACCTCTGTATCTACTTGCGCTAGTGTACTTCCTTGAGGTAATTCTAGTTTAATTGCAACTTGACCAGTTTTAGCACTTGGCAAGAATGAAACTGGTAAAAATGAACCAAAGGCTACTGCAAAAATAAATAATAAAGCTGAAATGAAAATTGTAAGTTTTTTCTTCTTAAATGATGATTTTAGGATTGGTTTCATCAGTGGTTCTAAAGAAACTGCTTTTGTTTTCTTTGCATTGTTTTTCCAACCCATTAACGCAAGCGCTGGAATTACAAGGATTGCTACAAAGAACGATATAATTAATGAAATTACAACAGACCATGCAAAACCGCTATATGAAGCACTTATTGCTCCACCTACAAAGGCAATTGGAATATAAACAGCAATTGTCGTAAGTGTAGATCCTAAAATTGCAGGTGTCATTTCATAAACTGCCGAACTTAATGAAGATAGTAATGGTTGATCAGAATTTTGTTCTCTTTTACGGTACATATTATCAAGGATAACGATTGAATCATCAACAATACGGCCCATCGCGACAATTAAACCTGAAACCGTTAAAATATTAAGTGTAATGCCCATTGATTTTAGTATAGCTGTTGTTGCTAATAAAGAAATTGGTAATGAAATCGCAATGACTAATGTTGATTTTACATTGCGGAAGAAGAAAAATACGCAAATCATTGAGAAAAGACATCCAAGTAAACCTTCACGTATTAAACCATTTAATGAATCGTTTAATTCTTTTTCACGGTCTAATTGCGGAGTCAATTTGACAGTACCGTCTTTAACTTCTTGTAAACCACTAATTCTTTCCTTTACAGCCTTAGCTACGTCGGTAATGTTTGCACTTTGGGTTTTAATAACGTTTAATTGAACGCTTGTTTTTCCATCTGTTCTTGCAACAGTTTTTACATCATTTAAAGCGTGAGTAACAGTTGCAAATGCTGAAAGTGGAACTTGGTCACCATTTGAATTTTTGATTTTTACGTCGCTTATTTGTTTCTCATTTATTTTTAAACTATCAAATTTAACTGGAATGGACAATTGATTTTGAAAAATCGTTCCTTCAGGTAAGGATGGAACTGATATAGCTAATGCTTTATTTAAGTCGTCTAAAGTTAAATTGTTTTTTGCAAGGTCTTTCATTCTAACAGTTAGCACATAACCATCTTTAGCACCACCGAATACTGATACATCGGATACACCAGGAACAGTTTTAAGATGTTGTACAATATCCATTTGAGTAATTGATTTTAATGTATTATCATCTAATGAATCACTAGTTAAACTATAAGTTAAGATTGGAAATGAACTAGTAGTAAGTCTAGTAACGAGTGGTTTTGATGTAATTGTAGGAGGAATATCCGCATTTTCTAAAGCTCTATTTACATCAATTTCGGCTTGCTTCATATCTGTATTCATTGGAAAATACAGACTCATAAAAACTCCACCATCATAAGAGCTAGTTTCAATATCTTCTAATCCTTCTGTTGCTCTTACAGCACTTTCAAGATTATTGGTAATATTTTGTTTTACTTGATCAGCTTGGTACATTGGTAGACGCATGCTAACTGTAAGAGTCGTATTATTAATACTTGGTAAATAATCACGTTGCATTTGGAAAGCTGATATAGCACCCCAAGCTACGATCATCACTACACAGACAATCATTAATATTGCTCTTTGCATGGTCCCTTCTACAATTTTTTTCATTATTCTCCTCCTATTTTTAAATTTTAAGAAAGTTTGTTCAATCAATTCCATGTCATTGTAAAATTCCTAACTGAAACTTTAATGAATAATCAATTAAATTTAGATTAAAATGAAAAAAATGCGATTTAAAAGTTCTATAATGGCATGTATACAAGAAGAGAAATAGATTGGAAACATCACTCCTTGTACGGTTTCAAACTACTAAAGACTAATGTTTTCTATCAGTCTTAAATTTAGAATAGAGTTTGTGGACACACTAAACCATTAATAGAAATAGGTGAGTTAGATGACGAAAATCTTAATTATCGAGGATGAAGTGAATATTGCTCGAGTTTTAAAATTAGAAATAGAATATGAGGGTTTTGAAGTACTAGTCGAACATAATGGAAAATCCGGTCTAGAATCTGCTCTGAATAACAATGTAGATCTAATTTTATTAGATGTTATGTTACCTGAATTGAGTGGAATTGAAGTATTAAGAAGAATAAGAAAAACAAATCAATTTGTTCCTGTCATTTTATTAACAGCTAGGAATGCTACACATGATAAGATTATTGGTCTTGATTATGGTGCAAATGATTATATTACAAAGCCCTTTGAAATCGAAGAAGTATTAGCAAGGATACGTTCATGTCTTAGATCAAGCAATCTTGTTCATGAATTTAAGAAAAATGAAGACTCTGAACCTACTTTAGCGATTGAGGATTTAGTTGTTAATTTGGAATCTAGAGAAGTAAAGCGAAATGATAAAGTTATTGCATTAACACCAAAAGAGTATGATTTATTAGTTTATCTATTAACAAATCAAAATAAAATTGTGACAAGAGAAGGTATTATTACAACAGTTTGGGGTTATGAGTACGAAGGTGAGACAAATGTTGTTGATGTGTATATTAGACACTTAAGAAAGAAAATTGAAGAGGAATTTGATGTTCCTTTAATTCGAACGATACGAGGTGTGGGGTACACAATGAGGAAGGGTTAAGATGAAAATAACGACTAAAATAAACTTATTAATCACTTCATGGATCTTAATCATTCTCATTTTAATTAACGGTTTAGTTTTTTATTTGTTTATGAAAACGACTGTAAATATGGAAGAACATGTTGTCAGCCAAAAAGCACATGAAATCTTAAAAAAACTTGAAATACCTAAAAAATTGAATATGAAAAATGAAGGATTATATCCATTTATGTCCAATCATTCTTATATTCGAATTATTGATCCAAACTCAAAAATTGTGACAGAAATTAGTAACGATAAATTACTGAATCGTATAAAACCTAAGTTCACTAGAAAAGAAGAGACAAAACTAATCCCTTTTAGTGAGCATCAAAATATAGTCGTGCGCGTACCAATTATACAGAACCAACAAGTAATTGGAACACTAGAAATTGGGGAGTTGTTAGTTGGACTTGAAAGTCGAAAAGATATGTTATTAACAATTATGACAATCGTTACTGGCATTTCTGCAATACTATCAATGATGGCTGGAAGATGGTTAACACGCATTATAATGAACCCGATTACTTCTATGATTACAACTATGGAAGATATTGAACAAAGTGGAGTTCCCAAAAAGATTTTAATCAAAAATGAAACGAAAGATGAATTACACAAAATGGCAAGCACGTTTAATCGAATGATTAGCAGGCTGCAAGAAAACATTGAGAAACAAAAGCAGTTTGTTTCAGATGCATCTCATGAGCTAAAAACTCCAATTACTGTCATTAGTAGCTTTGCTAACTTATTAAGAAGACGTGGGTTTAAAAATGAGGAAATGGCAATGGAAGCTATTGAGACGATATATTCTGAAGCCAATCGAATGCAAGATTTAACGAAAACATTATTAACATTGGCCGAATCGGAACATTTAAAGAATATCGAAATGAATCCAGTAGATCTAGTAGCATTGTGCCATTCAACGCTAGTGCAACTGCAAAGTGTATATAAACGAGAAATTACATTACATGCACAAAAACAGAAAATAATAATTAATGGAAATGAACTTAAAATTAAACAAGTTATTATTATCTTTTTAGATAATGCAATAAAGTACAGTTCCGACAAAATTGAAGTAAGGATTAGTTGTAAGAGTGAAGCCGTTATTCTTAAAATAAAAGATTATGGAATTGGTATTCGAGAGGAAGAATTAGAAAATATTTTCGAACGATTTTATCGAGTCGATAAAGCACGTAGCCGTGAAATCAGTGGAGGTACTGGACTTGGTCTGTCGATAGCTAAGAATATAATTAACTTGCATAATGGGAAAATTAGTATAAAAAGTGTTGAAAATGTAGGGACGGAAGTAGAGATAGTATTTCCATTAAATGGGATTATGTGAAGATAGTAAGTACTTTAGAGTATTGAAAGATTGAGGTCTGAATATGAACGAAATCATCCATTTATTAAATGAATATGGTTATATCATTTTATTTTTATCATTGATGTTGGAATTGATCATAGTTCCTATTCCAAATGAAGCATTGATGAGTTATGTTGGGGTTTTATGTTTTCATGGGGAAATGAATATAGTATTGTCCATTATTTCTGCCGGCCTTGGAGGAATTGTTGGGGTTACTATTTCTTATTGGTTAGGATATAAACTAGGTACACCGTTTTTTCGGAAATTTGGTCATTATATCCATATGGGCCCAGAGAAGATAGAGAGAATGTCAAAATGGTATGAAAAATATGGGAAGGTATTATTACTAGTATCGTTCTTTATTCCAGGTATTAGACATTTCGCAAGCATTATTTCAGGGATTATCAAATTACCTTATCGCTCATTTGCCATTTTTTCATATATTGGTGTATTTCTTTGGATTGGAACGTTTATTTGGTTAGGAAAGGTAATGGGACCAAACTGGGATATATACCAAGTAGAAATAAAAAAATGGTTAGTATTAGGTAGCATATTATTAGGTATCATAGTTCTCACTTTTATTGTTGTAAAAGCAAAAAAAGAATTAATAAAAGAATCGTTAATATTAATATTTGAATCAAGTTTTAAGAGATTTAAAAGCTTCATGAAAATAAAATTGCTCATCTTAACGTGTTTAATTTTTTTCGTTACGTTTGTTATCTTAATGGTAGGGCTAATTCAAAACACAATTAGCAATGAATTTGATAAATTCAATTCCGTATTTAAGACCATTGTGTTTAATTTATTTAATCAACACTGGCATGGGCCGATGAACTTTATTTATTCATTATCGACCTGGAAGGTTTTATTGACAGTCTCACTTGCTACTATAATAGTCATTTTAATAAATAATAAAAATAAATGGCTAGAGTTGCTCTTTCTAATCGCAAGTTTAGCTGGAATCCTTATACTATCCGTAGGGATACCTTGGATTTTCAACTTTATGCTAGGTAGTCATGTAGGTAAAAACTTTCCAAATGAAAAGTCTATGTTGATTCTGACAGTATTAGGTTACTTCATCATTATGTTAATTCGGCACAACAAAGCTTATATGCTTAATACGATTATGTTCTTCTGTTTTATATTTGTTGTAGTACTATTTTCCATTAGCAGCGTCTATTTACACCACTTATTGCCTAGCGACATTGCTGCTGGATTCGTATTCAGCTCAGTTTGGCTAAGTGGAATCCTATTCTCACTGGAGTTGTTTCGTTTTGTCTCGCTGTTAAAAGAGAATATAAGTAAGGAAAAATTGATAAAAGCGTGAATTAAATAGTCTTTATTAAATAAAAATCTATACAAAGAGAATCCCCGTAGTAAACACTATACGGGGATTCTTTATTTTTGATCGTTTAATTATCAAGACATTCTAACTCAATCTTTAAAAGTTTTATAAATTTATCATACAGCATCGACGAAACTGAGTTATTTGAACGAACCCATCCGATTGGTATTGTAGAAGGCTCCACATGGATTAAAGGTATTGAAACAGTCTGTCCATTCAATATGGAGGCCTCATTTTTTAAGGAAATACTTGTATCAAATGTGATTGCCAAGTCTTCAATTACTGCACCCCTTATAACCTCTAAATTTTCAGTTACAAATAATACATTCAATGGAAAATCTCTTAAATACTCAGATAAAGAGTTTATATAGTCTTCATTACAAAGGACAAAGTTTTCATTTTTTAAATCGTTAATTGTGACAGAATTTTTTAAAGCTAAATGAGATGACTTACTTACACAAATATGAATAGGACTTGTCAGTATAACTTCTGACTGAGCACTTTTTATATTATTCATTAAATAATCTCGAAATTGAATTAGGCCAAAATCATATTTTTGTTTTATTACACCTTCTAATAATATTAGTTATTACGAGCAGTATGGGGAAAAATTATATTCATATTATATTGAGCTTAATCAGTATGAAAAAGCGATTGAATTAGATATGGAATTCAAACCAGCATCCTATATAAAATAGCAATGCAAACTAAAACCTTGTCATTAAGACAAGGTTTTAGTTTGCATTGCCAGCTCATTATTCCTATAAAATTCTCCATTTAGTAGACAATATAGAATCTTTCTTTTTACTGACTACTATAAGGAGAGGATTCCAATTAAGTTCTCAATAATTTTAATTTTTAAATGTATAATTATTTTTTAATTTTGTAAAAAAGTACTATTACAGGAAATGTTTTCTAGTATTTTTAAGTTGCACTTTGTATAAGTGGTTATTCTTCAATTGTGGGTACACTACTAAATTGATAAAAATAATATTTTTGACCATTTATAAAAATTGTAAATCCTTTTTTACTAAGAGTAAGCTCTTCGTTGTTAAACTTTTTACTCCTTATTATATATTTTAAGTTTGATTTTTTTACATATGTACCAATATCTACTTTGCTGTTTACAGATAAATCCGGATTATAATAATAGAATTTATTGTGATCTCACTTGATCAAATACCATAGTCACTCGAGGTAGTTTTTTACATAAATAGGTTCCCCTTAAACTATGATTCTCAGCTTTTAAACTACAGCTACTAACTAAAATAAAAAAAACAAAAGCAAACGACGTTATACTAATTAATCTTTTCATTATAAATACTCCTGTCATGTTATTTTCAACGGTTTTACATTTAGCTAAGTTGAATATTTCAAATAAACCAAGAATGCAGTAAAAAGACATATGTAAAAATTGGTAACTTTTTTAAGATAATTCCCGATATAGTTAATGGTTTATAAATGTTATTCTCCAAAAATGTATATGTTAACTTAAAATTAAAACAAGGTTGACATATAATTTAATTGCATGTAAATTTAATTTTGTTAGATTGTCAAATTTTACTAATTTTTCAAACTCAAAAATTAATGTTGCTAAGGCTAGAGACAATGAAAAAAAGGTGGCTGCTTAAGATGGGAAAAGGATATTTTGTTACTGGAATTGATACAAATATTGGAAAAACCTATGTAACTACTCAAATGGTAGCATGCTTGCAACGTAAAGGTATTGATGCCATTCCTTATAAACCAATTCAGAGTGGTGTAGTTAAAGTAAATGATAGATTTATAGGCGAAGATGTAGCGTTCTATAAAGAAAAATTACCGCTTTTAGAAGACGATCATTACTACAATACCTACACACTTGAAACACCTGTTTCACCACATTTAGCTAGTAAACTAGAAAATGTGTTTATTGATGAGCAAGTTATTTTGGAAAAATATAAGCAATTAGAAAACAAACATGATGTTGTTCTTGTTGATGGTGCTGGCGGAGTTGCAGTTCCGTTAAAAGAAAACTTTGGAACGATTGATTTAATTAAGCTGTTAAATCTACCTGTAATTCTTGTTACTACATTAAGGCTAGGAACGCTTAATCATACAGTTTTAACAACTGAGTACTTAAAGTCACACCAAATTAATATTTTAGGCTTACTTATTAATAAGGTACCGTCTACGATGAGTGAAATGGAAAAAGATAATTTAATGATGCTAGAGAAATTAACTGGTCAAATCATACTAGGCGTTATACCGGAACAGTCGGACTTTTTTACGGAAGATCATATTTTTGAAATTCAACAATTATTGACGAAATGATAAATGAGTAGGAGCGATACAAAGTGAATTGGACTAATTTGGCACATGAAGTTATTTTAGGTAAGGAAATTTCGGACGAAGAAGCATTAAGTATATTATCATGTGAAGATGATGACTTACTTTCACTTTTACAAGGGGCATTTATTATTCGCAAACACTATTATGGAAAAAAAGTTAAACTTAATATGATCATTAATGCTAAAAGTGGTTATTGCCCTGAGGATTGTGGCTATTGTTCACAGTCTTCAATTTCAAGTGCACCAATCGAGAAATATGCTTTTCTATCGAAAGAAGAAATTCTTGAGGGAGCAAAGCGCGCCTTTGATTTAAAGGCAGGAACATATTGTATAGTCGCAAGTGGACGCGGGCCGACTAACAAGGATGTAAATGTTGTTACTGATGCAGTTAAGGAAATTAAAGAATTATATGGTTTGAAAGTTTGTGCTTGTTTAGGACTTATTAAGGATCATCAAGCAAATGAACTTAAAGAAGCAGGGGTCGATCGTTATAATCATAATTTAAATACCTCAGCTGAGCATCATAATTATATAACAACAACCCATACATATCAGGATCGAATTGATACGGTCGAGAAAGTTAAACAGTCAGGTATATCTCCTTGTTCAGGGGCTATTATAGGGATGAAGGAAACAAAACAAGATGTTATTTCAATCGCGAGGTCATTACGACTATTGGATGCCGACTCTATTCCAGTAAACTTTTTACATGCGATTAATGGAACGAAACTAGAAGGTGTGAACGAATTAAATCCACGTTATTGTTTAAAAGTGCTGGCACTTTTCCGATTCATTAATCCAACAAAAGAAATACGTATTTCAGGAGGACGTGAAGTAAATCTTCGAAGTTTACAACCACTTGGACTTTACGCCGCAAATAGTATTTTTATAGGTGATTATTTGACTACGGAGGGACAGGAAACTAATCGTGATCATGCGATGCTTGAAGATTTAGGTTTTGAAATTGAGTTAGTTGAAAAGCAAGAATTGATGTTATCGTAATTAAAAAAACGAAAATCTCTAAAAATGAGATTTTCGTTTTTTTATAGTTCTATTATTATTCCGAGATAATTAATCTTAGTAAGTTATGATATTAAATACTTATCAATAATTCTATTAAGCTCTAATTCTTCTGTTGATGATAAAACTAAATTAGCATGGTTTAAAACAGTCGAGTCCCCAATAGCAACAGAGTACATATTTGCAGCATTAATTGCATCAACACCAGCAGCAGCATCCTCGACACCAATGCAATTTTCAGGATTAGCAGAAACTGCTTGGGCAGCTTTTAAAAATACTTCTGGATCCGGTTTTGAATTAATGACAGTTGCAGCGTCAACGATGTGATCAAAATAGTCAGTAATTCCTAAAGCATTTGCTACCATTAATGCATTTTTTGATGCAGAGGCCATTGCGATTTTAATGCCTTCTTTTTTTATTTGAATTAAGAAAGATTCAATTCCAGGTAATAGATCCTTTTCAGAAATATTACGGATTAACTCAACATAATGAGTATTCTTTTTTGTTGCTAACTCAATTTTATCAGCTTCGGAGAAATCATTTTGGCGGTCGCCTAGTTTCAGGATTCTTTCTAATGAGTCTGTTCGACTTACACCTTTTAGCGTTTCATTAAATTCACGATCAAACGGAATTCCTAAATCTTCACCTAGCTTCTTCCATGCTAAATAATGAAATTCAGCTGTATCGGTAATTACACCATCTAAGTCAAATATAATTGCTTCAATTTGTTTTTTCAAAATGGTACCCCCATCATTTCAATCAATTTATTTTGGCAACTGATTTTCGTTCGACCAGCTTTGTTGGAACAATAATATGTTCTGTTTTTTCTGGTTCATTTTTTATGCGTTTAAATAGTAAATCTGTCGCTGTTTCACCTAGCTTCATAACTGGAATTTCGATCCCGGTTAGAGGCGGAGAGAATAACGGTGAAAAAATGCCATTATTATATCCTATAATTGATAAATCTTTCGGAATTGAAATGCCTAACTTTGCAGTTGTATTATAAAGTCCAATCACTTTTAGATCATCTATTGCAAATATTGCAGTTGGTAAATCTTTAGATTTTAAAAGGGTTTCTGAAGTTTCATATGCTCTTTCCATTGTGTATCCGCTATCAATAATTCGATCGGAACGAAGTGGAATTCCGTTATCAATTAAACATTTTTTATAACCTTCCAATCTGTCAATTGAAACGTGGTAATCAAGAGAAGAATGAAGGCAAGCAATGTCAGTATGTCCCTGATTAATCAAGTGTTGGACTAGTTGATAGCTGTCATTAAAATTATCAGTATCCACAGAATAGATGTGTTGATAGTTTCCTTCAACTCTTCCAATAACGACTACAGGAATTTCATATTTATCTAATTCTTTGAAAAAATCCTCATTTGCAGGCGAACTCAACATAAGAATTCCCTTAATCATTTTGCCGCGAATTTTCTCAATACATTTATTTAACTCATCTTTGCTATTTTTTGATGTTTGTATGATGACATCGAAATTTTCTACTTCTGATCTCGTTGAAATAGAGTGAATAATTTCAGAGAAAAACGTGTTTCCAGCAGTTGTTTTCGTCGAACGAGACATTACCAAAATTGCATCAAATCCAGATGATGTAAGTGCCCTAGCTAACTTATTAGGTTGGTAATTTAATTCTTCTATTGCCTTCAAAACTCGCAAGCGACTTTCTTCTGAAATATTTTCTTTATTATTAAGTACTCGAGATACAGTGGACTTTGAAACGTTAGCCACGCGAGCAATATCGTAAATTGTAGGGCCCATTTGTATGCTCCATTCATTTTTTATAATGTAGTAAAAACGTTTACATTTTATCTTTAATTAATTAGTTAAATTATTTTAGAAAAGAACTATTTAAATCGGTAAAGTTATATCGAAATATTATTTCTGGTTAGTAACTAGGAGCGGTTACCAGAAAAAATAATGCTGATAATATATCATGATAGTAACGACTTTTTTTAAAATTTGTCAAGACTGTGAACATAGCATAGTGAAAAATTAACTATTTATTACTAGGGCAATTATATGGAGAATATAAAAAAGTAGCAATACTAAATGTTTAGTCATAAAGAATTAAGAAATCCGAATGAATCGATCAGAGTAAATTCAAATCAAAAAAAAATAAATTTTTTAAATTGACAGTAAGCGCTTTCTATAATATATTGAGTTTGGGAGCGGTACCAATTGAGTACCAATTTTTTTTACATCTCTGTGGGAGCGATACCACAAGGAGGAATCATATGAGTAAAATAAAAGAAAGATTAGCTTTTATTTATGAAAATGAAGATATAAATCGAATTAATAGTTTGATAGAGAAACGAATTGAAGAAGCAAAATTAAAAATTTCAAAAAAAAGAAAACAAAATTGGGACGAGTCAGATGTTGTTTTAATAACTTACGGTGATCAGTTTCAAGAAGAGGGAATACCAACTTTAGAAACCTTCAAAAAAATGTTTGATGAACATTTATCAAATAAATTTGAACTTGTTCACATTTTACCTTTTTACCCTTATACATCTGATGATGGTTTTTCAGTTGTTGATTATAAGAAAGTAAATCCAACACTCGGGGATTGGTCACATATTGAAAGCTTATCAAATTCAGCGAGAATCATGTTTGATTATGTATGTAATCATATCTCTAGTAAGAGTGAGTGGTTCCAAGGCTATTTGAACAATGATCCAAAATATAATGATTATTTCACTGAAATGGATCCATCAATTGATTTAAGCTCAGTGACTAGACCTAGGGCACTTCCATTGCTATCAAAATTCAAACTAGCTAATGGTGAGGAAAAACACATTTGGACAACGTTTAGTGATGATCAAATTGACTTGAACTTTAGTAATCCACAAGTTTTATTAGATATGATTGATGTTTTACTATTTTACCTTGAACAAGGAGCAGAATATGTAAGACTTGATGCTGTAGGCTATATGTGGAAAGAGGTAGGTACATCTTGTATCCATCTTGAAAAAACACATGAAATCGTTAAATTATTCCGAGATTTATTAGATGAAGCAGCTAAGGGTACAGTAATGATTACTGAAACAAATGTACCTCACTTAGATAATATTTCGTACTTTGGTAACGGACATGATGAGGCTCACATGGTCTATCAATTTCCACTGCCTCCATTAGTCTTATATTCACTTCATAAAGGAAATGGAAGCGCATTATCTAATTGGGCGAAGAATCTTGAAGGTTCTGGAGAAGATACTACGTTCTTTAACTTCTTAGCTTCTCATGATGGAATTGGTTTAAATCCAATTCGTGGAATTATTCCTGAAGAAGAAATTTTATCATTAGTAGAAGAGCTAAAAGAAGAAGGAGCATTAGTAAATTATAAGAAGAATTCTGACGGTACTGAGAGTCCATATGAAATTAATGTAACTTACCTAGATGCTTTAAATAAACAATCTTCAAGTGATGACCAACGAGTAAAGAAATTCTTACTAGCACATTCAATCTTGTTAACATTCCAAGGAGTACCGGCAATTTATATTCAAAGTATGCTTGGCTCAAGAAATGATTATGCGGGCGTTGAAAAAACAGGTATGAATCGTTCAATTAATCGCCAAAAATATTCGCTTGTTGAAATTGAAAAAGAATTAAATGAAGAGGGAACTTTAAGAAATAAGGTTTTTACAGAACTGACAAACATTATTCAAGTACGTAAAGAAGAAAAACTATTTAATCCAAATGCAAAGATGGAAGTACTTGAACTGAATGAGAAAATATTTGCTATTAAACGTACGAGTGAAGATGATCACATCATCATTCTTCATAATCTATCAAATGAACAAGTTTTATGTGGTTTAAATGGAAAGTATTTGAATATTTTAACTGGGGTTGTTGAAGAATTTAATGAATTTAATTCTTTAGATCCATATCAATTCCTTTGGTTAAAACCAGTAAATTAGGAGGAAGAACAATGAAGAAATTTCTAAGTATGTTCTTGGTTTTAATGTTAGCAGTCGGATTAACTGCTTGTGGTGGCGGTAAAAAAGATAATGGTAAAGTAACGATTGAGTTTATGCATTCTTCAGTTGAACAAGAAAGATTAGCAGTTATTACAGACTTAATCTCTAAATTTGAAAAAGCAAATCCAAATATTACAGTAAAGCAAGTTCCTGTTGAGGAAGATTCTTATAATACAAAGGTTGTAACTTTAGCAAGCTCTGGTAAACTTCCAGCAGTTATTGAAGTAGGACAAGATTATGCAAAAGTTATGGACAAGGATCAATTAATTGATAAAGATGCAGTAAAATCAGTCATCTCTAAAGTAGGAGAAGATAAGTATTACGAAGGTGCATTAAAGTTATTAAAAACTGAGGACGGAAAAGATTATACAGGTGTACCAATGAGTGGTTGGGTACAAGGAATTTGGTACAACAAGCAAATGCTTGCGGACAAAGGATTTTCTGAGCCTAAAAACTGGGATGATATTTTAAAAGTTGCGAAGGCATTTACTAATAGTGGAGGCAAGAAATATGGTATTGCAATCCCAACTGTTGAAGGTGGTTTCTCTGAGCAAGCTTTCTCACAATTTGCTTTATCAAACAATGCAAATATGTTCGATAGTAAAGGTGATTTAACATTAAATACGCCTGAAATGAAAGAAGCTTTAAACTACTATAAAGAATTAGCAAAATACACAATGCCAGGTTCAAACGATGTTACGGAAGTAAAAGACGCATTTATGAATGGCTCTGCTCCAATGGCTGTTTATTCAACTTATATTCTTCCATCAGTATATGAAGAAGGTAAAACAGACAATATTGGATTTGTGATTCCAACTGAAAAAACAAAAGCAGTATATGGAACAGTATCTGCATACACAATTTCTTCTGGTTTAGATGATGCACAAAAAGCTGCAGCTAAAAAATTCGTAGAGTTTATGGCTGAACCAGAAAATAATACGAAGTTAGTATTAATGTCTCCAGGTGGATCTCAACCTGTAAATAAAGATGTAACAGAAAGCAAAGAATATAAAGAAAATAAAGTTGTAAATTCATTTGGTGAGCTTTCAACTGAAATCGCAAGTTCGTTTGATAACATTCAAGTATTCGGTCTTGTTGATAACAAGAACTACTTAAAAATGGGCGATGTTACAAGTTCAGGCGCAATTGCTAAGTTAATTAATGAAGTAACTGTTGGTGGAAAAAGTGTAGATTCTGCTGTTAAAGATGCAGGAGAAAAATTAAAAGGTGTATTAAAATAATTACTTTTTAATTCAATTTATAATAGTTATTTAATTCTTAATTATTGAAAGTTGTTTAAAAAGAACGAACGCTTGAAAAGCAAGCTAAGTTGCTTTTTAAACAACTTTTCTTTATCACCAATCTATCGAGCGAGGAAATAGATTGTTTTTTAGGAGGTATTTATGAAACCGATTGTCCGGAAAAAATCTGATATAAAACTAGCGCTAGCATTACTATTACCAAGTATTTTCTTACTATTGTTACTAGTTGCTTATCCTATGTTGTCTAATATTAAAATAAGTTTTTTTGATCAACCAATTAACCCTAGATTACCAGCTACATTTGTTGGTCTTTCTCATTACATTGATGTTATTAAAGATATTGAGTTTTATAAATCTTTAGGTATTACGATTTTATATACAGTTTTAACTGTAGTTGGTAGTACAGCAGTTGGGCTTGCAGTAGCATTGTTCTTCAATCGCCCATTTAAGTTTCGAAAAACAGCTCGTTCTTTAATTATTCTATCTTATGTAACGCCATCTATTTCACTAGTTTTTGCTTGGAAATATATGTTCAATAACACATATGGGATTATTAATTACTTAGGTACAGATGTTTTCCATTTATTTAAAACTGCTCCGTTATGGTTTGATAATCCAGTTAGTAGTTTTATAGTCGTAGTTGTTTTCGCGATTTGGAAGTACTTCCCATATGCATTTATATCGTTCTTAGCAATTTTGCAAACGGTTGATAAAACATTATATGAAGCAGCTGAAATCGACGGGGCTACACTTTGGCAAAAATTTAAAGTTGTAACTTTACCTGCGATCATGCCGGTACTTCTAACTGTTGTAACTTTACGATTTATTTGGATGTTCTATATGTTTACAGATGTTTATTTATTAACAAACAAAGTAAATATTTTAGGTATTTATTTATATGAAACAGCGTTTGCTTTCAATAATTTAGGAAAAGCTTCAGCAATTTCCGTTATCTTATTCATTATCTTATTCATTGTTATTATCGTATCAAGAAAGAAGGTGAACTTAAATGGCAGCAGTAAGTAGTAAAAGAAACAAAATTATTAAGAAGACTGGATTTTACGTTGTACTAATCCTTCTTTTAGGAATCATGTTATTTCCATTCTTTATTATGCTAATGACGTCATTAAAAAGTTCAAAAGAAGCAATTGCAACACATCCAACAATCTTACCGCATGAATGGACTTTCCAGCATTATATCGATATTTTTAATCCGACAATATTCCCATATTTAAACTACTTTAAAAATAGTTTAATTGTTTCGCTAATCGCAGCTGCATTATCAGTTGTGCTAGGAATATTAGGAGCTTACGCTCTATCAAAACTTAAATTTAAAGGAAGAGTAACGATCAACGCTAGTTTTTACACTGTTTATATGTTTTCAGGGATTTTACTAGTAGTCCCTTTATTCAAAATCATTTCTGGCTTTGGGTTATATGACACAAAACTGGCATTAATTATTACGATGATCGTTCAAACCCTTCCAACAGCAATATTTATGTTAAAGAGTTATTTCGATACAATCCCAGAGGATTTAGAAGAAGCAGCTATGATTGATGGTTTAAGTCGAATAAAAATAATCATCTATATCATTATTCCATTGTCAATTTCGGGCATAGTATCAGTTTTCGTATATGCTTTCATGATTGCATGGAATGACTATTTATTTGCATCAATTTTCTTATCGAGTTCAGAAAACTTTACGTTACCGATTGGATTAAATACTTTATTTAGCACGCCAGATTATGTATGGGGTCGTATGATGGCAGCCTCATTGGTTACAGCTATACCAGTAGTTATTATGTATGCAATATCAGAGCACTTTATTAAAGGCAATTTAACTGAAGGCGGAGTAAAAGGCTAAACAATTTTTTACTGAAGGGATGAAACATTAAATGAAAAAGTTAGTAGCAGTTGAACCAAGAGTTGCAGCATTAGTTGAGTATGAAGATCGCCAAGTAAAACCAAATGAAGTGAAAATTAAAGTAGAATTTGCATCTCCAAAGCACGGCACAGAAGTTGTTGATTTTAGAGGACTTAGCCCATTTATTGATGAGGAGTTCAATGATGAGTGGAAAATGTTTATGCCACGTGAAGAAGGAACTGCTAGAGGAATTGTCTTCGGAGAATTTCAATTAGGAAACATGGTTGTCGGTAGCATTTGTGAAATTGGTGATGAAGTAACTGAGTATAAACTAGGAGATCAAGTTTGTACTTACGGCCCGATTATGGAAACTGTCATTGTGAATGCAGTAGATAACTATAAATTACGTAAAATGCCTGAAGGTTCTTCTTGGAAGAATGCAGTTTATTATGATCCAGCACAATTTGCGATGAGCGGAGTTAGAGATGCAAATGTTAGAGCTGGTGATTATGTAGTAGTTGTCGGTTTAGGAGCGATTGGACAAATCGCGATTCAATTAGCGAAAAAAGCTGGAGCGAGTATTGTAATCGGTGTAGATCCAATTAGTCACAGATGTGATATCGCTTTAAAAAATGGAGCGGACTATTGCTTTGATCCGACAGCATGCGATTTAGGATATGAAATTAAAAAAATTACAAATAAACTAGGTGCAGATTCAATTATTGAAACAAGTGGTGTTTCAAGTGCGCTGCAAGCAGCATTAAGAGGAATTGCATACGGTGGAACGATTTCTTATATTGCATTTGCTAAACCGTTCCCAGAAGGATTTAATCTTGGTCGAGAGGCACATTTTAACAATGCTAAAATCGTATTTTCAAGAGGCAGTAGTGAGCCAAACCCTGACTACCCTCGTTGGGATCGTAAACGAATCGAAAATACTTGTTGGGAATTATTAATGAACGGTTATTTAAACTGTGAAGATTTAATAGAGCCAGTTGTTTCATTTAATGAAGTAGCGGAATCATATATGGAATTTGTAGACCAAAAGCCAGAGCTAAGTATTAAGATGGGTGTTCAATTTAATAAGTAAGCGATATTAATTTATTTGGGAGTGTATTACACTCCCATCTGTTTAGGAGTGAGTATTAATGAAAATCGGAACACAAAATCAAGCTTTTTTCCCAGAGAACATTAAAGAAAAGTTTAACTATTTAAAAGAAATAGGTTTTGAAGGTTTTGAAATTGATGGCAAATATTTAGTTGAACATTTAGACGAAGTGAAAGAAGCAATCGCAGAGACTGGATTGCCAGTAACAACAGCTTGCGGTGGTTATGATGGCTGGATAGGAGACTTTATTGAAGAACGTCGTTTAAGAGGGTTAGCTGAAATTGAAGAGATTTTAAAAGCATTAAAAGAAGTTGGCGGTAAAGGGATTGTAGTTCCTGCGGCATGGGGGATGTTTACATTCCGATTACCACCAATGTCTTCACCAAGAAGCTTAGACGATGATCGAAAAGCTGTAACCGATTCTCTAGTATTTCTAGATAAAGTAGCAGGTGAAACTGGAACTACAATTTACTTAGAACCTTTAAATCGTTATCAAGATCATATGATTAATACTTTAGCTGATGCACGCAAATATATTGAAGATAATCAGTTTAAACATGTCAAAATAATTGCTGATTTTTACCACATGAATATCGAGGAAGATGGTATATCAGAAGCACTTCACACTAATCGTGATTTAGTTGAACATGTACACATTGCAGATAATCATCGTTTCCAACCTGGCAGTGGTTCATTAGATTTTAAAAAGCATTTTAATCAATTAAAAAGTGATGGTTATGAAGGGTTTTTAACATTTGAGTGCCGTGTTCGTGGAAATAACTTAGAGGATGAATATATTAAAGCATTTCACCACATAAAAGAAGCTCTGGCTTGAGAGGGGGAGCATTGTGATTAAAAAAAAGGTAGCTATTATCGGTGGGGGACAAATAGCTGAAAAAGTTCACGTTGCTTACTATCAAACTAGATCCGAAATCGAAATTGTTGCTGTTGTTGGTATAAATGAGGAAGCACTTAAAAGCTTTGCAGAACGTAATCATATTCCAAACTATTATACTAATGCAGTTGAAATGTACGAGAAAGAAAGACCGGATATCGTTAGCGTTTGCACACCTAATAAATTTCATTTTGAAAATGTCATGTTAGCATTAGAAAATAATTGCGATGTTTTTTGTGAAAAACCACCAGCAATTTTAGCCGAAGATGCTAGAAAGATGCATGAAACTGCTTTAGCAAAAGGACTAATCCTTGCATATGATTTTCACCACCGTTTTGCCGATGATGTAACGATTTTAAAAGAAAAAATTGATCAAGGTTTACTAGGTGATGTTTATTTTGTAAAAGTAAAAGCTTTAAGAAGAAATGGAATTCCAGGCTGGGGTACTTTCACAAATAAAGAAATCCAAGGTGGAGGTCCTCTAATCGACTTAGGTATTCATATGCTTGATGCGGCACTATATGTTTTGGATTACCCAAAAGTTAAAAAAGTTACTGCAAAAATGTTTAAGAAGATTGGTCATAAGAAAAATGAAGGTGCATTTGGCAAATGGGATCCATCAAAATTTGAAGTAGAAGATTCTTTATTTTCACATATCGAATTAGAGAATGGATGTTTAATTCAATTAGAAACATCTTTTGCATTAAATATAAAAGAAAAATCAGAAATGAATGTAGAACTTTGTGGAGATGAGGCTGGTGCTTCGATGTTTCCAGCGGAAATTTATACAGATGAAAAAGGAGAGCTTGTATCCCTTTTAAAAAGAGAAGAAGCTGATCCCGACCGTCATACAAAAAGTATGGCTGCCTTTGTTAATCGCTGCCTAGGGCAGAATGTTATGCTAGCAGATGGTAAACAAGGATATGCGATTCAACGACTTGTAGAAGCGATCTATCAATCAGCCGAAAAAGGTGAGAGTGTATCTTTATGAATGAAGTAAATGTAATGAATGAAAGCCAATTTGACTTACAATATATAAATAAGTATGCAACGATCATGGCACTAGGGAATGGATATTTAGGTTTACGTGCAAGCCATGAAGAGTATTATGCTGAACAAACTCGCGGCATGTATGTAGCAGGAATATATAATAAATCTACGCAAAATGATGTGACAGAGTTAGTAAATTTACCAGATTTAGTTGGTATGAAAATTGAAATTAATGACGAAATTTTTTCTGTCCTTTCAGGGGAAATCCTTTCTTATAATCGTAATTTAAATATGCAAAAAGGTGAACTAACTAGAGAAATCGTATGGAAAAACAAAGATGGCAACCGTTTTTGTATAAAATTTCAACGATTTGTATCAAAAGATAACTTACATTTACTTGCATCTAAAATGAATGTAATCAGTTTAGACTGTGATGCAACGATTAAAGTAACAACTGGTATTGATGCGCAAACGTCAAATTTCGGAAAGCAACATTTAGTAGAAGAAAACATACGAGTGATTGATAAAAAAATATTACATGCTGTCTATAAAACGACTGAAAGTAATCACATGATTGCTTTAGCAACATCATGTAATACACCGGATACAAGTGATGTTTCATTTGTGGCTAAAAATCGTCAACTTATGGCTATTATAAAACAAGATGTAATCGTCGATCAGCCATTCGAATTTGAAAAAATTAGTTCGGTTTATACTTCAATTGATAAGTCAGAAGAAGATCCCGCGCAAGCTAGTATTCATGCAGTTCAAGAAAATAGCTCAGCAGGATACGAAAGTTTACTAGAAAGTTCATCTAGTATGTGGGAAGACTTTTGGAAAAAGAAGCGTGTAATCATTTCTTCAAAAGATGAGACCGATCAAATTGCATTAGATTTTTCTCTATATCATATCGAAATGATGACACCTTCACATGACGAACGTTTTAGTGTTGGCGCAAAAGGTTTAACAGGTGAAGGATATAAAGGACATGTTTTCTGGGATACGGAAATTTTTATTGCACCTTTTCATTTATTCACTGAACCAGAAGTTGCTAGAAAACTATTGACGTATCGATATCTTCATATAAAAGAAGCAAAAGAAAAAGCTGCTAAAAATGGTTATGCTGGTGCTCTGTTTCCTTGGGAAAGTGCGTTTACTGGTATGGAAGAAACTCCAGAATATGCAGCTATTAATATATTAACTGGTAAACGACAAAAGGTTGCCTCGGCTTTAGCTGAGCATCATATTGTAGCTGACATTGCCTATGCGGTATGTCAATACTATGAAAATACATTTGATGAAGCATTTATGGAGTGTGTTGGGCTAGAGCTACTAAAAGAAACAGCACGTTTTTGGATTAGTCGCACGACGGATGAAAATGGAGTACTCTCTATTAAAGATGTAATTGGTCCAGATGAATATACAGAACATATTAACAACAATGCTTATACAAATTACATGGCTAATTATAATGTACAGCAAGCATTAAAATATATGGAGAAGTATAATAAGATTGATGAGGTATTATTTGAAAGTGGAAAGGATTTTCTGAAAAGAATTTATTTACCACGAGCAAACGAAGATAAAATTATTCCTCAAGATGATACATTCTTAACGAAACCAGAGATTGATTTATCGATTTATAAACAAAAACAAGGTAGCCAGGCAATACTCCTAGATTATTCACGTCAAGAAGTGAATGAGATGCAGATTTTAAAACAGGCTGATGTAGTGATGTTACTATATTTATTCCCTTCTTTATTTGAAGCAGATGTAGTGAAAATGAATTTGCAATATTACGAGCAGCATACAATCCACGATTCATCCCTTAGTAAAGCAATACATGCAATTGTTGCTTCAAGATGTGGAGATGTAGAGAATGCTTACCGATTTTTCCAAGAAGCTTGTCTAATCGATTTAGGCTCAAATCCGAAGTCATCAGATGAAGGAATACATGCAGCATCTCTAGGTGCCAATTGGTTAGCAACGATCTTTGGTTTTGCAAACATTACGATGGAAAAGAATAATTTAAAAATCAATCCAAACTTACCTGGAAACTGGGACAAACTATCATTCCCGTTCCACTTTCAAGGTACAAATCTTGAAATTACGATTACACATGAATCCGTAACTGTGACAAAGCAATCTGGTACGGAAATTGAAATCGAAATTAATGGTGAAGTATTTCACTTGAAGAATCAAATTTCCACATTATTTTAATGGAGGAGAACAAATGAAAGTTGTAATCTTACCTGATTCTTTTAAAGAAAGCTTGGATGCAATGAATGTAGCGAAAGCCATCCATAACGGCTTTCAAACAGTTTTTCCGAATGCAGAGTATCACTTATTACCTCTAGCGGACGGAGGAGAGGGTACAGTTCAAGCTTTAATCGCTTCAAATGGAGGCACAATTGAAACGATTAATGTAACTGGCCCTCTTAATGAAAAGGTTCTAGCTAAAATTGCATTTTCAAAAGATCATAAAACAGCGTTCATTGAAATGGCTGAAGCATGCGGTTTACATCTTGTACCAGTTGAAAAACGCAATCCATTACAAACAACGTCATTTGGTGTCGGTGAATTAATCTTACATGCAATTGAGCGTGGAGCTTCTGAGCTTATTATTGGTGTTGGAGGAAGTTCAACAAATGATGGTGGGATTGGTATGGCAACCGCATTAGGTTATCAATTCTTCGATCAAAACGGTGAAGAAGTTGAAAATAATGGTGAAGCCTTACTAAAAGTAGCATCAATAAGTGATCGAAACAAATCACCACTTTTAGACAAAGTGAACATCACGATTGCCGCAGATGTTATTAATCCATTGACTGGTAAAAACGGAGCAACCTATATTTTTGGTCCACAAAAAGGACTTTTAGCTAATCAATTAGCTGAATTAGATGAGGCAATGGGACGTTTCTATCAGATTGCCGAACAATTTCTATGTAAAACTGTATCAGAAATACCTGGTAGTGGAGCAGGTGGAGGCATGGGTGCAGGTCTAATGTTATTCGCAAATGCTACCATAAAAAAAGGCATTGAACTTGTTCTTGAACAATTAAATGTGGTAGAAGTATGTAAGGATGCAGACATCGTAATCGTAGGTGAAGGCAGAATGGACGGCCAAACTGTATTTGGTAAAGCCCCTGTTGGAGCAGCTGCTTGTGCGCCTCCAAATGCGAAAGTGATTGCAATTTGTGGCAGCATTGGTAATGGAATAGAGGAACTGTATAAGCATGGGATAGATGCTATTTTTCCTACGATTCCTGCAATCATGCCGATTGAAGATGTTATGAAAAATGCATTTGAAAATGTTGAAAGAACGGCAAGGAATATTGCTATTCTATTAAAGTAATTGAAGTGAAAAAGCAGAAAAAACTTTAAAGAGTTTTTCTGCTTTTATTTTTATTTTAGGCTCTGATAAACTAAAATGTTGAATTATTTGTTCTAAAATATGTTGTTACATATCGTTTTCTGAAATTATATATAAAACTATAATATCGCACATTACTATATTAATCTGGTTCTTCTTCAACTAAATTCCAATTTAGAACCCAAAAAAATCGACTTTTCAGCCGATCATGTTGACACTAAAGCCATGCGTTAGCCATCCATGAATCCAGAATTAACAACAGTGAATGGAAGTTTAAATTGTACTCCCATAGTAGTTGATTAAGAAAATATTTCCCATAAACAACAAATTATCAGAATTAAAGGGGCAATAATACGTGTTAAAGTTATTGATTTTCTTTCTTTAAAATATTGTTTTCGTTTTTTTAAAAGATGTAATACTGACAAAATACATATTATACCAATTATGCCAAATAAAGTTTTTTGAATGAATATATTTTTATTATTCTGTGCTATAAAAATCATTATAAAGACTACTATACTCATAATTAATCTCATATATTTTTTCAGTTAAATCCCCCCTAAAAAAAATTAGTTTTTCTACTTTCCTCGAAATGAATATTTCTAATAAAACTCCTATTTTCATAATAAGGTAAATTGACGTGATTCTAACTTTGCAAAAATATGTAAATTTTAATTCTTATTTCACTTTCCTGCCATTTTGTTCAATAAAAAAGACCGACAAAATCGTCGATCAGTTGTTGAACTAATGCATGCGTTAGTTGAATAAGGAAATTCAGTTTATTTCTATTTTTAAATTGCAACTTTGTTCACCCACTCTGTACGACGCTTCGTTCTTTACACGCGGACGAGTGCAGTGAGGAGCGCGTTTATTTCGCGGCCATGGCCTTTGCGAAATCTTCGTCGTTGTAGCGGACGTGTACGATCTTATGATCGTCATTGACGTTAAATCGTCCAGTTACCTCAATTGTCTGGTCATCCTTGCCGCTCTTTTTGGCAACAAATGTGACGGTATAATCATACGCGCCTTTTTCGCCTTTCACCGCATTCACTTTCGCATCCTTGTATGCTAAGGTGAACCCGTTTTTGTGCGCTTCAAATGTGAAGCGAAGTGCATACGCCGAAACAAACGATTCGAACGATGCATCCGTGAAATACTTCTTGAACTCTTTATTCGTGTAGGCTTCGATACCAGCAGGCGGATTCGGTGATTCAAGTGCCTTCTTCAAATCAGCATCTGGACCGGTCACCTGTTTTTCTAACACCGTTTTGATCATCGCAATGTTCGGATCAACCTGTTTCTTTTTCGATGTGTTACCTGATGTACAACCTGCTAAAGCTAATATGCCAACTAACAAGATACTCAGTAAAATTCGACTTTTTTTCATCGCTATACTCTCTCCCTTCGCTATGCTCGCTCGCTCCGCTCTTCGTTTCATTCCTTCGTCATTCCACTCTGTTTTCACGGGCGGACGAAGCGAAGCAAGGAGCACGTCGAGGAGCACTTTCCAATATTTTCTAGTTACTTATAGTATTCGTCCTTTTGCTCATTAATCCCTTCTTCGCTACACTCGGCACATAGGATTTTAGATAATCCTTATTCAACTAATCTGCCATTTACTTGAATAAGAAAAAGCTACCGAAGTAGCTTTAGGTTGTTCAACTAATGCATCAGTTAGTTGCATAAGGGATCATAAAATAGAGAAATAAAAATAGAAATTACTTAAAGTAATTCCAAATGATAGAACCTAAAATAATAATAGCGATTAATGTAAGCATAACACCTGGACTTCCAAAAAAAGCACGGTCGAACGAATCGTCATTTCTATGATTTTGATTGTTTCTATTATCTTGATTTCTATTCAATTTTTAACTCTCCTTTAACTTATATACACTAATTATAATGAAAATTGATAGGGATTTTATATTAAGAAAATCGTTCAACTTTTAAACATTAACCGACAAATTACAACATTTTTAAGCCGATAATTTTAGATTAACATCCATACCTTGCTCAACTAATGCATGCGTGTGCGGCCGAGCCTAGGTCGTATCATATAGCGGGTGGGATTCCCGTCGAGAAAGAACTAGCCATTCACTCGTAGCGAGTCTTGGAGGATTAAAGGTAACTTTAATCTTTAAGCGTAGACAGTTAGGTTGCGGGCCGAAAGCCAAATGGTTGAAGGGATTGAGCTTCGAAATGTTAGTAAATCGAGAGGGCTGATGCCTTACGCATAGCAGAAAGCAACGTTTTACCTTTCGTTAAGGCAAGAAGGGTAAAGCCTCTCCGGAGTCAGAGACCTTGGCACGTAACACATTGATATGATACGGCAACTCGGGAGACCCTACCGGTCTTTTCATTTAATAGAAGAGTATGGTGTACAAGCGATAACAAGTAAGGAAACCAAATGCCGATGTAGGGAGTCGGATAGCAGTGTAGTACCTATGAAGTTGGGTAATGCCGATGGAGGAAAGACTGCTACCAAAGTATCACCCTTAATAAGGACACATTTACTACACACAGAGGTAGAATAAATGGAAACAAAACTATTAAGGATAGTAGAATTAGCAATATTTAAGATTGCTACATTCTGTGAATGATAAGTTGGAGGAGCCGTGTGCATTAATAGTGCAAGCACGGTTCTGGGAGGGGGGTGGAGTTCAATTTACTGTAAGGTAAAGAGACTCCATTCTACTCGACTTAGTTGCATAAAGAATATAAAAAGTTAATCACAAAAGCCCTAAATAAGGTCTCTAATTGTAGTCTTAATAGTACTCATCACTTATGAACTTACCTATCTCTACCGTACCATCATCCAATAATACTTCTCAACGTTTATATGATACGCAGATTGCCACCTACCTACCTACCATAATAATAAAAAGTATGAAATAAAACGACTGCAAGTGGGGCAATTTCTTCTGATGACGCATTTACAATAATTTTATCAAATTCTCTATTATCATCTGAATCAAATGGCATAGATACAGCAGCTACTTCTTTATTGTCGCATATTAAATGACCTGCATCTTTAAAATCTTTTTTAAAAAAATATTCATTGTTAGAAATCATAAAAGTATACGATAATTCAGTTGAAAGTTCTCTATGTTTAGTAATCGGTATGGCTTGTCCAGATAAATGTTCAATTAAAATATAACGAAATCCTGGAAAAGCACAATTAATACTAAATAGAGTTTGACCATGAACATTCCTTATCTTGTAACAAAAAGGTAATCCACTATCTATTAATTCGTGAACTATATTAGCAAAAAATCGATGCTTTTGTTTTTGTAAAATAAAAACAGATTCACCACTTTCGTTAATAATGGACATATCGTTAATTATTCGCTTTTCATAAAAAAAATCAAAATTTTTTCTAGGTACTCTATAAAAAAATGATGCATTTTTTCCTCCGCATGCTAGTTTTGACTGTTGTAAATCCATTATAAACTCTAATTCCTTATTGAACTATCTTGCCATTTTGTTGAATAAAAAAAAGCGATCTTCTATTGAAGAGTCGCATGCGTTAGTTGCATAAGCTTGTAAATATTAAAGCAAATATATTAAACCAAGTTAAAAGAAATAAATCTTTAGAATTAGATTTGTTATCAAAATATACATTTATATTACCAATGATTATGTTAACTAGAATTGAATACCTTCAACAGAAGATGGAGTCGATTTTAAATGAATGATCTTATTGCTCCAATATCCTGTAAGACGTGAAAGAAAAAGTACTAGCATCCAAATAATGTTATATGAACGAAATATGTTAAATTTTCGCACCTATATTTCCTCTTATAAAGGAGATGATTAGTAGTAAGATTGGAAGTATACTAAATAAATAAATAGCAACATTTCCTTGCATTCCTCCCATTTTAAATACCTCATTGATATTCCTAGGAACACTGGCAATGATAAAAATAATAGGAATTATACCAAAAAGAAAAGGTCGAATAGATTTTTTTTTCAAAATTTGTGTCATTCCTAAAGCGGATAGAAAAAGACCAATTGTATACGTAGTAAATATTTGCATAATCCAAATTACAATGAATAAAGAGTCGAACCTTTCAAAAAAAAGACCTGGAATTTCATAACCTCGAATATATGTGAGTACTGGCCATGTTTGTAACGATACTCCGTCTACTGAAAGTGCTCCAACTACTATAATTGTAGTCATTGTATAGAAAAAAATAGGAATTCCAAGTCCAATAATAACGACTTTGGGTGCTTGTTTTTTTTCTTTCATAAACATAAATATAAAGAGAATAATTTCAAATCCAGAGAATACTGAATTAGCAGTTATTATTCCTTTACGGATTGGTTTTACTCCCATCCCTAATACAGGACGTAAATTATCAACTTCGAATATACCGATACCTAAAAATATAACTAATAGTAAGCAGATAGCCGTAATAGGAAATATAATCTCTAACATTCGAGCCAACGAATTAATGCCACCAAGTACTAAGTATAGACCGATCCAAATAAATGGTATCATAATAGCCCACATTGGAGTGCCTTGAAGTATATATATTCCTATCGTTTCAACCAAGGTTCGAACTTCAAATGCTGAAAGCACTATGTAATAGAAAATTACAATTAAGCTTAGAAATAAGCCTATCCATTTTCCAACAATTTTTTGATTAAATTGAAAAAACGTTTCATTCGGGTATTTTTGGCATAGTTTAACATGTAAAAGTACGACAAGAATACATAATAAGCCACCTAAAATGACTGATATCCACGAATCTGGAGTTTTTACTTTTTCTGTTACTACTTTAGGAAGAACTAAGATTCCAGTTCCTAAAATAAAGTTTGTTAAAAACATAATTGCTTGAAAATTGCTAATTCGATCAGTTGAACTATTAATATTCATTCAATAAGATCCTTTCATGATGCAATAACTTTTAACTCCCACTAAATGGATGCAAATCAATAGGAAGAATAAAAAAGGCCCGATTCGTGTTATTTTTACCAACATAAAACAATTACATTACAAATGCAGAAATTATAAATGGGAATATAAGTTACGTAGATAATTAATATAGTTAAATTTCCCTATTAGAATGTTAATATTCACCAACGTTTTTATTGCCGAGAAGCGTATTTATGTAACCTAGATTTGAATACGATATTCATAGAAAATGCTCAGATTCTTATTCAACTATCCTGTCATTTAGCTGCATAAGAAAAACGATCCTTCGTTTTTGAAGAATCGCACTGTTAGATAAATAAGAATTCATTTAATTTCCTCTGCTTAATTGTTAATTCCTCTCTTTCAGATTATTGGCATAAGCAGCTTTTACTTTATCGGATTTTGGTGTATCTGTTGAAAGTCTTTTATTAATCGATACTAATAGACTTATAATAATTCCTAAAAATATAGAAAGTGTAATAGCAAATGCATTATCCGTGTCAAATCCAATTATTATAAAAAGGTTTAGTAATAAATAAAAAATTATTGGTGATAACACAACATATATGATATTTCTTTTCATTTTTCTCTCCTGATAAAATTAAATTTAATAGATATTATTCGACGTTATGTACAAAAATCCTTGTTCAACTAGTCGTATAAGAAAATCAACAATCTACTTTAAAAGCGCATTTATTTTAAATTTTTAGTAATCATATTTGAATCATCAACTACTTTAGAATCTAGATAAAATTTCTCCACAAATAGCTCCGACAACTACAATAATCCAAGGCGGCAATCTCATAAACACCAACATACTAAACAATACAGCCACAATCACAAAATCATAAATGGATAACACTGAGGTACTCCATATTGGGTTACAAAAAGCGGAGATTAAAATCCCGACTACTGCAGCGTTTATCCCTAATAGAGCTCGCCTTAAATTTGAATTGCGACGCATACTTGACCAAAAAGGTAGTGTACCGAAAATAAGTAGGAATGCAGGTAAAAAGATGGCAATCGTTGCGATTAATCCTCCTTGCCAACCCTTCATAATAGTTCCCAAATAGGCTGCAAACGTAAATAATGGCCCAGGTACAGCCTGTGTTATGCCATATCCCGCCAAAAAGGTTTCTTTGCTTAGCCACCCTGTTGGGACAAACTCATGTTCAAGTAAAGGAAGAACGACATGCCCTCCTCCGAATACCATTGATCCAGCCCTATAAAAACTGTCAAATAAAGATATCCATTTAGAAGATGTAAAAGAATTAATTAATGGTAATAGAACTAAAAGCATAAAAAATATGACTAAACAAATCACGGAAAACCTTTTTGAGATATTTGAAATAAGTGTAGTTTCATCACTACTTTCATTATCTTGATATAGGAAATATCCGAAGGTTGAAGAAACTAAAATGACCGCAATTTGAGTGAAAGTTGTTTGCCAAATTAATGTAGCCATCATTGCAAATAACGCAATTGCTTTCCTTTTTAAATCAGAAGTTAAGTTCTTTATCATCCCCAAAATAGCTTGTGCGACAATCGGGACCGCAACCAATTTTAAACCGTGAATTAATCCAGAATTGTTTAGATTAAAGTCGTGTAGAAATAATGCGAATAAAATAAGTGCGATTATAGAAGGTAATGTAAATCCAATAAATGAAACGATGCCTCCTATTATTCCTGCACGTAATACACCAATACCAATTCCCACTTGGCTGCTAGCCGGTCCTGGTAAAAACTGTGATAATGCTACTAAGTCTGCATAGCTTTTATCGTCAATCCAATTTCTTTTTCTTACATATTCTTTATGGAAATAACCTAAATGAGCAATAGGTCCTCCAAAACAAGTTAAACCTAGTTTAGTAGAAACAATCAATAATTCTAGAAAAACATTTAACTTCTTATTTTTATGGTTAAGATTCAAATTTTCCTCCAGTTGCAATTACTTATAAATAGTATAGTTTCATTCATCTTCTAAACCAATGCAGCTTCATAGACTTTTACATAAGATTTACATTAAGGGCAGGAAGTGCATGATATCTGTTAAACTACATATAAAATGATTAAAGTTAGGTGGAAAATAGATGGAGAAAATAAATATCCAGATATATAAAAAAATGTATCCTATGCTAGATCAACTGATTAATTTAGATGAATATTTTTGGCTAAATCCTAATCTTGTGGAGTTTCAGTCAGCGATAAAAAACTCACCACTTACGCAAGATGATGTAAAGGACGCAGATGAGCGATTAATACGCTTTGCCCCATATATTTCAAAGGTTTTTCCAGAAACTCAAGTCACAAATGGGATGATTGAATCTCCTTTAGTACAAATTCCCTCAATGAAACAAGAATTAGAAAAAAATTATCACCAAACTATATCTGGAGAACTATTATTAAAATGTGATAGTCACTTACCGATATCTGGTTCTATAAAAGCAAGAGGTGGCATTTATGAAATCTTAAAGCATGCCGAAGACTTAGCTTTTGAGCATGAGTTATTTACGCGAGAAGATGATTATTCGATTTTAGCAAGCGACAAATTTAAAGAATTTTACTCACAATATTCAATCGCGGTCGGTTCTACAGGGAATCTAGGACTAAGTATTGGGATTATTAGTGCAAAGTTAGGTTTTAAAGTAACAGTACATATGTCGGCAGATGCAAAGCAATGGAAAAAGGATTTACTTAGAAGTAAAAACGTTCATGTTGTTGAGTACGAAGCGGATTATAGTAAGGCAGTAGAGGTAGGGCGAAAACAGGCGGAAGCAGATCCTACATGTTATTTTGTGGACGATGAAAATTCACATGATTTATTTCTAGGTTATGCGGTAGCAGCCTCCCGTTTGAAAAAGCAATTAGAGGAAATGGATATTACGATTGATGAAAATAATCCTTTATTTGTTTATTTGCCTTGTGGTGTAGGAGGAGGACCAGGTGGTGTTGCATTTGGATTGAGATTATTATTCGAAGATAATGTCCACTGCTTCTTTGCAGAGCCAACTCATTCTCCTTGTATGTTACTTGGATTAATGACTGGACTAAATGAAAAAGTTTCTGTACAAGATTTTGGAATTGATAATATAACAGCAGCTGATGGGCTAGCTGTTGGTAGACCATCTGGATTTGTTGGAAAAGTGATGGGGCCCCATTTAAGCGGTAGTTATACAATCAGTGATGAAAAACTATATTCGATGTTAACCGATCTAGCTGATACTGAAAATATTTATCTAGAACCATCAGCACTAGCTGGTATGATCGGCCCAATAAAGTTATTTAAAGAAGGTAGTAAATATTTACTAAAAAATAATTTGTTAGCAAAAATGGAGAATAGTACTCATATTATTTGGGGAACGGGTGGCAGTATGGTACCTGAAAAAATGATGAAAGAGTACTATCAAAAAGGCTCACTTTTTAAATAAAATGTATAGTGTTGAATTTTTTTAATGTTTTAAAAGTGAAAAAAATTCTTTCAATGCAGAATAATTTGACATATATTTGTATATGTAAATAAGTTTTCTATTTAGATTTTGGCGCAAGATATTTTCATTTTAATTGCTATGTTAAAAATGGATGATAAAAGCCATTCCGTTATGAACGGATGGCTTATATTTCAAAAAAAATAATACCCCATTGGGTATTGGAATACTTGGTATTATTGTATTACTTTTAACAGAGCTCTTGAATTAAAAAGCACAAACTATATTCTCATTAGGAGCGATAAAATTGAATTTAGAAAAGTATTTTTCACAATTTAGAAAAGAAATAATTGGAAATGAAAGATTATTTTTATCACCATTTGGTGAACAAAAAATAATTTACTTAGATTGGGCTGCTAGCGGTAGATTATATCAACCGATTGAAGAAAAACTAGTTTCAACATTTGGACCGTATGTTGCAAATACACATACTGAATCTAATATAACTGGAAGTACGATGACGAATTGCTACCACGAAGCATTAAAGATCATAAAGGAGCATGTGAATGCAAGCGCTTTCGATACAATCATAACTGATGGCTCAGGAATGACGGGCGTAATGAATAAGTTTCAACGTATTTTAGGGCTAAAAATTCATGAGAATTTTCATTTCCGTTTAAGTTTACCTAAAGAAGAAAGACCGGTTGTATTTATAACAAGCATGGAGCATCATAGCAATCATACTTCATGGTTAGAAACAATTTGTGATGTAGAAATTATACCTAATTGTGCCAATCATGTAGTCGATTTAGAATTTTTAAGAGAACGACTTGAGTTTTATAAAAATAAGCGAAAATTAATTGGATCATTTAGTGCTTGCTCGAATGTATCTGGTTTAATTACACCTTATCATAAACTAGCTAGATTAATGCATGAATACAATGGTGTTTGTTTTGTTGACTTCTCAGCTTCAGCGCCATACGTTGACATTGATATGCATCCTAGTGATCCAATGGAAAAACTTGATGCAATTTTGTTTTCTCCACACAAGTTTTTAGGAGGACCTGGTAGTAGTGGAGTATTAATTTTTGATTCTTCTTTATATCAAAATAAAATTCCAGATCACCCAGGTGGAGGAACAGTTGAATGGACGAACCCATGGGGTGAAAAAAAATATATTAATAATATTCGAGAAAGAGAAGATGGAGGGACTCCAGGATTTCTTCAAACAATTAGAACAGCTCTTGCTATAAAAGTAAAAGAGGCAATGGGCACAACGAATATATTAAATCGAGAAGAAGAATTAGCACATATCGTATTAGATGAGCTTAGAACAATTGAAAATGTTGTGTTACTTGAAGATTCTATGAATCCTAGATTAGGCTTTTATTCTTTTTACTTAAAGGATATTCATCATAATTTAGTCGTTAGATTATTAAATGATCGTTTCGGAATCCAAGTACGCGGTGGTTGTTCATGTGCGGGAACTTATGGACATATGCTACTAAACATCACAAGAGAAATGTCTAAATCAATTACAGATGAAATCGACAATGGAAATATTAGTGTTAAGCCAGGCTGGATTCGTATGAGTGTGCATCCAACAACAACGGATGAAGAAGTATTAATTTTTACTAGTGCTTTAAAAGACCTTATTGAAAATATTGTTGAATGGTCAAAAGACTATGTTTATTTAAAAGAAAAAAATGATTTTATTCATAAAGACGAAGCAGTTATGGAAGTGGGCACTTATTTTGAGATAGAAATGGCAGTGAAATC
The DNA here is from genome assembly GCA_013200995.1 of Arthrobacter citreus. Classification (GTDB taxonomy): domain Bacteria; phylum Bacillota; class Bacilli; order Bacillales; family Bacillaceae_G; genus Gottfriedia. Next base: position 2,980,802 of record CP053688.1, on the reverse strand, counting down.
TTAAAAACATAAAAGTATTGATAACTTTATAAAAGATCACTCTGGTGTGATCTTTTTTACTGATAGAGTTTCATGCAGTTTTCAATATAGTAAAGATTTACGAAAAAATTGCCGTTAGATAACCAAACTTGTTTAAAATTAATTGATTGACAATATACCCTATGGGGTATATATTACGGATAAGAATATTCCACATGTATTCTTTGTTAAATTTATTTAGTTCTATCAGTTAGGGGTGATTTAATGAAATATAATGATCCAGTAAAAAATAGAATAAGGCGAGTAGAGGGACAGCTTCGTGGTATTTTAAAAATGATGGAAGATGATAAGGATTGTAAAGAAGTCATCACTCAATTATCAGCAGTTAAATCAGCTTTGGATCGTACGATTGGTGTAATAGTAAGCTCGAACTTAGTTGATTGCGTCCGAAATGCGAGTGAAAATGGGCAAGATGCTGAAGATTTAGTAAAAGAAGCTGTAAATCTTCTTGTAAAAAGTAGATAAAATGCGAATTTGCACCGTTTTTTATTTTCATAACATATACCCATAGGGGTAACAGTATATATAAGAGATATTTTTTTATTTGGTTATATACCCCAGCGGGTATAAAGAACGATAAGGAGAAAGAATATGACAACGAAGAAAACAAATATCATTCTATTTAGTGGAGATTACGATAAAGCGATGGCAGCTTACATTATTGCGAACGGAGCAGCAGCTTTTGATCATGAAGTAACTATTTTTCATACATTTTGGGGATTAAATGCTCTACGTAAAGATGAGCATGTAGCAACGAAAAAAGGTTTTATTGAAAAAATGTTTGGAAAAATGATGCCTAGAGGCGCAAATAAAATGGGACTTTCTAAAATGAATTTTGCCGGTTTTGGGCCCAAAATGATTAAGGATATTATTAAAAAGCATAATGCACTACCATTGCCGCAACTAATTGAGATGGCACAAGAGCAAGAAATCAATTTAGTTGCTTGTACAATGACAATGGATTTACTAGGACTTCATTCAGAAGAATTATTAGATAATATTGAGTATGCAGGTGTAGCAGCTTACATTGGTGAAGCCGAGGAAGGTAAAGTTAACTTATTTATATAATTAAAAAGGGGACTTGATTAACATGAAAGAAATAACTTCGATTGAACTTGAGAATCATTTAAAAACTGGTAAAGAAGTAAATATAATCGACGTTCGCGAAGTAGATGAGGTTGCTGCAGGTAAGATTCCTGAGGCTGTTCATATACCGCTTGGATTGATTGAATTTCGATTACACGAATTAGATAAATCAAAAGAATATATCATGGTCTGTCGCTCTGGTGCTAGAAGTGGTCGTGCAACGGATTTCCTACAAATTCATGGGTATAATGCAACAAATATGATCGGCGGCATGCTTTCTTGGGAAGGAAGCGTAGAATAATTTTTTGAATAAATAGATACCCCTGGCGGTATTTAATGTACGGAGGACTGAAAATGGAATTCATAAAATCAAACGTAAAATTAGATGCTAAAGGCTTAGCATGTCCAATGCCGATTGTGAAGACAAGAAAGGCAATGAAGGAATTAGAAAATGGGCAAGTAATCGAGGTTCAAGCAACTGATAGAGGATCAAAGGCAGATATTAAAGCTTGGGCTGAAAGTACTGGAAATCAGTATTTAGGAACAATCGAAAACGGTGAAGTATTATTACATTATTTAAGAAAATCTTCGGATGAAAATACAGTAGAAAAAAAGTTTGAAAATGTCATATCGAATGATGAATTAAACAAAAAGCTACAAAGCGAAGATGCTATCATATTAGATGTAAGAGAAGAAGCAGAATATGTGTTTAATCATATACCAAATGCTGTATCGATCCCTTTAGGTGAATTAGAAAATCGCCTGACTGAATTAAATAAAGATAGAGAAATATATATTGTTTGCAGGACTGGAAGCCGTAGTGATCTTGCAGCTCAAATGCTTGTTTCAAGTGGTTTTACAAGCGTATATAATGTTATACCTGGAATGAGCGAGTGGTCTGGAGAAACAGTTAGCATTAGAGGATAATTAATTTTTTTAGAAAAAATAATACGGTAGGGGGTATGAAGAATGACAGTCACTTCAATGTCTGCAGAAGAAATTACAAAAAAAATAATGAATAAAGAAGAGTTATTTATGTTAGATGTTCGAAATACTGACGACTATAATGACTGGAAAATTGAAGGTTTTAATTTTGAACATTTAAATATACCTTATTTTGATTTACTTGATGGGGTTGAGGATATTTTACATAATATCCCTTCAAATAAAGAAGTCTTAGTAGTGTGTGCGAAAGAAGGATCTTCTATTATGGTCGCGGAGATGCTTTCAGACGAGGGATTAGATGTAGCTTATCTTGCAGGTGGAATGAAAGAGTGGAGCGAGTATCTAGAACCAGTAAAAATTGCAGAGTTAAAAAATGGTGGAGAACTATATCAATTTGTGAGAATCGGTAAAGGATGTTTATCTTACATGATTATCTCAAATGGAGAAGCTGCTATTATCGATTCAACTCGAATGACGGATATTTACATCGATTTTGCAAACAAGAAAAACGCTAAAATTACACATGTATTAGATACTCACCTTCACGCAGACCATATTTCAGGTGGAAGAAAAATTGCTGAGTTAACGGACGCAACATACTGGTTATCTTCAAAAGATGCATCAGACGTAACTTTTGAATATAGATCATTAGAAGATGGAAATAAAATAATGATTGGTGAGTCATCAATTAGTATTGAGGCTTTATATTCACCAGGCCATACAATCGGTTCAACATCATTTGTAGTTGACGACAGCTTCCTTCTTTCCGGTGATATTTTATTTATCGATTCAATTGGAAGACCTGATCTAGCTGGGATGGCGGAAGATTGGGTAGGTGATCTGCGTGAGACACTTTATAAAAAATATCGAAACTTATCAACGGAATTAATCGTACTCCCATCACACTTCATGGTAGTTGGCGAATTAAATGAAGATGGTAGTGTTTATAAAAAACTTGGCTATTTATTTGCTGAGAATCATGGCTTGAACATTGAAGATGAGAACGAATTTAGAAGAACAGTTACCGAGAATTTACCACCACAACCAAACTCATATCAAGAAATTCGTGAAATGAATATGGGAAAAATAGATTTAGACGAAGAAACGCAAAGAGAAATGGAAATTGGTCCAAATCGATGTGCGGTAAGATAATTAAACAAACTAGGAGGAAACTAAAATGGAATCTACAAAATTATTAGATGCAAAAGGCTTAGCATGCCCAATCCCAATTGTAAAAACAAGAAAAGCAATTGCAGAGATTGGTGTTGGTGACGTACTAGAAATTCATGTTACAGATAAAGGGGCTAAAAATGATCTAGCAGCTTGGGCTAAATCAGGTGGTCATGAATTACTAGAATATGTAGAAGAAAATAATGTATTAAAATTTTGGATCAAAAAAGGATAAATTAATCGATTCATAGTTTCAATTATAGGGGGTCTTCAATTGGACTGGACCTTAATTTTAGTACTGTTTTTAGTGGGCTTTATCGGTTCTTTCATCTCAGGCATGGTAGGGATAGGTGGAGCGATTATAAACTATCCAATGCTTTTATTTGTTCCTCCATTATTAGGATTTGCATCTTTCACTTCTCATCAAGTTTCGGGGATCAGTGCCGTACAAGTAGTATTTGCAACTTTAGGTGGAGTATTAAGCTATCGTAAAAGTGGCTACTTAAATAAACGAGTTATATTAAGTATGGGAATTAGTGTACTAATCGGAAGTTTTCTTGGTGGATTCGGCTCAAATTTACTTTCAGAGCATGGGATTAATCTTGTTTACGGTATTTTAGCAGTGATTGCGGTCGTTTTAATGTTCATTCCTAGAAAAGAGATTGAAATGGCAGAAAATGGTCAAATTTCAATTAATATTTGGCTTGCGGCGGGTTTAGCATTTGTCGTTGGTACTAGTGCTGGTATAGTTGGAGCAGGCGGAGCATTTCTTTTAGTACCAATCATGCTAACAATCTTAAAAATACCAACACGAATTACAATTGCTTCCTCATTAGCGATTACATTCATTTCTTCAATAGGTGTAACAATCGGTAAAGTCTCTACTGGTCAAGTTACAATTTTGCCTACTATTATCGTTGTAATTGCCAGTTTAATTGCTTCACCATTAGGAGCAAAAATAGGCAAAAAAACAAAAACGCAGGTTTTACGAGGAATTTTAGCAGTGTTAATCGGATTTACTGCGTTGAAAATTTGGTTTACGATTATTAAAACATGGATTACTTGAATAGGGATTTATATAAAAAAGCAGAATAACTTGAAAGAGAGTTTTTCTGTTTTTTTATCGCCCTTTTTTATGTACTAACTAATAGGATTGTAAAAAAAGGAATACTTAATTGTCTACGAACAAACAAGGCTTAAAATTAGTATGTGAGGTATTAACGCTTGTTAGATTATCCGTGTTGAATTACCTCTTGAACCCTTTAAAAAGCTTGAACGGGTTTAACAAATTTATAGCGTAATAGTATCGATGAGCATGTCTACAAATTTACTTAAAATAATACTAATGTTCGTAAAATAAAAAGCAAAAAGGATCTTCATTTTTTTAATGGAAGATCCTTTTTGCATTAAAGCCTTGATAACAAAATTTATCTATTTTTTTAGTATATTAAATTATTTTAAAGTTGAAGTACTTTCTTCGGTTTTGCAATGTTCGCATGTTGAATAGATTTTTACTACTTTTTTATACTCCGCGTACTCAATGGTTTCTTCACATTCTTTACAGATTAAAATTTGCATGAGAAACACCTCCTACACCCACTATAGCACGTTCAATTCGTTATTTCTCCAGGGACTTTACCCACCCTGTGGACGGGAAATGTCCATAGGTAGAGAACGTTGAATTAGCAAGGTTTCTTAACAAAAATCTACTCAAAATGTTTTTTTCTTGGTATTAAAAAATAGATATAAAAACTATATAAAAATATGTTTTTGACAAGCATATGCTAATTAATACAAACAGAAAAACTTACTATTGTTAGCTAAAATTTCTCGAAAAAATTGTAAAATACTACTTGACGTATTAAAAAAAGAGGGATAATATTAACTCAATAATTTTAAAACTTAATAAATTCTATTACTTATCCAGAGAGGTGGAGGGACTGGCCCTACGATACCTCGGCAACGGGTTTGTTGTTTCGTAACAAATACCGTGCTAATTCCTGCAAATCGTTTAAGCGATTTGAAAGATAAGAAGTAAAGTGGCTTATATATTTAACCCCTCTTCTTATCTGTGTTATTGGATAAGGAGAGGGGTTTTTTGATAGTTTACAAGAGAAAAAAGGGGGAAATACACATACAAAACCTAGTTTACACATAAGAATACTTTGTTATTTTTAAGATTACTAGCATTGGAGGAATAAGTTTGATTGAGATTAAAAACGTCTCCAAGGTTTATCCTGGAAGGCCACCAATTAAAGCGCTAAATAATATTAATATGAAAATTGAAAAGGGGGAGATTTATGGAATCATTGGCTTTTCGGGAGCAGGTAAAAGTACATTGATTCGCTGTTTAAATAGACTTGAAGAACCAACAGAAGGAACAGTTCTGATTGATGGTTTAGACTTGATGGCTTTGAACGATGAACAGTTACGTAAGACGCGTAGAAAAATTGGCGTTATATTCCAGCACTTTAATCTTCTTTCAGCGAAAACGGTTTTTGATAATATAGCAATGCCGCTTTACCTTGAAGGAAAGAAGAAAGGTGATGTTCAAAAAAAGGTAATGGAATTAATTGAATTTGTTGGACTTTCGGGGAAACAAGATGTTTATCCAGGGCATTTATCGGGAGGACAAAAGCAAAGAGTGGGAATAGCAAGGGCATTAGTAACAGACCCAGACGTTCTGCTTTGCGATGAGGCAACATCAGCATTGGACCCAGAAACAACGAAGAATGTACTGGATCTTTTAAGGAAGGTAAATAAATCCTATAATCTTACCATTTTCCTAATTACGCATGAAATGAGTGTCATTCGTGATTTATGTGACAAAGTTGCCGTCATTGAGAATGGAGAAATTGTTGAAGAAGGCCATGTGTACGATGTTTTTACGAGTCCACAAAAAAGCATTACAAAAAATTTCGTTAACACTGTATTACAACATGAGGTACCCCCTAAGTTATCGAACTCATTGGCAAAGGGAAAATATTATCAATTAGTCTTTTTAGGAGAAAAGGCAGCCAATCCTCTATTATCAGAGGTTCTTAAAAAGTTCGATATTCACCTAAACATTCTTTATGGATCTATTACAGAGCTACAGGAAAGACCTTATGGTAATTTGCTTGTTGCGCTAGAGGGAACAGAAGATGAAAGTGAAAAAGCTATTAAATATATTTTGGAAAAAGGAATAGATGTAAAGGCGGTTGAGTTAAATGGAGCTTAATTGGGAATTTTTCTGGCCACAGTTTCTGCAAGCATGCAATGAAACATTTCTGACAGTACTCGGTTCATTTATTTTTGGAACAATTATAGGTTTGCCATTAGGTATTATCTTAGTTGTAACAAGACCTGGACATATAATGGCAAACAGACCCGTATTTACGGTGTTAAATACTATTATTAATATTTTGCGATCTGTGCCATTTATCATTTTACTAGTTGCCATTATTCCGTTTACTAGATTAATAACTGGAACATCAATTGGTGTAGTTGCGGCAATCGTTCCGCTATCAATTTTCGTTGGACCTTATTTGGCAAGATTGATTGAGAATTCAATGCTAGAAGTAGATAAAGGAGTGCTGGAAACAGCCTATGCAATGGGAGCTACAAAGTTTCAAATTATTACTAAGTTTATTCTACCTGAGGCGATCCCATCGTTAATATTGTCATTTACAACAGCAACGATTGGGCTAATTGGTTCAACCGCAGCAGCGGGTGCTGTTGGGGCTGGCGGTTTAGGTGACTTAGCGATTACATATGGTTATCAACGATTTGAAACAATCGTTATTATCATCACAGTAGTATTGCTAGTATTCATTGTTCAAATCATTCAAAGCTTAGGAAATACGTGGTCAAGATATGTGAGGAGGAAAAGAGGATGAAAAAGTTTTTTAGTATTTTTGCAATAGTATTATTAACAGTTTCGGTATTAGCAGCATGTGGTTCTAAAGAATCATCAGGTAATGGAAAAAAAACAATTAAGATTGGAATAAACGGTGATGACGGTGAACTTTGGAGAATTGTCCAAAAACAAGTCAAAAATGATGGCATTAAGTTGAAAATCATTTCTTTTTCAGATTATGTACAGCCAAACACAGCACTTAATGATGGTAGTCTTGATTTAAATGCTTTTCAAACAATCACATATATGAACCAATTTAAAAAGGATCATAATTTAGATATTTCTGCGATTGGTTCGACTGTTATTGCTCCAATGGGAATTTATTCTCATAAATATAAAAATCTAAATGATATACCAGATGGTGCAACGATTACCATTCCAAATGACGTAACGAATGCAGGGCGTGCACTTAAACTATTACAATCTTCAAAGTTAATTAGTTTAGTAGATAATTTTGATCCAAAAGGAAGTATTGAGCAAATTAAAGAGAATCCTAAGCATCTAAAAATCAAACCTATTGCTGCAGGTCAAACAGCTAGATCATTAGATGATGTAGGAGCAGCTATCATTAATAATGGTTTTGCTGTTCAAGCCGGATTAGATCCTGCAAAAGACCCGCTTTATAAAGAAGATCCAAATGATAAATCCGCTATGCCATATATTAATGTTATTGCATCACGTACAAAGGATAAAAATGACAAGGATTATTTGAAAATTGTGAAGGCATACCAATCGAAAGAAGTTCATGATTACATTATTAAACGTGACAAAGGTGCAACAGTTCCGGTTGTTATTACGATTGGGAAAATTAAAAATTTATAAGTATCGTACTTTTGAGTTTCATTCTTATATAAGAGAGCAAAGGGGAGAATAATTACATGACAGTCAAAACTGAAACACATAGAGACCAAATTGTGAAAAGTATTGAGAAATTAAAAGAAACATACATTCAGATTAGTCATCAAATTCATGAGAAACCTGAAATAGGCAATCAAGAGTTTTTTGCTTCAGAAACTCACACTAAAACATTAGTCGAAGCAGGTTTTGATGTAACACGTAATATCGCCGGACATGAAACAGGTTTTGTAGCACGAAAAAAATCGACTAAGCAAGGCCCAACGATTGCCTTTTTGGCAGAATACGATGCACTGCCTGGTCTTGGTCATGCATGTGGACATAATATTATTGGGACTACGAGTGTGGCTGCAGGAATTGCCCTCGCCGAAGTTATTTCCGAGACAGGGGGAGAGGTTGTTATATTTGGAACTCCTGCAGAGGAGGGGGGACCAAATGGAAGTGCAAAAGGTAGTTTTGTAAAAAACGGATTATTAGAAGACGTTGATGCATCTCTTATGCTTCACCCAAGTGGTAAAACAGGATTAACAAGCCCATCTCTTGCAGTAGATCCATTGGACTTCCACTTTTATGGTAGAGCGGCCCATGCGGCTGGTTCACCAGAACATGGAATTAATGCACTAGATGCCGTAATCCAATTATTTAATGGAATAAATGCCCTTCGTCAGCAACTTACTAGTGATGTACGAATCCACGGAATTATTACTCACGGAGGTGATGCGCCTAATATTATTCCGGAATATGCTTCAGCGAGATTCTTTATCCGCGCTAGTACATGGAAGCATGCAGAGGAAGTATCCAATAAGATTCGTAATATTGCCGAAGGAGCTGCACTTGCGACTGGTAGTACTGTGAAAATTGAAAGATTCCAAAATGAAGTTCACGATTTTATTATCAATCAATCACTTGATCGCATCGTAGGTGAAGAATTAGCTTTATTAGGAGAAACAATCAGTGGCAAAAACGGAGGAATTGGATCGACTGACGCTGGTAATGTCAGCCATGTTGTTCCGACTTCCCACGCATATATAAAAATTGGACCGGATGATTTAGTAGCTCATACGAATGAATTCCGTGAAGCTGCTAGGTCGCTACAAGGTGATCACGCTCTAATCACGGGTGCAAAGGCATTGGCTTTAACGGGTTACCGATTAATTACTGATAAAAATCTTTTAGAAAAGGTACAAACTGAATTTCAGCAAACTGAAAAATAGTTAACTTAAACAGTCAGGAAGATGGTCGGAATCCATTTTTCTGACGTTTTTACTTTTTGATAGTTCATTCGATTTGTATTTTTTTAAGTAATAATTAAAATCTAAAAAACCAGAAAAACTAAGTGATAGTTTTTCTGGTTTATTTCTCCTTACTCGAATGTTCCTTTAACGATCGGAATTCCTTTCTCTAACATAATCTTGCCATTTGCAATAACAGTCTCAATTTCCAAATTATCTTGTCGTAATAATACAAGGTCTGCATCCTTACCTACTTGTAAACAGCCTTTTTGAGGCAGCTTTAGCACTTGTGCAGGATTGGATGTGATCACTTGAATAGCTGTTTCTAATGGAATTGCTTCCTCTAATATTGCATCTTTTACTTCTTGGAAAAGAGAGGACATCTTTCCGACTTGAAGGCCAAGATACTCACCATTTTTATCGAAATAAGGGAGACTTGCCTGTGCATCAGATGAGAAGGTAATATTCCCAATAGGTACACCGTGATCGAGCATCAATCGCAATGCTTTGCTACACTTGACCTCACCTTCCTCTAAAAACTGAGGGATTGTACTCGTTGTAAAATCGACATATCCACCTCTTAATGCGTATTGAATTCCTGATTCAAATAACTCTTCATTACGATTAATATGTGTAGGATGGAAATGACGCATTGGGATGTTTGTTTTATCAATTATTTCATGTAATAGTGAGAGTTTATCTGATCCATCGCCCACATGAATTTCCAATACTCCAGCCTTACTAGACAAAATCCCACCATTTCGTGCGGCAGTAGCGATTTTCACCAATTCTTCAAATGTGGGCTCAGATGAACGATGATCTGAAATAGCGATCTCACCGACACCAATTATTTTATCAATTAATATGATGTCATCTTCAATTTTACTCGTTAATGTTTTTACGGGGACATGATAAGAACCTGTATGAATATAACATGTAATTCCTTCTTCCTCTAAACCTCTTGCCTTTGCAAGAAGACTTTCTATTCTTCTTGTTGTTCCATCTGTACCAAGTAAACCAACCAGAGTAGTGACACCTGCAGAAGTAGCAGAAGTTAACATGAGTTCTGGCGTGCGTGTTTTGAAGCCGCCTTCACCTCCACCACCGATAATATGAACATGTGAATCAATAAAACCAGGTACTACAATATTGTTGGTAGCATCTATTAAGTTGCAATTGTATGAGTCTGGAGGTAGTGGAATACAATCCCCTATTAAGATAATTTTTCCGCCCGCAATGAGTATGTCTTTGCGACCAATCGAATGTGGTGTGTATACTTGACCGTTTTTTATTAAAGTTAACAACTTGTGATCCTCCTAATATTGTAAGTTACTTCTATTTTATTTTTAAAATGGGCCGTAGTGAATAAAGTGAGCGACCAGCACTGCTATTAATCCAATCAAATATTGAAGAAATACTAATGGGAAAATCCATTTAGCCCATTTAGTCCACGGAATCCCTGCAATTGCCAGTCCTGCCATTAATGTACCTGCTGTTGGGAAAATGATGTTTCCGATTCCATCTGCAAAGGAGAAAGATAAGACAGCGGTTTGACGCGTTATGTCTAATAGGTCAGCTAGCGGTGCCATAATCGGCATTGTTAACATTGCATGTCCACTCCCTGAGGCTAATATAAAGTGGATGGCAGTTTGGAAATTATACATTCCAATAACACTTAAGTAAGAGGGGATCTGCTTAATTCCTTCTGAAACCTCATGAAGCATTGGGTCAACGATATGACCTTGGTTTAAAACCACTACTATTGCGCGCGAAACGCCAATAATGAGTGCACCGGTTATTAATGAAGCAGAGCCTTGAGTAAATGATTTAACGAGATGATCAATCGATAATTTTCCTATGATTCCAATTACAACAGTTAGAATGATAAACAAGGCAGCAATTTCTGTTATATACCATTGGTACTTTATTACGCCAAAAGCTAGAACGATATAATTGATTAGAAATGCCATGAAAATTAGTTTATGTCTTGAAGTGAGTTTTTCTTTAGATGTTAAAAACAAATTTGTTTGTTCCGGTGAGTACTTGCCATAAATTCCTATGGTAGGATTTTTCAATACCTTCATTGCATAACGGTAGACGAATAGGACTGAAACAAGATAAACAATTACGAATAATACTAGTCGAAAGCCAATTCCTGAAAAGGTAGGTAGTTCAGCTATCCCTTGTGCAATTCCAACTGTGAAAGGATTCATTATTGCTGTTGTAAAACCTGAAGATGCACCAACTAATACAATTGCCGTTCCTGTAATTGTGTCAAAACCTAACGCGAGTGCTAGCGGAATTAATAATGGAATATAGGCTAATGTTTCTTCAGCCATCCCCATTAAAGAACCTCCTATAGCAAAGAAAAACATCATAATCGGGATTAACAGCTTTTCACGAGAAGCTAACTTTTTTGCCATTGTCGAAATTAATACTTTAACTGTTCCAGTAGCATTTAATACTCCAAAAAATCCGCCGATAATTAAAATAAAAAAGATGATATTTGCAGCTTCTACCATTCCTAAATGAATTGCTTTTGTCATTTCAAAAAAGCTTACTGGTGTAGACTTAATCCATTTAAAAGAATTTGGATCCACTGTAGTATGCCCAGCTCGTTCAATTCGTGCATATTCACCCGAAGGTAAAAAATGAGTAAGGATTGTCGCGACTGCTAAAATGATAAGTAATAATGCAAAAACATTTGTTGTTCTTTCTTTTTTAGCTATAGTTTTAGGTATCATTTCCTGTGATTGTAGTTGATTCATCTATTTTCTCCTTTTAATAGAATAGAAACAGTTAATAAATCTCTTCGTTTTTAATAAGAAAATATGAAAATAGTAAAGCTGTCCCCTTTCCTCCTTTAATAGAATCCAATTTAATAAAATGACGACTACTTTCTTATATTAAGCAAATAGTGTGCCAAATTTAAAAAGGCTACTTTTAAGACCTTCTAATCTATTTACGAATTTATTTGGGTGTTTTTGGTTCTTTGGGTGTTATAATAAACCCAATTACTTAAGATAAGGCATGGTGTTGTATTGTGAAAATGTCTCTAACATTAATAACAGGAAGTGTAAAAACAAAGCAGGCATTGTATAGTCAACTTTCACATTTGTTAGGAGACTATCTATCAATAAAAAGTTATTCAATTGAAGAAGGATTTGATTTTGAATTAAAGGATGATATTATCCTTTATTCATCAAATGAAGCAAAAATAGAGTCAGAAAAAATGTCTCATATTCATGCGAAGAATGTAGTGGTTGGGAAAAGAACTCCTAATCATGAAAACTTAGACAAGCTCTTAAGGATTACTAGAGAAACAAAAGTACTAGTAGTTAATGATGACTATAATTCTACAATTGAGCTGATTCAGTCTTTGTATCAATTGGGTATTAATCACTTGGACTATTTTCCGTACAAATTAGATCAAGTCTATTATCCTGACATAAATATAGCGATTTCCCCGGGTGAAATTCATCTATGTCCACATCATATAAATGAAGTCATTGATATTGGCGTACGTCTTTTTGATATGACGACGATCTTGCAAATTGTTGAATACTGTCATCTGGATAAAGCAATCGCTTCCTTAATTTCAGAGAAATACATCCGAAATATAATTGAATTGCAAAGAAAGCTCATACTTGCAGAGCATGAAACCAAAATAGTAAATGAACATATTCAAAATGTCGTTGATGCAGTTGATGATGGTATTTTAGCAATTGATAAATTTAGTACAATTACAGTGTTTAATGATCGATTGGCGGCACTTTATCAAATATCAACTGAAAACGCGGTAGGGAAAAAGATTGATCAAATCATTTCGCAGCAAATAATTAAAGAATTTATTTTAAATGGAGAAGAAGAAAGTAAGTTTTTTACAATAAATAAGGTTGATATTGTAATCTATCGATTTTTTATTAAAGAAGAAGATAGAGTTGTAGCGACGTTTAAAAGTGTGAATCAAGCAGTTGAAATCGAAAAAACAGCACAAAGAGAGTTTAGAAACCAAGGATTTTATGCCAGATATGATTTTGATGATATTATCGGTGAACATCAGTCGATTGTTAAATGCATGGCAATCGCGAAAAAGCTTGCGGTTGCTGAACATCCCATCTTAATTCAAGGTGAAACAGGGACGGGAAAAGAACTTTTTGCACATTCTATCCATCAACACTCACCTAGGAAGAATGGACCGTTTTTGGCAGTGAATTGTAGCGCGTTTACCGAGAGCTTACTAGAGAGTGAATTGTTTGGCTATGAAGAAGGGACTTTCACAGGAGCTAAAAAGGGCGGAAAAAAAGGCCTTTTTGAAATGGCAGATGGAGGCACTATTTTCTTAGATGAAATAGGAGACATTAGTTTGAACGTTCAGTCACATTTATTACGGGTTCTACAAGAACAGGAAATTCGTAGAATAGGTGGTAGGAAAATTATCCCGATTAATGTTCGAGTGATTGCAGCTACGAATAAGAATATTCAACAAAAAATATCAGAAGGTGCATTTCGTACGGACCTATTTTACCGACTGAACGTTTTAAGTCTTTTTATTCCTCCATTGCGTCTAAGAAGGAGTGATATACCATTATTAACAAAGCATTTTATAACGAAAAGTGGTAAGTGGATCCCGATGCAGAATGATGTATTAGAAGATTTATTGTTACGCGATTGGTTTGGTAATATTCGAGAATTAAAAGGTATGATCGATTATATGCTGACGGTTTGTGATGGACATATTATTAGTAAGAATGATTTTCCACATCATATTGTTTCAGATTTAAACAAATCAACTGATCTAGAAACAAATGTATTTAAAATGCCGACTAGTATCCTTGAATTAAAAGAACATATTATTATTCTAAAAGCAATAAAACAATATAATGATTTAGGCAAATCTGCAAGCCGAGAATTTATTTCAAATAGTAGTAAAAAATCAGGCACATTTTTAACAACTCAACAAATTAGGCTTCGTTTAGATCATTTGGAATCAGTTGGGTTTATAACAAAAGGTAGGGGTAGAGCAGGTACAAAAATCACTACAGATGGTGTAGATTACTTGCAGCATCTTATGTCAAAATCGATACAATCCGAAAAAAATATAGAAGGTTAATTCAAACGGAAATGCTCTAAAAAAGTTCTTTTTAGGGCATTTCTAATTTACTAGTAGTTTTCATTTCCCAGGCTCTTCATATAATCGTAAGCAGAGCTTTACGATAAATTAACTTAGAGAGTGTAAACTAATTGTAAAGAAGTAAATTTTTTCCGATTTATTAGATTAATGCTTTATAAGTAAGGAGTAATTCATAATGGAATCCTTAAATAATCAAAAAGAAATACCTGATGAAAGTGTTAAATATGCACAACAGCATTTAGCAAATGAAAGAACATATTTAGCATGGTTGCGTACAGCAATCTCGATCACTGGTGTAGGATTTTTAACAACTTCAATTCATTTTACAATTAAAATTAGCAACAATCATTTCATCAATACACTAGCAATTTTTCTTGGTATTTATGCATGTGTTGTTGGTTTTATTACAGGAGTATTAGCCACAATTCAGTACAGTAAAAAGCGAAAAGAAATTCAAAATGGGAAATTTTTACCTGCGAATAATTCAGTTATTCTTGTATCAATTTTATTTTCTTTTTTAATATTCATGATTGTGATGTATCTTTCGTTATTATTATTTAAATGAAAAGAGTTTAAAAATCCTCCGTTTGCCTGTCCTTTTTATAGGGATAATTTAAAAAAAATCGAATATTTAATAGAGTGGACAGTAAAACGAATGGAGTGATTAATATTTTAAATCCTATTTCTCGATTTGAATCAATTAATGGAATGGAGCTTCATTTTACAGAATGGGGCGAAAGGAAAAATCCAACTGTTGTTTGTTGGCATGGTCTAACTAGGAATGGTAGGGATTTTGATATTTTAGCACGTCATTTAGCAAAGAATTATCATGTAATTTGCCCTGATACGATTGGACGAGGATTTAGTCAGTGGAGTTCTAAACCTGAGCAGGACTACTGTTTTGAAAACTATGTAAATATTGCGATTGGTTTATTAGATCGATTAGAGATCGAACAAGTTCGCTGGGTAGGGACATCGATGGGCGGAGCAATTGCAATGCGACTTGCAGGAACACCGCAATACCAAGAGCGTATCACTCATTTAGTTTTAAATGATATTGGGGCTGGAGCTTTAGAAAATCAGCCACAAGACATCGAAGGAATTAAGAGAATTATTACTTACGTAGGTGCGCCTCCACAATTTAAAACATTTACTGAATTGAAGAGTTATTATAAGTTAATTTACAATTCATTTGGTGTATCAAGTGAGGAAGAATGGAATGATTTTACTCAAAACTCTTGCCGTAGAAGAGATGAAGGTGGAATAAGTCCTGACTATGATCCTAAAATTTCATTACAATTTCAACACTCTGAAGATCTAAATTTGTGGAATTATTGGGAGGCTATTCAGTCTAAGATTTTACTCATTAGAGGAGAAATTTCAGACGTATTGCCACTTGATGTAGCTTTAAAAATGCAAGAAACACAAAGCTTTAAAATGGAAACAATACCTAAGGTCGGTCATGCTCCCGCATTAAATACAAATGAGCAAATATCAATTGTTGAGAATTTTTTAAAAGAAGTATAGTTAATTTTCAATTTCCACTATAAAATGTTTTTGGAATACAAAAGGAAGCCCTCTAAGAGGGTTTTTCTTTTTTCATTTAGTATTGACTATGACACTACGTCACCGTATAAACTGTGAAAAAAAGGAGGAATAGAGAATGGATAGCATGTTTTATTATATAACTGAATTTGCGAGAAAAACTTCTATTTCAGTTAGAACGCTAAGGTACTACGATAAGATTGGATTGTTAAAACCAACATATACGGATGAATCGGGCTATAAATTATACACAGATACTGATTTAGTTCACCTTCAATCAATACTTACATTCAAATTTTTAGGTTTTTCACTAAAGGATATACAAACAATATTATCGGAAAGTAGTTTAGACTTAACAAAAAAGTTAAAAGAGCAAAAAGAGCTACTGGAAGCTAAAAAAGATCAAATCAACCAAATAATAAATGCGATTGAACAGGTGGAATCATCATTAATTTCGGATTCATTTAATTATGAAAGTGTTACAGAGTTGATTCAAATGGCACATTTTAATTTAAGGCCGGAATGGGTCAGTAAATATTTATCGACTGAGGATCGTAAAATCATGAGAAACATCGCAAAACAGTCATACACAAAGGAAACGTTACAAAAATTAGCTGATCGAGGATGGACTGAGGAAGAACATTTACGTCATTTAAATGATTATAAATATTTTAGGGATAAATTATCAGAACTTGTTAAAGAAGGATATAAGGTTGAGAGTATTGAGGCGCAAGAACTTGTAAATTTTTTAATGGATATGAATAATCGTTATAGTCAAAATGATCCACAAATTAAAGAAGGAATGAAAAAATCTTGGGAAAGATTTAAATCGTTACCTGAGAGTCAAAAGCCCAAAATATATTCGATACCTGATTCTGAAGCGGAATTTATAAGACATGCAAGTATGCATTACCATCAAAAATTAAATGGTTATACGAAATAAAAAACAGAAAAATCATAAAGATTTTTCTGTTTTTTATTTAAGTTTCAAGAATTCCTGTATTTGAAATATAGATATTAAATCTTGGATGGACTTGAATTGTAGGATATTTTTTATCCCAGTCCAAGGATTTCCATAATTTTGGATTATGCTCTTTAATATAGCGCCCTACTCCTAAAACATCGCTATTAGCTTGTTGGGCTTCCTTAATTACAATTTTTGCTCTCTTATTTAAATCTTTTTCAATAATCGATTTTATTTCTTTTTCAGATATATGCTGTATATTCGTTGATTCTCCAATTCTTATTTTTGCTTTTATTGGAATATCAACATCTATTTTATTTTTTGACGCATGAACGATAAATTCTCTTGAAGGGCGACGTAATTCGTAGGATATGATATTATACGGTGCTTCAGCGGAACTCTTATTTTGAATTCTAGTAACGAATAAACTTGTATTATTAAACTGATCCATCATCATTAATAGTATTGGAGCTTCCGACTTTTCAATAAATTTACCAGTATATGATCCTTTATGGAATAAACCAGCGCCTAATACGCCAACATGTTCATCTTTTGTTTTATCAACAACAGGTAGTAGAATATCAATCCCAATTTCTGTAACCATTGTATAAATTTTTTGAAGATCTATATTCGGAATGATTGATATCCTCTTTGCGCGATCAACCGTTTCATTAATAACAAATGAAATCGGTCTATTCAAGGTTTCTAATTCTAATATATCCTTCGCTTTTTGTTTGTTCGTTACAACTACATTCACATTTACATTAGTAAATGGAGTTCGATTAAATTGATCTAAGATAAATTGGAATTTTTCCTTTGAAAAATCTTCTCCTAATAAGAAAAGTCTAGTTTTCGCTGTTTCAATCCCACCAGGTAAAACCGTTTGGACTTTTATACCAGCATCAACCACTGAATTTGCTTCTGTTGTAATTAATTCATTTTCTAAATCAAATGCTCCAGTTCCTTTACCAATAATATTTAAAATAGAAGCATTTAATTCAATTTTATGATCTTGATTAATATCAAAACCTAGTCCATTAATTAGCATTCTATCCTTTATAGGTCTCTGATCCCAGCAACCGGTACATATTACTATAGCTAAAAGTAGAGAAATCAAACTGATTATTTTTTTAATCAAGCTATTAACCTCCTTACTTTATTTACTATAAATAATAGACATGGAATGAGAATTATGAAAATGGAGTCAAAGTAAATACTAATACTTAAAAATTGTAATTTATCTAAAATTGGAATTGAAAATATAGGATATATACTGACCAAAAATAATGATATTATGACGAGAACTAAAGTGCGATTATGGACCTTAGATTTGAACTGTTTTAGAATACCTTCACTAAGAATATATAAGTAAATGATAAATGATAATGCCATTATAATCGTCCAAAATGATAATAAAACTATATGGAGATTTTCAACCATTTGTAATTGAAATCCTTTAATAATATAGAGTATAGGATACTTTACTGTTTTGCTTTGATAGTGACTTAATGATACATAACATGTCAATATAACAAATGTAAATAACGTTGTTGAAACTAGATTAGCCAAAGAAATTGTAGATAACTTTTTCTTTGTATTTTCAAAATCAGTGCCTAGGAAGAGAAATACTTCAAATCCTAACATATTTACAAATGCAGGACTTATTCCAAAAGCAATTTTTTTTATTCCACTGTCACCAATTGGAAGTAGTCTCCCAAAGTGCGCATTTTTATAAGCAAACATGATAAAGAGAATGACAAAGAAAAATATAAAAGAAAAAGATAAAAACGTTCTTCCAATCGTTTGGATGTTCTCTTTTGCGATAAATATAGCCGTGAGTATAAATAAAATAAGAACAACCCATGTTGGAGTATTTGGAAACATCCATATATTAATTACGTCAACGAATTCAATTGATAATTTAATACAAATATAAAGAAAGTATATAAAATAACAGATGTTAATGAAGCTTCCAATATAAGTATTCATAAGAATTTTTGTATACTCAGTAAACCCTTTTTCTGGAAATGACTTATACAAACTGTAATAAATGAATAATAGGATTTGAATCAACACACCAGTAAGTAAGACTGATATCCAGCCATCAGATCCCGTTATTTTATAAACTGAAAAAGGAAGACGAGAAATTGTAACTCCAAATTGTGTAAATAGAATAATAAAGAATAAATGTTTATTTTTAATCATGATTTTTTACCTTTTTACTATTAAAAAACGGAAATTCTTTAAATCCAGGGTTTTCAACATAACGTTCTCCAAATGTCTTAATTTTAGATAAGTGGCATACAATCATTAATATTCCTAAAGAGATACCTAAAAATCCAAACATTGAAGCTAAAAGTGTAAGCGGTACACCGATTATTCTGGCTGCAGTTGACAATTCTTTTACTGGCATCGTAAAAGATGCTACTGCTGTTATTGCAATAACAACGATCATTGAATTTGAAATTAAATTCGTTTGAACAATCGAAGTTCCAATGACGATTGCACCAACTGTTCCAATTGTAGAACCAACGGCCTGCGGTAAACGTACGGACGCTTCTCTTAATAACTCTAAGAAAATTTGCATCGTTAAAGCTTCCAATAATGGTGGGAATGGTACATTTTCAACCGATAATTTAAGCGTATAAAATATACCAATCGGTAAAATATTTGAATGAAATGAAGTAACTGCGATATAGAACGCTGGTAATAAGACAGACATCCAAAAAGCAAAAATCCTAATTGCATAATAAAATATTCCGAGCAACCATCTTAAATTTAAATCCTCGGGACTTTTAAAAAAACTATAAATATTTGAAGGAAATAATAAAGCGTTCGGGTCGTTATCGACTAAAATTGCAGGCTTGCCTTTTAATAAATGCTGGTATGTGCGATCAGGCCTCTCCGTTCGTAAAACTTGCGGGAAAGGAGATGAAGGAAATTCTTCTAGTAATGTATGTATTTGTATAGATTCGACAGAAGCTTTAGACTCGAGCGCTTTTAACTTTTCTTCTAATTGTTCAATCATTTCGTTTGGAGTTAAGTTCTTAATATATAACAATGAGAGAGTTGTAGGAAATTGAGTTCCAAGTATCATATTTTTAATGACGAAATCTTTCGAACGAATTCTTTTTCTAAGTAAAGAAGTATTTGTTTTTAAACTTTCTACGAACCCATCATGTGTTCCCGCAACAACACGTTCTGAACTTGATTCTTCAATTGACCGGTCATTTTTTTGTGGCGTAGAAAATGCTGTTCCTTTTTCTCCGTAAATAACGACCACATTACCATCAATCATTGCTTGAATACAATCTTCTCTTGAATGCAGTTCCTTTGTTTGCAAAACACTAGACTCAACTTTATCTTCTTTTGGATTATAAATATCCTTTTGTATCAAATGGGTTTGAACATCTTTAGAATCTATCATCGTATCTAAATAGCAAAGATGAAGAACTTTTCCATCACTTATAAATTTTTGGTACTGAAAATCAGCACTTGAATGAAATTCATCTTTTAAGTCCTTTATAAAAGGGATTGGTTCATTTTCCATCAAAGTGCATCAACTCCTTTACGATATAAATAGTATGAGTCAGCACATAATTGGTTATGTATGGAAAGGGAGAAATTAGTAGGTAAATAAAAAAAGATTGAACAAATGTCACTTAAACATCTGTTCAATCTTTTTTTGTATCATTTTATTTGAAGAATGTTGCCCAAAGTAAGTATACATTTAAGACTGCTATTACGGATGCAATCGTCCATGCAATATATTTAAGCCAAGTTTTGTTAGCAAATTTACCCATCTTCTTTGGATCACTCGTAAACATAACAAGTGGAATTACGGCAAATGATAACTGTAATGATAGGATAACTTGACTAAGGATTAATAAATCTGCGGTTCCTTTTGAACCGTAAAGATAAGTTACGATCAGAGCTGGTGTAACAGCAATTAAACGAGTAATTAATCTTCTTATCCAAGGTTTAAGTTTAATATTTAAAAAGCCTTCCATTACAATTTGCCCAGCTATCGTACCAGTTAAAGTAGAATTTTGACCTGATGCTAATAATGCCACTCCAAAAAATGTACTAGCTAAAGTCGTTCCGAGTAATGGAGTAAGCAGCTGGAACGCGTCTTCAATTGATGCGACATTTGTATTACCTGATTTATAGAAAGTAGAAGCGGCTAAAATTAATATTGCTGCATTGACAAACAATGCGATCATTAATGCAACTGTTGAGTCAATTGTAGCAAATTTAATTGCTTCTTTCTTACCAATATCAGACGTATCAAACTTTCTAGTTTGAACGATTGACGAGTGAAGATATAAATTATGAGGCATAACAGTTGCCCCTAAAATTCCTAAAGAAATATAAAGCATTTTTGGATCTGTAATAACTTGAGAACTTGGAATGAATCCACCAAATACAGCTTTTATATCAGGTTGAGACATGATTAGTTCAAAAACAAAACTACCTGTGATTAAAATAATTAAAGAAATAACAAATGCTTCGATGTATCTAAAACCTTTATTTTGTAAAATTAAAATAAGAAATATATCTAACGTCGTCAAACAAATTCCGTAAAACAAAGGAATACCAAATAATAAATTTAGAGCGATGGCTGATCCAATCAATTCAGCTAAGTCACATGCTGCAATTGCAGCCTCACAAAGTAACCAAAGTACAAATGATACAGGTTTACTAAAGTGGTCTCGACATGCTTGAGCTAAATCTCTACCAGTAACAATTCCTAATTTAGCTGCTAAAGATTGAAGGATGATGGCCATTAGATTTGAAATTAAAATAACTGATAATAAATTGTAGTTAAAAGCAGATCCACCTGCTATTGATGTTGCCCAGTTTCCAGGATCCATATAACCAACTGCAACTAAATAACCTGGTCCTGCAAATGCTAGAAATTTGCGGAAAGAACTAGCTTTCTTTGGAACAGATAATGATCGATGGACTTCTTGCAAACTAGGTTGTGATTGTTCCTGTCTCCAGCCGGCCTCGTCATAAATGACTTTTTCTTGTGTTTTTTGTGACATGTTTCCCACCACCTGTTTTATTGTGCGCATCTAATAGTTTTTCCCTAGGGAAAGTTTTTAAATTATATGCTGATTTTAACACAATAGTTCTTATTTGTAATAAAAAATTTTTTATAACTTCGTTAATTTTCTGTAAATAGTTGATAAACGTTGATTAATAGGGTTTTCTTTGGTTTCTGCTTTTTTAATATTTTCTATACTATTTTGAGATTATGGGAGAAGTTAGGCATTTATAATGAGTAATCAGTACATTATGCATATGTATATGAAGCAAGTGATGCAAACCAACTTGGTTACTTAATTCGCAAAGTTGAGAAAGAATACGGAATTCACCATAGTAAAACTAGATAAAACATATATTTTATTGGTGATGTACTTAAGATTGAGAAAGAAAATTCATGGAAAAAAAGTGAACATTTACTGA
This sequence comes from Arthrobacter citreus, assembly GCA_013200995.1. Classification (GTDB taxonomy): domain Bacteria; phylum Bacillota; class Bacilli; order Bacillales; family Bacillaceae_G; genus Gottfriedia. Next base: position 2,958,462 of record CP053688.1, on the reverse strand, counting down.
CAATATTCCACAACCAATTATTACTCCAGGAGGAACAGCAAGGGTAGTTGATTCTACTAATTTTCCTATTTCAAAAAATATTGCTTCTACTCTTGAAGAAATAAAACCAGGTGGAATGAGAGAAATGCATTGGCATCCGAACAATGACGAATGGCAGTATTATTTAACTGGTACGGGTCGAATGACTGTATTTGGTGGCGGTGGAAATGCACGTACTTTTAACTATCGAGCTGGAGACGTGGGATACGTACCTTTTGCATTTGGACATTATATAGAAAATACAGGGGATACAAGTCTTTGGTTTCTCGAAATATTTAAAAGTAATCGATTCGAAGATGTATCACTTAATCAATGGATGGCACTTACTCCACATGAATTAGTAAAAGAGAATTTAAATGTAGGCAATGATTTAATTGAGAAACTCCGTAAACAAAAGTGGCCAGTTGTTTGAAAGAGTAAGAATAACCTGCAAATTTGTTTTAGTGATATAGTCGGAGGTTTTTCTACAGCTAAAAAGGGACATCAGTTTTCAAAGATATATAGGGAAATTTAAATTAAAAGCATTGGAAGAATGTTATTGGTAACCAAATTTCGGTTAAGAATTAGAAGAATGATAGAAGGTTTGATATTCTAAGTTGCTTTTATATCAACTTAAATAAACTTCAAATTAAATAATAATCAATAGAAGAAAGCGACTAATTGTAGAAATAGTTTGAAATGAAGTTTTTATGTAAAAAAATAAGAAGGGGTAGATCCCCTTCCTACAAGATATATTATTGAGCTGGAACTCCAACTGCATCGTAAGCAGCGATAACTGCGCTTGTTTCAGCAGATGGTACAGTAGTTGTTCCACTCTTCTTGTCTGGATATAAGTCGCGAGCAGCTTGAATTGCAGATTGACGCATTTCTTTAAATCCAGATGAAGGTGTTAAGTACATTGTTAAAGCACGGTATAAAATTTTCTCCAATTTACTTCTTCCGATCCCCGTTACAGTTACATCATTAAAAGTTCCACCAGCAGAGATTAAGTAAGCAGCTTTGTTATTAATGCTACTATTAACGTGAACGCCACCTTTATCTTCTGTTCCTAAATAGCGTTCAGAGTAAGTAGTTGGGTATTTATTATCTTTCATTCCAAAATAAGCAGGTACTGATTTAGTTTTTGGGTCACTTAATGAGCGAAGTCCACCGTCTCCAGCTTTGTTAGGTGTGTAAACATCTTCTCCGATTTCCCAATCATCAGGGCTAGTTGTTCCTGCAGTATACATTTCAGCTAATACACCAAAAATATCTGCTAATGACTCATTTAATGCACCTGATTCGTCTTGATATGTTAAATTAGCAGAATTCGTTATCACACCATGTGTCATTTCGTGACCAGCTACATCAAGTCCACCTGCTAATGATCCTAAAACAACACCATCTCCATCTCCGTATAACATTTGCTTTCCGTTCCATGCAGCATTATTCCACTTAGTTCCGATATGTACTGTACTAATTAATGTCATACCTTTATTATCTAAGCTATTTCGTTTATGGACAGTTTGATAATATTTATTAATTTTATCAGAGTTAATATGAGCAGAAACAGCAGCAGGATCTGCAAAGAAATTTAAAGAGTTTGATTTTACATCAAATCCCGGTAGACCGAAAAGTAAATTTGCTAATAAAAACGCTGTTTCACCCATTCCACGCGCTGAAAATGTTGCGAGAGGAACAAGATTTGGATTAGTTGTTGTCCCACCAGCAGCAGAAATACCATACAGATAACTAGTATTCGTCGTACTATCTTTCGCTGCAATAAAACTTTGCTTTTTACCAAATACATCTAAACCTGTTGCAGTAGTAATCGTTGCATTTTTCGGATCAAATACTTCAGCAGCAGCATCAAATGATTTTACTACTTCCCCAGAATTAGCATCAACAAAATAATGGAAATAACCAGGAGCTGGTACTGAGGTTGATAATTTAACTAAATACGTTAAACGATATTTAGATCCTTGCGGTAAAAGCGTTAACTGTGTGTCAATACCGTCATATTTATTTACTGTACCAATTTGTGATTCTACGCCTTCTTTAGCAATCTCAACTGCGTCATCCTCTGTAATTGAAGCCTCAGTGTGAATAATTGAACGACTTAAATTTTGAGTTACATTACCAATCGAAGCGTAAACATTGTTGTTTGCATCTAGGGCTACAGTTTGTCCAGAACCATAAATAGGAATTCCTTTATACTGCTCAACTGTGCGTACATGAGATGTATTTGTTGCACTATCAGTGATACTGTCAATTACTTTAAATTGGTTAATAGGTAGAGATTTTGTAAAGTTTGTAACTTGAGATTGAAGATAAGCGACCGCCGCGTCTTCAGAGCTTCCTTTCACTTGAGTTTCTTCTGCAAAAACTTTTGGTGCTGCTGTTGGAATAACGCCTCCAGCCATTAATGATAATGCTAGTACAGCCGGAATAGCTGCCTTTTTACTCATTTTCTTTTGTTTCTTCTTTTTCAATCCAATCACCTCTTAGGTTTAATGTGGTAAAGCTCAATCTCATTATTTAAAAAATTCAGATAAAACGCAATATACGGTTGTCGGGTTCTTAATCTCAAGATAAATAGACATTTTTCTGTGGTTTAGCAAAAAAGTGACAAAAAACTACAAACTTTACACTGTAAAATAACCCGGTTTCAATTTTCTGATAATTAAGACATAATGAAAATCAGAGTTTGGTTTTGAAAGAGGTGAAAATCAGAATGAAAAGTTCATTACGTAGAATACTGATTTTTCCTTGTTTATGTAGCATCTCATTTTATTTAGGATCAGAACTAGTTGGAAAAACTGAAGCTTCATTTTCGAGCACTTTTCATTTAGATAATGTAGAGATATCGGCAGCTTATGTTTTTCCAGCTACTATAAAAAGCTTAGATGAAGATGCAGTTAAACTGAGGGATAATGCTTTTCAACAATATGACAAAATAATAAATACTTCATCAAAAGGTTCTATAGACGAGTTAACAGCAAGTTTAGAAAATATCTCACTAAGTGAAGATGAGTTGAATACCAATTTAGAATCTTTATCTTCTATAAAAGAAGAGATGCTAAAGTATTACAATCTTATGCCAGAAGATGAGCATTCTTATGACTATGTTCTTCAAGGGAATAAACAAATCCAGAATACCTATAAAGAGGTAGAGTCTAAAATAGATTTTGAGAAAATAGCTTCTATTAAATTAAACATTAAGGAACAAATAATGGTTCTAGAAAACCAAGAAGCTAATACAGAAAACAGCAAGCAAAATAAAGAGGACTTAAAAAATCAAAAAACAACTGGTGCAAACATAGTAGATTCAAAAGCAAAGGATGAGGTGACAGAAAATGAAAAACAAACTATCAAAAATAGTAATAAGTAGTTTCCGAGTATTGTTTACGTTAATTGTATGTATTCTTGCAATTTTTGTATTAATCTCTCGATTTTCGGATAAAGATCCAACTGTAGCAGGCTATCAAATGAAAGCTGTATTATCTGGATCGATGGAGCCTACGTTTCATACTGGCTCGATAATTGGGATAAACATTAAACAAAATCCAGAGAACTATAAAGTTCAAGATATTATTACATTTCAAAAAGACAATAAGTTAATTACTCATAGAATTGTGACAGTAACAAAAAAGGGTGGACAAGTTCTTTATAAAACAAAAGGTGACAACAATAATGCTGAAGACTTATGGACAGTTTCTTCGTCAGAGGTTGTTGGACAATATACTGGATTTACAATTCCTTATGTAGGATATGCTTTGAATTATGTATCTACAAAAATAGGTTCAGCTTTGCTACTGTTTGTTCCTGGTGTCCTACTATTTTTGTCTGCATTTATTTCAATCATTACTTCTATGAAACGATTAGAAGTAACGAAGCATTCTAAAACTGGATAATCTACTTATGTATTTTTAAAGTACATAGGAGTTTATATTTAATACATAATTATTTAGGAGGAAGAGAGATGAGCTTTTTTAAAACAATTAGTACAAGCGTAATGACTGCAAGTTTAGGTTTAGCTTTGATGGGTGGAGGAACGTTTGCATATTTTAGTGACAGCGTAAAAACGCAAAATACGTTTGCAGCTGGTACGGTAGATTTAGCTGTAAATCCTAAAACGGTTGTTAATATTGGCAACTTAAAGCCTGGTGATACAATCTACCGCGAGTTCAATTTAGAGAATACAGGGTCATTAGATATTAATAAAGTTTTATTAGGTACAAAGTATCAAGTAACTGATGCAGGTAAGAACGATACAGATGATTTTGCTAAGCATATTAAGGTTACAATGATGTACAATCAAAGTAGTGCATATACTCCAATCGTTGAAACTACTCTAGCAGATTTAAAAGATCAAACTCCAGATTTAACAGCGATTCAACAGTTTATTGGAAGTACTGATAATAACCCATCAAACCCTGTTCCAGATGGAATTCCTGCTGATGATGGTAAAGGTTTAGGAAATAATAAGGAAAAATTATTCGTTTACTTTGAATTTGTAGATAATGGGCAAGACCAAAACCAATTCCAAGGCGACAAATTAAATGTTGAATGGACATTCAATGCACAAACAGGCGGCGGAACAGACTTCTTAGATACTGACCCAGATAGCAACTAATCCTCAGAAGAAGACTTGGTTATATCTTTTGAAGATATCAAAAACTATAACAGTCTTATAAAGTTAATTGTGATATATACCTAAAAAAAGTATCTTTTACATAAAGGCAAACGTATATGAGTGCATATGTATTTAGAGTATATAAGGTTAAGACCATGAACAAACTAGTCTGTTCATGGTTTTCTTGTTTTCTGGTACTTTTTTCCTATTAAAATAAAAAAATAGTGATAAAACACTAGTGCATTTATTGTTTTTTCATTAAAAAAAACTTAATAAATTATGTAAATAGAACTATTAAAACTAGGTAAATATGTTATATATTTAATATAAATTTTAGGATAGGGGGAGCATTCAATGATCGAAGGAGAAGTTATAAAATTTTATCGTACAAAAGCCGGACTAACACAAGAAGAACTAGGAAAAGGAATATGCTCTTCCAAGCACGTAGGGAAAATTGAGCGGGGAACTACATCTTATTCATCTGAGATTATTACCCTATTTTCTGAACGATTACATATTGATATTAGAAAAGAAATTGCTAACTTTGAAAAGCTTGAAAAGAAACTACAAAATTGGCATACAGCAATTATTAAACTTAGAATGAAGGAAGTTGAATCATATAAAAATGAGCTGGAAGAAAGCCCCTTTATTAATTCATCAAGATATGATGCGCTATATCAATTACTTCTAGCAAGATATTATCTCTTACAAAACGATTTTAAGAAAACTATTACGATTATTCAAAGTTTACAAAGAAACTATAAGGACCTACCTCCTTTTGAAAGAAATCTCCTTTTGCACGTAATAGGAAATTATTATTTAGGTAATTATAATAACTCTAGTACAGAGAACCACCATAAAGCAATACAAACTTTAAAGAAGATAGATATTAATGAGTACGGCAATCCTGAGTACTACTATCACTTAGCAATGGCCTATGCATGGACTGATTCTAAGGTTATGGCATATGTATATGCAGAAAAAGCACTTAATCATTTTAAAGAAACAAGTAACTATTTACGCGCAATAAATGCTGAATCAGTTATGCTTTTACAAGCTAGCACTGATGTACATATAGATTTTAAAAAATTAAAACAATCTTATAAAAACTTAATCCATGACAGTGAAGCTCTTAATGCACCAGATAAAACGGGGATGTTGTTAAATAACTTTGCATTGGAATATTATAAAAGAAAAGAGTATGAAAAAGCGCAAAAATATTATAAAGCAGCATTACAGTTGGAGAAAAAGCCTTCTGTCATCTATCTTCAACGACTGAATAATTATCTTAAAAGTTCATTTGAAGGCAAATTAATGCGAAAATCTGCCTTATTGAATAGTGCTCAAAAGGGACTAACGATTGCAGAGGATCTAAAAAATCAACACTATCAAGTACTTTTTACATTACTAATCTATTCCATTGAAAATAAAACGAAAGAATCTCTTGAGTACACAGAAAAGACAGCATTTCCTTATTTTAAATCACGTAATCATACTGTTCTAATGAAACGATATGGTAAGCAGTTGTATGATTATTATGTAAAAGAAAAAGAGTTTGAGAAGGCAGTTGAAATGTCTAACTACTTAATGGGTACAGTTAAACTAGATAACTAAAGGACTGTTAATGGACAGTTCTTTTATTTCACATTAAGAAAGGGTCAATACGTAGAAGCCAATGTATAAGTGCAACTATGCTTCTGTCTTCGCCTTTAGAGCTCGCCAATCGGCGAGTTTTTGTATTTCAGCCAAATAATAATTAAAAAATTAATAGAATAGTGCATTACATTCTCAATAAAAAACATATATTTATACAAACTCATTCTTTAAAAAAATAAGAGCTTTATATTGGAATATTTAACGTAATGGGGGTGAATGGACATAACTAAGGATGTATTTGATCATAATTTTGTGATAAATGCAGGAAATATTCCCTCAATACAAGCAGGTACATATGCAACTCGTCCAGATAGTCCTGAAACAGGAAGTATCTATTTAGATACAAAACATCGCATTTTTTATCGATATAATGGTTCTAAATGGGAAGCGCTAATCACAAATGTTAATTTGGGAGGTGGAGGCTGGGCAGCTCCATCAACTCCTTTAAAAACTACGAATCAGTTATTTTTCGCCGTGTCTGATGGTTTTAGGAAAATATATACTAATCGTGATGGAATTGAGGAATATGGATTAACAACGATTAAATCACCAGATGAGGTTTCCTATATTAATTTGTTTATTAATGGAATGCTTCAGCCAATCGTAAATTATAAAATTGAACAAAGTAGGTTGACGCTTCTTACAGAAGACGTTCCTTTAAAGGGTACAATTATCATCATCCAATTTATCTCTTTATTTTTATGACGACTACTTATTGAGCAAAATCAAAAAAAGTTCCATCTAGGAACTTTTTTTTTGAGCATTTTTAAGTTGAAACAGTAATATCGGAAGTAGGTGCAAAACTTACTATTTCTAACACAATTGGAGTGTCAGCTAAAATTCCGTCTCCTCCAGCAGGTACAGTGATCGCTAATGAACCAACGCCTGTTGCACCAGGAGTGTATGCTGAAATGCCACTCATTTGTAGAACGCCGTTAATATAGACATTAAAGTAACTATTATTTGTAGGTAATGTTGGTAGTGTAGTAACTGCTGCACCAGTATCAGATAAAAAGCTAGCTGCATCAATTGTTAAAGTTGCACCAGCTGCAGTAGAAGTAGTTGTAACGTAGAAGAATCTTGAATCTGTAGGGACAGTTTCAATTGTTGAAGAAGCAGAAACGAGAATTTTCATTAGTTGAAGTGCCATTTGGATTTGCTCCTTTCTATTATGATTGACTCTTTTCGAAATGATTGTCGTTTATAACATGTCTTTTAAAACACACAGTGAATAAAGAAGTTGATTGAAAAAAATATGGGGTTTCTGTAGGAGTATCAGAAAAAGTGAAACTTTAAGATGATAAGCCAACTGCTCTATATTAAAAACATATAGGGGCGTTATCAACTAGTCATCTTCTTAAAGAGCAACAAGATTTACGAAAACAGTCTTAATTATGAAACTACAATATTAATTTTATGTTTGAATTGACAGAAATGTATGGGGGACAAACTATATTACAGAAATATTTTTAATCACGTTATAAGACATCGGCATTTCTACCCATGCAATAAAATGAAAAAAGATAATAAAATTAAAATATGATATGATTTGTACTAATTTCAAAGAATGGGGATAAATTATGATTCGAATTTTAATCGTTGATGACGACTCACATATTAGAGAATTGCTGAAAATGTATTTACAATCAGAAGGCTATACGACAATTGAAGCAGCTAATGGAGATGAAGCTTCTACATTACTCGAAAATCAACAAATAAATTTAGCGATTGTAGATGTAATGATGCCAGGTAAAGATGGGTACCAGCTGTGCGAAGAAATAAGAGAGTATTATGATTTTCCAGTCATATTATTAACTGCAAAAAGTGAGCTGTCGGATAAAGAAAAAGGATTTGCTGTTGGGACAGATGATTATTTAACAAAGCCTTTTGAACCAAAAGAAATACTCTTTCGGATTAAGGCGTTGTTAAGGCGATACAATATGATTAGCGCTCAAAAAATTAAGCTGAACGAGACTGTTATTGATCGAAAAAGCTACGAGGTTTACTGCAATGGAAAATTACTAATGCTTCCAATGAAGGAATTTGAATTATTATCTCAATTGGCAAGTTATCCGGATCGAATATTTACACGGGATGAGCTAATCCAATTAATATGGGGTGTTGATTTTGAAGGCGATGATCGAACAATTAATGTTCATATAAAACGTTTGCGTGAAAGGTTTTCCATTTTAACAGATGACTTTAGTATAAAAACTGTTCGTGGTGTTGGATATAAATTGGAGGTCACTAAAAAGTGAAAACTTTATACATAAGAATTGTTCTTACAATCATCGTTGTTATGATCAGTAGCAGTTTATTGGCTTTCTTTTTTTCTAATGTGTATTACCACTATCAATTAAAGCCTTATAATGATCAAAAATTAACTAAAATGGCTCTAAATATCGGTACTTTTTATGAAGAAAATAATGAAATTAAGCTTAGTAATTATTTAAAGAGTGTTAGTAAATTAGGATATCAAATTTTAGTGGTGGATGAAAAAGGAGATAAATCTTTTTATGGAGGTTCTTTTAGAAATAAAAAACTAGGCCATAATGTTATTGATTCTGTCTTAAACGGAAAGGTTTATCACGGTATTGCTGAATTTCCAACATCATTATTTGTAACTGGTTTTTTTGACAACACTTTGAGTAATACAATTGGTGTTCCGATCAAGTCAGGGAATAATCAGCTGGCACTTTTTATGCGACCAAATGTACAGCTTCAATTTGGTGAATTGCGTATTCTTTTTTCGATTCTCCTATTACTGACAATCGTATTAAGTATCATATTTGTTTTAGTTAGTACAAGGTATATTGTCAAACCAATCATTAAATTAACTGAGGCAACTAGGAGGATTGCAGAGGGAAAATATAATGTTAAATTGCAAATTAACCGCCAAGACGAAATAGGAAAACTTGCAAATAACTTTTCACATATGTCGCAAAAATTGGGACAAATTGAGGCAATGCGCCAGGAATTTGTTTCGAATGTTTCTCATGAAATTCAGTCTCCACTTGCATCAATTCAAGGTTTTTCGCAATCACTTCAAACTAAAAGCTTAACTGAAGATCAGAGAAATCATTACTTATCGATAATAGAAGAAGAAAGTAGAAGAATGTCCGTATTAAGTAAACAATTATTAACGTTAGCTGCATTAGATAAGGAAGAAAGTATTTTACAAAAAACAACTTTTGATGTTGCAGAACAAATTAAGCAGGTGGTTTTTACAACTGAATGGAGTTGGAGAAACAAGGATTTGGCTATTGATTTAGAATTACCACAAACTTTAGTCTTTGCTGATAAAAATTTACTTCATCAAGTTTGGACAAATTTAATGACAAATAGTATTAAATTTAGTCATGAAGGCGGATCAATCTCAATAAAGCTCAGTAGCAATGAAGAACATGTACAAATTGAATTTCAAGATACTGGAATAGGCATTTCTGAACATGATTTAAAACAAATATTTAATCGATTTTTTATTGTTGATAAAGCAAGGACGCGAAAAGAATCTAGCAGCGGCTTAGGTTTAGCCATCGTAAAACAAATTATTGAATTGCATAATGGGCGAATTGAAGTAAGTAGTAAGGTTGGTGAAGGAACTAAATTTTATTTATCCATTCCGCATCATATTTCATAATTGTCATCGACTGTTCACCTGTTGTTCATCTAACATTCCTATACTTTAAATTACAAAGAGTAATTCTTTTTTTAACACTCTTTAAAATTAAGTATATTAAAGGAGATGAATGACAGGTGTTTCTTGCATTAAGGGAATTTAAACACGCAAAATTACGTTTTTTATTAATTAGTCTAATCATGATCCTTATATCATTCCTAGTATTATTCGTTTCAGGATTAGCGAAAGGATTATCTTTTGATAATGCTTCTTCAATTGATAGCATGGCCTCAAACTATTTTGTTTTACAAAAGGAATCAGGTAAACAAATTAATCATTCAATGTTAACAGAAAGTCAAATAAATGAAGTTCAGAAACTTATTGGTGAGAAAAATTTAACTAATATTGGTGTTCAAATGACTACTTTTCTGAAGGATGGAACAGCTAAAAAAATTGATGCTACTTTATTTGGAATTGATGTGAATGGATTAGCTGCTCCTAAAGTAATTGAAGGGAAAATGATTAATAATACAACAACGAATGAAGTTGTTGGAGATATTTCCTTGAAAGAAAAAGGAATCAAACTTGGTGATCATATTTCAGATCAAATCTCGGGTAAAGAGTTTAAACTTGTAGGATTTACAGAGAACCAGTCATATAGTCATGCACCGGTTATTCATATGAATGATAAAGAATGGTCAATGGTCAATAGTAAGAAATCAATTAATACAATCGCTTTGAAAACAAATGAAAGCATGGCAAAAAAAGTAAATGAAAAAGTCTCAGGAATAGAAGTAATTAATAAAAAACAAACATTAAAAGGAATACCTGGTTATAAAGAAGAACAGGGATCATTACTAATGATGATTGTATTTCTATTCTTTATTGGAGCATTTGTATTAGCAGTCTTTTTCTATATCATTACAATTCAAAAAATTAATCAATTTGGAGTGCTAAAAGCTATCGGTTCTAAAACTAGTTATTTAGCGAAAAACATCATTTTTCAAGTTTTAGCCCTTACACTTTTGAGCTTAATCATTAGCATTTCAATAACATTTGGATTATCAAAAATATTACCAGCTGGCTTACCTTTTGTATTTGATGCTCAATTAATTATAGGAAGTTCTTTATTATTTCTATTTGTTGCAATTGTCGGCTCATTAATTTCTTTATTAAAAGTAGTAAAAATAGACGCGATTGAAGCAATAGGGAGGGCTTTTTAATGAGTAATAAATTAGTGCTAGATAATATTAGCAAAATATACAATGACGGAGATTCGTCAGCAACAACTGTATTAGATCAAGTTTCCATTCAAGTAAAAGCTGGGGAACTAGTAGCAGTCGTAGGTCCGTCAGGCTCTGGTAAAAGTACATTCCTCTCAATTGCGGGAGCATTACTATCCCCGACTAATGGAAGAATTTTAATAGATGATATTGAAATTAGCAAACTCCCTGCAAACAAGCTGAATGAATTTAGACTTTCAAAAATCGGATTCATTTTTCAAATGTCTAATTTAATCCCTTACTTAACAGTTAAAGATCAGCTATTATTAATTGCTGAGTTAGCCGGCATAAAAAATAAAATTGCAGAAAAGAAAGCTAATGAATTACTTGATCAATTAGGATTATCAAAAAGGATGAGGAATTATCCAGAAAATTTATCAGGTGGAGAAAGACAACGAGTAGCAATTGCAAGAGCACTAATGAATGATCCAGAAGTCATTTTTGCGGATGAGCCAACTGCTAGTCTCGATTCTGAAAGAGGAAGAGCAGTAGTAGAAATGCTTTCTAAAGAAGTTAAGCAAAGACAAAAAGCTGCGATCATGGTAACCCACGATAAAAGAATGCTAGATCTATGTGACCGTGTTGTTTTTATTGAAAATGGCAAACTAACTGAACAGATTTAAAATCAAGCTGAAAAGATAACAACAGTTTATCAACAAAAATAGCCGCTATATCAATAAAAGTAATTATTTTATCAACAAAAAATCCCACTTTATCAACAAAGTTCACAGCTTTATCAATAAAGTTCACTTAATGTTCGTGTATATCTATTTTGACTGTATAAAATTTGCTGCAAAAAGAACCCGTTCAAGCCGAACGGGTTCTTCTATCATAGATGGAATCGATCTAAAAGATTCGTCTTAGCAAGGTCGATCACGTCATTAGCGTGACCATTTAATACGGCTTTTAACGTCCAGAGAGTAAAGCCATGAGCTTGCTCGATACTTACTTTAGGAGGCATTGCTAATTCTTGGCGGTTTACTAATACATCAATTAATGCAGGTCCATTATGCTCAAATGCATGGTTTAGAGCGGATTCTAAATCAGCAGGGTCTTCTACACGAATGCCTTTCATTCCCACGGCTTCTGCAAGTGAGGCAAAGTTAGGATTTTCTAAAGTTGTTCCAGTTTCTAAGTAACCAGCAGCTTTCATTTCTAATTCTACAAAACTTAAAGCACTATTATTAAATACAACTATTTTTACAGGTAATTTATGCTGGTGTATTGTTAATAAATCGCCCATCAACATGGACAGCCCGCCATCTCCACATAAAGCGACTACTTGGCGATTAGATTGTGATACTTGGGCACCAATTGCTTGAGGCATCGCATTGGCCATTGTGCCGTGGTTAAATGATCCAAGTAATCTTCTTTTTCCATTCATTTGTAAATATCTTGCAGACCATAATGTAGGAGTACCGACATCGCATGTAAAAATCGTGTCTTCATTTGCAAGGTCACTTACCATCTTAGTTAAATATTGAGGGTGAATCGGTGTACGACCTGGATTTCCTACAGCAAATTTATCTAAATCTTCACGTACATTTTTGTATGCTGAGACATATTTTTCTAAGTGACTTGAATCTTTCACATCTGTTAAAAGAGGTAATAGCTGACTAATCGTTTCTTTTACATCCCCACATAACCCATAAGTGAGGGCAGCTCGTCGACCTAAATGCTCTGCTCGAATATCAACTTGTAAGATGACAGTATCATCGGGATAAAATTGACGGTAAGGAAAATCGGTGCCAAGCATTAATAAGACATCACAGTCCATAATAGCGTGGTATCCTGATGAGTAACCAATTAACCCAGTTAACCCGGCATTATATGGATTATCATATTCTAAGAATTCTTTTCCTCTAAGTGCAATAACCATTGGAGATTTTAATTTTTCGCAAAGGAGCATTAAATGAGAATGTGCACCTTCACAGCCTGCTCCACAAAGTAACGTAACTTTTTTCCCATCATTTAGATATCCAGCAAGTTTCTCTAACTCAGGTTTAGAAGGACTAATCAATGGATTAGTAACATGAATAACTTGTTCTGGAACAGTTTGTCGATCTTCTAGCGCAGCAATGTCACCTGGTAACACAAGTACAGATACACCTTTTCTTGCAATAGCATGCTGCATTGCAATCGTTGCTAGACGAGGCATTTGTTCAGCTCTATATACCGTTTCACAAAAATGGCTGCAATCTTTAAATAGTTGCTCAGGACGAGTTTGTTGAAAATACTCACTTCCAATTTCAATACTTGGAATTTGAGCAGCAATAGCTAGAACAGGAATCCGGCTTCGATGACAATCGTATAATCCGTTAATTAAATGAAGATTTCCAGGACCGCTGCTTCCCGCACAAACCGCGATACTTCCACTCAAAAGAGAATCTGAACCCGCAGCAAACGCCGCAACCTCCTCATGGCGAACGCCAATCCATTCAATTCTTTCAGAGCTTTTAATTGAATCCAAAACCGCATTTAAAGAATCGCCAACGATCCCATAAATTCTAGTAACTCCTGCCTGAATCAATGAATCAATCAGTAAATCAGCAATAGTTTTCCGCATCGTAATCTCCTTCTTAGTTCATCATTATGTAATTACTACAATCTATTAAGCCTTAGGCTACAGATAAACTTATGTTTTGCAGGAACACAATATGTTATACCAAAAAAAGGAAGGAAAAGCAGAAGGTCTTAAGAATTATTACTTTAAAGCCTTTTAAAATGAATCTCTCTAAATTTGTCGAAGGATTCTATCTTGAAACTTACGTTAACGTAAGATTTATAATCTAGCTAGAAGGGGGAAGAGATGGTGAAGCTTTATTCGATTCGGGAGATGACTAATGAATTTAATACAACACATAGAACTCTTAGATATTATGAGGAAATAGGATTATTACACCCGACGTATTCTGAAAGTGGTAGAAGAAAATATTCTCCAAAAGATCGTACACGTCTTTTTTTAATTCAAAGAGGGAAGAATTTAGGTTTTAATTTACAAGAAATAAAAGAAATGATTGATTTATTTATGGTAGATCGAACAGGTGAAAAACAATTACAAAAAACAATTGAGTATGGGAATCAAAAAATTAGTGAAGTAGATAAGAAAATTAATGATTTGATCCTATTAAAAGAAGAGATTATTAGAATGAAGAACGAGCTTGAGCGAAAATTTTTAGAGATTAAGTAATATTGCTAAAGAATAGTAGGAGGGAGAACCTATGAATTTTTATAAAGAAGACCTTAATCTACAAATGATTTTAAGTAAATATTTTAAAGAAGATTTTTTTGTATGGGCAAGTAAAGAATTAGAAGAGTTTGGAGAGCTTTGTGCGAATGAAATTGATCAGCGTGCAACTCATACGGACAGAGAAGGTCAACCTCGACTAATTAAATATGATGCTTATGGTAATGATATTTCGCATGTTTGGGTAAATGAGGGGTATAAGCAAACCGTAAAGGATACTTATAATAGAGGAATTGTGAGCTATCTTTATAAAACAATTCCAGAACTCGGCATTAAAGGAAATTATATTTATTCCTATGCGCAAGGCTACTTATTATCACAGACTGAGGCTGGCTTTTATTGTCCGGTTACGTTATCTATGGCTGCCACGTTTTTAGTAGAACGATATGCAGATGTAGCACTAAAAGAAAAGTATCTCCCTCATTTATTATCGACTGGTGAAACAGAATTATATGAAGGCGCAACTTTTTTAACTGAGAGACAAGGTGGTTCTGATGTAGGAGCCAATGTAGTTAAAGCAATTAAAGAAGGAGATTACTATCGCATTTATGGAGAGAAATATTTTGCTAGTAATACAGGCCAGTGCGGAATAACAACGATTTTAGCAAGAATCGAGGGTGCGCCTTCTGGAAGTAAAGGTTTAAGCTTATTTTTAGTTCCTTGGAAGAATGATGATGGCACAAATAATGGATTTACGATTCGTCGTTTAAAAGATAAGCTCGGTGTCAGAGCGGTTCCATCGGGAGAAATTGAGTTTGACGGAGCAAAAGCTTTTCTAATTGGCGATCCATCAAAAGGAATTAACTATATGATGGAAGCATTGAACTTATCAAGAATATGTAATGCAGTAGCTTCTATTGGAATTATGAGAAGGGCTTTTCTAGAAGCGAAAAAATATGCTGAAAATAGACCTGCATTTGGACAATTACTAACAAATTTTCCAATGATTCAAGAGACATTAGCAAAACTTGCATCAATTCAAGAAGTACAAACAAGTGCAGTGTTTAATTTAGTCGCCTTATACGATCGAGTGATCGGCAAAGAAAATGGAACAAATGAAGAACAAGCACTAGTCAGACTTTTAATTGCTATTTTAAAAATGCGTACAGCTGAAGAAGCAATTCATTATTCTCACGAAGCAATTGAAATGCATGGAGGAAATGGCTATATTGAAGATTTCGTTACACCTCGCCTTTTAAGAGATGCTCAAGTACTTACCGTTTGGGAAGGAACGGCCAATATATTAGGTTTAGAAATTTTAAGATTGTTTAAAAAGATGAATGTTTATCCAATTTTTAAAGCATTTATTGAAGAAAAACTAATTGATGTACCGAAAAGTTTAGTTGAAGAAAGTGTAATCGTAAAGAAAAAGCTTGATGAATTAAATGAAGTTGTTAATTATGTTTATACTTTAGATGTTAATACACAAACATACTACGCTAAAAAAATAGCAAATAAAATGGCTGATTTAGTTGAAGTCGTTACTGCAATTGAAGATGCGAAAGAACATATTCGAAAAGAGTACATTGCCAAAGTGATGATTCATGAACGTTATTTTAAAGATGAAATAAATAAAGAACAAATTCATTTAAAATATTATGATGAAATCGTTGATCATAAGGTTTCGATCAATAAATGATTGTCGCTACTGCTGATTAAGATAGTAAGGATATTTGTTCCTACTATCTTTTTTTGCTTTTGTGGAAACGAAAATTCTAGGTTAGGCCTAGGGTTTCAAAAAGCTAACAGCGTGGTATTAAAAAAATTCCCCCGAGGTGCTAAACTATTTTTGGTTCACCACCAAAATAGCAGCATACGGAGGAATTTGTATGTCAAAAGAAGTTTTGCACATACAACACACCTTAATCAGCTACAGACATATTTCCTCATCATCATAATTCGGCGCGGAAAGGCCTTTATGAACGAAATCAACCGGTTTATGCACAAAAGTCACCTATTTATGCACAAATAGATGATGTCAGGAGAACATTTCAGTAGCCATTTATGGTTTGGTCAGTAACAAAGGCTTTCAGCCGCAGAGCAACCCACCCGTTATCACGGTTGGTTATGTGTTGTAAACAGCAATTAAAAGTTATACTGTCCGTTTCATCGAAATAAAAAAGCAGACTGGCTTCTACATTTAAAGAAAACCTGTCTGCTTAATTTGGATCATGCCTACCATAATGTAGGTTTTACGACCATAAACAATAGCATTATCATCAAAAGTACGATGTAAATCCAAATAGAACGGCGAAGTAAATAAATCAATCTGCTCTGGTCTTGGTCTGGTTGGCTAAATTTCCTAATTGTAGGCGAGAAGGCTCTAGCAAGAAAGAATAGTGAGCTCACCAGAAGAAGAATCGTCATGACAATCCAAGATGTCTTCCATGACCATGAGCCTACCATTACCAACAATACTCCTGACAAAACAAGTACATGCCCGGCATGCTTAGCCAATCTGACTGCAAAGCGGAACACATCTAGAAAGCCCTGTTGTATCGCGGACTCTGAAGTACGCAACTTTTTGAGTAAAGGAATCAATACAAAAAAAGGACCGATTGATAAGATTACACTAAAAATATGTATATAAAGAAGTATTCGATATAGCATATCTATCAATATATCCGATCAATCTTGGATGAGGCGAAACTCATGAACCCATACCCTCATTTTTGGCAGCCAAGGCATACCAGGGTGGATTGACAGGATTGATTGCTTATACTCTTCTACATTCGTATAGCCTTCCTGTTTAGCATGCTCATCTGTTAATTCACCAAGGGATTGCGAATAAACCTTTTCAACAACATAACGTTGATCTTGAAGGTTCATCACTTCCCCAACATCTGCATATCTCCCGTTTCGGCGGGTAGCTGTTTTTTGTCCATTCAGCACTTTTTCGATATCTTCCTGAAGTGTGATTAGGCGTTCAATTGTACATGTTTTTGGCGGTAAAGCGTTAGTTTCATTTTGATTTGTCATCTGCTGTAATCTTCCTTTTCCATTTCAATTTTCAACCACTAGTACATCTTATCATATAGCTTCCTACAAACACTAAATCACTCGTAAAAATTTTCTAAAAATGAGATTGTATGAATGTTGCGCTGTTGTTATATAGCGTGTGTGTCCTATCTATTTTTTCAACATATTAATCCTGTAATTCTGTGAAACAGTAGTTGTTTCAAAATGAGTAAACGAAAAGTAAATAGATAAAATAAGCAGCAGGCTAGAAATGATAATGATTGGAAAGAATAATGATAGTAGCTTCGGGAATCGCTCGTTTAAGAACATAGTAGAACAAAATATTACTGAACAAGTTAATAATAATAAACAAATTAATAATAAAGATTTTGCCTCGGTGATCGAAAGCATAACGACAATCATACTTCCCATCATACCAGCCATCATGCCAGTAAAGATTCCTTCAAGCAGTGCAAGAAAGTGTAATTTCCACCCAATAAATAATCCAATTAGTGCGGAGACGCCCATAGAAATAAGTAATGAAATGAAAAATTGTTGCTGATTTGAAAGTGTAATTAGTACACCTAGAGTTAAACCATTCGTCATACTAATCATCATCATATACATCATTTGATGCATTTGGTCATTTTTAGTTGGTTTTAATTGGATTGAAATGAACGTTATAAACAGCATTACACTAATGCATACCCAACTGGTGAGCATTTATGATACCCCCTAATTATTCGGTTTATATCATCATATGGACAACTAAAACTAAATAGAATAAAAAATTGACACCTATACCCCCTATGAGTATATAATAATGGTGAGGTGATAAAATGGAAAATTGCCATGATGATCAAATGGTCCCAAGAAGTGAAGAAGAAATAAATGATTTAATGAAGCGTCTTCGTAGAATAGAGGGGCAAGTAAGAGGGATTCAAAAAATGGTCGAAGAGGACCGTTATTGCATAGATATATTAACGCAAATTATGGCAGTTGAAGCTGCTATGAAAAAAGTAAGCTTCTCTTTAATTGAGAGACATGCGAATCATTGTATGGTTAAGGCAGTCAAGGAAAATAATGGTGAAGCATCGGTAACTGAATTAATGGAGGTAATTAAAAGGTACGTAAAATAAAGGGGTTGATTTAGATGAATGATGCAAAGCAGTTGACCCTTGGCATTGAAGGGATGACCTGCGCCGCATGTGCAACCCGAATCGAAAAAAGTTTAAATCGAATGGAAGGCTTAAAAGCGAATGTAAATCTTGCTTTAGAAAAAGCTACTATTATATATGAAAAAGGACAATATCAAACTTCTGATTTAATAGATAAAATCCATACGATTGGTTACGAGGTTGCTGTTGAAAAGACAACATTAAATATTACAGGAATGACGTGTGCTGCATGTTCAGCTCGAATCGAAAAAGTGATCGGGAAAATGGATGGAGTTGTTCAAATCAACGTCAATCTAGCTATGAATATCGCAACTATTTCATATTTACCGGAAGTGCGAACGGTTCAATCGATTATTGATAAAATTAGTCACATCGGTTATGAGGCAGTTATAAAAGCAGAAGATGAGGTTAAGGAAAACGACACGACACGAAACAAGCAGCTTCAATTGATTGTTTCGATCATACTTTCCCTTCCATTATTGTACTCTATGGTTTCCCATCTTCCTTTTAGTACGGATATTTGGATGCCACATTTATTAATGAATCCATGGTTCCAATTACTGTTTGCAACACCTGTTCAGTTTATAATTGGTTGGCATTTTTACGTTGGTGCATTTAAGGCAATTCGAAATTATAGTGCAAATATGGATGTACTCGTTGTACTAGGAACTTCGGCTGCTTATTTTTATAGTTTAGTTGAGGCGATTAAAACATTGACGAATAGTTCGTATATGCCACATCTTTATTTTGAGACAAGTGCAGTTTTAATCACATTAGTCTTGCTTGGAAAATATTTTGAGCATATCGCTAAAGGGAAAACTACTGAAGCAATTTCTAAACTAATGGAATTACAAGCAAAGGAAGCGACAGTTTTAGAAAATGGTAAAGAGATATTCGTACCACTTGAAGCTGTAAAAGTTGGAGATTTACTTTTAGTGAAACCGGGAGAGAAAATTCCTGTCGATGGTGTCATAGTATCAGGAGTATCTACAGTCGATGAATCAATGATTACTGGAGAGTCTTTACCGGTTGATAAAAAGGCTGAAGACAATGTAGTCGGAGCAACAGTTAATGGAAATGGTATTTTAACAATACGAGCTGAAAAGGTTGGTAAGGACACTGCATTAGCCAATATTGTGAAAATAGTTGAAGAAGCACAAGGTTCGAAAGCGCCAATTCAAAGACTTGCCGATCGAATTTCGAATCTATTTGTTCCAATTGTAATTGGGATTGCGATCTTAACATTTATAATTTGGTTTTTCGTAGTAGATCCGCAAAATTTACCAAAATCAATAGAAGTAGCTATAGCTGTTTTAGTTATTGCATGTCCTTGTGCACTAGGTCTTGCTACTCCGACTTCGATTATGGTTGGAAGTGGAAAAGGCGCAGAAAACGGTATTTTATACAAAGGCGGAGAATATTTAGAAACTACTCAAAAAATAAATGCAATCATTCTTGATAAAACAGGAACGATTACAAAAGGAAAGCCAGAAGTAACAGATTTTATTAATTTAAATCAACGAGAAGATTTGTTAAGACTCGTTGCGAGTGTAGAGAAAATGTCAGAGCATCCTTTAGCACAGGCAATTGTACAATATGCTCTTAAACAAGAGGTTCAGTTGACTGACCTTACTGAGTTTATTACCATACCTGGATATGGGGTAGAAGCAATGATTGGAGATAAAAAGATTTATATCGGAACTCGAAAATTAATGAATGAGAAGAATATTGACTTTTCTCCTGTTGATGAACAATTGATCGCATTTGAATCTGCGGGAAAAACAGGCATGTTAGTAGCAATTAACGAGAGACTAGAAGGAATGATTGCTGTCGCCGATACAATTAAAGAATCTTCAAGAAATGCAATAAAAGCATTAAAAGATTTAAAAATAGAAGTATTTATGGTGACCGGTGATAATAAGCACACAGCAAATGCGATTGCTAAGCAAGTTGGTATTGAAAACGTATTTGCTGAAGTTTTACCTGAGAAAAAGGCAGATATTGTAGCTAATTTACAAAAACATGGGAAAATTGTTGCGATGGTAGGTGACGGAATTAATGATGCTCCGGCTTTAGCAAAAGCTGACATTGGTATGGCAATTGGTACTGGTGCAGATGTAGCAATTGAAACAGCGGATGTCACATTAGTAGGTGGCGATTTATCGCATATCCCAAAAGCAATCGCATTAAGTAAGAAGACAATGAATAATATTCGCCAAAATTTATTTTGGGCATTATTTTATAACAGTTTAGGTATTCCGATTGCAGCATTAGGGCTATTACAGCCTTGGATAGCAGGTGCCGCTATGGCATTCAGTTCTGTATCGGTAGTCTTAAACGCATTAAGATTAAAACGCATAAAAATTTAGGAGGAATTTTAGTAATGGAAACAATTTTAAAAGTAGATGGTATGACATGTGGACACTGCAAGGCTGCAGTTATGAAAGCAGTAGAAGGTGTGTCTGGTACAAATAATATAATCGTAAGTTTGGAAAATAAAGAAGTAACATTCAACTATTCAAACTCTGAAACAGTTGAAAAAGTAAAAGAAGCTATTGAGGACCAAGGTTACGATATTATCTAATAGTAGAAAGTATAATAAAAAAGCAGGAAACTTTTACAGGTTTCCTGCTTTTTTTCTTATAAAATATTCGGTTTAATGTCGACTAGATTACTATTTGGCTTTTTTAAATCATCTGTTTTACTAGCTTCATTAAGTGATAAGTTTTTAGTTTCAGGTGCCCATGCAATTGATACTAATGTTCCAACAACTAAAACTCCTGTTAATGCTAGCATTGTATTACCTAAACCAAAATGTGAAAGACCTAATGGTAATAGGAATGTACTGATTGCTGATCCAAGTCGGCTAATTGCAGTAGAAAGTCCGACCCCTGATGATCTCACTTCGGTAGGGAAACTTTCAGCTGGAAAAACTCCTACAAGATTACTTACGGCTGACAAGATTAATGTGAACACTGCAAAACAGATAATCATTAATGTTGTTGCACTACTTGGTGAGACGCTTAATACGAATAAAGACACTACAAGAATAATGAAAGAACTGATTAAGAAGCCTCTACGAGAGAAAATGATTGTAAACCAGATACCTATAACTGCTCCGATAATTAAAATTATGTTTAATAAGAAATCTGTTCCAAAGCCTTCCTTTAAGCCCATAATACTTAATATATTTGGTAGGAAAGTATAGATTGCAAAATAAGGCATTACTAAACATGCAAAGAAAAGACTATTAAATGCTGTTCTTTTTCTATATTTTTTATTAAATAAAACAGAAAAGCTACTATCTTCTTTTGATGGTGTTTCATTATCTAAAACAATATTTTTACCAACATACTTTTTTGCTATTTCTCTTGCTTCATCAATACGGCCTTTGTTAATTAACCATCTTGGTGATTCTGGCGTTCCAATTCGTAGGAATAAAATGATTACTGATGGAATTGTCGAAGAAGCTAACATCCAGCGCCAAGCATCTGGGCCAATATGTTGCAACCATAGTCCAACGAATGTTGAAACAACATAACCAATTGTCCAAATTACACTAAATGATCCTAGTAATACTCCACGATGCTTTTTTGGTGCGAACTCTGCTAACATTGTATGACCAACGCTATAGTCTCCACCAATTCCGATCCCAATTAATAGTCGTAGAATAAATAACTGTGAAGGACTATCTACAAAAAATTGAAGTAATGAAGCGATTGTAATGAGTACAAAGCTTAAAACAAATATTTTTTGTCTACCGATAATATCTGATACCCATCCTAGAACTAAACTTCCTAAGAATAGCCCAATTAAAGCGGAGCTGCCGATTAATCCAAGCCAAAATGCATTAAGATGCATTTGGGGAGTAAGCAATGTCAGTGCGGTCCCTATTATTCCGAGAATATAACCGTCATTAAAATGTGCACCAAATGTAAGCCCTGCCATTTTAATGTGGAACTTATTAAGTGGCGCATCATCCATTTTTATCGTTTGGTTTACCTTCATCTCGTTTCCCCCTTAGTAATAGTAGTGTAACAATTTTTTCATAAAATACATTTAACTCTTTTATCGAAAAGCGAAAAATAAAATAAGAGCTGAAAATTTTATTTCTGTATTGGTAGCGTTTTCAGATAAAAAGAAAAAAAGTGAATGAACCAGAATTAAAGTTCATAATATGAACAACTTTTTTCATAATGTGAAATATATGATGAGTATAAAGTGTAATTCACAAAATTGTCAAACTTTTTTTTGAGTATTTATTTTTATCGTAAGGATGATTAGATCGAACATGATTGAATAGATAGGAACTAAACACAACGTTTTAAATGCAAATAAAAAAGGAATCTGAATAGAACCATTCGGATTCCTTTTTAACAATCACAGAAACATTAACATGCTAATTTACGATTAATCAAGATAATTTGTAACTTGCTGGCAAGTAGAAATTAATAAATCAACTGATGATAACATTTTCTCTTTTGTAAAACGAAAACTTGGTCCACAAACACTTATGAACGCAACAAGATTTTGTGCTTTATCATAAACTGGTGCAGAAATACCGTTTTCATTTTCATCTAGTTCGCAAATCGAAGTGCCAAATCCCCTTTCTCGAACACTATTAAGTTCATTACGTAATTGCTCAGGGCTTGTAATCGTATAAGGAGTTAACTTTTCCAAAGGCTTTTCCAAAAATATATCTAATTCTTTTGGTGGAAGCTGGCTTAAAAGAATTTTTCCATTTGAAGTACAGTGTAAAGGTAGAAAAGCATTAACATAATCTACAACTAACCTAACACTGTTTTCTGGATCAATTTGCTCAATTGTTAATGTTCCATTCTGTTTAGGAACACTTAAGAGAACAGTTTCCTGAATTTCTTCTTTTAATTTCTCCATACTTTTACTTGCGCGTCTTACAAGAGAACCGTATTGCGGAACTTTAGACGCAAGATGATTTACCGCATATCCAAGCTGGTAGCCCTTAGTTTTGGGGTCACGCTCAACAAATCCATGGTTCTCAAGAGTACCAATAAGTCGCCATGCCGTTGTTCGATTCATATCTGATATTTCAGCTAGATTCCCTATAGAGATAGGAATTTCACTATCAGCAACGATTTTTAATAATAAAAGTGCGCGATCTACTGCTTGTACTGATGAAAGGTCTTGCTTTGAACTTTTTTGGTTTTTTACATCGTTATTTATCTTCATGTTAAACATTATAGCTTAATTGCAAATTAAAAAAACAATAATAAATAAATTTCTAATAATTTCATTATTTGTTTGACACAGATAATTTTTCAGATTTATAATCTAGTTAAAGTTCTTATCGTGAACTTAGTTGTTCGGATTGTGAACAACGAAAAATTCTCAAACATTGACTTGTTCTATCTAGTTATCTATGAGGAAAGTTGAGTCGGGATTGAGATAAATCATTTTTTAATAGTAAATTTGTTAACCGTTTTCATTTTAAAAAGTTAAGAAAGCTCTTCATAAAAGGTGGTGATCTTCATTAGTGTCATTGAGAACAAGGAAATGCGAAAAGAAGTTGATTCTTTTGGAACTGTAGAAATATCAAATCAGTTCTTATATGGGGTTCAAACAGTTCGAGCAGTACAGAATCTTTCATTCTCTGGAAAAACTTTAAGTCAATATCCAAAGTATATTGAGTCACTTGCAATCGTTAAAAAAGCTGCTGCAATTACAAATATAGAAACAGGTGCAATAGATGAATCCATTGGTTCATTTATTTTACAAGCCTGTGATGAACTAATTTCCGGTAGACATTTTGACCAATTTCCTGTTGATATTCTCCATGGCGGTGGAGGAATTGGTACAAATATGAACATTAACGAAGTCATTGCAAATATAGCGAATGAATTAAACGAAGGAATGAGAGGAACTTATTCACCTATTCATCCAAACGATGATGTGAATGCTTCTCAATCTACTTCTGATGTATGTCATACCGCCATGAGACTTGCCATTATTAAAGAGTTTGAACAACTGAACTTAGTAGTAAGTGAAGTTCAAACTACAATCGAAAAAATGGTCGATTCATTTATAGAGATTACAACAATTTCAAGAACATGTTTGCAAGATGCGATGAGAATTCAATTAGGTGATTTTATTAGTGGATATGCCGCAATGTTATCTAGAAGGCAACAGTTACTTAAACAAAGTGTTATCGAGTTGAAGAAAGTAAACTTGGGTGGCACTGTAATTGGAACAGGAACTGGCGCATCGACAATGTATCAAGATTTGGTTATTCATAATCTTTCAAAAGTTGCTGGTTTTCAGCTTCAAAAGCGTGAAAATTTAATTGATGCTGCTCAAAACATAGATGATTTAGCAAATGTTTCAAATCAATTAACATTACTTGCAACCTGTCTAATCAAAATGGGGAAAGACTTGAGATTATTATCTTCTGGGCCGGAAGCTGGTTTTTCGGAAATTATTCTACCATCTGTAATGGCTGGTTCATCTTTCTTCCCAGGAAAAGTAAATCCTGTAATACCAGAAACATTGATCCAAAGCTGCTTCCAAGTTTTAGGCTGCGACAGAGTTGTACAGGCAGCTTTAGAGCATGGCGAATTAAATTTAAATATTTTTGAAGGTGTAGCTGGAGCAAATATTATAGATGCAATAAAGATGCTAGAAAAAGCACTCAACTTATTTAACGAGAAGTGTTTGGAAGGCATAAAAGTTAATAAAGAAAAATGTGAAGAATACGCAAATAGTTTAATTCCTTCTGTAGTTGAATTAAAGGAGAAGCATGGTTATTCGTTTGTTTCGAAATTAATGAAGGAAAAGGGTAAGAACGGCGTAAAGGAATTATTAAATGGAGGAGGACTTGAAAATGACTAAAGTAGAGAATAAAAAACATTTTGAAGGTATCGAACAACCAAAATTAGATTGGGCAAAAGAATGGTTACAAGAAACAAAGAAACTATATATCAATGGTGAATGGGTAGATAGCAGTAGTGATGAAGAAATTGAATCGATTAATCCAGCAAACGGAAAAGTAATTGGAAAAATTCAAGGCGCTACAAAAGAAGATATTGATAAAGCGGTTGAGGCCGCGCGTGTTGCGTTTGATCATGGCCCATGGCGTAAAGTAACTCGTAAAGAAAGAGCAAAAATTCTACGTAAGATTAGTGAGCTTATGAAAGAACATCAAGCAGAACTAGCTACTTTAGAAGCATTGGATAACGGCAAACTATACACAGAAGCATATAATGACGACGTTCAGGAAGCATTAGAAATGTTCGAATATTATGCAGGCTGGACTGATAAATACTATGGTGAAAATAACCCGGTTGAAGGCGACTTTTTAAGTGTAACAACAAGAGATCCAATTGGTGTTTGTGGACAAATTGTACCATTTAACTTCCCGATTGACATGGCTGCATGGAAGCTTGCTCCTGCTCTTGCAATGGGGAACACAGTAATCTTAAAGCCGTCTAGTACGACATCTTTTTCAGCTATTAGACTATTTGAAATTATTGACGAGGCTAATATTTTACCTCCGGGTGTTCTAAATCTAATACTAGGTAAAGGAAAAATTGGTTCACATATTTCTCGTCATATGGGCGTTGATAAAGTTTCCTTTACTGGAAGTACAGGTGTGGGAAAACAGCTTGTTCACGATTCGGCAGACTCTAATTTAAAACCAGTTACACTTGAGCTTGGTGGGAAGTCGCCAAACATTATCTTTAGTGACGCTCCAGATGTGGACGCTGCAATTGA
Organism: Arthrobacter citreus; assembly: GCA_013200995.1. Taxonomy (GTDB): domain Bacteria; phylum Bacillota; class Bacilli; order Bacillales; family Bacillaceae_G; genus Gottfriedia. The sequence continues at coordinate 2,932,121 of CP053688.1, read as the reverse complement.
ACGTTCTTTCTATGGATTATTTACTCACAAAGGTGAGAAATGCTCTGCACCAACAAGATTATTTGTTCAACGTGATATTTATGAAAAAACAGTAAATCGTTTAGCAGATTATGCTAATAGTTATAAATTAGGTGACCAATTTGATCCGGAATCAAATCAAGGTGCGCAAATTTCAGAATCGCATATGGAAAGTATTTTAGGCTACATCAAAAGCGGAGTTGAAGAAGGTGCTCGTCTTGCTGCTGGTGGAGAAAGGGATCTGACTGGCGAAAATGCAAATGGCTATTTCGTTCGTCCAACTATTTTTGCAGACGTACATAATAAAATGACAATTGCACAAGAAGAAATCTTTGGTCCAGTTCTTTGCGTTATTCCATTCGATACAGAAGAAGAAGTAGTTGAAATGGCAAATGACACGATTTATGGTTTAGCTGCCGGCTTATGGACGAATGATGTATCACGTGCGAATCGCGTAGCTAAAAAATTAGAGGCTGGAATGGTGTTTGTTAATAAATATGGATGTTATGACTTTGCTAGTCCATTCGGTGGATGGAAACAAAGTGGCTGGGGTAAAGAATATGCCATTCATTCATTACAATCTTACACAAAAACAAAAGCAATTTGGTTTGCTTACTAAAATAAAAGGGTGAAATAAAGATGAAAATGAAAGCAGCAGTAATGAACGCACATGGTGAACCACTTATTATTAAAGATGTTGAACTAGCAGAGCCTAAAGCAAATGAAGTACTTGTTAAAATAGCAGCAACTGGTGTTTGTCATAGTGATCTAAACGCATTAGATGATACAACAACACCTATTCCGACTATTCTTGGGCATGAAGGGGCAGGAATTGTAGAAGCTGTCGGTCCAAATGTGAAAAATGTAAAACCAGGTGATAAAGTGGCATTAAGCTGGGTTCCATATTGTGGAACTTGCGAGTTCTGTATAACGGGAGATGTGCATTTATGTGAATCAGCATTTGGACCAATGTTCGATGGTACATTGCTTGATGGGACTTCTCGCTTAAGCTGTGATGGGGAAAAAGTTTACCATAACTCTCTATTATCTACTTTTGCTGAATATACTGTTGTTCCTGAAATGTCATGTGTAAAAATTCCCGATGAAATGCCACTTGCTCAAGCATCATTAATCGGTTGTGGTGTTGCAACAGGCTACGGAGCAGCAGTCAATGCTGCTGGTGTTAAGCCAGGTTCATCTGTAGCAGTATTCGGAATCGGTGGAGTAGGAGTTAATGCGATTCAAGGAGCTAAAATCGCAGGTGCTTCAAAAATTATTGCGTGTGATGTTAAAGAATCTAATCTTGAGATTGCGAAAAAGTTTGGAGCAACACATACAGTTAATGTAGCTGAAGAAAATGCTGAAGAAAAACTAAAAGAATTAACAGGTGGATTCGGCGTTAACTATGCAATTGATTGTACGGGAAATACAAATGCAGCTGAAAGTGCTTGGAAAGGAACAAGAAAAGGTGGAACAGTAGTAGTTGTTGGTGCTTTCAATCCTTCTAAAGTTCTTAACCTACCAGCTGGTGGTTTCCATCGCGTTGGAAAAGTTCTTAAAGGAAGTTTTTACGGTGATACACAACCTTTTAGAGACTTCCCTATCATTTCAAAATTATATTTAGATGGAAAATTTAATCTAGATGATCTAGTTTTAGATCGAATCAAGTTGGATGATATTAACTCAGCATTTGATTCCTTCCATGATAGTTGCTGTGTAAATGTAGGTAGAACAGTTATTGAATTTCCAATTGATGAAGAGTCTAGCTTATCTTTAGTAGGTTCTACAGGACAAGAGTCTAAGTAATTTAAAGTATTAAAATTATCCATTTTGAAGACTAATAAAAATAGAATTTATTAGTCTCTGAAATGGATTTCTTCTATTATATAATGATTTTACGATAGAGCTCTTTCGCAACAGCTGGTTCCTTTGTACCGTGAATAATTGCACGACCGTCTTTAAATAAAACAATTCGGTGATTTTCAAAGGTACATGCTAATAAATACGGGTTCACAATCAAATCATGTACTAATCCTATTAATCTTTCAGAAAGATCTTGTAGTGACGGAACGTTAGTAGAAGAAATACTCAATTGGACAGCATCTCTTCCACATAATACATATGACTTCATTTGATGATCGTTGTTTAAATATGGATAACTTCTGATCGGACCACATGTTGGACAATTATGATTCTTTAATCTTTCGATGTTTATATCAGACTTTTCATGCTTCCAAACATCAATCGATTGTAAGATTGGTGAAAGTTCATAGTTTGTAAGATATTGCATGGCATAAGTGACTTGGTACGCAGCAATCATTTGTACAATTGGACTAATGACTCCGACTGTGTCACAAGTCATATTTAATGTTGGTATATGATTTAATAAACAGTTAAGACAAGGAGTTTTTCCTGGAATAATTGGAAAAGAAAGGCCATAGCTCCCAACACAAGCACCAAAAATAAATGGAATTCCATGCTTAATTGCAGCATCATTAACAACCATTCTAGTCTCAAAATTATCTGTAGCATCTAGAATAATTGTTTGATCTTTAATAAGTTCTTCAACATTAAGACTAGTAATATCAGTTATAAAACTATTAATTGTTACTTCACTATTAATCTGTTGTAGTCGGTTTTTAGCTGCAATTACTTTAGGTAGTTTATTTCTAGCATCTTCTTCGGTATAAAGAGATTGCCTTTGTAAATTACTCCATTCAACATAATCACGGTCAACAATTGTTATATTTCCTATGCCGGCTCTTACAAGCATTTCTCCAATTGATGAACCAAGTGCACCAACACCAATAATGATGGCACTGGCTTTTTGTAAGTTTAATTGATGATCTGTTCCTAGGAATAATTCTTGTTTTGCATATCGGTTTATCAAGAATTCACCAACCCTGTAATTGGACTACTAGCTACACCATAATTTTTTTCGTCAATTCTTCCCGCTTCAAATCCAAGCCTTCCTGCTTCAATAGCAAGCTTCATTGCAACCGCCATTTTTACTGGATCCTTCGCGTTAGAAACCGCAGTATTTAAAAGGACCCCATCAGCACCTAACTCCATTGCATAAGCAGCATCCTTTGGCGAACCGATTCCAGCATCGACTATGACAGGTATATTTGATTGTTCAATAATAAATTTAAGATTTAAAGGATTAATAATTCCTTTTCCAGAACCAATTGGTGATGCTCCTGGCATAATTGCATGTACACCAAGTTCTTCTAGTCTTCTTGCTAAAACAACATCATCAGAAGTATAAGGTAACACAATAAATCCTTCATTCAATAGCATTTCTGATGCCTTCAATGTTTCAATTGGATCAGGCAATAATGATTTGTCACACCCGATTACTTCTACTTTGATCATATCGCATAAGCCTGAAGCTTTTGCTAGTCTGGCAATTCTAACAGCTTCTTCAGCAGTTTTCGCACCAGCAGTATTTGGTAATAATTTATATTTTGCTAGATTTAATTGTTCTAGAAAATTAGGCTGTGATTCTTCAAAAATATTCATTCTTCTAACAGCGAAAGTTAGTATTTCCGCTTCCGATACTTCAACTGCTTCTTTTTGTACTTCAAAAGAAGGGTATTTACCTGTTCCTAATAATAATCTTGAATGAAATGAATGATTTCCTATTTTCAACATGATTAACCTCCACCTACAAAATGTATTAATTCTACCTGATCTCCGTTAGAGAGATGAGTTAAAGCATACTGCTCTTTATAAATAATTTCTTCATTAACCTCGACAATAACAATTCGGTTTTCTAGCTGGTATTCATTAAGTAAATCTTGAATTGTAAAAGTTTTATTCGAAACTTCTATGTTCTTTCCGTTTAATCTTATTTCCAAGTGTTTTACACCTCACAAACATTTAAATTAACGACTAACTTTAAACGCCTCAATCCAGTCTCTATCAACTTTCCTTTTAAGAATCATATCCCGAATTAATTTTCCAGTTGCTGGTGCAAGCAATATTCCATTTCGAAAATGGCCGGTTGCAAATAGGATTTGATCATCTTCAGGGTGCATGCCAATAAAAGGATTATGATCAAGTGTTCGCGGTCTTAGTCCCGCCCAAAATGAATCAATTTTCATATCTTCAATTTCGGGAAGCATTTTTTTAGCACTTTGTATTAATGATTCAATGCCACCTAAGCTAGGATTTTCATCCCATTCGTGATCAACCATCGTAGCCCCGATGACAAGGCGACCGTCATTTCTTGGAACAATATAGTTTTGTTCATGAAAAAGAGAATGCTTTAATGCTACCTTTTCGCTTTTTACGGAAATGCATTCGCCTTTAACAGGAATAATTTCATGATCTAACCCTAGCTGTCCAAACAAGGTATTACTCCAAACGCCACTTGCAACTACGATGTTTTTTGCCTCAAATTCACCGTTTGTTGTTTTAAGTAAATAATGTGTATCATTTTTTTGAATCCCAAATACATGAGTATATTCGAAAATAGAAGCCCCTAAAATCTGAGCACTTTTAGAAAATGCATTACAAACAGAAACAGGTAATACATTAACGTCATCTTTAATATAGGCTGCGCCAATTATATTTGGATGGATGCCGGGGATCTGTTTTTTTAACTCCACATGGTTATACCAATGTGCTGAAGTTTGAGTGAGTAGTGGTGTTAATTGGTTTTTTTCTAAATCTGTATAAGCTAGTTTGAAAATGCCACCTTTTTTAAGTTCAATATCAATACCGCTTAATTCTTTCAACTCTTCTTGAAGCTGAAAATAAGTTAATTGGCTGCTTCTTGCGAAAGTAAAAAATGACTCTGACTGATCCCACTCGGAATGGGCACCGAGCATCCCCGCAGCTGCCTTGGTCGTTTTCTGACCAACTTGCTGTCCTTCTAAAACTGCGACATTAATGTTTTCTTTCGCTAGATAATAAGCAATGGAACAGCCAATAATGCCACCCCCAATTACGATAACATCAAATCTCTTGTTCATAAGTCAGTTTGCACCTTTCAAAATATTGCAGCGCAGCATCTAGTGGGTTTCGAGAAGAGAAGATTCCAGACATTACAGCTATCCCATCAATCTTGTTCTCCTTCAAAAATTGGATATGCTCAGGCAATATACCGCCTACTGCGTAGATTGGTATAGTCAGAGTTTTTTTCATTTCGGGTATGATTTCAATCCCATTTGGAGTTAGACCGGCTTTACACTTTGTTTCAAAACAATGACCGTAAAGGACATAATCAGCCTGATCACTTTCAGCTAGGATTGCTTCAGTAAGCGTGTGGACTGATTTTCCTACTCGTAAGTTAGGAAAATATTCTTTTACATCAACAAGAGGGAGTCCATGTCCCGGTAAGTGTATATTTGATAGATTTGCAAAAATAGCAATATCTAAACGATCATTTAAAACGATTTTCTTCATATCCACTTTGTTCATTTTTAATAGATTTAAGAGTGATATTATTTCGATCGCTTTTTTTGATTTCTCGCGAATATGTACATAGTCAACTACATCGATTATTTGAATAATTTTGGAAGCAAGTAATTCGATTGAGTGCTGATCATCTGTAATTGCAATAAGTTCCATGCTCCAGCCTCTTTCATTAACAAAATTTTTTCAAACAAAAAAAACCACTTTCCTAAAAAAAGAAAGTGGTTACATTGCACACAAAATAAATAGAGAATGCGCCACTTTCCTACGCAGGTACTAGCCTGTTCAGGTTTTAAGGGTTTAAAAGTAACTACTCTATTCTCAGCCCTTATCAAGGGATCCCCTAGTGATGAATCTGTATGAAAATTAATCTTAGCATAGCATATAAAAAATAATATTCAATACTAAAATTTTTTTTACGAGTCAAAATATTTACCATAAATTGGGCTTGAAGCATAATGAAATCAAGTATTTAAGCGAGTATTAAAAATGCTAATAATTTTTTGAAATGAACATTTCTGTAAAAATTTAGGAAATAAAAGCATTTACATTTTAAACTTGTGGGTTTATATTTAGTGTGAACAATTTAATCGTTTGACTAGGGGTGTCCAATTAGTTGGGCTGAGAGAGAAACACATTTAAGTTTCTTAACCCTCAGGACCTGATCTGGTTCATACCAGCGTGGGGAAGTTAGAAATTTCTCATTAATGAAGTCTAATCGTTAATGTAGTTTTGCTAACATTTTGCCGGGTCTTAACTTTAAGATCCGGCTTTTTTCATGCTTAAAATGGATTGGATTTCGTCCTTTTTTAATCATTTAAAAAGGGGAATGAAATCAATGAACAATTCTGTAAATGAAATGAATTTTTCCATCATGTCTAGTTTTTCTGGTAGTAAAAAGGTTTATGTTGAAGGATCTAGATCTGATATTAAAGTGCCGATGCGTGAGATTCAATTAAGTCCAACAACTGGTACTTTTGGCGAAGAAGAAAATGCACCAGTTAGAGTATATGACACAAGTGGACCTTACACAGATTCATCTGCCTCAGTTGATATTCGCGAGGGGCTTAAGCCGATCGGACAAAACTGGGTGATTGAGCGAAATGATGTTGAAGAATATGTAGGGCGTGAAGTAAAGCCTGAAGATAATGGATATAAAAAAGAATCAGATAAACATGAGGTTGAAATCTTTAAAGGGTTAAAAAGAAAACCATTGCGTGCAAAGGATAACGGAAATATTACGCAATTGCATTATGCACGTAAAGGTATTATTACACCTGAAATGGAATTTATTGCAATTCGAGAAAATAGAACAGCTGAATTTGTTCGAGATGAAGTTGCAAGAGGAAGAGCTGTCATTCCATCAAATATTAATCATCCGGAAAGTGAGCCAATGATTATCGGCCGTAATTTTCATGTAAAAATAAACGCCAATATAGGTAACTCAGCCGTTACATCCTCAATTGAAGAAGAAGTAGAAAAAATGACATGGGCTACTCGCTGGGGAGCCGATACGATGATGGATCTTTCAACCGGAAAAAATATTCACACAACACGTGAATGGATTATCCGAAATTCTCCGGTACCAGTAGGGACAGTTCCAATTTATCAAGCACTTGAAAAGGTAAATGGAATTGCAGAAGACTTATCTTGGGAAGTGTTTAGAGACACTCTAATCGAGCAAGCTGAACAAGGAGTAGATTACTTTACGATTCACGCAGGTGTACTATTGCGTTACATTCCATTAACTGCAAAACGAGTGACAGGAATCGTATCTCGTGGTGGTTCTATATTGGCTCAGTGGTGTTTAGCTCACCATAAAGAGAATTTCTTATATACCCATTTTGAGGAAATTTGTGAAATAATGAAGCGCTATGACGTAACATTCTCTTTAGGAGATGGCTTGCGCCCAGGTTCGATCGCCGATGCAAATGACGAAGCACAATTTTCGGAATTAGAAACACTTGGAGAGCTAACAAAAATTGCTTGGAAACATGACGTTCAAGTTATGATTGAAGGACCGGGACATGTTCCAATGCATTTAATTAAAGAGAATATGGATAAACAATTAGAAATTTGTCAAGAAGCACCATTTTACACATTAGGTCCACTAACGACAGATATTGCGCCTGGTTATGATCATATAACGTCAGCAATCGGTGCAGCAATGATTGGTTGGTTTGGTACAGCGATGCTTTGCTATGTAACTCCGAAAGAGCATTTAGGTCTTCCAAATAAAGAAGATGTTAGAGTAGGGGTAATCACATATAAAATAGCAGCACATGCAGCTGACTTAGCAAAAGGTCATCCTGGAGCACAAAAAAGAGATGATGCACTTTCAAAAGCTCGATTTGAATTTAGATGGCGTGATCAGTTTAATCTTTCTCTTGATCCAGAAAGAGCAATTGAATACCACGATGAAACATTACCTGCTGAGGGAGCTAAAACAGCCCATTTTTGTTCAATGTGTGGTCCAAAATTCTGTAGTATGAGAATCTCACAAGACATTCGAGATATAGTAAAACAAGAAGAACTTCAAAATGAATCAACCATTGAAGAAGGAATGAAAGAAAAAGCATTAGAATTTAGAAAAAACGGCGGAGAAATCTATCAATAAGGGTGTGAGCCTTATATGAATAGGGTAGAAGGAATCAAAAAAGAAATAAAGCAATTAGAAGAAAATATGAATCAGTTAAAAATAGAACTGAAAACCATTCAAACAAATTGTGAGCACGAATTTCAGAAGAAAGATACGATACAAGAATGCTTAAAATGCAGTTTAATTGAAAGTTTGTGCTGGTAATTTTGATAAATAAAACAAAGACAAACCCCGATTTGGAGGTTTGTTTTTGTTTATAGGTTAGAGTTAATGCTCCGACAAACTATTGATTGGAACATCTTCCTCACGTGAGAACACCATAAGTCTTATGCCGAAGAATACAACCTTTGAAGAGGCAGCTGCTATACCATGTGCAGCTCAGACGGCACTTCAAGCATTGCGTGATGTAGCACAAATTACGCAAGGTCAAAAGGTATTGAGCTATGGTGCATCAGGCGGCATCGGTCACTTTGCTGTTCAGATTGCAAGATACTTCAATACTGAGGTAACCGCGGTTTAATTATATCTACCAGCTTGTACAACGGAATGGAATCTTGAATTACCAGAAGGATTGGTGATTAAAGGATTAAAAGAATTTATTTTTGAAGAATATTACAGTTACGAAAGAGAAATTTGGTTTATTTGTGAATTGGCTTAAAGGTTATAGTTTTTCTTATGCAACTATAAAAAAACTCCTGTTATAGTTAACAGGAGTTTTATAGTTTTTAATTTTTACCAGTGATGCCCATATCCGCATCCGTCATATCCTGACCAGCAAGCTGCTCCAACAATGATTAATAAGATAAATAAAACAACAATCAAAGCAAAACCGTTAAGATGGTGATGTCCAGTACTCATTCATGTGACCTCCTTCATAAGATATTTAAGGGATGTATTCTCCCTTTAGGGTCATGTAACCAATTGTAAAAATTACAATTAGGAGAGGTGGATAATGTATCGTATGTTTTTTTACCAACTATGAAACTAGTCTATATTGTAATTAGGCTTTTACCTATTAAGTAAGTTTTTAAAGTTCAATTATATGGATTTTTGTACTTACTTTACTTTAGGAATGAAATTGCTGCATTAACTACATAAGCATTTTAAAAATTTACCTAAATATAAGTTTCTGGAGGCGGGATTGGTTTAAGTAAAATCATTGCTTAAACATATAATAATCAGAGACTAATTTGCTCATTATGACGGAGGAGCGCCATTCTTTTTTTTCATTTTTGATTTTACTTATAGTATAATAAGTATAAAATGAAATGCGAACAAGTGTTTGTGTTTAGACTTAGAGTGGACTTCAATTAAATGGAGTCTAAGTGATTAGAGCATTGTTTAGAATTTCTAAGTTGCTCGAATGAATTAAGTGGTCAATCGAAACAACTCTATAAACAATTATGAATAGCAGTAATATAGTATGGGAGGAAATGAAATGTTTCCATTAAAGAATTACTATGAGTCATTTATCAAGAAGGAAATCATTGGTACGAAAAGAGAAGCAGCGATTAAAAAGTTAAGTAATTTGTTAGCTTGCCATGTCATTAGTAAAAATACAGAGTCAGCTATTCATATTCGATACTTTACTTGTAATGAGCAAATGCAGCCGACAGACAAATGGATCGGAACAATCGCAGTTAAAATAAAAAATGACATCGTGATTGAAACCGCAATTTCACTCCCAAAAAACGATGATTCAAAATCATTCGAGATTTAGAATTGTGAAAGAAGATTATTGCCTTTTATTATTCAGCTTAATGGCAGATTAGCTAAATTAAAAATCTATTGAAAGCTACGGTTGATTTAATGGTAACTAATGAAAGAGATGAGAAAAATGAATCAATTTGTTCTTGGCGGTAAACAAGGGTTTATTCGAATTAAACTTAATGAAGTTTTGGGTTATTCAAATTTCAACGTTAACCGAATTAAAAGCAATCGTTGATTATTATGGAGGAGGTCAAGGAGTTTTTGAACGATGAATTAAAATTAAAGGACGGTACAATTATACCCTATCAAGTTTGTGGTGAAGGTCAGCCCATAGTGTTTATTCATGGATTATTTGGTAAATCTCAAGATTACAATGAAGTGATTAAGAGTATTTCAAAGGAATATTGTTGCGTTTCATTCGATCTGCGAGGACATGGTCAATCTAAAGAGTTACAAGGTATCAATATTGCACAATACGCAACTGATCTAAAATCTCTTATAGACCATCTCAAATTAATCAATCCAGTAATTGTTGGATATTCCACAGGTGCACTTGCGTTGTTCAATTATATTGAGTTGTATGGGTGTGAAAATATAAGTAAGTTAGTTTTTGTGGATATTACCCCGAAAATTATAAGCGATCAAGAGTGGTCACTGGGCTTATATAGAGGGGAATATACAGAAAAAGATTTTCAACAGGATTTAAGTGATTTGGATAATAAATTTTTAAATTTTGCATCGTATTTTACATATAGAAATATGACGAAGTACAATACAAATACCCCTTATCGTAGGAAGGCTAATCTGCTTAGCAAAGTTCTTGCAAGAGTCTTAATTGGTAAATCTCCTCAAAAACAATTACTAACAAAATCGATATGGAAAGAACTTGGTATTATTGACTTTAGAAATACATTAAATAAAATTAAAGTGCCATCTGCATTTTTCTATGCGGATCCTGGTTCGTTATTTTCACCTAAAACGGCTCATTATATGAAGGATACAATTGGTGAAAAAGCAATTGCGGTACCATTTATGAATGCTTCTCATGCTCTACTTTTCTCGCATGGTAAGCAGTTCGCAAATGAGTTAAAATCTTTTTTGAAAAATTGATGAAAATTATTACACTAAATATCTAAAAGGGAAAAAGACCTCTCCGTGAAAGAAAGGTCTTAATGAAAATAAAAAAATTCCACTATAGAAATCTATAGTGGAATTTTTTTATTTATGCAGATTGATTTGAATCTTTATCGAACTTTCTATTTCCGTTTAGTTTACTATTTTTATAACCGTATGCTGCGTAAATTACTAATCCGATCACTAACCAGACTGCGAAACCTTTCCAAGTAAATGCTGAAAGTTGTAACATTAAATATACACAGAATACAACAGCTAATACTGGTACTACGGGTACCCAAGGAGTTTTGAATCCACGCTTTAATTCTGGTCGAGTTTTTCTTAAAACTAGAACACCAAGAGAAACAGCAGAGAAAGCGAATAGAGTACCGATATTTGTTAATTCAGCTAATTTACTTAATGGAATAAGGCCAGCAAATATTGCAACTAGTCCGCCAGTTACCCAAGTGCTTGTTACAGGAACTTGAGTTTTCTTGTTAACTTTTGATAATTTACCTGGTAATAAACCGTCTTTACTGATTGCATAGAATAAACGAGTTTGTCCGAACATCATTACGATTAATACAGTTGTGATACCGATGATTGCGCCAAGTGAAATGAAGCCTGCAGCCCAATCTTGGTGAATAAATGCTAGTGCAAAAGCAACAGGGTCATTAACACCTAATTGATTGAAAGGAACGATACCAGTAAGAATTAATGAAACGACAATATATAAGACTGTACAAATTGTTAAAGCAGATATAATACCGATTGGTAAGTTACGTTGAGGATTTTTAACTTCCTCAGCAGCAGTTGATATTGCATCAAATCCAAAGTAAGCAAATACTACTACTGCAGCCCCAGCTGTTACACCATGGAATCCCATTGGCATAAATGGAGTCCAGTTATGCGGTTGAACGTACCAAACACCAACTGCGATAAAAAGTGCAACTACTGCTAATTTTACAATTACCATGATCGTGTTAAGTTTTGCAGACTTTTTAACACCTCTAGTAAGAATAAACGTTACAAGTAAAACAATGATTACTGCCGGTAAATCAATATAAGTATGTTTAGACGGATCGAATGCACCTGTAACAGCTGTAGGGAGGTGTATTCCAAAACCACGTAATAAACTTTGGAAGTATCCAGACCATCCACTTGCTACTGCAGAAGATGCTAGTCCATACTCTAGAACCATGTCCCATCCTAATATCCATGCGATGACTTCACCAAAAGCAACATAACTATAAGTATAAGCACTACCTGCCTGTGGAATCATTGATGCAAATTCAGAGTAACAAAGTGCAGCGAATGTACAAGCTAAACCTGCGATAATAAATGAAATAATAAGTGCTGGACCAGCATATTTGGCTGCCGCTACACCAGTTAATACGAAAATACCTGTACCGATAATAGCACCAATACCTAACATAGTAAGATCAAATGCTCCTAGAACTGGATTAAGTGAACTAGGCGAATTATTTGTAGCTGATTTTTTTCGAAATAAATTCATATGAGCCTCCTCTAATACGATATTTGTTAGATTAATAATTTTCTAAGATGAGAGTTTTCTAATTTTGCTATAAAAAATAGAAAATTCTGACAATTAACTACAAAGTTATATAACTGTGTCGCTTAAGTGATTTTTATAATAACACACTTATAAAAATATTCAAAGAATTTTTCGACTTTTTTTTCAATTTTTTTGAAATTTTGTAGTAATTTAGACACATTACATAATGCCTAAAGGAATGGTATAAATAACCTACTTTGAATTTATGCCATTAGTAATGTCACTTCGATAGAGAGTTAAATTTCTAAAGGGTGAAGGTGCAATCAGACATAATCATTATATTTTTGGGATTTTTTTCAAAAATTAAATAAACCTCCTTTATAGAGGTTTATTTTTGGGTCTATATTATCATTTATTGTTCTCTTAAGTGACTTAATGATACTTCTTTATCATTTTGTGGTTGATCAAGGGGATAAATTCTAGCTGTGCCTTCATTTTTATTAACATGCTGAATATAAACAGGTACCCCTTCGCAAGTAACATTAATCATACCAGGTGCGGCTACAATTTCTAATGCTCTTTCTGTATCCATAATAATACCTCCTTAAATTACTAACCTATATTATCATTTACTTAGCATAGTAATTGTATTCATTAGAGTTTAGATCTTTTAAAAAGTAGTATGTAATACAGATCTATTTTGGAATTTCCTCTCATTTTTTTGTTTAAATAGCAAAAAAACATTAAGATAAAAGTTTTAATCCCATTTCTTAACTCGTTTCTTATCTTGTTGTATGATAGCAATAGAAGCTAAAAATAAAATTGAACTACACATAAAAATTAAGCAAAATAAACCAAAAAGTATTTGCATACTAGTTCCTCCTTTTCGTTATGAAAACAGAGTAAAGTATGGAACTAGTTTCAGAGCAAGAAAAAGTTTAGAAAAGGTGAGAATATGTCTAATATTAAGGATATTGCAAGGATAGCCGGAGTCTCGGTTACAACAGTCTCACGAGTTTTAAATAATGAACCTTATGTTAGTGAAGAAAAAAGAAAAGCAGTTTTGAAGGCAATTGAGTTAACGAATTATCAAAGAAATCTTAACGCAGTTAATTTAAGCAAGGGAAAAACAAATCTAATTGGAGTCGTCATTCCGTTCTCACATCATCCATATTTTGGGTTGCTAATTGATGGAATTGCGAATGAGGCGATAAAAAATAATAATAAACTAGTGCTATTTCAAACAAATTATGAAGAAAAGAGAGAATTTGAAGCATTAGAAATGTTGCAGCATAAACAAATTGATTCACTTATTATTTGTTCAAGAACTTGTTCAATAAAAACGATTGAAGAGTATATGCAATACGGTCAAATCGTATTGTTTGAAGATACTAGAAACACTGGAGTTTCTTCAACCTTTATTGATCAATACAATTGCTTTATGATAGCGCTAGAATATTTATATGATAAAGGGCATCGGAAAATTGGCTATAGTATAGGTCGTAGAACAGGTATGAATAGTAAACAAAGAGAGTCAGCCTATATTGATTTTCATTCTAAATATAATGAGCCAATAAATAACGACTTAGTATTTGATAATTGTTATTATTTTGAAGACGGTGAACGAGTTGTCCAAGCATTGCTAAAATTAAAAGATAGGCCAACAGCCCTGTTAGTTACAAGTGACCAAGTGGCTGCGGGCATACAAACTTGCTGCAATGAACATGGCATAACTATTCCAGAAGATTTAGCTATTATAGGTTTCGATAATCAACCAATCGCAAAAGTAATGAAATTAACATCAGTCGAAATTCCATTACGCGAAGTCGGAAAGAAACTATTTAATCAAGCAATTAATTCTGAAATAACACAAGAAGAGATAGTAATTAAATTAGTTGAGCGACAGACTGTATAATAAAACAAGCTAGTATGCAGGTACTAGCTTGTTCAGTTTTGAGGTACAAAAAATCAAATAGCAACCAAAAAAGCAGACATTTTAGTTATCAAATTAACAGTAAATTTAGCACATGAAACAACAAAAAAGGAGCGAAGTTCGCTCCTTTTGATTACCATTCTCTCCACTCTTCGGTGATGTCATCATCAGTTTCTAATCCTGCAATACTAACTGCTGTATCAATAAACTCACAAAGGTCTTCTCGCTCCATCGTTTCAATGTAATAATCATATTGTTCATTTAATTCATTAAATTTAATTACCACATCTTTAACAATCTTCATTATTTCTGCTTCTGGAGGTTTTGCACCCAGTTTTTCTAAGCTATTAATAAAACTGTCAAGAACTTCATTTGTTGCATTAATATTTTCTTCATTAAAAAATTCATTATCCTCATCATTCTCGACCCATTGAATTGTTGGTTTGTTTTTTCTTAATTCTTCAAATGACATAATTTCCTCCAAATCAAAAATTGGTCATACATTAGTATGCCAAATTAACACTAATTTTAACATAGGTTTTGTAGACTGTCTGCTGGTCATCAGACACTTGCTAATTCTGTTGCTAATTACTATGTTAGATTAATAGTTAAAATCAAAATAATACCTATATACTAACAAATAAAAGAAGTCCAATTCATTTTCGAATTGGACTTGAAATTGAACTGTTATTATTACTTTTGAACTCCAAAGCTGAACCCGTTAGTCAGGTACTAGCTTGTTTTTATTTGTGTTAGTGTAGTGCGGCCGGAAGAAAAAATCTCAAGCTGTTAATAAATTTGTGGAAGTGCAATTAAAAAGGCAAAAACTACAATTAAATTTGTGAAAGTGCAAATAAAAAAGGTAAAACTGCAATTAAATTTGGAAAATCTGCAAATAAAATAATCAAATCTCCAATTAAAAACTGGATAACTGCAAATAAGATCGCGAATCACCAAGAAATAGTGCGAATGAATAAGAAAGTAGGGTTATTAACAATAAAATAGACCGAGATTCAACGTAGAAACTATGATTTGTGCTCCTCTAGGCCCATTCTGCACGATTTATCAACAAATTTCGTTACCATATCAACAAATTTCGTTACTATATCAACAAAAATAACCACGATATCAACAAAGTTCACATCTTTATCAACAAAGTTCACTAAGTGTTCGCCTTTTTCAAAATATCAGCAAGCCTTATTATTTAATAACATGATTCCATAAAGGAGACTGCTCTCTTACAACTTTCATAAACGTACGAGCAGCGCGTGATTGCCATCTGTTTTTATGCCAAGACATAATTGTTGATACGCTCCCAAAGTTTGTATCCCAATTTATGATTTTCAGTTTGTTTTGCTGCATTTCACTTAGAACTGTTACGAGTGGTAGCATCGAAATTCCTAGTCCACACATTACACATTGT
Organism: Arthrobacter citreus; assembly: GCA_013200995.1. Taxonomy (GTDB): domain Bacteria; phylum Bacillota; class Bacilli; order Bacillales; family Bacillaceae_G; genus Gottfriedia. The sequence continues at coordinate 2,916,388 of CP053688.1, read as the reverse complement.
TTAATTGCCTCTACACTCCAAAATTCCATTCCAGACTCAGTTGCGATGCCTTTGCTTCTTAGAAAAGCTTCAAAATAATCGCGATAGCTACCTTGTTCTGTGAGAATTATGTTTTCATTCGTATTTAGTTTAAACGATGAAAGTGTTCTAGTATCAGATTCTGGAGGAAGCAAAATAACAAGAGGTTCTTCGATAAGTGTTTCCGTGTATAGATCGGAGTCCGTTAGTGGGGCCTGTAGGAAAAAGGCAATATCAAGATCTCCTCGCCGTAATTCATCTTGTAATTCCCAGCACGAACCAGATTTCATTAATATATTTACTTTGGGATTTTGCGATCGAAATGCTTGAATGATTTGCGGAAGACGATAAATTGTTAAAGATTCAGGTGCACCAATTTTTAATGTTGATACTTCTTCATTTTCCATTTGAAACACATCTTTTGCTTTCGTATAGAGCTGAATCATTTCAATCGCATGAACTAGAAAATTTTCACCGACGTCAGTCAGTTGAACTTTTTTGCCAATACGGTCAAATAAAGGTACACCTAATTCTTGCTCAAGTGCTTGAATATGTGCGGTAACTGTAGATTGTGCATATCCGAGATGGATAGCGGCTCTAGAAAATCCACCCATATCCACTATTGACTTAAAGGTTACTAAATGACGGATTTCCATATAAACCTCCAATGTATCGGAATTTCCGATTGATTATATCGTAACTATTCATTTTACCGATTGAAAGTCGGTTCATATAATTAAAGTATACGAAATTACAATTTGTTTCAATAACTTTTGGAGGGATAATGATGAGGAATCGAAAAATTGGTTTTCTGTTGCTCAGCGGATTGATGATTGGACCTATTTTAGGTTCGGGAATTATTATTTTACCACCCGCAGTATATGAGACTGCAGGGAATTATGCTATTTTTGCATGGATTTTAATGCTTGGATTAAGTTTAATTTTTGCACTAATGTTTGGTAAATTAAGTTTGATGATTCCGGGAGATTCTGGAGTGCCATTAGCAGTTGAACGTGCATTTGGTACACAAATAAAAAATCTTTCAGCAATTTTCTTTTTATTAGCAGTTTGCTTTGGGCCTATTGCCGTTACAGGTACGGCAGGTCATTATTTACAACTACTGACGAATCAAAGTTTTTTCAATGAAAAGTGGCTAGCTTTAGGAATACTATGTTTTGTTTACATCATTTTAACGAGAAGTATAGCTGATGTTGGTAAATTTGCGTTTTTCATGTCTAGCTTCATAGTTGTGACAATGATAGTTGGGAGTGTTCACACATTATTTAAAGTTGATGGAAGCTTCACTTTAGAAAGTCCCATTACTGTTTCTAATTTTGGGAAGAGTTTACTTTTATTATTTTGGGCTTTAATTGGGTGGGAAGTAATCGGTAGCTATTCTTTAGAAGTAAAAACTCCTGAACGAACAATTCCAAGAGCAGTAATATTGAGTTTTTCTATCATAGCAGTTGTCAGTCTAACAGTCGCATTTGCTTTCCAATGGGTTCACTCTAAAAGTGGAAATAGCATGGGTCAATCATTAGCACCGTTACTTCAAAGTTTATTCGGAAGTTGGTCAACGCCGATTATATCTTCAATTACAATTGCGCTTTGCATTAGTACAGTGCTATTAGTAATCGGAGCAGTATCAAGACTAATCGCCGATCAAGCAAAAAATGGTTTATTACCTTCGTGGCTTTCTTTTAAAAATAAAAATAATGTGGCAACTCGTTCATTGCTTAGTTTGTTCTGCGTTCACATTATTGTATTTATCCTTTTTTTTAACGGTTTTCTTAGTATACAAACCCTTGTAGCAATTGCAAATGCATTCTTTCTATGTAACGCTTTACTAGGAGTTTTAGCTTGTTTTCGATTATTTGATTCTGTATTTTTTAAAATCGGTTCATTACTATTAGCAGTGAGCTTTTTAGGAATACTCTTGTTTTCTTCACCAATTATTCTTGGAGTGATTACATTAATTTCATTGTACTTTATTTGGCTTCAAAAAAGAGATTCCAAACAACATGATCATATTCTACAGGTTGGAAATGAATAAAAGGATAATAGAGAGGATGACTCATGAGTTGTCCTCTTTTTATATAAGAGAATGACAAACAAAAAGAGTGTGTGGTTTAGCATAATATAAAGATCACGAACATTAAGTGAACTATATTGATAAAGCTGTGAACTCCGTTGATATAACACTAATACTCGTTGATATATTATTCAAACAGGTTGATATATTGTTTATATTGGAGAGTCTATCTTCAAAACTAGCCATAAACTCTGCGATACACTGAAAACTTGAGGGGATAATGTAATAAAACACAAATAATCCTTATTTTTTTGACTCAATCATGTTTTAGCAACGATTTCTTCCGTTACATCGCGAGTTTCAAGTGTTGTATTACCAAAATGAGGAGGTGCAGTTACGATATTTGTAAGATGATTTTAGTTCCTCTGCTAGACTATTGGGACGGCTTTTTTTCGAGGTGCAAATTTATAATAATTCCTTTAATTGTATATTTATGTTTGTTTTAAAAAAGGTCTTTCTAAAAAATGGTATGGATTTTTCGAGGTGAAGATTAGAGAATTAATTTGATTATTTCATTTTTATAATATTATGAGTAAATATGACGGTATTTTAAAAATATATAACTAAAATTTTACGAATATAGGATTTTTATATAAAAGTTTGGTTATAAAAGGTTAATTTAGCATATGTATAGGTTGAGTATGGTCTATAAATTATTTGGCTACTTGTTAATAATAATATAACAATATAATGAAAAAATGGATATATACTTTATGGGGAATAAAATCTGATTCACTGGTAAATCGTTGCATTTCTAGAAGAATATTTTTACTCTTTGGATCACATTTTCAAGTTGCATTGTTTCCTTTGATAATTTATATTTATACATTTTTACTATTTATTTCCAATCCGTTTAGAAAAATTAAATATAGAATTATCATTTAAGTAATTAAACAATAAATACGGAACAACTCGAAAAAAAAATAGAGCGAGAAAAGTCCATATCCTATATGGTTTTATGCCTTAAGTTTGTTTTATTTTAAATAGTTTTAAAAAAAAATAAAGTCATAATTTCTTTACATTCAAAAAATTGCTCGTTATAATGAAACCAAATTTGATAATTAGTGTGTCCTTCGGGGTCGGGTGAAAATCCCAACCGGCGGTGTTGTATATTTTTATACTAAGCCCGTGAGCTTCATATAGATTTTTTGTATGTTGCTGATCTAGTTAGAATCTAGAGCCGACAGTATAGTCTGGATGGGAGAAGGATGGAGTGCATATATGGATAGTTGTTTGTTTTTTTCAAATTTACTACTCATATAGGCTTAGTTTGTTGTGCTTAATTAGTAGGTACAACAATAGACGTGCTACAATACTATCTTTTAACAGATACATATTGTACTAACGTTTATTTAAGTATGCTTCCTTTCTTAAACATCTATTGCCCCTTAGGAGTTTTCTAAGGGGCTTTTTCACTTTTTCAAATTAATTTGAATTAGAAGGTGTGATAAGGTGGATCAACTAGTTATGAAATTAGAGATGGATCTTACAAAGTCATTTATTGGGCTTGAGTGTAATACGCTTCTTTGGAATGAGGTGACAAAACTTGTTTACTGGAATCATTGAGGAAATAGGAACAGTAAAAAATATCGTGAAAAAAGGTAAAACGTTAGTGTTAACAGTTGGAGCATTACAAATTCTTGAAGATGTTCATCTAGGAGACAGTATCTCTGTCAATGGTGTTTGTTTAACTGTTACCGATTTTACTAAAAATGAATTTTCTGTTGATGTTATGCCTGAAACATTTCAAGCATCTAATCTAAGTACATTGGCATCTGGTCAAAAAGTAAATTTAGAACGAGCAATGGCTGCAAATGGTAGGTTTGGTGGGCATATTGTATCTGGACATATTGATGGTACAGGTAAAATAGTGGCCGTTAATTCAATGGAAAATGCTGTGGTCTATAAAATTAATATTCCGAGTCGATTTGCTAAATATTGTATTCAAAAAGGTAGCATAACGATTGACGGTACAAGTTTAACAATATTTGAAGTTGAAACTGATCTTGTAATGATTTCTTTAATTCCTCATACTCGCTCACATACAATTTTAGGTAGTAAAAAAGTTGGAGAAGTTGTTAATATTGAATTTGATTTATTAGGTAAGTATGTCGAGAAAATGCTTGGTATGGCTGAGAAGAAAAAGGATTCTTCAATCACAACTTCATTTTTATCTCAAAATGGTTATATATAAAGGAGTAGGCTCATGTTCTCTAAAATAGAAGAAGCAATTGAAGACTTGAAAAATGGAAAAATAATTATTGTTTGTGATGATGAAGACAGGGAGAATGAAGGCGATTTTGTTGTCATAGGAGAATATGCAACTCCTGAAAATATTAATTTTATGGCTACATATGGCCGTGGATTAATTTGTGCGCCGGTTTCTGAGAAAATAGCAAAGAAGCTAGATTTATATGAAATGGTAGCAAAAAATACAGATTCTCATGGGACTGCTTTTACAGTAAGTATTGATCATGCTGATTCTACTACTGGTATTTCGGCATTTGAACGTTCTCATACTGTTTTGCAAATGTTAAATGAGGAATCAACTGGATCAGATTTTAGAAGACCTGGGCATATGTTTCCACTTGTCGCTAAAAACGGAGGCGTTATTGAGCGACCAGGACATACTGAAGCAGCAGTGGATTTAGCTCGAATGGCCGGTTCAAAAGAAGTTGGTGTCATTTGTGAAATTATGAATGACGATGGAACGATGGCAAGAGTGCCAGATTTAATTCAAGTCGCAAACAAGTTTAATTTAAAAATGATTACGATTAAAGATTTAATTCATTATAGACGCGAAACTGAACACCTTGTACAAAGAGAAGTTGAAATTAAATTACCAACTGATTTTGGTGATTTTAAAATGATTGGATATACAAATGAAATCGACGGTAAGGAACATATCGCGATTGTAAAAGGTAAAGTTGACGATGGTGAGCCCGTACTTGTACGTATTCATTCGGAATGTTTAACGGGCGATGTATTCGGATCATGTCGTTGTGACTGTGGACCTCAGTTACAATCCACACTATCGATGATTGAAGAGGCTGGAAAAGGCGTAATTGTTTATATGCGCCAAGAAGGTAGAGGGATTGGATTACTCAATAAGTTAAGAGCATACAAATTACAGGAAGAAGGCTTTGATACGGTTGAAGCAAATTTGAACTTAGGATTTGATGCTGATTTAAGGGATTATGCAATAAGTGCTCAAATTATTAAAGATTTAGGTATATCGAGTATTGATTTAATAACGAATAATCCAGTTAAAATAGATGCTCTAGTATCTTATGGAATACAGATAAATCATCGAGTACCTATTCAAACTGAAATGAAAATGGAAAACGAAAAATATTTAAATACAAAAATAGAAAAAATGGGACATTTACTAAACTATTAAAAATGGGAGAGATTAAGATGAAATTTGAAGGAAATTTAGTAGGATCTGGACTTAAAGTTGCGGTAATAGTAGGACGTTTTAATGAATTTATTACATCTAAATTACTTGGTGGTGCACAAGATGCATTAGTCCGTCATGGAGTAGAAGAATCAGACGTTGATGTTATTTGGGTGCCAGGAGCATTTGAAATTCCATTAATTGCAAAGAAATTAGCAGATTCAAAAAAATATGATGCAATCATCACACTTGGAACAGTTATTCGTGGGTCAACTACTCACTATGATTACGTATGTAACGAGGTAGCAAAAGGTGTTGCTGCCATTACACTACAAACTGGAGTACCTGTCATTTTTGGCGTATTAACAACTGAAAATATTGAACAAGCGATTGAAAGAGCGGGAACGAAAGCTGGTAATAAGGGCTGGGATGCTGGTATTTCTGCAATTGAGATGGCAAATTTATTAAGAGCTATTAACTAAGCATATATAATAGAAGAAACTAGTTAAAGAGAGGGGGATTTTCCCTCTCTTTTTTTTGCACATTAAGAAAGTATAAATTGGCAACGGTGAAGAAAAATCGACGTAGATGCCAATTTTAGGTATAAGTATAAGTGCAACTACCCCTCTGTCTTCGCCTGACGGCTTGCCAATCGGCGAGTTTTCTTTATCAAATATTTGACAAACCCATTCGAAATTACGTGTTAAAATAAAATTATAATTCAAAATGAAGGGATGATTCGCATAATGGCAATTTTTCAATTATCTTCAACTAACCCTGATTTTTCCTATATAATTGCAAAAAATCCCGGTTCTGGGATGAGTATAAAGACAATTAGAAAGGGAAACGCATTTGCATGGTATTCTACAGAAGATACATATAATGTGTACTTTAAAGATGCTGATAATGAAATTTCTTATAAAGAACAAGCAGAGGAAATGTTTGAATACTTAAATACGACAAGGTATTGTTCAACACTTTTCCCTTTAAATGCAATCAATTCATTTTTTTCTTCTACATTAAAAAAGCTTCATGAAAAAGATTTAGGGGAATATAAACATGGTGTATTGATTAACGCTATACATGTAAAGTATGTTAGTTACTTAAACTACTTTCAGAGACATTTAAACGAATTTGATTTAAGCTTTGAAGAACTAGCTAGTAGAACATACCAATTACGTATTCAAACAACATCAAAAACAATTCATGAACTACTTCACTATACAACAGTGCTATGTGTATTTTTAAGTATCGTTTCAGATGAATATATCGATTTTACTGATGATGTGATCAGAAAATATATAACTAGTATGCAAGTTATTGATGCACCTTACTATATACGTTATTTATTTGCTAGAAATGTGTTAAATAGCCGTAAAAAGTTTCTTGCATTTAAAAATGAACTTGAAAAAACAAGTCATTATGAAATTGATTTTAAATTTGGTAATACAGCAAAGCAACGCCAGGACTGGATTTCTGAACAGTTAAAGTTTGAAGATGCGATACTTGATATCGGTTGTGGTGAAGGAGCGTATGCAATTCCGTATAGTAAAAAAATCAATGAGCACGATTATTTCGCAATTGATATCGATCCTGAAATTAGGGAGAGATTGAAATATAAAATAAATAATAAAGAGATTGAAAATATTGCAATCTATGAATCTCTATCTCATTTTCTAGAATTTTACGATTACGATTTAAATGTTGATGTATTACTAACGGAAGTTATTGAACATATGAGCGTTAAGGACGCTACAAAATTAGTAAAGAGCGTACTATCTAAAGTTAATTTTGATAATTTCATCATAACGACTCCAAATGCAGAATTTAATGGTCTTTACCAATTAGATGGATTTAGACATGATGATCATAAATGGGAAATGACAAAAGAAGAGTTTGTTAAGTGGATTGATTCAATCTTAAGTAATTCAAAATACTCTTATACATTTTCTAGTGTAGGGGATTGCGTGGATGGAGTTTCACTTTCTCAGGCAGTTGTTATAAAGCAGCAAAAAGTAAAGGAGCATCAAAAATGAAAATTTCAACAAATGTTCATACGATATTTCTTTTAGTTGGCTCTTCTGAATGTGGAAAATCAACTTTTGCAAAAAATATATTAATTCCATCATTATCTTATAAAGATGAGTCACGTAATTATAAAACGAACGTGCAGTATTTATCATCTGATGACATTAGGCGAGAAATATTAGGGGAAGATTTTGATAAGCACAGTACGATTATGCTCGAGGCGAGTGAACAGGCATTTGAATTACTATTTACTAAATTAAGAATGGTTACAACATTTCCTATTAATGCAGAATTTATTATTGTCGATACGACTGGACTATCAGAAGCATTTCGTGATCAAATCGTTGAGATTGCAAATGAAAACTCATATAATGTTGATTTAGTATTATTTGATTATAAAAACATTCGCGAGTACTATTCTTCAGACCGATCAAAGAAATTAATTGATAATCATGTAAGACGTCTTCGAACGGAAGTTATACCAAATATAAAAAGAAGTAATTATAAAAATGTTCATCGTATTCGTGAGAAGAGTTTTCTTAACCCGACTGGATTTGAGATTGAAGTGGAAAACTTGGAAGAGTACCTTTCTCGTAAGCTACCTACAAAATATAAATATACAATAGTAGGTGATATACATGAACAGGTTCTTACATTTCAAAAGCTGTTAGTAAAGGCAGGTTTCACGGTTGAAAATAATCAAATTATCGAAACTGAAAAAAGTATAAATCACCGTATTTTATTGGTAGGTGATTGGATTGATAAAGGAAATAAAGTAAAAGAAATCATTGAGTTTATTTATTCTAATCGATCATGGTTTTATTTAATAAAAGGTAATCATGAAAATTTTGTAAGCAAGTATTTATTAGGACTATTAAAAGATTCTTCTATTGACCAGAGTTTAGTAGAATCTTACTTTACTTCTATTAAAACTTTGGAGAAAGATGAAGAGCTTCAAAGTAAGTTTTTGGAACTGGTTAATGAAAGTAAGGAGTTTTATCACTATATAGGTGAAGATTTTCCTTCATATTATATTACGCATGCTCCTTGTAAAAAGAAATACATTGGAAAAATGGACATTAGTTCGTCACGTCATCAACGTTCCTTCCGTATTGACCGTACTGAACCGATTCAGGAGCAACTACAGTTTTTAGCTGAAGAGGCAGTTTCAAATCATCCTTACCATGTATTTGGGCATGTGGCGAGTAAGAAGTTAATGCGTATTAAGAATAAATACGGAATTGATACGGGAGCTGCTAGTGGTAATCAACTGACCAGTATTAGAATTTATTCAAATAATCCATATTTATATAGTGTTAAATCAGTTGATGAAGATGTTGTGAGTAAAGAAGAACTACCCGAATTATTTACTACAAGAGAAAAGAGTTTCAATCTAAATGAATTAGATCAAAAGGATAAACGTCGACTGAATTATGTATTAAAGAACTCGATTAATTATATTTCGGGTATGATGAGTCCGGCTGATAAGGATACAGATGTAGATGATTTAGAGTCTTTAAAGCAAGGTCTACAATACTTTAAAGATAAAAAGATTAAGGAAGTTGTACTCCAACCGAAATACATGGGTTCAAGATGTAATATTTATTTATCTAGTTCAATTGAGGAGTGTCACGCAGTCAGCCGTAATGGATACCGTGTGAAAAATGTTGATCTTACAGGAGTTTATTCTAGTTTAATAGAGCGATTTAGCAGTTTTATGGAAAAAGAGAAAATTAAAATGCTAATTCTAGATGGAGAATTATTACCTTGGAGCGTTTTAGGCAAGGGATTAATAGAGAATAAATTCAATGTCTTATCAAAATCACTAAGATCAGAATTAAACATATTACAAGAGACTGGATTTGATGAGCACTTTAACAAATTAATCTCTCGTTATCAACAAACAAATTTTCATGATGAAGTAAATCATCATTCGAAACAAGTATTAACAAATAAATATGGTCACAATGATTATTCAACATTTAGTGCAGTAAAAGATACTTTAAAATCTCACGTACCAACTAATAAACATGAAGAGTTGCTAGATATTTACGATAAACAATTAACAATATATGGAACGAAGTCAGAAATAGAGTATAAGCCTTTTAATCTATTAAAAATGGTTTATGAAAATGGAGAAGAAAAATTACCTACATTAAGTACTGCTGAAATTTTCTCACTCGTGTCAGATGATGAATATTTAGTTCTTTCATTAGATGATGAAGATTACTTTGAAAAAGCTAATCGTTATTATGAGACATTAACAACAGCTAGAAAAATGGAAGGGGTTGTCATAAAGCCTAACCATAAATCATTCAATAGTGCACCATTCTTAAAGGTTAGAAATGCTGACTATTTAACGCTTGTTTATGGATATGATTATAAATTAGAACATAAATATCAGAAGTTAATTAAACAAAAGCGAATCAATAAAAAGATAAATGCCTCAATCAAAGATTATGTTTTAGGGCAAAAGATGTTAGAATATCCACTATCTTCAATCTCGAATGATAATGAGCAGTATAAACAATTAATTGCAAATAAGTTATTCGAAGAACAGCAGGCAAAAGAAATCGACCCTAGATTATAAAATGAAACACCTTTTATGAACAAAACATAAAAGGTGTTTTTTTTTTTAGTAAATAACAATCTGAATATTTGTTTAATCTTCCTAATTTGTGGTAGTGTAAATTTTAGTAGAAATATTTTTGGAGGTAGACGTTAAATGTTATTTTTACTAATTTTAATATTACTTGTTATTATGATCATAACGTTTTTAAATACATATCCGCATTTTGGTAAGCGATATTCAAAAGAACAAATGGAAACTTTCCAGACTTTAGATCATTATGAAAAAGGTAAATTTATAAACCAAGTTCCAACGAGTATGAGTATGGATTTTAAAACAAATATTTCTATGATTAGAGATTTTGCTAAGAAAAGCCCGAATCGAAAACCTAAAGATGGTATTCCAATGGAGAAAATTGATGCTACAGCATTTTATTCAAAAAATAAAGATGCTAAAATTACTTGGTTTGGCCATTCGGCGTTATTAATTGAAATCGAAGGAAAAACGATTTTAGTTGACCCAATGTTTGGGAACGCACCAACACCCTTTCCACAATTTGGCGGTAAGAGATATAGTGGTGGATTGCCGATTGAGATTAGTGAATTACCAAAAATAGACGCCGTCATTTTATCGCATGATCATTATGACCATTTGGATTACGGCACGATAAAAAAAATCAAACAGAAAGTAAATCGATTTATTGTTCCTCTAGGGGTAGGTAGTCACTTAGTGAGCTGGGGTGTCCCTAAAGAGAATATTTCTGAACATAATTGGTGGGAAGAATTTAAGTTTGAGCATTTAACATTAGCTTGTACTCCTGCAAGACATTTCTCAGGAAGAAGTTTGACGGATCGTAACAGTACTTTGTGGTGTTCATGGGTCATCATTGGAGAGAAAACGAAAATCTACTTTAGTGGAGATAGCGGTTATGCACCTCATTTTAAGGAAATTGGTGAAAAATATGGTCCGTTTGATCTAGCGCTAATGGAGTGCGGTCAATACGATAAGCGATGGTCTGCAATTCATATGTTACCGGAAGAAACTGTTAAAGCATTTATAGATGTAAAAGGTGAAGTTCTTGTACCAATTCATTTTGGTGCTTTTACATTGGCATTTCATGATTGGAATGATCCGATTGAACGGGCTGTAAAAGCGGCTAAAGAAAATGGAGTAAAGTACTCCACACCTAAAATTGGTGAAACAATCAATCTAAGCACAGGTGAATTCCCTAATTCTATTTGGTGGAAGTAAATTTGAAATTCAATATATATTTTAAGGGATGTGATCTAGTGGAAGTATTAAAAGAAAGTGCGCAAATCATTCAAGATTTAATTTTTGAGTTAGGTTATTCAAATAAAGTTATAGAACTTCCAAATAGTGCAAGGACTGCAAAGGAAGCAGCGGATGCATTAAATTGTGAAGTGGCTCAAATAGCTAAGTCTATTATATTTAAAATAGAAAGCTCAAATAGCCCTGTATTAGTAGTAGCAAGTGGTATAAATCGAGTGAATGAGAAACAAATAGAGCAAGCTCTAAATGATCAATTAGGGAAAGCAGATGCCGACTTCGTTCGTGAACAAACAGGATTTGTAATTGGAGGAGTAGCACCAATTGGTCACAAAAACCCAATAATTACCTTTATTGATGAAGATCTATTACAGTATAGTGAAGTATGGGCTGCAGCAGGCCATCCAAAAGCAATTTTTCAGTTAACACCAACAGAACTGATTGAAATGACAAAAGGTAAGGTTGTAAAAATTAAATAATAGAATACATGACTTTAATCGTTTAGGCACATTCAAGTGTAATAAATCAGTTTTTGATTTACTATACTTAAATGTGTCTTTATTTTATTGGGAATTTTTACCTTCAAGAAAATGTTCAGAGTAAATTCGAGGGAAAGTGAGATGAATGAGTAGATGTTAAATTTTATGTGTACGACATGTGGCGTACAGTATAACAAATCTAATTATCCTCCTATGTACTGCACAATTTGTTCTGAAGAAAGACAATACATCAACCCTAATGGACAAAGTTGGACAACATTACAATTGATGAAGGAAAAAAACTTTCAAAACATTATACGTTTTGAAGAAGAGAACCTATTTAGTATACAGACTAGTCCGAAGTTTGGTATTGGGCAAACCGCCTATCTCGTTAAGAATAAAGGGTTTAATTTATTATGGGATTGTGTGTCCTATATAGATGAGAAAACTATTGAAGAAATAAAGCGCTTAGGGGGACTCGATGCAATTGCAATATCACATCCACACTACTACTCTAGTAAAATTGAATGGGCAGAAGAATTTGATGTACCAGTATACATACACGAGGATGATCAAGAGTGGGTTACGAGACAAAGCGATAAGATTATTTTTTGGTCGGGTGAATCGTTAGAGCTAGATAATGGAGTTAACATTCGCCGGCTAGGTGGACACTATAAAGGTGGGTCTGTATTAGAATGGCAAACTGGAAATGAGCAAAAAGGAGTACTGTTAACAGGAGATATAATTCAAGTAGTCGCAGATCCAAAGTGGGTAAGTTTTATGTATAGCTACCCTAATCTAATCCCATTACCTGCAAAAAAAGTTAAAGAAATATCAGAGGTTGTAGAAACGTTAAAGTTTGATAGGATTTATAATGCATTTCATGGGATTGTAAAAGAAAATGGAAAACTCGTCATTCATAATTCAGCTAATAGATATATAGAAGCATTGGAAGGGACATTATTTGATACTTAATAGACTGGGAAGGACCAATTTTTGGTCTTTTTTTTGTTCTTCCCGCATTTAAGTAAAAAAACTAAAAACAAGCATACGATAAAGCAGATTGTTGATTTTTTTTAAGTAACTAAATGGCACTATATTCCTAAAAGGACAATTAACTTTAATCTAGAATTATTAATATAGTCAAATTAGTTGTAAAATATTGGAATTATAAAAAAGTGGCCAGAGGGGATAAAATGATAAAATTTTTAGTTATAAGCATAATCTTCGTACCTATTGTTATCCTAATCACAAAATCGAATTTGCAAAATATTAGTGTTTGGATACTTATCTTGCTATTTGCTCAAAGCGCTGTCTATTCAATTTGGGACTATGTTGTAAAAAGGAACCGTAATAAGAAACAATTCAACTAACGCACTGCATTCGTTCAATAAGAACTCCAAAGGTTGTCTAACTTGGCAACCTTTTTTTATTTGAAAGATCAAATACAGAGCCCTTATCTAAAAATAACATTAAAAATTTCTTTATAAGTTAATTAAAATATAAAACAAGCCTCCAACACCATTAAAAGACGGGTTAATTTGAGATAAAACCTTTGTAGAATTTTGTCGTTTTTCATAATGATTAAGAGAAACGTTGATACATAAAGGTTTATAATAACCCGGTTGATTAAAAACAGAATATTCACGATAATATAATTAAGATAAATGCACGAAAATTATTTGTTTTAAATGAGTAATTATAGTGAATTTTGTCAGAAAAAGAAGTTTTTTGTAATTAATTGTATGAATGAACTGGAGGAAGCAATATGGGGGAAAAGAGAGAGAAGGGCAAAGTAGTTTTTAAAGGTTTTACAATAGTAGCTTTAACATCTAGTTTTATATTAGGTTCACTTGGACAAACATTAAATATATCAAATGCTGCTAGTCCAAGTAAAGCAGAAGATATTCTTGCTAACCTAACTGCACAGCAAAGAGCGGCTCTTAAAGAGCTTTCAACGAATGAAGAATCAGGGCTTCAAATTTCTTCAGATATTGATTTGAACTCTACAGAGCAAACAAGTGTCATTGTTGAATTTGTAAATCAGCCTGTTAAAGTAGCACAAATTGAGGCGAGTGTAGAAGGTAAAAGTTTAACAAAATCAGACGCTGAGGCACGAATTGATCAAGACCATGATACTTTTACGAAAGATATTGCTCAAGTATTGAAAAGTGAAAAAAGTAAAAAAGTGGATTATAAAATAAATCGTTCATACAAAAATGCTTTTAATGGTGTATCCATGACACTACCAGCAAATCAAATTAAGAATCTATTAACATCCAATGCAGTTAAAACAGTTTGGAGTAACCAAACATTTTCAATTGATCCACCAAAAGAAAATGAACAACTAAAAGCGGATGAAGCAAATGTTGGAAACTATACTCCATATGATGCGTTAGATCGTTTACATGCTGAAGGCTTTACTGGTAAAGGAATTAAAGTTGGGATTTTAGATACGGGTATGGATTATAACCACCCAGATTTGAAGTCTGCTTATAAAGGTGGATACGATTTCGTAGATAACGATAATGATCCTATGGAAACAACATACGCTGATTGGAAGAAATCAGGTAAACCTGAAATTAGTAATTCAGAAACTTATTATACTGAGCATGGTACGCATGTAGCTGGAATTATAGGTGGACGTGGTAAAGCAAATAGTGAGTATAAAACGTTAGGTGCAGCACCGGAATCGGATTTATACTCTTACCGTGTGCTTGGACCATATGGAAGTGGAACAACGGATGCCATTATTGCAGGGATCGACCGTGCAGTTCAAGACGGTATGGACGTTATCAATATGTCACTTGGTGCAGCTTTAAATGATCCACTGGCTGCAACTTCAATTGCAGTAAACAACGCTGTATTAAGTGGTATTACAACAGTCGTTGCAGCAGGAAATACTGGTGATCAAATGTATACACTTGGTTCACCTGGAGCTGCGGCATTAGCGTTAACAGTTGGTGCATCGTCAGTCGCTTTAGATGTGTACCAATACGCAGGAGTAAATAATGGAAAGAACTATTCAGCAATACAATTAGCTCAAAATTATTCAGATAATATGACATCACTAAAAGGAAAAACTTATCAATTAGTTGATGTTGGTCTTGGAAACCCAGCAGATTTTACCGGTAAAGATGTAAAAGGAAAAATTGCCTTTATTAAACGTGGTACGATTGCATTAATTGATAAAATTAAAAACGCAAAAGTAAACGGTGCTGTAGGCGTATTAATGTATAATGATGAAACAAATAAAGCTGAAGGTCCAATTCAAGCATTCCTTGGTGAATCAGTGGACGCAATTCCTGCATTTTCTGTTTCAAATGAACAAGGTTTAGAAATTTCGGCTGCAATCAAAGCTGGTGCATCAGATTTCACTTTTGGCGATTTTAAAAAGATACAAACAGCATCAGATGAATTAGCAGGATTTAGTTCAAGAGGTCCATCACGCATTAACTACGATATTAAACCAGAAGTGACTGCTCCAGGTGTAGCCATTCTTTCAACTGTACCATTTTATATAAATAATAAGACAGATGATGGATCAAAACCTGAAGACTATCGATATGCTTATGCGCGCTTATCGGGAACATCTATGGCAACACCGTATGTAGCAGGTGTATCAGCATTATTACTTCAATCAAATAAAGATTTACAACCTGAGGATGTTAAATCAATCTTAATGAACACAGCTGATCCATTATCGAAAGCGTATAGTGTTTTTGAAGTAGGTAGTGGTCGAGTAGATGCATACGAAGCAATTCACTCTAATGTAGAATTAGAAGTTGTGGATCAAACGCCAACAATTATTAATGGTAAAGAAAAATCTATTAAAGAACTAACTGGTGGTATTAGTTTCGGTTCTTATGGATCTGATGACAAAGATATTACGGATTCCCGTAATATTACGTTAAAGAATCGTAGTGAAAAAGCGAAAACATTTAAAGTAGACGTGAAATTCCAAACTGGATTAAGAGGATCTAAAGACGCGGTCGGGAATAATGTAACATTAACAGGACCTACATCTGTAAAATTAAATGGAATTAACCAGAAGAATGTTAAGTTTAACTTAAACATTCCAAAAACAGCTGAAACAGGGACCTATGAAGGATATATTACCTTTACAAATACAGCAGATTCAACTGAAGAATATCAAATTCCATTCGGTGGGCGAGTTGTTGATGAAGGAATTGATACTTTTAAAATCAGCAATCCAATGTTTGGTACTAATACGGACTGGCCAGAAAATGCGAATCCGTATTTAAGCTTTACTTACTCATTAAAATCACATATGAAAACATTAGAGGTAGTGTTACAAGATGCTGAAACTGGTGAGGATCTAGGTTTAGTCGGTTCTTTTACACCAATTACATTGAATGAAAATCAATCTTATACGATTGGAAGGGGATTTAATTCATTTTACTATCCATTTACTGGTGATGCGAAAAATCCAATTAATAGTGAGCCGATTAATGCAACAGCAGGTAAATATCGATTAAAAATGATTGGAACAAATGAAAAAGGTAAAGTATTCACTAAAGCAGCTGATTTCTTTATTGACGCTGGAGCACCAACTATGACGTCTAGCTTTGACAATTTAGATCAAAAAGTAATTGAATATAAAGATAGTCAATTTGATTCGAATGGACAGTTTTTATATGATTTTAATATTAACTTAAATGATCCAGAAACTGCAGAAGCAAGTAAATTAGGTATACCAGTAGATCAATCAAGCAATGCAGTTGTATCGTTTTACAATAGTCCGTTTCCTGCAAAGCCAAAGTATACAGATAAAAACGGTAACTATACTGACAAAATTTTAGTTAAGAAAAGCTCTACTCCGTTAAATGTTTCATTTTATGGTTTTGATGCAGCTAGAAACTTTACAGCAAATGCATCAAATATGTTAGAAGTAACATTCGTAAGCGAAAATTTACCATATTACTATTTAAAAGCAAGTAAAAAAACCGTTACAACAGGCGATACTGTCAATTACAGTGTTCGTTCAAATAATGTGAAAAATTTAAAAACTACTAAAATAAATTTAAAAGTAGATCCAAATCTTGCAACAATTCAAAATGTAGTAGTAAATGATGCAGTAAAACAATTTGGAGATGCGAATGTAACTGTATCTTCAGAACCAGCTGCAGCAGGTACACTCCTTTATACATTTACATTTACTTATAATGGAACGAAAGCATTGCCAGAAGACTTACAGCTTTTTAATTTTGATTTGAAAACAGCAAGTAAGTGGATTAAAGGATTGCCTTTTGATTGGTATACAATGACAACTTCAACGATAGACCAATCAAATGTAGAAACAAATAATGTCTACACTTATATGGAAACTTATAATAAAAAGATAACTAATTCAAGAATAGATGGAGCTTTATTATCAGAAGGGTTATATGATCCAGCTACTGGTCAAAAGAATTATGCAATTGATGCAAGTAAAATCGGTGCAAAAGTAACCGTTACTTCATATGACGGAAAAACGATTGTAGATGCTCCAATCTACAATAGTAGTGGTCAATATACTGCTGAAGGTATGAAGGCTGATCCAAAACCTTATACTGTAAAAATCGATGTGCCTGGTCATTTTACGATGTATAGAAAAATGAATCTATCAGATAATGTACGCGGTGAATATGTAGGAAAGAGAATGCTTTGGAATTTAACAAGTGGAGCGGCTGGTGATGTCAACAAAGATAATGTAATCGACATTTTAGACGCGATTGCTGTACAAACATATTGGGGTACAAATAAAAATACAACAGACTTTAACTTTGACAAAGTAGTAGATGAAAAAGACATGTATTTTATTGAGAAAAACTTTGGATTACAAAATCCTACAGTTAATAATACGCCGAAACCAAAAACCACTTATAAAGGCAAGACTTTAGAAGACATCTTAAAAAATTTAGGATTAGATCAGTAATAACAAAAAGGGAAACTAACTGAGTTGGTTTCCCTTTTTGTTGTGCAATTTATTTCATTGTAACTACTTCTGTTTGACTTAGTACTTCTTTATTCGGCTTAGCAGCAGATAAGAATAAGACTAGTACAGAAATAATACCGATCCAAATGATGATCGTCATTGGATGACTCATTGATAAGCCTTTGTCAAAATAGAATATTTCTCTTAATCCGTCAGCTCCAAAGCGCATTGGAACCCAAGAGTAAATCCAGTCTTTTGAAAAAGCTGGTAAAAGCTCTTTTGGCATACCAATTAAAGAACCAGAGAAGAAGAAGATTAGGGCAAAGATACCAACTCCGCCGAAACCTATCCATGATAGTACAGCAGAAATTAGAATATGGAAACAGAAATAAGCAATTGTTAAATAGAGTGCCACATCTAAGAAGTTTGGAAGTGTGATTCCCATCCACTGTGCCATTAATGTTATTCCAAAACCGATTAGGAATGATAAGATAACTCCTAAAAATAATTGTTCAAAAATAACTTTTAGTTTCCCAACTTTATTTGAGGTTAGAGTTTTCTTTTTCGCTAAAAAGACAATAACTGCCCCAATTAAACTAGACATCCACAGTGGTGTTATTAAAGCAACAGGTGCGTTTCCATTTGATGTATGTGTTCCGATTGCATTTACATTTTCAATCTTTGCTATGATTGGATTCGCTAATATTTCAGCTTGTTTTACTGAAATCGAGTTCACATTTTTCTTTAATTCATTAAAAATCTCGGTATGAATATTTAGGCTAAGATTTTCTACAATATGAGTTAGCATTTGACTAGCCATTGTTGAGCCCGTTGTATTTTTACCTTGGTTTACTAAAATTTTAATCGCTATTGGTGAAGGATTTGCTGTTTTTAGTGAAGCTTGATTTTTACTTAAATCACTTGGAAGAATAAGAGCACCGTAATATTTTTGATCATCTAGACCTTTACGTACTTTTTCTTCACTTGAAACTTGAATCCATTTAATTGCTGGCTTTTCACCATTAGTCGTTTTGGACAATTCAGTTATTTTAGAAACCATCATTTTGCCTATATTAATATTTCCTTTTGAAGGAACTTGGATACCTTGATCTTCGTTTACGATTGCAATTGGAAGATTTTTAGGTGTGGGATTAACAGATGATGCTAATGTAAGAGAAAAAATTATTGCAACAACTAATACTAGTATTGGCGCTATTATAGCTTGTTTTTGTTTAAATAAGTTCATTTGAATACCTCCTATATCCTATGTCACGGAATTACTGAACAACGTGTTGACTAATCTTATGTGTTGATATTACAATGAGTTTTAATAAATCACAATAAGCAAATAACATAAATGTGTTCATTGCTAAACAGATTTATATTATGTGTTTATTAAAAACTATAATTTAAAGGATGATATAAAGTGACTCAATCATTGAGAGAAATGAAGGTTGCAAAAACGAAGGAATTAATAAAAGAGACATTATTAGATTTAATTGAAGAAAAAGGATTCGAAGCGATATCAGTAAGAGATATTACATTAAAGGCTGGATTAAATAGAGGTACGTTTTATCTACATTATAGAGATAAATACGATTTAATGGAAAAAAGTCAAAATGAAATATTAGAAGAATTACAAAATCGACTAATGCATATAAAGCCAAGAGAATTGAATGAGTTTTATTCAAATGACATGGTCTACCCACCAATTTTAAATGTATTTCATTATTTAAAAGATAATCAAAGATTTATTAAAATTTTAATTAGTACAAAAGGTGACCCAGCTTTTCCAAAAAAAATGAAGCAGTATATTAAGGAAGCAATTTATGAAAAAATAATCAATATGATTGAGGAGGAACATATGATTGATCTTCCTCATGAATACACAACTGCGTTTATTTCTTCAGCTTTTTTTGGTCTTATGGAGCAATGGTTAGATAAGGATGAACCGATTTCTTCAGAAGAAATGGGTATTATGCATATGAAATTATTAAAATTTATGAAGCAATTTGTTAGTCAAATCGTTAAATAAAACAGGGACTAAAAGAGTTTATCTACACCCTTTTAGTCCCTGTTTTTTCTAAACACTTCATTTAAGATCTAGTTTCTGATATAGCTGTTCTTACTTTTTCAAATGATGTTTTAGCTTTATGAGAATTTAAGATCATTAAATTTACATATAATGCATCAATGATACTTAATTGAGCAATCCTTGAAGCTAGAGCCTCTGGTCGATATTCTGTTTCCTCAGATGATGTGTACAGGGAAACAGTAACATTTTGACTTAAGGCAGATTTCGGAAA
The DNA here is from genome assembly GCA_013200995.1 of Arthrobacter citreus. Taxonomy (GTDB): domain Bacteria; phylum Bacillota; class Bacilli; order Bacillales; family Bacillaceae_G; genus Gottfriedia. The sequence continues at coordinate 2,896,274 of CP053688.1, read as the reverse complement.
ACCTGTAATGCCAATTGTTTTGACACCGTTTTCATTTAATACTTGTAAAATACGCAAGATATCTTTATTGGAGCCAGAATGTGAGATCACGATGGCTACATCATCCTTTGTGAGTTGAGAAGCTGACATTAATTGAAAATGTGAATCCGTGTATGAATTTGCTTTAATTCCTGTACGAATAAATTTATGAAAAGCATCCATTGCAATTATTGAAGAACCGCCTACTCCATATAATTCAACTTTATTTGCTTTTAAGATCAGATTTACTGCTTTTTTAATCGATGCACTATCTAGAATTTGGGCAGTATTTTCAAGTGTTCGAATATTAGATTGAAATACTTTATTTGCGATTGTTATTTCATCATCTTTTTCGTTAATTTCCTCATGGATTTGCTGTATTGGCGTCATAATTTCCGTTGCTAGTGCAATCTTAAGGGCCTGATAGCCTTTAAATCCGATGCGCTTACAAAATCTAAAAACAGTAGCGTCAGCAACGTTCAAGTCTTCAGCAACTTCTGTAATTGTACTATGAATAATATGCTTTGGATTTTGTAATATATAGTCAGCAATCTTCTTTTCTTTATCACTTAATCGTGCATAATAAGAACGAATTTTACCTAAGCTATTCGTTTGTTCCATGTTCTTTACACCTTCTTAGGGAATAGTTTTTTAGAATGAATATTAATATAGTTTTTTTAATAATAATGTATATATTTTAAATGTTTTGAAAAGTAGTATAGTTTACTTAATTATTATTATATAGGAAAAAAGAGGTTTTTTTAATAATAATATGAAAACCCTTTCTTGTGAAAATTATTTTGCATATTATCAGTATTAACGAAAAAATTTTTTTCACTCAATCTATTTATAATACAATTTTTCCATATATGTAGTATAGTAAGGAAAGTTTTCTAAGAATACAAATTTAAGGATTAAGTGAGTAGTAAATCGTACATATAAACTTGTTGGCAAAACATATGGTCATAAACCAATAAAAGAAAACGTTGAAATTTATAGAGACATTAATATTAGTTTATCTAGAAAGTTAAACGAGGAATATGAGAGGTTTGCTAATTTCCAAAATAAATGGATTAAGTGATTTAAACTGGTAAAAAGGATCGTTTAGTTTGTTTGAATTCGAAATTTTAAAAATTAAATCTATTTGACGAATAGTTCTTAAGTAATGTCAAAAAAATAATAAAATAGTCTTTAAGGTAGGATTTTATTTTGGAACGCTATCTTTTTTTTAGTTATATTGAATTGGATTTAGAGTGAAATTTACTAGTTTTAGGTAAAAATCATTAATTGTATTTTCCTTAAAAGGATATTAAAATTTAGTAAAGAATATTTAGATAAATATGGTTATAGAGATAGAGGAGGGTGCATATGATTGAGGGGGAAATCATAAAGTTTTATCGTGAAAAAATGGGGTTAACTCAAGCTATGCTTGGAGAAGGTATATGTACAACTACTCATGTTAGTAAAATTGAAAGAGGCAAGACGGCATACTCACCTGATATTATCGCTTTATTTTCAGATCGTTTAGGAATAAATATTAATCATGAAGTCCAATCGTTTTATAATTTAGAGAAAAAATTACATCTTTGGCATGATGCATTAATAATGAAAAAAGAAGCACAAATAGAAGAATGTAAAGCAGAACTTGATCAAATGCCCTTTATTGAATATTCACAATACGCAGCCCACTATAATTTACTAAGAGCAAGGTATTATTTTCATTATCAAAATTTAGATATGGTTAAGCAAATACTTACATATGTGACAAAAGAATTCCCTGAATTATCTCCTTTCGAGAAAAATCTATTTTATCATCTTCAAGGTATGTTTTATATATCAAATTATACTAGCCTAAGTAGTGAAGACCATCAAAAAGCAATTAAAGTATTAAAGATGATTAATATCGATGAGTATCGAAATGAAGAATACTATCATCATCTTGCAATTGCCTATCATTATGGAAGCTCAAAAATATTGGCTTATAAATATGCTGAAATGGCTCTTAAATATTTTCAGAGAACGAATAATTACTTATTTGCGATTAGTTCTGAAACGCTTATGTTATTGCAGTACGGTAGTGAGTTAGAGATGAATTTTAATGAAGTTGTAGGACGCTACAAGGATTTAATTCATAACTGTGAAGTATTAGGGGACCGAGAACGTAAGGCTATATTATTAAATAATCTTGGCGTTAAGTATTTTAAGCGAGAAGAATATGAAACTGCATTATATTATTTTGAAGAAAGTATTAATGAAACCGAAAATAAAAAATCCATCAATTATTTAAGACGTTTGTGCAATTATTTAGAGACATGTACTGAAGGGACATTATTAGAAAAAGAGATACTTCTTGGTGTGATGAAAAGAGCACTTGCACTAGCAAAATTGTTAAAAAGCCCAGTACATATTACCCTTATTAAATTATTTAAGCTGAAGGCTGAGGGTGCTCGAGAAAAGTTTTATCAATATCTATCGGATGAGGCACTTCCATTCTTTTATTCTACTAATAATAAATTCTATATCGAACAATTTGGTAAGAAATTATATAAATACTATATAGAAATTAAAGATTTTCAAAAAGCTGCTGAATTATATGAATCAATTGAACATACATTTGTTAGCTTATAAAAAAATACATAGACAACGTTAATTAACGTGTCTATGTATTTTTTTTTGTAATGAATTAATTAATTGTAGTAAGTAAATTGTTCGAAATTAACTAAAATTGGTTTATTAGCATAGGGAAATATGTTGTAATTTGTCGTTTGTTTTAATGCGAAATGTAAAAACACTGATAAATCAGGGCTTTCTATAACCCAATTGATTAAAAATAGAATATTCACAATAATAGATTTAGAAGGAATGAACGACAAATGTTCATTATATTTTGTTGATTACTAGAGAAAGTTGTCAAAAAAGTAGTTTTCTAGTAATTAACTGCAATTGGTATTAAGTAAATGAACTGGAGGAAGAAAAATGGGGGAAAAGAGAGAAAAAAGTAAAGTTTTAAAAAGTTTTACGGTTTTAGCTTTATCATCAAGTTTTATTCTAGGTTCTTTTGGACATGCAACTAATGTTTCACAAGCAGCAAGTCCAAGTAAAGTGGAAGATCTTTTAGCAAAATTAACTTCAGAGCAAAGAGCAGCTCTTAATCAGCTTTCAACTAGTGAAGATACTGGGTTGCAAATTTCCTCTGAGATTAATCTAGACTCTTCTGAACCAACTAAGGTCATTGTAGAATTTGCTAATAAACCTGCTAAAGTTGCGCAAATTGAAGCAAGTGTGGAAGGTAAGACTTTAACAAAATCAGACGCTCAAGACTTAATTGATCAAGACCATGATACTTTTACGAAAGATGTTAGCAAAGTTTTGACAAATGGTAAAAGTAAAAAGGTAGATTATAAAATTAACCATTCTTATAAACATGCATTCAATGGTGTTTCCATGACCCTACCAGCAAATCAAATAAAGAATCTCCTAAAATCAAAAGCTGTAAAAAAGGTGTGGAGTAACCAAACATTTTCAATTGATCCACCGAAAGAAACTGATCAATTAAAAGCAGATGAATCAAACGTTGCAAATTATACTCCTTATGATGCGCTAGACCGTCTACATGCAGAAGGATTTACAGGTAAAGGAATTAAAATAGGGATTTTAGATACAGGGATGGATTATCACCACCCAGACTTGAAGGATGCATATAAAGGTGGATATGATTTCGTTGAAAACGATAATGATCCGATGGAAACAACTTATGCAGATTGGAAAAAATCAGGCCAACCTGAAGTTAGTGGCACATCAACTTATTACACGGAGCATGGTACACATGTAGCTGGTATTATTGGTGGACGTGGTGTAGCAAATAGTGAGTATAAAACGATTGGTGCAGCACCAGATGCTGACCTTTATTCTTACCGAGTGTTAGGACCTTATGGATCAGGAACTGAGGAAGATATTATTGCTGGGATCGATCGTGCTGTACAAGACGGTATGGATGTCATTAACATGTCACTTGGTGCAACGCTAAACGATCCACTTTACGCTACTTCAATTGCAGTAAACAATGCAGTATTAAATGGAGTTACAACTGTAGTAGCAGCCGGAAATAGTGGAGATCAAATGTATACCCTTGGTTCACCTGGTGCTGCTGCATTAGCTTTAACAGTTGGTGCTTCATCTATCGCATTAGATGTTTACCAATATGAAGGCATTAATAATGGAAAGAATTATTTAGTAAGACAATTAGCTAGAAATTATTCAGACGACTTAACAGCATTAAAAGGAAAAACATATCAATTAGTTGATGTTGGTTTAGGTAATCCCGCTGATTTCAATGGTAAGGATGTAAACGGAAAAATCGCTTTTATTAAACGTGGAACGATTGCGCTAATCGATAAAATTAAAAATGCAAAAGCAAAAGGTGCAGTTGGCGTTTTAATGTATAACGATGAAACAAATAAAGCTGAAGGTGCGATCCAATCATTCCTTGGTGAATCAGTCGATGCAATTCCAACATTCTCTGTTTCAAATGAAGAAGGTTTAGCTATTTCAGATGCTATAAAAGCAGGTAACACAAATTTCACATTTGGAGACTTTAAAAAGGTACAAACAGCGTCAGATGAATTAGCAGGATTTAGTTCAAGAGGCCCTTCAAGAGTAAACTATGACATCAAACCAGAAGTAACAGCTCCAGGTGTGGCGATTCTTTCAACTGTGCCATTCTATGTAAATAATAAAACAGGTGATGGATCAAAACCTGAAGATTATAAATATGCATATGAGCGCTTATCAGGAACGTCAATGGCAACACCTTATGTAGCTGGTGTGTCAGCATTATTACTTCAATCAAATAAAGACCTACAACCAGAAGATATCAAATCGATTTTAATGAACACTGCTGATCCATTATCAAAAGCTTATAGCGTATTTGAAGCAGGTAGTGGACGTGTTGACCCATATGAAGCAATTCATTCAAATGTAGAATTAGAAGTAGTGGATCAAACACCAACAGTTATTAATGGAAAAGAAAAATCTATTAAAGAATTAACTGGTGGAATTAGCTTTGGATCATACGGTTTCGATGATAAAGACATTGCAGATTCTCGTAATATCACATTAAAAAACCGTAGTGAAAAAGCGAAAACATTTAAAGTAGATGTGAAATTCCAAAGTGGTTTAAGAGGCTCTAAAGATGCAGCACAAAATAATGTAACATTAACAGGGCCTACATCTGTAAAATTAAATGGAATTAGCCAAAAGAATATTAAGTTTAACTTAAACATTCCAAAAACAGCAGAAAAAGGAACATACGAAGGATTTATTACATTTACAAACACAGCAGATCCAACAGAAACTTATCAGATTCCATTTGGTGGTCGTGTAGTTGATGAAGGAATTGATTATTTTAAAATTGACAACCCAATGTTCGGTACGGATACAAGCTGGCCAGCAAATGCTTTCCCATTTTTATCATTTGATCTTTCATTGAAGTCACATATGAAAACATTGGATGTATTACTACAAGATGCTACAACAGGTGAGGATCTTGGCTTAGTTGGTTCATTTACACCAATCACATTGAATGAAAATCAAGATTACTTTATTGGAAGAGGATTCAGTTCAATTTACTATCCATTTACTGGAGATGCAAAAAATCCAATTAGTTATGATCCGGTAATAGCAAAAGCAGGGAAATACAAATTAAAGCTAGTTGGTACGAATGAAAAAGGTAAGTCATTTGTAAGAACTGCAGATTTCGTTTACGATGTCGCAGCACCGAATATGACTTCAAGCTTTGATTCTCTAGATCAAAAAGTAATTGAATACAAAGATAGTCAATTTGATTCAAATGGACAATACCTATATGACTTTAACATTAATCTAAATGACCCTGAAACTGCTGAAGCAAGTCGTTTGGGTCTGCCGGTAGATCAGTCAACTAATTCAGTTGTATCGTTCTACGATAGTCCGTTCCCAGCTAATCCAATTAAAACAGATCAGAACGGTAACTATACTGACAAGATTGTTGTTAAAAAACGTTCTACACCACTACAAGTTTCCTTCTATGGTATGGATGCAGCAAAAAACTTTACTAGCAATGCTACAAACAACTTAAGAATTGTATTTGTGGATCAAAATTTCCCATATTACTATTTGAAGGCAAATAAACAAACTGTAACAACAGGCGATACTGTAAATTACAGTGTGCGTTCAAATAATATTAAAAACTTAAAAACAACTAAAATTAATTTTAAGGTTGATCCGAACTTAGCAACAATCAAAAATGTTGTTGTAAATGATGCAGTAAAACAATATGGAGATGCACAAGTTTCAGTAACTTCAGTACCTTCTGGAACAAGTCAGCTTTATACATTTACATTTACTTATAATGGAACAAAAGCTTTACCAGAAGACCTACAATTGTTTAATTTCGACATGAAAACAGCAGAGAAATATACAAGAAGTGTGCCAAATGATTGGTATACAATGACGGCGTCTACAATTGACCAATCAAATGTTGAGACAAGCAATGTGTATGCGTACATGGAATCTTATAAAATTAAGAACACATACTCAAAGATAGATGGAGCATTACAATTAGAAGGAACAATTAATCCAGCAAACGGTCAGCCGAATTATGCGCTTGATCAAAGTGTAATCGGTGCAAAAGTAACAGTTACTTCTTATGATGGTAAAACAATTGTACAACCTACAATCAATAAAAGCGGACAATTTAGCGCAGAAGGACTGAAAGCAGAGCCAAAACTTTATACTTATAAAGTTGATGTTCCTGGACATTTTACAATGAATAGACAAGTACTTTTATCAGATGAAGTGCGTGGTGAGAATTTAGGAAAGAGGTATAATGTAAGCTTATTAACAGCTGCAGCTGGAGATGTTAATAAAGATGATGTAATTGATGTTTTAGATGCATTAGCTGTACAAACATATTGGGGTACAAATAAGGCTACAGCCGATTTTAACTTTGATAAAGTAGTAGATAAAAAGGATATGGACTTTGTCGTTAGAAACTATGGATTACAAAATCCTACTGTTGATAAAGCACCAAAACCAAAAACTACTTACAAAGGTGCAACTTTAGATAGTATTTTAAAAGATTTAGGTTTAGATCAATAATAAGTTTGCAAAAAGGAAGCCAGAAAATTTGGCTTCCTTTTTGATGTTGCATTACTATCAGTGAAATAGTGAAGAAGTGAAGTGCAAATAAAAATTGAGACCTAATAAGTGATGAAAAAAAGTATTTTAAAAGAGTTTGGACGAGAACAATTATTGAGATTTGCTTATAAAATAAGCATTTATTTAAAGGGAAAAAGAATAATTAACGTTTAATTAAAATAAGATGAGCAATTTCAAGTAGTTCTTCTTTCCACTAAAATAATACAAAAATTGGGTTATTTCTATTTTTTTCAAGGGAGAACTTTGTCGAAAGTAGAGAGGGAGGTTTCTATTTATTGGTAAATTAGGGGGAAGTATAACCCAATTGACCGAAAATTAAATAAAAACAATAATAAATATAGAAAGTAAATTTGATGCAGGATAGTTAGAATATGACGAAAAAAAGTAACTTACTATTTTATAAATCATATAACTTCGCTTAAATTTTACTTTAGATAAAGAGAAGCCAGGAGGAAGGAAAATGGGGAAAAGAGTAAAGAAAAGTAAGTTTGTAACAGGCTTTACCGTATTAGCTCTATCATCTAGTGTTGTTATAGCACCGATTGCACATGTAACAAATGTTTCAAAAGCAGCAGGGAAAACAGAAACAATACTAGCAAGTTTAACTTCCCAGCAACGAGCTGCTTTAAAACAAATTTCAACAAATGAAGCGACGGGACTTCAAATCTCAAAGAATGTTGATCAAACTACTTCAAACCAAACTTCTGTTATTGTAGAGTTTGCTAATAAACCAGCTAAAGTTGCTCAAATTGAAGCACAAGTAGATGGTAAATCATTATCCGAGTCGCAAGCGGCGAAATTAGTGGATCAAGATCATGCAACATTTAATGATGAAGTTGGCCAAGTTCTTAAGGACGAAAATAATAAAAAAGTAAACTTTAAAATTAAACGCTCTTATAAGAACGCTTTTAACGGTGTGTCAATGAGTCTACCAGCAAACCAAATTAAGAACCTACTAAAATCAAAAGCTGTTAAAACAGTATGGAGTAATGAGAAATTTTCAATTGATCCTCCGAAGGAATCAGATAAGAATAGTGAGTTAAAAGCAGACAAGTCAAAAGTAGCGAACTACACTCCGTATGATGGATTGGATAAGTTACATGCTGAAGGTTACACGGGTAAAGGTATTAAAGTTGGTATTCTTGATACTGGTATCGATTATAACCATCCTGATTTAAAAGATGCTTTCAAAGGTGGATATGACTTTGTCGATAATGATAATGATCCAATGGAAACTACATATCAGGATTGGGTAAAAGCTGGTAAGCCAGGTTCGGCAGATGGAGCTGACTATTATACTGAGCATGGTACTCACGTAGCAGGTATCATTGGTGGACGAGGTGCAGCAAATAGCGAGTACAAACAAGTTGGAGCAGCACCTGAATCTGATATTTACTCTTATCGTGTACTAGGTCCTGGTGGTGTTGGGACAAGTGAAGCGATTATCGCTGGTATCGATAAAGCAATAAAAGATGGTATGGATGTTATTAATATGTCATTAGGTGCATCATTAAATGATCCACTTTATGCAACTTCCATAGCGGTTAACAATGCCGTATTAAGTGGCGTAACGACTGTTGTTGCTGCAGGAAATGATGGAGACCAAATGGACACTTTAGGATCTCCTGGAGCAGCAGCGTTAGCATTAACGGTCGGAGCTTCATCAGTAGCGATTGATCTTTATCAATATAACGGCACACAAGATGGAAACAAATATGACTTTAGACAATTAGCTCAAAACTATTCAGACGATATAACAGCTTTAAAAGGGACTAAAAATCAGTTAGTCGATGTAGGATTAGGCTATCCGGAGGACTTTACAGGTAAAGATTTAAAAGGAAAAATAGCGTATATTCAACGCGGCGACATCGCATTAATTGATAAAATCAAAAATGCAAAAGCTGCCGGTGCTGTAGGCGTCTTAATGGCAAATAATGTAGATAATAAAAGTGAGGGTGCGATTCAAGCATTCTTAGGCGAGTCGGTAGATGCAATTCCTTCATTCTCAGTATCATATGAAGATGGATTGAAAATTACAGAAGCAGTTAAAGCAGGTAGAAATGAAGTTGCTTTTGGTGATTATTCTAAGCTACAAACAGCGTCTGATGAATTAGCTACGTTTAGTTCAAGAGGTCCTTCACGAGTAAATTATGATATTAAACCAGAAGTGACAGCTCCAGGTGTTTCGATTCTTTCAAGTGTACCGTTTTATGTAAATAATAAAACAGGTGATGGCACAAAACCAGAAGATTATAAATATGCTTATGAGCGTATGTCTGGTACTTCAATGGCAACACCGTATGTAGCAGGTGTATCAGCATTATTACTTCAGTCAAATAAAGACTTGCAACCTGAAGATATTAAATCTATCTTAATGAATACAGCTGATCCTTTATCACAAGCATATAGCGTATTTGAAGTAGGTAGTGGACGCGTAGATGCTTATGAAGCAATTCACTCAAACGTAGAATTAGAAGTAGTCGACAAAACACCTACAATAGTAAATGGCAAAGAAAAATTGATTAATGAGTTAACTGGTGGGATGAGCTTTGGTTCATTTGGATTCGATGATAATGATATTGCAGATTCACGAAACGTTACTTTAAAAAATCGTAGTGAAAAAGCAAAGACATTTAAAGTAGACGTGAAATATCAAACTGGATTAAGAGGATCAAAGGACGCAGCATCAAATAAAGTAACACTTTCAGGCCCTACATCAGTTAAGTTAAATGGAATTAGTTCAAAATCAATTAAGTTTAACTTAAATATTCCTAAAACAGCAGAAAAAGGGACTTATGAAGGATATGTTACATTTACGAATACAGCAGATCCAACTGAACAATATCAAATCCCATTTGGTGTTCGTGTTGTAGAAGAAGGAATTAAGTCATTTGATTTATACAATCCGCTTTATTCTAATAAAATAACAAACCCAACTTATGCATATCCGTTTATGGATGGAAGTGTAGCATTAAAAACTAATATGAAAACATTAGATGTTGTGATCCAAGACCCAACAACAGGGGAAGATTTAGGATTGATTGGTTCATTTAATACATCAGTAATGAAAGAAGATGTAGTTTACAGTATTGGTAGACTTGTTGGAGCAGTTTACTATCCATTCACTGGAGATGCGAAAAATCCAATAAGTAGTAAATACGAAACAATTAAACCAGGGCACTACAAACTAAGACTTGTAGGTGTAAGTGATAGCGGAAAAACGTTTGCTGAAGCAAGGGACTTTATGTTGGAATATGGTGTTCCTAATATGACATCAAGCTTTGATAAACTAGATCAAAAGGTTATCGAATACAGTGATAGTCAACTAGATGAAAATGGTCAAATGTTGTATGACTTCAATATAAACGTAAATGACCCAGAAATTGATGAAGCTAATAAATATGGTATTAAAGCTAATCAATCAGATAATACGATTGTTTATACTTATAACTCATTCTTCCCATCGTTACCAATCAATGTAGATAAAAATGGGGACTATAAGGATCAAATATTAGTTGATAGCCAATATCCAGTACTACCTCTAACATTCTATGGTATGGATGCAGCGTTAAATCCAACTGCTCAAATTAGAATCGCTTTCGTAAAAAATACAACTCCGTATTATTACTTAAAAGCGAATAAGCAAAACATTGTACCTGGTGATACTGTAAATTACTCTGTAAAAGCAAATAATATCAGTAATTTAAAAACAACTAAATTAACAATTCAACTGAACAATAGTCAAGGCACAATTGATAATATTAAAGTGAATGATGAAGTTAAAAAATATGGCGACGCACAAGTTACAGTAAAAACATCTCCTACAACTTGGGACTATATTACGCAATACGACTTTACTTTTACTTACTCAGGTTCAGCTATGCTACCTGAAGATACTCAATTGTTTAATTTTGATATTAAAACACTTGATAAATCATTTACAACAGGTTCTGCAATAAACTTCTCTGGTAATGGTGCATCAACAGTTGATACATCAAATGTAGAAACGAAAAATGTATACACTTATATTGAAGGCTACAATGTTAAACCAACTGTTTCAAAACTAACAGGAACACTTCAAGTAGAAGGTGCAAAAGACCCTGAAACAGGTGAAACAAACTATGCTATTGATCAAAGTAAATTAGGTGCAAAAATTACACTAAATTCTTATGATGGTAAAACAGTATTACAAGCACCAATTACATCAAAACAAGGTGACTATGCGTTTGATGGTGTTAAACTAGACAGCAAACCTTATACTTTATCAGTAGATGTACCAGGTCACTTTACTATGAATCAAAAAATGGATACATTATTTGATAAAATCCGCGGTGATTTAATCGGTAAACAATTACGCTACTTATTAGATGTTGCACCAGCTGGAGATGCAAATAAAGACGATGTAATCGACGTTTTAGACGCATTAGCCGTACAAACATACTGGGGCACAAACAAAGCATCAGCTGACTTTAACTTTGATAAAGTAGTTGATGCAAAAGATATGGATTATGTAATTAAGAATTTCGGATTACAAAATTCAACTGTTCCAAATCCGCCTAAAGCTAAAAAATCATATAAAGGTGCTACATTAGATAGTATCTTAGTAGAATTAGGATTGAATAATTAAGGGCCGGAAAAAACAGGAAAACAAGAAGTACTGGAAATTCAAAGGCAGCCTTCTCCCGATGATTTTTGGGAGAAGGTTTTTTAATTGAAAAAGTGACTAATAAATCTTCTAGTCTTTTAGTGTCTGTATAAGAAAATCAACATTCCCCCAAACAGATTTCACATCTTCTTTCAACGTCTATTCTTCCAAAACCTTACTCTATACACATAAAGAGATTCAAATCGGGTTAACTTAAAGGAATAAAGGATGTTTAGGGAGACTTTTTCATGAATAAGAAGTTTATTTATTCAGCTCATATTTATATTTTAGTTATTATGTCTACCGGTTTTATGTTACATGTTTTTATTGTTCCAAGTGTTTTGACATCAACTCATCGAGATTCGTGGATTACGGTTGTTGCTAGCATTCTTCCTTTTGTGATTTGGACATTGTTAGTTTTTTATATTTATAAAAAACTGAAGAATGAAGATATTTTATCTTTAATGTTCAAAGTTTTTTATAAACCAATCGCTTACGTTTTATCAGCTATTTTGGTAGCTTATTTTTTATTAGCAGCATTCGTTACTTTTCGATTTACATTTATATGGGCAAATATAAATTATACGCAGGATATTCCAGATTTTATTGTTGTGTTATTAATTGTATTTATTTGCTTTTATGCAGTTTCCAAAGGGATTCATACAATCAGTACGGTTGCATTTTTAATTTTACCGCCGGTCGTTTTTTTTGGATTTTTAGTAGGCATTGGCAATGTTAAAAACAAAGACTATGGATTACTATTTCCTGTATTTGAAAATGGGTATCATGATTTTTTCCATGGGTTTATTTATACTTGTTCTGGATTTTTTGAGTTGATTTTTATATTATTTTTAAATTCATTTTTAAAAGATAAAGTAAAAATAAAATGGCTTATTATAGTAAGTTTTATATTATTAATGTTAATTTTGGGACCATTGACAGGGGCAATAATGGAATTTGGACCTGTTGAAGCAGAGAAAATGAGAAATCCAGTTTATGAGCAATGGAAACTTTTAACGCTAGGACAGAATATTACTAGATTGGATTTTTTATCAATTTATCAATGGTTGTCAGGCGCTTTTATTCGGATTAGTTTAAACTTGTTTATCGCAAATTACATTATCAATTATGGCGGACGAAAGAAATGGAGTTTACCAGTATTATCAATTTCACTATTAGTGGCAGTTATGGTTCCTTGGAATGCGTCGTCTTTTTATAACTTTTTACAGTACTATTACTTTCCAATCAATTTATGTTTTTTAATATGTTTAATGGTAATCTTTTTATTTATCTCAAAATTAAAAGGTGATTCAGCATGACAAAAGAACCGAGAACTCTAAACTTACTAGAATTTATGGAGTCATTTAATCACTCGTCAGATATCGATTTTAGAACGAAATCATATCAAGAAGGTGAAGACTCGCATTTTGTGATCATTATGTTTTGTCCAAACTTAATTGATATGCAATTTAGTAATCAAATTATCAATGACATTTTTAATATAGTCCAAAAAGAAGAGAAATTTAATTTTGAGTTACTAAGAAATATAGTGGAAGTTAAAAGATTGAAGAAAGAATCTAATCTTAAAAAAGAAGTTGAAGAAAATTTATTTTCGGGGGATTTAGTCATATTTAGTTCCTACTTAAATGATGTCTTCTTTATTTCAGTTGCCAACCCTCCTAAACGAAGTCCTGAAGAGTCTAATTTAGAAAATTCTATTCGTGGGCCAAGAGATGGATTCGTTGAAAATATTTCAGATAATATGGCATTAATTCGTCAAAGACTTAAGACATCAACATTAAAAAGTGTCGAGTATACAATCGGTGAACGAAGTCGAACGAAGGTTTTATTAGTTTACATTGAGGATATTATTAATCCTTCAATTCTTTCAGATGTGAAACAACGTCTAAGTTTAATTAAAAAAGATGTGGTATTAAGTAGCTATGAAATTGAGGAAGCTTTATATGATAAACCTTTCTCAATATTTCCTCTTCTAGATAATATAGGTAGGCCAGATTTCATTGTACAGTCATTGAATCAAGGGAGATTTGCGGTAATTGTTGATGGAAATCCTACTTGTCTAATTGGTCCAACAAATTTAAATCAGCTCGTATATTCTCCAGAGGATATACATGCCAGTTTTTATTATGTGAATGTCGTAAGGTACTTAAGAATAATGGCAATCATCACAACGATTTTTCTACCTGGTTTTTATATTGCATTGATAACGTATCATTTAGATCAAGTACCATATCCATTCCTTGCGACAATTGGTATGTCAAGAAATGGGTTGCCATTTTCAGCACCACTAGAGGCGACTTTAATGTTAGGTTTTTTTGAATTATTCAAAGAAGCGGGGATTCGTTTACCAAAAGCAGTAGGACAAACTGTAGCTGTTTTAGGAGGGCTATTTATTGGTGATGCTGCTATACGAGCAGGTTTAACCTCACCATCTATGCTTGTTGTAGTAGCTGTAACTGTTATTTCAGGCTATACATTAATTAATCAGAATATCTCAGGAAATATTGTCATTCTCCGCTTTTTAGTTTTATTTTTATCATCTGGTCTAGGTTTAATTGGATTTTTTACTGGCTTTTTTCTATTAGGAACAATGGTCGTTTCATTAGAAAGCTTCGGTCAACCTTATATATCATTATTATCAGTTCCAAGTAAATCAGACTTTTTAAATGTTGTTATAAAGTTGCCACAAAGATTTAAAGTGAAAAGAAATCAATCACTCCATCCTGTTGATGAAGACCGTCAGAAGGAGTGAGAAATTAGATGAAAAAATTACTAATTATTACGTTGATGGTATTTCAATTATTCGTTTTAACCGGTTGTTGGGGAGAGCGAACGATTATTGATCAAACATTAGTCACAAGTTTTGGAATTGATTTTAAAGACGATCAGTTTGTTGTAACGATTCAAGCTCTTAATTTTTCGAATATCGCTAAACAAGAGAGCGGTGCATTACAAATACCTGCTCCACCGTTAATTGGTCAAGCAAAAGGTAAAAGTATACAGGAGGCGTTTACTAAATTAGAATCAAATTCACCAATTCCTTTATATTACGGACATATAAACAGTGTCATTTTGAGTAAATCAGTCATCGAAAGTAAATTAAAGGAAGTTAATTCATTTATAAGCGGAAGACCATTATTAAGATATACAATGTGGATTTATGGTACGGATCGGGATATCAAAGAAATCCTATTGAGTCAAAGTTTCTTTAATTTACCTTTTTTATATACAGTAGTAACGAATCCTAATGATAAAAGCAGAGGGGACTTAATCGTTTTAAGCATGCAATTCCATCAATATATTTCGAGATACAGCCAACCTGTTGGGACTTTGTTAATTCCTTCATTAGGGATCGAAGATAAGAAATTTGAAGAAAAAAATTTAGATAAAGTAGCTTATATTAATGGTGCTTACGCTGTTTCTCAACAAAAATATAAAGGGCAAGTAAGTGTAAAGGATTTAAAAGCATTAGATTTTATTGAACAAAAAAATTATACCTTACCACTTACACTTGATTCAGGTAATTTAAATTTAGTAGTTAGAAGTTCCAGAGGATCAGTTAAAGTCGTAAAAGGTGGTAAAAAGCCAAAGTATATTATTAAAGTAAAAACAAAAGTAGCGATCGTGCAAAATGAGCATCATCTAAGTAAGAAGAAAATTTCTGCAAAAATTAGTAGGAGAATAAAAAAAGAGATTTTAAAAACAATTAAAAAAGGAGAAGAGCTTCATGCAGACTTGCTCAATATTTCAGAAAAGCCTTATCGGTACGATCGTAAAGAATGGGATATAAAAACGTTAAATGAAATCGATATTAAGTTAATAAAAGATATTAAAGTTGATGTTGATATTTTAGGCAGTAAAGTTTATAAAAGATAAAAATGTAACGAAAAGAGAAGAAGCATAAAAAGAAGGTAATTTTTAAAATTCTACCTTCTTTTTTTTGCTCATTTTTATCGAAAATGAATTATGATAGATAAGAACAAAGTAAGTTTTTTATTGTGGGGGTGAAGAATTTGATTTTTGTGATTGGAGGAGCTCGAAGTGGAAAGAGTTCTTACGCAGAAAGAAGAATAAAAGAATTACAATCAAATCAAAATGATGTTGTTTATATTGCTACAGCTATTCCAACAGATGGAGACATGAATGAAAGAATAAAAAGACATCAAGAAGAACGTTCAAGTGATTGGCATACTGTTGAGCAATATAAACAATTTAACAAGTTAAAAATGGAAGAAAAATTTTTACAAGCGAAGTATGTAATAGTAGATTGCATGACAGTTATGATTACTAATTTAATGTTCGAACGATATACCGATATTGATTTTGAAACGATAAATAATGAACAAATTAACGAGTTAGAATTATTTATAGAAAAAGAAGTGAATGAACTGATTGATGTTTGTAAACAACTTGAAAAGTCATTATTAATTGTATCGAATGAAGTAGGATATGGACTAGTTCCAGCTTATAGGCTTGGCAGGATTTTTAGAGATATTGCTGGGCGAATAAATCAAAAAATTGCATCTAGAGCTGAAGAAGTGATCCTCGTCACGGCTGGTATACCACTAAGAATAAAGTAGGAGTAGCGATATGAATCGATTTAAAATGGTACTCAGTTTTTTTTCAACAATACCAGTTAAAAACTATGAGTTTATAGAAGCTGAACTAGGAAAAGGAATAAGATTGGTTCCTTTAGTAGGAGTATTGTTTGGTATTATTCTTGTTAGTTTGGAAAGTGGAATATCGTTCATTTTGGACAAAGATTCGGTAGCTTTTCTTATTTTACTATTATATTTACTTTTAACAGGTGGATTGCATTTTGATGGAGTTGCAGATACATCAGATGGAATATTTAGTCATCGTTCTAAAGAAAGAATACTCGAAATTATGAAAGATAGTCGTATTGGTGCTTTTGGCGTTATTTCTTTAATCATTCTATTTTTAGGAGACTGGTTATTTCTTACGAAGAGTACGGCGTTTGTGATTTTTTTGTTTCCGATTGTAGGAAGATGTATAGCTCTGTTTGTTTGTCGATTAAGTACTTATGCTAGAAATGAAGGATTTGGAAGTCAGTTTATTATAGAAGCAAAAAAAAATAGTTCTGTCATTGTATTAATTTTATATATGTTACTCATTTGTTTAGGCAGTGTCTTACTAAACGAAATGGGGATTATTATGGCAATCTTTGTGACATTTATTTTCGTCGGATTTGTAACGAAGAGGATCAATCAAAAAATTGATGGAATTACTGGCGATGTCATTGGATTTACGATTGAAGTGTCTCAATTATGCTTTTTAATTTTTGCTGTTATTGGTGAGAGATTAATATGAGAATAATTTTAATTAGGCATACAGAGAGCATTGGAAACAAACAGAAGGTTTATGCAGGGAAGACGGATTTTGATCTAACGGAAGCTGGCTTACTTCAAATGAAAAAAGTCGTTTCTCAGTTATCCAAAATGATTGATTCGACGTCAAACTACACTTTGTATTCAAGTCCGCTTCGCAGATGTACGGCATTAAGTGAAGAGATTGAAGTGTTAACAGGTGTATCCAAAAAAATTGATAGCCGATTACATGAAACAAATTTTGGATTATTCGAAGGGAAATCATATGCTGAACTTTTAAAAGAAGTACCTGAAATTGTTGAAAAGTGGAACAAAGATTTAATAAATTTTCAAATTCCGAATGGAGAAAGCCTAAAGCAGTGTGCAGATCGAGTGAATGAATTTGTGCGTGAGATGATTGCATTAAATGAAGACATAATCGTTGTTACGCATGGAGGCATTATGAAGCTCCTACTCTTAAATTTCCTCCATTTAGATTTAAGCCAATTTTGGAAGTTTTATACAAGTAATGGATGTATTATTGAAATTGAATATAATGATGGGTTTGGATTTTTGAAAAATATTATTCAACTTAATTAAGAGGATGGGGAAATTGAACACAAAAAGAATAGTTTTACTTTCATTGTTTATCGCATTAAGTGCAATTTTGTCTAATATAAAAATTATTTATTCAATTGCATTTGATTCATTGCCGGCTTTTCTTGCTGCAATCTTATTATCTCCAATTGCCGGCGGGGTTGTAGGAGCGCTTGGTCATCTTCTTACAGCATTTACATCTGGTTTTCCATTTACAGTACCAGTGCATTTATTTATTGCAATTCAAATGCTTGTGATCGTTTGGATTTATGGCGTATTATTTAAAAAAATAAACAAATACATTGCGATGATCGTCGCAATTATTTTAAATGGTCCAGTTGCAACAATATTAAGCGGTCTATTAATTGCTTATTTAAATCATTCATTTACATTTAAGACTGTGAGTAGTTTTTTTATCTTGATGGTTCTGCCATTAACTTTAGCATCAGCGGTAAATATTGTATTAGCATATATACTTCAAAAGGTGATGAAACGTGCAAACTTCAAAATTTAGGGATTTAACTTTAATGCAAATAGATTCAAATCGATATTTTACAATAGCATGTGATAGCTGCGGTGGAATAGGGATGAGTGAGCTTGATTACATAAGAGTTGATGAAGAAATAGTTGGTTATTTAACTGCAAAATTATGTTTAGTTGAAACGCTAGCTTTTCGTTCGAAGCCTACAGTGTTAATTAATACATTATGTGTAGAAATGGACGGTAGAGGGAAACGAATTATAAACGGTATTGAAAAAGCGATAAAAGAATATAATGAAGCAAATTTTTACGAAGATGATTTAAATATAAATATTACTGGAAGTACTGAAGAAAACATACCAACAAAACAAACGGGTTTAGGAATCACTTTAATGGGTGAAATCTATAATCCATTTAATAGAAAAGAAGTAAATTCGGGTGACGTGGTCATATTGATTGGTTATCCAAAAGTAGGACAAGAAGTAGTAGAAGATTTGAATGAAAATAAAAATGAAATCATTAATTTTAATTCATTAAAGCAGTTAACTAGTAACAAAGATGTTTCTGATGTTTTACCAATCGGTTCAAAAGGAGTGCTATTTGAATTAAATCAATTGATGGAAACACATAATAAAGAGATCAAATATTTAAATCAAACTAGCATCCAGTTACATAAATCAGCTGGACCAGCGACATGTGCACTAGCAATTATTAAAAAGGATTCTATTGAAGAATTAAAAAGATTAATCGCACAGCCACTCACTTTATTAGGTGAAATTAAATAATGTTATTGGAGAATAAAGATGGCAGAAGCTTTAAAGGATATATATAACTATAATTTAATATTAAAAATTGCAAATGAGATCAAGAATGTATATAAAGATTTTAATCGCGATACTTTTATCGATAAAATCTTCGATGAAGAGTGGGAAGATAAAACTTTAAAGGAGAGAATGAGACATATTACGGTTTGTTTAGGGGAGTTATTACCTAGTAATTATGAAAAATCGATTGAGATTTTAAGGAGTATATTAAATAAATTTCCAACAAATCAACTAAGTAGTATTATTTTTCCTGATTTTGTAGAGGTATACGGTTTAGAAAATTGGGATCAATCGATGGAAGCGCTAGAATTATTTACACAGCACTCAACTTCTGAATTTGCGGTTAGGCCGTTTATCGTTCAAGACCAAGAACGAATGATGGCTCAAATGCTAAAATGGTCTACTCATCATAGTGAACATGTAAGAAGACTTGCAAGTGAAGGATGTCGTCCGAAATTACCGTGGGGGATGGTTCTAAAAAGCTTGAAAATAGATCCAACTCCGATTCTTCCAATTTTAGAAAACTTAAAAGAAGACGAGTCATTATATGTTCGTAAAAGCGTAGCGAATAATTTAAATGACATTTCAAAAGACCATCCTAATCTAGTATTAAAGATTGCAAAAGAATGGTATGGAAAAGATCCAAATACAAATTGGATTATTAAGCATGCATGTAGAACTCTACTTAAAAAGGGGAATATAGAAGCTTTAACGATTTTCGGATTCCAAACGACAAATGCAATCAATATTGAAAATTTCCAATTGCAATCAGACAAAATAGAAATCGGTGAGGACCTAAACTTTTCATTTAAGATTCATAGTGACGAACCGACCCCTACAAAAATTAGAATCGAATTTGCAATTGATTACGTAAAAGCAAAAGGAAACCGCACAAAAAAAATCTTCAAAATATCCGAAAACACAATCGAGAAAAACAAAACATTATCATATAACAAATCTCACTCATTCAAAAACTTATCAACAAGAAAGCACTACCCTGGCCAACACACGATCAGCCTGCTGATTAACGGCGCGGTATGTGGAAGTTGTGACTTTATTGTAGAGTAGAATTGAAAAAGGAACTGTCTCAAGTCGATCTACTTTGAGACAGTTCCCTTTATATTATGGAACAAATTATGTATTTTGTTTATAAAGTTGTGAACTTTGATCATAATTTACCGATTTTCGTGCATAACAAGAGTGTTTTTGTGCATAAAATTGCTTGAAACCGATTTATGGTAAGTTATGCAATAGTTACCGACGCAATTTCAAGTAAAAGCACAAAAAACCCGCTAGAAATTCGTAATTCCGTGCGGGTTTTCACTATTTGTGTGCCAACTATCTCTTATGCATCATCACATCTTCTGTTAAAGGAGTAAAACCAAGTTTTTCCTGTAGGACTACTTTAGGAATTTGAGACTTAGTTATTGTAACAGTTGTTACTTTTCGATTAATGTTCTCATTATGGATGACTGACATAATATCATAAAAATATGGAATAGCTGCATCTGTATATGCTACAGCTAAAATTTCAGAATACTTGGTGTCAGGGCGTATTGTAATTCCGAAATAGGCGATCGTTTGATTTTCCAATTTACATTCAACTGCATAGTCAAATTCTATAGAGTTATAATATTCATTCATCATAGCAACTTGTTCATTAGTAAGAATTTGTTGCTTCATTTTTAAATCTTTCCAAACATTAAATTGAAATTGATCTTTTATTTCGAAAGTAAATCCAGGGATATTTTGTATAGTTTTAATAAGTAGTGGATAATGTGCCCCAACAATTTGTGAACGACTTGTAATATTGAAACCTTTAGATACGAAATAATCTATTTGTTTTGACCATTGACCTCTAAATCGCTGTGCAAGTAATTTTCCGCCATATTCTTCACTTATAGCAAATTGGTAAACTCTTTCAAATAGTTCATCTCGTACAGTATCCTCATACTCTGGTAATACCCACGGATAGCCTAACGATACAAATTCTCCCTTTCCGGAGAAACTCATATATCCTACAAGTTCATCCCCATCAAATGCAAAGCATCTAGATTTCTCATTAAATTCCGACTGATTTTCAAATAGTTTAGGAGACAATGTTGCTTTCCAGGCATACCTTAAAGAATTCGTTATTTTATTCCAAAAATCATACTGTAAATCAAGATCTGAAGGACTCTCATAAAAACGATAAGTTATTGTCATATTACAATCCTTTCTTAAATCATACTAGTTTAATCGTAACAAATTTAAATCAGAAAGGTTAGAAATTTTTATTAAAATGCACTATTTAACATTTATTAGGCGAAAAATAAATATCACATTAATTACAGTATGATTTTATAGTCGTTCTGTTGCCTATAAAAAAGCATTGAATTCAGACTGCAGCAAAACGCACGTAAAGTGAAATGGATTCAATCTATAGATTACTTATTTAATAGATAAGTCATATTTTAACGCTGTGAATAAGGGTGTATCAAAAGAAGAGTAATTTGAATAAATGTCGTAGTGTAAATACGAGTGTTGAAATGTGCAAATAAGAATACAAAAACTGAAAATAAAAGACGAAGTGCAAATAAAAATAGAGAATCTGAAATTAAATTCTCTAGAATCCCAAATTAGATAAGATATTACCTATACGGGTTAGGGTATCCCAGCTTAATTATTGCTAAGAAGTAGTTACTCAATAGTGGAAATTAATAAAATTGCTCTATTTCTTTAAAAAAAGTGAAGAAATTTACTAAATATTTGTAAATGATGAACATAAAATCAAATCTAACAAGAAAATCAAACGAATATCCCCCGACAGATCTCGAAAGTTAAAAAGAGGCCGCCTATAATCAGGTACTCTGACTTTTAGGTTGGCCTTTTAAAATTATCTTTTTCGATTAATTAGATTGTAAAGCACTTACTTCAAATGGATCTGCAGTTGTTCTATCACCTTTATATACGACGGAGTATTCTACACTTTGTACTGTAGAAGTTGCTTTAATTTGATCTACAATAATGAATGCAGTTGATTTGTCAGCACTAAGCGTGATGCTAGTAGGCGTGATTGTTTGCTCGGTACCGCCATTTATACTTACTGATACTTTTAAATCTTTAATTGATAATGTAGAAACACCCATATCAAATTCAAGTGTTAATTTTCCATTTGTCGCATCGATATAATCGAGTTCAGCAGTAGGAGGTTTAATTGCATCAGTATATACTTCTAATAAATCATTATATTCGTTTGTTAGATCTTCTTTAAATGTTGCTGATGTGCGATTTAATATAGGCTTAACAGATTTCAAAATCGTATTCGCTTTTGCTAATTTGCCATATTCCAATAGATCAGCAGTTTGATCCAACTTTTTAGAAATTGTAACGTCATATCGATACTGTTTATACTTAGAAGATTGATCTTTATACTCATTCAAGAAAATTTTTCTCGTTTTTGCATCATAAACGTGATTATAAAGAGATAATTGCTTCGATGATACATATTTTCCTAGTTTACTATGTGCAACGATCACAGCATCTAAATCTTCATCTAAAACTGCAGTTTGAAGTTCAGATTCAACCTTTACAGAGTTATCTAAAGATGTCGTTGCTTTTAGATAAGGTTCAACACGTTTCGTAATATACATTTTATATGTGTTATTAAGGTCCGTTAAATATTTTTGCTTTGCCTTCTTGGAATATTTATTGATCGTTTGTTTTGAATAATTATATTGTTTTTTTGCTTTGTTATATTCAGCTACAACAGTAGCTTTATTAGCTAATTTACCAGTCTTTTGAACTGGGATGTAATACGAGTTATATGCTTTTTTCATTTGAGCTTTTGATTCGTTAACTATTTTACCAACGTAAACTGTTGCGCCAGTGGAAGTAGGTTTAGTTAATACAACGGAACTTGCAATAATAGCACCAACTGCTGCCATATTAATAATTGATTTAATTTTCATTCGTTAGATCTCCTATCAGAAAATGATAAATAAAATACAAAACTTTGTAAAAATAGGTGAAGGTGTAAAGTTTAATTAATAATGATTATCATTTTCATTAAAATCATATACGCTATTGAGAACTAATGTCAATTATTTTTTTTTATACATTAAGAAAATAGTAATTGGTAGCGGAGAAAAAATAGAAGTGGTTTTCATTTTTAGATAATACTTATAAGTGTAACAACGACTCTGTTTTCTTTAAAAGCTTTAGAGTGTGGAGAAATAAAAACCACTTTCACATAATTAATCGATTTATGGTGAAAGTGGATAGAGTAATTATTTATTTTTATCAACTATAACATGTTCAAATTTATTTCCAGAAAGATCGACGTCGTACGCAGATCCAAATCCAACGACATATCTCCCATGGATAGGAGTAAGTTCAAATAATGACATATCAGCTAGTCCTCGAAGTAGTTTTATCATTGATGCGCCATGAATTTCCTCGAACTTGGAAAAAATTTCTTCTTTATGATCATTCCCAATGTTTTCAGACGTGCATTGAAAACGAACACGTTCTCTTGCAAATAGATTAGGTGATTTAGAGTCATCGGCAATCATCATGATATGAATCAATTCATTCTCCTCAATAAATTTATAGTGCTCTGTAATACCACTTATAAATATATATAGTTTTCCCTCATGCTTAACAAAAGGTGCGTAACTAATAAAAGGATTGCCATTTTGATCTAGCGTACTAATGGAGAAAGTTTTTGATTCGTTAACAAATTCGATATATTTCTGTTTGATTGTTTCAATTGATGGTTGTTTTTGCATAGAAAGCCTCCAGAAAGATGTTTTTAGCTTCTAAAATTATATGTAGATTATAAGCCATTATAGATGATAACAATTATCATTATCAATTGCAATATGAAATTCCATATTATTCTGTAATCAAATAGTTTTTTTCTTAGTGTAGAGAATTTGCGACGGGAACATAAGGGGAGGGGATTGGTGGAAGCCTTTTTTATAATTTTTCTTCATGACAGAGATGGAGCGGAATAAATTGATTCCAAATTAGAAAAAGATTAAAAAAATTGAAAAATCTAATTGACAATTATTCTCAGTGTAAATTATTATCAATTCGAAGGGTGTAATTGATAATGATAATCATTAATAACTAAACATAAGGAGTTATCTATGAAAAAGTTTTTATTAAGCATGTTATCGGTTTTAGTAACTTTTAGCTTACTAGCATTTAATACTTCGGTTTCTGAAGCAGCAACAAAAAAAATCACTGTAAAGGATTTTGCAAATAGAACAGTGACATTTAAGAAAGCTCCAACACGAGTAGCGATATTAAGTGCTGGTGATCTAAGCACAGTTAAAGCATTAGGTTCTAAAATTGTCGGCCGTCCAACGACAGTTACACCAGTTGATTCTAGCTTAAAAAAAATTACTCAAATTGGAACAGTTTATTCACCAAGCTATGAAAAAATTGTTAGTGTAAAACCTGACGTTGTTATTGCGACTACTGCATTTAAAGCAAATATTAAAAAAGTAGAAAAGCTTGGAGTAAAGGTTGTTATCACTTCTGGAGCATCAGTTAATGATATTAAAAAAAGTATTACTTTACTTGGGAAAGTGTTAAACAAAGGGAAAAAAGCAAAAGTATTAACAGGTAAAATTGATAGCCGTATAAAAAAATTTAGTAAAAGTAAAACAAATGTTAGAGCGGTTATTTTGTTTGGCTCAGGTTCAAATTCTTTAGTTGCTCTTCCAAGTTCATTCTCAGGAGATGTATTAAAGAAAACAGGTGGAGTAAATATAGCTTCAAGTTTCTCACAAGTTAAAGATTTCCCTGGTTATGCAAACTTAAGTACAGAGAGAATTGTTAAAAGTAATCCAGATGTTATTTTTATGATTACTCATACAGACCAAAAGAAAACAAAGGCAGCTATGGTTAAGCTAATGTCTTCAAGTTCATGGAAAAATTTAAAAGCAGTTAAAAAGAAAAATGTTATTTTCTTACCAAGTGACTTATTTGCAGCTAGTCCAGGTGTGAAAATTACGAATGCTTTAGATTATATGAACAAAGAGTTATTAAAAGTTAAAGCTAAGAAAAACAAATAATTAAATCGATTAATAGGTGATATGAATTCTATTATCATATCACCTTATATTTTTTCTATTTATGAAATACGGGGGAACTATATGATGGAGAGGCAATCTAATGTAGTTGAAAAACAGAGTGAGCCAATAGCAATTAAAGAAAATAGGGTACATCCGTTTACAAAGAGACGAGTAACAACACTAATCTTTTTATTAATTTCGATTGTACTGGTTGTACTTTATTCAACAATTACTGGAAGCGTTAAGCTTAGTCTACATGAAGTTTGGGAAGGTTTATTTAATTCAAAGGATGAGATGCTTCATACAATTGTTTGGGAGTTAAGATTACCACGAATCATTGTCGGATTAGTAGTTGGGATGTGTTTGGCAGTTTCAGGTACAATCATGCAAGGTGTGATGAAAAACCCGCTTGCAGATCCTGGAATAATCGGTGTATCTTCAGGAGCTGCATTAATGGCAGTCATTATTATGATTGTTCTCCCTCAATTCATCATGCTATTACCAATCGCTGCTTTTTCAGGTGGTTTTGTAACAGCTATGTTGATATACAGTTTAGCGTGGCAAAAAGGGTCATCTCCTTCAAGAATTATATTAGTAGGAGTAGCTGTAAATTCTGTCATTGGAGCTGCGATGAGCGCATTAATGTTATTATTTAGCGACCGAGTTCAAGCAGTTTTGCCATGGATGGCTGGAGGGATTTCAGGAGCATCTTGGGACCAAGCAAAGGTCGTTTCAATTTATGCGGTACCTGCTTTAGTCTTATCGCTTTTTGCAATTAAACATATTAAGATTCTTAACTTAGGTGATGAAGTAGCAAAAATCCTTGGTCATAATGTAGAGCGTAGTAGATTCTTTTTAATCGTAATTAGTACATTTTTAGCCGGTGTTGCGGTAAGTGTGTCTGGATTAATCGGCTTTATAGGACTTGTTATTCCACATATTTTGAGAATGATTGTTGGAAATGACTATCGATATGTTTTACCATTATCAGCATTAGGTGGGGGAGTATTTCTAGTACTTGCAGACACAAGTGCACGAAGCTGGTTTGACCCAATTGAATTGCCTGTAGGTGTATTACTTTCATTCTTAGGTGGACCGTTCTTCCTATACATTTTAAATAAAGGGGGAAAAACTCGTGCTTTTAACTAAGGATATTTCTTTTGCACATTCCGAAACTTTTTCACTAAAAGATATTAATGTGGAAATTACTAAAGGAGAAATTGTTAGTCTAATTGGACCAAATGGATCAGGTAAGTCGACAATGCTAAGAATTATTTCAAATCTCTTAAAGCCTAATGAGGGTGCTGTATTATTAGATGGAAATGAAATAAAGAATCTAAGTAGGCAGGCAATCGCAAAAAAATTAACGATGCTTCCACAAATTCAAAACAGTGAACTTGATCTAACAATTAGAGAACTTGTTTCCTTTGGCAGAAATCCACATAAAGGCTGGTTTCAAAAGTTAGATGATGAAGACGAAAAAATCATCGATTGGGCGCTAGAAGTTACCAACTTACAGTCATTTGAGTTTCGATTTTTACAATCACTCTCTGGTGGAGAAAGACAAAGAGCCTGGATTGCAATGGCAATAGCACAACGCCCAAGTGTACTTTTATTAGATGAACCAACAACTTTTTTAGATATTGCTCATCAATTGGAAGTTATGGAATTAGTTCAAATGCTAAATGATCGATTTGGTATGACAGTTATAATGGTTCTTCATGATATTAACCAAGCTGCTAGTTATAGCGATCGGTTAATAGTAATGAAAAATGGGCAAATCAAATACGATGGAAATTCGGAAAGTGTTATTTGTAAACAAATGTTTCATGACATATTTGAAATAGATGTAGAAATATACAGTAACGGTAACCGACCGTTTTTTACACCAAAAAGAAATATAAGTAAGACGAATGAATATGAGAAAGTACGTTTTGTAAAAAGCTGAGCGAAAAAAGAAATTATCTTTTGGTGTGTGGAAGTCAACTTGCACCGCGTTCAGATGAAAATAGGAGGTATTTAAAATGATTATGACAACGAATACAATTAAAGTTGTAAAAGGTCATGCTGACGAAGTAATTGAACGATTTAGAGTTTCTAAAGGGATACATAAATTTCCAGGTTTTGTTAGAATGCAAGTTTTAAAAACAATGGATGTAAAGGAATATGATGAAATTAGAGTATGTACAACATGGGAGTCAATGGAGAACTTTCATAACTGGGTAAATTCTGATTCATTCCGTGGAGCCCATGCAAAACGCACTGAGCAACAGGCTTCTAAAGAGAATAGCATTATGTTAGGCTCACAGCTGACTTGCTATGAAATTCAAGTTGAGCATTTACCAGAAGAATATAATTAATCAGAGTCCAAAACGGGCTCTTTTTTTTGTGCATTATTTTGAATAGTATCTTGCTGAATTCTAAATAAAGACTTTCTAATCCAATACATAATTATAAACCTAAAGGTAACGATAGGAATATTGTTGGACATGAATAGAAAGGACAGGAAAACAAAGTTAAAATTATGATTTTAACTTTGTTTTCCTTGGTCCTTCTTACCTGAACGTCTTAAAATGAGATTTTATCACGCTTGTAATCTAATTGATTTGAATGAGACATTTTATATGCCATTACACCAAATAAAACTCCAGATAAGCCTCTGAAGATCGTTGACATGATCATTGCAGTATTCATACTGAATGATTCAAGCAAAAATACGCCGACTTGTGGGGCGATAAAGGCTATAATTGATAGTAAGAAATTATAATTAGCAATATAAGAAGTGCGATGTTCTTCTTCTGTTGATTCTAATAAGCTATTAAATAAAATTAAAACAGTTCCAGATACAAAAAAGCCTGATGTAAAGTTTACAAAAAATAAGTAAATATAATTAGTAGATAAAATATTTAAAATAGGTGCAGAAGCCATTCCTATTGAAATCCAAATTAATAATTGAGTATTACTATATCGATTCGCCATCTTTGCCCACCAACGGAAGCTGACGATTTGAGAAAGTTGGTTGCTTACAGTAAATAAACTAATCCAAAAAGCAGTAGCATGGGCATATCTTATTTGATAAATCGAAAATAAAGACCAAGCCATTTGCCATGCGAAGTTAAAAAAAAGTGCACAAACTAAAAAGGTTATATACGGTTTATACTGAAAAAGATGTTTTGAAAATGGAGAGTAATGAGTAGAAGTTTCAATTGTTTGCTTCTCCTCTTTATGCTTCAAAATATAGTAGAACTCAATCATTCCAAATATAAATGCAAATAAAAAAAGTAATTGATAAGGGATAGCGCTTTTGGAACTTATCGATTTCATACAAAATCCAGCTACAAGTGTTACAACCATTCCTGTAAAGGTAAGAATCCTATTACGATTACCAAAAAAAGTGTTCCGACGATCTGCTGGAATTAAGTCTCCAATAAAAGCTTGCCAGCTTAAATTTAAAAAGGTTCCAGGGAAATTCATTAGTGCGATTAATATAACGAAAAACCATGAGATATGATCTGATTTAATAAATGGTAGAAAAACCATTATTAATAGAAAGAATCGAGTGAAAAAAATTGAATAAGCCGTGAATTTTCTTTTTTCCTCTAACTTGTTCACCATAAAAGCAGCGGGGAGCATTGCGGCCATACCGACAATTGAAGGTAAGGAAGAAATTAAACCTACTTGATAATTTGTAGCACCTAAAATTGCGATTGCAAACAAAATAAAGTAATTGTTTGATAAGCTTATGGCAATTGTAGAAGCGGCACCATTTTTAATACTCTGGTATTCATTGTGTAGTACGTCTTGTTTACTGTAAATCAACTTACTTTCCTTCTTCCTTTTTTTGATATTTCTTAATTTAGTACAAAATGAAAATAAAACACTCGATTTCAAATTTTTGAATAATTCATTAGAACAATAGCATATTTATACGGTGAATTCTATGTTTTGGTTTCAAGTTTTTATGTAAAAAAATGGGATTATTTTAAAAGGGGATTTCCAAAAATTAGCTATTAATTTTAGAGTTTTAAAATTGCATTTTATATTAATTTTTAATAAACTAGAATAATCTGTCTGATTGTAATAAAAGTCTAATTTAAACATATTAAATATTGGAAAGAACATTTTTTTATGGTTAAGCCATACTAAAGTTAGAATTGACGTAAAAATAATCTCAATTATTTCATCGTCAATTTTTTATTTAACTTTAGTTTTTAATTGGCGAGCGATGACGAGTACTCTGCGTAGTAACCAGTTCTAGAAATTAAAGTAATAGTGCAACTACGCCTACGGCCCTCACATCGCCCTAAGACTGGCCAATTGGCAAATTTTCTTTATTTACATATGAACAATATACGGCAAGGAGAAGTGACATATGTTTTCACCAGTTTACAAAGTAAATGATGATGGAGAAATTTACTTAAGTACAAAAGGTTTTTCAGTAACTTACGACCAATTTAAAGAGGATGAACAAGGCAACGCATACGTTATCGTAAAAAGCGCTGAAGAACCTCTGATTAGAGTAAAACTACTTCTACATAATATTGGTAATGCGAAAACACCAGAATTAGAAGTAAAAAACAAATCAGGATTAGGTCAGGTGGAAATAAGATTACTTCGAGTAAAAATTAAAAAGTTTAAAAATGGATGGGGAGCAAAAATCGCTTTATCGAATGGTGAGGTGACGATTAAGGGAGATATTCCTAAACATGTCAAAATTCAAGTAGTTCGAAAGGTAAAATTAGCCTAAGCATTTGTTCTACTATTTTTTAAATTCATATGAAAAAACTATATT
This sequence comes from Arthrobacter citreus, assembly GCA_013200995.1. GTDB lineage: Bacteria > Bacillota > Bacilli > Bacillales > Bacillaceae_G > Gottfriedia. The sequence goes on along the minus strand of CP053688.1, from coordinate 2,866,308 downwards.
TTAATTTATTTTTTTGGACTAATTTATAAAATTTTTGGTGTCTATTAGCAATCTAGCTAGTAGGCACCTTTTTTATATTGACTTTCCATTCTAGAAAGAACATATATTTGAGTTTATTTGCAAAGGATAGATTCGAAATATTAGTAATTTTATTAAGAAAAAATTAAGGATTCTATTGCATAATTCTCTTATTCAATTCTAAGGAGTGGGGATCAATATGGAAAATTTAGAATCAAATTTAGTAGAAAAAAATCAAAAAGCCAATTTGAAAAATAATCGTTCATTTTCTCCTAAAGTTATTTCAATTTTACTAATAGTAAATTTGGTAATTGGTGTTTTTACTTTAATCGGAGTTGGTTATTTAAGTTATAAAAATAATAGCCGTACTGAAATGATGAGAGGTTTCCGAAATGGAGGAGGCTTTCAACAAAATGGTGGCGGAGGCTATTTTAATCAACAACCACCAGCATCTGGTAGCAGCAATTAATAAGAATTTATACAAAAAAAAGAGTGGAAAGTTTTTGCTATTTTGGAAAAACTTCATGATAAGAACTAAACAAGCTTACAAATCACATGTGATAACGGAATTTTAATTGGGTTAATTTACATGTAAGTAGAAATCGCTTTACAAATGGATGCAGCATTTATATCAGTCATTGGAATTATGAAAATTTATGTAAGAGAAACAATCGATTTTTACTAAATAGTAAGTTTTAAATTTTTAATAGAAATAATCGTACTAAGTACATTTGGTGATATGATAGAAGTTGACTGGACAAATCCCCAAATGAGAACAATTCAAGCTTTGCGATTTTGAATAATTTAAAGGGAGCGTTGCTATTGTTTAAGGACGCTTCTTTTTTAGTCTAATGGAGGTAAAGTTTTTGAGAATTTTAGCTGTAGAAGATCATAAAGAAGTTTTAAATTCAATCGTTGAATTATTATCAAATGATTTTAAAGTAGATAAGGCATTAGAAGGAGAAGAAGGCTTCTTCATGGCTATGCAAAACATATATGATGTTATTGTATTAGATGTAATGTTACCAGAAAAAAATGGATTTGAAATCGTAAAGGATTTGAGAAAAGAAGGGATTCATACACCAGTACTATTTTTGACAGCAAAAGATTCATTAGAGGATCGTGTTGAGGGATTGAACTTAGGTGCTGATGATTATTTAGTCAAACCATTTCAAGGACCGGAGTTACTAGCGAGAATTTATGCACTACTTAGAAGAAGTGGTAAACTAACAATTGATAGTTCATTAAAATATCAAGGTATTATTTTAAAAGGAAAAGAACATCCAGTCAAAGTAAATAATGAAACAATCCATTTAACAATTAAACAATATGAGCTTTTAGAATACTTCATTCAAAATCAAGGGAAAATTTTAATGAAAGAACAAATTTTTGATCGAGTTTGGGGATTTGATTCGGATACAACGGTTGCCATTGTCGAAGTATATGTTCACCAACTTCGAAAAAAACTAGAGCCTTTTAATTATGGTAGTATAATAAAAACTGTCAGAGGAATCGGATATATTATGAAAGATGACTAGGTGAAGAAATGTTTAAGAAAACTAAAATTCGATTAACGATAATAAATTCGGTAGTATTTATTTTACTAATTGGAATCCTTTCTTTAATTATTTATTCATACACAAATAATCGTTTATATAAAGAGGTTGATCAATCACTTTTATGGAATATTAATCGGATTCAAAATAGTGATAATCCAAATCGTTTACCAATTTCTAATCGGGATCCCCGTGTATTAATGATTATGTGGGATGAAAATAAAAAAGTAGTAAATCCGATGCCAGGTATCAATGCAATAGAGTTACAAGATGAATTAAAATATCCTAAAATAATAAATGAAATATACAATGATAAAATTGGTGATATGAATTATCGTACGATTTCAATTCAAGGTGAGACAAATCGCGGGAAAATTACACTACAAATATTAAGGAATATAGATTCGGAAAAGGATTTAGTAGATACATTGCTCATCATATTAATTGTTGGCTGGGTATTAGGAAGTGCATTGGCAGTTGTAGCCGGATATATTTTGGCTGGACGTGCACTTATACCGATTACAAATGCTTGGCAGAAGCAACAGGAATTCGTTTCTGACGCTTCCCATGAAATACGGACACCTTTAACAGTCATTCAGTCACGTTTGGAATTATTACTTAGAGAACCTAGTGCTACAATTGAGGAAAAAGCACAAGATTTTTCAATCATGTTAAAAGAAAATAGGCGACTATCTAAACTAGTTGCAAGTTTATTAACTTTAGCTAGATCGGACTCGGGACAAATACAACTAAATAAAAAAGTATTTTCTTTAAACGAATTGTTAGAAGAAGTAACTTCCCATTTCACTGAGATTATATCAATTCAAAATAAAGAACTATTGTTGACAATTAAAGGAACGTATTTTCATTTTGGTGATCAGGAAAGACTTCATCAGTTACTAGTAATTTTAATCGATAATGCAATGAAGTTTACAAATGAGAATGACACGATTGAAATTAGCTGTGAACAAGTGAAAAATCATTTTATAATAAAAGTTATAGATAGTGGCGTTGGAATAAACGAGGAAAATCTTCCTCGAATATTTGATCGGTTCTTCCAAGAAGACGCATCTCGTACATCTAAAAATGGAATTGGACTAGGATTATCAATCGCAAAATGGATTGTTGAAGAGCACGGTGGGAAAATTAAAGTTCAAAGTAAAAAAGATGTAGGAACTAGCTTTGAAATTACATTGCCAGTCCATTCATCTTTAAAAGGTTAATCATTTTGTTTCTTAATCTAAGAATATTACCCATTATTTAGGATGTTTCCGACATTATTTCCTAAGAAATAACGATAAACTACAAATTATTAGAAGAACATTAAACTTCTCGTAATAAGACGAAAAAGCGACCTTTATTTTTGATGGGTCGTTTTTTACTTTGCAAAGCATTACGAGGGTTTCTTGTTAATAATGCCGAATAATTGTTATAGAGATAAGAATAAGTTTTCTTATCTCTTGATTTTAAATGGCCGAAATCCTACCGTAAAAAACGGGGGAAATAAAGTTGAACTGTAAAATAGAAGTTAAATAAGAAACTTCGAAATTTTTTTTGTTACCTTTTATCCTGTTCTTCTTTTACCTGCCCTTAAATAGTCGCATTTTTAATGTGCACATACATAAAATAATAGCAAGGAGGTCATTGGAGATGAAAAAATACATTTTGTCACTTGACCAAGGGACGACTAGTTCGAGAGCAATATTGTTTGATAAAGAAGGTAAAATTGTACATACAGCTCAAAAAGAGTTTACTCAATATTTTCCAAAGCCGGGTTGGGTAGAGCATAATGCGAATGAAATTTGGGGATCGGTTCTTGCTGTAATCGCAACTTGTCTTGCGGAAGCGAATATTAGTCATGATCAAATTAGTGGGATTGGAATTACGAACCAACGTGAAACGACAGTCGTTTGGGATAAACATACTGGGATCCCAATTTATCATGCGATCGTTTGGCAATCAAGACAAACGGCTGAAATATGCGAGGAACTGAAACAAAGTGGTTTTGATTCAATAGTCCGTGAAAAAACAGGGCTTCTTATTGATGCTTATTTTTCCGGTACTAAAGTAAAATGGATTCTTGATCATGTAGAAGGTGCTAGAAAAAAGGCTGAGGCAGGCGATTTACTATTTGGCACAATTGATACATGGTTAGTTTGGAAGCTTTCTGGTGGCAAAGCGCATGTAACAGATTATTCAAATGCATCTAGAACGATGATGTATAATATTTATGAATTAAAGTGGGATCAAGACTTATTGAATATGTTAAATATTCCAGAAAGCATGCTTCCGATTGTTCGTCCGTCTTCAGAAATCTATGCGAATACGGTTAGTTACCATTTCTTTGGAAGTGAGATTCCAATTGCGGGAATAGCTGGTGATCAGCAAGCAGCATTATTTGGTCAGGCATGTTTTGAAAAAGGTATGGCTAAAAACACATATGGTACTGGTTGTTTTATGCTAATGAATACAGGAAATCATGCAGTTAAGTCAAATCATGGACTACTGACAACAATTGCATGGGGGATAGATGGAAAAGTTGAATATGCACTTGAAGGCAGTATATTTGTTGCTGGCTCTGCTATTCAATGGCTACGTGATGGTTTAAGAATTATTAAAAATGCTGCTGATAGTGAGAAATATGCTACTAGAGTAACTTCATCTGATGGAGTTTATGTTGTGCCTGCATTTGTAGGATTAGGTACACCATATTGGGATAGTGAAGTACGCGGAGCAGTATTTGGTTTGACAAGGGGAACATCTAAGGAACATTTTATTCGTGCTACATTAGAAGCGCTCGCATATCAAACAAAAGACGTATTAACAGCAATGGAGGCAGATGCTAACATTTCATTAAAAACATTGCGAGTAGATGGTGGAGCAGTTAAAAATAATTTCTTAATGCAATTTCAAAGTGATTTGTTAAATGTACCAGTTCAACGTCCGATTATAAATGAAACTACTGCATTAGGTGCGGCTTATTTAGCTGGATTAGCAGTAGGATTTTGGAAAAACCAAGAGGAAATTGCTGGTCAATGGCAAATGGATCGTTGCTTCGAGCAAGCGATGTCAAATGATTTAAGCTATGAGTTATATTCGGGCTGGAAAAAAGCAGTGAATGCAGCACTTGCATTTAAGTAAATTTAACATTCAATTGTTTACTAAAATTTTAGGACCATTCTACATGGAATTGTAATTGTAGTGGTCCTTTTTAATTTTAAGAGAATTTCTTTTACCGTGTCTTTAATATCAACTAGAAAATTTGTTGAAGTGAGGTAGTACAATGAATGAACAATTTTCGAGTTTAAAAAGAAAAAAGATCATGGAAAGATTAGCTGAAAAGGTGTTCGATGTATTAATAATTGGTGGCGGAATAACAGGGTGTGGGATCGCGCTGGATGCATCTACAAGAGGAATGACTACTGCATTAGTTGATATGCAGGATTTTGCATCTGGTACATCAAGTCGTTCTACTAAGCTTGTACATGGTGGTTTGCGATATTTAAAACAATATGAATTTAAAATGGTGGCAGATGTAGGCAAAGAGAGAGCGATTGTTTATGAAAATGGCCCCCATGTCACGACACCTGAATGGATGTTACTTCCGATATACAAAGGTGGTACTTTTGGAAAGTTTAGTACTTCTCTAGGGCTAAGGTTATATGATTACTTAGCTGCTGTAAAAAAAAGTGAACGAAGGAAGATATTAAATCAAAAAGAAACAATTGATAAGGAACCATTAGTTAAAAGAGAGGGACTTAAAGGTGGTGGATATTATGTCGAGTACCGCACAGATGATGCTCGCCTAACAATCGAAGTAATAAAAAAGGCAGTTGAACATGGAACACAGGCAATCAATTACGTTAAGGTTACAGATTTTATTTATGAAAATACTAAAATAGTAGGTGTACATGTAATTGATTTGATCACAAAAGTACCTTTTACAATTCGAGCAAATAAGATCATCAACGCAACAGGACCATGGGTTGATCAGTTAAGGGAAATGGAACGCTTAGAAAGTGATAAAAATCTGAGATTAACTAAAGGGGTACATCTAGTGATTGATCATCAGAAGTTCCCATTAAATCAGTCTGTTTATTTTGATACGCTAGATGGTCGAATGATATTTGCAATTCCAAGAGATGGAAAGACCTACGTCGGTACGACTGATACATTTTATGATCAAGATACTGCTAATCCATATGTAAGTAATGAAGATAGAGAGTATATATTAAATTGCATTAAGTATATGTTTCCGACAATCAAATTGGAAGATACCGATGTTGAATCGAGCTGGGCTGGTATTCGTCCTTTAATTTTTGAAAAAGGGAAGGATCCTTCTGAAATATCAAGGAAGGATGAAATCTGGGTATCTTCTTCAGGATTGATTACGATTGCAGGAGGGAAATTAACAGGATATCGTAAAATGGCCGAGACGATTGTAGATAAACTATTAAAAGAAAATAAAAATAAATTTAAAGAGTGCCAAACTAAAAATTTACCAATTTCGGGTGGAGATGTTGGTGGTTCAAAAGGAATTAATTACTTTACAAAGCGATTCTCGTCTGCAGGAATCGCGATTGGCTTAAGTGAATCGGAGTATAAATTATTAAGTAGGAAATATGGATCTAATATTGAGCAGTTATTGAATATTTCATTTAGTCACTTGAAGAATCAAACGAGTTTACCATTACCGCTATTTTTACAGTTGGAATATGGAATTCAAAACGAAATGGTAGTAAAACCAGTGGACTTTTTTATTAGGAGAACTGGATTTTTATATTTTCAAATTGATTTAGTTAATAAATATAAGGAAGAGGTCATTCGGTATATGACAAGTAGATTAGGTTGGAGCAACTATCAAATCATAGAATATCGCCTAGAATTGGAAGAGCACATAAAAAATGCAGTTACAGCTCATAATGAATGATGTTCAAAGCAATTTTAAAATGAAACCCAGACTGGTTGGAAGCAAACATTTGCGATCAGTCTGGTTTTTTTTGATTATCTTGAAACAAATTTATTATTCGTAATCCAAAATCTCCACGGATAATCCTTTGCTTCTCCAGTATTATCGATCCCAATTCTAGGACCGCTACTAATATGCTCTGGCTTAATCCCCTCCGTAATATAAACCGGCGGTAACCAAAAAGGCTTCCCGTAAGACTCCATCGTAATATTTAATGCTTTCGTAAGCTTTCCTGGTCCATTCGTTAAATTAGTAATCGGCTGATTTTTCCGATTTTCGATCATTTTTTCAATCCCGTCCAAAGGCTCTAGTGCCCTAATTAATACAGCATTAGGTATACCAACTTCCCCGCAAACAACATTTATTAAAGTATGGGTATGCATTTGATAAGTATAGATGAAACCTGGCTCATGGAACATAATTTCAGTTCGTTTCGTGCGCCTGTTTTGAAAACTATGTGCAGCTCGATCATCCGGTCCCATATAGGCTTCGGTCTCTACAATTACTCCAGATATTTCCATTTCATCAGCACTATGAACTAAGATGCATCCTAAAAGATCCTTGGCTAATTGTAAAGTAGGTTTTAAAAAGAAATCTTTTTTTAATGTCGAATTCATAAGAAACTCCTCAAAAAATGTTGATTAAAAAGAGAAAATGCATTATTTTGTCGAGATAATAAGTTGTATTACCTATTCTGTTTATTAAAAAAAATTAAAAAATAGATTAAATAGATTAATTGTAACATTAGAAATTATTCATTATTACTCATTGTACTATACCCTTTAAGCCTGTACTATTTATTTGTTATTAGAAGATTCGAAAAAAGGGGTGTAGAATTATGGCAAAACCATCATATTGGAAAGTTTTATCAAGTGTTTCACTTGTTACAGCTTTAAGTATGTCGATTCTTACAGCTGGAGTTACTACAAAGGCAGCAATTCCAACTGAAAGTGAAAGTAAGCAATTAGTAGAAAGTCCTAGTCTAGATTTAAACATTGTTGATGAAGACAGATTAGCACAAGCATTAACAGACAGAGGTGTTATTAAAAAATCTGATAGTGCAAAAACAGTTAAGGCAAAGGTACAAGCTTATCTTGATAAAAAACAAGGTGAAAAAGTAAAAGTAAGCGCTTCTGTACATAATTCTATAATTGCTGAAAAGCAAAGAAAAACAATCGAAAGACAACAACAACAGCTAGCAAAACAATTAAATAATACGAATGAGAAAGCTGCTAAAGGTAAAGCTGATGGTTTCGTTCAAGTAGATCCAGCTAAACAAGGCAAATACAATGGTGGAACTCGTGAAGATAATGTATTAGTTATCTTAGCTGAATTTGCAGATTTTAAACATAATAATGTTGATAAGCAAGATGGATATATGTATGCATCTGATTTTAACAAGAAACACTATGAAAATATGTTATTTGGAGATAAAGACTTCAAATTATATGATGGCTCTAAAGTTAAAACGTTTAAGCAATTTTATGAAGAGCAATCAGGAGGAAGCTACACTGTAAAAGGTACAGTTACAGATTGGTTAACTGTTCCTGGAAATGCGGCTGACTACGGTGCTGATAGTGAAACAGGTACTGATAATGGAGGATCATTAGGACCTCGTGATTTTATTAAAGATGCAGTAAAAGCTGCTGTTAAATCAGGTGTTAATTTAGCTGATTTTGATAAGTTAGATCCATATGACATAGACGGAGATGGCAATATTAATGAGCCAGATGGTTTAGTCGATCACTTAATGGTAATTCATGCTGGAACTGGTGAAGAAGCTGGAGGCGGTAAATTAGGTGACGATGCAATTTGGTCACACCGTTGGACATTAGGACAACCAACTGAATTTGATGGAACTAATGCAGCTGTTCCTTACTGGCACGGTAAGATGGCAGCATATGACTATACAGTTGAGCCAGAAGATGGTGCAACAGGCGTATTTGCTCACGAGTTTGGTCATGATTTAGGCCTACCAGATGAGTATGACACTAATTACTCAGGTAGTGGTGAACCAATTGCTTCTTGGTCAATTATGAGTGGTGGTAGTTGGAACGGGAATATTGCTGGTACAACACCATCAAGTTTCTCTCCACAAAATAAAGAATTCTTCCAAAAAACGATGGGTGGAAACTGGGCTAATATTACAGAAGTAGATTACAAGGATATCGATCGCTTAGGTATGCAAACTGTTATCGATCAAAGTGTAACAAAATCAGGTAATCCTGGTGTTGTAAAAGTAAACTTACCGAAAAAAGAAGTGAAAAGTAAAATTCAGCCTTTATTCGGTAAAAACTATTATCATAGTTTAAAAGGTGATAATTTAGACACAACTATGACTTCACCTGTTATTGATTTAACTGCGGCTACAAGTGCAAACTTCTCATTTAAAGCAAACTATGAAATTGAAAATAATTTTGACTATTTAGATGTGAATGTATTAGATTTAACTGGCAAAGTTATTGGTACTTTAGATACATTTGGTGATGAAAAAACTAACGCTCAATTTGACACGACAAATGGTCAATGGGTTGATAAATCGTATGATTTAAGTGCATTTAAAGGGCAAAAAGTTCAACTTCAATTTGAATACACTACGGATGGTGGTTTATCTCCAGCTGGTTTTGGATTTGATGAAGCAAAAGTAGCAGTAAATGGAAATACTGTGTTATCTGATGGTGCTGAAGGTACTCCATTATTCACATTAGACGGTGGTGCAAGAGTATCTACCGGTACTGACTTATATAACCACTCTTATTACTTAGAGTGGAGAAACTATGCTGGTGCTGATAAATCACTAGAATACGCTCGTGGAGTGAAATATAATACTGGTTTAGTAGTTTGGTATGGTGATGATAGCTATACAGATAACTGGACAGGAGATCATCCTGGTGAAGGTTTCTTAGGGGTAGTTGACGCACATCCTAACGCAATCGTAGGAACTCTAAATGGTAAACCTTCTGTAGATCAAAGTACACGTTACCAAGTTGCAGATGCTGCTTTTAGTTATGATAAGTCACCTGCATTCTATATTAACTCACCATCTCGAGGAATCTTTGATTATCAAGGTTTAGCTGGTGTAACTACGTTTGACGATTCTAAAAAATATGCAGATCCAACAGGTCTAATTCCTGATGCTAGTAGAATAGTTCCAAACTATGGATTAAAATTCCAAGTAGTTGGTGAAGCAAAAGATAATTCTGCTGGTGCAGTTTGGATTCGTAAATAATAAAATTGATAGAATACGAGTTTGATATTTTCAAACTCGTATTTTTTTTGTAACAAGAAGTACTCGAAGTAGCTCGTCAGTCGACGAGTTTTTTTGCGTGGTTTTTATGAACAAAATGATTTTAATGGACTTTACGTCTTTAACGTTCATAAAAACTTTTTTCAGAATTATTAAATTATAATACGAGTATTAGAAAGCGTTTACAAAGAAGGGGAGGAAGTATAAATGAAAGTTAAAAAAACTAGTTTGTTGATAATGACGTCTTTGGTCGCAGTAAGTCTTGTAGCTTGTAAAGGGAGTAATGTAACTTCAGGAAGTTCTTATCCGAATAAGGCAATATCGGTTGTAGCACCATCTGGAGCAGGAGGTGGGTGGGATTTGACAGCTAGATCCTTCACTAAAGTATTAAGTGAAACAAAGCTCGTTAAGGAACCAATGACAGTAGAAAATAAGCCAGGTGGTGGCGGAACAGTATTTATGGCTGAGTATGCTACACAAGATAAAGCAAATAATGAAAAATTATTTGTAAACTCACCACCAATTATTATTAACAATTTGAAAAAAGATGGAAATAGCCCTTTTGGCTATAAAAATAGTACACCTTTAGCAGAGCTAACAAAAGATTATGGAGCAATCGTTGTAAAGGCTGATTCAAAGTATAAAGACTTAAAGTCGCTTTTAGATGATATAAAGAAGAATCCTAAAAATATTACGCTAGCTGGGGGATCTGCACCAGGTTCAATGGATCATTTAGTTGGAATTTTACCGGCTTATAAATATGGTATTGATCCTACAAAAATTAAGTATGTGTCATATGATGGTGGATCAGAAGCAATAACAGCATTATTAGGGAATAACGCCGATGTTATTTCAACTGATGTCTCTAGCACACTTGAATTTGTAAAATCAGGCAAGGTTAAAGTTTTGGCAGTCACATCACCTGAACGTTTACAAGGAGATGTATTATCTGAGTTCCCAACAGCTAAAGAGCAAGGAATTGATGCTGAGTTTATTATTTGGCGTGGGGTTTTTGGACCTGAAAAAATGTCTAAAGAAGCATATGCGTACTGGGAAAAAACAATTTCAAAATTAGTAGAAACTGATGAATGGAAAGAAGAAGTAGAAAAGCAAGGCTGGCAGCCAGAATATAAAAATGGTGATGAATTTAAATCGTTCTTAACTGAACAAGAAACACAAGTTCATGATTTATTAAAAGCTTTAGGAATGAGTAAGTAATAATTGAACTAAAAAAGGGGGATTGCACTCCCTCTTTTCACTACTAAAAATAAAGAGGTGAGATACATGAGTAAAAAATTTGATCGATTAGCGGCTATCATTTTTCTTATTACAGGTATTACTTTTATTTTAGAAAGCCGCAATATTGCAACCACTGCTTATGGGAGTGTAGTAGGACCGAATGTTTTTCCATTTATTCTTGGCTGTGCACTTTCTCTATTAAGCTGTCGGTTATTTTACGAAACATTTTCATACAAAGAAAAAGAAAAGGATGCAGTTCAATATAATTATAAACAGTTTTTTATTATCTTAGTTTCAGCTATTCTTTATGCACTTTTACTTGAAAAAATTGGCTTTATAATCAGCTCATTCTTATTTCTTATTGTTTCGATTCAAACATTGGAGCGTGGAAACTGGGTCAAATCAATCTCAATTTCATTAGGTTACTCAGTCATCATTTACGTTATTTTTGTTGAAGTTTTAAAAGGTACTTTACCTGGCTGGTCAATGTTTTAGGAGAAAAGAAGGGAGAGTTATCAATTGAGTACTTTTCAATATTTAATGCAGGGATTTGAAACTGCATTTACATGGTATAACTTATTGTTCGCTTTTGCCGGAGTATTAATTGGTACGGCAGTAGGGGTGTTACCTGGTATTGGTCCAATGAGTGGTGTTGCACTATTAATACCTGTAACTGCTTCTGTAACTGGGTTTTTAGGACCTGAACAAGCAGCGGGGAGTGCAATTATTTTATTAGCTGGTGTATACTATGGTGCTATGTATGGTGGTTCTACTACATCCATTTTATTAAACACACCAGGAGAATCTTCTTCGGTAGTAACAACTTTAGATGGCTATCAAATGGCGAAAAAAGGTAGAGCAGGAAGTGCTTTATCAATTGCTGCAATTGGTTCGTTTGTAGCAGGGATTTTTACACTTATTGCACTAATTGTATTAGCAAAACCATTATCGGCATTAGCAATTAAGTTTGGTCCAACTGAATACTTTTCTTTAATGCTTCTTGGATTATGCGCTGTTAGTGGACTAGCTGGAAAATCGGTAACTAAAGCATTAATTATGACAATCTTTGGATTACTACTCGCTACGATCGGAATTGATTCTGTGTCAGGTGTCTCTCGATTTACATATGACATTCCTTGGCTTTATCAAGGATTAGAATTTTTAACAGTAGCGGTAGGATTATTTGCTTTAGGAGAAGTATTTAAAACGATTATTGAAAATGAAATTGAAGATGGTGAGATGGCCAAAATTAATAATTTATTACCATCTAAAGCAGAATTAAAGGAAAGTGTGGCTCCAATTGCTAGGGGCTCAGTATTAGGATTTTTCGTTGGTTTATTACCTGGAGCAGGTGCCATTTTAGCTTCGTTCTTTGCCTATATATTAGAAAAGAAAGTTAGTAAAACGCCTGAAAAGTTTGGTACAGGTACAATTGCCGGGGTTGCATCTCCTGAATCTGCAAATAATGCAGCATCTGGAGGAGCGATGATTCCTTTATTAACTTTAGGAATTCCGAGTTCAGGAACAACTGCAATCTTAATGGGTGCATTAATGATGTATAACATACAACCGGGACCACTATTATTCGATGAGCATCCTGACGTAGCATGGGGATTAATTGCAAGTATGTTTATCGGAAACGTAATGCTTATCATTTTAAACATGCCTTTAGTAAAAATATTTGCAAAGATTATTCAAACGCCGAAGAAGTATTTATTGCCACTAATAGTAGCCATTTCAATATTTGGTGTTTATGCAGTACAAGTATCCGTAAATGATTTACTACTATTAATTGCATGTGGAATTTTTGGATATTTCCTATCAAAAAATGATTTTCCAATCGCACCATTAGTATTAGGAATCGTTTTAGGACCAATGATTGAAAATAATTTAAGAAGAGCATTAACAGTATCAAATGGTGATTATAGTATTTTCTTTAGACATCCTATTTCATTAGTATTTTTAATAATTGGAGCACTTTGGATCTTAGTTCCAATTTTGATGAAATTGAAAGGAAAAGAAGTAGTCATAAATGTAGAAGCTTAAAAATTCTAACAAAACTCCTTTAACAAAAGGAGTTTTTTGATTATTATAAAAACATAAGGGGAAATTTTATGCGTTTACATTATAAGTTAATCATCTTTATATCAGTTCTTATTCTAATAATAAGTAGTGTTTTTGAAATAGTATCTCAAGAAATGTTTCTAAAGAACCTTAAACATGAAAAAGGATTAAAGGCTCTAGCTATCTCTCAAACTGTGGCGAATATGCCTGAAATACGTGAAGCATTTTCAAACGAAAATCCTTCTGACACTATTCAGCCAATCGTTGAAAATATCCGAAAAAAAGTTGGAGCTGAATTTATCGTAGTTGGGAATAAAAACGAAGTACGTTATTCACATCCAAATCAAGCATTAATTGGAAAGAAAATGGTTGGGGGAGACAATGATAAAGTATTTAAAGGACAGGAGATCGTATCAGAATCCACTGGTACACTAGGCCCTTCCTTAAGAGGGAAAACTCCTATTTTTGATGATAACGACAAAGTGATTGGAGTTGTTTCTGTAGGCTATTTAATAAAGGATATTGATCATGAGGCAAAAGTCTTTAGTAAAAAACTATTAAAAAATAGTATTGTCATATTAATACTTGGAATCGGAGCAGCTTTTTTTATTTCGTTTAATATTAAAAAATCAATCTTTGGTTTGGAACCGAAAGAAATCGGAAGGATGTACAAAGAAAAACACGCCATATTAGAATCAATTCATGAAGGAATCATCGCTATTGATGAATATGGAGAGATTACTGTAGTAAATGAAAATGCCCATAAAGTACTTTCTATTCCAAATAATATTAAGCTTAGAGGATTAAAAATAGAAGAAGTATTGCATAATTCTCATTTAAAGAAAGTAGTTGAAACTGGCGAGCCAATTTATGATTTAGAGTTTTTAATTAATGAAAAAATGGTGATTATTAATTGTATACCGATAATTGGAGTCGATTCTAAAATTGTTGGAGCGGTAACGACTTTTAGGGAAAAATCGGAATTGAATAAATTACTAAATGAATTATCACAAATAAAAGCATATTCAGAAGGACTTCGAGCACAGGCACATGAATATTCGAATAAATTACATACAATCTTGGGGTTAATACAACTTGAATCCTATCAAGAAGCGATTGAATTAATTTCAAAGGAATCTAATATAACTCAAAATATCATCCATTTTATTATGGAAGAAATTTCGGATCCAGTCGTTGCGGGACTCCTACTAGGGAAAATAAGTTTAGCTAATGAGCTAAAAGTAGATTTTAACATTGACTATAATAGTAGTTTTGTTAATGTCCCGAAGGAAGTAAATCGGGAAGACTTAATCACAATTATCGGAAATCTATTAAATAACGCATTTGATGCAGTATTAGAAACGAATAAGTCTGAAAAGATTGTTTCACTGTTTCTTACTGATTTAGGTGATGACTTAGTGATTGAAATTGAAGATAATGCAAATGGAATCCCTGAAGAATTAATTGATGAGATTTTTGAATACGGTGTTACGTCTAAGGATCAATCTCATAATTCAGGGATTGGACTTCACCTTGTTCAAAGGCTACTCCATAAATTAAACGGACAAATTACTTTTCATTCAAACGAACATGGGGGAACTACATTTATTGTTGCAATTCCGAAACGCCAAAAGGAGAGTAACGGATATGATGAAAAAGAATTTAATAGAAGTGTTAATTGTTGAAGATGATAGTAGGATTGCAGAAATCCATCAGCGATTTATTGATAGAATTGAAGGGTTTAAGGTTATTGGTATTGCTACAAATTATCAAGAAGCAGTTGATTTAGTTGAAATTTTAAATCCTCAACTAGTTTTGCTAGATGTGTATTTTCCGGATATGAATGGCTTAGATTTTTTACAATGGATGAAGAAACATTCGATTATGGCAGATGTCATCATGATCACTGCATCGAAAGAAATCGATTCAGTTAATAAAGCTTTGCATTATGGCGTATTTGATTTTATTATAAAGCCAGTCATTTTTGATCGTTTTAAAAAGTCGCTAATTCGCTATGTAAACTATTCTAATAAAGTGAAAAGCTTACAATCAAAAAGTGCATATATTACGCAGGATGAAATCGATGGATTAATAGGAAAGAATAATACAATAATTGAAGAGCAAAGTCTATACCCTAAAGGAATAGATAAACTCACTTTAGATAAGGTGTTACTCGCGATAAGAGAAGTTCGAAACGGAATGACTGCTGAGAATATCGGGCTAGAAATTGGCGTTAGTCGCACAACTGCGCGAAGATATTTAGAATATTTAGTTTCGGAAGGTAAAGTTTCAGCAGATTTAGCGTATGGAACGATTGGAAGACCAGAAAGAGTTTATTTGGTCAAAAGCTAAGTAAAGTTCCTCAATGACTATGACAAACCTAACAATTCTGTAACAGAAAGAGCACTATTTTATAATAAGAGAAGTATATAAACGCTTGATATACAAGCGTTTTTGTATGTTTTTTACAAGTCTATGACATTGCTAGTCTACAAGAGTATGGCTAGTGTAAGCGTTGAAAATTTTCCGTTTGTTCTATAAACTATACTTTGCAATAACTACGGAGGTTTAGAAATGAAGATACGTTTATTAACAAAAGAAGATGCAGAAATCTATCTTAATATTCGTTTAGAAGGTTTAAAAGAGAATCCTGAAGTTTTTAGTACTACTATGGATGAAATACTTGATCAAGATGACCCAATTGAATACAAAGCAGAAATATTAGATAAAAATTATACGATCGGTGCATTTACGGACAAAGGTGAATTAATTGGAGTAGCCACTTTAAGAACGTTTGAAAAAGTTAAAGCAGAGCATAAAGGAAAAATAGAATCTGTCTATGTTTCTTCTAGAGCTCGAAAAATGGGTGCAGGCTATCTTTTAATTGAAGAGGCAATCCATTTAGCGAAAAGTCTTGGACTTGAACAACTTACATTAAATATCATAGAAGGAAACGAAACAGTAAAAAAACTGTATGAAAAACTAGGATTCAAAACATTTGCTAAAACACCTAATAGTTTGAAGTTGGACAATGAATATTGGGACCAAGAGCATATGATACTTATGTTAGAGACGGAAAGTGTAGGAAGTTAGAGATACTGAATTAAAATCAGTAAAACTGAAATTAAAATGGACAAAACTGCAATTAAATTTCTTAGAATCCCAAATTAGGTAGGATAATCCCTATACCGGTTAGGGTTCTTCTAAACAGACATATTTCAACAATATTTCTCGAAATTTAAGTCGAAGGCAGAGGCAGCGAATTAAATTTAAGTTATTTCTTCTCCCTGAACTAAAAAAGGATCACCTTAATCAAATTAAGGTAATCCTTTTTTAGTTTTAATTATTTAGTAAAAGTTTTTTCAATGTCATCTAACATTAAGTAAGCAGCTTTGATTCCACCTGCAGTGTTCCAAATAACATCACTTACTTTAATAACATGTCCATTTTTATAAGCATTTAACTTTTTGAATAATGGATCTTCTGTAAATTGTTTTTCAAGAGCAGTACCAGATTCTTTTCCGTTATCATATGTGAAGTAGAATATGTAATCTCCGTCCATTGCTGGAATTCTTTCTTTTGTAACACCCTGCTCAGCAAAATCAGGTGCATTTTGTTCTTCTGGACGTTGGAAGCCTAATTGTTTAAGAATTACACCTGAGAAAGTATCTTGGTGATAGATTCGAACATCAGCACCCATGAAACGTACCATTGAAATTTTTTGATTTAATTTATCGCCTAATTTAGCTTTTAGGTCATCTACACGTTTTGTATAATCAGCTAATACTGTGTTTCCTTGTTCTTCTTTATTTAAAACTTTTGCGTAAAATTTGAAATTCTCTTGCCAGTCTCCACGTAGTGTTTCAGCGAATACTGTTGGTGCAATTGCACTTAATTGCTCATATACTTTTTCTTGACGCATTTTATTACCAATAATTAAGTCTGGTTTTAAATCAGCGATTTTCTCAAGGTTAACTTCACTTTCTAAACCTACAACTTGAACGCCATCCATGTCTTTAGCAATATGATCATACCAAGGGTTTCCTGTCCAAGATTGAACAGCACCTACTGGTTTAACTCCTAAAGCAAGTAAAGCTTCTGTTCCTTCGTTAGTTAAAATAACAACGCGTTTTGGATTTGCTGGAACTTTAGTTGTTCCCATAGCGTGTTGAATCGTAATTGTATTTGAATCTTTGCTCTCATTACCAGAAGTTTCATCTGATTTTTTAGTGCCACAAGCACCTAATACCATAATTGCTGCAATAAATAGTGCAATTAATGAAGAGAATTTTAGTTTTCTCATTTCTTTACTCTCCCTTTATATTGATAATGATTATCATTTCTCTCGACAACATGTATTATAGATTAAGATTTTATTAGAAGTCAACAAGAAATTGATTATCATTCTCATTGACTTGATAATTCATATCATTTAGACTAAAAAAAGAGAATAGAATATTAGGAGAAATAATAATGCTTATTCACCCAAGATCAAGAATTATCGTATTTATCGCTTGTGTTTTATTATTAGTCATTTGTTTTTTTTCTAGTATTTTACTAGGATACACAAATACTAGTTTTTCAAGCCTAGTTCATTCATTTACACAATTTAATGGATCTAATGAACATTTAGTTATTCAAAATGTTCGTATTCCAAGAGCAATCATTGCATCGATAGTAGGTGCAAGCTTAGCGATTGCTGGTTTATTCATGCAAGTTTTAACAAAGAATCCTTTAGCATCGCCGAGCGTTTTAGGGATAAATGCTGGTGCTTCAATGTTGATCGTTCTTAGTATTACATTTTTTCATTTACAGTCACCTAATGCTACTATTTGGCTAGCATTTTTAGGTGCTACAATATCAGCAGTATTCGTATTTGGATTAAGTTCTTTAGGAAAAGATGGTGCGACTCCAATAAAGATTACTTTAGCTGGGGTTTCAATTGCCGCTATGTTTAGCTCGATTACCCAAGGCTTACTAGTAACAAATGAAGTAGCATTAGAGCAAGTCCTTTTTTGGTTAGCAGGCTCAGTTCAAGGTCGTTCACTCGATTCTTTACATATGGTGTTACCTTATATTGTGATCGCTTGGGTTATTTCACTTGCAATTGGTGGGAAAATTAACACATTCATGCTTGGAGACGATGTATCGAAAGCTTTAGGTCAAAATACGGCTCTCTTAAAAGTTACATTAGTAGTATTAGTTATTATACTAGCAGGTGGTGCTGTCAGTATTTCAGGACCAATAGGTTTGGTCGGAATAATTGTTCCACAAATAGTTAGAATGTTCGTTAAAAATGATTACCGATGGATGATTCCATTTTGCGGTATTTTCGGGGCAATTTTATTACTATTAGCAGACGTAGCTTCTCGTTATATATTAATGCCAGAAGAGACTCCAGTTGGAATTATGACCGCAGTAATCGGTGCACCATTTTTTATTTATTTAGCAAGAAAAGGCGGTACAGTAAAATGAACATGCTCAAAATACGAAACAAGTATTTTTCATTACTATTTAATAAACATTCAATTTTCGTTTTAACGATTGCACTTATTTTACTGATCAGTTCATTTGTAGTGAGTTTAACGTTAGGAGACCGATACATCTCAATTCCAAAAGTATTATCTGTTATTTTTGGTGAAGGTGAAAAAATAGATGAATTATTCATTCAAGCGTTTCGAATGCCTCGAATAATCATTGCCATTTTTGCTGGAATATCTTTAGCAATTGCAGGAGCTATTCTTCAAGGCTTAGTAAGAAATCCACTTGCTTCTCCGGATATTTTAGGGATTACAGGAGGGGCAGGAGCTGCCGTTGTTTTATTTTTAGCGATTTTTAGTAATGACCGTACGAATCAATTAACAGTAAGCATAAAATGGTTACCTTTAGCAGCGTTTATTGGTGCCATTATCAGTTTACTATTTGTCTATGGTTTTGCTTATAAGAATGGAGAGTTAAGGCCATTAAGATTAGTTTTGGTTGGCGTTGGATTTTCTGCATTAGCTCAAGCAACAACTTCATTCTTTATGATCATCGGACCAATTTTTAGAGCGACTGAAGCAAATATGTGGTTAACAGGGAGCGTATACGGAGCAAACTGGGAACAAGTTAAAATCATATCAGTCTGGACTTTCATTTTTATTGTGCTAGCTTTATTGTTTATTAGACATATAAATACACAACAACTTGGAGACGATGTTTCAACAAGTTTAGGAGTTCAAGTAGAGAAGAATCGTTTAATTTTATTATTTATTAGTACAGCATTAGTAGCAGGTGCAGTTGCATTTGCAGGAGCAATCGCATTTGTTGGATTAATTGCGCCGCATATTGCTCGCAAATTAGTTGGTGCTTCTTACGGTGTATTAATTCCTTTATCTGGAATCATTGGGGCAATTATGGTATTAGCGGCTGATACAATCGGAAGAACAGCGTTTAGTCCGATTCAAATCCCTGCTGGTGTTTTTACGGCCGTAATTGGCGCACCATATTTTATCTATTTATTATTTAAGACTGGAAAAAGGTGATAAGATGTCAACGAGCGCAATAGAAACAGAAAAATTAACGTTATCGTATGATGATCGTACAATTATAAATGAATTAAACTTTCAAGTTCCAAAAGGGAAGATTACGGTTTTAATTGGAGCAAATGGTTGTGGAAAATCAACTTTACTTCGATCCCTTGCAAGATTACTACAACCAAAAAGTGGAACGATTTTACTTGATGGAAAAGAAATAAGTAAAAGGCCTACAAAGGAAATTGCTCGAAATCTTTCTATCCTACCACAAAGTCCCATTGCACCTGAAGGTTTAACAGTATTTCAATTAGTGAAACAAGGGAGATACCCGTATCAAACTTGGTTAAAACAGTGGTCTAAAGAAGATGAAGAAAAAGTAAATAATGCTTTAAAAATAACAAATATGTACGATTTGAAAGATCAATTAGTAGATTCGCTATCTGGAGGGCAACGCCAACGTGCTTGGATTGCGATGACTTTGGCTCAAGACACAGATACAATTCTATTGGATGAACCAACAACATATTTAGATTTAACACATCAAATTGAGATTTTAGACTTACTTTATGAATTAAATGAAAAAGAGCAACGTACAATTGTTATGGTACTACATGATATTAATTTAGCATGTCGTTATGCACATAATGTAGTTGCGATTTCAGGCGGAGAAGTTTATGCAGAAGGGGACCCAGAGAAAATCATAAACCAAGATTTAATTTGCGATGTTTTTTGTATGAACTGTGATATTGTAAAGGACCCATTGTTTGGAACACCACTTTGCATCCCACACGGCCGCGGAAGAAAAATAATCTAATTATTTACTAAAAAGGTGTCCTATTAAGGGCACCTTAGTTTTTAAGGCTTAGTAAGAGGTGAGGTTAAAATGACATTATTAATCAACGAAGTATGCGTAGACATTAACGGTAGTTCAATCCTTAAAAATATCAGTTTTGTGGCTAAAAAAGGCGAAATCTTTTGTTTAATAGGAACTTCAGGAGCTGGAAAATCGACTTTACTTCGTGCACTAAATCGACTACAAACGATTAGTAAAGGTGAAATCCATATAGATGGGCAATCAATTCATAAAATGACGCCTCAAAATCTACGAAAAAGTGCGGTCATGATCTTACAAACTCCATCTCTATTTGAAGGAACCGTAGAGGATAATATTTTGTATGGGCTAAAATTAAATGGTAACTATAGTAAGAATGATTCCGTTTTAGTTGCGAAGACTTTATTAGAAAAAGTTGGACTAGAAGCTGATTTATTTAATCGAAATTCTTTATCCCTATCGATTGGGCAACAGCAAAGAGTATCAATCGCAAGAGCACTAGCAATGAAACCAAATATATTATTATGTGATGAAATTACTTCGGCTTTAGATCCACAATCTACCCTACATATTCAGGATCTTCTAGTAAACTTAAAAGTAGAGGAAAATATGTCCATTATTCTTGTCACCCATAATATGGATTTAGTTCAACAAATTGCAGATCGAGTAGGGTTATTAATTGATGGTAAATTAGTAGAAGTAAGTACAGTTAATGAGTTTTTTAACAATCCAAGCACTGAATTAGGGAAGAATTTCCTTTCTACAATTGCTTAAAGAGGGTGGAATGATGGAAGGCAATTTGCATATAACAGGTGTATCGCTAACATTTCTATTAATTATTATTGCGATTGCATTATCATATTATCAAAAACTTGGCGTTGAAAAAGATATTGGTGTTTCTTCTGTTAGGACAGTAATTCAATTAATGATAATGGGTTATGTACTTGAATACATCCTTAAAATTGAACATTTTTTCATTGTCATCATTATTTTATTTTGTATGATTTTATTTGGTGCTCATACTTCAAGTAAACGGTCGCATCATATTGAAGGAGCATTTTTTATTTCATTTATTAGTATTTTTCTAGGCGTTATGATTTCTTTAGGAATTGTACTGGTAGCAAATAAAATTTCGTTAAAAGCTCAATATGTTATTCCAATTTCAAGTATGATTATTAGTACATCAATGAACGCAAATAGTTTAGCACTAACTAGACTTAGAGCTGAAATTCAAGCGAATAAAAATCAAATTGAAGCTGCACTATGCTTAGGTGCAACAACTAAGCAAGCATCAAATCATGTCATAAAAAATTCAATTAAAGCAGCATTAATTCCATCAATTGATCGTGCTAAAACAGTTGGAATCGTTACATTGCCAGGTTCAATGACTGGTATGATTTTTGCAGGCATTAGTCCCTTATATGCAATTAAATATCAATTATTAATTGAATGCATCTTAATCGGAGCAATTGCAATAAGCGTATTTTCCTCAACACTTCTATCTTATCGAAAGTTCTTTACAAAAGACGACTCATTAAAATACGAAACGATACTAGAGGGGTAGAAGAAGGGAATAGGTTAATTTTTTGCCTATTCCCTTTTTTACCTTTAACATTAACTCTTATCCAATAACTCTCAATTGAACGTCCATGTTTCCTCTAGTCGCTTTAGAGTATGGACATACACCGTGTGCTGCCTTTACTAGTTCTACTGCTACTTCTGTTGGTACTCCTTGCACTTTTACATCAAGTTGAGCAGCTAATTTAAACCCTCCGTCAGCGGGATCTTTACCAATTGTTATGTTTGCGGTTACAGATGTAGCTTCTAATTTAATACTTTTCTGACGAGCTACTAAGTTTAAGGCACTATCGAAGCAAGCTGAATAACCAGCTGCGAAAAGTTGTTCAGGATTTGTTGCACCACCAGGACCACCTAATTCTACTGGTGGTTTAAGCGCTAAATTAATAAAATCATCTGATGAAATTACTCTTCCGTCACGTCCACCCGTTGCAGTTGCTGTAGCAGTATATAATTTTTCCATTTTAAATTTCTCCTTTATATAACTTATTAATTTTCATTTGCAGATTGAACTTTCTGTAATAATGCCTTTATTTGACTTAATATTGTCAAAAATTCCTCTTGAGTAGTGTCACTTTCATTAAAAAACTTCTCTGGAATACAATAAGCTTTTTCTTTTAATGCTTTTCCATCTTCAGTTAATGTAATAAATACTTTTCTCTCATCGCTTGAATCACGTTTGCGATAAATTAATCCGGCAGATTCCATGCGCTTTAGCATTGGTGTAAGTGTACCTGAATCAAGAAAAAGAGTTCCACCAAGCTCTTTTACAGTTTGTTGGTCTTTTTCCCAAAGAGAAAGTAGTGCCAGGTATTGTGGGTAAGTAATGCCAATTTCATCTAATATTGGGCGATATAATTTCGTAATTTCTCGAGAGCAAGCATAAATCGAAAAGCATAATTGATTTTCAAGCAAAAGCTGGTTTTCTTTATTCATATGTCAACATCCTTATATATTAGTTGTGCACAATTTAATATGACACAATCATAGTTGATAGGAAATAATTTTGCAAGCGATAATGATTATTATTTTTTACCAATTTTTATATTTTGATTAGAAATTTAAAATTATGAAAATGATTAATGATTTTTTTTTGTATGCTTCTTTAATTAGAAGAAGTTGATTGGAACGAAAGGAGGCTCATGTCTCGCCCCATGGAAAGCGAGAATCCTGTAGTGGAAATTAACATCATATCGTTTTTTTTACATTGAAAAATTGATAAATTTTTTCGGACTAAAAAAGTCAGTTAATGTGATAAGTACATTAACTGACTTCTAATTTACGGCTTTCTAGTTTTAGAAATTAATGAAGTAATTTGTAACATAGTAATCGGTAAAGAAGTTTTTTTATGATATGCCAAAAACTTCGGTGTCCAAGAATCCACGTATTTTTCTTTAAAGCTTCTTAAACCTTGAAAATGATACAAGAACTGTCCATATTCATAAATCTGTGCTGCAATTTTTTCACTAGTAAATGAATATTTAGAAAGTCCAACATTTGCTAAAGGTGTCATTCCGATATTAAAGTAGTGAAAATCTTTCAATCTAAATGATTCAATTAAATTAATAAACATATAATCCATAATTCCCTTTGGTGCATCTATTTTATGGCGCATTAAATCAATTGAAATTGTATGGTCATTATAGTTAGGCATAATAGACGCGAAAGCAATTAACTTATTTTCATTATTTTTAATAACAGCTACAGGTGCAAGTTTGATATAATCTTCATCAAAATAGCCAAGTGAAAAACCTTTTTCTTTTCTACCTTTTAGCCACTCAGTAGATAAATTCTGTAAATCTGCAAAGAACTCATTTGAGAACGGAGGTTCAATCATTTCAAAACTATATTCTTCACGTTCAAACTTATTGTAAAGGGCGCGAATACCTTTATTACGTTTTCCAGATAAAGAGAACGTTGAAATATCCGTAAACCCTTCTTCACCAAGTTTAAAGAAATCAAATCCATTTTCATGTAAGTACGCTAAAGAATTTGAGTTTACTTGATAGAAAACGAGATTATATCCAAATTGATCAGCATAATTTAATAATTCTTCAATAGCAGGATAGATACGGGACTTTTCCCCAATTGGGTCACCTAAAATAACTAGTTTGTCTGCATATGGTTGGAAAATAAATAATACTGTTTCATCCTGAGCCCAAAATAAATATTTATCATGTAAAAAAACTAAATGGGAAAGTTCAGTTCCACCATATGTATTTAAATGGACTCTTATTTTTTCTTCTTCATTTTTTGTGCCTATAAAATTAAATTCTTTTCTTTTAACTTTGAAAAAAGCGATATAAAAAAATAGAAAAGCAGCTACAAAACCAAGCACTGCACTTATTACGATATCCCTCGAATTGACAAGGATATAAGGCAAATATTTGGCAGGGATCCGTACATTTGTATGTGGAAGATTAATATAAGCAATTAGTAAATAGCTACCTAAAAAGAAAAACAATATAAAATTATCAACGATCAGCTTTCCCCATGTTAAAACAAAGCTTTCTCTATAAAATTGTTTCTTTGAAGCAAATAATATAAATGCTACTGCTAGTACAAAAAGTGCTTCTTCATAATCTAATCCTTTTGAATAAGTTGTAATTGCTCCAACAATTAGCATGAATAAAGTAATATACCACGCTCTTTTCACTTTATAATCAATTCCTCGCGAAAGCCCTAATAATGTAAAGCCTGTTGTGACAGAAATTAAATGTGAAAGATTAATAATTGTTGAAGGTAAAATTAAATTTAAAAGACTAATTCTTAAAAGCATGCTTGGTACAGCTGCGGAAACTAAAAGAATTACCCCAGACAAGAAAATTAAAATTGTTAAAATCTTATGGCCCAAATATGTTGATATTTGGTTTGGAATATTATTAAATGATTGATTGATTTTGTTCCATAATAGTTTGAGTGCTAAAACAATACCACAAGCAAATGGGAAGAAGAAATAACTGAAACGATAGATTAATAAAACTAGTAGTGTTGTTTCTTTATCAATCCCAAAATATGTGAACCCTAATAGAAAAATAAAATCAAATGAACCTAATCCGCCAGGGATCATACTTAACAGTGCTGCTACAGAGGCCACTAAAAAAACGGGCAAAACTTCAATAATCGAAATATCAATATTTAAAAATAAACAAATAAAGTAAATAAATAAAAATATAAAGGACCATTCACATAAGGAAATGGTAACCAATGAGATCATATATTTTGCGGAAAAGTTTTCCGAGAAAAAATTTCGCTTCATATAAACAACTAAAAACATTAACGGGAAATAACAAATGGCAATGACGATTGCGACATATAAGTACTTATATTCATTTAAAAATGATAAATCAAAGATCCCTGTAAATAAAACTAAACTCAATATCGATAATCCAGAAAGTAAGAAGATTGTTACACTACTTACCGCTTTAACAATTTCTGGTCCAGTGCGCTCTTGTCGATAAAAAAGAGTACGAATAGTAGTACCAGCGACACCACCGAGTCCAATTAAGTTAGAGGAAGTGTTTGCTAGCCAAGCTACCATTAAAATTTTACGAAAACTGAAATCTAATTTTAATAGTCTAACAAGGACGAAATCATATAAAAACATTGGAGAAACAGCAATAATACCTAATGCAAAAATTAGAAAATATTGTATTAATGTAAGAGACTCCATATAGTTAAAGAACATTTGAAAGTCGAAATTTAAAAGTACGTTTTTTCCAACAAAGATGAATGTAACTAGTAATATTGAAATGAAAAATAGTTTAAACAAACCTACTTTACTAATCCGAATCTTATTCATAAGACACTCCTGAAGTTATAAAATTAACAAAATAAATAATAATATTTAGCTTTAGTATTCCATATTATTCCACTATATAACAAGAATAATATGAACAAGAAGTAGAAAATTTAATTACTTATTATTATGAAGAAAAAAAGTTAATTAGATTTTAACTTTAAGATTGGTTTTAGTGACTTAATTTCTGACATGGAAGTACATTGATTGCACTAT
This sequence comes from Arthrobacter citreus, assembly GCA_013200995.1. GTDB lineage: Bacteria > Bacillota > Bacilli > Bacillales > Bacillaceae_G > Gottfriedia. Next base: position 2,840,275 of record CP053688.1, on the reverse strand, counting down.
ATGTACTCGCATTTCATAGGGGCGAGATGAGTGTTAAGGATTACCGTATTTCTCATCGGGAGGCCTTAAATGTGGCAACTAGAGATAGAGGGAAAAATCAAAAAAATTTTTAAAAATCCTCCTGAGTTGTTCCAATTGAGATGGATTTTTCCATTTTTTGAACATATTTCGCTTACCTTTACCCTTTATCAAAGCTTTAGAGTTTCAAAATGTAACAAAATAGTATACAATTTAGTAGTTGAATTGTAATTTAAGTAATATAAATAAATAAATGACCGTTGATCGCTGAGTTCTGTTGAAGACCTTCCTTACTATTTTATCGGAATGTTTTTTCAACATTGAAGCGGGGGAACCGATTTTTGTGCAATTGCACTTTGGGGTGAATCCTTTTTAGGTAGGGCTACTTTTTAGGTCCGAATCCGACAGCTAACCTCGTAGGCGTGTAAGGAGAAGGTTTCCACGTGGATTTTTAGGCACTGGAGATTCTTCCAGTGTCTTTTTGCATCCATTTTTTGAAAAAACAATTTATAAAACGGGGGAAATGACGTGTTAGATATGTATACGTTTGGCGGAATTCTTATTATAACAATGTTAACAGCAGTTTATTTTACTCGTAAAGATTCTGGTAATAGTGAGTATAGTAAGAAAAGAGCTAATAGGATTAGAATAGCAAGGGAACGAAAAGCTGGTAAAGTAGTAGGGAATACCGAGTTTAAATAATTAATTTGATACATATAACCTTCTATAGGAGGGTGGTCAATCAGACCACTCTCTTTTTTCGCATAAAAAAACAAAGTAGACCAATCGGTGAGTTTTCTTACTCATTTTAAGTTTTGGTTTCATAATTCATATTTAGTTCATAATGAATTTATATAATAGGAATATAATTAATTGTAAATGTAAGAAGGTGGCTTTTTTGAATCATGTAAAAGTTTTAGTTGTTGATGATGACGCAAATATTCGAGAGTTGATCTCTATTTTTTTAAATGCTGAAGGTTACTCAGTAATTGAGGCTGAAAACGGAGAAGAAGCATTAATGCTTTTAGAAAAAAACAGTATTCAAATCGCAGTAGTTGATGTGATGATGCCTGAAATAGATGGATATGAACTTACAAAAGAAATTAAAAAGTATTATGATATTCCGATTTTAATGGTTACTGCTAAAGGTGAATCACAGGATAAACTTAAAGGCTTTGATCTTGGGGTAGATGATTATGTAGTGAAGCCGTTTGATCCGTTAGAAATTGTTGCTCGTGTTAAAGCTCTTTTAAGAAGGTTTCAATTAATTTCTGATAAAAATATCCTTTTAGGAAATTTAGCGATTAATCAAATAAAATATGAAATTGCTGTTCATGAGCAATCGATTACACTCCCTTTAAAGGAATTCGAGTTACTGTTTAAGCTTGCTAGTCAATCTGGAAGAATTTTTACGAGAAACGACTTAATTGAACAAATTTGGGGCCTTGATTATGAGGGGGATGAGCGTACAGTTGATGTACATATTAAAAGAGTAAGAGAACGTCTTAGAGAGTTAAAGGCTACTGTTGAAATCGTTACAATCAGAGGATTAGGTTACAAGTTAGAGGAAAATAATACATGAAAAGTATGTATACAAGACTCGTCTTGATTTTCATATCAGTCATTTTACTGAGTTTAGTTATAACTTTTTTTATTGCATCAAAATACTTTATTAAACATGTTGAAACAGAAGTGCAAAGAGATTTAAAAGACGTTGGAGAAAACTTTATTGCCGTATACTCAACGCATGATGATCAATACGAAGTTAATTCTACTTTGAACATTCTTAGTAAAAATTACTATATAACGATGTATAATGAGTCCGGTAAAATTATTTTGAAAAATACAACACCTAAAAAGAAAAATATAAAAAAGAAACAAGTAATTAAAACACTGAACAACAATAATGTCCAATTAAGAAATAATTCTAATCTTGTAGGTCTGCCTTTTGAAAAAGATGGGCATAAATACGCTTTATTTATTCAACCGAATATTGATCGAGGGTTCTTTAAAATGAGGAGAGTACTTTTTTTTAGTTTACTCACGACTTTAATAATCGGATCACTCACTTTTTTATTCGTTGCAAAATTATTAGTAAAACCTGTAAAAGAGCTAATTCGTGCTACAAAGGAATTAGCAAAGGGAAATTATGATGTTCAAGTAACTATTAAACGTAAAGATGAAATTGGTTTGCTTGCTTCAAACTTTAATTTAATGACGAATAAATTAAATAAGCTAGAAGAGATGAGAAGTGAATTTGTTTCAAATGTATCTCATGAAATTCAATCTCCTTTAACATCTATTAAAGGATTTGCAAAGGTACTAAGAAACAAAGAGTTAATTGAAGAAAAACAAGATCATTATTTATCTATCATAGAGGCAGAAAGTGAACGACTTTCAATTATGAGTGAACGACTTTTAAAATTAGCTTCTTTAGATTCTGAACAGCACCCATTCCAGCCTATGACATATAAATTAGACGAACAAATTCGAAAAATTATATTGGCACTAGAGCCTCATTGGGAAAGTAAAAAGCTTCAATTAGTGTTGAATTTGCCGGAGACAGAAATATTAGCTGATCGCTTACTGCTTGAACAAGTATGGATTAATTTACTACAAAACGCGATTAAGTTTTCGAATATAGCTGGTTACATTAAGGTTGATATAATGACTTTGGAACGAGATATTCAAGTTACCATTAGCGATAATGGATTAGGCATTAGTAAGGAAGATGTAGAGCGGATATTTGAACGCTTTTATCAGGCAGATCGTTCTAGAAATAAAAAAGGAACTGGGCTTGGTCTTTCGATTGTCCAAAAAATAGTAGAAATGCATCATGGCAAAATTGAAGTTGAAAGTGCTGCTGGTATAGGGACTAGCTTTATGATCAAGTTACCTAAATCCATTTAACTTTATACCATTTTTTTCAATATAAGGTAAATTTAAAAGTTCATAATATGTTCCTAATTGTTCATATTCTGTTCATATAGTTTTGATAAAATAATCAAGTATTAGAAATGTAACTAATGGAAGGAGAAATAAATACAATATGTTTGCAGGCTTAACGAAATTAAGTTTAAAGAATACGATCTCAGTGATTATATTAAGTGTTCTTGTTTTAGTTGGCGGAATTTATTCAGCCCAAAAAATACAAATTGAAACATTTCCAGATGTTTCATTCCCAGCAGTTGCAGTTCAGGTAGTATATCCTGGGGCATCATCTGAGGATATAGAGTCAGAGGTCACAAAGCCAATCGAATCTGGTTTAATGAAGCTTGAGAACTATGATCAGTTAACTAGTACTTCAAGTGAAAATATGGCTTCAATCTTTTTAATTTATCCTTTTGGAACGGATATGGATAAAATTGAAAAAGACGTAGATAACGTAATCAACAAAACGAAATTACCTGACAAAGCTGAAGCAACAGTTCAACGAATTGCGATGGACTCTGCTCCAATTTATCAAGTAGCGATTGCAAATAATGGTCAAGCTAAAAATTTACAGCAATCAATAGAAAATGATTTACTTCCTCAAATTAAAAAAATAACTGGTGTTAGTGATGTAAGTCTTCAAGGAACAAAAGAAGAAGAAATTCAAATCGTTGTAGATAACAAAAAGGCAGAAGAAAAAGGAATCTCTTTAGATACAATTAAAACAGCAATTCAAGGCCTTGATTACGCAGTACCACTAGGTTCTGTTGAAAATAATGGTAAAACTGTATCTGTTCGAATGAAAGGTACGTTAAACTCAATCGATCAAATCAAAAAAACAGTTTTATCTAGTTCTGCTAGCCAAAGTGCACAAATGGGAGCTACGGCCGGTAGTGCACAATTGGGTAAAGGTGCAGGACAAGCTCAAAACTTAGTGCCAAAAAATGTAACAGTTGCTGATATTGCAGATGTAAAAGTGGTTTCAGTTCAAGATCAAATTTCAAGATATAACGGAAAAGAAAGTTATATTTTATCAGTTTCTCAAACACAAGATTCAAATACAGCAGACGTTGCAACAGCTGTTAAGAAAGAAATTAAATCATTTAAGAAGGATAATAGTGTAGAAACACATGTAATTATGGATAACGGTAAAGAAATTGAAAAATCCGTTAGTTCTTTAATTAAAGAAGGTCTACTTGGAGCTTTATTTACAGTCGTTGTTATTCTGTTATTCTTAAGAAATATTAGAGCGACTTTAATTTCAATTTTATCTTTACCAATCTCAATCTTTGCAACGATCTCAGTATTAAACTCATTGGGCTATACTTTGAATATCATGACTTTAGGTGGTCTAGTTGTTGCAATTGGACGTATCGTTGATGATAGTATCGTTGTAATTGAAAATATATACAGATGGAAGCAACAAAAAGCTAATCAATTTAAGAAAAAAGAATTGGCTCTATTTGCAACAAAAGAAGTTATCGGAGCAATTGCCTCTTCTACATTTGCAACAGTAGTAGTATTTTTACCGTTAGCATTTGTAAGTGGAATTATTGGAGAATTCTTTAGACCGTTTGCGATTTCAGTAGTAGTTTCAATTTTAACTTCTTTAATCGTTGCGATTATTCTAATTCCAACTTTAGGAGCAAAATTCTTATCTAAACCATTAAAAGAGCATAGTAATGATACACGTTTTATGAGAAGATACGAAAAAATACTTCGTTCTGCATTAAAACGTAAATGGATTGTTCTTTTATTATCAATCGTTTTATTAGCAGGTTCATTATCGATGATTCCTTTATTAGGATTCTCATTCTTACCTGGAAGTGTAAATAAAACACTTCAAGTTACAGCTACTCTTCCATCAAATAGTACAGTTGCACAATCTAATTTAGTTGCAAAAGAAATCGAAAAATACTTTGCTGATTCTGACTTAATTGATAGTGTACAAGCTACTGTCGGTGGTAAACGTGATTTTATGATGAATATGGATGGCGGTAAAAATAAAGCGGTCTTCCAAGTTAATCTAAAAAATGGAAAGAATATGGATAAAGAACTTTCAAAAATCACAAAAGAAGTTCCTTCAATTGTCGATGCGAAAGTTAAAGGTACAACAATTGTAGCAAAAGAGCTTTCTCAAAATGGTCCTCCAACAGGAAACAATATTGATGTAAATCTATACTCTGCTAACTTTACTGAGTTAAAAGATGCAGCATCAAAAATTGAGAAAGAATTAAATAATGATGATCGTTTAAAAAATGTTACGAATAATTTAAAAGATGTACAACCAAAATTAGAAATAACATTAAACGATAAAGCACGTGATGAAAATATTTCAATGTTCCAAGTAATGGGAGCAATTAACGAAAAAATTAACGACGTTGAAATCGGCGATTATGATTTAAACGGTGAAACAAATAAACTAACTGTTGGTTATAAAGATAAAGCAAGTACAAAAGAAGACCTTGAAAACATCAAAATTATGACTGCTACAGGTCCAAAAGAAATAAAAGACTATGTAACAATTTCTCAAAAGGATGCACCGGTTTCAATCAACCATGATGATGGAAAAATGTATGCATCAGTAAGTGCTGAAGTAAAAGGTAAAGACACTGCAGCAATTACAAAAGACGTAACAAAACAATTAAAGAAAATTGATTTACCTAATAGTGTCGATATGAAAATTGGCGGCGGGTTAGATATGATTACAGATGGATTCAGCAGCCTTGGTATTGCAATGGTAGTTGCTGTTGGATTAGTATTCCTAATCATGAGCATGACATTTGGTGGCTTAAGAACACCGTTTGTCATTTTATCGTCATTAATCTTCGTTCCAGTAGGAGCTTTCTTAGCACTTTATATCGGAAAGCAAACACTATCAATGAGTGCAATGATCGGATTATTAATGTTGATTGGTATCGTTGTAACAAACGCAGTTGTATTATTAGACCGTGTTGAACACAACCGTAAAAAAGGATTAGAAGTAACTGACGCATTAATCGAAGCTTCAAAAACAAGATTACGCCCAATCCTAATGACAGCATTAGCAACAATCCTTGCATTAGTTCCAATGGCACTTTCAAATTCAACATCTGGTTTAATTTCGAAAGGCCTAGCAGTAACTGTAATCGGTGGTTTAACAACTTCAACATTCTTAACATTAATCATCATTCCAGTTATCTACAAATTAGTAAGTAAAAAGAAAAAAATAGAAGAATAAACAAAAAGAGTGTCTCACATAAATTGTGAGGCACTCTTTTCAATTGAAACAAAAAATGGGATAGGTGTTACCTAAGCTCATTTTTTATTTAGGTTCATAACTAAAGTGTAATTCTTTTTGATCGTCTATAATTACATTCAAATTATAGTCTTTGAAATACCATAAATCAGTTTCATTAATAAAATAAACAACATTATTAATCGTAATAGATTCTCCAATATTAACTGGCTGTTCTATTGTTACGCCTAATGAATAACCTTTATGTATTGTACTATTTCCACCATATCTTGCGAAAAAACGAACTGTATCTCCTTCTTTCACATTCATCTCATCTTGGAACCATTTTATTGCGTCATCAGTAATTGTAATTTTCATTCCAACCGTCCTTTCAATATCTTATAAAAGTATTATAGTATGAATGTGAAAAACTATACAGAAAAGTGATGAAGGAAAGGATATTAAATGAAAAGAAAACCCACGAGGTAATAGAGTATTCCGTGGGTATTCCTCATGCTATTCTACTTTTTGAAGTATGCTAGTAAGTTGTTTTTAAATAAAACAAATAGTGAAATGACAACGAATCCATAATATGCGAATTTTTCGATGAGTGGTGTAGTATCGACAAAGGAGAAAAGTCCTTCAGTGAATACTTTCCCTCCAAAGAAAATTAAAAGAATACCTAGTAGAGTAAAGATGATTTTTATATTTAAATTAACCGTTGTTTTGATAAAGACATACGCAATTAAAACAGCCGCGATAATACCTAGTAAAATAGAAATCATTCCTGCAAATGCAATTGTTTGTGCGTTTGATAAAACAAACAGTACAAGCTCTAAGCCTTCACGGATCACAAACACGCTAGCCATTAAAAATAATGAAAAGTTATTATCTTTTATTTTAAATTCTGATTTCATTTTTTCTGATATATTAATACTACTTTGTTTACTTAACCAATAGATAAAATAGAAGATTAACATTGCTGCAATTAATTGAATTACACCTTCAATATTATGCTCAACATTTGGCTTCAAATCACCGAATGCTGTAAATAAGAAATATCCGGCAAAAATACTAATGATCACACCTAAAATCGTCCCGTAAACTACTGACTTAATTAAATGCTGCTTTTTACTCTGAATTAAAGCAATGAGTAAAAATCCAATTACTAAGGATACTTCTAGACCTTCTCGCAAGGCTATAAAAAAATTAGCATTCAAATTACTACCATCCCCTTCATATATTTAAACCTGCTAACTAGATTATTCTTAATTAGTAGAATCGGACACAGTTTTCATAAAATATAAGTGTCAGTAATTATGGTAAAATTAATATAAAATAAAGCAATCAGGTGAAACTATGGAATCTTTTACAAGTAGAGCAATCGAGATTATTAAAAATATCCCAGCAGGTAAAGTAATGACTTATGGTCAAGTTGCCAAATTAGCCGGAAGTCCAAGAGGCGCTAGACAAATTGTGAGAATCTTACATTCAATGACGCAAAAATATCAATTGCCATGGCATAGGGTATTGAATTCGAAAGGGAAAATTGGAATTCAAGATGAAGTTGGAGCACTAAAGCAAAAGGAGCTCTTACAAAACGAAGGGGTTAAATTTATAGATGAGAAAACAATTGATTTAAATGTTTATCAAGTGGCTCTTGTTCTTGAAAAGGAAGATGTCGACTTAATTTAGTAGAAGCAACAAATATAATTTAATATCGCAAAAATTGAAATGAAGTACTACTCAAAATTCACAGATTAATGGATTTTGGGTATTTTTTTTTATCAATAAGACTATAATTAGAACATTGTTACGCATAATATTGTTGTAAAAAGAGAAAAGTTAGTGTCAATTGTGTTTTGTGTGAATACTTTACAATAAAACATTGTTTTGTTATACTCGTGTCAGGAGGAATGTCATATGAGTGAAGAATTAATTTCAAAAAAAGATTTACTACAACTTACAGGCATATCGTACGGACAGCTTTATAGATGGAAAAGAAAAAACATCATTCCTGAAGAGTGGTTTATGAAAAAATCAAGCTTTACTGGACAGGAAACGTTTTTTCCGAAGAAGCAAATTTTGGATCGGATTGAAAAAATAAAAGAGTTGAAGGATGATCAATCATTAGATGATATTGCGAGAGTGTTTTCAATCAATGAAGAAATCGTTTCTGATCGCGGGCATGCTACTTTATCTTTGGAGCAAGTCCCTCAGCAAGTCCTACAAATATATCAAACACTTTTTCCAAATAATAAGTTAGAGCATTTAGGTACGGTTCAACTAAGTTCGTTACTTTGCGTGAACGACTGGCTTTCCAAAGGAACTTTAACGATTGATGAAGCAACACAATTTTTAAATTTAGTAGAAACACATAAAAAAGAAATTAAGTTAGATGAAGCGATTGTAATTTATATTCGAAAATTTGGCATGGGCAATTGGATAATTGGTAATCGACATGAAACATTTGTTGATCAAAAGGACTCGATCATAATCAATGTTGCTCTTTCAAGCTATTTAAATAAATCGGTTAAATAAATAATGGAGGAGAGATTATAGTGAGCGTGCAATCAAGGCAAGATGCGGTTATAAATGGTTCAGGAACAATCGGTACTGGTAAATATGATGACGTTAGGATTAGTGGAAGCGGACGAATACTTGGAGATATTTTTTGTCATGAAGTGAAAGTAAGTGGTTCAGCTAAATTCAATGGAAAAGTTGAAACTGAATATTTTAATTGTAGCGGAAGCGCTAAATGTTTAAGTGACGTTGATGCGAAAAAAATCAGTGTCAGTGGCTCGGCTTCGATTGATGGTAAAGTTTCAGGTGGAGATGTCAATGTTAGTGGAAGCTTTAAAACAAAAGGTGACTTAAACGTTAAAAGTATTAATGTTTCAGGTTCAATGAAAACGACAGGTATAGTAAAGGCAGAAGTAATTACTGTAAAAGGATCGCTTTCAACGGAAAAAGGATCTGAATGTGAAGTATTTACAGCTAAAGGTCACTTATCAATGAATGGTTTATTAAATGCTGAAAACGTAAAAATTACACATGGTGGATTTGGCTATTTACCTCACAATGGATTTAGCTATATTCCTGAAATTGGTGGAGAAACAATTGAAATTAGTCGATTCGATGATAACAATATATTTTCACGACTTTTTTCTAAACTTTTTAATAATCGGTTGAATTTTAAAGCAGACGTGATTGAGGGTAGTGCTGTAAAGATTGATTATACGACAGCGAGTGTCGTAAGAGGCGATGCTGTAACGATTGGACCAAAATGTGTAATTGAACTTGTTGAATATACAGAAGATGTGCAAATACATCCTTCTGCAAAAGTAAACGATGTAAAAAAATTAGAACAATAAATATAAGTAGTCGAAAAGCGGCTTGGGTAATTTCTAGCCGCTTTTTTCTATTATGTGCAAGCTGGCGTCGATTTCAGTTATTGAACTATAACTAGTAGAATGTTAAGATATTATTGTGCAAACGATTGCAATGAAATTAGTAATCATCTTTTTTAAGGTATTTATTATTGTGACTAATATTGAAAACGCTTTTATGTATTTGGAGGAGAGAGATTATGACGAATCAAAGTTGGTGGAAGGAAGCGGTTGCCTACCAAATTTATCCACGTAGTTTCATGGATTCAAACGGTGATGGAATCGGTGACTTAAGAGGGGTAATTTCAAAATTAGATTATTTAAAAGAATTAGGAATAGATGTTATATGGATTTGTCCATTTTATAAATCACCAAATGATGATAATGGTTATGATATCTCAGACTATCAGGACATTATGGATGAATTCGGAACAATGGCTGATTTTGATGAGCTTTTAGAAGGCGTTCATCAAAGAGGAATGAAGCTCATTTTAGATTTAGTCGTCAATCACACAAGTGATGAGCATCCTTGGTTCTTGGAATCTAAAAAGTCTAAGGATAATCCTTACAGAGACTACTATATCTGGAGAGAAGGAAATAAATCAGATCAAGAGCCTAATAACTGGGAAAGTATTTTTGGTGGATCTGCATGGGAGTTCGATGAAAATACAGATGAATACTTCCTACATTTATTTTCAAAAAAGCAACCTGATTTAAATTGGGAAAACAAAGAAGTAAGACAAAAAATATATGACATGATTAACTGGTGGTTAGATAAAGGAATAGACGGTTTCCGTGTGGATGCAATAAGTCATATTAAGAAAAGACCAGGTTTTCCCGATATGCCAAATACTAAGAAAGAAAAATATGTCGCAAGCTTCGATATGCATATGAACCAAGAAGGAATTCACAAATATTTAGACGAATTAAAGCGTGAAACCTTTGATAAATATGACATTATGACAGTTGGTGAAGCAAACGGTGTAACGACGAAAGATGCTCACCTATGGGTTGGAGAAAAAGAAGGTAAGTTCAATATGATTTTCCAATTCGAAAGCTTAGACCTTTGGAAGAAAACTGACGATTCTGAAACGTCAATTGCTGACTTAAAAGAAGTTCTTACTAAATGGCAAACTGGGCTAGAAGGTTTCGGATGGAATGCGTTATTTATAGAAAACCATGATATACCAAGAGCAGTAAGCACATTAGGAAATGATGACGAGGCTTATTGGAAAAATTCCGCTAAAGCAATTGGATTAATGTATTTCTTTATGCAAGGAACACCATTCATTTACCAAGGGCAAGAAATTGGAATGACAAATGTACATTACACATCAATCAACGACTATAATGATGTAAGTGCAAAAAATATGTACAATTCAATGATTGAAAATGGTTCAACAGAACAAGCTGTTTTAGACATCCTATGGAAAACGGGCCGTGATAACTCCCGTACACCTATGCAATGGAATAGCGAAGAAAACGCCGGATTTACAACTGGTAAACCTTGGCTTAAAACGAATGAGAACTTTAAAGAGATTAATGTTGAAACTCAACTAAAAGATGCTGACTCAATTTTATCATTCTATAAAAAGATGATTACATTACGTAAGCAAAATAAGACATTAGTTCATGCGCCATACGAATACCTAGATGTAAAAAACGAACCTATTTATGCTTACACTCGTAATGGAGAAAATGAAACATTCTTAGTAATCTCTAACTTATCATCAGAAAAACAAAGATTTGTATTACCAAAAGAACTTACGAACAAGACTACCGAATTATGTTTATCGAATATCAATCAAGCAAATCAGAAATTAGTTGAAAAAATGGAATTTAAACCTTTTGAAGCAAGAGTTTATCGATTAGTATAATTCTAATGCTGAAATAGAGTAGACTTAAAAAACTGTCATATGACAGTTTTTTTTTATGGCTGAAAAATGAGATTGCTAATTAATATTGCATGGTAAAAGAGCTCGAATAAAAAAGTAATCAGAGGGAGTGCAAATAAAAAGGCTGAAACTGAAATTAAAATCAGGGGAAGTGCAAATGAAAAAGGTGAAACTGTAATTAAAATCAGTATAACTGCAAATAAGGGCAAGAATCATAAAGAAATAGAATGAAATCATCAAAAAATAGAAGGGGAAACAATAAAAACTAAAGAAGCTCCATTAAATCTATAAATTCCCACACTGAAATACGCATTCAAAGAAGGGTCAGATCACCTTAGCAACAAATATCCTCGTTATATCAACAAAAATCACTAATATATCAACAAAAACCCTCGTTATATCAACAAAGTTCACAACTATATCAATAAAGTTCACTTAGTGTTCGCATTCCCCACATGCATAGTGCTACACTTCATCACTCTGAAAAATGACTGTCGAATGGCAGTTGTTTTTTGTTGCACTCTTTGGCAAAAAACTACATTGTTTTATAGTATTACAAACACTTCGACAATTTGTAACAATCCTGTAATGGCTTTCAATATCGTATTTTGCTAGACTTACATTATCAATGAAGGGGGAGAAAGTGATGAAAAAGCAATTAATGATAGCTTTCGTATGCTTACTGAGCATGGTATTTTTTACGACTAAATCACAAGCAGCATCTACATATAACCCGTACTCAAAGAAAAATCAGGTAACGGTAATCGCTAAAAAGTATACTGGAGTACCTTATCGTTTTGGTGGTACAAGTACTAAAGGTTTTGACTGTTCAGGTTACGTGGGGTATGTGTTTAACAAAGTAGGGACTAAATTACCTCGTACTGCTTCGTCAATGTATACTGTTAGTTCGATTGTTAAAAAACCAGTTCCTGGAGATTTAGTTTTTTTCAAAAATACATATAAAAAAGGTATTAGCCACGTAGGAATTTTCATGGGAAATAACAATTTTATTTCAGCGACTTCAAGTAAGGGAGTAGCTGTTGTAAGTCTTTCTAATTCATATTGGAAACCAAAATTCGCGGGCTCAGGTAGTGTAATTAAATAAACTAACATAATAATAGAGCAATTTACTTTTCTTAAGAAATGTAGATTGCTTTTTTTTATATTTCATAGAATGTTCCATTTTATGAAACTGGTAGAAGATCCCCGAATGTTATAATGAGATTCATTCAACATTTAATTAAATTTTGAAGGAGATGGTAAACATATCCATAAACTACCTATCTTTTTTTCTACTAGGACTTGTGTTTGGTTCTTTTTTTAATGTGGTAGGAGTAAGAGTTCCATTGGGGAAATCAATGATCTCACCATGTTCATCTTGCCCAAATTGTTCTCATAAACTAGGTGCTGTAGAGTTAATACCTGTACTTTTTTTTCTATTCCAAAGAGGGAGGTGTAAAAGTTGTAAGCTACCAATTTCCAGGATGTATATTTTAATTGAACTACTAACAGGCTCCTTATTCGTATTAGCAATCCATGAAATCGGCTTTCATAAAGAATTAATAATTTCATTGTCTTTAATTGCTTTATTGATGATTATTGTAGTATCAGATAGTAGGTTTATGATGATCCCAAATCGGATTCTACTATTCTTTTTGTTTCTTTTTATACTTGAACGAATTTTTATTCCGTTGGATTCATGGTGGAGTAGTGTTATTGGAGCGGTAGGAGCTTTCATAGTTATGCTTCTTATTTCAATCATTAGTAAAGGTGGAATGGGAGGGGGAGATATAAAATTATTTGGTGTGCTTGGAATTATTTTAGGGTGGAAATTAACGCTCATTACATTTATGCTTTCATGCTTCTTAGGCAGTATGTTCGGAATACTTCTAATAATGAAGGATCGATCAAAGAAACGAAGTCCAATTCCTTTTGGACCATTCATTGCAGCAGGAGGAATCGTTAGTTACTTTTATAGCGAAAAACTATTAGAAATTTATCTTTCAATTTTTGGATGAATGAAAAAAAGGCTATTTAATTGAAATGTCCCTCAACTAAATAACCCCTACTTATTTAATTATGAAAATAATTTATCTTCTACACTACTAATAACTGAATCCCAGTATTTTTTATCTTCTACAAAGTTTGTTCTGATGGCTTTAAATACTGCAGTTTGTTTTTCTTGGAAATTTGGATCTTCTTTATCTGGTAATTCTTTTTTCATTTCAATTACAATTTCTTCAATCTCTGCAGAACGTGGACCCCATACATTTACTTCTTTTCCTTGCTCATCCATAAAAACAAATATTGGAATTGAACGAGATTTCCCATTTGTTAAATACTGATCCATTAATTCTAAGTTTTCATCTCGAATTAGGAATCTAGTATCTACATTTGCTATTTCCATCATTTTTTGAATAACTGGTACATTAAGTAATGCATCGCCACACCAATCTGCTGTTAAAGTTACAACTTTCCAATGACGATTTTTAAGTTGCTCAAGTTTTAATTGTGTATTTTCAGGAATTGTAACCTCATTATAGATTTGTAAGAGTTCTTCCTTGTTTACATTCATTGCTTCTACATATTCTTGAAAAGTCATTCCTTTTTCGAACCAAGTATTTAACGCCATTGTAAACACTCCTTTATAGTTGATAAATAGTATTATACCGTATTCGTAATAAGAAGGAATGTAATAAGTATTGAAGAATGTATATACAGTATATATTTTATATGCAGTTTTAGCAGGAGGGAGAAAAATGAGTACGCCAATTGAGATATCTAATAATCGAAAGCGCTTACCGAAGTGGATTAAAATTACATCCGCAGTCTTAAGTGTTATCATCTTGATCGTTGCGGGAACAGGTCTTTACTTAACAAAAAAATCATTACCAAGTATTAATGGAGATCTAACGATTAATCTATTGAATCATAAAGTAGAGGTCGCTCGGGATGTTAAAGGAGTACCTCATATAAGTGCTAAAAATTTGCATGATTTATATGTGGCACAGGGATATGTAACTGCACAGGATCGTTTATTTCAAATGGACTTAAGCAGGAGACAAGCATCGGGGCAATTAAGTGAAGTAATCGGCGACGCAACAGTAGATCGTGACTCATATTTTCGAACCCTTGGCTTAAGAAGAGCTGCAGAAGCTTCGTATAGTAAATACGATAAAAATGCTCAAAATGTTTTAAATTGGTACGCAGAAGGAGTGAATGCGTACATTAACTATGCAAATAAGGAAAATAAACTACCGATCGAATTTAAAATTTTAAAATATAAACCAACTAAATGGTCGGCAATTGATTCGCTCGTAATTGGTAAATATATGGCGTTCGATTTAGGCGGGCATTGGAATGAGCAAGCATTTCGATATTATGCTATGAATAAATTCCCAAAAGACAAGGCTTTAGAGCTATTCCCAGCTAATAATGATTTAGACCCGTATATTATTCCAAGTAATACTGCAAAAGTAGATGTTGAAAAAAGCTTTGCGAGCGCAATCATTCCTCCTATTTGGAACGGAAGTAATGATTGGGTAGTCAGCGGCTCTAAAACTAAGTCCGGCAAACCAATATTGGCAGATGACCCACATCTAGGATTAGCAACGCCAGCTGTTTGGTATGAAACGCAATTAAAATCTGGTGATATGAATGTTAGCGGTGTAATTTTTGCAGGAGTGCCAGGTATTATCGTCGGTCATAATGAACATATTGCCTGGGGAGTAACGAATGTTGGCCCAGATGTACAGGATTTATATATTGAAAAACGAAATCCTAGCAAGTCAGACGAATTTTTGTATGACGGTAAATGGGAAAAAGCACAGGTCATAAATGAAACTATCAAAATTAAAGGTAAAAAGAGTAAAGTTTTACCTGTCATGATCACTAGACATGGACCAGTGATTTCAGAATTTGCAAGCGATGCTGGAAAGAAAACTGTATTTTCATTACAATGGACAGCGCTACAACCAACAACTGAGCTCGAAGCAGTGTTAAAGTTTGATGTTGCAAAGGATTGGAATACCTTTAAAGAAGGGTTAGCTTTATTTGAAGCACCTGCACAAAATTTCGTCTTTGCCTCAGATGACGGCACAATTGCATACCGAGCAAACGGAAAAATTCCAATTCGTAAAAAAGGTAATGGTCTAATGCCGGTGCCAGGTTGGACTAGTGATTACGGTTGGAAAGGATATATTCCATACGATAATTTACCAACGACCGTAAATCCAAAAGAAGGATTTATTTCATCTGCTAATAATAAAGTAGTAGATGATTCGTATCCATACCACATCTCAAATTCATGGGCACAACCTTATCGTCAATTACGCATTCAAGAAGTATTAAAATCAAATGATAAACTGACCGTAAAAGATATGCAAAACCTGCAAATGGATGAAATGAACTTACAAGCAAAAGAGCACGCGCCGAAGTTTATAAAATCACTAAAACAAAATGAAAACCAACTAACATCTGTAGAAAAGGCAGCTTTAAAAGATCTCGATAAATGGAATTTTGTAGATGATAAAGATGAAGCATCACCCCTTATATTCCAAATGTGGATGACAGAAATTAATAAAGCACTATTCGATAAACAAATCTCAAAAGACATGATGGATTTATTTGGGGATCAAAAAGTCGTGGTTGATCAACTATTACGCGACAGTTTAAGCGGTAAAAAAGTAATCTGGATTGATGAACAAGGCGGAATTGACAAATTTTTATTAAAAACATTCAAAACAACAATTAAAAATATTAGTAAAGAAGATGGTAAAAAAGTATCCAATTGGAACTGGGGAGATCACCATAAAGTTGCGTTTGAACACCCACTATCAAGCATAAAAATTTTAAGCTATTTCTTTAACGCAAAAAACCCAATCCCGGTAGGTGGTAGTGCAACAACCGTTAAAGCTGCAGGGTATGACGACCAAGGAATAGTAGACCACGGTGCGTCTTGGAGAACTGTAGTAGACTTCGCAGACTTAAGTAAATCAACAAACATAGTTGGTCCCGGACAATCTGGCAACCTCGGAAGCAAATGGTATAGCGACCAAATGGAAGATTGGGCAAACGGAACTTATCATACTACTTCGTTGAAAAATGTTGACGGTGTGAAAGAGGTTTTGGAACCTGGGAAAAAGTAAAAGAAGTTGTGGACAGACCTCGTGGAGGTCTGTTTTTTTTTTTGCAAGAGGTAAGGTAAATAGGTGGAACTGGGCGATTTTTTTTAGGAAATATGGTCAATTAATTATGTAATTGATTAGATTTGGGTGGAAATCAGTTAATAGGGTGATGTTTGAGAGAAAAACGTTATGTTAATTTCAGTATAATTGCACTTTTGCTGATTTTATTTGCAGTTCATAATATCACAGAAACACAACCAGTATCTCAACACGAATTTCTTCCCTTTCCTCACGCCATATACTAAAATATTTAAGTAGATTATTTAAATCAACTTGAAAAAAGGGGGGCTGTAATTAATGGATGGAATGGGCTTAGTTCTCGAAGGTGGCGGAATGAGAGGGATTTATACTGCTGGGGTTCTTGATTATTTTTTAGAACAAAATATTGAAGCTCCTTATGTAATAGGTGTTTCTGCAGGTGCTTGTATGGGAACTTCTTATCTATCGAAACAACACGGACGTAATAAACGAGTGAATACGGAATTTTTACAGCATCCAGATTATATATCTTTTAAAAATTTAATTCGTAATAAGCAGCTTTTTGGTATGGACTTATTATTTGATATTATTCCAAATGAATTAGATCCATTTGATTTTGATTCATTTTATAATGCTGAGCAAAAATTTGTGGTTGGTACGACTGATTGTGTTACGGGAGAACCAGTTTATTTTGATAAAGATGAAATTGTAGATCCAACTGATATGTTAAATATTATTCGGGCTTCAAGCTCGCTACCTTTAATGGCTCCGATTATTGAGTTTAATGGGCATTTCTTAATGGATGGTGGCATTGCTGATCCGATTCCTATTCGTAAGTCAGAAGCTGATGGAAATAAGAAAAATATAGTAGTTTTAACCCGAAATGCTGGATATCGTAAAAAGCCTTCAAAAGGAACTTGGTATTTGCAGAAAAAATATAAAGAGTATCCAGGACTTATTCAGGCGGTTTTAAATCGATATGAGCATTATAATAAACAACTTGATTATATTGAGGAGCAAGAGAAGGCTGGAAATATTTTAGTTATTCGTCCTTTAAACAAGTTAAAGGTTGGGCGAATCGAACGAAACAAAGCTCGGCTTTTAGAGTTATATAAAGAGGGCTATGAAGATGCAAAACGTCTTAGTGAACAAATCCAAGAATTTATTTCTTACGCAAAAACGACCTGTTAAAATGCAGGTCGTTTTTTTTATCTATTGAAAAGCAATACAGACTGATTAAAAACGCTTGTCTTCCAAGGCGTGAAACATTATGAGATGTAGATTTGCTTATTGGTTAATTTGATACTAATGAAACAGCGGAGAAATTCGAGCGTTCGTCAACAGTGTGATCGACCTATAATTTAGGCCGCTAATATAGGGGGAAGAGAGAAGAATAATTAATCCTTATTATTGTTGTTGTTTTTGTTATTATTGTTCATCATGTTTTTCATCATCATTTCAAACATTACCATATCGACACCTAAACATGGATTCATACATCCACAGTTACTTCTTCTTCTGAAGCAACAGCATCTGCATCCACAGTGGTTATCATGGTTATGGCAATCGCAACGATCACGATGACAATCATCGCAATCACAACGATTACGACATCTGCTTGAGTTCATGTTGACTTGGTCTTGGTTGTTCCACATCGTAGAACACCTCCTTGATTAATCTACATATACAAGGTATGCATAGATGTCCTATCGAGGAAAGGCTAGTACCTAAATAAAAAATAAAAAAGCACATTAATCTTTTAAAGATTATGTGCTTTGAATGATTTGAAATTAGTGTTGGAAGAAAGCTAATTGGATTAAGAATAAAATTCCAAATATATAAATAACTGGTTTAACTTTTTTTGCTTTCCCTTTAACAATTTTTAATAGTGGATACGTAATAAATCCAAGAGCAATACCTGTTGCAATACTTGAAGTAAGTGGCATTGAGAGAATTACTAGGAATGCTGGGAATGCCTCCTCAAAGTTATCCCACTCAATATGACGAACGCTACCCATCATTAAGCAACCTACTACGATTAGTGATGGTGATGTAATTGCTGCAACATCAGAAATTGAATTAACAAGTGGGCTAAAGAATGCTGCAAAAACGAATAGTAATGCAACTACAAGTGCTGTTAAACCTGTTCTCCCTCCAGCTGCAACACCAGCTGTAGATTCGATATAAGCAGTTGTTGGTGAAGTACCGAACATTGCACCAATTGTTGTACCAAGAGAATCAGATAACATCGCACGACCAGTACGTTTCTCATCCTTCTTATTTAATAATCCCGCTTGTGAAGCAACACCTAAGAATGTACCTGTCGTATCAAAAATTGTAACTAATAAGAATGAAAAGACAACTGAATATAGTCCATAATGAATCACGTCTGAAAATGCAGTTATTGGATTAGAAACAATGATATGCTCAGGTAATTTAGGAAAAGAGAAGATGCTTCGGAAAGAGAAGATACTCCCTTTAATGTGTAACATTCCAGCGAAGCCTGCGATGATTGCTGTTGAAACCATTCCAAAGAATAAAGCTCCATTTACATTTAAAGCAAATAATATAACTGTAATTGCAATACCGACTAATGTAAGGACTACACCTTTAGAATGTAGATCGCCTAATCCAACAAGATTATCTTTGTTAGCAACGATAATACCAGAAAGACGTAAGCCTATAAAAGCGATAAATAATCCAATTCCAACACTAATTGCATGTTTTAGTGTATTTGGAATTGCTTCTATTAAATGAGTTCTAAATTTAGTTAAAGATAAAATAACAAATAAAATACCAGTAACAAATACTGCTGAAAATGCTAAATGATAAGAAATACCGTGTGCTTTTGAAACAACTGAATAAGCAAAATATGCATTCATTCCCATACCAGGAGCAATCGCAATAGGGTAGTTTCCGAACAATGCCATAAATAATGTTCCAACCAATGTTGCAATGATTGTTGCTGTAAATGCTTGGTTAAATGGAACGCCAGCAGCGGATAATATAATAGGATTTACAATAATTATATAAGCCATAGTTAAAAAAGTAGTAAAGCCGGCTATAATTTCTGTTTTAACGGTGGTGTTAGCCTCTTTTAATTTAAACATAATCGTTCTCCTTGTTAAAAAATACGAATGATATACTCAACAGTTATTAATAATATTCGTTTTATGCTAAAAGTGCAATACTTTTTTAGAATTTAACATCTTTTAACAATTGACTTATGTTTAGTATTCCTAAAAGTATGATTTGGGTAAGCTAAATCTGAATTATTTATAAGGAGGATGTAGTAAATGACTCAAAAACAGTTTCCGACTAAATTTATCCCGCAGCATCAAAATAAGCAACCAGGTATTGAAAAGGAAATGACACCAATTCCTTTATCGGATGATCCAAATTACGTACCAAGTGGTAAATTAAAGGATAAAGTGGCCGTTATTACTGGTGGGGATAGCGGAATCGGTAGAGCAGTTTCCATCTTATTTGCAAAAGAAGGAGCGTCTGTCTTTATTCCATATTTTGACGAAGATGTCGACGCTGAAGATACAAAAAAATTCATTAATGACTTTGGCGGCAAATGTGAAATCATGAGATGTGATCTTCGAACTGAAGAAGTTTGTAAACAAGTCGTTCAAAATGCCATTCAATTATTCGGAAAGATTAACATTTTAGTGAACAATGCTGCTGTTCAGTATCCACAAAAGAATTTGGAAGACATTACCGAAGAACAATTAAGACGAACATTTGAAACAAATATTTTTTCAATGTTCTTTTTATCAAAAGCATGCCTTCCGCATATGAAGCAAGGTGATTCCATCATTAATACAGCATCAATAACTGCATATAAGGGACATGATCAATTAATAGATTATTCAGCGACTAAAGGAGCAATCGTAACGTTTACTCGCTCACTTTCTACGAATCTTGCCCAAAAAGGAATTCGTGTGAATGGTGTAGCTCCTGGGCCAATATGGACACCATTAATACCAGCAAGCTTTGATGAACAAGAAGTAGCGAAGTTTGGTAGCACAACACCGATGAAACGAGCAGGACAACCAGTAGAGCTCGCACCTGCTTATCTATACTTAGCTAGTAATGAAGCTTCCTTTATTACAGGACAAATGATTCACGTAAATGGTGGAGTCATTGTGAACGGATAATAAATAAAAAGGTGCCATATACGTTTTATGTACATGGCACCACTTCATTAATATTTAGGTCGAAATGTGTGACAGCAAGTTTCACCACTATGAACGGCAGAAGTAGTAATTTGACCGTCTAATACTGCATTTTGAATTGTTAAATCAACGTCATTTGAGTATTCATAAGCTTCAGTTTGAACAAGAATTGAATCTGCTTGGCAAAAGTTTCCTTGTCCCCAAAAATTACAATTAGCGACACTACATCTTATTTCTGGCATGAACTCGCCCTCCTTTGTTTTTATTTTCTACATACTTTGTAATCTCATTCAGATTTAAAGTAGGACCATTGTAGAATTTTTAATGAGAATATTGTAAACTTTTATCAAGATAGAAGGAGTTACGAAGACTTTTATCGAATCAAACTCTGATTAAGTATAGGAGGAGAACAAATATGAATTGGGAAACAACTTACGAAAAATGGATTCAATCACCGACATTAGATCAAGAACTAAAAGAGCAATTAATTAAACTTGAGAATAATCAGCTTATACTTAAGGAAAGTTTCTATCAAAATTTAGAATTCGGAACTGGTGGTATGCGCGGAGAAATCGGACCAGGTACGAATCGTATGAACATCTATACAATTCGCAAAGCATCTGCGGGTTTTGCAAAATATATTGAAAGCTTTGGTGAAGAAGCTAAAAACCGTGGCGTCGCAATTGCTTTCGATTCACGTCATAAAAGTCCTGAATTTGCAATGGAAGCAGCAAAAACATTAGCAACACATGGTATTAAAGCATATGTATTCAATGAATTACGTCCAACACCAGAATTATCATTTGCTGTGCGCAACTTAAACTGTTTCGGTGGAATTGTTATAACAGCTAGTCATAATCCACCTGAATATAATGGATTTAAAGTTTACGGAGATGACGGGGGCCAATTACCTCCAGCTGCTGCTGACCAAGTAATTGATTACGTTAATTCATTTGAAAATGAGTTAGAAATTGAAGTATCTTCTGAATACGAATTAGATGAAAAAGGCTTAATACATAGATTAGATGAAGAGATGGACAAATTATATGTAGAGCAATTAAAAACAGTTGTTGTAAACAATGATTTAGTTCAAGAACATGGTAAGGATTTAAAAATAGTTTTCACTCCATTACACGGCACAGCTTTAATACCTGCAACAATGTCATTAAAAGCTGTTGGCTTTGAAAATGTAACAATTGTGAAAGAACAAGCAATAGCAGATCCGAATTTTACAACAGTAAAATCACCAAACCCTGAAGAACACGCTGCATTTGAATATGCAATTCGTTACGGTAAAGAAATTGATGCAGACGTATTAATTGCAACTGATCCAGATGCAGACCGTTTAGGAATTGCTACAAAAAATGAAAACGGTGAATATGTAGTTTTAACAGGAAATCAAACAGGAGCATTAATGCTTCATTATATATTAAGCCAACAAGATGTTCCTTCGAACGCGTTATTGCTAAAAACAATCGTAACTTCAGAATTCGGTCAAGTAATCGCATCTAAATTTGGTGTTAAAACAATTGATACACTTACTGGATTTAAATTTATCGGTGAGAAAATTAAAGAATATGAACAAACAAACGAATATTCATTCTTATTTGGATATGAAGAAAGTTACGGTTATTTAATTAAGCCATTTGTTCGCGATAAAGATGCAATCCAAGCAACAGTACTTGCTGCAGAAATTGCAACTTATTATAAAACAAAAGGTATGACTTTATATGAAGGTCTAAATAGCCTATACGAGCAATATGGTTACTACTTAGAAGGGTTAAAATCATTAACATTAAAAGGGATTGAAGGAACAGAAAAAATCCAATCGATTTTAACTAATTACCGTCAAAACCCGCCTACTGATATTAATGGCTTAAAAGTAGTTACTGTTGAAGACTACAAACTTCAAGAGAAAACAACATTAGATACTGGAGAGAAAGAACAAATTCTTCTACCAAAATCAAATGTATTAAAGTATCACCTTGAAGACGGCTCATGGGTATGCTTACGTCCATCAGGAACTGAACCAAAAATTAAATTCTATTTTGGGATCGTTGGACAATCTCGTGAAAACAGCATCCAAAAATTGGATAGTTTACAACAAGCATTTATGGAAAAAATTGAAGTATTAGTCTAAAAAAAAGAGCGACTATTTTGTCGCTCTTTTTGTCTATTTAAAGATGTTCTAATGATGATATGAAAGATTGTTCCTGGGCACTTTCATCCCTAGTAGCATGCTCAATATGCTGGAACATTCCTTTTAATTTTTCATCAATAATCGCTAAGTCCCTCTCGTATTTAAAGGCATGAAGAAAATGTTCTATACGCTTTGAAAAAAGCTCGTCTTTCGTATTTACCATTAACACGAGAAGCTTATCCCATTGACAACAATAAGTGTAATACAATGCTAAATCATAATCGGATTGTGCTTGCATTGTGAACCTCCTTTTAGAGGGTACACATAGTTTATGGCGAAAAAAAATAATTAGCCTTGAGAGAATTTGACAAAGTGCTAGTGTAGTGGTTAGGTAAAATAAGGATGGATATTTTAGTGGTTGGAAAAGCAGATGGTGCCGGGGGTTTGGGAAGGTAGAATATTTAAGTAAATTAGTTCATTTCTGGTCGATTTTGATTAATTTATTAAAGAAATGGCTTAATTTTGGTTCGGCCGAATCAAAATAAGGTGGAAATGAGCTGATTTTTAGTGATTTCCAGTCATTTTTAAGGTTTGTCTGAAGCCACCCCAAATTAATTGCGATTCCAGATTTTAATCTTGATCCCGGAATATGACTGCGCTATTTTCAGCAACCTTTCTTTCCTGATCATAAGAATATTTTTATTAAAACTAGAGATACTAACATTAAATAAATTTAAAGCTAAACACTAGGGAAATTATGACCCTTAAAATGGAAATGCTACAAAAAATAAAAAATTTCAAAAACAAGTTATATCCATCGCATTGAAAAAATAAAATGAACTACCGTATGAAATTTTTTCATACGTTTTTTTGCATTTTTCAATTTCGAATAAAGCTTATGAATGTAGTAGAGATATGACTATTTTTACATTAATTCAATTTACTGTTCATAGAATAATATAAGAAGAGACAGGAGGAGAGTGTGATGAAGGCAAGTGATTATAGGGCTTTGGAATATGCAATCGATGAAATAACAGAAATTGCGAGAGGATTTGGGCTAGATTTTTACCCAATGCGCTATGAAATCTGTCCTGCAGATATCATTTATACTTTCGGCGCATATGGTATGCCTACAAGATTCTCCCACTGGAGCTTCGGAAAACAGTTTTATAAGATGAAGCTTCATTACGATTTGGGATTAAGTAAAATTTACGAATTGGTTATTAACTCTGACCCATGTTACGCGTTTTTATTAGATACAAACTCTCTCGTTCAAAATAAATTAATCGTTGCACACGTTTTAGCCCATTGTGACTTCTTTAAAAATAACATACGTTTCTCAAATACAAAGAGAGATATGGTTGAAAGTATGGCAGCTACTGCTGAACGAATTAAGCACTATGAACATATTTACGGAAAACAAGAAGTAGAAAATTTCCTAGATGCAGTTCTCTCTATTCAAGAACATATTGATCCATCATTAATGAGACCAAAACTGGCATATGATTTAGAAAATGATTTTCCACTTAAAGAGAAGAAAAGAGTTACACCATATGATGATCTTTGGAATATGGATCACAGTAAAGAAAAGAAAAATGACTCAAATCTTATCCCTATTAAACGTAAACAATTCCCACCTCAACCAGAAAAAGATATCCTCTTATTTATTGAAGAATACTCAAGAGAACTAGAAGAATGGCAACGTGACATTTTGACAATGTTACGGGAGGAAATGCTGTATTTCTGGCCACAGCTTGAGACGAAAATTATGAATGAAGGCTGGGCAAGTTATTGGCATATAAGAATTATGCGTGAACTAAATCTTGATTCAAATGAAGCAATTGAATACGCAAAACTAAACGCGGGTGTTGTTCAACCATCTAAAACAAGCATTAATCCATATTATTTAGGACTAAGAATGTTTGAAGACATCGAAGAGCGATACAATCACCCAACAAAAGAAATGCGTGAGTTAGGTGTTAAACCTGGAAGCGGTCGAGAAAAAATGTTTGAAGTCCGTGAGTTAGAATCTGATAGCTCATTTATACGAAACTACTTAACTAAAGATCTTGTCATGCGTGAAGATATGTATTTATTCCAGAGACAAGGTAAGGAATATAAAGTCACTGATAAGGCATGGGAAAATGTTAGAGACCAACTTGTAGTTAGCAGGGTAAATGGAGGATTTCCATATATCGTTGTACAAGAAGGAGATTATTTAAAAAATGGTGAGCTTTATTTGAAGCATTCCTATGAAAATATGGAATTAGATGTGAAGTATGTGGAGAAGGTAGTGCCTTATATTCATCAGTTGTGGGGTAGAGGGGTTCATTTAGAGACGAATATAGAAGGTAAGTCTGTGTTGTTTAGTTATGATGGGAAGAATATTCATCGGAAGTATATATAATACCACCTCTTAGAGGTGGTATTTTTTTTCATCAAATACAAAGCCGAAGTCATGCTGGTTCTGTATGTAGTGCCTCAATAAACCGCTCAGCACTTTTAGAAAGTTGGCGATCCTTTAGCCAGATAACTGCAGAATCCGATTGGATGGGAAAAAAAGAAAAGGTTGCGGAAGCAACCTTTTCTATATGATTGATTAATTAAAGGAAAGAACATTAACTTAGATATTCCAACCTTTTTCAAAAGCATAAAAATCTAATATTTTTTTGTATTTTTCACCATATCTCTCCAGAAGTTCAGTTTGAAAATCTTTTTCAATATGTTGCATGATTAGATCATGGTAAAAAGCAGTTTTTAACATTCCAACTACTGATGGATGGTCAGTTTCTAAGGCAGTGAGTTTTGTTGAATTTCCAAAACCACCGATTAAAGCTTTTTTTGAATCGCATAAAATAGAAAAATTTCTTAAACTAGAAATGCTCCAATCTTCACTTCGAATATGGACAAAAATGTTCTTAAGTGATGTTTGACATTCTCCAATTGTAATAAGTATCACGTTGACACCTCTATTTTCAGCATCAAGTAAGTCATCTTCAACCCAATGTAAATCTTCTGACCATATGTCTATTACAATGAAATCTTTTGCGTTGGCAATTATTCGACGAATAGTTGTACTAAGTTGCTTATCTCCTTGCCAATTATAAAAAGAAGGAGCAATTATAGTTGGAGACTTTAATTGATTTACTAATACTTTTGTTACTTGTTCAAATTCCGTTTGTAAATGTTTTGTTAATTGTTCTATGGGAACAGCATCGTATCTAGCTGGATCTCCTTCTATGCATCGACAAGCACCCTTGTCCGTTAATGATCTCAAAGCAGAATAAACATTAGTACGTGAAACTGATACTCTTTTAGCTACTTCATAACCTGATATTCCAGGCTCTTCATGTAATGCCAAATAGCAACGTGCTTCAAGGTCAGATAATCCTATTTTTTTTAAAAGTTCAACCATATGTACCTCCTTTTACAATTATTATATTTATTTGTTGTTAATTGTAGATGAGTATATATAAATACTACTAGATTGAACAAAATAATCAAGCTATACAGCAATTCATAATTTTTAAGTTTTCAATCTTTGTGTGAATGCTACATGAATGAGTAGATGTGTCTGGTATATAGTGGTACCGAAAAATACTTCTATTTTTAAAATTAATATTGATAATATTCTGAAAAATAACTATAATACATTTAATAAGAGTAGTATTATATAATACTACTTATTTTTAAAGCTGTTTTTAATTTGTATTACAAATGGAAAAAGGAGGAGAGATGTGAGTGTAATAATTTAAGTTAATCCTTAGGTACCCAGAAAAATGGAGGCGTTTACATGAGAGTTGATAGTGAAATTGGAAACACAAAAAAGATACGGTTGAATTATGGTGATGATCAGTGGCAATACGGAGAATTACGTATTCCTGAAGGTACAGGACCACATCCTGTAGCTGTCGTTATTCATGGAGGATTTTGGAAATCGATGTTTGCGGTAGATTTAATGGATGCCGTTGCAGAAGATCTTACTAAACGTGGAATAGCAACTTGGAATATTGAATATAGAAGGGTAGGTAACATTGGAGGTGCTTATCCTGGTACTTTAAATGATGTTGCCAATGCAACAGACTTTATAGAAACAATAGGCGAACAATATGATTTGGATTTAACAAAAGTGGTTGCAATGGGCCATTCAGCTGGAGGCCAGCTTGCTTTCTGGTTAGCGGGCCGTTATCGTCTACAAGAAGATAGTATATTAAAAACATCCAGTGCCCCCCTATTACTTAAAGGAGTAGTCAGTTTAGGTGGCATAATTGACTTAGAACTTATGAATAACCTGATTAATTACAAACAAAGAATAGTAAAAAATATGAAAATTGATAACCCAGTAACTGACTATGTAGGGGGTACACCATTTGAAGTACCTGAAAGATATGCTGAGGTTTCACCAGTTCAATTGCTTCCGTTAAAAGTTCCCCAAGTATTGATTCATGGTGATTTAGATGTAAATGTTCCAGTAAAATTAAGTGTCCTATATAAAGAACTTGCCGAAAAAGCAGGTGACCAAGTTAAGATGATTACGTTACCTAATGTCGAACATTTTGAAATTATTGATCCAAATTCTAAGGTATGGGACAACATTGTTAATGAGGTTATGAATTTATTGAAGGATTAAAAAATAAGAAAAGCCAATAAAGGAAGGGGAGTAAAAATAGATGTCAAATGCAGTAAGGAAATTATGGGGATATAAATACGTTATACTGTTTATCGTTTGGCTACTATATATAATCAATTACTTTGATCGTGTAGCTGTGTTAACTTTCTTACCATTCATACAAAAAGATATGAATTTAACGCCAGTCCAAGTTGGGCAAATCGCTTCTGCGTTCTTTTTCGCGTATGCAGTCGGTCAGGTTACTTCGGGATTTTTAGCGGATAAATTCGGACCCAAAAAGGTCATGAATGTTGCCATAATTGTTTTTACTTTAGTAAGTGTAGTTACTGGATTTGTCAAAAATTTTACCCAGTTTATTGCTTTGCGAATAGGTTTAGGGCTTGGAGAAGCACATCATTTTCCACCTTCGGCTAAAGCAATTAGTAATTGGTTCCCATATTCAGAACGTGGTAAAGCCCTTTCAATTTTTAATACTTCAAATTACGTTGGATTAGCACTAGTACCTATCATCTTAACTAATCTCTCTGCTTCTTTATTTGACGGTCAGTGGAGACCTGTATTCTTCACATTAGCTATTCCTGGTGTAATTGGTATTTTACTACTTTGGTTGTTCTTTAAAGATACACCAGAAGAAATGTATAAAAAAGGCAGAATAAGTAAAAGTGAATTAGACTTTATAAATCTGAATAAAGAGGCAACTCTACAAGTAACTACGAAGGAAAAAGTTAACCACAAAATTTACTTGAAAGATCGTACCTTCTATGTGATTTGCTTGATGATGTTTTGTCAGATCGGTATTCTTTGGGGGTTCACAACTTGGCTTAGCACTTTCTTAGTTCAACAACACAACTTTAATATTAAGGAAATGGGATTTGTCTCAGCATTACCTCCAATAATTAGTATCATCAGTATTTTAATGGGTGGTTGGTTGATGGATAAATTTAACAAAATGAAGCCGATTGCTCTAATCGCTTATATTGGATGTATTCCTGTACTTTGGATGCTCGGATCTGTTAGTAAGGGAAATACACCTATGCTATTAACTTTACTATTGGCTTCAGGATTTTTTGTAGCATTTAACTCTGGTTCTCTTACAGCTGCACTTCAAAAAAGATACCCTAGTGAAGTTGTCGGTAGTGTAACGGGAATGGTTAATGGTTGTGGTCAGTTGGGGGCATTTGTAACCCCGTTAGTAGCCGGTTATTTAATAACAGTTCGTACAGGTGGAAGTTTTGATTTCACTAAAGTATTTATATTTTTCTCAGTTCTTGCAGCTATAGCAGCAGTAAGTGCTCTTTTCCTAAAAGAAAAACCAGTCCAAACCAATGAAATAGTTAAAAACGCTGTAAATAATCAGATTGTATGAAATAAATTTTAGGTTAAAGCCTCATACCAAAAAAATAAACGGCTAAAGTAGAGGTGCAAAATTCCATTATGCAATTAATTAATGAAGGAATCGAAAAAATGAATGGATACGGCATCTATCAAGTAACAATTCCACTACCTTTCTGGAATGATAATGTTCATTGTTACTTAGCTCGTAGAGAAGGAATGTGGACAATCATCGATACGGCAATGAATCGTAATGAAACACGTCTTGCCTGGAAAGTTGCGTTTAATAAATACGGTGTTGAACCACATCGTGATGTTGAGCGTATCTTGATAACACATCATCACCCTGATCATTTTGAATACGTAAAAGAATTACAACAGCAAACTGGAGCGGATGTTTTTCTAAGTGAGAAAGAACAAGCCGTCGCCCGGAATGTTCTAGAAGCGGAAGCATTTTCAACATTTTACTTATCAGCAGGCATGCCGCATGATCTAATAAAGCAATTACACCCTGTGAACACATCAACTAACAGATTTCCGAACAACGTGTGTACCATAGAAACAAATAGGTTTTATCCTATTGGTGAGCTTCTATTTGAAGCTATACAAATGCCTGGTCATTCGGATGGGCACATCTGTTTTTATAATAGTGAAGAACAGATTCTTCTGTCAGGAGATCATTTGACTAGAGAAACTATTCCTTATATTTCATATCATGGCTACGGAAATAAAAATCCATTAAGTATGTATCTTGAGACATTAAAAACGATGCAATTAATGGAAATTTCATTAGTTTTACCAGGACATGGTCCCATTTTTATGGATGCACAAGAGAGAATTAACGAATTACTACATCATTATGAAGAACGAATTGGTTTCGTACTCGAGCAGATTACAGGAGAGATGAGTGCTTATCAAGTATCAAATACTTTAATTCCAATAGGTTCAAGTGTACTAGAAAAGTGGATTGCACTAGGAGAGACTAATGCCTATTTAAGTTATTTAGTTGCAAAAGGTGAAATACGTGAGTATAAAGATGGGCTTCAAAATAAATACGTAAGAATGTAAATTATATATGGTTACACTATATTTCTCTTAAATTAAGAAGAACATTTAAGATCTTTGAGAGAAACAAGGCTGGGCAAGTTATTGGCACATCCGCATCATGCGCGAACTGAACCTAGACTCAAACGAAGCAATTGAATACGCAAAACTAAACGCGGGTGTTGTTCAACCATCTAAAACAAGCATTAATCCATATTATTTAGGACTAAGAATGTTTGAAGACATTGAAGAGCGGTACAATCACCCAACAAAAGAAATGCGTGAGTTAGGTGTTAAACCTGGAAGCGGTCGAGAAAAAATGTTTGAAGTACGTGAGTTAGAATCTGATAGCTCATTTATACGAAACTACTTAACTAAAGATCTTGTCATGCGTGAAGATATGTATTTATTCCAGTGACAAGGTAAGGAGTATAAAGTCACTGATAAAGCATGGGAAAATGTTTGGGATCAGTTAGTTGTTAGCAGGGTAAATGGTGGATTTCCATACATCGTTGTAAAAGAAGGAGATTATTTAAAAAATGGTGAACTTTATTTGAAGCACTCTTATGAACATATGGAACTTGATGTGAAGTATGTTGAGAAGGTTATGCCTTATATTCATCAGTTGTGGGGTAGAGGTGTTCATTTGGAGACGCATATAGAAGGTAAGTCTGTTTTGTTTAGTTATGATGGGAAGAATATTCATCGGAAGTATATTTAAGACCACCTTTTTAAGGTGGTTTCAGACTGTAGACAAACTCAATGAAATTCGAGTTTGTCTACAGTCTTTTTTGTTTTAAAATATATTTATAAATTAGTGGAAGACATGTATTCTCCTGTGGATCGCCCGTGCATTGATCCTGTTATTTTAATTAAGTTAACCTTTATTCAAAATAAATTTGGCATTCGCTCCATGCGTAAAACGATTGAAGAAGTGGAAACAAACATGGCTTATCGTGATTATTAGGTTATGGATTTTACGATGCCTTACTCTTTTTAAACCAATGTACAGAGAGCAAAAATTCCCGACAATTTGAGTCTCGTATTTTAAAAATAGAAGTCTCTTATCTATTTAATTCGAAGATATAAGTTCTAGAAAAGTGTAGATTCAGGACAAGGTTAATAAACTAATTATATAAAATTTGTTATACTACTAACACATATAGGGTGGGCTAATTACGAATGTTGAAATAGAGATAGAATCAATAGTTGAACATATAGATGGTTTACCAAAACGCGATCACTTCATGGTATTGGAATATAATGAATGGGGAATTGCCTTAGACCACTTTTGTTATATGCATGATGGGGAGGATAATCAAGTTACAGAACTATTTTAAACAGATTAAAGTCTTATCTATTCAAATGGGTATTTGGAAAAAGATTAAAAATCAAATTATAGATTTAGTAATATAACACTGCTCAACTAACGCAATGCGATAGTTGAATAAAACTTGGGTCTGAATGATTTGCTCTTTTTTTATTATTGGGTAGTTAGTTCAATATCAAGGACAGTGAACTGTAACATAAGTATATGAGTTCCGCTCGCCCTTGACAGAACGACCCAAGTGAAGAATAAATAAAGTAGCATGAATCAATTCAAATAGAGCATAAATTAAGGAGGATAGAAAAGTGATTTCGAAACGACAAAAAGACATCGTGATGTCTTTAATGAAAGCAAAAGAACCTGTTACAGCTGAATGGATGGCAAAAGAACTTGGTTTTAGTGATAGAACCATTCGCAACGAGATTAAAGAACTTCAATCACAATGCTCGTCGTTAGGAATAATCATTGAGTCGGTTCGAGGAAAAGGATATATATTAGATATAAAAGATTATGAAGTGTTTGAAAAGGAGTATAATTCTAATGAGAATGAAGCGATAGATGAAAATAAATCGGATTTTTCTGAAAAGGAAAATCGGGTTATGTATATATTAAAACGCTTTTTATTAGAAAAGAGACCAATCAAAATAGAAAACCTTGAGGGGGAGCTATTTGTTTCAAAGCCTAAGGTTCAAAATGACTTGAAAATTGTCCGTGAAATATTGGAAAGATATCAATTGAAGTTAGTTACCAGACCACATTATGGTACGCAGGTTGAAGGCGATGAATATATGAAGCGGCTATGTTTATCAAGTTTTATGTTAAGCCGAAATAGCAACTTAATCATTGAAAGTAATTCTTTTCATGTTTTGGATGAAAACCTGTTTGAAAAGATAAAAGAAATCATCGTAAAAAAAGTGAATGAATACAAAATTGAAATATCCGACATTGCACTCGAAAATTTGGCAACCCATATTACAATTGGATGTAAGAGAATTGAAGAAGGTTTTGTCATTGAAAGCCTCGAACACGATTTAACAGGAAAATATCCCTTAGAAAAAATTGTTGCCAATGAAATTGTCAAAGAAGTTGAGGAGTTTACAGGCTTTAAATTCCCGCAATCTGAAATTAATTATATTATTGTCCATTTGTTGGGGACAAAATTAATTCACAAGAATACGTTGAAAGAATTTAGTCATTTTGATGAGTTAGATAACATAATTCATTGCATGCTGGAAAGATTGAAAAATGAATTAAATTGGGATTTTCATGATGATGAAGAATTCATTCAATCGATGACTTTACATATACGGCCAGCAATGAACCGGTTGCGTTATAACTTAAACATTCGTAATCCATTATTAAACGAAATTAAAAGGAAATATCCTAGCGCCTTTGAAGGTGCTGCCATTGCCAGCAGATGCATTGAGGAATATTTGGAGATTGAGGTAGGAGAAAACGAGATTGCTTATATTGCATTGCACATAGGTGTGGCATTAGAAAAAATGAAGACAAGGCAGAAAAGGCCAAAACGGGTGATTGTGGTGTGTGCTTCTGGCGTTGGAAGTGCAAGACTATTGTATTATCGTTTGCAAAATGTGTTTAAAGATGAAATCGATATTGTAGCTTCAACCAATTATTATCAATTAAAAGAATACGACCTTTCCTCTATTGATTTTATTATTAGTACGATTCCAATAAAAGAAGTTATAGTTGTTCCAGTACAAGTGGTCAACACATTTTTAGGAGAAGAAGATATTGAAAATATCCGAGAAGGCTTATTACATGTTAAAAAGAATGGGGAAAAAAGTTATTTAGATGAATCAAGAGTTTTTATTCATAAAGACTTTGGGGATAAAGAAAGCGCTATCCGTTTTTTATGTGAAGAATTATATAAACAAAAGCTCGTCTCCAAAGATTACATAAATTCTGTGTTGGAAAGGGAGTCGCTTGCTCCAACCAGCTTTGGGAATCTGGTGGCCATCCCTCATGCACTTACACCGGAAACAGAGGACACATTTTGGACTATATGCACGTTAAGGAAGCCCATCGAATGGACTGATAAACAAATGGTTCAATTTATCTGCTTGTTAAATGTAAAAAAAGAACCTAATGAGGATGATCTGGAAGGTATGTATAAAAGGCTCTTGGCTCTAATTGAAAACAGTGCAACAGTTAAAAAAATACTAAAAGGTAAGTCTGCTGAAGAAATTATAAGGATTTTAAATGATACGAAATTGATATGAAACATTAATAGGAAATACGTCTTTTTACAACAGAATAGGGAAAAAATGAGGGTATTCCAAAATAGGAATACCCTTTTTATTTTATCGGCATGTTATTGGAGGATAATTTAATTTGTTAAACTTTATTTTAAGTATTTAAACATTTTTCCGTTACGTAACGGAAAAATCATTTCTGTAAAATTAAACGCTTTCAAAATAAACTATAAAAGTAGGTGATTAAAGTACTTTTGAAGCATTTGCCAAATTAGACTGTTTAGATTAATTGGCTAATTGGCTAATTGGTTAAAAAAAAATATTATTGTGGATAAATAGGAGGAATAAAAAGATGAATATTTTATTATGTTGTGCAGCAGGAATGAGTACAAGTTTGCTAGTGACGAAGATGGAAAAAGCAGCAGAAGAAAAGAGTTTAGAAGGAAAAATTTGGGCTGTTCCAGCTAATCAAGTCAATCAGCACATTGACAATGCTGATGTTCTACTTTTAGGACCACAAGTAAGATACTTGCTTCCAAAATTGAAAGTGTTAGGTGAAGAAAAAGGCATTCCAGTGGAGGCAATTAATCAAGTTCACTACGGAATGTGTAATGGAGAAGAAGTTCTAAAAACAGCTATAGATTTAGTAAATAATAAATAATAAAAAAAGGGGAAAAAGTAGATGAGTAAATTCAACACCATATTAGAAGAGAAAGTCATGCCTATTGCAGCAAAGATTGGTGCGCAAAGGCACCTAACGGCTCTTCGAGATGGTCTAATTGCGACGATGCCATTCATTGTCATTGGTTCATTATTCTTGATCTTGGCTAACTTGCCAATTCCAGGTTATGCTGATTGGATGTCTTCAATTTTTGGTCCAAACTGGGCGGTTAAATTAAGTTATCCAGTAGATGCAACATTCAATATCATGTCACTAATCGCAGCATTTGCGGTGGCATACAGATTAGCAGAAAGCTATAAGCTTGACTCGATGAGTGCGGGTACTATTTCAGTTGCTGCTTTCCTATTAACAACACCATTTAATTTCTTATTTACTCCAGCTGGAGCTGAAAAAGGAGTTATGGTAACTGGTGCAATTTCAAAAGGTTTCTTAAGTAGTAAAGGTTTGTTTGTTGCATTACTTTTTGCAATTTTATCAACAGAAATTTATCGTTGGCTTGTTAAAAGAGATATTGTTATTAAAATGCCAGCAGGTGTACCCCCAAGTGTTGGTAAATCATTTGCAGCTTTAATACCAGGATTTATTGTTCTTCTTGTGGTTTGGGTAATACGCTTACTTGTTGAGTTGACTCCTTATGAAAGTATCAACGGTTTAGTTACGACCCTTTTAGGTGACCCGCTTAAATTGGTAGGACTTACTCTAGGAGGATCAATTGTTGCTGAATTATTCGTAACTTTACTATGGGCTACTGGATTACATGGTACAAACATCGTTAAAAGTGTAATGGAACCAATTTGGTTTGGTGCTATGGGTGACAATATGACAGCATACCAAGCTGGTCAACCTCTACCACACATTGTTACACAACAATTCTGGGATAACTTCGTTCACATCGGTGGAACGGGTGTAACATTTGGTTTAGTTCTTTCAATGGTATTGTTTGCTAAATCACAACAAATGAAAAGTCTTGGTCGTTTGGCACTTGCTCCTGGTATCTTTAACATAAACGAGCCATTAATCTTTGGTTTGCCAATCGTGTTAAACCCAGTCATGATTATTCCATTCGTCGTTACTTCAATCGTTACGGTGGTTGTAACTTTTCTTGGTATGGATTTGGGATTGGTAGCAAAACCAACTGGTATTGCAGTCCCTTGGACAATGCCGCCAATTATTTCAGGATATCTTGCTTCTGGCGGACATATTTCAGGCGCAGTCATGAATTTAGTTAACATTGTTATTTCATTCGTAATTTATACTCCATTCTTCAGAATATATGATAAAGCGAAGAAGAGAGAAGAAGATGTGATGAATGCAAGTGAAAGAAAAAATATAATCGCGTAGTAAAGTGAGGTGGGCATTAGTTTAACTAGAGCCTATCTCTAACAAGTAATATGACAATGAAGGTCAATCTGCTGATAGAATTGGAAAAATGATCTTTGATGAGATGTTATAAAACTTCTGGATTTTAATATATATTCAAAATTGGACGGAGAAGGGAATGTCCCCTTCCTAGTAAATCATTTGAAAGGCTGTTAATCATGAATAAAGAAGAACTATACAATCTTGCATTTCAATTAATACTACATTCAGGGAATGCAAAAAGTTTGGCGATGGAAGCGATGCAGAAAGCTAAAGAAGGCAATTTTGATGAAGCAGAAGAAAAACTAAACGAAGCAGATTCTGCCTTTAATGAAGCACATCATGTTCAAACTGACTTAATCCAAAAGGAAGCAGGGGGAGAGAAAGTCGAATTTCCTCTTATTATGGTTCATGCACAAGACCATTTGATGAACTCAATGACCCTTAAAGATATGGCCAGAGAAATCATCGAGTTGCATAAACTGATCAAAAAGGCATAAAACAAAACGTTCCTCTAGAATTGCCCAACTACTTTTGGGCTTTTTTTATTCAAAATAATTCTCGGATAATAATTCTTGCAAAGATATTAAGGGGAGAAATATGTATTTAAATCCATAGTTTTTTAATTAAAGAAAAATAAAAATGTGTAGTTTATACTATTTAATCCGTTTTGCATTTAGAAAGGAAATGAACTTTAATGAAAAAAACATTCCCAGAAAATTTTTTATGGGGTGGAGCCACGGCTGCAAACCAATATGAAGGTGGATACAATGAAGGCGGGAGAGGGCTTGCTACAAGCGACTTCATAACAAATGGTACTGCAGACCGCCCAAGGAAAATTACAATCAAGTTAAATGATGGAACAAAAACAATGGTAAACCGACGACCTACTGGGGACCCAAAAATTGATACCATACCAGAAGGTGCAACAGGCTATATTGATGAAAATGTTTATTATCCAAGCCATAAAGCAGTTGATTTTTACCACCATTACAAAGAAGATATTGCCCTTTTTGGAGAAATGGGTCTTAAGTGTTTCCGGCTATCTCTTAGTTGGTCCCGCATTTTCCCAAAGGGTGGAATTGAAGGGGAACAACCAAGTGAGGAAGGGTTAAAATTTTACGAAGATGTTTTTAAAGAGTGCAAAAAATATAATATCGAACCATTAGTCACTCTTTATCATTTTGAAACCCCTGCTTATTTGGCTCATCATTTTAATGGTTGGGGCGGTCGTCAGACGATAGATTGTTTTTTACGAATGTGCAAAGAAGTATTTACAAGATATAAAGATTTAGTTAAATATTGGATCACCATAAATGAAATTAATGTATTAAATGGATACGCCTTTATGGGAACCAGGGAGGCTACAGCGCAGGCGCGTTATCAAGCAAAGCATCATATGTTTGTTGCGGGTGCTCTTGCCAATAAGCTTTGTCACGAGATTATTCCAGATGCAAAGATTGGCTGTATGGTTGCATTAAGCTGCATTTACCCGAAAGATTGTAAGCCGGAAAATGTATTTGGAGCTTTGGATTATCGAAGAGGAGCTTTGATTTATTCTGATATTATGATGAGGGGATATTATCCATCTTACGCCGACCACTTTTTTGAAGAGATGGGGGTAACCATAAAAAAAGAACCGGGGGATGACGAAATAATCAAGGCGTACCCTTCGGATTTTTTATCATTTAGTTTTTACCGTAGTAGTGTATACCATACTGAAATCGTTCAGAATACCGATACCGGCGGACAAATGGGGGATGTAAATCCTTTTCTAGAAAAAACGGAGTGGGGTTGGGCTATTGATCCTGTTGGGCTAAGATACACCTTATCTGAACTTTATGATCGGTATCAAAAACCGCTCTTTATTGTTGAAAACGGAATGGGAACCATTGATAAGCCAAATGAAAATGGATATGTGGAGGATGATTACCGGATCAAATATTTCCGAGATCATATAGCAGAAATGAAAAAGGCAGTTACTTTAGATGGTGTTGACTTAATGGGATATACACCATGGGGTTGCATTGATTTAGTTTCAGCAGGAACTGGAGAGATGAAAAAACGGTATGGTTTTATTTATGTAGATATGGACGATGAAGGAAATGGTACATTAAAAAGATCAAAGAAAAAATCATTTGATTGGTACAAGAAAGTGATAGCAACTAATGGAGAAGACCTTAGTATTTAGTGGTAAAAAACTGTTTCAAAAATGTTTGCTCTTATTTTCGAACGAAACAATCAGATAAATATCAGCTTAAAATATAATATCATTGTAGAGACGAATATTGAGAATACGTCTGTGTTGTTTAGTTATGATGGGAAGAATATTCATCGGAAATATATTTGAAAGACTTAGAATAAAAAATCAAAAAATTAATTAGTCAAAATAATTCTCCTTCTAAAAAATAGAAACGGGATTATTTATTAGTTCATTTGAATATTAAAAATAAAATAATAAGGTGCGTCAATAAACTATTTCTTATTAAGTACTCAATTCCGAAAAAAATTAGAATAAGCATAACAGCGGACATTCTTACATTAGAATGTCCGCTGTTTTTTTATATAGAATAAAAGTCCAGAATAAATCTTTTATGTAAGTTTTAAAGATTGTTTTTGAAATGTTATAGAACAATAGTGTTTAGGTAGGACGATAAAAGCTTTACTTAAAATCTTTACATATGCACTTATAGCTGGCCAATAATCAGTTTTCTACAAATAAATATAGTAGTAGTAAATTTATTTTAAAATTTACTAAAAGTTAGAGTAGCCATACATATAAAAAAACTTAATTAAACATATTCTATAATTTTCACTTAATTATAGTTAATTATTATTTAATTTATTTTTTAAAATAATAATCTTATCATTGTATTGTATCCGGAACAATAAAAGTTAAATTGGGGTGTTAAAGTGGATAAAAACTTTTCAAAGTTGTCTACCGAACAGGTAAACTACAAAACAATTAATATTGACACAGCAAGCACAACAGAGATTCTGAGAATGATTAACGAAGAAGATTTTTTTGTTCCCTTGGCTGTTAGAGACCAACTAGAAAATATCAGTAAAGCTGTTTATGGAATTGTCGAACGAATAAAAATAGGAGGACGTCTGTTTTATATAGGTGCAGGGACAAGTGGACGATTAGGAATACTTGACGCTTCTGAATGCCCACCCACATATGGAATAGATCCAGAACTTATTCAAGGGTTAATAGCAGGTGGAAGTGAGGCTATCCATTCTGCAGTAGAAGGTGCAGAAGATCGTGAAGATTTAGGTAAGGAAGTTATTTATGAAAATAGTATAAACGAAAAAGATGTGGTAGTAGGCATTACGGCAAGCGGAAGAACTCCATATGTAATATCTGCTGTAAAGGAAGCGAAAATAGTCGGGGCCTTAACAATTGGAATTAGTAATAATATTCAATCTCAGATAAATGAAATAGTGGATATAGAAATAACTCCACAAGTAGGACCAGAGGTAATTATGGGTTCCACTCGCATGAAATCAGGTACATCGCAAAAGTTAGTACTTAACATGCTAACAACAGCAACGATGGTCAAGTTAGGAAAAATATACGGTAATTTAATGGTTGATTTACAGCCTACCAATAAAAAACTTATTGATCGCACTGTGCGCATTGTTATGCATGCTACAGGGTTGGAAGAAAGTGATGCGCAAAAATATTTAGAGAAATCAGGATTCAATCCAAAGGTGGCTATTGTAATGGTACAAGCTCTTGTTGAAAGAGAAGAAGCGGAGGAATTACTTTTAAAAGCTGATGGAGTTATTAAGAAGGCAATCGCTCTTAAGACTAGAGTAACTCCTAGGTAGATAATGGGAACTTTGTGTGATTAAGAATTAATAGATGCATTTAGTATATCGCAGTATCTTAATTATTTTTTTATGTACTTAGTTTGTAATTAATAGATGGAGGCTACTATGCAGTACATTATTGGAATCGATGGTGGGGGGACCAAAACTCGTCTCGTAATGACAGACATGCAAGATAAACTACTAGTTACTTGTGAGGCTGGGCCGTCAAATATTCATTCGGCTCCTATAAATGAAGTTAAAAAAGTTTTATATACACTTATACAGAGGGCACTAGATAAGACAGGTATGAATTTATCGCAATGCGCCTCAGTATGTATAGGAGCAGCTGGAGCAGGAAGGTTTAAAGAAAGAATAATACTAGAGACAATCTTAAATGAAATTGGTCTCAATGGGAAAAAAACAGTTACAGATGATGTAGAGACGGCTTTTTATGGAGGGGTAGGTTGCTCTACAGGGAGTGTAATAATTGCAGGTACAGGCTCTATAGGATTTGGGAGAAATTCAAAAGGAAGAACTCACAGATGTGGCGGATGGGGACATATTATAGGTGATGAGGGTAGCGGCTACGATATAGGTAAGAAAGTGATTTCCAGTGTAATGCGCAGTTTTGATGGTAGATCACCACAAACTATTATGACAAAGCTACTCCTTAATAGCTTGAGCCTAAGCGACCATAATGAATTGATTCAATATATTTATAGAAGCAATATAGGTAAGAAGGAAATTGCTAGTCTGTCAAGGGTTGCCTATGAAGGATGTGCAGCCGGGGATGAAATAGCCTATTCTATCGTTAAGAATACTGCAGAAGAGTTGTATTTAATTGCTACTACTGTTCTTGAGCGTTTAGGGCAAGAGGATGGCCTACTGGCAACAGGTGGGGGCGTATTAACTCATAATGATTATATAAGAAATGAGTTTAAACACCTACTTGATCAATCATATCCAAAGGTGCAGGTAATTCCTATGAAAAGAGATGCTGCATGGGGTGCGGCAATGATAGCAAAAGAGAAAACTGAATATTGATTATTATCATAATGTTTAGGAAGGTAAGTTAACAATGGCAGGAACTTTATTAAAAATAAAAGAGTCTATAAATACTTTAACCGAATCTGAAAAGAAAGTAGCCAATTATATACTTAATTCTCCAGAAGCGGTTTTAGGTATGTTAATAGATGACCTGGCACTTAAGAGTAAAACTAGTAAGGCAGCAATTATTAGAATGTGTAAACGTTTAAATTATAAGGGATATCGAGAGTTTAGTATAGATTTGGCATCGAATATTACCAATCAAATACAGAATGAACATAAGTACACTGACATTAAACCAGGTGACACAATTAAATCAATTATTCGAAATGTGGGAAATAACCACAAACAGTCAATTGAAGATACTCAGTTGGTTTTAGAAATAAATGAAATCGAAAATGCTGTTTTGGCACTATGTAAAGCCAAAATTATTACCTTCTATGGAGTAGGTGCATCAGGTTTGGTTGCCATGGATGCATTCCAAAAGTTTTTACGAATTAATAAGAAAACCTTTTTTTACCCTGATTACCATTTACAAGGAATGTCAACTGCGAATATTTCTAATGGAGACGTAATAATTGCAATATCATATTCAGGTGAA
The DNA here is from genome assembly GCA_013200995.1 of Arthrobacter citreus. Classification (GTDB taxonomy): domain Bacteria; phylum Bacillota; class Bacilli; order Bacillales; family Bacillaceae_G; genus Gottfriedia. The sequence continues at coordinate 2,799,285 of CP053688.1, read as the reverse complement.
ACAACCGATACTGTTGAAATGGCAAATATAGCTAAAGAGACAGGAGCTACAGTAATCTCGATAACCAGGTTTGGAGAAAATACTCTAAGCAAATTGTCTGACATTAATCTATTCCTCTCTTCGCCTGATACAACTATACGAAGTAGTGCTATGGGTTCCCGTATAGGTCAATTATATATCCTCGATATTCTTTTTTCAGGAGTTGCTAGTATGGAATACGCGGATATTGAAAAATATTTAGATCGTTCTAAGGAAGTCATTGCAGTAAGAAGTCTTAAACGAGATTTGGATGTAAATAATCACTAAAGTTACTTATTAACAACTGATAAAAAAGAGTACTTTCTTTACATAAGTTAAAAAATTGATTTTTAAAATTATAAATTTATCTAATTTTTGAAAGGTGGTGTATTCATCTCTTGTCCAAATAGAGATGAATGAATATGGAAAAAATTAAAGCGAGTATCATTGGAGCAGGGAAACAAGGTGAGGTTCATGCTAGAACTTTGAGTGAAATTCCTTATGTAGAAATTGTTGCAGTTTGTGACTTAAACAAATCTAGAGCAGAAGAAATGGCTAATAAATATGGAATAAAAGAGATTTATACAGATCATAAAGAGATGCTAGAAAAGAGTGATTGTGATTTTGTCGCTATCGTAACACCTGATCACCTACACGCTCAAGTAACAATTGATAGTGCAAATGCTAAGAAACATGTACTAATTGAAAAGCCATTTGCGACTACTCGAAAAGATATTTTTGATATGTTAGAGGCAATTAAACGTAACCAAGTTCGAGCGATGGTAGACTTGCATAATCGATGGAGCCCGCCGTTTAGTACAGCGAAGAGAGCAATTGAAAATGGTGATATAGGTGAAGTTCGATCAGGTTATATTCGACTGAATGATAATAAATTTGTTGCGACTGATATGTTAGCATGGTCTGCTAATTCTTCTATCTTATGGTTCCTTGGTAGCCATAGTCTTGATGCAATATCTTGGCTAGTTAACTCACGAGTTGATAAAGTTTACAGCGTGGCGAGAGACGGTGTGTTAAAGAATTTAGGTATAGACACTATTGATATGTATCAGACTACATTAGAATTTGAAAATGGCGCAATTGTACAAATGGAGAATGGATGGATTACGCCTAATGGTAATACAGCAATCATTGATTTTAAATGTAATGTACTTGGTTCAGAAGGAATGATTAATATCAATACTTCAAGTCATGACCTTATACAAATTTCCAATGAGAAAAGAACAATCACTCCAGATATCCTTGCTAAGCCAATTATTGAGGATAAAATGGCAGGATTCTCAAGTAATAGTATTAGAAGCTTTGTAGATCGTTTAATTGATGATAAGCCATTCCAAGTGAGTGTAGAAGAGGCAGCAAATTCATGTTTGGTACTTATTGCGATCTTAGAATCTGCTAATACAGGAAAAGCTGTAAAAGTTGAATATTAATCTATCATAAAGTTAATTCACTCCTGTAGAATGATTCCTTGTTTTTACGGGAGTGGATATAAGAATACATAAATAGTAGTCATGATTGCAAAAATACAAACGGATTCATAATAGTTTGAGAGTTTAAATACTTAAAAGGAGAGGGAAAATGCAAGAAAACTATATTTCTAATAAAAATAATAAGTATATTCTGATTGCTCTGCTATTTTCGGGATGGTTATGCGATTATCTTGATCGAATGGTGATAAGTCTTGGCATTACAGGAATAGCAAAAGATTTTTCATTAAATCCGTCCCAAGTAGGGTTGATTTTGAGTAGTTTTTTTTTAGGATATGCGTTTATTCAAATACCTAGTGGGTGGATAGCTGACAGGATTGGTTCAAAGAGATTAATAGTTTTTTCAATAATTATGTGGTCAATATTTACTATTTTAACTGGGGTAGTCTGGTCATTTGCATCACTAATTGTAGTACGAGTAATATTTGGGATTGCCCAAGGAGGCTATCCTGCATCTTCCGCTAAGTCAATTGCTGAAAATATTCATTATAAAGAAAGAGGAAGAGTACAGGGGATTGTAATGTCTGCGAATCCAGTTGCGTCTACTATAGCACCTATTTTAGCTGCGACGATTATGGTAACTCTAGGATGGAGACCTCTTTTTATCGGTATAGGTGTAGTTGGCGCATTAATTGCTGTCCTTTTTATTTACTTTCACCCAATATCTGTGGTACAGCAAAAAGGTATAAAGAATTCTATCAATGGAACAAGTACAAAAGATGCACTTCGTAATTGGGATATTTGGAAATTAGCAATTCTAGATTTTGGATTATCATGTGTTTCTTGGGGGTTCTCATCTTGGTTACCATCATATTTGATGAATGTTCGCCACATAAGCCTTGTTGACACAGGAATTTATGCTTCGTTTCCATTTATGGCAGCTGCACTTGCTCAAATTTTAAGTGGGTGGTTTTTAGATAAATTCTTAGTTGGTCGTGAAAAGATTGCAATGGTTATTGCTGGTATATTAAGTACGATATTCTTTTATTTAATGTTTCATACAGGATCACTAAAATTATCTATCGTATATCAAATATTAGCAATATTCCCGTTATATTTTAACCTTACTCTAATTTGGGTTTTGGTAGTAAAAATTTTCCCGTATCAAACAGTAGGGATTGCTTCCGGGATAATGAACTTTGGTGGAAATATGGCAGGAGTTGTTGCACCTTCAGTAATGGGCTTCTTAATTAGTACTTCTAATGGTAGTTACAGTGGTGCATTTTGGTTTTTAATCTTTGCAATGATGTTGAGTATTATTTCAATTTTATCGATTAATATAAAAGGATTTTCAAAAAATAAGAACGACACTGAAATAGTAACTGCCTAGGACTATCCTTCAGTTTCCAGATTTAATAAATGGTAACTTTTTCTATGAAGTTAAATTATATCATTTTGGAAAAAAACTTCTTTTAACTAAAAAAAACAGCAATACAATTGATCATGTTGCTCAACTAATGCATTCGTTAGTTCAATAATTTGTTTGTGATTAAAAAAATAGACTTTAACTTTATATTTGTATAAATTGAATTGTGTAATCTTCATTGATTAATGTTACATTTATATAGAGAGACTCCCTGTCTAGAGTTCTCTCTTATTTTATTTTTAAATTCTTATCTAACTAAAACATGGTTTAGTTGAATAATAATTAAATTATATTATTAAAAATATTTAAAAAGCTTTTTTGATGCTTCGTCTAATTTCCTTAGAAAAAGTTCTTTACATCGTTCATCATCTTCCAATAATGCGTCTACAAATGGTTGATTTTTAAGCATTCCTTGAACCCGTGAGTTTCTTGAAATTATTTTTTTATTTTTATCATTTTCCAATAAAGTTGAAAACCAAGGCAAATTTGATAATAAATTGATATTCTGATTTATCCTGTCATTTTGCTGCTCTTTAAACTTCTTAGAAGAGGAAGAAGGTGTTAACATATCCCCAATAACATCTAAAATAAATTCTAAAATAATACTCATCTATCCCAATATCTCCTTAAAACATTATTAATTTAAAAAAGATTGATAGGAACTGACATTCCACTACGATTGCTCTTAAACTAAAGCATGAGTTAGTTTAATAAGAAAAAATAGTGTAGTATTGTAGGTAAACCAAAATAACCGAAAATTGTTCCAAATAATACGACAATTAAAACCAACGATAATACACCTTTTTTAATTGATTTTATAATACAAAATATTAATCCTAATATAGTAAAAAATGTTATTACACTAATCATTTTTCATCACCTTTTTATTTGAGAAATTTCCCATTTATAAGTATAAAAAACCTAATTATGATTATTGCACTATACTGCCATTTAGTTGAACAAAAAAGAAATGCCGAAGCAACTCTTGTTGTACAACTAACGCATGCGTTTAGTTCAATAAACGATAAATAATCAAACTACCCCATATTAAAATTATGCCCCAGATCAATACGATAATTGAACCGACAATCCAGTTCTTTGGCTTACCGTTTTTCATCATTTCTTCTGCCTTCACTTCGCAGTCAGCTATTACATTCTTTGGGATCATCTTTAATGCAAGCATTATCCCTAACGGAATGAGAATCACATCATCTAAGTAGCCCAAAATCGGTATAAAATCAGGAATTAGATCAATCGGACTAAATGCATACGCTACAACACAAGCTGTAAATACTTTCGCATACCAAGGGACTCTTTCATCTTTACAAGCAAAGTAAAGAACAAATATTTGTCTCTTTAATTTCTTCGCCCAATCTTTCATTTTTTTAAGCATTTCATTCTCCTCATACCAATTATGATTATATCTTCATTCTAACATTTCTAATTCAATTAAACTGCCATTATGTTGAATAAGGAATAGAAGAATCTTAAAAAAGAAGATCTTTAAAAGAAACAAGGCTGGGCAAGTTAATGGCACAACCGCATCATGCGCGAACTGAACCTAGACTCAAACGAAGCAATCGAATACGCAAAACTAAACGCGGGCGTCAAGAGGGCGATTATTTAAAAAATGGGGAGCTTTATTTAAAGCACTCCTATGAAAATATGGAACTTGATGTGAAGTATGTTGAGAAGGTAATGCTTTATATTCATCAGTTGTGGGGTAGAGGGGTTCATTTAGAGACTAATATTGAGGGTAAGTCTGTTTTGTTTAGTTATGACGGGAAGAATATTCATCGGAAGTATATTTAAAGCCACCTATTTTAGGTGGTTTTCTTAATGGATTAGGAAGTTTATGCGAGCATCGTATAAATTGGAAGGAAATGTGTAAAGTATAAAATGATTAAGGAGAGTTATATAACTTTCTTTTTCTAGAAAGCTCCTTAAAGTTAACAGTTTAAGATGAATGATTGAATAATGATTTTTAAGTTTAAAATTCATCTTTTTTAAATTGAATGTTCAACTAGTACAGATTTGTTAACAATTAGAATGAAGTATTTTAATTTAGCATAAATTTGATAGTAATGATACGGAACTTTTGCGAGGGGGATTTATAATTGAATATAACAAATGGCTTAATTATCCTTGGATTCGTATTTGCTGCCTTAGTACTTTTAATTTTAATAATGGGTACACTATATTTGTTTTTTATAGATCGTAGACAGAAGCAGCATCCAATACTACGTAATTACCCAGTAATAGGACGAGTAAGGTACTTCTTAGAAACTATTGGACCGGAGTTACGTCAGTATTTATTTAACAATGACTTAGAAGGTAAACCTTTTTCTAGAGATGAATATGAGCATATTGTCAAAAAAGCAAAATATAAACGAGATGTCCTTGGGTTTGGGTCTAAAAGAGACTTTGAAGAAAGAGGATATTATATTAGAAATACGATGTTCCCAAAACTGTCAGAAGAATTAAAAATGGACCAAGAAATAAACGTTACAACAAACCGATATTTATTGATAAATGAGCCTTTATTTACACAGAAGGAAGAACGATTAGAAAAGAATGAATCACTTGCGTATTTGTTGGATGATAGTGATGCAATTGTGATCGGTAAAAACACTAGGTATCCTTTTATTGTAAAAGGTCAGATTGGTATGTCTGCTATGAGCTATGGCTCCTTAGGTGAAAATGCTATTACTGCGCTCTCAGAGGGATTAGCAATTGCGAAGGGGACATGGATGAATACAGGTGAGGGCGGTTTGTCGGAATACCATCTAAAGGGTGGTGTTGATATTATCATGCAAATTGGCCCAGGTTTATTTGGAGTTAGAGATAAAGAAGGGAATTTTAATTGGGATGCATTGATAGAAAAAAGTAAAATTCCTGAAATAAAGGCTTTTGAACTGAAACTAGCTCAAGGTGCTAAAGCACGTGGTGGTCATATTGATGGCGAGAAGGTAACAGAGGAAATTGCTAGAATAAGAATGGTAGAACCGTATAAATCAATTGATAGTCCTAATCGTTTTAGAGAGTTTCAAGATTTTCCTTCTTTGTTTGACTTTATAGAACAAATCCGAGAACAAACAGGAAAACCAGTAGGAATGAAAGTGGTTATTGGAAGTAGTGATGAAGCTGATGAACTAGCAAAACATATAAAAAATACTGGGAAGAGCCCTGACTTTATTACTGTAGACGGTGGTGAAGGGGGGACGGGTGCAACATACCAAGAACTGGCGGACAGTGTAGGATTGCCAATTAAATCTGCATTACCATTATTGGATCATGCTTTAAGAAAATATGGTGTACGTGACCAAGTTAAAATCATAGCTTCAGGAAAATTATTTTCGCCAGATCGAGTAGCGATTGCATTAGCAATGGGGGCTGACCTTGTTAATATCGCAAGAGGGTTTATGATTACGGTCGGTTGTATTCAAGCATTAAAATGTCACTCCAATGCATGTCCAGTCGGTGTGGCCACAACAGATCCCGATTTACAAAAAGCCCTTGTCATTGATGAAAAAAAATATCGAACAGCAAATTATCTAATTTCAATGCGCGAAGGTTTATTCCGATTAGCTGCAGCTGCGGGTTTAGATTCCCCAGTCCACTTTCAAAGCGAACATGTCGTTTACAAAGATGAGAAAGGGAAAGTGTTGTCACTGAAGGAAATTTATCAATCAATGGTAGAAAAAGTAGATTAAAGATTGTCACTTGTTATTCAACTAGAGCATGATCTAGTTGAATAACAAGTGAATTATTTATTCTTAGTATAGAACACTTTGAAGAAATTATATAAATGCTTTTGTAGTTATAAACATCCTTCTCCACATTTAATGTTTTTCATTAACCATTAATTTGTTATTTGTAATCCAATTAATTTCATTATTTTCATTTGGATAACATTGAAAAATTACTTTTCTTTTATTATCCTTCGTACTCTCGACTTCTCCTACTCTTCAAATGCCAACTGTTGCATCACCACTTGTTTCATATAAACGAAATATATATTTTTGATTTGGTGATTTTTTTTCAGTTATTACTTCTCTGAAAAAATAATCATGTAGCCACTCTGTAGATTAATTGATTAAAGACCCGGACTACTTAAACTGTTAATAGAATGAATAAGTATGAGGTAACTTAAGGAATAAAGGAGCTGTATTCATGGGAATTATTGCTCGAAAGTATAAAATGATTTTATTTTTTTTGATTATTATCGTAAATTTACTCTATATGACTATAGATAATATAAAAATAGAAAATATTATTTCAATTTTAACTCTAATCATCGCCTTAATAATCTATATTATCAAAACGAGATATGGTAGGAAGGACGTTAAAAACAAATAGTTATAAATTGTATTCAGGTTTTAAATAACTTAATATGGTAAGGGACTAATTGAACAGTAAATATCATTTATAAACGCAGAGAAGGGACAGCTTAATAGCTATCCCTTCATCTTAATTTGACTATCTAATTCCGCTGGTTGAAGAAAGTTCCTATCAGTTTTTATTAAGTGTCTTCTTCACTTTTATATTCCAAAATATCACCCGGCTGACAATCCAAAGTCTTACAGATCGCTTCTAATGTTGAGAAGCGAACAGCTTTTGCCTTCCCATTTTTCAATATGGAAAGATTCGCCATAGTAATTCCCACTCTCTCCGAAAGTTCCGTTAGGCTCATTTTCCTTTTTGCCAACATCACATCAACATTTATGATAATCGCCATGATAGTCACCTCAGATCGTTAAATCATTTTCCGATTTTATATTAATTGCTTCTTGTAAAAGTCTTTGAAGAACTGCAGCAAAAACTGCGATTACCATAGAGGCGAAAATAATGACAAAATCCATTGGCATGACACTAGGTGGGTCAATTTTTTTTGCCATCAAATAGTAAAGTGGCATACCAAGCAGGTACAATCCACAGATCGTAATGGCACAGTATTTTATTTTTTTTAAGGCTTGTACCGATAATTCCGAGAACGCTTGGCTTTTATCAATATAGCCTAAAAGTTTAAAAGCTTGATACAGAGCAAAGTAAAAAGGGATCGTTGCTGCGTATATATCAATTAAAACAAGCGATTTCATATAAGTAAGATTTGGATACAAATCTCCAGCAAAATTTGCGAATTTAGGCACCAAAAATACGCACAATGCAAGAACTGGGATTCCTATAAAAATAACAGCTATTTTTAAAAAGAGTGTCGTAGCTTTTTTCATAAAGCACCTCGTTAATTAAATTTTCCACAAAATTAATGATAGGTTGATTTTAACATGTGAATTATCGTTTTTCAATAAATCATTATTGTTTTTTATTATATTATTATTGATATTAAATATTCTATTGATTTTAGAAAAAACATATTTTATTATAAATATCGGTTTCTTTTGAAGGGATAAAAATTAAAAAAGAACGATGCTTTCATTTGAATAAAAAAACATCAAGCAAAATAAAAAAATGTATTTGTATAAGAGAAATAATTTACAGAAGAGAACTCAAAAAATATAGAGAAACTGTAAAATTCCCCCAAATTACAAAAATTGATAGGTTAGATTTAATTAATTTGTTACTGCATTTATAAGTTAATTAGAACTATATGGGGATGAATTTGATGAATCAAAAAAACATAGTAATGATGAGGACTAAAAAAGAAATTTTAGGTGTAGTAGGTTTGATCATTCATTTGCCATTAAATTTGTATTTGGTTATGTAATTTTTGTTAGTTTATTCTCGTATATGTCTTAACTTTAACATTAATAAATTTAAAAAATATGAAATGGATTGATATAAGAAAAAGGTTAAATAAATTTATTATTACTTTCGTATAAGTAGTTGTATTATATTTTTTTTATTTAAAAGAGTCCTCAGAAATAAATTTTTATAGGGTTTTATCAGCGTCTATACCTTTTTCATTTGTTTTATTTTGCCGATTTAACATTACTGGGGAAAAAATAAAATATGTGTTAGTTGGACATTGTGAATAATGCTATAGCGGTCTTTTTTTACAGTTTAGAACAATTAAAAATGTCTAGTAAATTTAATGAAAATGACATTACTACACAAAAACTGGGTAATGAAAAAATTCGCCGAGCAGTTGTTTCTTTGAAATTATTATTCTAAAAAAACTGTTGACAACTCTGTTTCTCATCCGTATAGTATTATTTATTATAAAAAATATTCAGAAATGTTTTTCAAAACGCAAAGATCAGGAGTAGTAAAAGATAATTGTTCGGTTAAGAGAGCTGCGGGTTGGTGCAACGCAGTCCAATGATACTTTGAACTTGCCTGGGAGTGGTAAAGCGAAAGTTTAGATTAATCTATTCTCGAGTTTTAACGATTGACCTTCGTTACAAGGTTTTTAAAGTAGGGTTCGTAAAGAGCCAATGAGAGTGGTACCGCGGTGAGCTTAAGGCATGTCGTCTCTTTTTTCATTTGATTATGAAGAAAGAGACGACATGCCTTTTTTGATTTTTTAGGAGGTTAGGATATGGAAAAGGACAAGCGTAATTTACAAAGGACAATGACTTCAAGGCATATTACGATGATGGCGTTAGGAGGTGCCATCGGGGCTGGTTTATTTAAAGGAAGTAGTTCAGCAATTGATATGGCAGGCCCATCGGTATTAATTGCTTACTTGATAGGAGGCATCATTCTTTTATTCATCTTGCAAGGTTTAGCTGAAATGGCGGTGCGTAATAGCAGTGCAAGAACGTTCAGAGATCTTGTCCAAACTATTTTAGGAAAGTATCCTGCTTATTTCCTTGATTGGATTTATTGGAAAATGTGGGTATTAAACATCACTGCTGAATCAGTTGTGGCTGCTATTTTCATTCAATATTGGTTGCCTAATTATTCAATCTGGATGCTGGCATTAGCAGTTTCTGTGTTAGTTACAACAATCAACTTGCTATCTGTAAAGGTTTTTGCCGAAACGGAGTACTGGCTTGCATTAATTAAAATTACGGTCATCATTGTATTCATAGTGGCTGGCTTAATATTGCTGCTTGTGAATTTTGGTGATCATAAAGCAGTCGGTTTCTCTAACTTAACTGACCATGGCGGATTCTTTCCGAATGGACCAAAAGGTTTGATCACGGCAATGCTAGTAGTAATTTATTCATATGGTGGTACAGAAATAATTGGAGTTACATTAGCAGAAACGAAAAATCCCGAAAAGGTGGTTCCAAAAGCCGTTCGCAGTACATTGGTTAGAATCATCTCTTTCTATATCATTCCATTTTTCATTATCGTTAGTTTAATTCCTTGGAACAAAGTAAATGGGGTTCCTGAAAGTCCGTTTGTGATGGTATTTAAAATGATCGGAATTCCAGGTGCTGACCATATTATGAACGCGGTTGTTTTAATAGCGATTATTTCATCCATGAACTCTGGATTGTATGGTTCATCCCGTGTTCTGTATACGCAAGCGGTGGACGGGCGCATTCCGAAAATCTTTTCAAAATTAACGAAGAAAAAAGTTCCTGTTTATGCAATATTAATGTGTACTTCCACATTATTTGCCGGTGTGCTGATTTCTTTATTTGCTGGAAGCAAGACATTCGATTTCCTGATGGGATCTCTAGGATATACCGTATTATTCATTTGGTTGATCATAGCCATTGCTCATTTGAAATCACGTAAACTACTATCTGAAAAACCAAGTGGCTATTTAGTTAAATGGTTTCCGTATACGACTTGGGCAGTGATCATCGCTTTATTAGCAATCTTGGTTGGAATTATTTTTACTACACCTGCAATCGTAACGATTATTACACTTTGCATCTACATCTTTATTACTTTAACGTATGTATGGAAGAATCGTCTCCACAAAAACTAGTAGAAGTGATTATTAGTAATATTTAAAGTAGATTGATTACTAGTAAGCCTTGAGGATGTTAATACAGTCACTACATTTATTATAGACTTATACTTTAATAAACTGGTGCTTTACTTTAATTAATGAAGTAAAGCCCTTTTTATTCAAGTAAAGGGAAGAATAATCTTAGAGTTAGGGAACTAAAGATGATAGTAATTTGCAAGTTTCATTTTTCCTCGACTAACTAATGGTTAGAGTACTAGAATTAGAGGCCGAATATCATATTTATCCGAAACAACTTAATTCAACTAGTCTTTTATAGAGAATCAAACAACAAAGCGATACCACGATCAGTACCGCTCCGAAAACTTATTCAAATATGTACGGGTTCCCACTAATGTTTTTTCTCATATCATCTGTCACTTTAGTTTCATCATTCTTTACATTTGTTTTAATTTGATCTTCCTGAATCGTACTTTCCACTAAATTACTTCCATCATAAAATATTGGTTTCTTTTCCATTTCTATTTTCCTCCCTGAATTCAAACGGTTGACTTAGTATAGAAGCCACGCCTATTTTTTATTAGTCTTTAATTTTAATTTCGATTATTAACGTTAGAAGTATCTTCTTTTAGATAGGAATAATCCTTTTTAATATTTTTCTTAATTAAGAACAATAATAATTATATTTGTTAATTATTTATAAAACTACTACAGTTTCCCAAAAATTGATGGAATTACCTTTGGGTTTTCTTAACTTTGTATTAAGGATTACTTAATTTTCTGTTAATTACGTTAATTTCTTTTAATATTTAAGAGAAATACAATCATCCAATTAAATAGAAAGTGTATAGGGAGGAATAAAAATTTACTGATAAAGCGTAGGAAATTGTAACAGACTAACTTGTTGTATATTGGGGGAAATACTGATTCCCTGATCTAGTTGTCCAAGAAGATTAAAGTGTTCAGCCCTATTTGAAGCATTCCTATGAAAAAAACATCATAGAGAATCCTAACAACTAGAATAGTATAAAAGAATCATCTAACAAAATAGTATTTTAGCTTTCTATCCAAAAGTGTCAGAATAGTCTATAATTATGGTCGTAACCTGAATTCAACCGAAAATAAAATCATTCTAAAGCTCAATTAATAAGGAGGTAAGTAATTTGGAGGAATTAATCTCACAGTTGGTTGATAATATGGAAGAAAGTTTGATCAATTTTAGGCGTAATATCCACTGTTTTCCGGAAATTGGATGGACGGAATTCCGAACTTCATCTCTTATAGCAGATTTCTTATCAGATTTGGGTTTTGAAGTAAAAGTTGGAAGAGAAGTCATTGTTTCTGAATCTAGAATGGGTGTCCCAGATGAAAAAACGCTACAGGAAGCGAAGGATCGGGCAATGGCATTTGGTGCTAATCCTTATTGGGTTGAGAAAATGGAGGATGGGTTAACTGGTGTTGTAGGAGTATGCGATACTGGGCGAATTGGCCCAACACTTGCCTTCCGATTTGATATTGATGCATTAGAAATTTCTGAGGACAAAGGAACAGGTCATGTGCCATGGAATCAGAATTTTAGTTCGAAAGTAGAGGGCTACATGCATGCTTGTGGACATGATGGCCATATCGCTATTGGGTTGGGATTGGCACGGTTAGTTTCAAATATGAAAGAGAAACTGTCAGGAAAAATTAAACTTATCTTTCAACCTGCTGAAGAAGGTGCACGTGGTGCGAGGGCAATGGTTGACGCTGGTGTTTTAGAAGATGTTAATTATTTCTTTAGTGGTCATATTGGTGTAACTGCAACAAAACAAAATCAACTTGTCTGTAGCGTAACTGACTTTTTCGCTGCCACTAAGATTGATTTAGAACTGGAAGGAGTGCAGGCACATGCAGCATTAGCGCCGCATGAAGGTAGAAATGCAATCCTTGCTGCATCTACAATCACCTTGCAATTGTATGCAATCTCACGTCATGGCTTAGGGGATTCTAGAGTAAATGTAGGTGTTATTCAAGGTGGAGAAGGTCGAAATATTATCCCGGGCCATGCTAAGTTAAAGTTTGAAACAAGAGGGACGACGAATGAGGTTGATCAATATATGAAAGATGAGTCACTTCGTATCATTCAAGCAGCTGCTCAGATGTATGGGGTTAAGGAGCAAACAGTAGTAGTTGGCCGTTCGATTTCAGCAGTATGTGATTCAGATCTTGCAAGCCTTGTATACAGTATTGGATCGAAAGTTAAACAAACGAGTGAGATTGTTACTTCTCAGCCTTTTCTTGCTTCTGAAGATGTAACTTATATGATGAAAAGGGTTCAAGCGAATGGTGGAATGGCTACTTATCTATTATTTGGAACTGAATTGGCGGCAGGACATCATAACTGTGCATTCGATTTTAATGAAAAAACAATTCCGTTTGCAGTTGAAGTTTATGGAAATATCCTAATCCATTTAGCAGGATATTAATCTAGAAAGAGAGGAGAAAAGAATATGTTTTTTCTTGCATTAATCAGTTCCTTTTTGAATGCGGTGAATGCGTTGTATGCTAAAAAAATAACATTGCAAATGAAAGATAATAATAGTTTTATCGTGACTTCTTTTCTAGTCGTTACTATACTACTTGGCTGTGTAATGCCGTGGTATTATTCATTTTCTGCTACTCCAGTTTCAATGGGTCTGTTATTAATTGTAATTTTATTAGATACAGTGTCAAATGTATCATTTTTCTTAGCGTTAGGACGAATAGAAGTATCTCAATTAGCGGTGTATACTGCGCTAACCCCATTATTCACATTTATTCCAAATAGCATTTTGCATGGATTTGATGTACATATATTAATACCGGTCCTGCTTATTGTTCTTGGTGTGTATTTTCTAAATATTAAAGGGAAAAACTTGTTGTCTCCATTAGTAGAAATTAAAAAGCCTGGAAATTTATTAGGGGTTGCAGCAGCAGTATCAGCTGGACTCAGTATGGTTCCTACCCAACAGCTGCTTGTTCATCAATTGATCAATGCTCCTACACTTTACTTTTTTAGAGCTACTGGAATTGCACTTATTATTTATTTATTATATCGTCCAAAAATTTGGTATCCTGGACTAAATAAACATCTTTCAATGCGTGGTGTACTTGCGATTGCTCAATGGATCGCATTGTTTGCTGCTTTAAAGATAGCCGATGGGACTCTTGTTGTTGCTTTAGCCTATACATCGCCAATATTTGCTTTAGTTTTAGCTCGAATTTATTATAAGGAAAAAATTACAGCGGCTAAATTGATTGCCTGTTGTATTACTATTTTAGGAATTTTATTTATCATAGAGTAGTGGAGGAAAAGATGAAAAAAATCCGTTTAGGTCTACTTGGATCGGATGATTCAATTGACGTTATTCAATCTGTTATAAAGGAATACCCTGAATTTGAATGCGTTCCGATCGTCTATTGGAGAGAAGAGGAGATTGTTGACCTTTTAAAACCAATTGCAAATAACTTTGATATTTGGCTCTTTTCGGGTAAGGTTCCATATTCAATAGCAAAAGAATGGGGTGGAATGACAAAACCGATGTTTTTTACTCCACATACTGGACCGAGTCTTTATAAAACTTTATTACAAATATTCTATCATAACGAGATTGCAATGGAGCAGATCAGCTTTGATAACTTCCATATGGATGAACTGAAAAGTATTTTAGATGAAGCAGAAATTAAAGCAAATGATCTTTATCTGAAATATTATGAAGGGGAAATTGATGCAAAGATACTTGCCGGATACCATTATGAGTTATGGAAAAGCGGGAAGACGAAAGCAGCAGTTACATGTTTGCGATCTGCACATATTGAACTTGATAAAATGGGTGTCCCAGTTTATCGAGTACTACCTGCTAAATCAGCTATTGATTCGGTTCTAAATTTAGCACTTCGAACTTATGAGATGTTGCATTTTAAACAAAGTCAAATTGCAGTTCAAATGATTGAAATCGACTCATTTTTTGGATTGGCGAAGGATACTTTTTCTACCGATGAAATGTATAAAATTGAAATCAAAATGGCAGAGAAGTTACTAGTTTACGCCAATAAAATTCAAGGATCACTTAAATCTGCAGGTCCTGGTAGATATGTCATTTTTACAACACGCGGACTATTACAGGATATAACGAATGAATTTTCTGTTATTCCGAATTTGGAAGATCTGGAAGAGTTAAAGAAAGAAGTAATTACTTGTGGTATTGGAATCGGTAAAACGGCATACGAAGCAGAAATTCATGCAGGTAGAGCTTTATTTCATGCTAGAGAGTATGGAAAAGGAAGTTGGATGGTTGCTCTCGATAATCAAACGATTGCAGGTCCATTAGGAAGAGAAGAAAGTATCACATACTCATATGTTTCAAAAGAACTACAGGAAATTAGCGAAAAAACTTCACTTAGTATTTCTACACTAAGTAAACTAGAGTCAATTCTTCGAAAAATAGGAAAGAGTGAGATTGGAGCACATGAGCTGGCACAGTATATGCAAATCATGCCGAGAAGCGCTCGTAGAATATTAAAAGAATTAGAGGAACAAGGAATTGCTCAGGTGATCGGTGAGGAAACGCCTTATTCACGTGGAAGGCCAAGAAACATTTATAAAATTATTCTGTGAAACGGTAAAGACTGAATTTACCGTTTTTTTTAATTTTATATTAAATATTCTGAATATTATTACTTAACAAAATAAATAATTAGTGATATAGTTATGGTCATAGCCATAAATAGACCTTAAATAAAGATTAAATGGGAGGAAAAATGATTAATCAGGAACGATTGTGGAATCGCCTTATGGAGTTAGGAGCCATAGGAAAACGAGATTCTGGAGGGATTACTCGTTTGTCTTTTAGTGAAGAAGAGAGAAAAGCTAAAGAATTGGTTACTACTTATATGATTGAAGCAGGATTAAAAGTATATGAAGATACTGTTGGAAATCTTGTTGGACGTAAAGAGGGCAATAACCCAAACGCGCCGGTTGTCTTAGTAGGCTCACACGTTGATTCTGTATATAACGGTGGGAACTTTGACGGACCACTTGGTGTTCTATCGGGGATTGAAATCCTACAAACGATGAACGAGCAGGGAATCACAACAGAGCATCCAATTGAAGTGATTGCATTTACCGATGAAGAAGGAGCAAGATTTAGCTTTGGCATGATTGGCAGCCGGGGAATTGCTGGAACGCTCAAATTAGAGGATCTTCAAAATAAGGATCAACAAGGGATTACGATAGCGCAAGCAATGACAGATGCTGGATATGATCCATTATTAATTGAACAGTCAGTTAGAAGTAATGAATCAGTAAAAGCCTATGTGGAACTACATATTGAACAAGGAAAAGTGCTTGAGAACAGTAATTTATCAGTTGGTATTGTTACAGGAATCGCTGGCCCGTTATGGCTTAAATTCATAATTGAAGGAAAAGCGGGACATGCGGGGACAACGCCAATGAATGATCGTAATGATGCCTTAGTTGCTGCATCTCAAATTATTCAACTAATAGAAAAGGAATCATCTAAGACAGGTTCAACGGTTGGAACAGTTGGTCAATTGCAGCTGTTTCCAGGAGGAATTAATATTATTCCTGGGAAAGTTGAATTTACTTTGGATCTCCGCGATGTAAATGAAGAAATTCGTGATCAGGTAGAAAATCGAATTTTAGAAGGGTCGCAAATTTTATGTGAACAACGCGGCGTAGGATTACAAATTGAAGTACTTCAGCGTATTAAACCATCATTATGCTCAAATGAAATTCAGGATATTGCAAAATTAGCGTGTGAAAAAACTGGTGTGGGAACATTATTCCTACCAAGTGGGGCTGGTCATGATTGCATGCAGCTTACAAGTCTTTGTCCAATAGGGATGCTCTTTATCCGGTCAAAAGATGGGATCAGCCATAATCCCGCAGAATGGAGTTCAAAGGAAGATTGTACAGACGGTGCTAACGTACTTTATCATACCGTACTTCAGTTATCAAATAATGAATAGAGGAGGAAACAATAATGCAAACATTAGCATTAGACAAATTAGTAGAACAAACAAAAGAGGAAGTAATTGCGTGGAGAAGACATTTTCACCAATATCCAGAGTTATCTTTTCATGAAGAAAAAACAGCCCAATATGTGTATGATACACTTCAATCTTTCGGCAATTTAGAATTATCTCGACCAACAAAGACAAGTGTTATGGCTCGACTGATTGGATCGCAGCCTGGAAAGGTGTTAGCTATTCGCGCTGATATGGATGCTTTACCGATCGAGGAGGAAAGCACTTTTGAATTTGCTTCTAAAAATCCAGGTGTGATGCATGCTTGTGGGCACGATGGTCATACTGCAATGCTACTAGGAACGGCAAAGATTTTAACTAGTTTAAAAGACGATATTAAAGGTGAAGTTCGCTTTTTGTTTCAACACGCTGAAGAATTGTTTCCTGGTGGTGCCGAGGAAATGGTACAAGTTGGTGTAATGGATGGAGTAGATATGGTGATTGGCGCACATCTTTGGGCTCCTATGAAACTAGGTAAAGTAGGAGTAGCATATGGTCCGATGATGGCTGCACCCGATACTTTCTATATCACAGTAGAAGGTAAAGGTGGACATGCAGCACTTCCTCATGACACGATCGATTCAATTGCTGTTGCTGCCCAGGTTGTAACCAATCTTCAACATATCGTTTCAAGAAATACAGATCCACTTGATAATCTAGTTTTATCTGTTACTCAATTTGTTGCTGGTACAACCCATAATGTAATTCCAGGATCAGTTGAAATATGTGGAACCGTTCGTAGTTTCGATGCTGAACTTAGAAAATCGGTTCCTGCACTTATGGAGCGAGTTGTAAAAGGAATAACGGAGGCACATGGTGCACAATACAAATTTAAATATGAGTTCGGATACCGCCCAGTTATCAATAATGATCAACTTACGAAGGCGATTGAAGAAACTGTTCTGGAAGTGTTTGGTGAAGAGACTCTTGAACTAATGAAACCAAACATGGGAGGCGAAGATTTCTCTGCATACCAACAAAAGGCTCCGGGAACTTATTTCTATGTAGGAGCGGGAAACAAAGAAAAAGATATCGTCTATCCGCATCATCATGCTCGTTTTACAATAGATGAGGACGCATTAGAAATTGGTGTAAACACATTTGTTCATGCTACATTTAAGCTTTTAGATTAATAGTTTTATGATTAAGTAGACGCATACACGATGCTCTACTTAATCTATCTTTTAATATTTCTGAATTTTTGAACTAGTATAAATTTAATGTTGGAAGAGGGGAACTATTTTTGAAAATCTATCATTTATTAGCACTTATTCCATTTATTGCTATTCTCGGTTTTTCATCTTGGGCAAATCATGTTGAACCATATGTATTAGGAATGCCATTTCTTCTTTTTTGGGTTGTGTTATGGACTGTTATTTCAACGCCAATTATGTGGATTATCTTCAAATTAGATTCGACAAATAAGGAGGGCAGATAAGATGAATAGTGCATTAATTATAATATTTCTCTTTCTAGCAGTATCAATCTTTCTAGGGATTCAAGCTAGGAAAGGGAAGGACATGAATCTTGAGCAATGGAGTGTTGGAGGAAGAGGATTTGGTACAATTTTTGTCTTTCTTCTTATGGCTGGTGAAATCTATACAACCTTTACATTCCTAGGTGGAAGTGGTTGGGCGTACGGAAAAGGAGGACCAACCTACTATATCACTGCTTACGGTGCTCTTGCTTATATTATGTCTTATTGGTTGCTGCCAAAAATTTGGAAATACGCAAAAGAAAATAATTTAATGTCTCAACCAGACTTTTTCGCAAGTAAATACAAAAGTAAAGCACTTGGAGTTTTAGTTTCACTTGTTGGTGTAGCTGCTGTTATTCCTTACCTGGTTCTACAATTAAAAGGTTTGGGGAGCATTGTTTCAGAAGCTTCTTATGGATTGATTTCACCAACTGTTGCGATTTGGATCGGTGCAATTTCTGTAACAATATACGTGATGATATCTGGTATCCATGGATCTGCTTGGACTGCAGCATTAAAGGATATTATGATTCTAGTTGTTGTACTTTTTCTAGGAATCTATCTTCCTTATCATTATTATGGTGGGTTTCAAGCGATGTTTGAAGCAGTTGATAAAGCAAAACCAGGTTTTCTAACTCTTCCAAAAGAGGGATTAAGTGTATCTTGGTTTAATTCTACAGTTCTTTTAACAGCTATAGGTTTCTATATGTGGCCTCATACATTTGGCTCTATTTACTCAGCTAAAAGTGAAAACGTATTTCGTAGAAATGCTATTATAATGCCTTTATATCAACTTGTATTGCTTTTTGTGTTCTTCGTAGGATTTGCAGCTATTCTTCAAGTTCCTGGATTACAAGGTCCAGCTGCCGATCTTTCTTTATTAAAATTAAGTAAACAATCTTTTAACCCATGGTTTGTCGGAATCATTGGAGGAGCAGGCGTATTGACTGCAATTGTACCTGGTTCAATGATTTTAATGGCATCTGCTACATTAATTTCAAAAAATATTTATAAAGTGTTTGTACCTTCTGCTTCAGAAAAGCAAGTTGCTACTTTAGCCAAATACCTTGTTCCTGCCGTTGCTCTATTCGCAGTGTATTTCACATTTAACGGTGGAACTTCATTAGTAACCCTACTTTTAATGGGATACAGTCTAGTTACTCAACTATTCCCAACTCTTATCTGTAGTTTAATGAAAAATAACTTTGTAACGAAACAAGGAGCATTTGCTGGTATTCTTACTGGAGTTGCAACAGTTACTTATGTCACTATAAGTAATACAACAATCGGAACATTATTCCCATCACTGCCTCAATACATTAAAGATATGAATATTGGTGTTATTGGTTTAGTTGTAAATCTTGTATTTTTAGTTGTTGTAAGCTTACTTACTAAAAATATTGCGGTTCAAAGTAAGAAAGAAATTGTTGCTTAGGTTAGAATTAAATTGAAACAATGGTGTATCGGGTAATGTCGTGACCCTAGTTTTGACGGAAACATGGAGCAAACCAAAAGAACATTTATTAAAATTAAAGCTTGTAGACAATGGTAATGTCATTGGCCTACAAGCTTTTTTTGATTTCGGTTGAAAATTAATTTAGTAAATTATAATGAAAAAAGTTTTTGGAATATTAGATTAGGAAGGGAATGCTTAATTTGTACATACTCCTTAATTATTGGTTTCTCATGTTATAAATTATTTTTAAATAATAAAAATCAGTACAAAAATTTAAAATAGTCGGTTCTTCTAAATAGTGAGTTATGTCACTTTAAACCTTACATTCTTTTCCTTACTAATCGTACTAACTCTTAGCTATGGTAAGACATTTAAAAAGCATTTAGCAGTAAAAAGATATTTATAAGCAGAAATATTGGGGTTGATTGTACCTAATCAAGTCCTATTTTTCAAAGCAACTAAAAAACCAAAAATCCCCTTCTAAAAACCTAGAAGGGGATTTTTTATTTTTTAGCACTCCAATATTGACCTAAGTTCGCCCTCCATTAAAAAACTTTGTTTTCTTTTAAGGAAAATTTAAGGTACACAATCCAAAATGACCTTATCAAAAGAAATTAGGAGGAGTAAAAAAAGTATATAAAACAAACTCTGGTATTCGCAGTAAGAGCAATCATTTATTAGAGGGAGAATGTAGTATAAACGAAAGACAGGCCCTGTTTTTAGGTTCGCAAGGATCGGAATTTATTTGAATTAGCTTAAAGATTAATCAATTAAAAATTAATCGAATCAATCTCAATAATGGAGAGGAGAAAGGAAATTGAAAAAGTGGGTTATTATTTCAGTTATTGTTGTAGTAGTAGGGGGAGGTAGTGGTTGGTTCATATATAGTAAGAAGAATAATCAAACCCAAAGTGTTATGGCAACAGCACAAACAATAACAGCGCAAAAAGGGAAGTTAGAGGTAGCTGTTACTGGTTCGGGTTCTGTAACAGCAGTGACTGACCAAGATGTTACAGCGGCAGATACGAAGCAGATTGTGGAAAGTGTAAGTGTTACTTCTGGAGAATCAGTAGATAAAGGTGACACACTTGCAACTTTTGAGAATGGTGATGTTGTGACGGCTCCAAAGGATGGAGAAATCACAAAGGTTTACGCGGTAGATGGTAATGGAGTAACACAAGGAAAAGTACTATTTCGTATGGAAGATGAAGATGGCGTAACTTTACCGATTACAAGTGAAGACAGTGGTAGTACTTCTGGAAATTCAAGTGCTGAGAACACTGGAGGAAGCAGTTTAGTAGCAGATTCGGTGAGTGTGAAGGAAGGCGATGTTGTAAAAGCTGGAGCAACACTTGTAACTTTTACTGATGGAAGCATTCTACAGGCACCGGTTTCTGGGACAATTACAAGTCTTGACGTTAAAAGCGGCGATTCAGTGCAAAGTTCAGCGACAGTTGCACATATGACAAATTACAGTTCTTTGGAAACAACAATTAGCGTTGATGAATTAGATATCACAAAGGTAAAAGTTGGACAATCAGTAAAAATTACAGCAAGTGCCTTTGAAGGTCAATCATTCGATGGAACTGTTACGAAAGTATCAAATGAAGGAACATCGACAAATGGAGTTTCTACATTTGATGTAACTGTAAAAATTAAAAATCCAAAAAGTTTAAAAATTGGTATGTCAACAGAAGCGAGCATTTTAATTCAAAGTAAAGAAAATGCGTTATACGTTCCAATAGAAGCAGTATATAAAAATGGAAATGAAAAATATGTATTAGTTCCTACATCTACTGACGGTTCTAATCAATCTACAGAGAAAGTTACTGTGAAAACTGGTATCACAAATGATAAGAGTGTTGAAATTACAAGTGGATTAACAGAAGGAGAATCTGTTGAAATACCGAGTGTTCAATCCAGAGGTAATTCTACTGGTGGATTTATGATGCAAGGCGGAGGATTCCCAGGTGGCTTCTCAGGTGGAGGCTTCTCAGGCGGCGGTAACTTCGGAGGAAGAAACTTTGAAAGAAATCAAACTGGTGGCGGACAAGGAGGGAAATAATGACTATGCATGAGCCCATTATTCAAATTAAAAACATGACGAAGATGTATGAACTTGGTGGAGAAACGGTAATGGCTCTTCAGAGTGTATCCCTCGATATTCATAAGGGCGATTTCATATCAATCATTGGCCCATCTGGTTCAGGAAAGTCAACATTTATGAACATGATCGGATGTTTAGATTCACCAGATACTGGAAAATATTTGATTGATAGTGAAGACGTAGGGGAAATGAAGAGCTCGCAACTAGCGACAATACGAAATGAAAAAATTGGATTTATCTTTCAAAATTTCAATCTTATTCCTAAGCTATCAGCGGTTGAAAATGTAGAACTTCCACTCATTTATAGAGGAATGAAAACAGCTGAAAGAAGAGAACTTGCTCTTTCAGCGTTAAAAAAAGTAGGACTTGTTGATCGTGCGAATCATTTACCTACTCAGTTATCAGGGGGGCAACAGCAGCGTGTCGCAATTGCGCGCGCCCTCGCTGGAAACCCTCCAATTTTACTAGCAGATGAACCAACTGGTGCTCTTGATAGTAAAACTAGTCAGGAAATATTGGAGATTATGAATTTATTAAATGAGCAAGGACACACGATTATTCTTATTACACATGATTTAGAAGTAGCAAAACAAGCAAGCCGAATTGTTCGAATTCACGATGGCCAGCTGTTCGAGAATGGAGGCGAATGGTTTGCAGACACTGAAAATGGCGCTTAAAAGCATTAAAGGAAATAAAGTAAGAGCGTTCCTAACAATGCTTGGTATTATTATCGGTGTATCCTCCGTAATTGTTATGGTTGCGATTGGGCAAGGATCAACGAAAGAAGTACAAGATCAAATTGGAAGTTTAGGTACAAATGTCCTTACTGTAAGTGTTACAGGTTCGGATGTTACGTTCAAAGAAGATGATGCGAATCAACTTGAGAAAGTCGATGGAGTACAAGCAATTGCTCCGACTGTTTCAGGAAGAGTAACCGTAAAAAATGGAGAAACGAACGCACAAGTTTCAATGACAGGAACAACTTCTTCTTATTTAAAAGTTCGAGATTTAGAGCTACAATCTGGTCGATTTATCGCCGACTTAGATAATGATAACCATTCAAAAATAGCTGTACTTGGTGCAACTACAGCGCAAACATTATTCGGTTTTGGAAGCCCGGTTGGTCAATTTGTTAAGGTCAATGGTACGTCTTACAGAGTTGTTGGGGTTCTTGAATCAGTTGGTAGTTCGTTAGGATCAAGTGGAGACAGTACAATTATTGTTCCTCTTAGCACTGCACAACGCTTAGCATCTACAACTTCAATTGGGTCAGTATATGTTAAAGTAGAAAATGAAGATATGGTTAACTTTACAAAACGTAGAATTGAACAAAAAATGTTTACGATAATTGGTGATGAAGATAGTTATAGTGTGTCTAGTCCTGAAGACTTAATGGAAACAGCTTCATCGGTTAATAAAACTATGACATTAATGCTAGGCGGAAGTGCTGCAATCTCACTAATTGTAGGCGGTATCGGTATTATGAATATTATGCTTGTATCGGTTTCTGAGCGCACAAAAGAAATCGGTATTCGAAAAGCAATTGGAGCAAAACGTGGAAGTATCCTTCTACAGTTCCTTATTGAATCAATGGTATTAAGTTCTCTTGGCGGAATTATAGGCGTAGGACTTGGTGTAATAAGTGCTCAAATATACACTGTAACAACAGGAACGACAATTGCATTCTCTGTTCCAGTTATGCTGTTATCATTTGTATTCTCTTTATTAGTTGGGGTAGTATTTGGTGTTTTTCCAGCCAATAAAGCGTCTAAGCTTGATCCGATTCAAGCCCTTCGATATGAATAAACAAAATAAAGAGGATGTCCCGAAAGTAAAACTTTTATGGGGCATCCTCTTTTTATGTTCCACATTAAGAAAGTATAAATTGGCAACGGTGAAGAAAAGTCGACGTAGTTTCCAATTTTAGGAATTAAGTATAAGTGCAACTACCCATCTGTCTTCGCCTGACGGCTCGCCAATCGGCGAGTTTTCTTTATTAAATCTGATACTTTTATGGGTATTTCAAACGATTATTTGAAAACATTCTACTTATAACAATTGGGGGGATTGATTTAATTAAAAAGACCAGTAGTTTTTGATTTTGACATCATGAGCTAACTGGGTATTTATTTTGCTTGAACTAAAGGTGTTCCGCCTTGAACTGTAACCCAACCAAATTTTTGTCGTGCATCCATTTCCATTTTCTTTAATAACTCTGGAGTGAGCGAATCTGCTAAAATTTTATTTGCTTTAGCATCTGCTTCGGCATTTAGAATTTTTGTTTGATTTTCGATCTTAGCTTTTTCTTGGTCAGCTAATGCTTTTTTGACATTTAGTTCAGAAGTTGCTAATTGTGCTTGTGACTGTGCCATACCAGCGGGCGAACCTACATGTGTAAAGCCAAACGTACCGACTTCAATACCTTGCTTTGCTAGTTCCGTATCTAATTCAATATTAATTTCTTCGGTAATATCGGCTTGCTTTGAACCTTTAATGTCGTTCCAGCTATATTTATGAGTGATTTTGTTTACAACATTTTTCATTGTCGGTTTAACGATATTATTTTTGATATAACTAATATTTTTTCCACCTACTGATTGATAAAGATTAGCTACATTTTTAGTTGAAATTTTCCACGTTAAATTTGTATTAACAGGTAGTTCTTGTTGATCTCCAGTACCGACTGACCACGCTTGATCAGTGTTGCCACCTTCATGTTTATCATCTGATAAAACTAATGATTGTGTATATGTAGGATACTCCTGCACTGAAACTCCCCAACCAGTCCAATGAAAACCTTGTGGTACTTCAGTAATTTGTCCACTCATATGCTTCTCAATCCCGATGCTACCAACACTAATATGAGACATACCGCCTATCGTATAAATGATGCCTCCTACGATAATGACTCCGCCTACAGTAAGACTTCTTAAGCCTTTCACTCTTCATCTCTCCCAATTTCTTTCTTTATTTTTTGAATGCGATTATCAAATAATCTACCAATCTTAATAAAAACCTTATAAAAAAGTAGGAAAAGTACAGCACCAATAATAACAACTAAAATTCCGAATTGATAAAAGAAAACCATGTTATTCCCCCAATTGTGGTCGTTAGTTTGTTTTCTATCTTTCATTTCTTATATGCAATTATAGAATGGTTTAAGCCTTATTAATAATTAAATTTTGCTAAGAAATATTGGGGGATTTCTAATTTTTTTCGATTATTTTTGTATTAAGTGAGGTGATAAAAAGATATTAAGTTGAGGCTGCTTGAATGGTACTGAATTTAAGGAGTTGAAATTTAATTTCATAAAACATTTGAAGAATTATGATATTATCTTTTAATATAAATAGTTTGAGCGCAAAACAGCTCAAGCTATTTAGTGAAAAATCTCAACTTAATTTCACTTTTAATTAGTGAAGAATTTTGGTCTGTAAAAGTAATTATAGTGATTGCTATACTTTATTTACGGAGGAGAGTCGAGAATTTTATATTCTATAGGTGGTGGTTAAAACGCTTACAACTCGAGAATTTCAAATTGTAGAAAAACTACTTCGGACAAAAAATGCAGTTCGTATTAAAGATGTATCAGAGGAGTTCTGCGTTAGTGATCGGACGATAAAAAACGACTTGGAAAATGTGAAAAGTTGGTTTAGGGAGCAGGAGGTCAACTTTCACGCACAACCAAATAAAGGAATATGGATTGAATGTTTAGAAAATGAGAGAATTCATTTGCATAATAAACTCACTCATATTGAAAAGTCAGAATTATTTCTTGATCAAAATGTTCGAGTACAGCGGATTATTGGCTACTTGCTATCAAATTCAAATTATGTGACAGCACAAATGTTAGCAGATTATTTAAATGTTAGTAGAAATACGGTTTTAAATGATTTAAATCAAGTAGAAGAATATATTGACCCATGGCAGATTTATTTAGAGAGAAAGCAACGAGCAGGTTATCGGATAATCGGTGAGGAGAAGCATTTACGATTTCTATGTGAACATATCTTAAAAGAAGAAATAAGTCACTATGATCTTTATCAGATTAATATGTATTTATTAGATGAATTGAAGAATCGTGATTTAGAATTGGCAATACCCGAGGAATTTTTATTTGGATATGCTTTGTCGTTACATCATGTACGTAGACAAATAATGGAAACTGATGAAACTTATACTAATCGTTCAGATTTAATCACGCTCTTAATAAAATTAATGGTTTCAATTATGAGATTAAATTTAGGATTTTCCTTAGGAAGTTATCGACTATTAAAAAAAGAAGAGTATACAAAACTACAAAAAGATTTCGTACTCCAAGTAGTAGAAAATGTTTTTGCTGAAGCAGAGTTGCCACTACTAGAAAGTGAGTTTATATATATTTCCCAAGGCATGTTTGAGGAAATAAAGCAAATTGATTTAGCATTTGTAACGAAACAAATTATTAAATATGTGAGTAATAAAGAAAGAATCGATTATGAAAGTGATTTGAAATTATACAGTAACTTGTTAGGACATCTATCCCTGCGCATACATAGTGGTACAACTTACCGTGTAGAAATAAATCCATTTGCAGAGGAAATTAATAAAAATCATCCAACTTTAGTCCAAGCTATAAAAGAGGCGTGTCAATTATACATTGGAAATTATGTCATGCTTGCTCAACAGTCATTTATAACATTTATTGCTTTGCATTTCCTAGTTTCAAATCAAAATAAATTAGGAGCAAAGAAACAGGCAAAAACACTTTATGTATGTGCGACGGGTCATGGAGTTGCAAGGCTAATAAAAAATAAAGTAGAAAAAGAAATACCTGGGATTGATATTTTTGCTTATTGTTCAATTATGGAAGTAAATGAAATATGTAAAAAAGAGCAAATTGACTTAATTATTAGCGTTCTTCCAATTGAGGCAAATGTTCCTGTAATTGTTGTTAATCCAATACCAACAAAAAGTGATTTAAAGGTAATAAAAAAGGCAGTTGGAAAAATTGTTAGTTATGAGAATAGGCAATTAGATGATTTATTAACAAATGGATTTTATAAGGAAGAAACAGAAAGCAGCGAAATGATCAGTCAAGAAATTATCGTAAAAGGTTATGAAGTGTATCAAGATATAGTTCTTGAATTTTTCAATGGTACAGATGAACAAAATAAAAGGAATGCATTAATGATGCATATTTTTTTAATGGTGCATCGATGTTACTTTGATAAACAATATGATTACTTTGCCTATAACGATGGAAAATTAGATTGGAAATACGAGAGTACAAGATTAAAATTACGAGAAATCCTAGAGAAAAGTAATTTACGCTTGAATGATGCTGAATTAGTAGCATTATTACAATACTTTCAATAAGGGAGTGGACATATGCTTGAAGCCACTATTATAAAAAACGGATATGTTGTTGATCCAGAATCAGCAAAAATCGAAAAAAAAGAGGTTGGTATTTTAGAAGGTAAATTTATTGATCCTTCAATTATTAAGGGACAAGTAGGCTATGTAAACTATATCGACGCTAAGGAATCATATGTGGCACCGGGTTTTATCGATATTCATACTCATGTTTTTAAAGATTATACATATTTAGGAATAGCTGCAGATGAAATAGGAATTAACCAAGGTGTGACAACGATAGTAGATGCGGGAAGCACTGGAATCGAACACTATGAAGTTTTTAAACGGAAAATTATGAATACTAGCAAAACGGAAGTACTAGCTTTTCTAAATATTTCAAAAAAGGGTTTATGTAATGGAGGGGCAGAGTTAGCTAATTTAGAAGATCTAATGGACATGGCAGAAGCTGAAAAAATCTTTGAAACAGAAGCATCCATACTTGGTCTCAAGGCTAGAATGAGTAGCTCAGTTGTGAAAGATACTGGTATTAAACCTTTAATTCATGCAAGAAAATTATCTGATGCATTGAATGTGCCAATTATGGTACATATCGGTAATCCCCCTCCATTAATAGAAGAAATCTTGCCGATGCTAAAAAAGGGAGACATCGTTACACATGCTTTTCATGGTAAACAAAAAAATCGAATCATAACTAGTAATCAAACATTATTACCAGCAGCCATTGATTGTTTAAATAGGGGCGTTTTGTTTGATGTTGGGCACGGCTCTGCTAGTTTTAGCTTTAAAACTCTTGCAGTTTATAAGAAAAAATATCAATATCCTTTTTCAATAAGCAGTGATCTCCATATAAAAAATTATAACGAACCCGTAGGGAGTTTAATGCAGACAATGTCCAAAATTAGAGGACTTGGTTATTCGTTATTAGAAGTTGTGCAGGCAGTAACTAGTCTACCAGCAAAAACTCTTCAATTGAATGAGCAAGGAACATTTGCCTATGGTACAAGAGCTGATGTCACACTATTCTACGAAAAAGAAAAGAGTGCTAGATTAATTGATTCAGAAGGTGATGCACTAATGGTAGAGAAAGTGATTGAACCTTATCTAACTATACGAGAAGGAAGAAAGGTGTTCGAAAGTAATGCTGGAACCATACAAAATGGAAATTAAAGAAATGATTTTAAAAAGTGAAGATGAAAATAAATGTAGAGAAATACTTGATAATTTACAGTTATTAATTATAGAAAAAGGGATGATGCCAACTGATTTACAGTGGCTTTCACTTGTTTCACATGTCTCAGCTATGGTTAACAGAAGTGTAAAAATAGAGTTAATCCAAGGTTTGAATGCATCACTATTTTCAGAGGTATCGAATGCATCAATCGAAATGGCAAAATTAGTTTGTGATTGGCTTCCACAATTACATGAGGATGAAAAGTATTTATTAGCTATTCACTTTGAAACAATAAAAAATAATAAATAATAGGAGGAAAAGAAAATGAAACAATTTGTTGTAGTTATCGGGGATCGACTTGGAAATGGGAAAAAGGTTGGCAAGGGAGTTGAAGCAGCAGGAGGAAAAGCAATTGTCATTGAAGGTGTTGCAGCTGATATGAGATTAGGAGATGTAATGAAGGCAGAAAATGCGGATCTTGGTATTTCATTTTGCGGGAGTGGTGGTGCCGGTGCAATCACAGCACAAAATAAATATGGTTATAAAGCAAGATATGGAATGAAATCAATAGAAGAAGGTAAAACGGCGATAAGAGATGGAATAGAAGTACTTGGTTTTGGTTTTATGGATCTTGAAGAGCTTGGTACGGAAATAACAAAAGCGCTCATTCAAGTAAGAGGTGGAAATGAATGATGTTAACAAAAGAAGTGCATGTTGAAGTGACTTCTTCTGGTCAATCAAAAGAACAGGCAATTGGTTTGGCACTTAATCAAGTCCAAAAAAAGTTAGTAAAAGATAATTCTCAAATTATTATACGAATCGAGCCTTTAAGTGTCGGAGTAATTGAAGCAAAAGAAATTATCTATACAGAACGCTTCTTATTTTTTTTCTTTCCAAGGGAAAGAAGAAAGTACGAATATAAATTAGATATAAAAGTTAGTGTATCGATGTTAAATGTTGATGAAATTCAGCATGAAACACATGTTCAAAAGAATAATATCCCCGAGTTTATAAAATACAAAGTGAAAAAAGTTAGGTAGGTGAGATATGGAAACGCTAACGATTTTATTTAAAGCAGCGATAGTAGGTGCGTTAACGGGTTTTTCAATCGGAGCAGGGGCTGCCCGAATGTTTCATACGCCTAAAGTACAAGGCTTAGGATCTTTTCGTACTTTAGGGGAGTTAAACTCATGCGCAGGAGATAGTATTTCACACTTTACATTCGGATTAGGATTCTTTTTCAAAGCATGGGCTTCTGCGGTTGGAGTAGGTGCAATAACTTCTGAAACAGATCACCGCGTGTTGCCACATTGGACAGCAGCAATTGCTTTAAGAGGAAAAAAGAATCCTGAAGAAACTTTGCATAATCCTAAAAAAATGGGGATCATCGGAGCGATAGTAGGTGCGATTACTGTGTCCTTTTTATGTACAACAGCATCGGCAATACCGGATTCTTTACAAGTTGTAGCTATGAAAGTACTGGCACCTGCTGCCAATTTACTAATTGTTTATGTCATGCCGGCAATATTTTGGCTCGCAGCAATCGATGCCGGAAAACGTAGCGGATTTTGGGGAACCCTTTTCGGTGGTATTGCACAATTAATTATGGGAAATGCTGTTCCAGGAGTAGTTTTAGGGATTTTACTTGGAAAAGGTGTAGATGACTTAGGCTGGAGTCGAGCAACGAAAACAATATTTACTACAATCATCATTTTATTTATTCTAAGTGCGTTTTTCCGAGGTAGTGACTTAACATTACTTCAACAAATGCATATGAAGATACCAAATTGGTTAACCCACTTACACAAATTTGCTGGTCAAGAGGTGAAATGATTATGACAAATAATAAACAAATAAATTATAATTCATTTTGGTACGCTGACTGGGCATTTCCATTTTTTACTGCATTATTGGCAGCTGGAACATTTGCAGCTTGTCATATGTACGTAGTACATGGAGTTGGAGCTTTTAATGACATTGCAGTTATCGCTTTGTTAAAAGCAGGACTTGATGGTGGTGGATATGGTGCAGCAGCCGCATTTGGTGCTAGTTTCTTATTTGCTAGGGTACTAGAGGGACCATTAGTTGGGATATTAGATATTGGTGGATCATTAAACACTGGAGTCGGCGTTGGGATTCCAGCGATTTTACTAGCAGCTGGGATTAAAGCTCCTGTATATAATTTCTCTTTAGCGATTGCAACCGGGTTATTTATAGGTTTAGCGATTGGGTATATCATTATTGGAATTCGAAAAATTTCGATTAAGTCAGCGCGGTCAACATTTGGGGCTGATGTTATGATGGGTGCGGGAAATATGGCAGGACGCTATTTTGGCCCATTAATTATTATTTCAGCATGCCAAGCCTCTTTACCAGTCGGTATAGGATCAATAATTGGTGCATTAGTATTTTATATTTGGAAAAAACCAATTGCTGGCGGTGCCATTTTAGGAGCAATGTTATTTGGTGGCTTCTTCCCGCTTCCATTAGAGTAAGGAGGAAACTATGAATATATATGAGCAAATAGGGTTAAAAAAAGTGATAAATGCATGTGGGAAAATGACACCACTAGGCGTATCGGCTGTTAAAAATGAAGTTGCTGAATCAATGAGTCAGGCTCTACAAGATTATGTAGAAATTGATGAGTTAATTCAATATACAGGAAAAGTAATTTCAAAACATACTAATACAGAAAATGCATGTCCAACAATTGGAGCTGCTGCGGGAATAGCGATTAGTGTGGCAGCTACCATCTCGAAAACGAATTTACATATTATTGAACAGCTACCATTTTTTGATGGAGCAGCGAATGAAATTATTATTCAAAAAGGGCATGTAGTACATTTTGGAGCAAGTATTAAGCAAATGATTTCACTAGGTGGAGGACGTGCTATAGAAGTAGGTTTTGCGAATCGTACGTATCGGGAACATATTGAACAAGCAATTACAAATAAAACAGTTGCGTTATTTTATGTTAAGTCGCATCATACGGTTCAAAAAGGGATGCAATCTTTAGAGGTAATGATTGATATTGCGAAAAAACACAATCTACCGTTAATTGTAGATGCAGCCGCCGAGGAGGATTTGAAAAAATATAGTAAATTAGGTGCCAATCTAATCATTTACAGCGGTGGAAAAGCATTGAATGGACCAACATCTGGATTTATATGTGGCGATCAAGTTTGGATCGAAGCATGTCGCATGCAATATAAAGGGATTGGTCGTGCAATGAAAGTCAGTAAAGAATCGATGGTTGGCTTAATCATGGCATTAGACAATTATGTAGCTAAAGATAGTAATCTAGAAAAGCAGAAAGAAAGAATGGAAATCTTGTGCAATCGCTTATCGGAAATACCAGGAGTAACAACAGGAATTGAACAAGATGAAGCAGGACGCCCCATTTATCGTACTCGTATCCAATTAAATGCTCTGGAAACAGGTATTACTGCCAGTGAGTTGAGTGAAACATTGAGAAAGGGAAGCCCTGCTATTTATTTAAGAGATCACTATTCAAATTTAGGTCTTCTACACATTGATCCACGTCCTTTACTAGAAGGACAAGAGGATATTATTGTTGATAGAATAATAGAGATTATTGGAGGACAACGAGCACAATGATAGACAAGCGGATAATTTTTAATGTACTGGCTAAAGATTTAGAGAATGCAATGGAAATTTATGAATTGGCTAATGAACGAGTATTAATTGGGTTGATGGTGAAAGATTTTAGTTCCGAGGAAGCTGCTATTGAAACTGCATTATCATTTAAATCTAAAGGAATTCCAATTTCTATTGGCTTAGGTGCCGGTGACCCAAGCGTATGGAACCGAGTAGTGAGCGTTTCTACAAAAGTCATTCCAAATCATATTAATCAAGTGTTTCCAGCAGCAGCCTATACACTTGGAGCAATTCAACAACTAAAAGATAATCTTTCTATTGTTAATGCACTGATCGAACCAAGCGGAACTGTCGGTGAAGTGTATATTTCAACTGGACCCAAAAGTAAGCAATATAAAGAAAAAGTATCATGTGAATTAGCGGCTACTATGTTAGCTGAGATAGGGATTCATTCTATTAAATTTTATCCAATCGATGGTGATAAAAGATTAGATGAAGTTGCAGCCATGGTACGAGCTGCAGTTAATGCTGGTATTAAAATTTTTGAGCCAACAGGTGGGATTGACTTAGATAATGTTCATTCAATTGTGCAAACATGCTTAGACCATGGTGCTGATTTAGTAATTCCTCATCTATATACTTCATTAATAGATCAACAAACTGGAAAAACGGTCGTAGGAAAAGTGAAGGAATTATTAAATATAGAGTGGAATTAACCCAATTAATTCTAAAGCGAAATCAGACTTTTTAAAACTTTTTCAAAGAAATGTGACAAACTTCCTACTTAATTATAGTTATATTAGTTTTTAAGACTTTATCAACAGAACTATGTATATAATTTTAGAAAAAATCCCCCTTTGTAGAAAAATTATTACAAGGGGGATTTTTTTGTACTACTATAAATAGAATTTAGACAACACAAAAAATCGTAAACTTTATGAGATATGAATTATATGGAAAATCACAATTTTAATTAATTTACCAAGAAATAGACTAATTGAATAAATAAAACAAAAAATGCCACGAAAAATTCGTGGCATTTAACTTGACGTAGTCATATTTCAACAGCGTGAGAAAAACAATCTATTTAAAGGGATTTTTAACTTTAGAGATTATACATCAAGAAAATTTCCAAAATATGGACCAAAGTACCCGTTTTCTTTACAATTGAGCTCCTAAAATAAATCAAAAATTGATCAAAAAAGGCGAAAATAACCCAATATAAAATCAGCAGGAGTTGAACCAAAATTGTAGAATGATTTTCTTATTGAAGTGGGAGTAATTTATATTTGTTCAGTTAGTTTTAAGGAGGGGATGGTTTAATCAAAATGATTTATTTGGTGGATCATTACATCACGTTGAAATCATAGGGAAACTAAAATTGATATTTTTTTTCAAAATTAAAATTACGTCAACACTCAATATAATAAAGCTAGAGAAAAAGAAGAGCATCAAAGTTTTTAGGAGGAGCTAAATGAATATCGAACAGTTAAGGCATCTTTTTGAAGTATTAGAAAGTGGTTCCTTTATAATTGCAGCAAAGAAATTCAATCTTAGTGAAACTGATATTAAAGAATCGATTATTAGTTTGGAAATCGAACTAGGAGTAAGATTAATTGAGTGTGATATGGATTCAAAAGTGATCCCCTCATTTGAAGGACTACAAATTATTCCAATCATAAAGGATATAGTTTGGAATATAAAGGAACTGGAAGAAGAAATTAAAGCATTTAATAATAAATCTTCCGTTAATCGCAATTTGATGTATGACGTAAGTATCTTATAGAATGAAAAAAGAAGGCTTCATTTAAGGAGCCTTCTTTTATTTTGTCTCAAATAAGACTTTTCCCGTCTTAGTAGTATCATAATCCCCTATAGAATCGACCTCAGATTGAAACTGATGTGATGATAAGATATCTTTTACGATATTTATGAGATGTTCATTTTTAGCATTTTTTAAAATAACTAGGTCATACTGTTCTGTTATTAAAGGAATAAAATCAATTCCAATCATTTTAGCAGCTTTTTCAATTCCGACTCCGACATCTCCTACGCCTGTCGCAACGGCAGAGGCTACACTTAAATGATTATTTTCTTCATGCTCATATCCTTTTATGTATTTATAAGAAATATCGTTGATTCGCAGTTGTTCGTCTAGAAGAATTCGTGCTCCTGAACCTTTTTCTCTATTAATGATTTTTACATCTTCACGGCTTAAATCACTCCATGAGGTAATATTTAAAGGGTTACCCTTTTTAACGTATAAGCCTGCTTTTCTGGAAAGAAGATTGATTAAGATATAAGGATAGCCCACTAAAATTTTTTTTAGATATGGAAGATTATATTCACCAGTATCTCCATCAAACAGATGTAAACTAACGACGTCGCATTCGCCATTATACATTGAAATCAGACTGTTTAAGCTTCCTGTAAAGGATCGTAAAGATTTATAAGTTGAATTTTTCTCAATATGTTTCCCAAGAATATCTAAAACTAAGTCTTGTCCACTAATAACAATATTATTGGATTCTTTTGGATTGCTTCTGCGAGGTTCGAAAACAGAGGCAGATAATGTAGTAGGCTGATTTGTTTTATGATTTTTTATATAATTGTCCAAGTCATTTCCTGCAATTCTCATCTGTCTTCCCACTCGGAACACAGGTAATTCTCCTTTTTTTACAAGGTCATAAATGGTTAATTTCGACACTTTTAAAAACTGAGACACTTCTTCAATCGTATAAGAAAGTTCCATCGTCATTTACATCCCTCCAATCTTTATTTTACCCTAAGGCATTTTAAAAAGTATATTCCAAATAATTTTAATGAAAATTTTAAATTTTTATTTCTTAATTAGATATAACTAAATATAATTAGATATAACTAGATTTAATTTGAAACACGAAAGGCAGATGAAAAATGAAAAAACTTTATTCTTTAATTTTTTCGATGATGTTATTAGGACTAGTTGTATCTGGTTGTTCAACTAATGACCAAGCTAAAAAATCAACTGACACGAAACAAGAAGTTTCGGAAAAGAAAGTAGAATTGACTATTTCAGCAGCAGCTAGTTTGCAAGATGCACTAAATGATATTAAAGCAAATTTTGAGAAGTCTAATCCTAATGTAAAAATTAATTTTAATTTTGGTGCATCAGGGGCACTTCAACAACAAATTTCTCAAGGAGCACCGGTAGATCTTTTCTTCTCTGCTGCAGAGGACAAGTTTAATAACCTAGTACAAGAAGGACTAATTGATAAGAGCCAAGGTAAAGATGTAGTTGGAAATGAACTGGTGCTAGTAGTACCAAAAGATTCAACTAAAGCAATTAACTCATTCGAAGATATTACGAAGGCAGATAAAGTTTCAATCGGTACTCCAGAAGCTGTTCCAGCTGGACAATACGGTAAAGAAACATTAGAAAACTTAAATATCTGGAAATCTATTGAAGGAAAAGTAGTATATGGTAAGGATGTTAGACAAGTACTTTCATATGTTGAAACAAATAATGTAGATGCAGGTATTGTTTATAAAACAGATGCATTAACTTCTTCTAAAGTAAAAATTGTAGCGACAGCGGCTGAAAATACACATGATTCGATTATTTATCCATTAGGTGTAATTAAAAATAGTAAACAACCTAAAGAAGCTCAATTATTCTATGAATATCTTCAAAGTGCTGAATCGATGAATATTTTAGAGAAGTATGGGTTTAAAGGACTTTAATTAAGTAAGAGCATATTATCGTTATCTATATCGATGGTACACACATGGACGTCTAGAACAGTAGTGAAATCGGACTTGTAATAGTAAGAAATAAAACCTGAGCAGATTACGTTAAGTAGGCTGTTCAGGTTTTTATTTATATATGTTGCTAATACATTTAGTGAAGAAAGCCGGGAGATATTTGTGAAAGGAGCAACAAGCCCGTCGGTGAGACCATCAAACAAGAGTGCAATACTAAATGCGAACTAATCATTTCAGCCAAACCATCAGTGTGTAAATTCTTTTATTGATATATTAAATAGTTTACGATCTCTTTTCCCTTTTTGCCCAATTAGCCAATACCAGTTTTGACCAATATAAAAAGAATTCGCTACTAATTGCTCAATATACTTTGAAATAATATCTTTTATTTTTTCTTTTTCAATTTTATTTTTAAATGATAGAGCAACAACGAAATATGGCTTTTCATTGTCAAACTCAAGTAATTGAAGATAGTATTTACCGCCTTTTCTTTCATTAAATTCTTCCAATACATGATCTATGCTTTTTCGTACGTCAATATTATATTTAGTTGCATCATCCCAATTTGTTATTAGAGCGTCATTTAATGAAACGGTTAAGATGTAATACATAGCATACTCTTTAGGATTAAATTTTAGTTTATCAAATTTATATTGATATATTGGTGGAACAACAAATTTTTCATAGTCAGCAAAAAAATCTTCAGTCATATCATATACCTACTTTTTAAAAATTTTGAAGTTTGAATTGTCATCTAAATGTTTTATATATCGAACTTTTTATTTATAGTTTTTCCTAATCCTTCCAAAAATAGACAAAAGGATAGTGAAGAAAAAATTAGAAAAATAAAAAAAGCAGAGTTAATAAGATAACTCTGCTTAGAATCGATTAAGTTTTCGTTTTAGCCTACAGTATTTCAATAGAGAATACTAGTGAGTTAAAATCACCATTTCCGTAAGCATCATTACAATTATAGATTAATACATCTTTCTCCTTTTTAATCCGCATACCAGACTTAAAGTCGTGGAAACCAACCATTCGTTCTTCTTCCCACACATTAAAAACATTTAAAAAGCCACTAGTGCATTTTAAGATCAGCTCTGATTGTAGCTCATTCTGCCATATAATTACAGTTCTTTGTTTTGGAGCATTATTTTTCGATATACCATTTTCAGAGATAAAGCAGACTCCTTGATTTCTAGAAGAATTTGAATTCAAAAATTTAACTTTAAGCTCTTTTTTTTGATTTATTTGATAAACTTCCGTATGAATTATATCATTAGAATTTATATTTTTGAGTGCACTAAATACTTTTTCTTTTACTAGTAACATGTTCACTGATCTCTCCTGTTAAGTTTTTTTGATCCCTGTAATCTAATGTTAATTTCAACAAGTAACTCATAACTAAGCAAGGGACACAGACTATTGCCATACCTAAAAAAGCGAAAGGTGGAGATATAGTGTAGAGGTAACCACTTAATAAAGTTAATAGACCACTACCTAAACTTAAACCTAGCGCTGCATAAATTCCATGAGCAAATGGGAAGAACTTATTTTCAATGTTTTCATCTAAGTATTTAACAAATGCAAACTGAGTAAGTCCAAAAGTAAGAGAGTGTAATAGTTGAGACAATACAAAAACTGAAATACTATTAAACGAAAAGATTAAAAGCCATCTTATTATGGAAGCACTTACACTAAACGTTAATAGAATTGGAACGGATCGTCTTTTAAAAAGAGAATCACATATATAAAAGAAAGCAATTTCTGAGATTACTGCAATGATAAGTATGAATCCAGTAAAACTAGATTTTACGCCTATATTTTTCAAAAAAAGAACAGCATAACTGTAATACGCTGCATGAGCAGCTTGAAGGGTGATACAGATTGCTAAAACCAATAAAAATGCTTTTGATTTAAATAACTTAAAAAAGGGTACTTTCTTTGATGCTATTTTTGTTTTTAAAGGTAAGGGGGCGTTCATAGATGTAATGAAAGCAAGGAGAACGCATCCAATAATTAATAGATAAATAACGATATTTTCACTCTTCCAAGTTATTAATATTCCAGTCAACGATAGTGAGATAATGTAGCCAATCGAACCATAAGATCTACTTATCCCGTACTGAATTTTGCTTTCTCTAATCAGTATAGAGGCCATAGCTTCATACATTGCTAGAGGCATTGGATAAACTAGGCTGAGTAAAACTGTAATAGAAGCTACTACAATTAAACTATTAAACGGTATTAAAATGATTAACAATGTGACAGATGTTAAAGAAACAACTTGATTTAATCTCGCTAGATTTACGTATCTGCTTACAAACGGAAAAATATAAAAAGTTGTTACTGACCTTGCTATTAAACCTAAAGCAATGATTAGTCCAGCCTTATCTGGTGAAAAACCTTTACTTGCCGTAAGCCAGGTAGACCAATAAGGTACGAATATTCCAAAGGTGAAGAAAAACCCAAAAAACTGTAAAGACATCCATCTTTGACTTTTCATTTGATGCCTCCAGTTATGAAAAGTTTATTTTGATTTTGTTTCCTAATAAAATCATGCATTTTTTGGAAACAGAAATCAGAAGCATCTTGATCATAATAAGGTGTTGATTGATTTGTAAAACCGTGACCACCTTCTACTTTTATGATTTCGGTTAGAACTTTTGTTTTTAGTTTTTTTATGACAGTTTCCGGATCAAATGATTTTTCTTTCATTGGGAAAAATAATAAAGTCTCACATTTTGGACTCAACTCTAAGTAGTCTCTAATTCTTGAACCATAAAATCCAATAACTCCATCAAATAATTCTTCATTTTTACTACATAACCATGCTATCGTTGCACCTACACTAAAACCTAAAATATATAAATTAGAACAACGCGTTCGAAGTTCTTTTGCAAGAGTTACTACTTGATCTGCAGCGTTCTCGAACCCAATTTCATTAACAAAATATTGATAAGCCTTGTTTTCCTCTTTATAGCAAAAGCTCTCTATTTTACCTAGTAAATTTGGACATAAAACAGTAAAACCTAACTTTTTTAAATTGTCACCAATACCCCTAATATGGTTGTTTATTCCGTAAATTTCATGAATAATAATAATGGTAGTATTATGAACGTCACTATTACTCAAAGTTTAACCACCTCTAACACCGATTTACATGACAAGAGAAAAAATAGGAATAGAATTTTCGTTCTATTCCTATCGAATCTCATTTGATATACCCAATTAGATTTTTACTGGCATTTGTGTCATTCCAGTGAAAGTAGGGTTTGAAGTCCACTCCGGTTTTTCTAAATCATATAATGGCTCGATATTTGGAAAACGAGTTAGTACTTCTTTTAGAATTTCCATAATTTCGGCACGAGCAAAAGCAGCAGCAATACAAGTATGATAGCCACCACCGAAAGCAACATGGCGGAACCCTGTTCTACTAATATCCATTTTTTCTGGATTATCAAATACTCGTTCATCTCGGCCTGCAGATGCTAAGAAGAAATAAACAGAATCATCTTTCTTGATTTGCTGTCCATGTATTTCTATATCATTTGAAGCATGTCTAACAATATATTGGATTGGTCCTTCAAGCCTCATTGTTTCATCTAATACTTTTGGAAGAAGTGACATATCATTTTTCAACATTTCTAGCACCTCTTGATTTTTAAACAGAAGGTGTAAAGTATTACTTAACACAAACTGAGGAATTTTGTGTCCACCAAAAATCAAGTGCATAGTTTGAGCGATTAATTGAGCATCAGTAAGTTCACCATCGACACCTGGAGTATCCGAAATTAATCTACTTAATAGATCATTTTTCTTCTCTTTACGTCTTTCGGCAATCGCATCAGAAAGGTATGCATAAATTTCTCTTACACTTCCTCTAACTTGTTCACTAATTTCTTTACTAGGAACGTGAGACACAACAAAATCCTGCATAAATAATGCAATATCATCAGACCACTTAATGAATCGAGCAACTTCTTTAACTGGAATCCCTAACATTTTACATAGAACCATCGCAGGAATCGGGTGGGCGATTTCTTTTACAAAGTCAAAAGATTCTGAGTTATTTTCAAGCACTTTATCAATGACATTAGAAACAATTTTCTTAATTTCAGGAGTAATAAGCTCTATTTCATTCACTAAAAAAGCTCTATTCATATAACCTTTTAGTTGAGAATGAACAGGGCGGTCATTGTATACCATCCAAGTTTTAATAATATCGAGTATATCCTTAAAGTGTTGATCTTCTCCTTCTGCAAGATTACTCATTTTTTGAGGAATGACATTACTTGAAATAAATTTATCTCCTAGTAAATACTTAGAAACATCCTCATATCTAGTAATAAACCATGATTTCATTTCTTCATGCCAAAACACTGGCGCATTATTTCTTAAGTTTTCATAAACTTCATTTCTTCTTTCATGGTACTCTTTGCTATATATACTGAACTGGTCAACAGATTGCTTTACAATTGAACTCATTTTAATTTCCTCCTGTTATACTACAATTCTTTTTTTACTAAATTTTTTTACAAAATCCACAATCTCCATATCACTTAAATGACACATCACATCGCAAACATATCTTGAACGCTCAACATGATTAGAGAGATTGATTAATTTTTGCAAGATTTCTTTTTCGACATTCAGTAAAGAATCCTCACTGTTTAAGTTAAAAAGATAATCGTAGGTGAGTTGGATATTATGAGTAATCTTTTTATCTATGTCTCTATTAATTTTCCTCTCTAAGAAACATTTCTTTGGAATTTGATTTAATAAAAACAGTTTTATTGCATTTTCGATTGAAAGATTTAATTTACTATACATAGGTTTTTCATGGTTTATAGTAATCACTAGTGTATGTATAAAATCGTAAATAATAGAGTGTAGTGGTTCTGAACTCAATTTACGGTAATTTCGCAAAACCTTCGAAAGAATAGTATCTTTTATATCTTCCAAAATCTTCGGTATTAAATAAAGCAATTCTGATCTACTAACTTCGGTAAAAACAAGCACAGCTTCTTCAAGCATTGCATTTTTAGTAAAAAAATTGGCAAGTAATTGAGTAAATCGATTTTCACCAAAATAGATTAGTAGATCTTTAATATCAGATAGGGCATAAGATAATGTATCTGCTAGGTCTACGATGTATTGCTCAATTACATTATCTTGATATGTCAAAAATAGAGGCTCTATATGATTAGACATGTATTCATAATAGCCTTTGATTAAACCGTTATATTCTTGTCTAACTAAAGGAATTTTGGTTTTGTACTTCATTAAAGCTGCAATGGTCCTATATGTATAATCATCCGAACTATTTACTAAAATTTTAAGGCTCTGTGCATTTGATTCAAATCCACCCATTTTTTTCATCATTTTATCTAATGCTCGTTCACCGGTATGCCCGAATGGAGGATGGCCAATATCATGAGCAAGACTAATTGCTTTTACTAAATCTTTATTTATGAGTGCAATGTTATTCTCATGAAAAACATAGTTAACGCGTTCCACAATTAAGCTTGAAACGTGGCAAACGTCAATAGTATGAGATAAACGATTATTGCATTGATCTGAGTTGGGAATTAACTGAGTTTTATTTGCTAATTTTTTTAAATGGGGGGATTCTAAAATTGCATTAAAATCATGTAAGAACGCAATATCACTTTCTTGCGCTTGCTTGGAAGATAGTCTTAGATGGTCAAAAGTATGATACATGGCCTTATACATATCAATAAACCCCTTCGATAAACTTTAAGTTTTACAAAAAAACCAAGATAGAGAAGGAACATTTTCTCTACTAGAGAGATAAGTCCTACTTTATCTTGGCGCGCAAATAAAAAGTTGAAGTTTTTAAAGGTAGTAATACAACTTTATTCAAAGAATCTAAGAATAAACTACTTTTTAGTAGTTTTACTATTCAAAGGCACGCGAATAAAGTGATCCTTTATAAAACTCAGCTTTTAAGTACGAATAAAGTAAAAATTACCACGTAGTCTAATTCTTTTTGGGAACTAGGTAGAGACTCTCAGACCATATTTCTGAGTATATACGAGTAATAATTTGGTAAAAAATGGGTAAATTGGTAATAATAACCTGCAGGGATATTACTTTTTTATATTACATTTAATTAATTTAAATATCAACAGTATCTTTATGAGGATAAAGTATGAAGTTTATTGTGTTAATATCAAGCTAATGAACGGGTGTTAAAGCACATAAAAACCAAAGCAAAGGGAAAAATTCTTCCATAAGCTTTGGTTTTTTATGTTTGTTTAAAATGTGTAATAAGATGAATAGTGATTAATATTCATCTTATAATTTTGAACTAAATTGCTTCTGCTTGTTTACAATTTTAACCACTAAGCTATTGATAAACTTGTATTTTTTAATGTGTAATTACTAAGTTTATTTGTTTATTTTTACTTGTTTAAATGATTAAAGTGAAATATTTATTTTATTAAGATAATTATTTTTGAGCGAAAAACAAACTTGAGTAAGTTTATTCAACCAAAAATTCTTGCTTTTTAATATACTTACTAAGGCCAATGCAACCACCAAGCAATGGTAAATAGATTATGGTATTATGAATATTTTTAAAGAAATATAAATATGCCAATACAATTGTACTTACGATCCCTCATTTTTATCGAGTAGGGCTCTTTGTTAGGAAAATAACATGCGATATTTCGTGTGTAAAGAGATTAAAAAGTTAGTAAACCATGCTAAAGCAAACAATTTGTTTTACTAAAATAATGGATTGATCTGACTGATGATTTAATGGAAAAGAATATAGCTGAAATCAAGAAGGAGCTTTAATAGAGAATTGTTCCCAATGGTATTTATGAAGTTGAACAAATTCCAATACTTTAAGTGGAGATAATTTAGAAGTTTCAATACATAAAATATAATTAGGAATTTCTTTACGAGAATGTAGAGAATCAAGATTCAACTGCGAATCCACAGTCATAAAATTCTTTATTGAGCTGGTAAAAATTTTATATGAGCAAGCATATTAAAATTCATTTGATTATCATTTTTCAAGATTCCCTAAAACTTCTAATTTCAACCAAAAAAATCCCTTTAAGTAGATGCTAAGGTAAAACAACCTCTACTTAAAGGGGGATATATAGAAAGGGGATTATAACAATTTAAAATAGATATTAACACTCGTTGCTAATAAGTTTTCCTTGTTCAGTGAGTTTTACTAGCGAAGTATACCCGATTCCTTTTTTAATAACTGTCGCCATTCCTTCATTTACAAGTAAATTTAAAATTTTAAGCTCGTCTTTGTTTAATTTTGTATAACGATAATAGCCATTGCCAATTTTGTGCATTAATCTTCCTTCGCTTGTCATTCCTAAAATAGTAGTCATGCTGATTCCTTCTTTCGAAAGTTGATTAGATTGATTTTTACATAACTATCGTATAATGTTGGTTAAGATTTGTCTGTGGATAAAATGTGAAAACTTTAACAAACTTTTAATCGTAAATTTAGCGCTTAATAGTAAACAGAATAGACTTGTCAGAAATTGGAAGGATAAGCGTAGTTTCATCCCGCCATACTATTTTTGTGTCAAAAAAATGGAGGTGTGGGTATGTCATTTCAAAATCGTGGTATCGGACATCCTGAACATCATGATGATCCAAATAAATTACATATTGTTGCTGTGAGGAAAAATGGCGATGGTGATATTACAGATGTAAAATTTCAAAACGGTGAAATTGTTGGAATTGAGCAAGCAATTGCAATGGCAGAACTTGAGCAAATTGAAGATGTTAACACAGGATTAACGCGTGGTGAGAATCCACATAAAACACTTCGCTCGTATCCCGATGGAGATCCAACGAATAATTTAAGTAATCTCGCTCCTTTTTAATTTTTTAAATTTTTTATATGACGATGAATGGTGCACGAGTTTTCGTGTGCCTTTTCATTTTACATTAAGAAAGTATAAATTGGCAGCGAAGAAGAAAAAACGACGCAGTTTCCAATTTTAGGAATTAAGTATAAGTGCAACTACCCCTCTGTCTTCGCCAAAAAGCTCGCCAATCGGTGAGTTTTCTTTATTTGAGTAATTTAAAGGGAAAT
This sequence comes from Arthrobacter citreus, assembly GCA_013200995.1. Classification (GTDB taxonomy): domain Bacteria; phylum Bacillota; class Bacilli; order Bacillales; family Bacillaceae_G; genus Gottfriedia. The sequence goes on along the minus strand of CP053688.1, from coordinate 2,755,467 downwards.
GGAAATTTTAATTAATGAAGACAAAAAATACCAATAAGGTTGGGAACCAATTTGAAAAAAGTATATTTATTTCTTTCGCTAGTGTTTTGTTTATTAATTGGAAATTATTTAGTTGCTTCAAAAAATACTGTTAAAAGTGAAAGTAAATCATCCCTGATCTTTCAAAATGATAAACCAAATAAAGTAACAGAGGACCTTCGAGCATTATATAAACAAAAAGCAAAAGAAGGTAGAACTGCAACGTTAGAGCAAAAACGAATTGAAATTGAAAAACAATTAGTGCCGACTCCTTCGAATATTAAAATAAAAGGAGAAACAATTGAAGGAACAAAAGTGGAATGGTTAATACCGGACAAATCTCCCGAAGATAAAATTGTTTTTTATGTACATGGTGGAGGGTGGTCTAGAGGTGGGTTAGGATATTCAAGAAATCTAGGAACAATCTTAGCAAGGGAGGCAGGCTATAGAGTATTAACAATTCAGTATAGACTTTCACCAGAAAATCCATTTCCTACAGGTTTAACAGATGTTGAAAAGGTCTATAGTTCTCTAGTCAAAAATTTGAGTCCGAAGTCAAAAGTTGTAATTGTCGGGGATAGCGCGGGTGGTAATCTGACATTTGCATTATTAAATCAATTAAAAACGTTAAATGGAAAATATCCGTCTGCTGTAGTCGGAATCTCTCCGGCGACTGACTTAACGAAAGAAAGTCAATTATACACTTCTGATTTTGATAGTATTCACGCAAATTATCACGGAAATGACATTAATATTATTGATACATATGTAGGAAATAATGATAGGAAAAATCCTTTAATCTCACCTTTATATGGTGATTTAAAAGGCCTACCGCCAATGCTTATACACGCTGGTGCAAGGGAAGAGCTATTGGACGATATTTTAGCATATGCTGCTGAAGCGAATTTTCAAGGTGTAGCGGTGACATGTAAAGTCTGGAGAGGAATGTTCCATAATTTTCAGTTAATGGATAAGGCTTCACCTATTAGTAAGCAGGCGAACACTGAGATTGCGCAGTATATTAAGGAGCATCTTGGAAATTAAATAGTGGTTTTAGAAGGAGGGTGTCCCAAATTTTGGTGGCTCCTTTTTTTTATAGCACAAAAAAATTAGAGTACTGTCAATATATCAACGCACAAGAGCTAAATATCAACGAGGTTTGGTGATATATCAACGAGAATCACCAATATATCAACGAAGTTCACAACCTTATCAATATAGTTCATCTTGTGTTCGTATTTTTAAATATCGTATCGGTAAATAAGCGTCGGCTTCAATAAATTAGCAATTTTACAGAAGTTATAAGAATGTCTTATTTTAATATCAATATTTCTAATTTTATTAGAAAATTCTGATTATGTATACTAATAATAGCAATTGGGGAAGGAGCTCGAATAAGGTCGAAATTTAATGAATTATCCGTATCTAGATTACATTTTGTAATGGGACCTGATCGAATTCTATCAAAATATTATATTTTGTTTTCAGGATAACTGGATAAATGGGGAAGAAGTATTTATAGAAAAATTGTAAAAAAATGTTGTCTTAATACAAAGAGAGGGCAATAGATCCATAAAAATGAGATTCACTTAAATTTTGAAATTAAAGTAGCAGACAATTTCACAACAATATTAACAAAAAAGAAAAAATAGTAAAACAACAAAACTAAAAAATACCGGATGAGGGGAACAACGGAGAATGAAGAAAAAGCAAACAAGCAAACTGCTAGTAGGCGCACTAACTGCTAGTTTCGTATTTTCACAAACTAATATGCTCAATGTATTTGCACAAGGCCCAACTAAATTAGATGGTGCTGTAGAAAATCTTAAATCTAATGTAGAAAGCAAATTGAATCTAACTGCGGAACAACGTCAAGCTCTTAAAAACATAGACAAGTTCAATGCACGAGGACTTCATTTAGCAGATAACGTAGATTTAGATAGTTCAAAAACTGTATCAGTGATCGTTGAGTTCAAGAACAAACCAAAGAAAATCGCTATGCTTGAAGCGGCTGTAAATGGACAAACCCTGTCTTCTTCGGAAGCACAAAGCGATGTAGACAACGACCATGAAACATTTAAAACTGATTTAGAAAATGCATTTACTTCAAAATCAGACGGAACATACAAAGTAACTCGAGAATTCAAAACCGCATTCAACGGATTAACACTTAAAGTTCCTGCAAACAAACTTCAAACGTTAGTTCAATCAGGAGCTGTTAAAGCAATCTACAGCAACCAAACTGTACAATTGGATGAGCCTAAGTCTCCTAATTCAGAATCACTTAATACTGAAGGAAGCACACATGGAATGGCAGCTGAACGTTCTTACCTTAAAATAAACCAACTTCACAAAGAAGGTTTTACTGGTAAAGGCGTTAAAATCGGTATCCTTGATACAGGGATTGACTATAATCACCCTGACTTAAAAGATGCTTACAAAGGCGGTTATGACTTTGTTGATAATGACAATGACCCAATGGAAACGACGTATGCTGATTGGGTAAAAGCTGGCAAACCAGTTATCAATGGTGGAGCTGAACCTTACTATACTGAACACGGAACTCACGTAGCAGGGATAATTGCTGGTCAAGGAAAAGCAAATAGCGATCTTTCAACTGAAGGTGTTGCACCTGATGCTGATATTTATTCTTATCGAGTACTTGGGCCAGGTGGTGGCGGTACATTCGATGCAATTATCGCTGGTATTGATCGAGCTGTTCAAGATGGAATGGATGTGATCAATTTATCTTTAGGCGCAGCTTACAATGATCCATTACAACCTCAAAGTATGGCACTTAACTATGCTGTATTAAGTGGCGTAACATCGATTGTTGCTGCTGGTAACTCTGGAGACGCAATGTACACTTTAGGAAATCCTGGTAATGCTGCTTTAGCTTTAACGGTAGGTGCAAGTGATGTACCAACAGCGATTCCAACAATGAAAGGTCACGACGACACTGTGAACTTCGACATGCAATTATTAGCACGAGGATTCAGTGATGATATTTCAAAATTAGCAAATAAGACATATCAAATTGTACGAATTCCTGGATTTGGTGCATCTTACAACTATACTAACTTAGATGTTACTGGCAAAGTAGTTCTAGTTGCTCGTGGTTCAACTACAATCAACGATAAAATCCTACAAGCTAAATTAAAAGGTGCAGCGGCAATCCTGATCTACAACAATGACACAACTGGTTATATGCCATTTTATCTAGCAGAAGGTGCGGACTTTATTCCTTCTTTTAACTTAACAAATGCTGATGGTCTTGCATTACAATCTAAAATCTTAAGCGGTAAAACAGAATTTACTTTTAGCGACTTAGCTCAAATCACAACAAAAGGTGACGAGTTAGCATCGTTCAGTTCACGTGGACCATCTCGAGTAACTTACGATATCAAACCAGAAGTTACAGCTCCAGGTGTAAGCGTATTATCAACTGTTCCTGGATTTGTGCATAGCCCAGATAATCCAATTGATTACACATATGCATATGACCATATGTCAGGAACATCAATGGCAACTCCATTTGTAGCAGGTGTTGCAGCATTGTTAAAAGGTGCTAATCACAACTTACAACCAGAAGATATCAAAGCACTTTTAATGAATACAGCTGATCCACTAAGTAAAACTTACTCTGTATTCGAGGAAGGCGCAGGACGTGTAGATCCTTTCCAAGCTTTACATTCTTCAGTTGAAATTAAAGTTCAAGAGAAAACATCTATCCTTATTAATGGACAAATGAAGGATTTCAAAGAAACAACAAGTGCATTAAGCTATGGTAATGTTGCTTATACAGGTAAAGATTTAGTTAATCCTCGCACTGTAACAATCGAGAATAACAGTCTGACACCAAAAACATTTGATGTGAATGTATCGTACCAAACGGATGCAAGAGGTTCAAAAGATGCAGCGAAGAATGGCGTATCAGTTTCCTTTGACAGTTCATTCAAAGTGCCTGCATACGGGAAAGTAACAAAGAAGGCGATCTTAACGATTCCGAAGATTGCAGAAAAAGGAATTTACGAAGGGTATGTAACGTACACAAATCACAGCAATCCAGCTGAAACATATCGTGTTCCATTCGGAGTTCATTATGTTGAAGAAGGGATTAAAGATGTTACACTTTCTCGTCACTCAATCACAAATGATCGTAATGCATTGTCAAGTATGATTATGAACCCGTCTTTAGGTGCAGCAATGACATTAAATTCTCATATGAGATATGTTTATTCAATCCTTAGTGATGCAAAAACTGGTGAAGATTTAGGTATGGCGAATTCATTCGATGGAATGTATTACGAAGAAGGTAAAACATATAACTTTGTTCCATTCTCAGGATACATTTATCCGTTTACAGATAGCACTCACCAGTTTGTTAAGAAAGTGGCAACTTTACCAAGAGAAGGTCATTACAAACTGAAAATCGTTGGTGTAAATGATGCTGGTCAAGAATTTGTTAATTCACAAGATTTATTCATTGATAACACAGCTCCTGATCAATTCAATGTGAAAGTACCAGGTGAAAAAGAAGGAAGTCCATTCGTTGAATTCAAAAAAGGTGATACTTCAATTCCAGTTACAGCTTCTATCCATGACCAAATGGTTGATCAAATGAAAGCAGCTGGGGTTGATATTAATCAAGGAACAAATGGAATACCTTATTCTTGGAACAGCAATAAAATCACTGGAACTCTAAAATTAGATGAAAATGGAAATGGTGCAGACCAAATTGCATTAACTTCACCAATCACTCAAATGATCTTTGTCGGTGGAGACCAAGCATCAAATGCGAACGCACAAAAAACGTACTACTTTGTTCAAGATGATTACTCATATGTATATGGGCAACCACAAGGTCCAACACGTTATAATCAAATGATTACGCATTATGGAGATACAAGGACAGTTACACTTACTGCTAATAACGTAAGCAAAGTAAAAGAAGCTAAATATAATTTAACTGCAGACTCGGTTGATACAAACATCGCGGATATTAAATTAACTCCTGAAGCTAAAGCTTTAGGTGGTGTATTAAAAACTACAACAACTGCTGGATATCAAACGGCTGTTAACACTAGTGTTACTGTTACATTCGATGGAACAAAAGAAGTATCAGGAGATATTCCAATGGTTGATGTAACATTTAAAATTCAAGATCCAAAAGTCGTTAAATCAAATTCAAGCTTAAAATTTGATGGTTCACCGCAATTTACAAATGTTGATGGTGTTGTAACAAGACCTTTTGGTGTGTTGGCAACAATCGTTATCTTACCGAAGTTCTCTTCTATAGGTGGATATGTATATGCTCAAGGATTATTAACAGCGGATGGAAAATTCAATGGCAGCACTACTAGAGATTACACAGCAATGGGAATTAAGACATATGTTCAAGATAAAGACGGCAAAACTTACGCTGGAACAATGGCTAAGAATGGTCAATATCTTGTAAGTGGACTACCTCTTACTCATGACGATCTGTCAATTGTGTTTGATGTTCCTGGTCACTTTAATACGTATACTAATTTCCATGGCGCGTATGAAAACCTAGGTAATGAAGATTACGGAGTAGCTGCTTATATTGGTTCTGACGTTAATACAGCCATTGGTGGCGATGTAAATAAAGACAACGTAATCGACATCATGGATGCACTTGAAATTCAAACGTATTGGGGCACAAACAAGCGTAGTACAGACATTAATAATGACGGCACAACAGATGTAAATGACTTGGCATATGTTTACTACAATTATGGAATGGGTAACCCAACAAATCCAAATGCAAATCCAAAAGCTAAGAAAACTTATAAAGGTCAAACGTTGGACAGCATCATTGTAGAATTAGGTTTAAATTAATTTAACTGGTAATCTAAACAGCTTCATAGTTGTTTAGGTTACTCCATTTTTTTCTAATTGAGCGAAAAATTAATGAGTTTCGGTGAAATTAGATCAGCACAATCTAGAGAAATTTAGAAACTTTTAGACGAAGTAGAACAAACGTAAATTGCAGAAATTAACTTTAAAGTTGCAACTTTAGTATCAGTTAAGAGGATTACTTTAATAGTAAGCACTGAAAATCAATTTTTCGGATATGGTCTCAACTGTAAGCCTGTTCTCAATACTTGAGAGCAGGCTTTTCAATATTTTAAAAAATATAATCTGTAGTATACTAATAACGTTTGTAGAAGGAGAAGAATATGAATATCGAAAAATTAGAGTATCTTGTAGAAGTTGCTAAAACAGGTTCCTTCTCGATTGCTTCACAAAATCTTTATGTGAGTCAGTCCGCTATTAGTCAATCGATTGTCAGTATCGAAAAGAAATTAGGGGTAAAATTGTTCGAGAGATCTCGCGGTAATAGCGCAATTCTTACGAGCGAAGGAGAAGAAATAGTTGCGATTGTAAAAGAACTATTTATAAAATATCAAGAACTAATCGAAAAAGCACAAATCATTAATAATAATGTGAATGGTAAGCTGAAAATATCTACCACACCTGGCTTTTTTGCAGTACTTTTAAAACCAATTTCAGCTATTAGAGATGACTATCCTAAAATCAATATCGAGATTTTTCAAAAGCCAGGACAAGATATTATTGATGATATTTTGGAAGAGCGAAGTGATATCGGTGTTTTACCATTTATTAAGCATTTAGTAGAAAATAATGATCGGATTGTTTATCACAATTTATTTGAAGCAAAAATGAAATTAATGGTAAATAAAAATTCTCCACTAGCAGTAGAGGCATTTGTTTCACCACAACAAATATTAAACGAAACACTGATTACTTACGATGGGGAATTCATTCATTGGTTTAAAAAACTTTTCTATAGACAGTTTGGTGCAATGTATGAGTTATTTACGACTACAAATACTGATACATTAAAAAAAGCAATCGAAGAAAACTTAGGTGTTTCATTTGTACCAGCCTTCAATGGAGTTAACTACAATTTGAGTGATGATGTAATATTACTTGATATTAAAGATTACGATGCTGTAAATCTTCAATATGTGTGGATCATGTCGAGTAAAAAACATTGTTCAAGGATGATTAAAGATTATATATCGAAATTAAAGGAAGAATTAAATTCATGATATTGAACAATGGACCGTCGAATAAGTCTTGCTAACTGACCTATTAAACGGTTCTTTTTAGTTTTAGTCAAAAAGTAGAGGGGCTTTTATCATTGGTAACTGATTTAGTCGATACTTTTTATAAAAATGAATGGATTTTGTTCCATAAATTATTCGAAATAGAAAATAATAGAGCAAATTAGCTAGTTTTTCATTTGAACGAACCTAAATTTGTGTAATTTTAGGGCAGAATCCCATAACAAGTAAGGGGTTTTGTTATTTTAATTGCGACACCTGGAATTTAAATGTGATGCAAAAAAAGAAGGCTCAATCAATAAGCCTTCCTTTTTTATTTCATTTTTGAATTTAAGAAATTGGAAATTTGATCAATATCTCTTTCCGTAAGAATAGGATCAATGGTTATGATAGGATGGACAATTTCCCCCTCAAGCAAAAAATCAGAAATAATAAATTCAATGTTTAATTCATTAATTTTCTCTGATTCAAATTCACCTTGGTTTGTTGGAATAAAATCAATTTGATGACTAAAAGCTTTATTTAATTTCGTTTCTATATAACGATGCACGCCTGGACCATTACTTGTTAATAACAAAACTTTCTTCTTTGAGAGTGAAGAGTTTATAATAGAAGATTGTACATTTAAGGTTAGTTTGGCAATTTTATCTTTTGTCATATCAGGGTATGAATAGGTTTTGGTCCAGATTTGTAAAGCATCCTTCACTTGATTGAATAAAGCTGGATAATGTTTTATTACATAACGATCTAGAGAATAGGAAGGTTCCTTTTTATCAATTAAATGGATTATTGTATATCTTTTATATTGAGCTTGAAGCGTATAAAGAAATTCTTCGTCTCCATTTAAAGGAATCCCTATTTTTTCTTCTAGTAATTCAACAAAGTGATAAAGTTTTTTATAATTTGTGTCTCTAGAACTTCTGTATAAGGAAAGAAATTCATTTTTGTCTATTTCATCAAATGCATAATAAGGTAGTGTGGAAATTAATAAAGTGAAGGCACCTCGTTCATTCACTGAAATATGTTTTCGATATAAATGCCCTAGCTTCTCACAAATTTCATTAGAGATTTGGTAAAAATCAGAGGTTAAAATTTGAGTAATATTTTGTTCAGTTAAATCTAATTTGACCTCTTTATCAATTCTATATAGCATTGTTCCTAGTAAATAAACGAAACTTCTAGTTGTTGAAGGATATAAAAATAATTTGTGCTTTTTTGTAGTCGTAGTAACAATTTCTTCTATATCTTTATATGAAAAGTCTTCAAGGGGCCAATTTTGATTCGAATGAGCAAATAAAGCATTTAGGATATCTCTACATAAAATTCGAATTTCTAATTCTCTTCCAACGATTTCAAGCGGTCCACGTTTTAATTTCAAATGATAAGATTCCAATAATTCCTCAACTCGATCAAGTATTGAATAGACTGCTGGTTGCTGTGTAAATAGTGCATTTGCAAGCTCGGCGATACTTTTAATTTGTTTAAACTGTATGAGCATAATAGCTTGAAATTTCAATGAGTTTTTTACAAAAAGTGAACGGATTTGATTAATTGATGAAGAAATTGGCTTATTTAAATAAATTCCTTTCCCCTTGATTGTTTCAATCTGCCATCCTTTCGGTAAGTACGAGTTAATTGTCTGTAAATCATTTCGGATTGTCTTTTCGGTACATAATAACTCACTTGCCAGTTCCTCTGTTTTAAACCACTTATCTTGCTTAATTAAAATATCAATTATTTGTAATTTACGCTTAGTTGATTTATCCATTTCAATTCCTCATAAACTTTGAGCTTTTATTTTTATTATTGCTTTTAATACTCTGTCTTAATTCAATGAAGAACAGCTTTTCATGAGATAACTGTGAATTTTTTATGAAAGCAAGTTATTATTTTTACCGAAATCAAAGGTAAAAAACATCATGGGAATCACTTTGCTATAACGATATAATGACATCATTGAACAACAAAAATAAATTTTAAGGGGTAAAGTGATAATGAAATTTACTAAAATCGCACTTGTTAGTGTAATTGGAATGACATCATTAGTTGGAGCAGCTCACTCAACTTTTGCGGAAGTATCATCTGTAGGGAGTTCAAAAGCAGCTATAACTTTTGTTGCAGGTTCAGGTTCAGTTACACCAGTAAATCCTACGAATCCAACTGAACCTTTAGTGCCATCAGGTCCAACTGACCCAACAGATCCACCTACAGGAAATGCAGGTTCATTAACATTAGATTATGTTTCATCAGTTGAATTCGGTTCAAATGAAATTTCAAATAGAACAGAAGAATATTCATCTAAATCTAAAAAGCCATTTATTCAAGTAACAGATCGTCGCGGTACAGGAGATGGATGGTCGGTAATTGCTAAGGCAAGTAAATTTACTAATGGAACCACAGATTCATTACCAGGAGCAGTTATAACATTTAAAAACGGTTCTACAGTTTCTATAAGCAACGGTACCTCGCCTGTAGTAAATAATACAATCACCATAAATACAGATGGAATCACAACAGCATCAGTTGTTTCAGCAAAATCTGGTACAGGTTTAGGGACATGGGTAACCAGGTGGCTTGGTCCAAGCCCAGAAGAAAATGATGGAAGCTTAAACGATAATGTCATTTTAACAATTCCGGCCGGCTCAGCAACAGTCGGTAGTCATGAGGCAACAATTACTTGGACACTAACGGATGCACCTGGTTTATAATAGATAAGTTTTCAAACAACAAGATGTAGAGACTTTTTATTAAGTGAACGGATTATGTATAAGTAAATTTTACTAAAAAAGTATAGGTGAACGTCAAATAATAGAAAGTCTCTAATTTTAAGGAGGAATATTAAAAATGGATATTAAACGTCAAAAATTACTGTTAATTTTTTCAGCAATTTTACTATCTCTTGCGTTTATCCCTTTATCTGTAAAGGCTGAAAATGATATCGATTTTTCAGTAAGAGCGAGTATTCCAACTAATCAAATTGATCATTTGAAATCCTACTTTGATTTAAAAATGACTCCAGGACAACATCAGGATCTTAAAATCGAAGTGTTTAATAATAGTAAAAAGGAAAAAACAATCGAAGCGAATATTACTTTTGCTACAACAAATGATAATGGTCTTATTGATTATTCTGAAACAGATCGCAATAAAGCAGATAAAACCTTAATTTATCCATTAACCGAACTTGTAAAAGAGACTCATAAAGAAGTTGTGATTCCATCTGGAAAATCTAAGGTAGTTTCATTTTCAATTACAATGCCTAATGATGAATATAATGGAGTTATTGTAGGGGCTGTACACTTTAAGAAAAAAGCAGAAGAAGCAAAAACAGTCTCCGCAGATAAAAGCATTCAAATAAAGAATGAATATGCATATGTAGTTGGAATTAAATTGACTGAAAATACAAAGGAAGTTAATCCGGATTTACACTTGCTAGAAATTAAACCTAAATTAGTGAATTATCATACTTCAATTGCTGCGACTATTCAAAATAGTGAAGCCTCAATTGTGAAGGATATGAGTATTGATGCAAAAATTTATAAAGAAGGATCTAACAAAATCGTATATAGCTCAAAAAAAGCTGAGATGAGTATGGCACCCAATTCAAATTTCGATTATGCAATTGATTTAAATAATAACCCAATTGAACCTGGAACTTATCGATTAAAGATGAAAGCGATTATTGGAACTCAAGTTTGGGAATGGGATGAATTATTTACAATTGGCAAAGAAGCAAAGGAACTGAACAATAAGGCTGTTGAAATCGAGCAAAACAATTATTGGATTTATATTGGAGGTGGAGCACTACTTTTAATTGGTTTGATTATTTTATTTATTTTCAAAAAAAGAAAAAAGGAAAAAGTACAATCGGAAAATCCAGAATGAGTTTGAAAGGGTGAAAAGTAATGATCCGTTGCCTAAAGAAATTAATTTTAGTCTCCTTCATAACAGTTGTATTATCTAATCAATTTAGCCTAGTTACACTTGCTGAAGACAACGGAATTGACGCGTCTGACATTACTTCGATTGAGTTAACAGAAAATGATGCCCAAACTCCTATAGATGAATCTTCTGAGAATGATACTTCAAGTCAATCTAAAACAAAGGCTTCGGCTGTTGATGTTTCAAATTTTGTTCAATTTAGAGATGCAATTCGGAATGTAAATATTACAGAAATAAATATTGTGGATGATATTACAGGTGCTCCGGCAGGTTATGAAATCCTAGTACAAGGACATGATATTAAAATTTATGGTAATAATCATAAAATTGATTTAAATACAAGCTGGATTCGTCTTCAAAATATCACAAATGCAACACAGTATAATTTTTCAGTTGAAGATGCAACTTTAGTTAATAAAACAGTCTTTGCTTTTGTTCAAACATATTATCACGATTATAGAAGTGAATTTTGGTCACTTTCTTTTAAAAACATTACGACGAATAAGGAAATGGAACGATTAGCTGCTGCTTCTAAAAGTAACTTTACATTCGATGGAACGAATAAAGTTTATACAAGAGCAGAAAATGTTTACACAGGCGGAATGACATTTTTGCCTAATTCAACATATGAAGGGTTTATTAGTTTTTACGACTATTCAATTATTTGGTTTCAAGATGGAGTTAGTTCAACAGGAATAACTAGCCATCAATTTAATGTAAAAGAAGGTGCTACTGTTACATTAAGAGGGACAACTAATGGTGCCACTTATCCAGGGATTTTTCAGTATTATGATTCGATTAATATAGCACCAGGTGGAGTATTAGATGTAGAAAAACAAGGCGTTTCAGTTGCATTCCATCAAGATAAATCGTCATTAAATATTGAAAAAGGAGCAACGTTTAAAGCCTCAAGTTTAAGTAAAGGAAGTAATGTCATCGGAATTGATGCAAGACGACATTTAGTTAAAGATATTTTGATTAATGTAAAAGAAGGCGCTAACTTTTTTGTAGTTGGTAATAGTACTTCACCGATTATTAATTTAACATCTACTGGATCAAAATTATTATTATCTAAACCAGCTTTGTACGATATTCGAAATAATAATAATCTATCTAGTAATAACGGCTATGCGGTACAACTTGGAACAGGTGCTACGTTTGAAATCGCCAATTCAGAAGTAAATGCATGGACAAAAGGAACAAACTTAGATAGTACTCCATCGTATAGCTGGGATCATGCAAGTTTAACTACTGATTCAAGTGGCATACCGATATCTGCAAGTGATCCTACTATTCAAACAAATTATAAAGGTAAAACTTTTTCTAGAATCTCTGGAACGAATATGAATCCAGTTATTACATTAAATGAATTGACGAACGCTGATAAGAAGCTATCAGGTAAAGTTACTTTGGCTGGTATTACAGCAGGGGATGGACAAGTTAGTTTGAAAGTTTCGAATAATGAAGATGATAAAATATGGAATGTTACAACGAATTCAAATGGTGAATTTGTTATTAATTTAGATAAATTTTATAAAGAAGATACGGTATTTACAGCCGTAGTTCTTAAAGAAAATGATCCAATCGATGAGAATCAAATTTCAATTACAGTAAAAGACGTTACTCCTCCTACTCCTGTAACGATCAATAATCCAGTTACTGTTACTAATCAAAAAATAAGTGGATTAAGTGATGAACCTGGAGCAAAAGTAACAGCTACACTGAATGGTCGTGAATTAGATTTACTGGAAGAAATAAAAGTGGATCCTGATGGTAAGTGGGAAATTCCTTTAAATAGTCCACTTGAAGAAGGCGATATAATACAAGTCTTTTTAACAGACAGGAATAATAATAAGAACCCGGAAACCGATACAGTTTATCATGATGCAACATTTAAAGCGGCAACAAAAATAACGGTTACAAAGCCAGAAATTCCAATTTTAAAATTTGATAAAATCCCAAATACGATTAATTTTAAGACGACTTCAATTACTAGTTCGGATACCTATGTTTTAAGAACTGAGACTAGCTTAGGAATGTCGGTATTTGATTCAAGAGGATCTGGTAGCGAATGGACGATTAGAGCATCGATTGACGAGCCGTTAACATCTACTTCTAATCCTAATCATAAAATGATAAATGCTTTAGTTTTTGTCGATCGTTTTGGTAATTCAACATCTTTAAATAATAATGAGTTAGTAGTTTTCCAACAAACTACTGGTGATGATCAAATTACGCATGTGGATTGGACAGATCATAGAGGGATATTAGTAAAAACAGATTTTAGTGATGTATATTCAGAGAATTACACGACAATAATAAATTGGACTCTTACAGATGCTCCATAAAAAAACTCTATATTTTATATCAACCACTCTATAAAAGTGGTTTTTTATTTTGGAATTTGTATTGTGGAATAACGAAAAAAGTATATTAGAAAAATAAAAAAAGGCTCATTTCTTTTTTGAAATGTTCCCTTTTCTTATCAATATGAAGTTAGTTCAGATCTCAAAAAGTTGATGAATTGTTTTTCAACTTTTGATAAAATCTTCTTTTTTGAAGTAATTACGCCAAGAGTTGAATGTAGAGGTTCGTAATTTACGATATCGACTTCAACAAGTTCGCCATTCAATATATACGGATGATTTTTTATTGAAAAATTTGGTCCCCATGTAATAGCATTTCCATTTAATATAGCCCTTAATAATTCCTCAGTATGATTGGAAGAAAATAAAATCGTTAATTCTCCGATGTTACGTTGGAAGTTATGTGTAAACCATCTTATATAATCACCGTTATACAGAACAAATTTCTGCTGAAGTAATTCTTCTGGTGTTATTTTTTTTGAAATTGCAAAAGGCGAGTCCTTTTTTACATATGCTTTCATTTTTCCATCTATTAATTCTTCGCAATTAAACTCCTCTAAATTTTTTGTAATCCCTTCATAAAAACAGATAATCCCAATATCTACTTGATTTTTTTTAATGATTTCAATTGTACGTTCAGTAGTGCTTTCTAAAATGTCTATATGTAAATTCAAATGTTGATCCTTAAATTCTACTAATGGTGTCAATAAGTAATTAACAAATGCTGGCACCATTGAAACTCTAAGTTCACTGATTTGGGTATCTAAACTTTTTTGAGCTATTGCTTTTATTTCTGTGTATTTTAAGAGGATTTCTTGTGATTTTTCCACAATTTTTGCCCCATCTACTGTTAAACTTGCGCCTAATCTAGAGCGATTGAAGATTTTGATTCCTAGCTCTTCCTCTATTTTAGTGATTGCTTGGCTTATACCGGATTGACTTACATGAAGATTTTCTGCAGCGATTGAAATCGACCCTGTTTTAGCCACTTCCACTAAAATCTCTAGTTTTTCTAAATGCATTAACGTGACCACCTTTATCCTTTCATACAACGAAAAGAACTTTTCTGAAATAGAAATTTTGTTTCTTTTTTACTTCACAATTCGTGAAGTTATCTTTAAAAAATGTAAATTTACTTAATCATTTTGCAAATATAGAATTGGTTTTAATAAATAGTATTCTTCTAAAGTTTCAATCAAGTACATGAGAATTATAAAAATAATATTAATGTTGAACTAAATCTTTCAATTTTTCAAGCGCTTTCTTAAAATTAGAAAAATTTCTCAATATACGATGCTTTATTGTTCAATTTGATCGTTGTCTAAAATAGGGAGGCTAAACATGTTAGTTGGGGAAATCATCAAGTATTATCGAGAGAAAAAAGGGATCAGTCAATCTAAATTGGGTGAAGGTATTTGTGGTAAAGCGTATATTAGTAGGTTTGAAAGTGGAAAAGTTACATTATCTCCTGAAATTATATACAAATTAGCCAATAAATTAGAAATTGATATTAATAAAGAAATTGAATCTTTATATCTTATTGAAAAGCACTTGAATGATTGGAATCAGGCAATCATAATGCAAAGAACAGCACAAATTGAAGGCATTAAATTGGAATTAGAAAAAAACCCGTTTATTATGGCCTCTAAACATGCTGCAAACTATACGCTTTTAACGGGGAGATATTATCTTCACAAAAATATGTTTAAAGAAGCAAAAAGCATAATTGAAAACGTGGAAAAAGAGTTTCCGACCTTATCAAATTATGAAAAAAATCTTCTTCTCCACATTAAAGGAATGTATTGTATTAGTACTTTTAGAACGATTGAATGTGAAGAATGTCAAATTGCTGTGAATCTTTTAAAACAAATTAACTTAGCGGAATATAATAATGAAGAATATTACTTCCACCTAGCACTTGCGTATCACTATGCAAATGCAAAGGTATCTGCATTTAATTATGCCGAGAAAGCACTGCAATTTTTTAATAAAACATATAATCATGTGAATGCTATGAATGCTCAAATCTTGATGCTAATGCAATTCGATAGTGAAAGAGATATTGATTTTTTAGAGTTAGTCGAAAATTATAAGAATCTGATCCATAATTGTATGATTTTAGGTGCTCAAGAAAGTAAAATAAATATTTTATATAATCTAGGAGAAGAGTTATACAAAAAAGGGAAATATGATCAAGCTGTTAGTTATTTTGAAGAAGCATTTTTACTAACTGATAAATCGTCAATAAAGTATTTAAGGCGATTGTATCATTTTACTGAAGCATGTTTAGATGGAAAGTTATTAAAAAAAGAAAACATTTTAGAAAAAATAGACGCAGGTTTGAAATTAGCAAAGAAACAATGCCCAATATATCTCAATCTTTATAAACTGTTAGCCTTGAAATGTAAAAAAAATCTAAGCCAATATTATCAATTTTTAGCTGACGTAGTCGTACCACAGTTTATTGCGACAAATAATACTTCATTTTTTAAGCAATATGGAAAGACCTTATACAATTATTATGTCGAGAAAGAAGAATATGAGAAAGCAATTGAAGTAGATCAACACTTTAAATTGATGACTCAAGTGTTAAATTAAAGTCTTTAGATAACGAGTATTCGTTGTCTAAAGGCTTTTTTTAACTAGTAAGTTGATCATCATATAAGAAATCGATATATATATATAAGAAATTTATATTTAAATAAAATAGTAAAATTTATACCAAAAGTTTATAAACATTTAACGGAAATTTTGTCGAACTTTCTCCTGAATTGTTCTGTAAACCCTGTGGTATAAAACTTCATTAACCCAATTGTAAAAAAAATGAAAATTCTCAATAATTAAATTGAATAAATGACAATTTGTTTGTTTATTTTTTGGGAAATATTTCAGAATTTGTCAAAGTAAGAATATTTTTGAACTTCAATGTAGAAATCTACTTTGTTGTAAACGATCTAGGAGGAAGAGAAATGGGGAATAAGACAGAGAAAAAGTTTTTAAAAAGCTTTACCGTTTTAGCTTTAACTTCGGGTTTTATGTTGAGCTCACTTGGTCATGTAGTCAATAGCACAAAAGCAGCAAGTCCAAGTAATGTAGAAAACATACTAGCGAATCTAACTTCAGAACAAAGAGCAGCACTTGAACAGCTTTCGACTAGTGAACAAACAGGTCTTCAAATTTCTTCAGATATTAACTTAAATTCTTCAGAGCAAGCAAGTGTTATTGTAGAGTTTGCAAATAAACCTGCTAAAGTAGCCCAAATTGAGGCGAGTGTAGAAGGTAAAACATTAACTACATCTGATGCAGCAAAACTTGTCGATCAAGATCACGAGACATTTGCTGAAGATGTTGGGCAAGTACTAGAAAGTGGTAAAACTAAAAAAGTAGATTATACGATTAGTCGTTCATATAAAAATGCTTTTAATGGTGTTTCGATGAGTCTACCAGCAAACCAAATTAAAAATCTATTGAAATCAAAAGCTGTTAAAGCAGTTTGGAGTAACCGAACATTTACAATTGATCCTCCAAAGGAAAACGATGAACTAAAAGCTGATGAATCAAATGTTGGCAACTATACACCTTATGATGCTTTAGATCGATTACATGCGGAAGGCTTTACTGGAAAAGGAATTAAAATAGGAATTCTAGATACAGGAATTGACTACAACCACCCAGATTTGAAAGATGCATATAAAGGTGGATATGATTTCGTTAACAATGACAATGATCCAATGGAAACAACATACACAGATTGGAAAAAATCTGGACAAGCTGAATTCGTTAGTGGAAGTGCGTATTATACTGAACACGGTACGCACGTAGCGGGAATTATCGGTGGTCGTGGAAAAGCAGATAGTGAGTATAAAACTGTTGGTGCGGCTCCAGAATCTGATATTTATTCTTACAAAGTACTTGGTCCATATGGCAGTGGAACAACAGATGCAATCATTGCTGGAATTGACCGAGCTGTGAAAGACGGTATGAATGTCATTAATATGTCTCTAGGGGCAACATTAAATGACCCACTTTTTGCAACTTCTATTGCGGTAAACAACGCAGTTTTAAGTGGGGTGACTACTGTTATTGCGGCAGGAAATAGTGGGGACCAAATGTATACTGTTGGTGCACCTGGAGCTGCAGCGTTAGCTTTAACTGTAGGAGCGTCATCTATTGCACTTGATATTTATCAATATGCAGGTGTGCAAGATGGTAAAAATTATACTTTAAGACAATTAGCAAGAAATTATAAAGACGATTTAACTACATTAAAAGGTAAAACATATCAGCTTGTTGATGTAGGTTTAGCCAACGCAGCCGACTTTAAGGGAAAAGATTTAACTGGTAAGATTGCATTCATTAAACGTGGTACGACCGCATTAATTGATAAAATTAAAGCTGCAAAAGCGGCTGGCGCAGCTGGTGTTTTAATGTATAACGATGAAACAAATAAAGCTGAAGGACCAATTCAAGCATTCCTTGGTGAATCAGTCGATGCGATTCCTGCATTCTCAGTTTCAAATGACGATGGAAATACAATCGCAGCTGCAATTAAAGCTGGTAAGACAGACTTTACTTTTGGAGATTTTACGAAATTAAAAACTGCTTCAGATGAATTAGCTCAATTCAGTTCTAGAGGTCCAACGCGTGTGAACTATGATATTAAACCAGAAGTTACTGCACCTGGTGTGTCAATTCTTTCAACTGTACCATTCTATGTCAACGATAAAACAGTTGATGGTTCAAAACCAGAAGATTATAAATATTCGTATGAGCGATTATCAGGTACTTCAATGGCGACACCATATGTAGCTGGTGTATCTGCATTGCTACTACAATCAAATAAAGATTTAAAACCAGAAGATATTAAATCAATCTTAATGAACACAGCAGATCCATTATCAAAAGCCTATAGTGTATTTGAAGAAGGTAGCGGCCGAGTAGATGCTTATGAAGCAATCCATTCAAATGTGGAACTTGAAGTAGTTGATAAAACACCAACAATCATTAATGGTAAAGAAAAATCAATTCAAGAATTAACAGGTGGAATGAGCTTTGGTTCATTTGGATTTGATGATAAAGATATCGCTGATTCGCGCACAGTTACATTAAAGAACCGTAGTGAGAAATCAAAAACATTCAACGTAGATGTGAAATTCCAAACTGGTTTAAGAGGATCGAAAGACGCAGCTCAAAACAATGTAACTTTATCAGGTCCTTCAACAGTTAAATTAAACGGTATTAGTCAAAAATCAATCAAGTTTAACTTAAGCATTCCAAAAACAGCAGAAAAAGGAACATATGAAGGGTATATCACTTTCACAAATACTCAAGATCCAACAGAAACATATCAAATTCCGTTTGGTGGACGTGTAATAAATGAAGGCATTGATTCAGTTGACGCCTTACCAATGTTTTCAACTGATACAGCATGGCCGGAAAATGCTTGGCCATTCGAATCGTATTCATTCTCATTAAAATCACATATGAAAACATTAGAAGTTGTTTTACAAGATGCGACTACAGGTGAAGACCTAGGATTATTAGGCACGTTGAGTCCAATCGTACTGAACGAAAATCAAACTTATTATGTTACAAAAGGATTTACCGGAACATATTATCCATTTACTGGTGACTCTAAGAATCCGATTAGCTATCTACCAGAATTTGCACAACCAGGACGATATAAAATAAAGATGGTTGGATCAAACGAACAAGGTAAAACATTTACAAAATCTTCTGAGTTCATTTATGATCAAGGTGCACCAACTATGACTTCTAGCTTTGATTCATTAGATCAAAAAGTAATTGAATATAATGATAGTCAATTTGATTCAAATGGACAATTCTTATATGACTTTAACATTAACTTAAATGATCCTGAAACAGAAGAAGCAAGTAAACTAGGTTTTCCAGTTGATCAATCAGACAATTCAGTTGTTACATTCTATAATGGTCCATGGCCGAAAGCACCAATTTATACTGATAAAAATGGAAATTACACAGATAAACTTGTAGTTAGAAAACAAGCTGCACCTTTACAAGTTCAGTTTTATGGAATGGATTATGCAAGAAACGTTATAGGAAATGCTTTTAACATGTTAAGAGTTGTTTTTGTGGATCACAATTTACCTTATTACTATTTAAAGGCAAATAAACAAATCGTATCAAATGGAGACACAGTAAATTATAGTGTTCGTTCAAATAATGTTAAAAACTTAAAAACATCTAAAATTACAATACCAGTTGATCCTAACCTAGCTTCAATTGAGAATGTAGTAGTAAATGATGCAGTTAAGCAGTATGGTGATGCGCAAGTTTCTGTAGCTGCTGTTCAAACAAGTCCGTCTAATACGAACTATACAATTACATTCACTTATTTAGGTGACAAAGCATTACCAGAAGACTTACAATTATTTAATTTCGACCTAAAAACGGCTAAAAAGTTTACGGATGGACTTTATGGAGGATCTGCTTTCAATTGGTATTCAATGACAGCCTCTACGATTGATCAATCAAATGTAGAGACTAATAATGTCTACTCTTATATGGAAAGTATTAAATATAAACCAACATATTCAAGATTAGATGGGACAGTACAAGTTGAAGGTGCTAAAGATTCCTCAGGTCAACCTATTTACGCAATGGATCTAAGTAAAGTTGGAGCAAATGTAACGGTTACTTCTTATGACGGCAAAACAACTGCTACTCCATCAAGTTTAAACAAGAGTGGTCAGTATATCATTGAAGGTCTAAAAGCTGAAGTAAATCCATATACGTTAACAGTTGATTTACCAGGTCACTTTACTATGAACAAACAAGTTGTATTATCCAATAATGTACGTGGTGAAATAGTAGGAAAAAGATTAGCGTTTAATTTACCAACTGCAGCAGCAGGAGATGTAAACAAAGATAATGTGATCGATATTCTAGATGCATTAGCAGTGCAAACATATTGGGGTACTAATAAAGCAGCTGCCGATTTTAATTTTGATAAAGTAGTAGATAAAAAGGATATGGATTACATTGTTAAAAACTTTGGATTAAAAAATCCGACTGTTTCAAATGCGCCAAAAGCAAAAACTGCTTATAAAGGCGTTACACTAGATGATGTATTAACTCAATTAGGATTACAATAATCATGGAATGAAGAGAAGCTGAATTTTGGCTTCTCTTTTTCTATGGGGAAAAATTGAGAATCTTATTGAATGCGAGTCAACCAGAAATATTTTTATATTTTTGACTGATCTAAACAATAAAAAATATAAGAAAGTTTATAAACTTCCGGTACGAATTGTGTCGAAATATGTATAAAAAAGTTGTAGATAAAGAGAGAATCCACCACATATAACCCGATTGAGTATTTTTAGAATATTTACAATAATTAGATTAAGAAAGTGATAATGAAGAGCGATGAACGAATATAAAGACTACTAGTATTTTAGATTCATAATTCCTCTGCTTTTAAAACATCATTTTCCGAATTATACAACAATGGGGGAAGAGTATGTTAAAGAGAACGAGTAAAAGTAAAATTGCAAAAAGCCTGACTGTAGCTGCTTTATCGTCTAGTTTTATTTTAGGTTCGTTAGGTCACATTTCAAATGTAACAAAAGCTGAAAATGCTTCAACAGCAGAATCAATTTTGGCGAAATTAACACCACAGCAAAGAGAGGTTTTACAGAAGCTTTCAACTACAGATCAATCAGGGCTTTTTCTAGACTCGAATGTAAATTTAAACAGTTCAGAAACTGTTTCAGTAATCGTTTCATTTAAACAAAAGCCTCAAAAAATTGCAGTATTAGAAGCGGCATTAAAAGGACAAGCTTTATCTGAATCAAAAGCAGCAAGTAATGCTAATGCAGATCATACGAAGTTTAAATCAGATTTAGGTTCATTATTTAAAACAAAATCTGATGGTGCTTATAAAATAAAACGTGAATATAAACATGCTTTTAACGGGGTAGCCTTAGAAGTCCCTGCAAATAAACTAAATGAATTAATGAAATCAAGTGCAGTGCAAGCTATATATAGTGATGTAAAAGTACAATCAGAACTTCCAGTTGAGGGAAAAGATTCTTCTACAAAATCAATAGGAAAAGGAATGGCAGATGAACGTTCTTTCCTACAAATTGATAAATTACATGAAGAAGGTTATACAGGTAAAGGAGTAAAAGTAGCTGTTCTTGATACAGGTGTTGATTATAATCATCCTGATATTAAAGGAGCATATAAGGGTGGATATGATTTCGTAGATAACGACAATGATCCAATGGAAACAACTTATGCTGATTATGTAAAAGCTGGTAAACCATATGGAGATACTGGCGCTGGAAATTACGTAACTGAACATGGTACTCACGTATCTGGAACGATTGTAGGACAAGGGAAAAATGAAAGTGAAGATGCTACAACAGGTATTGCGCCAGATGCGGATCTTTATGTATACCGTGTATTAGGACCAGGTGGAAGTGGTTCAACTGACAATATCATCGCAGGTATTGATCAAGCAGTTGCAGATGGAATGGATGTTATGAACCTTTCATTAGGAGCGAATTATAATGATCCACTAATTGCAGAAAGCATTGCTATTAATAATGCTGTACTAAATGGTGTAACTGCAGTAGTAGCTGCTGGTAATGCAGGAAATAAAATGTATACATTAGGATCACCGGGATCAGCAGCTTTAGCATTAACAGTTGGAGCGAGCGATGTACCAATTTCTACAATGGCTGCAAAAGGATCAATCGATGACGCAACAGCTAACTTACAATTAATGGCAAGTGGTGAGGGAGACGATGTTACAAAGTTTAAAGGGCAAACTTTACCAGTAGTAGATGTAAACCTAGGAGAAGCATATTCTGGAAAAGATGTAAAAGGAAAAATTGTCCTAATGGCACGTGGAACGTATACGATGGATTCTAAAATCGCTGTAGCTAAATCTCAAGGTGCGGCGGCAGTTCTAATGTATAATGATAACCCAACTGAAGGTTTCATCCCAACTTATTTTGGTGAAGGGGTTAACTTCATTCCAACTTTCTCATTACCAAATGCAGAAGGACTTGCGTTAAAGCAAAAGCTTCAAGCCGGATCAGCTAACTTTACGTTTACAGATATTGGGGAAGCAAAAACGCAAGGTGATAGATTAGCAGATTTCAGTTCAAGAGGGCCAGCGAGATTAACTTACGATATCAAACCAGAAATTACGGCTCCAGGTGTGAATGTATTATCAACAGTTCCAGGTTTTATTAATAACCCAAATAATCCAACAGATTATAAAAATGCATATGAGCGTATGTCAGGTACATCAATGGCCACACCATTTACAACAGGTGTTGCAGTATTATTAAAACAAGCTAACCATAACCTACAACCAGCAGATATTAAAGCGATTTTAATGAATACTGCAGATTCTTTAAGTAAACCATACAGTGTATTTGAACAAGGTGCAGGTCGAATAGATCCATATAATGCAATCCATTCAACGATTGAAATTAAAGTTCAAGAAAAAACACCAATGATTGTAAACGGAAGAGAAAAACAAATAAATGAAGAAACAGGCGCACTAAGCTTTGGGAATGTAACTTTTAATGGAAATGACAATGTAGCTGACCGTACGATCACGTTAATGAACAGAGGAGAAAAGACGAAGACGTTTAATGTAAAAGTCAATTTCCAGTCAAACTTACGTGGCTCTAAGGATGCAGTTGCAAATGGAGTGAAAGTTCAAACTGCTTCATCTGTTACATTAAAAGGAATTAGTCAAAAGAAAACAAATATTACATTAAATATTCCTAAAACAGCTGAAAAAGGAATTTATGAAGGATATGTAGTGTACACAAACAAAGATAATCCAGCTGAAACATATCGAATTCCATTTGGCGTACATTATGTAGAAAAAGGATTCCAATCAATGAATCTTACTCGTCAGTCGTTCTCAACTGATCGAAATAATTTAAATAATGGTTTATTTTATCCATATTTATTTACAAACTTCTCATTAAAATCTCATATGAGATCAATCGACGTAGTATTAACTGATGCGGTGACAGGTCAGGATTTAGGGGTTATGAATACATTCGATGGTGTTGCTTATGATGAAAACACTCAATATCAAATTGCAGCAACTGTAGGAGCATATTATCCTTTTACAAACGATCCAACAAATCCTGTTAGTACAAAACCTTTATTGCCAAAAGAAGGCTTATACAAAATTAAATTAATTGGGTATGATGATGACGGGAAATCATATACAACTTCTCAAGATTTATTAGTAGATAATACAATGCCAAATAAATTTGATGTTCAAGTAGCAGGAGAAAAAGAAGGCAATCCTTTTGTAGAGTATAAGGAAGGCCAAAGTTCCGTACCGTTTACTGCTTCAATTAATGACAAATCAGTTGAGCTAATGAAAGGAGCAGGAATAAAAGCAGATCAGTCTCAAAACATAATTGCTTATTACTATAATAGCCCTTGGTTATCTGGAACAATGCCATTAGATGAAAATGGATTTGTAAAAGATGAAATTGCAATGAATCCAAGCACACAATTTCTATCATTTAGATTCCTTGGGGGAGACCAAGCGACAAATACATTTGGTGATAAGCAATACATTTTCACAAAAGAAGGAACTCCGTATGTTTACGGTCAACCACAAGCAAAAACAAGAAATAATCGACTTATTACTCATCCAGGTGATACAAATACAATTACACTAACTGCTAATAATGTGGCTAAACTGAAACAAGCGGGATACAGCTTTACAACAAATACAGTTGATACAAATATCGTAAATATTGCATTAAATCCAGCGGCTAAGGAACTAGGAGGACAATTAAACGTAACAACAACAAACCCAACTAGTACAACTGTTAAATCAGATGTTAATGTAACGTTTGATGGATCTAAGGAAGTATCTGGTGATATTCCAATGGTAGATGTAACGTTCAAAATTCCAGCAATAAAAGATATTGTATATTCAAGTTTCTACAATGTAGCGACTACTCTTACAAGTGTAGACAATACAGTGACAAAACCATTAACTTATATCGTACCAATCGCAATTTTGCCAAATATCTCAGCTGTGAAAAGCTATATTCATCCAGAAACATTCCAAAATGCAGATGGTTCTTTGAAAGCAGTTGATTTTACAAAACTTGGCGCAAAAGTAACGATTGTAGATAGCAAAGGAAATTCATACGATGCACCACTCAATACAAGAGGACAATTTAGAGCAACTGGATTACCAGTTACAAGCGATGAGTTTACAGTGATCACAGATATTCCAGGTCACTTTACAACATCTGGTAAGTTTGACAGTGTATACAATACATTAGATGGTTTCATGTATGGAATTGAAAAAACAATTGGAACAGAATCTGTTGATGTTGCAACTGCAGGAGACGTCAACAAAGACGACGTAATCGATATAAATGACGCACTAGCAATTCAAACATACTGGGGAACAAACAAACGCTCAGCAGATATCAACTTTGACGGAACGGTTGATGCAAAAGATTTCGCATATGTAGAAAAGAATTTCTTAATGCAAAATCCAGCAGTAGACAATGCACCAAAACCAGTGAAGAAATATAAAGGTAAAGATCTTGCAGCTATTAAGAGTGATTTAGGTATTCAATAAGCAAGATTTGAGTAGAGTAAGAAATTTATAGAATAGTTGCTAAAGGTTGTCTCATTAGTCAAAGTACTTTTGAGGCTGCCTTTTTATTTTATATGGAAGCTTTCGATGCGAACACTATGTGTACTTTATTGATAAAGTTGTGGACTTTGTTGATAAAGGGCTAGTTTTTGTTGATATATTATAATTTTTGTTGATATACCAATAGTTTTTGTTGATAAATAACAAGTCCCGTTGATCTATAGCTTTTTGTTGTTTAAGTGCAGGAAATATGAAAGCGGAAACCCGAACACTATGTGAACTATATTGATAAAGCTGTGAACTTCGTTGATAAATGGCAAGATCTCGTTGATAAATGGCGAGATCTCGTTGATATATAGCAAGATCTCGTTGATAAATTTAAGCGGGGTGAAAATGACAGCCACAAGTACGAACACTATATGTACTTTATTGATAAAGTTGTGGACTTTGTTGATAAAGGGCTAGTTTTTGTTGATATACAGCAAGTTTTTGTTGATATTAGCCTAATTTTTGTTGATATATAGCAAGTTCGCGTTGAGCTATTGCTAAAACGAAGCATAATCTAATTCAATTTAGTTGTTTTCTTTAGAAGCTAGCAAAATATGAGTGTAACTCAAGACAAAATCCAGAAAAAATGAACACACTTGTGGATTTTCTTCGTTAGTTTAGGAGATTGCCTCTTACTACTCCGGGGAGGGGGATTTCAAGCTCTTCTCATTATAAAAATGAGAAAAAATTTATACCTTTTTCAATCTAACCATTCAATAAAGTTTTAAAAAGATAATAAAGTGCCCAATTTTCGTGATGCTTTTAGTAGAAAAATGTCGAATAAATGGTTGGATATTGTAAAAGTATTGATTTAATTGATATCTAATAACCCGATTGTTAATTATTTGAATATTCTAGATAATCTAATTACAAAGGAAAGGTTTAATGAAGAGCGATAATCGAATATAAAATGGCAGTATTTTAGATTCATATTTCCTCATACATTAAAAACTTTATTTTGATAACTAGAATAATTGGGGGAAGAGTATGTCAAAAAGAATGGGTAATAGTAAACTAGCAAAAAGTCTTTCTGTTGCAGTTTTATCGTCGAGTTTTGTATTAGGTTCATTAGGGTATGTGTCTAATGATACGAAAGCAGAAAATGCTTCGACTGCAGAATCAATTTTATCTAAATTAACTTCACAGCAACGACAAGCTTTACAAAAGCTTTCTACTACTGATCAATCTGGATTATTTATAGATTCAGATGTGAGCTTAGATAGTGTAGAACCAGTTTCTGTCATTGTTTCATTTAAACAAAAGCCTCAAAAAATCGCTGTATTGGAAGCAGCTTTAAAAGGACAAGCTCTATCCGATGATAAAGCGAAAGAAAATGCTGATGAAGATCACGTCACATTTAAATCAGACTTACGTTCTTTATTTAAAACGAAATCCGACGGTGCATATAAAATTAAACGTGAATATAAACATGCGTTTAACGGTGTTGCGTTAGAAGTACCTGCAAATAAACTAACGGAATTACTGAAATCAACAGCTGTACAAGCGATCTATAGTGATGCAACTGTAAAGTCAGAGCTACCTGTTGAAGGAAAGGAAGCTACATCTACTTCAACTGGAAAAGGAATGGCTGACGAGCGTACTTATCTTAAGATTGATAAATTACATCAAGAAGGTTATACAGGTAAAGGTGTAAAGGTAGCTGTTCTTGATACAGGTGTTGACTACAATCATCCTGATATTAAAGCAGCGTTTAAAGGCGGATATGATTTCGTAGATAATGACAATGATCCGATGGAAACAACGATGGATGATTGGGTGAAGGCTGGTAAACCAGGTGGAACTACAGGTGCAGCAAGTTACGTAACAGAACATGGAACGCACGTATCTGGAACAATTGTAGGTCAAGGGAAAAATGAAAGTGAATATGCGACAACTGGTATTGCACCTGATGCTGATCTTTATGTGTATCGTGTATTAGGACCGGGTGGAAGTGGTTCGACTGAAAATATCATTGCAGGAATTGACCAAGCAGTTGCTGACGGTATGGATGTTATGAACCTTTCACTAGGTGCAAATTATAATGACCCATTACTTGCAGAAAGCATTGCGATTAATAACGCAGTACTTAATGGCGTAACTGCAGTAGTTGCAGCTGGTAACGCTGGTAATAAGATGTATACATTAGGATCACCAGGAACTGCAGCTTTAGCGTTAACTGTTGGTGCAAGTGATGTTCCAATCACAACAATGTCTGCAAAAGGTTCAATGGATAATGTATCAGCAAATTTACAATTAATGGCAAGTGGATATGGTGATGACATTACAAAACTAAAAGGGCAAACTTTACCGGTAGTAGATGTAAATTTAGGAGAAAATTATACTGGGAAAGATGTTAAAGGCAAAATTGTCCTAATGAGCCGAGGTACTTATACGTTAGATTCTAAAGTTGCTGTAGCTAAGTCTCAAGGAGCAGCTGCAGTACTAATGTACAATGATAATCCGACTGAAGGATTTATTCCAAGTTACTTAGGAGAAGGAGTAAATTTCATCCCAACATTCAGTTTATCAAATGCTGAAGGACTTGCATTAAAACAACAACTACAAACAGGCTCAGCTAACTTTACAATCTCTGATATGAGTGAAGTAAAAACACAAGGCGATACATTAGCAGACTTCAGTTCAAGAGGACCTGCAAGATTAACTTATGACATTAAACCAGAGATTACTGCTCCAGGTGTAAGTGTGTTATCAACGGTTCCAGGATTTATTAACAATCCAGATAATCCAACTGATTATAAAAATGCGTATCAACGTATGTCAGGAACGTCAATGGCTACACCATTTACAACAGGGGTTGTAGCATTATTAAAACAAGCC
This sequence comes from Arthrobacter citreus, assembly GCA_013200995.1. GTDB lineage: Bacteria > Bacillota > Bacilli > Bacillales > Bacillaceae_G > Gottfriedia. The sequence goes on along the minus strand of CP053688.1, from coordinate 2,727,484 downwards.
AACCATAGCTTACAACCAGAAGATATAAAAACGATTTTAATGAATTCTGCTGATTCATTAAGCAAATCGTATAGCGTGTTTGAACAAGGTGCAGGACGAATTGATCCATACAATGCTATCCATTCAACGATTGAAATAAAAGTACAAGAAAAAACACCTATGATTATTAATGGAAAAGAAAAACAAATTAATGAAGATACTGGTGCACTAAGTTTCGGTAACGTAGCTTATGTTGGTAATGACTTATCAAATTCACGTTCTGTTACATTAATGAACAGAGGAGAAAAAACGAAAACGTTTAATGTGAAAGTTAATTTCCAATCAAATCTACGCGGTTCAAAAGATGCAGCGGCAAACGGCGTAACTGTCCAAGCACCAGCTTCAGTTACATTAAAAGGAATAAGCCAAAAGAAAACAAATATTACGTTAAATATTCCTAAAACAGCTGAAAAAGGAATTTATGAAGGATATGTAGTTTATACAAATAAAGATAATCCTTCTGAAACATATCGAGTACCATTTGGTGTCCATTATGTAGAAAAAGGATTCCAAGACATGGGTCTTACTCGTCATACTATGACAACAGACCGCAATAATTTAAGTAGTCCAATATTTAATCCGTATATAAATGCTACATTCTCCTTAAAGTCGCATATGAGATATATTGACGTAGTATTAACTGATGCGGTGACAGGTCAAGATTTAGGATTAATGAATTCATTTGATGGTGTTAATTATGACGAAGGTGTGCAATACACAATTTTGGCTGGACAAGGGGTTTATTATCCTTTTACAAATGATGTGAATAATCCAATTGCTTCAAAAGCGGTTTTAGCAAAAGAAGGCTTATACAAAGTAAAATTAATTGGCTATGATGATGCAGGTAAAGACTACACAATCACACAAGATTTATTAGTTGATACTACAATGCCAAATAAATTTGATATACACGTAGATGGCGAAAAAGAAGGCAATCCATTTATTGAGTATAAAGAAGATCAAAAGTCAGTTCCATATTCTGCTACAATTAATGATAAATCAGTTGATATCTTGAAAGCAGCGGGTGTTAAAGCAGATCAGTCTACGAACATAATTGGTTACTTCTATAATAGTCCTTTCATGGGTGGAAAACTTACATTAGACGAAAATGGAAATTCAGCCAAAGATGAAATTGAAATGGTACCGAGTATTGCAGCATCTTCACTTCGATTCATCGGAGGAGATCAAGCGTCAAATTCATATGGTGATAAGCAATACTACTTTGTTAAAGAAGGAACTCAATACGTATACGGTCAACCAAATACTCAAACAAGATTAAACAAATTAATTACACATCCTGGTGAGTCAAACAAAATTACACTTACTGCTAATAATGTAAACAAACTAAAACAAGCGCTATATAGTTTTACGACGAATAATGCTGATACAAATATCGTCAATATCGCATTAAATCCTGCAGCTGAGAAACTTGGTGGGAAATTAAATGTTACAACAACAAATCCAACTAGTACGACTGTTAAATCTGACGTTAATGTAACATTCGATGGTTCTCAAGAAGTTTCAGGTGACCTTCCGATGGTTGACGTTACGGTGAAAATACCAGTAACGAAGGATGTTATTTCAACTTCTAGCTTTAGAACGGTAACATCTACATTTACAAGCGTTGACAATACAGTGACGAAACCAATTACCTATATTGTACCAATCGTTCCATTGTCAAATTTCTCAAGTGTAATTAGCTATATTCATCCTGAAAGCTTCGAAAATGCAGATGGAACTCTGAAGAAAACAGACTTTACGAAAATTGGGGCAAATGTAACGATTGTCGATAGCAATGGAAAAACTTACACAGGTACAATGGATAGCATTGGACAATTCTATATTTCTGGCTTACCGCTTACGAAAGAAAAATTTACAGTCATCACAGATATTCCTGGTCACTTTAATACTTACGGTAAATTTGACCGAGTTTACAATATAATGGATGGCAATATGTACGGTATTTATAAGCGAATTGGTGTGGAAACTGTAGACGATGCTGTTGCTGGGGATATCAATAAAGACAATGTAATCGACATTAATGACGCTCTTGCAATTGAAACATATTGGGGAACAAACAAGCGCTCAGCTGATATAAACTTCGACGGAACAGTCGATGCAAAAGATTTTGCATTCGTAGAAAAGAATTACCTAATGCAAAACCAAGCTGTAGACAATGCACCAAAACCAGCGAAGAAATATAAAGGTCAAACAATTGATACGATTAAGAGTGAACTAGGCATTAAATAATTAAGTACTGAGGAAAATCCACAAGGAATAGTTTGCTTCCTTGTGGTTTTTTGCGTGAAAAGAGTGGAAATTTCGTTTGGTATTCGCGATTCTGGACCCTATTTAGGAGTTTAAAATCAAGTTTCAGTGATTTCTCAGAAAAGAGCGCTAGTTATGTACGAATCTGAACCCTATTTAGGAGCTTATCAACGAGTTTCATTGATTTATCAACGAAAATGAGCTATATATCAACGAGAATCAGTCATATATCAACGGAGTTCACAACTTTATCAACAAAGTTCACGCAGTGTTCGTATTTTTCAATATCAAAAAGGGATGTCCACAAGTTAGAAACCTAACTGAGACATCCCTTTTATGTGCAATTGAATTCTAAAAAATAACTTTAAGGCGAAGCAAAAAATTTATTAATCGATCGATATCCAATCTTGAGACCATTTCATTAATTCCTTAATAACCGGCTCTAAAGCAAATCCTTTTTCTGTTAAAGAGTATTCGATTCGAACTGGAGTTTCAGGATAAACATGTCGCTTTACAATTCCTGCTTGTTCTAAATCTTTTAGTCTTTCCGAAAGGACGCGCCCGCTAATTGGTAATGTTGATTCGATTGTACAAAATCGTTGTGTTCCAGAAAGAAGTTGAAAAATTATTAGAATTGCCCAGCGTTTACTAATTAATTCTACGCTTTTTTCAAACCGAGGGCATAATAAAGAAAAATCCATATAAAACCACCTCACCTATAACCATATTATAACGAAAATAGTATGAATAACAAGCTTACCATACATAAATTTATTACTTGACGTAAGTTATTTACTAAATTAAACTTACTTACATAAAGTAACTAAATATTTTTTTACGAAAATAAATAATAGGGGCAATATCATGAATGTGAATACAGAAGTATGTATTGTAGGTGCTGGACCAGGTGGAGCCCTATTAGCATATTTGCTTGCAAAAAATAATATTTCAACAGTTTTAGTGGAACGACATAATGGAATTGATAAGGAATTTAGAGGTGAACATTTAAATTCTGAAGGCGAACAAATCTTAAAAAAACATCGTCTATATGAAAAGGTTAAAGAATACGGTCTACTGCTTATGGATCGTGTTGAATATTGGAGCGAGAACAAACTAATTAAAAGTGTTTTTCCGCCACCAGATTCCAAACATGTTGGTATTCATGTTCCTCAAAACCATTTGCTTAATGTTATTTTAAAAGAAGCAATAAAATATGATAACTTTCAGCTTTTGTTGGGTACACGAGTATCAAAATTAATAGAAGATCAAAATGGACGCTATGTTGGTGTAAAAGCAATTATGAATGATACTGAAATAACGATCAATAGTTCAATCATAATAGGTGCAGACGGACGATATTCTACAATCCGCAAATTAGCCAACATACCAACGGACATTATTAAACATGGATATGATTTACTTTGGGCTAAAGTTCCTAGACCTGTTAGTTGGGACCCAACTGTTAGACTAACATTAATTAATAACCAACAGCTAGCTTTATTTACTCAAGCGGGAGGCTATATTCAAATTGGATGGAATATTGAAGAAGGCTCTTTTACTAAGTTAAGAAAAAATTCTTTCAAACCATTTGTAAAACAGCTAGTCGAGGCTTTTCCTGAACTGACTGAAACAGTCGAGAAACATATAAATTCCTGGAGCGATTTTGTATTATTAAATGTTCAAAGTAGCCGAAGTAAAACTTGGGTTAAAGATGGACTAATCATTATGGGAGACGCTGCACATACGATGAGCCCTACTGCTGCACTTGGTGTTAATATTGCGATGAAAGATGCAGATACTCTGGCGGGAATTATAATAGAAGCAGTGCAAAATAAAGATATTAGTACATTTAATTTGAAGAAATTTGAAAATGCTCGACGAAAAGAAGTTGAAAGCTTACAAGAGCAACAACTATTACAAGAAAGTTCATTTAAACATAATTTTGATGTAACTTTATAATATAAATGATTTGAGTGGATTTTAAAAAAAAGCTAGTAAATGATGTAATGAATTTGGAGGAAACTTAACATGATTAACGAAAAAGTAGTTTCATTATTAAAAGAGAAAATTAATGTTATAAAAAATAACGATAAATCAATCTATTTAGTTGGACCGATTAAACTGCCAGTAAATTTAGATGGGGAAACTGTTCTTTTCCAATGGTATAGTTGGCTTCGATGTGAAGATATAGAAGGTGATTTTTGTAGTGATGGATCATACAACACGGAAAAAATTATTAGTAAATTAGCTTCTTCAAACTTAGCAGAAATGCAACAATCAAGTGTACTAGTTTATGGTGATTTTGAGAATTCAGAGGAAGCTTTAATTCGAATGCATAGTATTTGCCACACTGGTGATATTTTTGGAAGCAAACGTTGTGACTGCGGATTCCAATTAAAAGAAGCGATGAAAATGATTTCTTCAAAAGAATCAGGAGCTTTATTTTACTTAGCAAATCATGAAGGAAGAGGAATCGGTTTATTTAGCAAAGCAATGGCATATGTTCTTCAAGAGCAAGGATTTGATACGGTTGAAGCAAATGAAGAGTTAGGTTTCGTGGATGATGCAAGAAACTATGAAGATGCGATTCGAGTATTAAAAACGCTTCGCTCAAAACCGGTTACTTTAATTACAAATAACCCTCGTAAATTGGATGCTCTTCAAAGATCTGGAGCTAATGTGTCTGGAAGAATTCAATTATGGGGAGACAAATCAAAGTATAATGAAAAATACTTAGAAACTAAAATTGTTCGTTCGGGTCATTTTAAGGGAGGACGTTTGCATGAGTAATCATGAATTTTATATGAACCTAGCGATTCAAAATGCAATGGCGACGAAAGGTCAGACTGATCCGAACCCATTAGTTGGTTCTGTTATCGTAAACGATAATCGAATCGTTGGAATTGGAACACACTTAAAAGCTGGGGAACCACATGCTGAAATTCATGCACTTAGAATGGCAGGAGAAAAAGCAATAGGTGGAACGATTTATGTAACGCTTGAGCCTTGCTCTCATCATGGACGAACTGGTCCTTGTGCAGAAGCAATTGTGAAAGCAGGCTTAAAAAAGGTTGTAGTTGCTACACTTGATCCAAATCCTTTAGTAGCAGGAAGAGGAATAAAAATACTTCAAGATGCAGGAATTGAAGTCATTACCGGTGTTTGTGAAGAGCAATCGATTAAAATGAATGAAGTATTTAATAAATATATCGTTGAAAATATTCCTTTTGTCGTAATGAAATCTGCATCTACTTTAGACGGGAAGATTGCTACTCATTCATCTGATAGCAAATGGATTACTTCCGCAGAAGCTCGAAATGATGTTCATCAATTAAGAAATGAAATTGGTGCGATTTTAGTCGGAGTTAATACCGTAATAAAAGATAATCCAGAATTAACTACTAGAATTCCAAACGGACGTAACCCAGTTCGAGTGATACTAGATTCAACTTTAAAAATTCCATTAGATTCAAAAGTTGTAATCGATCAACAAGCTGAAACATGGATTTTCACAAGTCAAAAGCATTCTGAACAGAAAAAAATAGAATTAGAAAACTTAGGTGTAAAAGTATTTGTTAAGAATGATTTAAATCGAGTTGATTTACACGAAATGCTAAGAACTCTAGGGGAACTTTCAATTTCTTCATTGTTAGTTGAAGGTGGCGGAGAAGTGAATGCTTCTTTTATGAATGAGAAACTAGTTGATAAAGTGATCGTCTACTTAGCTCCTAAGTTAATAGGTGGAAAAAATGCACCTACATTTTTAGAAGGTACAGGAATTGATATGATGGGACAAGCTATCGAACTGAATGACCTTCAAATAACAAAAATTGGTCCTGATTATAAATTCGTTGGTTATCCAAAATTTACAATAGCATGAGGAAGGACTATTAAAATGAGATTTGGATTCGATATTGATGATACTTTAATTGATTTAAGACAGCATGCTTTTCAAATTTATAATAAAAAATTAAATAAAAATGTTCCGATAGAAGTTTACAATGAACTAAAGACAGTTGAAATTCATGAGGCTTTTGGCTTAACGGCAGAAGAAGGTGGCCAAATGTGGAACAGTAATTTAGAAGAAACCTACTTTACTACTTGTCCTCCTTTTCCTTATGCGGTAGAAACATTACAAGAATTAGAAAAACAAGGCCATGAAATTTATTATGTGACTGCTAGAAATAAAGAATACGGCGACCGAACAAAAGAATGGTTAATAAAAAATGGATTTCCAGTTCATCAAGATCGCTTTTATTGCGGCATGAAAGACTCTGAAAAAATTCACATTATAAAAGAATTAGATTTAGATTACTATTTTGATGATAAACCAGCAATTTTGAATACACTTTCTGAATTAACTTTAAAAGTATATTTAAAAGACACATCATATAATCGAGGGTTAGATATTCCTCGCATTACATGTTGGTCTGAATTAAAAGATATTGTTGAACAGAATTAAATGATGAGGGTACCTAGAAGTTAAAGCTTTTTGGTGCTCTTTTTTTTATAAAATTGTAAGAGCTGAAATGCAAATTCTAGAATTATTAAATCATTTTCGATGATATATAAAAAAATAATAGTTTCATTTATACTCTTTACGAAAAAACAATAATAAAATATAGGAAATAGAAATTAAAAGTTTACTCACTATCTGATCTTAATTTTGGAGGTGCTAGCCAAATTGACAAAGCTTGAATTTGATTTTCAAAATCTACATATTTCAAAGCATACTGATTACAAGGGCTATAAAATTAGATTTTCGATCAATCATCAAAACTATGTGCTTTTAGTTGGTAAAACAAAGATCTTATTTCCTTTGAATTTAATTCACGTTTTTAGTGAAAGAGAGACATGTCAGCTTTGCGGTAAATTAGTTTTTCCATCGAATATTAGTCAACAGGTTTGTCCTACTTTATTTAATAGAAGAAAAGAGTTGTTAGCTTATTTCCAAGAAAAGTATTCTGAGCAATTTTAAATTTGTATTAGACAATCGTCGACTATAGTGAATAATAAATTTCATAGTGAAAACGAGATAAAAAACTACTTTTTAGGTAGTTTTTATTTTTTTATGAAAATATTTAAGAATAATTAGACATAAAAATAGCATTTCATCATATATTTTGTTGAAAACGGAGGTGCTATTTTGCATGATTATTCAAGAATTAGATTTTCAAAACGTGAAAATTAGTAGGCTTGGAGGGTACGATGGCTTTAAAGTAAGCTTCTCAATTAATCATCAAGGTTATATTTTATTAGCTGGAAAACAAGAAACTTTATTTCCTTTGTCTATTAAACATGCATTTATTGAAAAAGAAAAATGTCAGTTTTGCAATAAGCTTGTTTTAAAATCAGCAATTAGCCAGCAAATTTGTTTGCATTTAATACTTAAAAAAGGCGATTTATTAACATTCTTTCAGCAAAAATATCCAGAGCAATTTGAGTAAATATTTAGATAGTATTTAAGGAAAACTTCTAAGGAAAAACCACGTAGAGGTGGTTTTTTATTTATAAAAGTATACATAGAGTAGTTGAATCCTCGATAAATACTTAATGAAGTTTGAATAATTATTAATGGATATTCGTTTGTAATTATTGTACTATTCTTATAATTCTATTTTTATTGGGGGATTTTTTCATGACTAATTCTTTATCGCCAACTACAGCTATTTCTTTGGAGTTTTACGATTCAAGATTTGATGAGCAGTTAAAGAACTATTATTTAACGGATGAGCACTTAAAGTTTACTGGATTACCGATCGATAATTTAGAAATATGTAAATTAGAGGAAGAACGTCATGCTATCGTAATAGTAAGTAATAACGAAGTAACTGGTTTTTTTGTATTGCATGGTTGGGAAGGGGTTCAGCAATATAGCGATAACGCAGATGCTATTTTACTTAGGGCTTATTCAATTGACTCTAATTTTCAAGGGAAAGGGATTGCGAAACAGTCTTTAGAATTATTGCCTGATTTTGTAAAAGCACATTTTCCTGAAAAAACTGAAATCATTTTAGGTGTAAATCATAAAAATATCGCTGCGCAGCATGTTTACTTAAAAAGTGGATTTGTTGATAAAGGCGTAAGGGTAATGGGGGAAAAAGGTGAGCTTTTTGTAATGCATATGGACCTAATATAAGTTTGGAAAGAGGAAGAAACTAATGTACGGAGTTGTAGCACTATTTGATGAAAAAACTGAAAAAATGATTAGAGATATATGGTCAGAGTTAAGAGAAAGTTCGATTTCTTTCTATGCCGATGAAGTAATAGATCGTAAACCCCATATTACTTTGGCTAGCTATAACCAATTAAATTTATCAAAGTTCACCGAACAGATGGATAAACTGTACGAGAATGAGTTGGAAATAAATATTACTCTTAATTCAATTGGATCATTTTTAAATACTGGGATATTTTATTATTCACCAATTGTTACAAAAGATTTGATAGAGTTTCATGAGAATTTTCACGCTCAGTTTAAACAATTTAATGATAATCCAAAGTCCATGTACTTACCTGGTAGCTGGGTACCGCATTGTACTCTAGCAAACCGTTTGACACCGGAAAAGTTATCTGAAGCATATAATTACTGTTTAGATCGAAATGATCCGATTGTTGGTAAAATACAGGAGATTGGTGTTATTGAGTTGGTTAATAAGAATAATGCGCCTATCGTTTATTCAAAGTCATTAAATGCAAAAACTCGTAAATGATTACGGGTTTTTTATTTTTAAGTCTCTGTTAAAGTAGATTATTGATTTCCTTGTGTAACTAAATGTCAGTTTAGTGGAATAAAAAGTGAATTAATCCATATTAACTGTATTATGTTAACTGCATAAATCAGTTGTACAGAGATAATAAAGTTGTTTAATATGTAATTATTTTGCGGCAATGAACTTAAATATCAAATAAAGGAACTATCCTCTTGACAGTCGAATATTAGCCTAGAACCATAATTAACTATTCCGATGAGGAGGATTCTTGTGCGTCCACGACCATTATCTATTGAAAATCCAGAGAATGCTAGGTATGTTAGTCTTGTGCCAAATGGAGATATTAAAGAAATACTTAGTAAGCAACGAACTAAGACTATTACCCTCTTAAGTAGCGTATCAGAGGAGTCATCAAGGAAGGCGTACGCACCAGGGAAATGGACTTTAAAAGAAGTGATTGGGCATATGACCGACTCGGAACGTGTGATGTCGTATCGAATGCTTGCCATTGCACGAAATGAAAGTGCACCACTCCCAGCAATGGATCAGGATCAATATGTTTCTGCGGCAAACTTCAACAAACTATCCTGGGAGCAGCTACTAGCCGGTTTAGACACGGTACGCTCCAACACGTTAAGCCTTATTTCAACCATTGATGATGCAGCGTGGGATCGTAATGGAACTGTAATGAACAAGCCAGTTTCGATAGGTATCATTGCATATGGCATTGCCGGGCACGAGTTACACCATATGAAAGTGATTAGTGATAAATACTTATAAGTCTTTTTCTATTAATGAAAAAACTTAATTTCTCATTTAGGGTGCGTTAGTTGAAGAAGCAGCAAAAAAAGGATCTTTCCTATTGTTATTATCCCCTTATAATAGACAGTCCAAAAAAAGGATCGTAATGTCTATTATGGAGGGGATTTTTTTATGGGGAAAATTAAAAAACTTATTCTAAAGAAACTAAGTTGAAAGCTATTGATTTGTATTTTGAAAAGAATATGGGGATTAGAACAATAGCTAAAGAACTAGATATAGGATATACGACCATTCAAAGATAACTCATTACAAAAGAGAAGGAATCCAAGGATTAGATGAAAAAAGAGGAAAATCAGACATTTTATTTAGAAGGAAAGCCAAAAGAGACGATGAAAATGATGCTGAAAAGATCAACCGATTAGAAGCAGAGAACGCTTATTTAAAAAAGCTCTTAGCTGCGAAAAGGAGGATGATACAGGAAAAGAAAAATCATTAGAATACAGTATAATTCATGAGCTTAAGAATCAATTTTCAGTTGTTATTTTATGTAAGATAGCAGGTGCTTCAAAGAGTGGGTGCTACAAATGGTTAACACGTCAGAGTAGCCCTACTAAAAAAGATTTAGTAGATCAATTAATAGTGAAAAAAATTATTGAATGCCAACAAGATCCAGATATTAATTGGAGTTATGGCTATCCAAGAGTTAAAACTTGGCTGAGTAAAGTGTATGGACTAAAAGTGAATCATAAGAAAATATATCGTTTGATGAGATCAAATAAGATACAAGCTAAGATACTAAAAAAGAAATGGAAACATTTTGGACGCAAAGAAAAGTTTGTCCTTTCAAGAAACTATTTAAATAGAGAATTTTCAGCCAAACGTCCAAATGAAAAATGGGTAACAGATATTACCTACTTACTTTTTAACGGGAAAAAAATCTATTTATCTTCTATATTAGACCTATATAATAATGAGATTGTCGCTTAGGATCATACAATTGGTTTTAGACAATCTAGTGAATACCAAGATTGGAAAAAGCAACTTCATCATTTTTACGACCCCTTTCCAACTGTGAAACATTTTGAAATGGTGAAACTTTTGTAGAGGTTTCTTCAACTAACACATTATGATAGTTGTATAAGGCATAAATAGAAGAAGGTTTTGAAATGAAAGTTTTAGATATTTCAATGAAGCATATTAAAAAGATCCTAATAGCATTAGGAACTTTAACTCTCCTAGGTGGTCTTTTTTTATTTATATAAGTAATGAGAAATTGCCACAGCAGAATAACTTATTGGTAGTGAATGGTGTTTTTGATTGGTACCAAAAAGCCTTATGTGATAAAGATGTGGATTCAATATATTTAAATGATGGTTCGAATTATGATGTTCTATATTTAAGTGAAAATCAATTACAGAGAAAAAACTTTATTAAAGATGTTAAGTCGGGTCAACATATTACTCTATGGGTATATAAACACACAGGTGAAAATACAGTTTTGGCAATTAAGTCAAACAATACTACTTATTTATCATTTAATGATGCGATTAACGAATTTAAAGTATCTAATAAACAATCAAAAATTTTTGGTTTATTAGCGATTCCGCTTTCTGTTATATTTTTTGGTCTATATTGGTGGATTTGTAGAAGATTCAAATAAATGGATGTTATACAACTAAAGCATGGTTTAGTTACATAAGAAAATGACCACAAAAATTTTTGTGGTCATTTTCTTTTACTTAAAAAGCAAGAATTTAACAGAGCCAAGTGTGATATTCCTTTTATAACTCTATTTGATTCTGGATTCACATATTTATGCTTCTAGAAGTTGAATGTATCAAAATTTAAACTAATTAAAAAAAGAAAAGAGGTAAATAAGTAAATATATGAAATGTGCACTTATTTTGAATTAGAATTAGCTTGTGATTTATCAAGCTCAAGATGATTTCTCAAACTACTTGTTATAGCATTTACGCTAGTTTGATCAGGCATATAATAGTAAATCCTGTCAATATAATCGTCTTTTCCATCCAATTTTAATGTCGTTATGTTTTTAGAATTAGTTTCTTTCATATCATTGAATAAAAATAATCCTTCAGACAAGCTCATATTTGTTTTGACATTTTTACTAAATACGCTTGCATATTTATCTATTTTAAATAAAGTTTCGGGTGACTTTATTTTATCGATAATTGCCAGCATGGCTTGTTGTTGACGTTCTTCACGTCCAAAATCACCACGGGGATCGCGCTTTCTCATTCGAGCATAGGCTAAAGCTTCTGTACCATTCAGATGTTGATTTCCTTTTTTGAAGTAAACCTTATAACGTGGTTTAGTATCGGTATATTGCCAAAAATCAAATGGAACATCAACATTAATTCCACCAACTTCATCAACAATATTTTTAAAACCACCAAAGTCTACAGTAACATAGTAATCAATTGGGACATGTAAAAAGTTTTCTACAGTATTTACTGATGATTGAAGACCACTGTTATATGCACCATTAATTTTAGATTTTTTATTTTGATCTGGAATTTCCACGTAAGTATCACGAGGAATACTCATTTTTTCTACAGTTTTATCTTTTGGATTAACAGTCGCTAAAATGATGGTATCCGTTCTACCACCTTGACCTTTTGTTGAATAGTTTTCAATTCCTAGAAACAAAATGGAAAACGGTTGAGTATCTTTTAATTCTTGATTACGCATACTTGAGTGAATAACTTCACCCTGAGTAGCATTTTGTAATTTAAAGTATGCTTTTATTCCCTTATATCCAATAAATGCTATAAGAATTATAACTAGCGACAGTAATATTTTAAGAGACTTTCTTTTTGTTTTTCTGATTTTTTTAGGCTTTTCTTTCATTTGTTTAGCAAGAGCTCCTTATGAGATTTTTGTATATTCTTTGATTTGGATCAGAATATTTAAGATGAAATATGTTTAGCATAAATTAAACATTTAAGTTTTACAATACAGATTTGGTTAAACTTTTTTAATGAATAAACCAAAAAGATCAATTTTTAATGCAATTTAATCAACTTTGTTTAAAAGCTAAACTTGATTATTTAAATCTATTAAAAAATTTGAAGAAAGGAGTATTAAAATGGCTTTACTTCTTATTACATTAATAGGTAAACATAGCTACCTATTGATATTCTTAGTAAATCTTCTTGAACTATTAGCATTACCTATATCTGGAGAACTTACCATGAGTTATTCAGGATATTTAGTATTTCAAGGCAAAATGAATTATTTTTTATCCATATTGTTAGCAGTATTAGGGGCTATAATAGGTATTAGTTTATCTTATTTAATAGGTAATAAATTTGGTTATCGTCTTATTCAAAAGTTTGGAAAGTATATTCATTTTGGACCAGGAAAATATCAAAAGACTGCAAAGTGGTTTGATCATCATGGCAATAAATTACTGATATTAGCTTTTTTTATCCCAGGTGTTAGGCATTTTACTGGATATTTTTCTGGTATTTCTAAATTGCCATATTTAACATTTGCTCGTAATGCGTATATTGGTGCATTTTTATGGGGAGTGACATTCGTTACCCTTGGGAAAATTTTAGGTCCAGAGTGGGACAAGTTTCATCATTCCGCTAGTAAGTATTTAGGAATTGGAATAACGTCTCTCATAATATTTATTTTGATAATATTTTTAACTAGAAGATACAAATTGTTTATTAAATCATTTATTTATCGTTATATTTCATCCCTGTCAAGATTTTTTACTACGTTTAGAAGAATGGAAATTTTTATATTCTGTCTCTTTGCAGTTTTTTTGTTAATGTTTATTTCTACACTAGCATTAATTGAGGAATATTTAAATAATGAGCTAAATGAATTAAATGAGGTTAGTAGATATTTAATACGTACATTATTTAATGAAGATTGGAAAACGGTGATGAACGGGTTACTCTTCCTCCAAAACCCATTGTTTTTATTAGTCATTTCATTCGTAACTTTCAGTGTACTTTTTTTTAATAGACGAGATTTATTGTTAGAAAGTTTAATTTGTTTATCTACTATTATTGGAGGAGTGTTACTTAAAAAGATTTTAATTAGTATTTTTCACTATTTAAAGCCAAGTTTAGGTTCATTGTTGAATCTTGGATTTCCGAATGAGCAGTCATTTATGTCAGTTTTGGTTTACGGTTTTTTTGTTTTCATTTTAGTTCGTCATTTGACCAAAACTAATCTTCAAAGCCTCCGTATTTTTCTGCCCTTCATTTTTTTATTACTATTATTTTTGATGGGTATAGCTAACGTATATTTTTCAATTCGTCTGCCAAGTGATGTATTGGCAGGGTACACGTTCGGAGCAACATGGCTATTTTTAAATTTAGTGTTACTCGAACTTTTTAGGCTAATTCAAAATAAAGTTGATTCAAATTTAAGTTGAATATTATCGCTTCCAATTGATGATCTTAATGCTGACAGTAGACTTGTAGCATTCGTGCAATGTATAAAGATTTCATCGTGTACCAGATAGACCAATTCATTTTTGTAGCAAAAATCCTTTACGATAAAATTGCATGGATTATGAATATGTAATTCAACTAGCTGATGCTTTAGTTGCATAAGAGTTCCAAAGGTTGTCTAATTAGATAACCTTTTTTTTAGTTCAAAAAACAACGTTTTAACTTAAAAGAGCCATTTTTAAAGAAAGTTTACCAGATTAAAAGCTAAAACCTTCAACCTAAATAAACGAATCGAAAGCAACTCAATCGAGTTGTTTTCGATTCGTTTATTTTATTCATTTGAGTCGTTTTGAATCAGTAAATGTTGATTTGTTGGGGTTCTTTAGTTTTGGCATGGTTATTGCAATATAAATGGTACAGGGGAAAGAAATAGGGAAATGAGAGGGGAATTTACTAATGACTTTTAACAAGGTACAAAATGGAACGACTGAAATTTTTGAGAGAACTTTGACTTATGATTTATACACTGATCCGAAGGTTTTGATGGAAGAGCAAGAGAAAATTTTTTCAAAGACTTGGCAGTTAGTTGGGCATGTTAGCCAATTAGAAAATATAGGGGATTTTTTTACAGCTGAAGTAGCTGGTGAACCGATTATTGTAACACGTGATAAGGACGGGGTTATTCGAGCATTTTATAATGTTTGTCCGCATCGAGCAACTAAGCTAGAGAAAAATGAAAGTGGAAATAAGAAAATTTTACAATGTGCTTACCACGGATGGACGTTTCATTTAGATGGTAAGTTAAATAAAGCACCTAACTTTAAAGGTGAGGATTTGGCTTGTGTATCAAATGCTTGTTTACGATCTGTGAGGATGGAAATTGCTGAATCATTCATTTTTGTTAATTTAGATGATCATGCTACGTCATTAATCGAGACGTATGGAGATTTTTTTGAAAAGCTAAGTAAGTTCTCATTTTTAAGTGAGTTAAAAAGAACGAGCAGTAAATCTAGAGTTATTAAAGCAAACTGGAAAGCATTTATTGATAATTATTTAGAATGTGATCATTGCCATATAGCACATCCTAGCTTTGTGGCTACTTTAGATATGAAAGACTATCAAATTATTACATGTCAGAATTATTCTGTTCAAGGTTCTGTTGTGAAAGCAAATAAGAAAATGGGTTCATTAGATTTTAATGAAGTAGAAATGCAAGGTGGTACATTCTATTGGTTATGGCCGAATTTAATGATGACTATTTATCCAGGACCAGGAAACATTGCTACGATCCAAATGGTCCCGGTCGATCATGAGACAACACTTGGAATTTACACTTACTACTTTAGAGATGAAAACTTAACACAGGAAGAAAAAGACTTAGTTGAATTTGCTGAAATAGTACGAAATGAAGATGTTGAGTTAGTTGAATTAGAGCAAGTTGGATTCCGCTCACGAGCATTTAATAAAGGCTATTATTCTTCTTCAGAGCAAGCAATTGTACAGTTCCATGAGACTGTCTTAAAAGCACTGGAGGCGTAAATGATGATGAACAAAGTAAGTCCAATGAAAGAATATTTATTTATTAATGGTGAAGAAGTACAAACAACTGAGTATTCAAATTTGTATTCTCCATTTACAAGAGAAGTTATTTCAGAGATTGCTGTTGCTACAAAAGAACAAACAGAACAGGCAATCGAAGTAGCATATCAGGCAAAAGATGAGTTTGCTAGAATGCCAGCATTTGAGAGGGCACAAATTCTTGAAAATGTCGTTTTGTTATTAAAAGAAAATTTTAATGAGGCTGCTGAAATCATTACAAAGGAAACTGCAAAACCAATAATGTTTTCAAGGGGAGAAGTAACAAGAACAATAGAAACATATAAATTTGCAGCGGAGGAAGCAAAACGAATTCATGGAGAAACAATTCCGTTCGACGCTGCCTCTGGTGGTGTAGGAAGAGTAGGCTATACAGTAAGAAATCCAATCGGTGTAATTGGAGCGATTACCCCATTTAATTTTCCTATGAATCTAGTAGCACATAAAGTAGGTCCAGCTATTGCGTCTGGAAATACGGTCGTTTTAAAACCGGCATCTCAAACGCCACTTTCGGCATTATTTATCGCTAAATTATTCAAGCAAGCTGGCTTACCGGACGGGATCTTAAATGTTGTGACAGGTCCGGGTCGTACAGTTGGGGATACGATTGTTGAAGATGAGCGAGTAAATATGGTTACATTTACTGGAAGTACGAGTGTGGGAATTAACATTAGAAATAAGGCGAAATTAAAGAAAACAACACTTGAGCTCGGATCAAATGCAGCTGTAATAATTGATAAAAATACGAATGTTGATAATGTTATTGATCGTTGTGTAATGGGGGCCTTTTCAAATCAAGGTCAAGTATGTATTTCCTTACAGAGAGTATTTGTTCATGAAGAGATTTATGAGGAATTTACGAACAAATTCGTAGAAGTAACGAAAAAACTAAAACTTGGTAATCCTTTTGACGATGAAACTTATCTTTCTTCATTAATTTCACCTGATGAACTAGATCGGGCGTTAGACTGGATTGAAGAAGCAAAACAGAGCAATGCAAATATCCTTACAGGTGGTAAAGCGCAAGGAAATATTTTGGAACCTACAATCATTGCGGATTGTACATCTAGCTTAAAAGTTTCATGTCAGGAAGTTTTCGCTCCAATTGTAACGGTTACCAAAGTGAAATCAATTCAAGAAGCGATCTCTCATGTAAACAATTCGCGCTATGGTTTACAGGCTGGAATCTATACGGATAGTGTGTCGAATGCATTACTTGCCTCAAATGAACTGCATGTAGGAGCGGTCATCATTAATGATATTCCAACTTTTCGAGTTGATAATATGCCATATGGTGGTGTAAAGGAAAGTGGAACGGGAAGAGAAGGAATAAAGTTTGCAGTAGAAGAAATGACTGAATTGAAGCTAATTGTTTGGAATCAAAACTAAAGTAGGGGAACTGATATGAAAAAACATAAAATAGCGGTTATTCCAGGGGACGGTATAGGTCCAGAAGTGATAAATGAAGGAATGAAAGTTTTAAATAAAATAGCAAGTCTCGATGCTTCTTTTACGTTAGAATTTACATCATTTCCTTGGGGATGTGAATACTACACTCAATTTGGAAAAATGATGGACGATGATGGAATTGACCGATTAAAGGAATTTGAAGCAATCTATTTAGGAGCGGTCGGATTTCCTGGTGTACCAGATCATATCTCATTATGGGATTTGTTATTAAAAATTCGTAAAAGCTTCGATCAATATGTGAATATACGACCTGTAACGCTATTAAAAGGGGCACCGTGTCCTCTTAACAATATAGAAACCGATGATATAAATATGTTATTTATCCGAGAGAATACGGAAGGTGAATATGCAGGAGCAGGTGATTGGCTGTATAAAGGAAAAGAACATGAAGTAGTTATACAAAATAGTGTCTTTTCTCGAAAAGGTACAGAGCGGATCATTCGCTATGCGTTTGAAGTAGCCCTAAAACAAGGGAAAACAGTAACAAGTATTAGTAAGGCAAATGCTTTAAATTACTCAATGGTATTTTGGGATCAAGTATTTGAAGAAGTGAGTAAAGAGTATCCTTCAGTAAAAACATACTCATATCTTGTTGATGCAGCTGCAATGCTTATGATCAAAGACCCGAAACGGTTTGAAGTAGTCGTGACCTCTAATTTATTTGGTGATATTTTAACTGACTTAGGTGCAGCCATCGCTGGAGGTTTGGGTCTTGCAGCTGGAGCAAACATCAATCCTGAGAGAGAATATCCGTCAATGTTTGAACCAATTCATGGCTCAGCACCAGACATATCAGGTAGACAGATTTCCAATCCGCTCGCTGCAATTTGGTCAGCAAGCCAAATGCTTGATTATCTCGGATATGAAAAGTATGGTAAGTTAATTCTTAATGCGATTGAAGAACTATTAACTGAAAACAAATATTTAACACCTGATTTAGGAGGGGCATCAACTACATCAGAGGTAGGGGATCGAATCGTTGAAATAGTTGCCTCAAGAATGAGTGTGTTACATACACAAACAAATTAACGAAAAGAATTGATACCTAATAATCAAAAGGGAAATACTTCTGGAGTATCTCCCTTTTGATTTAATCATCATTTTTACAATATCTTCTAATTAATTTATTTGCTTTTGTTTGACTTAATCCAAGATCCTTGGCAACTTTTCGAGAACTCTTATGAATTTTATAAGATTCGATAATCATTTTTTTCTCTGTTTCTTCTAAAATATTGTCTAATGAATTCTCCTCATAGATTGAGATAGATTGATCATCAGGAATTAATTGAGATGGTAGGTCAGGCAATCGAATGACTGAATCGCTAGTAATAACAAGTCTCTCAATTATATTTTCAAGCTGCCTAATATTTCCTGGCCATTGAAATACTTCAAAAGCGCTTTTTACATTTGATGAAAATGATCGACTAACTTTGTATTTATGATTGAACTTAGTTAAAAAATGATCGGCTAGTAAAGGAATATCTTTTTTTCTTTTTCTAAGTGGGGGAATTTGAATATCAATTACATTTAAACGATAAAATAGATCTTCTCTAAATTGCTTTGATTTTACCATTTCCAATAGATTACGGTTCGTCGCAGTAATAATACGAACGTCAGCCCTTTTTAATTCTCGACCGCCTACTGAAAAGAAGCTACGATCTTGTAGTACTTGGAGCAATTTTGCTTGAAATTTTAAGGATATTTCACCGATTTCGTCTAAGAAAATTGTTCCTTTATTTGCAGTTTCGAGCAAGCCAATTTTTCCATTTTTTAAAGCACCTGTAAACGCACCAGTAGCATAACCGAATAGTTCTGATTCTAATAGCTCTTCTGGGATTGCTGCACAGTTGATAGCAAGAAAAGGACCGTTTTTCCGGTTGCTTAAATCATGGATATATTTTGCGAGAACTCCTTTTCCTGTTCCAGATTCACCTTGAATTAAAATATTTGTATCAACAGGGGCTATTTTTTTACTAAAATCAATGATATTTGTCATTGCGTCATCACATGTTATAAATCCATTAGAATGCAAATGTTCACTCGAACTAAGTTCATGAGTGCTATTATGAATAATAGAAATATAATTTTTTTCGCGAGAAGTAATAAAAATGAAATCCAAGTTTTTACTAATAGGATTGAAGATTGGAATAGCTGTCGTGACAAGTTCTTTACCAGTATGAGTTGTTTGATTAATTGTGACTGTGTTATTTTTCTCCAAAACAATTGGAATAATTGAAGGGGTCCAATATCCTTTTTCTAAAAAAATATCATTATGTTTTCCTATAATTTCGTTTTGACGTAAACCATAATGTTGTTCACACATTTTATTAACATAAATGATTTCAAGATTTCGGTTTAAAATATAAATTTCATCAGAAGAATAGTTTAAAATGTTTAATAATACTTCTTTATCGAATTCTAGTATATCTGTAAGATTAGAATAACTGTTCATAATGTATGCTCCTTTTTAAGCGCTTACAATTAAAGGTTAATATTTTACTATTTTACAAAAAGAGTTTAACATAAGTCTACAAATTATTTGCAGAATTTTAAAAATAATCAACTATTTGAGGGTAAGGGGGAAATAGGATGAAATTATTTGCCATTTTTTTAACTATTTTTGCTTTCATAGGGTCATTAACGATTGTAAATCGTGTGGAGCCATACATTTTAGGATTACCATTTATTGTATTTTGGTCTGCGAGTTGGTTAGTCATCACTTCTATCTGCCTATTTATTAGCAATGCGATATTAGAGAAACAGGAGGAAAATCAATGAGCATTCTATTAATTGGAATTACGTTTCTAGTAGCACTTTTTTTAGGAATACGTGCCCGAAGAGGAAGAGAAATGAAGTTGGAATCTTGGGTAGTTGGAGATCGTAATTTTGGTAGTATTGTCATGTTCGTTCTAATGGCTGGTGAAATGTTCACTACATTTATTTTCTTAGGAGCAAGTGGTGCATCTTATTCAATGGGCGGACCAGTAATCTATATTTTCTGTGCTGTTACTTATATTATTCCATTTTGGATCTTACCCCATATTTGGCGTTATGCGAAAAAACATAATTTATTAACACAGCCCGATTTCTTTGTTAAAAAATATAATAGTAAATCTTTAGGTCTACTTGTTGCAATCGTTGGGGTCGTTTCCATTATTCCATATATGGTTCTCCAATTAAATGGTATAAAAATTATTGTATCCGAAGCTTCATACGGTGCCATTTCACCGAATTTAGCAGTGTGGATTGGCGTTATTGTCGTGACAATCTTTGTATATATATCAGGAATACATGGTTCAGCATTTACGGCGATACTAAAAGATATTTTGATGCTCATAACGATTTTAGTTTTAGGAATTTATTTGCCAGTCCATTTTTATGGTGGCGTTGAACCGATGTTTAAAACATTAGATGCTGCTAAACCTGGATTTTTACTACTACCTAAGTCTGGTTATAGTATTTCTTGGTATGTATCAGTTTGCTTAATTATTGCGCTTGGTCAATACATGTGGCCCCATGTTTTTGGAGCGAGTTTATCATCAAAAGATTCAAAAACATTACGAAAAAATGCAGCACTGATTCCACTTTATCAAATTCTGATGGTATTCATCCTTTTTATCGGTTTTACTGCACTTTTACAAATGCCACATATTCAAGGAGGACGAACTGATCTAGTTTTATTTTCAATTGCTAAAGCAACACTCCCACCTTGGTTTATTGGTGTAATTGGTTCAGCAGGTTTACTAGCAGCATTAGTTCCAAGCTCATTGTTATTATTAACGGCTTCAACATTACTTTCAAAAAATATATTTAAAGCAATTAAACCAGATACAAGTGAAGCGAAGTTAGCTGGACTTACTAGAATCTTAGTGCCAATCATCGCTTTAATCGCTTTACTCTTTACGTTTTATGGTGGAAAAACAATGCTATCTCTATTATTAATGGCATATAGTTTCGTCTTACAATTATTCCCTGCCTTAATTGTAACGTTCTTAAAACGTAATCCGGTTACAAAAACTGGAGCAGTAGCGGGAATACTATCCGGATTAATTACAGTAGCATACGTAACGATTGAAAATACGAGTTTCGGTACATTATTCCCTCATGCACCTCAATTTTTAAAAGATTTAGATCCAGGGTTTATTGCATTTACGATTAATATCATCTTTATGTTTGGTGTGAGTGGAATTACATATTTAGTAAAAGTAAGACCACGAGTAGGTCAAAAAGCAATCAAGGAACAATGGTGAGCTTATGAAGATTATTTGTCTAGGTGATAGTCTTACAGAAGGTTTAGGGATAGCAAAAGTTAATGCATGGCCAGCTGTACTTCAAAACGAATTATCAGTCGAGATTATTAATAAAGGGATTTCAGGAGATACAAGCACTGGAATGCTGTCGCGATTCTACCATGATGTTGTATTAAATAATCCATCACATGTAATTATTTGCGCTGGAGGAAATGATCTATGGTGGAATGTTGATTTAAACTATTTACTGTCAAACATTTATTCAATGGTCAAACAAGCTATACACAACAATATTCAACCTATAATAGCAATCCATCCACCAATTCATTTAGAAAATATCAATCACAAAGAAGTATGGGAACCGATTAATGGCTTTGAAACATTTGTTTTAAAAGCAAAAGAGTTAGCCGAACGAATTGAGCAAATGGTTGAAATAAATCAATTTAATTTAATTGATTTTCGAATTCCGTTTCAACATCATCAACAATTGAAGACTGAGTTTTTCGAAGGAACTGACGGAGTACATCCAAATGAACTTGGTCATATTGCTTTAGCAAAACAGGCATATCAAACAATTAAAGAGATATAAAAACACCAATAAAACGGATAGCAGTCTTAGCTATCCGTTTTATTTTTTAATTAACCGTATCAATTGCTTTTAATTCATATTCCATATATGTACTCTCACTTTTCCATTCAATCTTCCTTATAACAGCAATACCAAAAGGCTTTTCATCATTCTTTCTGGTCACATTGATTGGTGTATCAATAGGAAACAAGTGGTATCCATTAAGTTCTAAAGAGAATGTATTATTTTCTTTTCTGATCGCTTTTTCATTCGTTACAATTAAAAAATTAAATTCAAATGGCATACTCATATTTTGGAAACTCCTTAAATTGAATATTTTTACTATTTAATGTAGAAGAGATTAAAGACTTAAAAATATCTTAATATATTTTTGTTGTGAATACAAAAAAGAGATAGGTAGTAAGATGAAATTTCATAATTTAGAAACATTTTTTTTTGTAAGGGAGGCGGCACGAGGTTTTATGAGTAAAAAATTATGGTGATTTAGCTAATTTAGTAACGCATGAACCGCTTAGGGGTTAAAAAAAATCAGCAAATCACTATTTTTCTAACTCATGACCTCCAATGAGTCTATAACTTTTACACACACAAATAAACGATTGGTCATTGATTCACTATGTCGACTATATAATAAAATAAACAGTATTTTAGGAGTTGTTCTTTGGAAGGGGCTGATGTTTATGCGGAGAAATAAAAATATGGCTCTCATTGCAATATTGTGGATATGCATGGTGATTTTTATTATTGTAAACGCGGTTCGTCATATTCGAATATATATGGTTTATAATTCAGGCTTAATGCCATTTATTGTTTGTGGAATGTTTCTTTTTGCCATTATTATTCTTTATGTGAGTGGATCGAAACAGCGGAGATAGAAGAGTAAAAGAACCCATAATATTTAGGGTTCTTTTTTATTGATAGCTCTGTTAAAGCAGTTTGTAGAATTTCTTGTGCAACTAAATTGAAGATTAGTTGAATAAGGAGTTTTAAAATATAACGAAATGAATTCCAAAATATGGTAAAGTTAATTGGTCAGTAATGAATTTTTAGGAGTTTTCTAATTGAAAAATAAGGATTTTGGTGTCTAGAAAGCAGGTAATTTTTTTGAATATAAAAGCTATTAAACTATCAATTTGTACAATGCTAATTTTCGTTTCGATGTTCTTAATGACTGCATGTGTTGGGGCAGGAAAGATCGATGTAAAAGCACAAAAATATATTAAAGACAAATACGGTTTCGAAGTAGATGTTTTGGAAAAACCAAACATAAACGAAGGGAACATGGGTGATACCAATTTTAAAGTTAGAAAGAAAACGGGAAATAAGCTCACTTTTAACATTTACATTAAGGGGATGTTTTTTACAAAAATTATTGGAGATGACTATGACATCCAATCTAAAACATTTGAAATGAAAAAGGCTTTTGAACAATCGAATTCAGCAATTCTTAATCGAGCCAAAGTAAAGTCAATCGAATTTAAAAGTGAAAATGATATGGAATCGTTTGATTATGTTGATAATGGAAATGTTATACAACATTTAAAAGTAAATGTTGTGAGTGCAAATGTTAAAAATTTATTTGATACTGAAAAAATGAATTCAATTTATGAAGTGCTTAAAAAATTTCAAGAGTTTAGCGATGTTTACAAGCCATTAGATGTGAAAGAAATTAGTATGAGCTATACAAATGATGTAAATAAAAGAATAACTTTTGATATAGACAATGTACATTCTATTTATTCGATGTCTGATTTTAAGCGTGAAAGCTCAACACCTTATGAACCGCCGAATATAACAAATTTTGCTCAATACTCTTACTATGTTGAAGAATCGGCACTTTTCAAGGATTTTGAAGGTGGGTTAAGAAGTCTTGGTTATGACTATTTGAATACAAAACAAATGCCAGTTTTCAATCAGAATCTTGATTTAGCTTTCGAGTCAGATGATTATAAAATTTTTGACATTCAACTAAAAGGTGATATAGACGATGTAGATAAGGTTTATCAGTTACTCCAATTTTTAACGAGTGCCAAACTTGACGTTTATAATGTTACAATTTTTTCTTTAGATAATAAATATCTAGAGGACTATATGAATTCAATTTCCTTTCATATTCCAGATGGGGTATCGAAAGAAATCGTAAAACAAGCTTTTAAAGAAAGAGAAGAATATATCAAGGAATTAGATTGAAAATTAACTTTCTAAGTAATTTAACGAAACCTCCAAAAATCATTAGAATAACTTAAACATTACAAAGTTAGCGATATTAATATAAGAGTTCCTAAGGGTGTCTAATTGGACAACCTCTTTTTTTTATTCAAAATATACATTTTAATTTAACAGAAAAAATAGAGAACAATTTAGAAAAATTAAAAATTAATTTGTACAGTGTTAAACCATTTGTTAAAATGAAGACAGTATATGGTTGCAGTTTGCATTAATAGGGAATTTGGTGAAAAACCAAAACAGCTCACATCTACTGTAAGAAGCTACGAAACATTCAAGTGCGATTGCACGTTAATCACTGGGAAACTGGGAAGATGAATGGAGTAGGCTTGAAGCTTTAAGTCAGGAGACCTGCCATTTGCATGTTACAAGTCTTTCGGTGAGGGAAGTTTTGTTATCAGAAAAATTCTGTTCTTATGCGAAAGCCGTATAAGAGCGCTGTGACGCGCATTTTTAGTATGCTGTTGGAACAGTTTAATTTTTGGATAACTATGAGTCCTGCCAAATAAGGCAGGGCTTTTTTTTTGCACATTAAGAATGTATAGATTGGCAGCGGAGAGGAAAAGTCGACGTGGTTGCCAATTTTAATTTCTATATATAAGTGCAACTTAAGCCTCTATCTTCGCCTAAAGACTCGCCATATTTGGCGAGTTTTCTTTATTGGCAATGAAGAATTTTTGTCTTTAAAAGACACCGGAAAATCAAGCAAAATAAGGGAGGAAGAATTTGAGTTTATTAGAAAGATAGATTTTTAGAAATGAAAGAAAGGACGCGTTTAAATGAAAAGAATATTAGGATTATTATTAGCAGTTTTATTAGTTTTTTCAATTACAATTCCAACGAAATCTGTATCGGTTCATGCAGATAGTCCAATTGGCTATGTGACGATGTCAGTTGAGGCAAATACTTTGGGTGCGGGATTAATTCGTCAACCAGTTAAAGTTCCTTTTTATGAAGGGGAAAGTTATGCAAAGGTTCTTGACCGATTTTTAAGCGGGACAAGTAATTATGATAGTTACGGATCGTTTAATTCAGGATTCTATTTGTCAAAGGTAAAACTTGAAAATGGAAATATTTCTGTAAATGTTCCGACAGTCATAAAAGATGCAATGAATTTAAGTAATGAAGAAATTATTGCTAACGGAGCTCAAAAAACGGGCTATTTAGGGGAATTTGACTACTATAATATGTCCGGTTGGATGTATGCAGTTAATAATGAGTTTCCAAATGTTGGAGCATCTGATAAATTCCCGAAAGATGGGGATGTTTGTAGATGGCAATTTACACTTTATGGATACGGCTCAGATTTAGGACAAGATAATTCAAGTTTTGGTGGGGATAAAGCACTTTATACACCATCAAATAAAGATTCTTTATTAAAAAAAGTAGCTGAAGTAAATTCAGCACCTAACAAAGATGCGTTATTAGCGAAGGCATCTATTCGAACTGCATATGATCAAGCAAATACAACACTTAGTAATTTAACGGTTGATCAATCTACTGTTAATACTGCACTGACTACTTTAAATGATGCTTTAAACAATGTTGATATAAGCACGCAATTAAATGATTCACTAGGCTATATATTGACTAAAGTTCCTAATCCAAGTTTTGGTACGGGTTCAGGTGAATGGTCAGTATTGTCATTAGCAAGAGGTAACTATAATGTACCTGATCAATATTTTGTTAATTACTACAATCGTATTGTCGATACAGTGAAGTCAGCAAACGGCGTTTTATCTACATCAAAGAATACGGAATATGCGAGATTAATATTAGCTCTTAGTGCATTAGGAAAAGATTCTACTGATGTAGGTGGATACAACTTACTAACTCCACTTGCTGATTATGATAAAACAGTTAGTCAAGGGATTAACGGGGGCATTTTTGCCTTAATAGCATTCGATTCAAATAATTATCAAATACCAACTATTGCAGATTCTACTAAACAAGCAACAAGGGAAAAATACGTTAATTATATATTAAGTAAAGAAGTTAAGAAGGGTACTGATCAAGCAGGAGGGTTTGCTTTATTTGGTACAACGCCTGATCCTGACATTACATCAATGGCATTACAGGCATTAGCTCCATATCAATCTATACCAGAGGTAAATGCAGCAATTAATCGAGCAGTAAAAGCGATCTCTACTATTCAAAAAGCAGATGGTGGATTTACTGCATTTGGTTCAACTTCTAGCGAAAGTATTTCACAAGTTATCGTAGCTTTAACAGCAGTAGGTGTAAATCCAGCAACAGACAGTCGATTTGTAAAAGTAGATGGAAATTTGGTGACTGCACTACTTAAATTCTATGTTAATGGCGGAGGGTTCAAGCATGTTCTAACGGGGAATGTAGATGGAATGGCTACAGATCAAGCGACATATGCCCTTGTATCGTATGACAGGTTTCTTAAGGGAGAAAATAGTCTATATAACATGACGGATGCCCCGGTAACCTTAGTTACAAATCAAATTAATGCATTACCTACAAAAATTACAATTTCAAATGAATTAGAGATTGCTAAAGCAAGAACGGCTTATGAAGGTTTAACAGCAGCGCAACAAGGATTACTACCATCAGCGGTATTAGTAAAATTAGTTGCAGCAGAATCAGAAATTACTAGTTTAAAAGAAGAAGCAGTACTAGTTGATTCAGTAATTAATAAAATCAATGAATTACCAGCATCAATTACTTTATCAGATGAAACAGCAGTAGTGTCAGCTCGTGAAGCATATGATGGGTTAACGCAAGCTCAAAAAGAAAAAGTATCAGAAACTGTATTAAATAAATTAGTTTCGGCGGAATCAGAAATTAGTAGTTTAAAAGACGCAGCTTCATTAATAGACTCAGTTATAGTCAAAATAAACGCCCTACCGACAACTATTTCTTTAGAAGATGAAGCAGCGGTAGTGTCAGCTCGTGAAGCATATGATGGGTTAACGCAAGCTCAAAAAGAAAAAGTGATGGAAACTGTCTTAGGAAAATTAGTTGCAGCAGAATCAGAAATTAAAAGTTTAAAAAACGAAGCTTCATTAATAGATTCAGTTGTTAACAAAATAAATGCTTTACCGACAACTATTACGCTATCGGATGAAGCGGCAATTGCATCAGCTCGTGAGGCTTACAATGGGCTAACTCTAGTTCAAAAAGGAAAAGTGTCTACAACTGTATTAAATAAATTAGTAGCAGCAGAAAATAAAATAATCGTCTTAAAAGATCAAATAAAAGCAGATGCAGTTAAAAATAAAATCAATGGATTACCTTCACAAATCAAGTTAGCTAATGAATCTGCAGTAATTGCAGCTAGAAAAGAGTATAACGCTTTAACAACTGCTCAAAAGAATTTAGTTACATCTACTGTACTAAATAAGCTTGTATTAGCTGAAAAAACAATTGTGAATTTAAAAAATGCCGCAAAAGCTACGAAAGATAAAATCGCTGCATTACCAACTACATCACAAGTTAGATTAACTAGTGAATCGGCAATTAAGTCAGCACGAGCAGCTTATAATTCTTTAGATTCAAGTCAAAAATCGCTAGTAGGCAGTATTACTAGACTTACTTCAGCTGAGTCTAGGCTAGCAGTAATAAAAGCAGATAAAACATTACCAACTATAAAAGGAATTTCAAATAATGCCTATTATAGAACGAAAAAAACAATTCAAATCAGTGATAATATTGGGCTGTTAAATGTAAAACTTACGTTTAATGGTAAGTCATACACTTATTATTCAGGAAAAGTTTTTGCAGCATCTGGTAAGTACAATATTATTGCAACTGATTTAAAAGGGAACAAACGAAGCATCGTCTTCTATATTGATAACAAAGCACCTCTTAAACCAGCAGTAAAAAGTATAAAGAGCTCTACAACAAAAGTTACTGGTAAAGCAGAGTCAAATAGTACGGTTTATATTTATCGTGGCTCAAAAAGAATTGGTTCCGCAAAAGTATCATCGAGTGGAACTTACTCAGTTAAAATATCAAAACAGAAAAAAAGAACAAAACTAACGGTATATGTAGTAGATCGAGCGGGGAATAAGGGCGCAAAAACTACAGTAACTGTTAAATAATACTAATAATACTCTAGCTGTATGTAATATTGAAACGATCACTAGTTTAATAGAGGTCGTTTCAGTTTTTTTAAAGTCGAAGGGTATGATAATCCCATTTATTTTTACGGTTATTGGTTTTTAGAAAAGAAGAGAGGATATGGTAAAAAAATGAGAAAAATATCAGGGCTATTATTATCAGGTTTTTTTATTTTTTCAGTTACTGTTCCGGCTAATTCCGTACATGCAGATAGCCGTGCAACGATTTTAGGACAACCAACTACTCACATTACATATGATAATGCCGGCGCTGGGCTAAACTCGATATTGAAACTAAGTGAATCGAATAGCAACGCGACGATAAGTACCCAACTAAATGACTCATTAGGATTTTTATTAACTAAAGTTCCTAATCCAAGTTTTGGAACAATTTCAGGTGAATGGTCAGTACTGTCTTTAGCAAGGGGGAACTATAATGTACCCGCACAATATTTTGTTAACTACTATAATCGTATCGCCGATCAAGTGAAATCAGATAAAGGTGTGCTGTCCACATCAAAAAATACTGAATACTCAAGGTTAATACTCGCACTTAGTGCATTAGGAAAAGATCCTACGAATGTAGGTGGTTACAATTTATTAACACCACTTGCCGATTACTCTAAAACAATTTATCAAGGTATTAATGGAGGTATTTTTGCTTTAATCGCATTTGATTCGAATCATTATGAGATTCCTACTATTGCAGATTCTACCAAACAAGCAACGAGAGAAAAATATATTGATTTTATATTAAGTAAGGAAATAAAAAAGGGTACTGATCAAGCAGGAGGTTTTGCCTTATCTGGCTCAGCGCCAGATCCTGATATTACTGCAATGGCACTACAAGCGTTAGCTCCATACGAATCAATGCCTGAGGTGAGTGGCGCAATTGATCGAGCAGTGACAGCACTATCAAACCTACAGAACACAGATGGAGGATTTACTGCTTGGGGCTCAACATCTAGCGAAAGTATTGCACAAGCGATCGTAGCTTTAACAGCATTAGGTGTAAATCCAGCAACCGATAGTCGATTTGTAAAGCCAAATGGAAATTTAGTGACTGCACTTCTTAAGTTTTATGTAGACGGTGGAGGATTCAAGCATGTTTTAGAAGGTAGTGCAGATGGCATGGCTACCGATCAAGGGGCGTATGCTCTTGAATCTTATGACCGATTCTTAAATGGAAAAAACAGCCTTTATAATATGACAGATGCCCCTGTAACGATCGTCACTAAACAAATTAATGGTTTACCAGCTACAATCGCACTTGTGGACGAGCCAGCAATTGTTGCTGCTCGAACGGCTTATGATGGGTTAGGACTAGCTCAAAAAGGATTAGTAGCGTCGGTAGTTTTAGATCGATTAGTTGATGCTGAGGATGCACTTAGAGCATTAAAAAACGAAACGACATTAGTCGATCTAGTCGTTAATCAAATAAATGCTCTACCAACTACTATTACACTAGCAAATGAAGCTTCGGTAGTATCAGCTCGCAAGGCATATGATGGCTTAACTCACACTCAAAAAGAAAAAGTATCTATTAATGTATTAAACAAATTAGTCGCAGCAGAAACTGCAATTACTACATTAAAAAATCAAGCTAAAGCAAGTGAAGTTCAAAATAAAATCAATGCATTACCTTCACAAATAAAGCTTACGAATGAATCAGCTATTGTAGCTGCAAGAGCGGCATATAACGGATTAACAGCACCACAAAAAGCTTTCGTAAGTTCTACAGCTTTAACTAAACTCGTATCGGCTGAAAAAATAATTACTAATTTAAAAAATGCGGCAAAAGCTGTTAAAGATAAAATTTCGGCTTTACCAACTGTAGGAAGTGTCAGATTAACAAGTGAAACGGCGATTAAAGCAGCCCGTTCTAGTTACAATGCACTTGACTCAAATCAAAAAACACTTGTAGGAAGTATTTCTAAACTTACTGCAGCAGAAGCTAGACTTGCGCTGATTAAGGCTGATAAAACATTACCAACGATAAAAGGTGTAACAAATAATGCCTATTACAAAGTAAATAAAACAGTCCAAATAAGCGATAATGTTGGCATTTTAACAGCTACGTATACGATAAACGGAAAGTCTTATCCGTATTCATCTAGTAAAGTTTACTCAGCGTCTGCTAAATATACTGTCACTGTAACTGATTTGAAAGGAAATAAAAGAACAGTTGTATTTTACATCGATAAAAAAGCTCCAACTAAACCGTCAGTAAAGAGTATTTCAAGCTCTACTACGAAAGTTACTGGAAAAGCAGAAGGGTATAGTACGATTTATATACTTCAAGGCTCTAAAAAGATTGGAACTTCAAAAGTATCATCCTCTGGAGCGTACTCTGTAAAAATAGCAAAACAAAAGAAGAAAACGAAACTAACAATTTATGTAGTAGATCGAGCAGGAAATAAAAGTGCAAATACGATTGTAACAGTTAAATAGTAATCTATAACATAAAAAAAATATGCTCGAAATGGATGTTTTTTTAGTTGAAACGACCTCTAGCTAAATTAGCGGTCGTTTCAATACTTTAATAAGGAGGGGAATGCGATGAAAAAGTGGTTAGTTTCCATACTTCTATTACTTATACCGACATTGCTAATTGGCTGTGGAAAAAATGATTCCGCCGAAGGAAAAAAGCAAATTCCGAACGACGGAATATCTCAATCAGTAGTTAACACAATTAATGAGAATAACGCAAAAGAAAGCACCGAAAAAAAGCCTACTGAAAAAAAACAGAGTGATGAAAAAAAGCAAACCTCTGATAAAAAGCAAAGTAACGAAGTCAAACAAGAGCAAACGGAAAGCCCCAAAAAAGAGGAGACAAAAAAGGAAGTAAATAAAACACCAACTCAAGAAAAAAAATCAAGTAGCACAGATAAAACAGAAAAGAAGTCGAATGCTCCTCCGAAAGATACAAAGAAGAATGACGTTGCAACGACGAAAAAACCAGCAAGTGGCAAAAAGGATAAATATCAAACGGATCCAGTACCAAAGGATAAACCAAAACCAGTAGAACCTGGTGATCCTGCAGTTGTTCCTACTAAAAAATTAACTGCTACCATTTCAATTGTTTGTGACACGATTTTAAATAATATGGACAAGTTTAACCAAGATAAATTATCTGTTTTGCCAAAAGATGGAGTAATCATGGCAAAAAGGACAGTTGAGTTTTCAGAAGGAGAAAGCGTCCTAGATGTATTGAAACGCGAAACGAGAGCATCCAAAATTCAAATGGAAATGGAATTTTACCCGGCATATAATAGCGCTTATATTGAAGGAATCAATAATATTTATGAATTTGATTGTGGTGAGCTTTCTGGTTGGATGTACAAAGTAAATGGATGGTTTCCAAATTACGGAGCAAGTCGTTATGAACTAAAAGATGGAGATGTCATTGAATGGGTTTATACATGCGATTTAGGACGTGATGTCGGAGGGTATGTAGAAGGAGTAGAGAATCAATGAGGGATGCTTTCTCATCATGCCATCCTTTCATAAATATGTTTTATTTTACAGCAGTCATTATTTTTTCAATGTTTTTTCTTCATCCTGCCCTATTAATCATTTCACTTTTAGTGGCAGTCAGCTATTCAATTTATTTAAACGGAGTCAAATCGGTCAAATTTAATTTCTTTATGATGCTTCCAACAATGATTATTGCAGCAATTATAAATCCAACCTTTAGTCACGCAGGTGTGACGATTCTTTATTATATTGACGATGGGAATCCAATAACACTTGAATCAATTTTATATGGTATTGCAGTTGCTTGTATGCTTGTTACTGTCATTAATTGGTTTGCTTGCTATAATGCCGTAATGACTTCGGATAAATTTATCTATCTATTTGGAAGAATCCTGCCAAGTTTATCTTTAATATTCTCGATGGTGTTACGATTTGTTCCTAGATTTAAAATGAGAATAAAAGAGATTGCTGAAGCACAAAGATGTATTGGTAAATCTACGTCAAATGGCAATGTTTTTCATCGTGTAAAAAATGGTCTTAACATTATTTCCATATTAGTTACTTGGGCATTAGAAAATGGAATAGAAACAGCCGACTCAATGAAATCTCGCGGTTATGGACTTAAAGGTCGTACTGCATTCTCAATTTTTAAATTCGAAAAAAGAGATCGAATAATATTAGTGATCTTTATTGTATGTACTACCATTATTTTAATTGGCACGTATCAAGGAATTACATCTATTAAATACTATCCAGCGATTTTAATAAAGCCTTTAACGATATGGAATCTTTTTGTTTATTTTACTTACTTGTTATTTTTATTTACCCCTATGATTCTGAATATAATGGAGGATTTGAAATGGAAATCTATCAAATCAAACAGCTAACCTTTTCTTATCCAGAAAGAGAATATAAAGCGATTGATGATGTTTCAGTTAATATAAATCGAGGTGATTTTACAGTCATAATCGGAAAATCGGGTTGTGGTAAAACAACATTATTACGACATTTAAAAACAATTATTACACCTCATGGAAATCGAAGTGGCGAAATAAACTTTATGAATGAACCAATTGAATCACTAGATTTACGAACAGTAGCGAGTAAAATAGGTTTTGTGTCGCAAAACCCGGATAATCAAATCGTAACTGATAAAGTGTGGCATGAGCTTGCATTTGGATTAGAAAGTCTTGGAATTGATAATCAAACAATACGACTAAGAGTAGCAGAAATGGCTAGTTTTTTTGGTATTCAAAATTGGTTTATGAAAAATGTGAGTGAGCTATCTGGTGGTCAAAAGCAGCTGTTAAATTTAGCATCAGTTATGGCAATGCAACCAGAAGTATTAATACTAGACGAGCCAACCTCACAATTAGATCCAATTGCAGCGGCCGAGTTTTTGGAAGCAATTAAAAAGATAAATAATGAATTAGGCGTTACGATCATCTTAACAGAACATCGATTAGAAGAAGTTTTTCCGATGGCTGATAAAGTAATCGCAATGGAAAACGGTAAGATAATTGTTCACGATACACCTGTACGTGTTTGTGAATGTTTAATGAATGAAAAAATTGATTTAATAAGTGCGTTGCCAAGTGCCATGCAAATCTATTCGAGCTTGCCTAGTAATGAGGAATGCCCCGTTACGGTTCGAGACGGAAGAAATTTTTTAGATAATTTTCTTAATGGCAAATCCATAAAAGAGCAGAATTCTCAAGTGAAAAATGATATGAATAACAACGAAAACGCCATTGAATTGAAAGATGTATGGTTTAAGTATGAAAAAAATGGGACGGATATTTTAAAAAGTTTGTCTCTTAAAATACAAAAAGGTAAATTTTATGCCATTATGGGTGGAAATGGAACAGGAAAATCAACAACTCTATCAGTAATAGCAGGAAATAATAAACCTTATCGTGGAAAAGTTTTACTAAATGGAAAACCAGTTGCGAAATACAATAATAAAGAGCTATTTCATAAAAATTTAGGCGTATTACCTCAAAATCCTCAGAGCTTATTTGTGAAAAAGACTGTAGAGCTTGATTTATATTCGATTGTAAAGGATCGAACATTTAGTAAAGAGGAGATGAACAAGAAAATTTCTGATGTTTCTATCTTAGTTGAAATAGAGCATTTGCTAAAGGAACACCCTTATGATTTAAGTGGCGGAGAGCAGCAACGAGTAGCGCTAGCGAAAATATTACTTTTAGAACCTAAGATTCTATTACTAGATGAGCCTACTAAAGGTTTAGATAACTGTTTTAAAGAAAAGTTTGCCAAAATTTTAAAAGAACTTACTCAAACTGGTGTAACGATTTTGATGGTATCACATGATCTGGAATTTTGTGCAAAACATACAGACAATTGTGGACTATTTTTCGATGGTAATTTAATTTCGGAAAGTACTGCTACAGAGTTCTTTGGTGGTAATAGTTTTTATACAACTGCAGCAAATCGCATATCTCGCAACTACTTTAAAGATGCCATAACAAATGAGGATGTGATTGCATTATGCAAAATGGCAATGCAATAAAATCAAGAAAAAGAAGTATGCTAGCGACCTTTCTAATCTTAATAGTAATTCCACTTACAATTGCATGTGGAATCTTACTATTAAATGATAGAAAATATTATTTGATTAGTCTTCTAATTATTTTCTATTCTATGCTTCCATTTGGAATGGTTTTTGAAAGGCGCCGTCCTCAAGCAAGGGAGTTAATTGTGATCGCAGTACTATGTGCGATTGCCGTAGCTGGAAGAGCAGCATTTTTTTGGATCCCCCAGTTTAAGCCGGTTGTTGCAATCGTCATTATTGCCGGGGTAACCTTTGGAGCTGAAAGTGGATTTTTAGTTGGAGCAATGTCAGGCTTTGTATCAAATTTCTTCTTTGGTCAAGGTCCATGGACTCCATGGCAAATGTTTTGTTTTGGAATCATTGGATTTATTGCTGGACTAATATTTCATAAAAATAGACTCCCCAAAAAAAGGCTTATCCTTTGTCTTTTCGGTGGACTATCAACATTTTTTATCTATGGCGGAATCATAAACTTTGGGGCACTATTAATGTGGTCTTCACACCCAACTTGGGAAGCTCTCATAGCAACATATTTATCCGGTGTACCATTTGATCTAGGCCACGCAGCAGCAACGGTCATCTTTTTAGCGATCCTTGCTAATCCAATGATCGAAAAATTAGAACGAATAAAGAAGAAATATGGTTTAGTAGAAAGTCGATAAGAAAAAGTATATATCGATAGCTTCTGTCATTCACTGAAAACATAACATTTGGTTATGTTTTTTTGTACATTAAGAAAGTATAAATTGGCAGAAGAACAAACGACGTAGTTTTCAATTTTAGGAATTAAGTATAAGTGCAAATACCCCACTGTCTTCGCCAATCAGCGAGTTTTCTTTATTGTAAAGTAATAAATGTGAACTTTTTATGAAAATATTACCGGGGGTCTACGAAATAAAATTATGATAGTATTTTTATAAGGAGGGGACGAGAAATGGAATTTAAAAAGGCAAATTACATGTTAATTGGGGTACTTATTTTATTAAGTGCACTAAAATATATCGATGTTGTACGCAATTTAATAAATAAATCAAATGAAACTTATTACGTATTTTTAGGAGTTGTAATTGTAATAACAGGTATAATTTTTATAGTAAGTCCTTATTTTATGAAGGATAAACAAAGTGATTTTTCTATTGAAAGTTAAACTAATGTGATCCTAAATTAAGAAAATGTCTATCTTAATTTAGGATACGATCTAAATAAAAATTATAAACTTCTATCTAACATCTTCTAAAACACTCCAGTTCCAAGAAAATCTATTCATAAAAAAAATGATATGTAGAATATTTAACAAATGATTGGTGAATCTATCCGTATAAATGAAGAATTGGTATTTTACGGAAAGGAAGTCTAACGAAATATGTCAACATGGTCCCAAATATATAATCCATTACATAATATTTGGCTTTCTGCTTTAATGGCAGCTATTCCAATTGTATTTTTTATTATCGCATTAACAGTTTTAAAACTAAGAGGTTATATAGCAGGGGCATTAAGTATTATTGTTGCAGGTATTGTGGCAGTATTAGTTTATGGAATGCCAATTAAAATGATCGTGTCATCTGCTGTATATGGAATATTGGCAGGGATTTGGCCAGTTGCATCAATCGTACTAGCAGCAATATTTCTATATAAACTAACTACTAAAACTGGTCAGTTTAGTATTATTCGAAAAAGTATTGCATCCATAACGGAAGATCAACGAATTCAAGTTCTATTGGTGGCCTATTCATTCGGCGCATTTTTAGAAGGGGCTGCAGGATTTGGTGCGCCAGTTGCCATTACTGCTGCGATTCTAGTTGGGCTAGGGTTTAATGCATTAAATGCAGCGGCGATCTGCTTAATCGCAAACATTGCTGGTGGAGCATTTGGAGCAATGGGAATACCTGTTAATGTCCCAGCACAATTGACTGGTCTAGATGGACTTACAGTTGGTAGATATACAGCACTCGTTCTTCCACTAGTAAGCATTTTAGTACCATTTCTACTTGTATTTATCATCGATGGTTTTAAAGGAATTAGACAAACACTCCCAGCCATTTTAGTGAATGGAATTTCATTCGCCATTACACAATTTGCAGTATTGTATTTTTTAGGCGCAGAACTTGCAGATATATTTGCAGCAATTGTAAGTTTAGTTGCAGTATCATTATTTTTACGCTTATGGAGTCCAAAAGAAATTTATAAAATTCAACAAACAGAAAGTAAAGCTTCAAACGCAGAAGAAAGGTATTCGTTTAATCAAATCATCTATGCATGGTTACCATTTATTCTACTAACTGTTTTTGTGACAATATTTAACTTAAACTTTATTAAAGCTCTATTTGTACCCGGAGGAGCACTAGCAAGCCTTGTATTTTTAATACCTGTACCATTTTTGAATAATTTAATTATTCGAAAACCACCAATTGTCCCAACTGATACACCTTATGCAGCCGTTTATAAATTAGATTTATTTTCGTCAACTGTAACGGCCATTGTATTAGCAGCTATTTTAACAATTATTATTTTTAAATGTAATTGGAATTTAGTTAAAGAGACCGCCAGTGAAACTTTTACAGAATTAATATCACCAATACTAACCATTTGTAGCGTTTTAGCTTTTGCCTACATTTGTACTTATTCAGGAATGTCATCAACGCTTGGACTAGCGTTCGCTTCTACTGGCGACAAGTTCCCACTATTCTCACCAATACTTGGATGGATCGGTGTATTCCTAACAGGTTCCGTTGTAAATAGTGGATCATTATTTGCACCATTACAAGCCGTAACAGCAGCACAAATCGGAATCCTCCCAGAAACAATGGTTGCCGTAAATGTAATGGGAGGAACAATGGCAAAAATGATTTCCCCACAATCAGTAGCAGTTGCAACAGCAGCAGTTGGACTTGTTGGACAAGAATCAAAGCTTTTTAAAATGACAATAAAGTACAGCCTGTCACTATTAGTTTTAATAGGCATTGTTAGCTGGACTATATTTTAAGGATAGGAATTTGAACCATAAGATATTATTTCTTATGGTTTTTTGCATTTTTAATCGTGTTCACATTGAAAGATAAGGTCATATGCTCAAGCTAACAGAGGGGCAGATTATGTTATGAAGGAAAACAAATGTCTTATGCACAAAAACAATTATCTTATGGATGAAGAACTAGAGCTTATGGACGAAAACCTGGGGCTTATGCACTGAAATCAGTGGCTTATGCACAAAAACAACTACTTTATGAGCAAAATACATATTTTGTTCGCCTTGCCTTCAAATCGACACACTAAAAAATGGGCTAATCCCTAGGAGATAAAAAATTTAAAGTGACATGAAGAAAAAAATTTTTAATTTTATAATTGACACTGATAATCATTATCATATAAAATTACAATTGAAAATGATTATCAATATCATAAAAAAGATTGATTCCCTTATTTAAAATAAAAAGCTCGAATGAGAATAGAAGAGCCATTAAGGAGGCCGATGATGGATAAACATTTTATTATATTAGAGCCGTTTCACCAGCAAGTAACATGCTGTTGTCCAGGTCAAAAGCATCAACACATGATTGAGTTCAATGAAGGTGATTTATGGACTATGACAAGTGAGAGAAAGTATGTGGATTGTTTAGGTTGGCATTATTTAATTGATAATAACAGTGATTTTGAGTTTTATTTACATGTTGAAGATATAGAAGGTTTATATGAAAGTGGAGTACTTTGTTCATTGTGGGATATTGACCTTAAAATAAATCATTTGAATTTTAAAATAAACGAAGCACTTGATGTGAATGATCGAGAGGCATTTCTAACAATGGCAAATGATTTACGTAGTTTAAAAGAATTAAAGAATAGATTTTTTTCAAATAAAGATGCTGTTTAAATAATTTTCATAAATAAAAAAAGTAAGATTTGAGGAGAGAGAAAAATGGCTAAAATTTTAATCGCTTTTGCAAGTATGTCAGGTAACACAGAGGAAATAGCTGAGTTAATTAAATCAAGTATAGATACAATGGGACATGATATTGAGATGAAAGAAATTGAAAATATTAATACTCAGAAATTATTAGAATTTGATGGAATCATATTAGGAGCTTATACATGGGGTGATGGAGAGCTTCCGTATGAAGTTGAAGATTTCTATGATGACCTTGAAAACTTAGATTTAACTGGTAAAAAAGCAGCTGTATTTGGCTCTGGTGATCACGCTTATCCTAAGTTTTGTGCTGCAGTAGACATATTAGAAGAGCGATTAAAAGAATGTGGAGCTGAAATAGTAGAGGAAGGATTAAAAGTAGAATTCGCACCAGAAACAGAAGAAGACATAGAGAGTTGTGTTACGTTTGCCATTAGCTTTATTAGTCAATTCGAAGACCAATTAGAGGGAACTGTATGAATAACATGTTCAGTTCTACAGCAGTAACAAGAACTGAAAATGGCAGTACAATTATAGCGACTGTAAATAATGGAATCATCATAGAAAATGATGGAAACCGAACATTTAGCTTTCCGATCATAAATAATCAGATTCGTGATTTGAAATGTGTAGGAAGCACAATATATGGTGTTGGTGATAACGGAATATTTATAAAGAGTAGGAATGAAGGCAAAGACTGGAACATTAAACAATTCCCTACAAAAGCGAGCGTATGGAGCGTATGCTGTAATGCAAAAGGACTTGTCGTAGCACATGGAGATAAAGTAATTTACATATCAACAAATTATGGTGAGACCTGGAAGATTATTTCACCATTTAAAGTCAACAAACCACCTTCCATTCGCTCACTATGCTTACATGGAAATACATTATTTATCGGAACAAAAATACATCCGATTAATGGTGGCATTTGGATGTTAGATTTACGAACATTTAAAATCACTCGAGTAAAAACAGAGTCTGATAAAATGATTTCTTCCATGCTAGTGAATAATGATTTACTAATTACAGTCAGTGGTTCTTGTAGGGGCAGAAACGGAGTTGTTGAATATGCTTCAATCAAAAGTCTTTACGAAGAGAATGGTCTTTGGAATCAATGCAACAGTACAATCAGCAATGGAAGCTACTTAGATATTTGTGCACATAACGGAATCGTCTACACTAGCTCAAGTCAAAATGATTCTGGTTACAGCACCGTTTCAAGAGTATATTTAGAAAGTCAACTAATTGTCCCATGCGACTACGTAAAAGGTCATGGCTGGAGAATCTGTAATGAAAATGAAAACTACATTGTAGCTGGACAATATGAAACTAGGTTTTTTGAAAAAGACTCGAAAAGAGTGTGTTGATAAGGACATGGAAAATGGAAGCTCCATTCGGGGCTTCTATTTTTTTTGAGTATAGGTCTATTTGAAAAAAATAGGATATTCTCCTAAATTTTATAAACTGTATGAATGGCGTATTCAAGAGAATAATGGAATCAAAATTTATTGACTTTTTTATTGTAGTAAATGCCAGATGAATTGCATAAGAATATTAATTAACCTGTGTTTTTAAACTAAATATCATGCTGAAAGGATAGCTAATTCCCATCTTTTGCAAATATATTAAAAGGAGTGGTGTTATGCTTAAATCCAAAAAAGGCATCATATTTTTAGCTGTATTGATACTATTAGTATTATACGTTCTAATAAGACCTTCTTTTCAAATGAATGGAAATAATGAAAAAAATATTGTAAAGACGATTCAATCGATTGATGGTTATGAAAATAAAGACTCGATTGAAATCCTAAAAATTTTTGATTCTAATCATGTTCATGACCGAATAGTTGCTTTCTTATATGATAATTCACCTGCATATATTCATTTCTATAAAAATAAAGATGGAAACTATAAATGGACATATGCTGAAAGTAAACGTGGTTCTACTGATGAGTTGTTTTTTGTTAAAATAGGAAAAGTAATGCACTCAGATCACGTACTATTAGTTACAAATGCAGATACATCTGTGGCTAAAATAAAATTAACAGTTATAGGTGAATCAACAAAAGAATTTGTACTTATCTTACATCCGAAATCAGCTTCATTCATTAAATTAGAAAATATGCCTAAACCTCTTAATGGGGATGAATATAGGTTTAAATATGAGTATTTTGATAAAGATGGTAAGAAAATTAAATAAAAGAACTTATCGAATCTGATGAGTTCCTTTTTTACTAGTTTGTAAGGTTAGGAAATTCAAATGTAAAAGAGCAATATTTTTAAAATAGAAAAAGGGGAAAAAGAAAGGTTTGAGTATCGCTTTTTTAATAATAGGGATTCTAGGGATTTATGTATCGATTCAGAGTTTTAGTTTATATGGTAATTAGCAGAACTAACGTATGCTAAGGTTTGAATTCCAGAAACTGCTTAATTGCAGTTTTTTAATTGCATTACAGGCAAATTTGTTGAACAAGGAATTCATATGATAATTGTCTAATATATATTTTAAAATGTATAAAACCATAATGAAATTTGGAGTAAAAGGAGATCAATATGTTCGATTTCATTTACGCGGTTTTACCTTTATTAAATATGCTCTTTTTTATGGCGCTTGTCATTTACATCATTTTGAAGATTGGTAAGAAATTCAATAAAAAAATATTACGAGTTTTTGGGAGCTTATTAATAGCTTATGTAGCTTTTGTTGTCTTGGTTGGAATCATAACTTATTTTTGAATATATCTCCTTAATACCCAACTAGTATGGGTATTTTTTATTTGTTATTCGTACTAAATCTCATTAATGCTACTTATTATATAGATACTCCCGACTTCATTTGAGTATAAGAAAAAGGGTCCCTAAATAAGGGAC
Source organism: Arthrobacter citreus (assembly GCA_013200995.1). Lineage (GTDB taxonomy): Bacteria > Bacillota > Bacilli > Bacillales > Bacillaceae_G > Gottfriedia. The sequence goes on along the minus strand of CP053688.1, from coordinate 2,686,217 downwards.
CCTCCTGCTTTTCATAACTCTATTCTGAAATGACCAAATGTGTATCTGTCTTACTAAATTTAGAAATAAAACTTTTATTGATTTGAGAATCTGTAATAATATAATCAATCTTTTCAAGTGGCGCAATGTGAACAGTGACGTTTTTACCAAACTTAGTGCTGTCAGCTGCTACATAATTAATGTTTGATAATTCGATTATTTTTTTCCTTGTAATAGCCTCTTCTAAATTATAATCAGAAATTCCTTTTTCAATTGTAATTCCACTCGCGCATATAAACGTCTTTAGAATATTTAATTCATTGAAATTAAATAAGTAATCATACGTTACAACTGATTGTTCATTTCGTCTAATTTTACCACCGATGATGATCAGCTCAATTGAACTATTTATTAGTTCATTTATGATTGGTATCGAATTTGTAACGACTGTTAAATTCTTTTTATCCCTTATAAACTTCGCAATTTGCAGTGTAGTAGAACCACTATCTAAATAGATACAATCTCCATCTTCAATATGTTCAGCACATTTTTTGGCGATTTTTTCTTTTTCTTCTAAGTGGCTTACCATTCTTTCTTCCATAGAAGATTCAAAAAACTTCGATTCTGCTATTTTCGCGCCGCCATATATTTTCTCTATTTTACCTTGCTTCTCAAGTAGGTTTAAATCTCTTCGTAGTGTATCAGTTGATATATTTAGAGCTTCCGTTAATTCAGTTATTTTTAAAACATTGTTTGATTTTAATAAATCAATTATTTTGTTTTGTCTTTCAAGTGGAAACATAACCTCACCTATTTTCGTATTTAATAATATGTGCTTACAGTTTAATTGAAATGAATGCATATTTTCAATAGTAGTAATGCAAATGTTTGGTTAAAAAAATGTAAATATATGCATGAGTTATGCAGGAGTTACTTATAATTTACATATTATTTACTTAAAAAGCTAATTGGATTTACATATGAATTCTATACTTAGGTTGTACTTAAGGAGGTGAACAGTTTGCTGAAACTACAAAACGTAAGCAAACAGTTTGATAAAAAAGTCGTATTATCGGATATAAATCTTGAAATTAAAACTGGAGAAATCGTGTCATTATTAGGTCCAAGTGGAAGTGGAAAAACAACATTATTAAATTTAATTCTCGGTCTAACTCAAATGGATCAAGGTCAAATCATATTCAATGATGTAGATATTACTAAAACTCCGATGAGAAATAGAGGATTCAATATCGTTTTCCAAGATTATGCGCTTTTTCCTAACTTAAATTCATATGAAAACATTGTTTATGGTTTAAGAAATAAAAAAGGTCTTGTTTCGGATCAAGAATTGCAAGACTATATTGACTTCTTAGAGTTAAAGCCACATCTAAATAAGAAAATAGGGGAACTTTCTGGAGGACAAAAACAAAGAGTGGCACTTGCTAGAACATTAGTAACAAAACCAAAAATCTTACTATTAGATGAGCCTTTAAGTGCACTAGATGGTGTCATAAAGGAATCAATTAAAGAGCGTATTAAATCGATTGCAAGAGAATTTAAACTAACAACTATAATCGTTACACATGATCCAGAAGAAGCCTTAACTTTATCAGATAAAATTTTAATTATTAATGAAGGTAAAATCTCACAATTTGGTACGCCAAGCGAAATAATAAATGAACCAAAGAATCGTTTTGTAGAGGAGTTTATATTAAAACAGCTACAAATTAAGAGACATAATATTTACAACTTATTTGGTGAGAAATATGCATAAAGTTAAACCAGAAATGCGAATCATTTATATAGCAATATTCCTATTATTTATCTCATTTCTATTAGTGCCATTAGTTTCATTATTTTATCGCTCATTTGAAACGGATCATGGTTTTGGGATAAACAATTATATAACAATTCTATCAGATAAAAACTTAGTACAAGCAATTGTTAATAGTATCAAGGTTTCTACTTTAACTGCTTGTATCAGTACAGTCTTGGCCTTTATTTTGGCCTATTCGATTAATTGTACAAAATTGATTCAACCTTTAAAAGGATTTATGAAAATCGTTATTCTCATTCCGATGTTACTTCCGACAATCACATATGGATTTGCGATTATTTATTCCTTTGGTCAACAAGGATTAATAACAAAATTAATCGGAAGAAATCTTTTTGAAATTTATGGATTTAATGGGTTGTTAATTGGATATGTAATTTATACATTACCAGCTGCTTTCCTATTAATTAATAACTCTTTTAAATATATTGATAAAAAATTTATGGTTGTATCTGAACTGATGGGTGATGGTCCATTTAGAAGCTTTAAAAATACAATTATTCGCCCATTACTTGGTACGCTTGGTGGAGCTTTTGTTCTTTCGTTCATTTTAAGCTTTACAGATTACGGTATTCCAGCTTCTGTGGGTGGTACATATTACGTTGTAGCTACTCAGTTATATCAAGTTATGCTTGGAGCGATTCCTAATTTTAATAATGGTGCAGTCATTGCGGTATTAATGCTAGTTCCGGCTGTCTTTGGAGTTTTATTGCTAAATTATCTTGAAAAATTTAATTTTCATTATGACAAGTTTACAAATGTTGAAATGATCCCCAACAAGTTACGAGATATTAGTTTTGGAGTAGTTTCCACAATCATCTTAGTTGGGATTCTATCAGTATTTGCAGTAATGTTCATCGTACCATTTTTTATTAGTTATCCATTTAAATTAACTTTTACGCTACAACATTTCGTCGATGCTTTTCAATCGAGTGATTTAATAGGAGTTTATAAAAACTCGTTATTTGTCTCAATCTTAACAGCGGTTTTAGGAACGATTGTTGCATATAGCTCGGCATTATTAAATGTTCGAACAACTATTAAACATAATTCTAAGCTAGTCATTGATTTAATTTCAATGTTAACAAACACTGTTCCAGGTATGGTTTTAGGTTTATCGTATTTACTATTTTTCAATAATAGTAGTTTAAAAGGAACATTCGCGATCATTATTCTTTGCAATATTGTTCACTTCTTTACTACACCATATTTATTAGCAAAAAACTCATTATCCAAAATGAATCCTGGTTGGGAGACTACTGGGGAACTAATGGGAGATTCATGGATAAAAACTATTTACAGAGTTGTCTTACCGAACTCTAAATCAACCGTTTTTGAAATGATAAGTTACTACTTTATCAATTCCATGGTAACGGTAAGTGGGATCATTTTCTTAATAACAGCTGAAACTTCATTGGTTGCTAGCAAAATTAAAGAACTTCAGCATTTCCAAAAATATGATGAAATATTTGTTTTATCTCTACTAATCTTTTTCACGAACTTAATCGTTAAATTCATCTGTGATTATTTTCAACGTAAAAGCGTTATTCAGGGATAATCAACAAGTTTAATAAAAAAAACAAAAGAGAGAGGTTAATTTATGTTTAAGAAATTTAGGGGAATTATGTTGTCAGTATTCGCATTATGTTTGGTTTTTTCATTAACTGCATGTAATAGTTCAAAAACGAATGCCTCAGGAAAAGTTGTTATTTATACAAATGGCGATGAAGAAGCCATTACATCAATGGAAAGTGCATTAAAGAAAGCAGGTTATGAAGGAAAATATGTATTCCAAACATTTGGTACTTCTGAATTAGGTGGAAAACTTATGGCGGAAGGCGACAAAATCGAAGCAAATTTAGTAACAATGAGTTCATACTTTTTAGATAGTGCCCAAGAAAAAAACAATATGTTTGAAGACTTAACATTTAAAACAAATTCATTAGAGAAATATCCTGCGTTTTATACACCAATTTTAGCTAACACAGGAGCGATCTTTGTAAATACGGAAGTAATGAAAGAAAAAGGATTACCAATGCCAACATCAATTAAAGATTTGGCAAAACCAGAATTTAAAGGTTTAGTATCAATTCCGAATATCATGGATTCTTCAACTGGATGGTTATTAATTCAAGCCATTATTACGCAATATGGAGAAACAGAAGGTAAAACAATTTTACATGATTTAATCGCAAACTGTGGTCCACATTTAGAAAGCTCAGGTTCAGGTCCAATTAAGAAAGTAGAAGCTGGAGAAGTTGCTGCAGGTTTTGGATTACGTCACCAAGCAGTATTAGACAAAAATGCAGGTTTACCAATTGACTATGTGGATCCTACAGAAGGAAACTTCTCACTAACTGAATCAGTTGCAGTTGTTAAAAAAGATAAGAAATCAAATGAATTAGCAACGAAAATGGCAGAAGTCATTATTAAAGATGCTCGTAAAGATTTAATCAAAGATTACCCAGTTGCTTTATACAATGGAGAAACTGTTAGCGACGAACATAAACCAGCTCATTCTATGAAATTTAGTCAACCATTAACAGTTAAATTATTAGAAAATCACCAACAGTTCTTTAACGCTGCAAAATAATTATCAAGGGGATGAAGGGGCATGAAAAATTATAAATTACTAACACCGGGTCCATTAACAACTACAAATACGGTCAAAGAAGAGATGCTCTTTGACCGATGTACTTGGGATAATGATTATAAAGAAATTACACAGAAAATTAGAACTCAGCTTTTAGATTTGGCAAAAGCTTCAAAAGAGGATTATACAGTTGTATTGATGCAAGGCAGTGGTACATTTGCAGTTGAATCCGTCATTAGTTCAACAATCTCTAAAAATGACAAAGTATTAATTGTAACGAATGGTGCTTATGGTGAGCGTATCGTAAAAATGGCTAAGTATATAGGTCTTAATTTCGTTCAATATAGCATTGCATATGATGAACTTCCAAATGAGGAAGATCTAAGAGATATCCTTGAAAAGGATCAAGCTATAACACACATCGTGATGGTTCATTGCGAAACAACAACTGGCATTTTAAACCCAATTGAAGTGGTAGCTGATCTTTCAAAAGAATTTAATAAGACACTAATGATCGATGCAATGAGTAGCTTTGGCGGCATTGAAATTGATGTGCAAAAATTGGAAATTGATTATTTAATTAGTAGTGCCAATAAATGTATCCAAGGTGTTCCAGGATTTGGCTTTGTCATTGCAAAACTTGAGAAACTTGTTAAATGCGAGGGAGTTGCTAGAAGTTTATCTTTAGATTTATTCGATCAATGGAAGGAAATGGACAAGGAAGGTAAATGGCGATTTACTTCTCCAACGCATGTTGTTGCAGCATTTTCAAAAGCGATTGATGAATTAATTGAAGAAGGCGGAGTTTCAGCTAGATTTGCACGCTATCAAAATAATAACGGCTTTTTAAGAAAAAGACTGAAAGAAGTTGGCATTCATGCTTATATAACTGAGGAAAACCAATCACCGATTATTACAACGTTTTTATTCCCAAGTGAACAGTTTAGCTTTGAAAACTTTTATTACTTCATAAAAGAAAAAGGATATGTGATCTATCCTGGTAAGCTGACTGATGCTGATACATTCCGTGTAGGAAATATTGGCGAAATATATGAAGAAGATATTCAAAGTTTATGTAACATTATCGAAGAGTATATGGGAGTGTTGACGAAATGAATAAAGTAGAAGGAATTATTTTAGATTGGGCAGGTACAACAGTTGATTTTGGATGTTTTGCACCAGTAAATGTATTTATTGATATTTTTAAAAATGCCGGAATTGACGTAACAATGGAAGAAGCTCGTGCACCTATGGGAATGCTTAAAATCGATCATATTCGTGAAATGCTATCAATGCCTAGAATTTCTCAGCTTTGGATTGATAAATACGAGAGACCGTTTAATGAACAAGATGTGAATATACTTTATGCGAACTTTGAGCCAGCTCTATTGTCGTCACTTTCTGATTATGCGGAACCAATTCCTGGAGTCATCGAAGTAATACAGGCATTAAGAAATCAAGGGCTTAAAATAGGTTCAACAACAGGCTATACAAATAAAATGATGGATGTAGTTGTTCCAAATGCTGAGAAGAAGGGCTATTATCCAGACTTCTATATTACACCTGATGATACAAATTCATTTGGTAGACCTTATCCATATATGATCTATCACAATATGGAGGTGTTGAAATTAACAGCTCCTTGGAAAGTTGTGAAGGTGGGAGATACAATTTCGGATATTAAAGAAGGAATTAATGCCGGTGTGTGGTCTATTGGTGTCATTATAGGGAGTTCTGAAATGGGGCTTAGCTTAGAAGAGTTTAATAGCTTAACAGAAACTGAGAAAGAAGCAATCATTTCGAAAACTGAACAATCATTTATACAAAATGGTGCAGACTTCACGATTAAAACGATGAGTGAATTGCCTAAGTTAATCGAAAAAATAAATGATCTAATTTTAGAAGGTAAGAAGCCAAATGCTAAATAATCATTTGAAAAGAGAAGGCGACATTAATTCAAGTCCTCTTCGTACTGAATGGATGGATCAATTAAATCTGAACAGTAAAGAAGTTATTGAAGAGGATGAGAGGGTTTTTGTCAGACAATCAATGTCTACACCATGTCTCAATGGAGTAGTTGATGCACAAGGAAGTTATTTAATTGATGTGAATGGGAAGAAATATTTAGATTTTCATGGAAATAGCTCACATCAAGTGGGGTATAAAAACCCATATGTAGTTGATGCAATTAAAAGACAAATTGATGAGCTTCCCTTTATTCCAAGAAGATTTACAGCTGAAATAGTCATTAAAGCTGCGAATGCATTAATAAATAAGACAACTTCAAATGATTATAAAGTATTATTTACGCCATCTGGAAGTGCAGCAGTTGGATTAGCTCTTAAAATTGCACGAAAAGTGACCGGACGTCATAAAGTCATTTCATTGTGGGAATCGTTCCATGGAGCTGGTTTAGATGCAATTTCAGTTGGTGGAGAATTTGTTTTTAAAAAAGATATGGGTCCACTTATGCCTGGTACATTAAAAGCAATTCCTTTTAATGGATATCGTAATCTATTAAAAAGTGAATCTCATGAAGATGTAGCCAATTTTTGCCTAGACCATATTGAATATATGATTGAGCACGAAGGTGAAATAGGAGCTATTCTTTTAGAACCAATTAGAGCAACGGATACACACATTCCACCTAAGTCCTACTTTAAAAGATTAAGAGAGATTTGTGATCGACGCGGAATTTTATTAATATTTGATGAAGTTCCGACAGCTTTAATGAGAAGTGGCAAGTTTTATGTCCATCAAAATTTTGACATCGAACCTGATCTTTTAGTTCTTGGAAAAGGTCTAGGTGGAGCGGTAATTCCTCAAGCGGCTGTACTAACTCGTACTAAATATGATGTTGCTGAAGAAATATCACTTGGTCACTATACACATGAGAAACCAGCATTAGGATGTGCAGCGATTTGTTCAACAATCGAGTATATAGATGACTATAACTTGGAAGAAAATTGCCAAATTCAATCTAAGTACGTAAAGACAAAACTAGATGAGCTTTATGGGAAATATGAGGAAATTGGCGATATTCGAGTTGCAGGTCTATTAATCTCAATCGAACTAGTTACGTCTCGCGAAACAAAAGAAAAGAATGATGAATTAGCTGAAAAAATTCTTTATTATTGTTTAAACAATGGACTGTCATTTAAGCTTTCAGGAGGAAATTGCATAACATGGCATCCACCTTTAATCGTTACAAAAAATGAGCTAGAGTTTGCTGTTGGACTTCTTGAAGAAGGCTTGAAAAGGTTTAGTTAATTTGGATAAGTGTAGCTAATATTTAGCTACACTTTTTTTATGAAAATGATAGAGTAGGAGAGTTCATAATGACTAGTAAGTTAGTAAGTAGAGAACAAGGTGATATTAATTCTTCAACTAATAGAGATACTTATTGGAATCGTAATTTAAGTGAAAAGGCTAGAGAACTTTTTGAAGAGGATCAACAATACTTTTTACACCAAAGTTTAAGTACGCCCGTTCTAAATGTATTAAGTAAATGTGACGGGGCTTATTTATACGACATGGATGGAAAGAAATATTTAGATTTACACGGAAATGGAGTACACAACGCAGGATTTAATAATGATTATGTTATTGAAAAAGTAATCGATGCTCTAAAGGAAAAGAAAACCTTTACTCCAAGGAGATATACAAATGAACAAGCTGTAAACCTTGCAAAAAAGCTAATTGAAATAACACCAAAAGGATTAGACCGTGTCTTATTTGCACCTGGTGGATCAGAAGCAATCGAAATGGCTGTCATGCTAGCAAAACAAATTACTGGTAAATGGAAGACAATTTCCTTTTGGGATTCATATCACGGAACAGGTTTTCAAGCAGCAAGCATTGGTGGAGAAGAGCTCTTTAAAGGCGGAAACGGTCCAATGGTTCCTGGTGCATTACATGTAGAATTTCCTAACTATTTAAGAAATCCTTGGAATTTTACAAATCAAGAAGATGTCGATAATGAAATACTTCGTCAAATGACATTACTTTTCGAAAAAGAGGGCGAAATAGCTTGTGTAATTGGTGAACCAATAAGCGCTACTCCAGTTATGCCGAGCAAAAATTTCTGGCTGAAAGTAAAAGAGTTATGTAATAAGTACGGAGCATTACTAATCTTTGATGAAATAATAGAAGGGTTTGGAAGAACAGGAAAAATGTTTGCTTTCGAACATTATGTTACACCAGATATTTTAGTTTTAGGAAAAACATTAGGTGGAGGACTATTTCCCTTTGCAGGAATCATGTCAAAGGAAGAATACAATATACTAGAAAATCGCTCAATTGGACATTACACACATGAAAAAAACGGAATTTGTGCCACTGCCGGTTTAGCAACAATTGAATATATTGAAAATGAAAACTTAGTAGAAAATGCAAACCGATTAGGCCAATATTTAATTGAAGAACTTCGAAAAATGGTTGCTCGATACGATATCCTTGGTGGCGTAGACGGAATCGGATTTCATTTAGGAATTGATATCGTAAAAAACAAGGATACAATGCAAAGAGGAATTGAAGAAGCCGAATCAATCATGTATATGTGCATGGAAAATGGACTAGCATTCAAGTTGATTGAAGGCAATATTATAACAATGCGACCATCTCTTATATTAACAAAGGAAGAAGTGGATTTTATTTTAAAGACGCTTGAGGATGCAATTAAAAGGGTTGTTAGTGGAGAAGTGTATAAATAGACAAAGCGCGAGTGCCCTTTTTTGGGCCTCTTTTTGTGTTGATAAATATGTTTTTGGGTGGGAGATTTGAACATCGTGAATGATAATCAGGGAATTGGATCACGGAATCGTTAATAAAAAATAGAATCGTAAATAAAATCGAGGAATCGCAAATAACATCGTAGAATCGTAAATAAGTTAAGAAAAAACCCATTATTATGGACTTCAGTCAAGAAAGTGGACAATTAAATTTGAGATTTTTTAATAGAATGACTAAAGTACTAGAAAAGATTATCAAAAAATCATATTGATTAGCCCAAACTTAAATGGCTAATTTATGAGACTTTTTCTAGCACATATTTTTGATTTTTTCTCTCGTATTTATTTGGTGAGCTGTATCCTAATTTTGAGTGTTTTCTTTTTTCATTATAAAATTTACTTATATAATAATTTATTGATTTTATCGCTTCTGATCGTGTTTTAAATCGTCTTCTATAAATTAAGTCCTTCTTTAAAGTGGCATGAAATGATTCTATACATGCATTATCATAGGGGTCTCCTTTTTTATTCATGCTGACCTTCATTTTTGACTCAGTCAACTGTTTAATATAGTCATTCGAACCTCTTGTGTATCGGAAGGGTTTAATTTTCGTTTATAGGACTTAACCCATTTACAAACACTTGAATAAGGAAGCTCTAGTTCATAAGATACTTCTGTTGCTTTTCTTCCTTCTTCAACGATTAACTTTGAAACATAATCTATATATTCTTGATTATAATGTTTCCCCATGTGAGCACGCCTTTTAATAAGATATTTTTATTATAAAGTATTCTCATTTTTACGTGTCCGCTTTTTAGACTAACTTAAAAAGAAGTTTAAAAATAGCAACTACAAATGAAATGGGAAGCTTAAATACCCTCTCGATGTACTTCTCTTCAAAAAAAAGAACTGTCTACTAATCAGAAACCTGAATTACTAGACAACCCTTTAAATCCATCACATAATTTTTATTTCACTAATCCGCCTCTTAACTTAGTTACACCAAATTCTAAGTAGCATTTTAAACAGCTAAGCATAAAAACCCAACCTTCTTTATTGTCGATTAAATGATGAACATATTGAGCGTCGCTTTCATTAAAGCCTTCTTCGACTACTTCGATGACTGTGCTATCTTGGTCTTGTTCATTTAATGTAATCGTTACGATATTTCCTTCATCTGTAGGTCCCCAAGCAAACACGATCTTCTTATTTGCCTCAACCTCGATGATCTTTATTTTTCCTTCTGCGTTGTAAAGATCGTATTTTAAAGTAATAACTTTTCCTTCTTCCCATCTTTCAGAACTTGAAGAGAACCAAAAATTACCGATTTTAGCAGGATCGACAATAGCTTCGAAAATGTCTTCTGCCGGTTTGAAAATTTTAAACGTAGTAACATTACTCATCTAAAAACAACTCACTTTCATATTATGAAATATGTATTATCATTAACTATTAAATTTATTTTAAACTTTTATCACTGAATTGGGAACTTAAGTCGTAATATTCTGTGAATAAACTTTATCTATTTAAAACACATTCCCGGGCTTCAGTAAAGTTTATCAACAAAAAACAGTAGTTTATCAATAAAAATACTCACTATATCAACAAAAAACACCACTATATCAACAAAGTTCACAGCTTTATCAATAAAGTACATATGTTGTTCGTATTTTCTAACTCAATCAAAAAAGGATAGGCACAAGCCTACCCCCTCTTAATATCGGTCCGATTCATGCCCCATATTTTTCGCTTTGTCAGAAGCGACATCAGCGGCTTCGGTACTTGTGTGTCCAGATCTATTGTTATTTGCTTTTTCTAATCCTTCACGTACTCTTCGGCCGTATTCTTCGTCGGCTTTTGTAAAGTAGCCAACCATCGTTTCTTGAATATGAGGTTTACATACTTTTAAAGCATCGACTAAATTTGAAACTAATTCATTTTTCTCGGTTTCGTCAAAAGCACGATATGTGTTACCAGCTTGGATAAAGTCATTCGGTCGATCAATTTTTTGACGTACAAGTTTTTTATTGTAGGAAGGCTCATGATCTTTTCCAGTTTTCGGTGCTTCTTTTAATCCACCCAATGATGAAGGCTCATAGTTTACATGTGGATTTTGTCCAGGTCCTATATCAACTTTATACTCCATTTGACCATCTCGTTGATTTGTAGCTACATGAGTTTTCGGTGAGTTAACGGGTAGTTGTAAGTAATTTGTTCCAACACGATGACGTTGTGTATCCGAGTAAGAAAATGTACGACCTTGAAGTAATTTATCATCTGAAAAATCAAGTCCGTCAACTAGTACACCTGTCCCAAATGCAACTTGTTCAACTTCTGCAAAATAGTTTTCTGGATTTTTGTTTAGTACCATTTTTCCAACAGGTAAAAAAGGGAACTTCTTAGGGCACCAAAGCTTTGTAGGGTCAAGTGGATCGTAATCAAGCTCTGGATGTTCATCATCACTCATGATTTGTACACATAATTCCCATTCTGGAAAATCGCCTTTTTCAATTGCTTCGTAAAGGTCTTGAGTTGCGTGATTATAATTAGTCGATTGGATTTCGTTTGCTTCTAGTTGCGTTAGATTTTTAATTTCATGCTTTAGCGGTTCCCAGTGGTACTTAACAAGAACAGCTTCTCCATCTTGATTAACCCACTTATATGTATTAACACCAGACCCTTGCATTTGACGATAGTTAGCCGGAATACCCCATGGTGAAAATATAAATGTAACCATATGAGTAGATTCAGGCGTTAAATGAAGAAAGTCAAACATTCTTTCAGGGTCAGGAAGATTTGTTACTGGATCCACTTTGAATGAGTGAACCATATCTGGAAATTTCAATGGATCACGGATAAAAAAGATTTTTAAATTATTACCGACTAAATCCCAGTTACCATCTTCAGTATAAAACTTTGTAGCGAAACCTCGCGGATCACGTAAAGTTTCAGGGGAATGTCCACCACCGACAACCGTAGAAAAGCGAACGAATACAGGTGTGTTTTTACCCTTTTCTTGGAACAATTTTGCTCTAGTATATTTAGCAATCGGGTGGTCTCCAACTTTTCCATAAGCTTCAAAGTACCCATGTGCACCAGCACCACGAGCATGCACAACTCGTTCTGGAATTCGTTCACGGTCAAAATGAGAGATTTTTTCAAGAAAGTCATAGTTTTCTAAAGTTGTTGGTCCTCTATTACCAACTGTTCTTACATTTTGATTATCAGTAACCGGATGGCCTTGTCGATTCGTCAATATTTCATCATTGTTTGCTTGATTATCCATAATTTGCCCCCATTCATACAAATTCAAAATTTAGAATGTCCATTTATTTGGAGAATATGCAAATTTTTCCTGTTTGTTAAAACGTCTTTTTGAAAAAGTTTACAACTTAGATACATTTCATGTTTAAGTTCGAAACATTGATTCAATATCATGGAGATAGAAGGTGAGAGGAGGAATTAAAATGAAGAAGAAATTAGTAAAATCATTAGTTTCAACTATGGCATTATCAGGAGCATTATTATTCTCAAATGGAGTAGTAGCACAACCAACTCATGCTAATGCAGCAGTAGTAAGTGCTCCAATTAGTGTATATAAAGTAACTGCGAGTGTATTAAATGTACGCAGTGCACCAAACACAAACTCTAAAGTTGTAGACACATTAAGAAAGAATGATCAAATCGAAATTGTGAAATTCTATAATGCTAGCTGGGCACAAATTAAAACAACAACTACTAAAAACGGTATTGCATATGTAAGCACGAACTACTTACAAAAGATCCCAACTATAGTTTCAACAAAAGCAAATTTAAATTTACGCACTGGTCCTAGTACAAAAAATAAAGTTCTTACGGTAATACCTAAAGGTGCAAAAGTTAGTTTCCTTGGCTATCAAACAACTGGTAAAACCCAAATCGATTATAATTGGGCAATCGTTTCTTACAATGGAAAGAAAGGATTTGCTAGTACTAAATATTTAAATATGAAGTAAAGTTTTTAAACTATTTTCATACCGCTTAAGTAAATAACTTTGATTTTATCCAAAACAGAAGTTTAAAATATGATCTTCACTATTTATTTCATTGTTCAATTTCCCCATAAACTGAGGGTGTCCCAAAAATTTAGGGGCATCCTCAGTTTTATTTTAATAGTGTAAATAAAAAATCAGAAACTACAATTAGATGTGGACGTGCAAATAAGAGAGTGAAATGTGCAAATAAGAATCGTATAACTGCAATTAAATGTCGAAGTGCAAATAAAAATAGAGAATCTGCGAATAAATTCCCTATCACCCCAAAATAGATTAGATATTACCCATACCGGTTATGGTATTCTACCTTAATAATTGCTCAAAAGTAGATGAAATAAACTAGAAAATTAATAAATTTGCTCGAATTCTTCTCAAACAGCTAAAAAAAGTAAAGAATTCTACTAAATTTAAATTAATGGAGACCATAAATCGATTCTAATTAAAAAACACTACGAAGATACCCCCGTTTTGCTGCTATACATCAAAAATATATCTCAAAATTAAAAAAAGGGAGCCTATTAGTCAGTTACGTTGACTTTTAGGACTGCCCCTTTTCCTGATATAGAATTAAAAAGGAAGTACTTCATATGCTAATTTATTAATAATCTCTTTATGCTCGGGATATTTCTTATGTAATTGTTCTCTAGTGAATAATTCAAAATCCTTAAAATCAAAGCCTGGTGAAACCATGCATCCTACTAGCGAAAAAGTATTTTCTTCCATAACTGAGGATCCGAAAATTGAATTTTTTGGAACTAAATATTGTAGAACTTCTCCGTTTTCTAAATTTAATCCTAATTTAATTTCTTCGTATTGACCATTTTCATGGATAACATGAATTGTCAATGAACTGCCTGCATGGAAATACCATAATTCATCAGATTTTAGTCTGTGAAAATGAGAAATATCATGTGATTGTAGTAAAAAGTAAATACTAGTATAAAGCAATCTGTGGTCATCAAAATTTACGGATAATTCTTGATCTGAAATTTGTTCATTTGATTGATAGGTAGATTTGTAATGTCCACCTTCTGGATGAGCTTCTAATTTAAGTTTGGAAATCCAATATTCAGGATTCATGTTTACCATTTAATTAACCCCCAAAATGTATACTCTACTTCTACATATTACAGTATTCTTTATTAGATTGTTGAATTCAGAAGAAAATATGAACTATTTTTTCTGAATATAAATGAATATTCCGAGTTACTAGAAATTCGTTAAAATGTGCAGAATTTTCCCAATATACAAATTACAATAAATAGATTAAATTAAACTTATTAAGAGAAAAAATATGGAGCGGAAGTTCGATGTTTAAAAAAGTAATTTTATATTTATTGGCGTTCTTTACAATTTCAATCATTGTTAATCAAACCATTTTATCGAAAGAAGAAAAACCAGTAGTTCAATTTGAACTTGCAGATAAAACTATACCGTATAAAATAGCAAATTATTCTTGGGGAAAATTATTGGATAAGGATAAATTAGTAAATGTTTCAGATCAAAATATTAAAGAAGATACAGCTATTCCTGCCTTTCATGGGGACCTTATAAAAATTCATTTTTCAGAGCAACCCGAAAACGTAGAAGTTTTAGAGCGTACCGCCACTAAAAATTCATATATTTATAACCACAATTTAAATAGAAAGGGAAGCTATTCTTTTGCAGTTGGTTCTAGAAAAGGGGAAAGAGTATATGAAGTAAAAGGTATTTGGAAAGGGAATAATTATTTTACTTATTTGATAAAAGTAAAGATTATATGAAAAAATTACTTCAAGCTAGAAGTAATTTTTTTAGTTTTAATCGATTTTCTAGCATTCTTTCCAGCTTTTAGCCCTATGCTCATTTTTTTCCATAAAACATGTATTTTAAGAAACGATTCATTTCGAAAAAAAGTTGAAATGAGGTATAATATGAAATAGAGAATGTTTGGTTATCCTTTAGTAGTAAAAGTTAGCTATAGTAACTGAAAAGAATGTCAAACATAGTAAATTAATCGTAGATTCAAAGTTGAAAGAGAGTGGGACAAGATGGGTCGTAAATGGAATAATATTAAAGAAAAGAAAGCTTCAAAAGATGCAAATACTAGTCGTGTTTATGCAAAGTTTGGACGTGAAATATATGTAGCAGCGAAGCAAGGTGAGCCGGATCCAGAATCAAACCAAGCTTTAAAAGTTGTTCTTGAGCGTGCGAAAACATATAGTGTACCAAAGCATATCGTTGATCGTGCGATTGAAAAGGCAAAAGGTGGTTCTGAAGAGAGCTTTGATGAACTTCGTTACGAAGGATTTGGACCTAATGGTTCGATGGTAATTGTTGATGCATTAACAAATAACGTAAACCGTACAGCAGCAGAGGTTCGTGCTGCATTTAGTAAAAATGGTGGTAATCTTGGCGTAACAGGTTCAGTATCATATATGTTCGATGCAACTGCTGTAATTGGAATTGAAGGTAAATCTTCTGATGAAGTGCTTGAAATTTTAATGGAAGCAGACGTAGATGTTCGTGATATTTTAGAAGAAGATGAGTCCGTTATTGTTTATGCTGATCAAGATCAGTTCTATTCAATGCAAGAAGCATTTAAAAATGCCGGCATTACAGAATATACGGTAGCTGAATTAACAATGCTAGCGCAAAATGATATCGAATTACCAGAAGATGGTCTAGCTAAATTTGAAAAAATGTTAGATGTTCTTGAGGATTTAGAAGATGTTCAACGTGTTTACCACAATGTAGACTTAGGTGAATAATAATTAAAAAAAACATAAAATAAACGCTTTCGTTTAGGTGATTTGATATTCACCTAGATGGAGGCGTTTTTATTTCAACAATATAGAATTGACGCAAATGAGTACTCATTTTTTATGAACCATAACTGGCAGACAGGAAAATAGTAATGTTAGAGAGAATAGTATTGTTAGCTAAGATTTGCGTGGAAATTATCGAATATTATATTCAATTTGAGGAGAACCATACATATGAATAAATTTATGAAGGTTGTAAAGTCCGCAGCTCTAAGAATTGGTGTATTTTTGTTAGTTTTAGCAACTCCGGTAGGCATTTTAATGAGCTTTAACGCCAATGAGCGTAATAAAATTGAGGAAGAACAAGGAAACACTTTTTATGAACAATATATTGGTGAAAAAGGATTAAAGTTAGACGAGCAACGTAGAAATGCCGTAATTCAAGTAAATAATCAATCTGTAGATTTTACAGCTGGAGGGAAAAATAGTGACTGAGACAATTGAAAAAGAAAAATTTACGCATAGACAATTTGCTGTATCATGTTTTAACAAAGTGTGGGACTTACTAGAATTAGAAAACCGAACACCTAGTGAAACAGAAGAAATGGTTCATTTATGTCATAGTTCATTTTGGCATTGGAGAAAGGTAGAGGAGCATACGCCAAAAAATGTGTCGATTGGATATTGGCAATTATCAAGAGTATATGCTGTGATCGGACAAGGGGATACAGCTTTAGACTACGCAGAAAAATGTATTAAAATTAGTTTAGAGGCGGAGTTGGAGCCGTTCTACATAGCATATGCATATGAAGCTTTATCAAGAGCATGTGCAAAACTAAATAGAGTTACAGAAAGTCAAGCTGCTAAAACAAAAGCGCTTGAATATACACAACTTGTAAAGTATGAAGATAGTAAAGAATTATTAATGAAAGATTTAGAAACAATCTAATTGATAAAAAGAAAAAGTAGACTTATAAGATTGAGAAGAAACTACATATTACTTAAATGGGAGGTCTCAAAGTCAGAGTACTTTAGAGACTTCCTTTTTTTATAAATTGAGTAGGGGAAAACGCAAAATTTGCAATAAGGTCCAGCGAACAGTACATGCAAATTAGTACGCAGAAATCATTAATAATACTAAAAAAGCCACAAGGAAAATTAATTTCCTAGTGACTTTCTTCGGGGACGTGGACTTTATAGAGAACAATTATCCATCTGAAATGACTTTAAATAATTTTTAAATCATATATATTTGCAATTACCCATTTATTTTTTAGTTTCACAAGATCAAGAGTTACATTATATATATTTCGTCCATTTTTATAATTTACTTTAGGATATGTCTTACCATCAAACGTAATTTCATATTTTACATGTATAGTAGCAGTATGATCTTTCTTATTTAAATGGATGACAGATAAATTATCACCGATGAATTTCGCGTCGATTACATTGGACATTATTCTAGTAAAGTAGAAAGAATGATTGTTAATTTTTAATGAATCAATAACAACAGAGTTATATTTCTCGACGTCTTTCCATTTTATAGCCGTAATATAATTTCTTACAGAATCCTGGACGCTTTGTTCAACAATCACTTCTGTTGAAGCTTCGTCGTCTAATCTCTTCTGTTTTTCTTTTTCAATAGATAGTTTTAATGTTAAGATAATAAGGAAGATTATACCAAAAATTACCAAATATAGAGTGAGTGATTTTTTAGCCATATGAGACCCCTACAACTTTAAATTGATTTAGAAGATTACTAGTTTGAATATATTTCAAAACTTGATGACTGGAAATTTAAAACTATATTTATATTATTTATAGAAATATTATTGGCTTAATCAAAAAAATCGCAAGATGTAATAATTACATCTTGCTTTAATACTGGTTATTAAATGGGGGTGCATTTAAAAAATACTAATGAAGTTATTAATCTTTAGTATCGTTTAATTGCTTGTAAAGAAATCATACCATTATGTTTGACTTTTTTGTATTGGGAAAATTTTTCGAATATAATTTGTCTAAAAATTATCAGAAAAATATATTAATATGTCGGTGAATCTACTAAAATTTAATTATTAGGATGCGATTAAAAATATTAATATAGAATTTATTTATTATTTATCATATGAAATATCTATTTTAAATAAAGATGAACAGGAGATTTAATTATGGATTATGGTATGATGATCTTTCATCATCGAAAGAAATTAGGTTGGACTCAGGAGAAATTATGTGAAGGGATTTGTTCTGTTTCACACTTAAGTAAAATTGAAAATGGTACAAAAGAAGCTGGTATAGAAACGATTGGGTTACTTTTAAAGAAGATGCAAGTCGAGGTAGATGAGAATGACATTATAGATGAAGTGACTATTCAGCTCAAACGATTATGGAATTCTATAGAGCGAGCTGACTATGACTCAAGCAAAATGCTATATGAAGAATTAATCAATAAGGAAGAAAAAATAAATTATACTAATATATCAAATGATTTTTATATTACAATTTGGAGATATTATATTTTTATCGAAGATCTTAAAAAAGCAAAGAAAAAATGGAAACAACTTGAAGTAAAAATGAAGAAATTTTCCCAATATGAATCAATAAAATATTTGTTTACACTATCAATATATTACATAAAAGAAAAAAGATACAATGATTCACTTCAAGTAATGGATGAAGTCCAAGAAATTACACCGAACCTTGAAATTGATTTTCAAGAATACTGCTTTTATAGAGCTTTAGTATACAGTTATATTAATCAGACCTCTTTATCAATGTATTTTTGTAATAAGGCAATCCCTATTTTTCTACAAAATAATAATATTAAACGAATTCTAGATGCAAAAATGTTACTTTCACTTCAATTAATTAAAAGTAAGCTATTAGATCGAGCTGAGCAATTTCTAATCGAAATTCTAGATGCTTCTGTAATACTAAGCGATAAAACGATACAAATGAGTGCATTACATAATTTAGGCTATTTATACTATCATTCTAGTCAACATAAAAAGGCGATTAGATATTATGAAGAATACTTATCGAACATACAAGAGGGAACTGAGGAGTATTTTTTAGTCATTTCAAATATAGCTAACAATATGATGATCATGAACAATTACGAGACTGCTACTCAATTGTTATGCGAAAATCTATCTAAAATAAAAGATAGAAATAGTGCATCTTATATTAGAATGAAAGTTTTATTACTTGAAGCAAAAAAGGATGAGGCTAATTTAGTGACTTATTTACGTAAAGTTGCTTTGCCATTATGGATTGAATATAATGACCACGAAAAATTAATTAAATATTATGGGGTTGTTGCAGATTACTATGAAAAACACGAATCATTAGAAAATCAAAACTTGTTATATAAAGAATACAATAACACTCTATTAAAAATAATCGAAAGCAGGAAATAACAAGATGAGAAGAATATCCAGCATTATAACAATATTGTGTATGATGACTGTATTATCTATGAATTATGAGCCAAACTTTGTTTCAGGCGGAACTGAGACTGCGATTGTTTCAACTGTTTCTGAAAGTTCAACTTTCTCAGACGATGGGCAAACAAATGGCTCATTTGACGGTGAGATCCAGCTATTCAATCGATGGAATCGTTCTTATGTTGATGAGCCGATTCATCCTAAAGTAGAAAAGTTTTTATTTTTTAAAATTAAATAAATTGATTATTAAGTATCATACATTCAGTGTGGTGCTTTTTTAATTAGGAGGTACATTTTATGGTTTTTAATGAATGTTTTAAAATAAATCATGTAATGAAAGGGTTTAATAAAGGATGGTATATTGCTGGTGGATGGGCAATTGACCTTTACTTAGGTAAGGAGACGAGAAATCATCATGATATTGAAATCGCGATTGCCCGGAAGGATCAATTAAGTCTTAAAGAGTATTTAAATGATTGGACGTTTAATAAAGTCCTTAAAGGGGAATTAACAAATTGGAAGAATGAATATCTAGAATTACCAATCCATGAATTGCATGGTAGGAATAGTCAGACGAATAGTGAGTTAGAAGTCTTACTAAATGAAATTGAATTCAATGAGTGGAAATTTAGAAGAGATAAATCGATTATTTGTAAACTAGACTCATTTTACAGCTTTTCAAATGAGGGTATTCCATACTTAAATCCTGAAATAGTCCTATTATATAAGGCTAGTAATACGAGGGAAAAAGATCACGAGGATTTTAAAAATGTGATTAATTCATTGAACGAGTTCCAGAAAAAGTGGTTGCGTGAAGCAATTTTGCGCAATCATCCTAATCATGAATGGTTAGAGGGGTTAAACTAATAATTTGAAGGAGTGAGCCTTGATGGAAATCTTGATAAGACCAGTAGAAATAAGTGATGCGAAAGCACTTCATAGGATATGTACTCAAGAAAATGTTTTTCCTTATATGATTTTTTTACCTAGTATGAGAATAGACATGATGGAAAATAGAATTAGAAACCTACAAGCAAATGAATATGAATTTGTAGCTGAATGTAATGGAGATGTAGTAGGGCTAGTTGGTTTAGTGCAAAGAACTGGACGCAGGTCTCATGTAGGAGATTTATTTATTGCGACTGATGGAAATCATCATAATAAAGGAATTGGCAAGGCTTTACTTAGAAAAGTTTTAGATTTAGCTGATCATTGGCTAATGCTAGAAAGAGTAGAACTAGGAGTGTTAGAAACAAACCCTATGGCACAGGCGTTATATGAAAAGTTTGGTTTTAACGTTGAGGGAGTTAAGAAGGGGAATATTAAAGCAAATGGCCGGTTTGTTGATGAAATTATGATGGCGCGATTGAGACCGGCTGGTGCATTATCATAGAACGCAAACCGGGCGAGTTGATGCCCGGTTCTTTTTATTTGAAAAAAAGCCTATTTAATTGAAATAGTACGAGAGTGTTTCTTTCATAAACGCAGATGTACTACTATTCATGTCATCAAATTATTAACCTCGTTTGCTGCTTGGATCCCAGATTCAATGGCACCTTGAATCCAAGCATGAGAACGCGAAGCATGTTCACCTGCGAAATGCAGTCTACCTTCAGGACTACTTATATAAGAATTGAGTTCTTCCTCTTGCCCAGGCTCGAAAAAAGTAAAAGCACCAACAGAAAATGAATTTTGACTCCAGTTAAAGGAAGTTCCCGTTACGAATTCAGAATAAACTTGGTTTCCCCATATTTTAGACATGTCTCGTAAAGTATAATAAATACGTTCTTCTTCTGTTAAACTACTTAACGTTAGCGCCTCATCTGCCCAAGTGTAGCTTGCGTTTACTACAGCAGGCCCTGATTTGCCAATATCAATACTAGGATAGAGTGCAAGTCTACTAGGTAAATCGGTTGTAGATTTCCCGCCGAATTGACCATGTTTTTCCCAAAATCTACTTTTAAACTCTATTCCAATTTTCGTTGCAGACATGTAGTTAATTTCACGAATTGCTTTACGTTTATAGTAAGAAACCGAATTGAATGGTTCAATTTCTACAAATCTTAAGAGTGAAAATGGAATAGCGATAATGGCAAGATCAGCGTTTAGCGTGAATTGATTGGAGGTTTTATTATCAGTCGTTTGAATGGTTACAAATTTATCGTTTTGAATAATTTTCATCAGCTTTTGGTTGAGATGAATATTATCTTTTAATTGTGGTAGGAATGCTTTTGGTAATAGATCCATACCACCTGTTATTTCATAAAATTTTGTTGCTGAATTAAAAGCGACCTGTTCCCTTAATACCTCTAAAAAGGACATCCCCATAAATGCTTCGAAATCAAGGAGCACACCAATCATGTCGACTGCTCCTATTGAAAAATAGGAATTTAAAAAAGAACCAAATGAAATATTGCCGTACCTTTTTTCGACTAGTTCCCAATTCGTTAATGGATTTTGATTAATAAAATCGATAAATGGCTGCAATGCTTGATTCAATAAAGCATCAGAAGTTTTTCTTTTTTCGTTTTGTGCTACTGGATAATTTAAAATGTCAGGATTAATTTTATAATTAGCTTCATTCGTCATTATTCCGTTTGCATAAATAATATCGTTTGGCGTTTCATTAATAAACTCATTTACTGGCAATTTAAACTTTCGAATATATTCTAATGTCAAATGATGGATATTGGGGATTCGTAAAGGTCCTGCGTTTAAATATAGTCCATTACTAAAGGGAGAACGCAACGTATAGGCACGACCTCCAATTCGATCATTTGCCTCAATAATTGTAACTTGATGCCCCGCATCTTTTAGTAAAGAAGCAGCTGTCAATCCGGCCATACCTGCGCCTACTATAATTACTTTTTTGGAGAATTGGGTTTTTCTAAGACCGCTTCGAATAATAGAAATCATTTGATCAGTTGTTAGTGGTAAATTTGTCATAGATTCTCCTCCTTTACAATTAATTCATTTCATTTTATTCACATTCAGGATAACGTATGAAAGTTTGGGGCAGGACAAAATATAAAAATCTTTAGAAGAATAGAGGAGAATCCTGTCAAAAAATCTAATAAATAGTAGTGACTTACTTGTACTTTATTTACTTTCAGTCTTAAGCCGTAGCCTGATTGATACTAGAGGATGTTATCTAGATTTTTTAATTTCCATAAAATGAGAGTGTTAGAAGTTCTTAATTGGAGGTTAAAAAATGAAAAAATTAATTATGTCCGTACTATTAATAATTGCTGCGGCCTTTGTTGTTACCGGTTGCTCAATCGTAAACAATGGTAAGGTGAAGGAAGAGACAATTTCAATTCATAAAGATCAAGCAAAGAATTTGGATGTAAGTTTAGACTTAGGTGCCGGATCAATGAATGTTTCTATAGGAACTAAAAAATGGGTAGAGGGAAAGGCAGAATATAATAATAAAAGTTTTAAACCGGATGTATCATACAAACTTAAAAATTCTACTGGTGAAGTAAAAATTGATCAGTCTAAACATCATCTATCAAAAATGAAAATCGGGAAAATAAAGAGTGAGTGGGATCTGAAGCTTTCGGATAAAATTCCGCTCGATTTAGATGTAAACACAGGTGCGTCAAAGACAAATCTTGATTTGCGTGGTTTGAAGTTAAATAAATTAAATATAAATGCAGGTGTCGGAGAACTTAATGTCAACTTAGGAGGAAACTGGAAGAACAGTTTTGAAACAAATATTAAAACGGGAATCGGAAAAACGACCGTTGTATTGCCTTCAAATGTTGGTGTAAAAGTTAAATTAAGTAAAGGAATTGGAAAAGCAAACGTTATTGATTTAATTTCGAAAGGTAATGGAGTTTACGTTAATGAAGCATATGACGATGCTAAAATTAAATTAGAAGTTAATATGGATATTGGGGTAGGAGAAGTAACCTTCAAATTAGATTGAAACAAAACGGAAGAATAGTAGAAAAGTAAATTAATAATGACATGTATCGTCCAAGGAGGAGTTTTATGATTAAAAATGCAGTTGAATCGGTTATTGATTGTATGGCATCAGGTAATGGGATGTCTGA
The DNA here is from genome assembly GCA_013200995.1 of Arthrobacter citreus. Lineage (GTDB taxonomy): Bacteria > Bacillota > Bacilli > Bacillales > Bacillaceae_G > Gottfriedia. The sequence continues at coordinate 2,662,792 of CP053688.1, read as the reverse complement.
CATACAAAGAATACAAACGGAGCATCGTTTTAAATTAGTTGAATTTTGGAATATAAAAGAAGGAAGTAAAGTACTTGAAATAGGCTGTGGTCAAGGAGATACGACTGCCGTTTTAGCATACGTAGTCGGGGAAAATGGATTAGTTCATGGAGTTGATATAGGTTCAAAAACGTATGGAAGTCCAATTTCATTAGGAGACTCAGCAGAATTTTTAATGAATTCGAAATTAGGGCATCAATTAAAGATGGAGTTTGAAGTTGACTTATTATCACCAGCTATTGATTTTTCGGAAAATGAATTTGATTATATCGTAATGTCTCACTGCTCATGGTATTTCAAATCGCAAGAAGAGTTTGGGACATTATTAACTAAAATTAAAAAATGGGGCAAAACACTATGCTTTGCTGAATGGGACACAAGAGTTAGCTCAATTGAGCAGTACCCACATTTATTATCGATTTTAATTCAAGCTCAGTACGAATCATTTAAACAAGATAGTGAATCTAATGTTCGAACTCTTTTAACTCCGAATGATATAAAAACTATTTGTGAAAGCTCCGGCTGGAACATAAATAATGAGACAGCAATATTTTCACCACAATTACATGATTGTAATTGGGAAATTAATAAAACATTATCAGATATTGAAGTTGAACTAAGTAATGTAGAAGCCATGCCAAGTAAATTAACGGGACTGATTCGGTCAGAAGTTAAAATGCTAGAAGATTTTATTGAGAATAATGAAATCAAGCCATTATCGATATTTGCTTTTACAGCGCAATAAAAATTTTTAATATCAAATATAAAAAAAAGCATCTATTTTTCTAGATGCTTTTTACTATTGTGGATGATAATTTCTTTGATAAACATACGGATAACTAGGGTAGTAATATGGAAATAAGTATATTGCTGAAACTGATGCTAACGGTATATTAACTTTTTTATACTTTCGATATCTTGGACTAAAAGTATCACCACCGCTTTGTCTTACTTCAAAAAACGCGATTTTAGGAGCAGCAAGGTCCTCTAGGACGAGTAAGTTCGCGCTATTTGAGTCATGATCTAATAAAACTCCTTCTAATAAAGCTCTTTCAGCAGTTTGAAATACTACATGGCAGAATTTATATTTATTACATTTCTCTTGCATATTTCGAATATGATCCATGAAATCCCTCCCAATTTTATTCATTACATAATGTATGAAACAAGATAAAGGACTAGAATATTGTCCAAACTAATAATTGAACCGAACACATATGAAAAAATGAGAATGAGATGTTTCCAAGTTGTAAATTTTTTGTATATAAATAAAAAACGTTTAGTAATTCGGTAACGAGACATCTATAATTTTTCCTAAGGAAATAGAAAAAGCCAAAAGTAAAATTTCAATAAAAGTGAGAAAAAACATAAATTATGAATTTAGGTGAGGTAATTGCAAGGGAAAGTATTAATTGTAGATGATGAAAAAAGTATCGTAGATCCATTAACATATGCATTTCGTAGAGAAGGATATGATGTAGAAAGCGCATTTAATGGAAAAGAAGCACTAGAAAAAATCTCGACTTTTAATCCGGATATTCTAATCTCGGATATTATGATGCCTGTAATGAATGGTTTGGATTTATGTAAACAAATTGGTAATAAAAATGGACTTGGCATTATTTTACTTACAGCTAAAGACGATATTATTGATCGTGTTTTAGGATTAGAGTTTGGAGCAGACGATTATATAACAAAACCATTTGATATTAGAGAATTAATAGCTAGAACTAGATCACTACTTCGAAGATTAAAAAAGCAATCATCTCCTGATGAAAATAAAACGATTTCAATTAATAAGCTTCAAGTCATTCCGTCGCAAAGAAAAGTTGTCATTGATGGCACAAATATTGAATTAACCCCTAAGGAATTTGACTTACTAGTATTATTAATTTCTAATATTGATCGAATTTATAGTCGAGATGAATTATTAGATTTAGTATGGGGGATTGAGTATATCGGTGGTACAAGAACTGTCGATATTCATATCCAACGCTTACGAAAAAAGCTAGGGAATTCATACCAACATATCGTTCAAACTGTTTTTGGGGTTGGATATAAAATATCTAGTGAAACGAAATGAAATTAAGTATAAAAGTTAAGTCGAGCTTATTTTTAGCCGCATTATTAGTAGGAACTGTCATTGTATTAAGTATTTTAGTACTTCAAGGAATCAAACAAAATCAGCAAAAACAAACGGAAGAAACACTGGCTAGGCAAAGTAAGCTAGCAAACGTGTATGTAAAGCAGGTTTATTTAAGTCAAACATTAGATAACCCTCAAGAATTTTTTAAACAATATGGTCGGGAAATCGCTAGACAGATTGGCATTATTAGTAGTCTTCATGTCACGATTTTTAATATGTCAGGAAAAGTCGTAGGTGATTCTCTTCCATTAGAATCTACTGATATAGGAGATACATTGAGCTATGCATTAAAAGGTAAAATTGCATATCAGGAAAAAGGTGATACATTATCATACTTTGCACCTATTTATAATGCGAATAAACAAATCGGAGTTGTTCAATTCGATTATTCATTAATAAATAATCAGAAGTTTTATGATAATACAATTAATCTCTTTATTAAAATTGGTTTAGTTACTACTATTCTTAGTTTTATTATTGGATATTTCTTTTTTTATTCGCTCGTTATGAGTATTTTAAAACTTAGAAAAGTAACAGAGGAAATTAAATTAGGGAACTATCCGGAACGATCAATTTTAAGTCGAAAAGATGAATTAGGTTATTTAAGCCAAGCCATTTTCTATATGAGTAATGAAATTCAGCATAATATAAAAGGAATCAAGCAAGAAAAAGATAATCTTCAACTTGCAGTGGAAAAACTGAAAATCTTAGAAAAACAACAAAAACAATTTATAGGCTCAATTACACATGAATTTAAAACGCCTCTGACAGTTATAAGGGCTTATATTGACTTATTAGACATGTATTCAGATGATCCGAAATTATTAGAAGAAGCGATCAGTAATATAGGAAAGGAATCACTTCGCCTTTACGATATGGTAGAAAAAATTTTAAAATTAGCTGAACTTGAGAAATATGACTTTGAAATTGAGAAAGAAGCAGTCGATATAAAGTCTCTTTTAGAAGATATCTGTTCAAGAATGAAGGGGAAAATGACAAAGTTTGGATTAGCGATTCATACAAATTTTGAACATGCAACGATTTTAATAGATAAGGAAAGCTTTACATTAATTATGATGAACTTACTAGACAACGCAATTAAGTATAATAAACCGAATGGTGAAATAAGTGTTTCAAATATCGTAGAAAATAACCAGTTAATTATTAATGTAACTGATACGGGTATTGGAATTTCTAAAGCAGCAGTCGATAAAATATTTGAACCATTTTTTACTGTAAATAAGGATCGTTCGCGACAATTTGGAGGTTCTGGGCTAGGACTTGCATTAACGAAAGATTTAATTGAAAAGCAAAGCGGTACGATTCAAGTCGAATCAATTGAAGGTAGCGGATCAAATTTTATCATTAAATTTCCTATCGTAAAATAAAAATTTACAAGTTGGAAACATGATTTGTTAAAAATTGAAACATCCTAAACTTATCATATAGTTAGTACTGGGCGTAGGGGAGTGATGTGGTGTTCAATAAGATTATGGTTAAAGTGATATTTCTTGTTTGTTCAATATTATTGATATCTGGTTGTCAAAGTCAAAATGACAATATCGTAATCGAAAAAAAGCATAAAAAGATTACCGTATTAACTGGAAATGAAGAAGTTGTAACAAATGAATTGGCTCTTGAAAAAATCGATCGATATGAAGGTGTTCGGGGGACGGATTGGTTAGATGATCATACGATTTTAACCGAGCAAAAAAATACAAGTTTACCAAAAAACGTGATGACAGATAATGGTGATTATACTTATCATATTAACTTGTATTCTTATGATTTAAAAACGAATAAATCGAAAGCATTAGTCAGTGAGGAGCACGATCAAGTTGGTGCTGTCATTTCGCCTGATAAAAAGCATATTTTCTATAAACAAACAGAGGATGGAAATACTGGAACTGGTTATATTATAAGTTCTGAAGGAACTGAAAAGGTTAAAGTGTCAGAACCAGATACAATCTTTGCATTTGCAACAGAAGGCCGATGGATCGATAATAATACAATCATTTATTCAACTTTATCTCGTCAGATGTATTCAGCTGATCTAACTGGACATGTGAAAGAAATCAATCCGAGCTTAGATCAGGTTAATGAAATTAGAAAAAAATATGGTGAACAAAATGTCGAGTGGGTGATTCCAGCACCTGATCAAAAGCAATACGCGATTGTTAGAAAAATTACACCGACAAAAAGAGAGTTATTTATTACGGATGAAAAGGGTCGAAAAACTGCCTCATTAGCTAAGGGGACGCAAATTTTTGGTTCAGGTTGGTCCCCCAATTCTAAAACGCTAGCTTTTTCCGTTATTTCGGAAGATAAAGGAGAAAGAGGATTATTTGTAATCGATGTCAAATCTAGAAAGATAACACAATTATCGACTGATTTAGATGAGATCGCAGGACCAATTACTTGGAGTCCAACAGGCAATGAACTATTAGTTTCTAAAGTAATGATGAAAAATAACAAAAATGTGTTTGTAGCATATGTATTAACTTTGAAAAACTAAGAATTGACAAAAGTTTCTTCTATAGAAAGTGAGAGATTTTACTCACTTTCTCTTTTTTTACACATTAAGGAAGTATAGATTGGCAACTGTGAAGAAAAATCTCCATAGTTTCATTTTATTAAAAAATTCGTTCAATGGTCGTAGAAATAGGCAAGATATTTGTTCGAACAAGTAGCTGAACTTTTTCCCTATAATTCTAGCAAATATATATAAAGGAGAAATAAAATCATATGAGGAGTAGAAAGGTTAAGAACACCGAGAAAAGAAAAAGTAACAAAGTAATTGTTTGGATTATGGTGCTGGCACTATTTGGATGTATATCAGTGTTTAGCTATTATGTTTATGAGAAAATTTATGTAGAAGAAAACAATTTAGTAAAAAGCGATCATAAAAGTAGCGTAGGCAATGCTCCAAAACCGATAAAAAAGCCGGAGATCAAACCTCCTGTTCAAAAGCCTGAAAATCACAATACAACAAAACCTCAAAACGTCGAAACGACGATTAAAATTAGTGCAGCTGGTGACTTTACGCTTGGATCAGATGTGAACTTTCAATATGTAAACTCTTTTCCAGCAGAAGCTAATAAAAATGGATTAGCGTATTTTACAAAAGGCTTAAATAATATATTTAAATATGATGATTTATCGACTGTTAATTTAGAAACGACATTTACAAATGCTACTAAAAGAGCATCAAAAACGTTTCGCTTTAAAGGTAAACCGGCTTATGCGAAAATTTTAAATCTAAGTGGTATTGAAGCGGTTAATCTAGCTAACAACCATATTCATGATTATTTACAAAAAGGCTATGAAGATACAATAAACACTTTAAAGAAGCAAAAAATTGGTTATTTTGGTTATGACAATGAATATGTAACCACAATTAAAGGTGTGAAAGTAGCTGCACTCGGATATGAAGGGTGGAATGATTCACCTGATTTAAGAGTTAAAATTAATAATGATATTCAAAACTTACGAAAAAATGGCGTGAAAATCATCATTATTCATTTCCATTGGGGAATCGAACGCGATTATGTACCAAATAGTATTCAAAAGGATTTAGCACATTATTCGATTGACCACGGAGCAAATCTAATTGTTGGACACCACCCGCACGTCGTCCAAGGGATAGAAGAATACAAAGGAAAATTTATCGTCTATAGTTTAGGAAACTTTATGTTTGGTGGAAATAAAAATCCAAAAGATAAAGATACATTTGTTTTCCAACAAACATTTCATTTAACTAATGGAGTACTCTCTAATCAAAAGGAAATCAAAGTTGTGCCATTTTCTATTTCCTCGGTAACTAGTCGAAATAATTATCAACCATTATATTTAAAAGGATCAGAAGCACAAAGAGTTAAGAAAAAAATTATTTATCTTTCAAATAAAATCAAAGGATCAAATTGGACTAAATATGAAAAATAATTAGATTGGAAATTGGGTTTAGTTAATTTCTTTAATCCAATTCTAATGGCTAGTGCAATAGTTATGGGTATTAGTCCTTATTTACTGTAATACTGTTATTTTTGAAAGGAAAATCCTTTTTTATATCGAATCAAAAGAATAACCTAATAGAGTTAATTGCCAAATAAAATTTAGGAGGAATAAGAATGGATGTAAAGTTTATTGCGTTCCTTGGTTTTATTTTCGTTTCCTTGATTTTATCAGTCTGGTTAGAGGTTAAAATGCAAAGAAAAACAAAAAATGTACTAGCTACAATGTCGATTGCATTTAATATTAATCTCTTCATCTTAGGATTTGCGAGTATTTGGTGGTTACTTCATGCTACTGATAGTGCGAGTGTAATTTCAGGCGTTCAGTTATTATTAGCAGCATTTTTAGGAATATTTTTAGTGAATATCGGTGTATTCTTTTTTGTAAGACATAGAGCAGTTTCATAATTAAAAATGCTCTATTAGTGTATAGCATTACTCCAATTTATGGGGTAATGCTTTTTATTTGTATGGGTTAAATTGAAAAAGTGAGGGGAAATTATGCAGTTATCTATTAGAGAAATGACAGCTTCTTATGCAATTGAAATTGTTAATTGGAGATATGTACCACCATACGATTTTTATAATATTAAGTCGGGAAAAGAAGAATTAGATGAATTGTTAAACAATCAATATAAAGTAATAATTGACCAAAATGAGAACCTAGTAGGTTTTTATTGCACTGGACAGGCAGCTCATGTTCCAAAAGGAAACGAGTTTGATGTATATAACGAAAAATTGATTGATATCGGATTAGGTGTTAGACCAGATTTAACAGGGAAAGGGTTTGGAAGTCAATTTTTCAAATTTATTCTTGGAGATATCGAGGATTCAACAAATCATTCCGCGTTTAGATTAACAGTTGCAAAGTTTAATTCAAGAGCAATTCGACTATATGAAAATTTTAGCTTCACAAAAGAAAATGAGTTTCATACTGAGCGTGCAAAATTCATAACGATGGTTAGAAGAGGGAATAAAATTAGTTAGCTAAAGAGAAAAATATGGATATAAAATGTGATTGACATGAAACCAAATGGTTATATATAATTTGAAATATAACTAAAAGGTTTTATATTTAATGTGAAAGAAGGGTCTATATGGGAGTACAAAACCAAGTAGAAGATATTAAACAAACACTAATATACAATGCACCTATTCAAAAAGTATGGCAGGTAGTATCAACTTCTGAAGGTATTGCAGCCTGGTTTATGCCGAATGATTTTCAACCAATAGTTGGGTATGAATTTCATTTGCAAGGACCATTCGGTGCATCTCCTTGTAAAGTATTAGAAATTGATGAACCAAATCTAGTATCATTTTCTTGGGATGTTGACGGATGGGTAGTATCATTTATTTTAAAAGATTTAGGTGAACAAACAGAATTTACTTTAATTCATAGTGGCTGGAAAACAGCAGATGAAATTCTTCCAAAACCAAATCAAAAAAGTGCTATTGTCCGCGACAATATGAATGGTGGTTGGACAGGTATAGTTCAAAAACTTAAAAAGGTTGTTGAAAACTAGTGTCCAGTTCTGCACAAAAATATGACGTTTTTCAAGCGATAGCGGATCCTACGAGAAGAGAAGTACTTAAATTATTAGCAAATAATGAACTACCTATCTCTGAAATATCAAGTAATTTTCCAATGAGTCGAACAGCAATTGCAAAACATCTCCATATTCTTTCAGAAGCTGAACTAATAAGTGGAAGAAAAGTTGGCAGAGAAAGAAGATACAAACTTCAGCCAGAAGCATTTTTAGAAATCAAACAATGGTTATCCTATTACGAACAATTTTGGGCAAATAAATTATCCATCTTACAACATCTTGTTGAAAATAATGAAGACCAAAGCATACAAATAGTTAAAGCGAAAAAAGACCATATTGAAGATTAAATCATGACGGTGTCCCGAAATTTTATTGGGACACTCTTTTTTTTTGTGAGGAGCATACGGAGTTTATGAGTTAAAAAGAGAGGGAGTATGAAGATTCTTAACTCATAAGGGGTTCATGAGTAAATAAAACAGCAAAAAGAAGCAAAAGTGTTATTCATGGAAGGCTCATGAGTAAGTAAGACAGCAAAAAGAAGAAAAAATCTAACTCATAAAGGGATCACCCTGTAGTAGAAATCAAACTTAGGAGCCAACCTTTACAAAAATTTGATTATTAATCGGTAAGAATATGTATAACAACTTTAAAACGAACCGTAACCAGGTTCGTTTTTTTACATAGACATTTTTAATTATATCTATATAATGAAATAATGTGACAAAAAATATTATGTGGTTCATATTTAAGGGGTTTTATAATGCATAAAGGAATATATATATTAGCTATTGCAACATTTGTAGCGGGAACTGTTGAGTTTATTATTACCGGTTTACTGTCAATGATTGCTGGGGATTTACATGTATCGGTTGGAGCCGTTGGTCAATTGGTTTCAATTTTCTCGGTAGTCTTTGCATTTGGTGCTCCTGTTTTTATCGCGATTACTTCAAAAATGGAGCGTAAAAAATTACTGCTAATCGCATTAACCGTATTCTTCTTTGGAAATATTGTTTCTATTGTTAGTCCAAATTTTGCTGTTTTATTGATTGCACGTATAATTCTTGCAGCAAGCTGCTCAGTCGTAATCGTTGTTTCAATAACGACTGCAGCAAATATTGTTTCTTCTGAAATTAGAGGTAGGGCAATTGGAGTTATTTTTATGGGAATCAGTTCTTCTTTAGTTTTTGGTGTTCCATTAGGTACAGTAATTGGAGAAAATTTTGGTTGGAGAATGACATTTGTTTTGGTAGGTTTATTAAGTTTACTGTCTATGTTAGGGATATATAAATTTTTACCAAAAGTTGAAGGTCAGCCTACGATCCCATTGATTAAGCAAGTAGCGACACTTAAAAATAAAAGTATTTTATCGATCCAACTTATTTCATTTTTACAGTTAACAGGACACTTTACAATCTACACTTACTTTACTCCATATTTAATTAAAACGATGGGATTATCTACTAACATGATTAGTATTGTTTTATTAGTATTTGGTATGGCAGGAATTTTAGGTGGATGGTTAGGTGGTTGGTCTACTGATAAATTTGGTGGAAGTAAAACGATCGTATTTAATTTAGGGTTATTGGCTATTTCGATTTTAACTCTAACATTCGCACCGAGTTCAATCATTAGTTTATATATTATTGTTATCATATGGGGTACAGTATCATGGTCTATTAGTCCAGCAGTTCAAAATAGCCTTGCGAAAGTAGCTAAAGAGTCAGCAGATATACAAGTTGGATTAAACAACTCTTTTTCACATACAGGAATTGCTTTAGGTTCAAGTTTAGGTGGTATTCTAATTACTCAGTATCATGTAACAATGAATGCATTAGTCGGTGGTATTATCGTTATTTTTGCTTTATTTTCTGCAATTTACTCTTTTGTTCAAACAAATAAAGTGAAAGCAAGTACAAATTAATATGTAAATATAAACGATGTGATTTTTATTGCATCGTTTTTTTGTCATTTATTTTTCAGAATTGGACACTATAATAGTGACATAAAACTAATATGAATTAGAAGGTGAAAGTATGGAAAATAAACCAATGCATTATGATGGCAGCGGAATGAATGAAGAAACATTTGAGCAAAATTTCGAACAAGAAGATTTTCAAGTTACAGAGGATATGAGAAAAAGTATAAGTGGAAATCCTTATTTATTTGAGTGATACTTTTTAAGCGATACATTGTATCGCTTTTTTATTTTATTTTTTTGATTAAACCTATGTTAAATAGCTCCTTAATCAAATATGATTAATAAAAAAAGGAGAGGTTATCAATGGGATCATTTGCAAAAACGCCAAATCCGCCTTATTATGCGGTAATCTTTTGTTCTAATAGAACTGAAGGAGATAATGGTTACAGTAAGATGTCCGAAAAAATGGTTGAATTAGCTTCAAGCCAACAAGGATTTTTAGGAGTGGAGAGTGCTCGAGATGATGAAATGGGTATAACTGTTTCGTATTGGGAATCATTGGACGCTATTAAAACATGGAAAGAGCATGCGGTTCATAAAGTTGCACAAGAACGTGGAAAAAAAGACTGGTATGAATCATTCGCGTTAAGAGTGTGTAAAGTTGAAAGAGATAATTTTTTTGAAATGTAAAATATTATCGCCGTCAATAATACAGGAGTTTATAACGGTGAGAAGGCTCAGATGTAAAAAAATAAAATAATTGGAATAAATTTGAATGAAAATGATAGTTATTATCAATACTATAAATAAGAAAGGGCAACCTCCTAAATAGGTTACCCTTAATTGTTTATAATCCTGGATCAAATGTTTTGCAATCTGTTTCAGCATTGTTTGCAGCTTGTTTCCCTTTATGACTTACAACATAAATAGAATCTGCACTACATTTGTTTCCAGAAGCCCAATATTTACAATTATCAACTTCACAAAGCACATCTTTTGCCATAGTAAGACACCTCCTTAATTTTATCATTAACATTAATAAGAGGATTGATACATATTTGAATCGCTTTTTTTAATGTAAATTAATACAAGGTGTAAATCTTTATAAGGCAAGGTAAAACCTTATCGATTAATTAGATAAGGTTTTTACTTTATCTATTACTTTTAGGTTTCTTGATTTTGATTAAACATATTTGAAATTGAATATACTAACTCTGTAAAAGCCCATACTTTTTTGAGTTCTAACTAAATCCGCAATTTTATCTTTATCATCATAAAAATGATAAAAGATAAAATTGTATACCAAAACTAACTATTTATGGTATAATTTCTTATAAAATATACTGAATATTTAATTATGGTATACCAAATGTAAGGAGAGGATGTTGGAACGTGTTGAATTATATGTTTGCTTTAGTAATCTTTTTCTATTTATTATCCTCTTTATTTCAATGGGATTTGCAAATTTATATCTCTTGTTTATGTATTTTTATTGTTCTATATACAATGTTTATGGTTAAGTCACTCGTTAGAACAATTGGAAGTATTTTTTTACTAATTGGGTTCATTCTACTTTGGAGAAATCATGCTAGTTTAAAAGACTATATCCTGTCATTTGGACCAATGCTAGATTTGCTAACTTTATTTGCACTAATTCCTATATTAGGTTTTCCGGTCAGACTGGGAGGTTATGCGAATGGAATTCAAGCGATTATACAGAAGAAAGTAAAAACATCCGGACAGTTGTATATTATGACATCGGGAATTTCTTATTTTTTAAGTATGTTTATGAATCTAGCAACCTTACCGATGACATATTATTCCATTCAACCATCTTTAAGTCTTTTTTCTATTAAAAAAGAAGAACGTTTTATGAGTAGAGCGATCACTCATGGATTTGCAATGCCACTACTTTGGGCGCCAATTACACCAATCGTTGGGATTGTAATAGGGGTAACCGGGGTAAGTTGGGTATCAATTCTACCGTACGTGTTGCCTTTAAGTATGTTGGGGGTCGCGTTAGATTGGATATTAGCTTCAAGAAATTCACGAAAAAGTGTTACGAAGGGACTTAGAAATAATTTAATACCAGATGAAACTGCAGCTTCACTAGAAGGAGTAGCTACTCAAGGAAAAGTATTTCATATTTTCATAGCAATCCTGATTTTTAATCTGATCATTTCATTTGCTGAACATCTTTTTGCCTATTCATTTGTTATTATCGTTTCGATTCTAGTTATTCCGTTTGCATTTAGTTGGTCTCTTCTCATTAAGCAGCAAAGTGCATTTTTACATAATTTAAAAGAGTATTTTCATTCCTACTCCTTTAAAATGAAAGACCAATTTTTTATATTTTTGTCAGCAGGCTTTTTTATTTCGGTAGTCAAAGGTACGAATATAAGTGAAACAGTAAATTTAGCGGTTACTCATTTTAAGGATATTGTAGGCCCAGAAGTATTTTTAATTCTTTTACCATTAATTCCATTAGCATTTGCTTTTACAGGTCTTCACCCTGCTGTAACTTTGACGTTAATGGCAGAAGCGCTAGACCCACAAAGTTTAGGTATTTCACCGTATATATTAACTGTTTCATTACTAGCAGGGGCCATTTCAGCATTTTTAGTAGGACCATACAACGCTACGATCGGATTAATGTCGAGTATCGTGAAAGAGAGTTCGTTTAAAGTATCGAATTGGAATATTCCTTATACAATTAGTTATTTAATTATGATTATGCTTTATTTATGTGGTTTAGAGTGGCTTTTTTAGAAGAATAGAACTGACAAAGGACAACAGTTAGTAGTTGTCTTTTTATTTTACCTATTATAAAAGGATAAATTGGGAATGTTGAAGAAAAATAGACGTAGTTTCCGATTTTAGGTATAGGTAACTACACCTCATAAAAAGGTGGGGTTTCTTTATTTATCTGTTGAATAGTATCCGAATATAGAAATAGATGGGCAAAATAGACTATTTTCAGTTGCCTGAGGAAATCAGTAAGTGCAGATCTAATATATTTTTAAAATTTAAAAATAGCACTGTAGCAGTGCTATTTCTAAGTAATCTATACAGATAATACGTCCGATTTAACTAATTTTGAATGCTGAGAGTCTTCACTGTTACCTTGGGCTTTAACAATTTCGTATAACTCTTCATGTGCCGCTTCTATTGTATCAAACGTCTCAAAGAACTTTACGCGAATATCATTCACATATTCTTTTCCTTCATACTTTTCGTAAAGTTTAATTTTAATATTGTCGTCTAATACTTCAGCAATGGTGTATTTCGCTTTTAGTTCTTCAAAAAAGTAGAAATGGTATGTTTCGATTGCTTTTAATCCCTCGTTATCTACAATCGTTTGAAACGTGTCTTTATTCGTTAATACAATATACTTACCCATCTTTGCACACTCCTCATCTAATTATGTAGTATTGAGCATTAGGTATTTTGTATACCAAATTTCTATTCATAGTGTAATACATAAAAAAATATTAAGCAATATAATTTTCTGAATTTTTAATAAAAAAGACGAATGCTTTGAAAAAAATGAAGATCGAAAATACAATGCTTTTAATGTTAATGATTTCCAAATGAATAATAGTGTTTACATTATAAAAAATTCGAATTATAATCAGAGTAAATTTTTGAAATTTTAAGAAAATTAAATTGGAGGGATACAAATGCCAAAAGTACGCTTGCATGTTGAAGGAGAAATCATTGAGCAAGAAGTGCGTGATAACGCGAATCTAGTAGTGTTGGCAGGCATCCGTCAATTCCCAAAACTGAAATATGGGTGCGGGATGGGTAAATGTACAAAATGCGTATGTAGAGTGTTAGAAGGAGCAGAGAAGCTTGATCCGCCAAACTGGAAAGAGCAGAAAATGTTAGGAGAAAAAGTTGAAGAAGGCATGCGTTTATGCTGTCAGCTAACGATCAAAGACGATATTGTCATTTCACAGGAACATATAGTTGCCCCAATACCGAAAGTTGCAAAACCAGTTAATGCCCAATAATTTTTTTTGCATCATTTAGGTATACAATATACCTCGCTAATCTGAAATTAAATTCACATGAACTAAAGTAGAAATATTTGTAAGCGGATACACTTACCGTGAAAGGAGGTGAAAATATGAAAGCATTCTTGTTAACTGAGATGACTTGGGAAGAAGTAAAGGATGCGTTACATACTGTAAAACTTGCAATTATTCCAGTTGGTGCACACGAACAGCATGGCCCGCACATGGTTGAAAGCTGTGATGCTGTACTTGCTGAGAAAATGGCTAATAAACTAGCAGAAAAAATGCATCCTCATGTAATCGTAACACCGACTGTTAATATGGGAGTTTCACATCATCATTTGAATTTTCCAGGAACTATATCTTTACAACCGACTACGCTTATAGCAATTTTAAAAGATATGATCTTATCTCTTAAACATCATGGAATTGAGAAATTTTTATTATTAAACTCACACGGTGGCAATCAGTCAACATTAAATGTTGCCTGCACTATGTTGTCGGATGAGCTAGATGCAGAGATTTATTATGCTAAAACGACTGCATCTGCCAAACTTTCAATCTCAGAATCTATTCACTCGCCGTTATTCGGGCACAGCTGTGAACGAGAAGTGTCAGAGGCACTTTACTTGGCTCCTCACTTAATTAGACCAAATAAAATTACAAAAGGAAGTATCACTAGCGAGGGTAGGTGGAAACAGCTACGACCTGGTAAAGCAATTCAAGGATTTTATCGATATGAAGAAATGACGACTAATGGTTGCATTGGGGATGCAACGAAAGCAAGTTACGAAATAGGGGAAAAAATCGTAGAAGAAGCACTTGAAAATCTTTCACTCGAACTTCAAAAGCTATTACATCTAGAAGAAGAATGTAAGTTGTAAGTACCTATAAATGAGAGGGTGGAGTTTATGGATTTAACTGTTGCTCACTGGCTTTATGGTATCATGACACTTGTTGTAATTGTGACAATGTTGTTTCGAAAAGGGGTTGTACTTCCTACCATCATTGGGACCTTTCTTGTTTCCATCGCTTATAAGGGATCAGTTGTTGGTGGATTTCAAGCGTTGTTCAATGCAAACCTTGTAGCAGCGAAAGAACTTTTTACCATCTTTTTGATCATCACTTTTATGGTGGCTTTATTACATTCCTTAAAAGATACAGGTGCAGATGAAAGAATGATTGCTCCGATGCAAAAGGTGATGAAAAACGGGCATATCGCTTTTGCTGTTTTACTAGTTGTAACATACGTTATTTCCTTATTCTTCTGGCCTACTCCTGCCGTACCGCTTATTTGTACATTATTAGTACCTGCGGCTATTCGTGCTGGTTTGTCGCCAATTGCTTGTGCTATGGTTGTCTCGATTGCAGGACAAGGTATGGCACTATCTTCAGACTATATTATGCAGATCGCACCAATGCTTACTGCTAAATCTGCTGGTATTCCAACATCTGCTGTATCAGGGAAAGTGTTAGTTCTTTCTCTAATTACAGGAGGAGTTGCGATCGCGATTACGTATTTAACTGAACGAAAATCTATCGGTAAAATGAAAAGTGAAGCATCATTGCAACATCTACAGTCACTTATAGACAAAAATTCTTCTGCAAATGAAATCGCTGCTGCAACAGAAAGCACGGTAGATACTAGAGAACGTGAAAAATGGGGGAAAATCTTTGCAGTTATAGTCCCACTTTCACTACTAGCAGTTATTATATTCATGTTTTCAACGAAGCTTGGTAATAGTAAAATGGGTGGTTTTGAAGGAGGAGACGGGGCAGCATTTATAGGTGGTGTTGCAACAATGCTGTTGGTTGTAACATGTGTAGCGTTCCGTCGTTTACAAGCTCTTGATAAAATTAGTGAGCATATTACAGAAGGATTCGTATTTGCGTTTCGTGCAATGGGACCAGTTATTCCGATTGCAGCGTTCTTCTTTTTAGGAAGTTCGGACTTTAGTGGTACAATTTTTTCTTTAGGAGAAAATGTGGCAAAGCCGGCTTTCTTAGTTGATTTAGTGCAAGCTGGCCAATCAATTATTCCACATAATTCGGTATTAACATCATTTGGTCTATTAATTACTGGCGCAATTACAGGGTTAGAAGGATCAGGATTTTCTGGATTACCATTAGTTGGAGCTTTATCAGGTGCATTGGCCCCAGGTGTAGGAATGGATGCAGGTACGTTAGGTGCGATCGGACAAATGGGATCTGTTTGGACAGGTGGCGGTACATTAATTGCATGGTCTTCATTGGTAGCGGTTGCAAGTTTTTGTGGCGTAAACGTTTTAGAGTTAGCTAGGAAAAACCTACTTCCTGTTACTGCAGGATTAATAGTCTCTACCATTGTCGCTCTGGTTATATGGTAGAGCATTTCTTTAAATTTTAGAAAAATTAGAAAATTTAGTAAAAATGTATTTACAAACAAAAATGAATGGGTTACTATAAGG
This sequence comes from Arthrobacter citreus, assembly GCA_013200995.1. Classification (GTDB taxonomy): domain Bacteria; phylum Bacillota; class Bacilli; order Bacillales; family Bacillaceae_G; genus Gottfriedia. The sequence continues at coordinate 2,646,669 of CP053688.1, read as the reverse complement.
TTAGTTGGTATACCAAATACAAAATACAAATAAATACTCAAATTTAGTAGTTTTTATCGGTATATTTAGTGGTTTGGTATACTTCGATTTTTTACCTAATCTATTAAACTACATAAACATATTGAAGGAGGAGTTTGGAATGACTAGATTATTATCTAAAGATGAGTTTCGTAAGGAGTTAGAGGAAGCAATTAAAGGGAACCATAGCCAAAAGGCACCTTTTACTGTAGCATGGGCTGAAGGAAAATTAGAGCGTAGCCACTTCGCTCGCTGGGCTGAAAACCATTACCATTATGTTGGACCTTTTGCAGATTACTTAGCTTATATCTACCATAACACTCCAAACTTACCAAAATTTGAAGACGCTAAAGATTTCACTTTACAAAATATGTATGAAGAAGAGATCGCTGGCGATCGTCATACAGACTTATTAATCCGATTTGCTGAAGCTTGTGGAACAACTCGTGAGCGAGTATTAGATCCTAATAACATGGCTGCAACAACATTAGGCTTACAAAGCTGGTGCTTTGCAGTAGCAGCACGTGAAAACTTCGTAGTTGCAACTGCAGCATTAGTAGTAGGACTTGAGTCTCAAGTTCCTGACATTTATCGCAAGCAAACTCCAGCTCTACGTGAGAAGTACAACTTTACAGATGAAGAGATTGAATTCTTCGACTTACACATCGTATCAGATGAAATTCATGGAGAGCGCGGATATAAAATCGTACTTGATCATGCTGATACTCCTGAGTTACAACAACGCTGCTTAGAAGTAGTTCGTACTGGTGCAAAAATGCGCCGCATGTATATGGATGGCTTATGGAGAGAATATCTTGAGAAAGATCTTGGCGCACTAGTACAAGCATAATAAGTAGAAAACTAAAATGGCAGTTTCCGACTAGGGAACTGCCATCTTGTTCAGAAAGGATGATAGATTTGTTAACTACTAAACTGGAAACTTTTAAAAATTACATATGTGGAGAGTGGATCGAGTCTTCAAATAATAAAACATTCCAAAGCATTAACCCGGCAAATAAGGAAGAGATTGTTGGCATATTTCAAGCATCAGCAGAGCAAGACGTTAACCAAGCCATTGAAGCAGCAAGTAAAGCATTTCCTGAATGGGCACAAACTCCCCCTTCTAAACGTGCAGCTATTTTAAATAAGGCGGCAGCTATTCTCGAACAAAGAGTCGATCAACTAGCAGGCGAGTTAACACGCGAAGAAGGGAAAATTATAAGTGCAGCTAAACAGGAGGTACTCCGTTCGGCAGAGACGCTTCGTTATTATGCAATTGAAGGACAAAGCTTTACGGGAGAAACATTCCCGAACGATGATCCGAGTATGAGGGTTACAACAGAACGTGAACCTCTTGGAGTTATTTCAGTTATTACGCCTTGGAACTTCCCATTATCTATACCATCTAGAAAAATTGCTCCTGCATTGATTACCGGAAATACGGTCGTTTTCAAGCCATCCTCTGATACACCTTTAATTGCTTTTCGACTCGTCGAAGCGCTACACGAAGCTGGTATTCCAAAGGGAGTTATCAATTTTGTTACTGGAAGTTCGTCTGATATCGGGGATATTTTAGTTAAACATCCAGCTATTCGTGGAGTTACTTTTACGGGATCTACTAGTGCTGGGGAGCATATTCATAAAAACACATCCTTTACGACAAGAACACAAATGGAGCTTGGTGGAAAAAACCCACTAATTGTAATGGATGACGCAGATGTAGACTTAGCAGTGAATCTGGCAGTGAATGGAGGCTTTCATCTTACTGGTCAGGCATGTACGGGTACTAGTCGTGTCATTGTTATGAAAGAAGTAAAAGAGCAATTTGTTCAGAAATTAGTAGAAAAAACAAGCGCTTTAAGAATCGGTGACGGATTTGATGAAAGTGTCATTATTGGACCGCTTGCGAATGAAAAGCAGTTAAAAAATGTTCTGAAATATATTGAAATTGGAAAAGGTGAGGGAGCGTTACTTGAATACGGCGGTCAACAACTTTCGTATGGAAATTACGAAAATGGCTACTATATCGAACCAGCAATATTCACGAATGTAAAGCCGGATATGCGAATTGCGAAAGAAGAGATTTTCGGACCAGTAGTAGCCGTGATTGAAGTTGAAAGCTATGAAGAAGCCGTTTCAATTGCTAACGATGTTGAATATGGACTATCTGCTTCGATTGTTACAAATAATTTGAAACTGGCTCATCAATTTACGAAAGATGTTCAGGCGGGGACTGTCAAAGTAAATCGTACAACAACTGGTAATTTAATGAATGCTCCATTTGGTGGAGTAAAACGATCTAGTACTTCTACTTTCCGTGAGTCAGGCAGAGTCGGACTTGAATTCTTTACTCAAATAAAAACAGTTTATATCGGTTATTAAGGAGGCATTTTTAATGAAGACAATATTGAAAATAGAACTAGAAGAAGCAAAAGTAATGATTGAGGCTGCAAAGAAAAAATCAGAAGAAATTAACGTACCAGAAACGATTGCAATTGTAGATGATGGAGGATATGTTATTGCGCTTGAACGCATGAATGGTGCTCGTATTACTGGTCCAGAAATTGCGATTGCTAAAGCATATACCGCAGCAGGACACAAGCGTTCGACTCATTTATTTAATACAGAGCCTAATGGACCAGCTCTTCCAGGAAATGAGGCATTTGGCATACAACATATGTTAAATGGAAAATTTGCTATTTTTGTTGGAGGTTTTCCAATCGTAGTTAACGGAGAAGTTATTGGTGGTGTGGGGATTAGTGGCGGAAATGGAGCGCAGGATACAGCTGTAGGTACTGCAGCTCTGCAAGCTTTACAAGAGCTACTTTCAAATGATGGTTATGAAGTCATTACGGATGCAGACATAAAAAAATAATAGTTTAGAGGCGGTTAGGTGTTGTCCCTACATCGCCTTTTTTGGTATACAAACATTTTCATAATATAATAAATGGGAGTAAAGTTCTTAATTGGAAGATACATAAGTAGTTAATTATAAGACAAATTACTTAGTGGGTTAGAGGGAACAGATGTTAGAATGTGATAAATGAACTATGAATGTTAAGCAAGGCTAAAATTGTGCAAAAGGTTTTAAGGTAGGTATTTCTCCCTTCTGCTCGATTACTCCAATAAAAGATATTATAATAGAAATATCAATTTACTTTTGAAGAAATGGTGTTACACTATTTTAAAATAGGCAAGAAATGAGAGGCAGGTGATTTGAATGGAAATGGAAACGAATTTTCTTTCAATCCGAGAACATGCGTATAGATATTTAAAAGAATTGATTTTAGAAGGGCATTATAAGCCAGGTGATCGCTTAATTGAACGGGAACTAGCTGTAAAGCTGAACATTAGCCGTACACCTATTAGAGAAGCTTTATTCCGTTTAGAATCACAAGGGTTTGTGAAAACGGTTCCGCGTAAAGGAGTCATCGTTTCGAATATTTCCGATGAAGACATCATGGAAGTGTTTACGATTTTATCTTCATTAGAAGTGCTAGCAGCAAAGTTGGCTGCGCAAAAAATGACGGACGAAATTCAACAAGAATTCGATCAAAAAATCGAAGCGCTTCTATATATAGAAGAACACTCGGATGAAAACTTTGAAAACGAACATATTGAAATGAATCTTTTACTATACAAAGCAGCAAAAAGTCCGAAGCTATTTGAAATTTTATCTGGCTTAACAGATTATATCCATATGTCTGCCAACATGGGGTACGAAGCACCTGGAAGACGTAAGGAATCATTAAGGGAACATATTGAAATCATGAAAGCAGTACGAAATAAAGAAGTAGAAATGTCGGAGTATTTAACAAAAATTCATATTGAAAATTCTAGACGTGCTTACATGAACTACATAGAAAAAAGAAAAGAGAAAACGACATAAATGTAGTTGATTAAGATTATGATACTAACGGTTTTATGTCCAAATTGATTTTTTCTAAAATAAAAGCCGCTAATAGTTAGACTTTTTATATGTCTATACTAATAGCGGCTTTTTGTTATTAACGTAGAAAGTTAGTTACTAATTACACATACAGTAATAGGGAAAAAAATTATACTCCAATCACTATAGAGGAAGTTCTACTTTTTAATGCATTACAAATACTCATTGCTACAATATAGCCAGTCTTTGGATTAGTAGCAGAAGGAATATTTTGTACCTTCACTTCCATCTCACCAAAATAGCCTTTTACGATGATTTGGTGTGTATTTCGGGTAATAGTCGGATCAACATATACTTCCACTTTTGTTTTTTCAAATCCTACACCTGCAAGACTTAGTGCAGCTGAAACATTTGTGCTCTCTGGAAAAAGCTTAGAAGATTCTCTAGCAACACCACTGTATATGCAAAGTGGTTCTTTTACAGTGTCTAAGTCTACCTTGTCTTCTGCAATAGTCCCTCGCCAAGCACTTGGTGGTTTTCTAGTTACAAGTTTCACTTCATCAACACTCTGTAACATTGAAGCAGCCACACGATCCAAACCGGCAATTGCGGCAGAAGGGATCATGATCCTGCTGTTATTAAGCTTTGCAGCGGTTTCCAGTTCAGCTAGAAGTGTATCATCTGCTAGTGCGCCCACAGAAGCAATAACAAAATCACTATTAGAAGATAGAGCCCTTTTTCCATATTTGTAGATAGCTTCATGACCCGCAGCTTCAATAATAACATCCAATCCTAATTCGAAAAAAGCTTCTTCGTTCTCAAAAAATAAATGGCTAATTTGAGATGCATATTTATCTTTTCTTCGTACGAGTACTGCATTTAACATGACGTCACCGGCTTTTCCTTCGTTTATATATTTGACGATATCCTGTCCAATCGCTCCATAACCTATTAGTCCAATTTTAAGCGAAGCAATCACCCCTCTTTTTGAAAATTCAGATGTATTTGGTATACAAAATATTATATCAAACCGGAATACAAAAACAAATAGACTAATATAAATTAAGAAAAATAGCTAAATATATGTAATTTATATATTGTCAGAAAATTGCAAATATGGTATATTGTATACCAAAGAGGTAAAAGGGAGGATTTATATTATGCCGAAGCTGAATTTTGCTACTAGTGGAAAAGTATTAGAAGTACCGGAAAACTCCAATATTTTACGTATGTCTCTTCGTTTTGATGGGGAATTACCAAATCGATGCGGTGGAGGTGTTTGTGGATCCTGCGTCTGTAAAATTGAAGAGGGTACTGTTGATCATATAAAAGTACAAGAGCGTCGAAAGCTTGGAGAAGAATGGTTGAGTAAAGGGTATCGTTTAGGTTGTCAAGCTTTCATCAATGACGAAGATGTAACGATTTCCTGGGATAAAGAAGTAACAGAAAAAGTGAAAAAACGAAAATTAGATCATCCGAAAAAGAAAGTAACAACTACACCATAATCTATTTTAGGAGCGGGAGTGATTTATATGTTGTTAGTATGCGATAAACATATGAAAGAAGCCTTAAATTTAGTGGAAATGCCTCAAATCCAAAAAGCTCCAACTGGTAAAACATGCTCTTTTTGCAATATGGAGACTTCGCTTTTAGTGAGCATGGTCAATCAATCCAAGCCAAATAAAAAGATACCATGCGGCAAATGTAAAACATGCTCTTGTCTTATTGCAAATTAAACGAAAGATAATCTAAAGGGATGGATTTTATGAAACAATTAAACATCTTTATCGCCTTTTTCAGAAGCAGCATGCTTGGATATGGAGGTGGACCTTCAACCATTCCTTTAGTACATAAAGAAGTGGTTGATCGCTTTAAATGGATGAACGATGAAGAATTCGGTGATGTTCTAGCAATTGGAAATACTTTACCGGGACCAATCAATACAAAAATGGCAGGATACATCGGATTCAAAGTTGGTGGCTCGGTGGGGATGATCAATGCCATTATCGCTACGATTCTACCGACGATTATCTTAATGGTTATTTTATTAACAACACTCGTTACATTTAAAGATTTAAAATGGGTGCAAGGGATGACTAAAGCCATCGTTCCAGTAGTTGGAGTAATGCTTGGTGTATTAACTTGGCAATTTGTACAAGGTTCGGTTAAGGGGCTAAAATGGCCATTTACAATCGGTCACATTTTGGTAGGAGTTGTTTTAATGCAATATTTTCATATACATCCAGGATTTATTATTGGTGGTCTCTTGATATTTGCATTAGTAAAGCCAACCAATTCAGTAGAAGGTAAAAAATCAAAAGGACTGTCTGCATAATGGTATATTGGAACATTTTCTGGTCGTTTTTTGTTGCTAATATTTTAGGGTATGGCGGTGGCCCTGCGACAATTCCTCTTATTCAAAAAGAAGTGATCGCAAGAGGATGGCTAACGCATCAAGAATTTAATGAGGCTCTTGCTATGGGGAATTCTCTTCCAGGACCGATTGCTACGAAAATGGCAGGGTATATCGGATTTCATGAGGGTGGAATAGTTGGCTCTTTTTTGGCAGTATTCGCTACAGTTGCCCCATCACTAATCCTCATGTTGACTCTAATGGGAATTTTGTATAAATATCGTCATTCAATCCAAGTTAAGCGAATGACTCTCTATGTCAAGCCGACAATCGCGGTATTGCTTGGTGTTATGGCTTTTAATTCATTTCACGATTCATTTTCTCAAATCGGTATCGGACAATTTTTATTTTTAGGAGTGATTAGCTACATATTAATGGAGAAAGTAAAGCTACATCCAGCTTTTATTGTAATGGGAGCATTGTTATACGGTGGATTAAATTTATAAGTCGAAAAAAGGGTAAGCAAATTTCATTAAATTTTGCTTACCCTTTTTTGCACATTAAGAAAGTATAAATTAGTAAAGATGGAGAAAATCGACGTAGAGGCCAATTTTAGAGATAAATATAAGTGCAACTACGCCTCTGTCTTCGCCTGATGGCTCGCCAATCGGCGAGTTTTCTTTACAATTTATACCTTGGTTTGTAGTTTGTTATAGTAATCTGCTTTCAACTTGTTGGCAAACTTGCTCAGCCGTTAAGCCACTTGCCTCAATTACTGATCCTTGTGTAGCAGTATCTTGCATTCCCATAACGTTTGAATCAAGTCCTGTTACTACACAGCAATCACAACCATTTGCATCTGATTCTTGTTTTAATTCAACTACATCATGCCCTGCTGAACGTAATGCTTCTTGGACATTTGTTAAAGATTGTTCTACTCCGATTCTAGCCATAAAAAACACCTCCTCAGAAATATAAGATTTGCAATTAATAGGAAAATTATTCTTTGAATAAAGAAGTTAACGTTTAGAAAAAGTAAAGATGGAGGTGATTGATATGGGAAAAACTAAAAAAGATCCATCTAGAGCTGGCTTAGGGTCACCAAATGTACAAGGTCAAGGGACTACTACATCTGAAACAGGTGTGGAAATGTCTTCAAGTAGAAAAAAACAAAAAAGAGATTAATTTTAGACTGTTAATCTTTCAGATGAAAATGTTTAGCCACCTATAAATAGGTGGTTTTTGATTTTAACTTAAAAATAGTGATCAATGTAAAAGGATTCTACTATCTATAAGAAGAATTAAGAATTTAATTAAATAATCTTTAGATTTTGCTAAAGTACATTACAACAATATTTAGGAGTAATGTATTTTCATTTAAATTAAAAGTATTAGGAGAGTAGATGAATAAATGAATCATATTGTAAATGGTGACGTGGTTGGTGGGAAAATACAATCTTTAAATGGGAATATAATCGTCTGGAGAGAAATGTATGATTTTGGGCCACTGAGTAATGAGTGGTCTTTGGAAGAAACTTATCGAAAAAGAGCAGAGTTTTTTGAACATAAGCTACAAATTCCTGCCGATTTTTTTATTGAAAATTGTCAAAAACAATATAGATTATTAAATGAACTATCACGTACTGAGGAAGTTGTTTTATGGTTCGAACATGATCGCTATGATCAAGTGACGATTCTCTATTTATTAACAGAATTATCATCACTTGGATTTCAAAAAATTTCAATGGTTAGTATCAATGAATATGAAGGGATTAAACCATTTCACGGACTAGGTCAATTATCAACTGAACAATTAATTGAATTATTTCCGACTAAACAGGAAATTACAAAAGAACAAATTGAAGAGGCTTGTGCAGGATGGAAAGCTTATCAATCAGAAAGATTGGAAGAACTCGATTTGTTTATTCAAGAATGTCATACACTTCCATTTTTAAAACAAGCCTTATTAAGTCATAAAACATATTTTCCATCTGCACAGAGTGGATTAAATGAAGTAGAATTACTAGCATTAACAATGATTAATGCAGGGATTACATCATTTGCAGAACTATTTAATAAGCTCATCAGACAAAGAACAAATGATGGATTAAGTGATCTATATTTCGCAGCTATTTTAAATGAATTAATGAAGGGTGAGTATCCTTTAATAAGCTGTAATAGTGAATTACCAAGTTATAAGCAACATAACCCAAAAGCAAAGATTGAGTTAACTAGATGGGGGCTAGACGTATTATCGGGAAAAGCAAATCGAATTCATTTAAACGGAATTGACTGGTGGGTTGGAGGAGTTCATCTATTTGAAAAACCCACTATGTAAATGCTGAAAGAAGAAAAAAATAAATGGCAGGTATTCATAATGGATGTTGTATTTAAATTAGAAAACAATGTATTTAATTTAAGAGTGGCAGGTATTTGGATTGAAAACAGGCATGTACTAATTCATAGACTAGCAAGTGAATCAATTTGGTCCTTACCTGGAGGTAGAATAAAATTGAATGAAGAATCACATATAAGCTTACAAAGAGAGTTTATTGAAGAACTCGGCATAGAAGTTGACATCGAAAAAATGATGTGGACTGTAGAAAACTTCTTTCATTATAATGGCAAAGATATTCATGAAGTTGGTCTTTACTATAAAGTTACAAGTGAACAAAAGATTATTCATATGATGAATAAATCGTTTTATGGTTTTGAAGGTGATAGACTAATATTCAAATGGGTACCGATTGAGAACCTTGAAGAAATCGAATTATACCCGGAATTTTTGCGAACAAAATTAAAGGATTTTTCAACAGAAAATCATTTTATTGTTAAATAGTTGAATGAGTTAAGAGGTGGTGGTTTAAATGCGCCCAATTATATTAGGAATATTAGCAGCATTTTTCTTTTCGATAACGTTTATTTTAAACCACTCAATGGAATTATCCGGTGGAAGTTGGATTTGGAGCGCGTCATTAAGGTACTTTTTTATGGTTCCTTTTTTAATGATGATCGTAATTTCTAGAAGAAATCTTACTGTTTTATTGAAAGAAATGAAAAGGAATTTAAAAGGTTGGATTTTATGGTCAACAATTGGATTTGGTTTGTTTTATGCACCAATCTGTTTTGCAGCGGTTTATTCTCCAGGTTGGCTAATAGCTAGTTCATGGCAAATCACGATTTTATCTGGTTCATTGTTAGCGCCTTTATTTTTTATTTCAGTGCAAACACCAAATGGTCTACAAAAGATACGTGGCCAAATCCCATTTAAAGGACTAGGGATGTCATTATTAATTATATTTGGTATTTTATTAATGCAAATTGAGTTAGCTACAAAAATAGCTATTTCAACAGTAATAATGGGCATTTTACCTGTCATTATTGCTTCCATTGCTTATCCACTTGGTAATCGAAAAATGATGGAAATATGTGATGGAAAGCTGGATGTATATCAACGTGTTTTAGGTATGACTTTAGCAAGTTTACCATTTTGGCTTATTCTTTCAATCTATGGTTTTTATACGCTAGGGCCGCCGAGTCAAAGCCAAATTTCACAATCATTAATTGTAGCTATTTCATCTGGAGTGATTGCAACTGTATTATTTTTTCAAGCAACTGATTTGGTGAGAGGAAATATGCAAAAATTAGGCGCGGTAGAAGCGACCCAATCAATGGAAGTATTGTTTACAGTAATTGGTGAGATTTTCTTCTTATCCTCAGCACTTCCAACGATAATTTCTTGGATTGGTATGTTTATTATAATGGTAGGTATGATCTTACATAGCTATCTATCACAGAAGGAAAAAGTCTTAAAGCAAGATAAAGAGACTGTTAATTTATGAGCTAGAAAATATTTTTATCCCAGAATTTGAAAAGAGGTAATTAACATGAATAAAGAATTCAGAGAATCACTTGTACTAGATGAAAGTAAGAATTCGATATCCATTTTAACACCAAAAGATTTCTCCTTTAAAGAATGCTTAGTGTTTTTAGCAAGGTCGAATAATGAAGTACTCCATCAAGTTAAAGGGGAGTATTTTTTTAAGCTTATAAAAGTAGAAAATGAATTAATTTTTCTTAAAGTCAGCAGTGAGCAAAATCGAGTTTTGATTGAGTTTCCAGATCAAATATTAAATGACGAAACAAGGGTAGCTGCAGCAGCATTTGTTTGGGATTTATTTGATTTAGATCGAGATCTTACGGATTTCTATCAATTAAGTAAAAATGATCAATTGCTACAGCAACTAATTAATCAGCATTTCGGACTTCGTGTAATAGGAATTCCCGATTTATTTGAAGCATTTACATGGGCAATTATGGGGCAGCAAATCAATCTTACATTCGCATTTTCTTTAAAACGAAGCTTTGTTGAAACATATGGAGAGAGTTTTAAATGGAAGGATGAAACTTTTTGGCTATTTCCAACTCCGAATGTAATAGCCGAACTAGAAGTTTCAGATTTAACTAGCCTAAAATTCACGACGCGAAAAGCAGAGTATGTTATTGGGATTGCAAAACTTATGGCAGAGGGTCTCATTTCAAAAGAAAATTTGCAAGATTTAGGCTCTTATGAGAAAAAGCTAAGTAAACTAGTAGAAATTCGAGGCGTTGGTAATTGGACAGCGGATTATGTTTTAATGAAATGTTTAAAAGAAAAATCTGCTTTTCCAATTGCTGATGTAGGAATACATAATGCTTTAAAAAATCTACTATCTTTAGAGAAAAAGCCTTCAGTAGAAGAAATTAAAAAATTATCGACAAGCTGGGAAGGTTGGGAAGCATACGTAACTTTTTATTTATGGAGATCTTTATATTCTTAATATGTGATGTGTTTATCCGGTAAAATTGAAAAATCCCTCTATTATTCGATACATAATTGGATTTTATTGTTAAAATAATAGTTAGTAACAAGAGTAGTTGGGGGAACATCATGAAAAGATTTATATTACTAACTTTAATGGCTATCCTTGGAATTAGTGGCTGTTCTCAGCAAGCAACATCTGTTAACGCTAAATCCGATACAAAGTTTACAGTTGAACTAGTTAAATGTATTGACGGTGATACAGCCAGATTTACAACTGTAGGTACAACAAGGTTCTTATATATTGATACACCAGAAAGTACAAGGACGATCGAACCTTTTGGTAAAGAAGCTTCAGCGTATACTTGTAATCTATTAGAAAATGCGAAAACAATCGAGCTTGAGTATGATGGTCCGAAAAAGGATAAATATAATCGAACACTTGCATGGGTTTGGATCGATGGAAGATTAATTCAAAAAGAAATTATAAAAAAAGGTTATGTTGAAAAATTTTATGACTATGGTGACTATTCATATGAATCTGAGCTAAGAAGTTTACAAGCAACTGCCCAAAAACGGGGAGTTGGTTTATGGAGTAAAAATAAAGTAAATCAAACAAATACTAACAATGTATCTAAGGGCAAAACATTTAAGAATTGTACAGACTTAAGAAAAGTTTATCCAAATGGTGTGCCAAAAGGGAACAAAGCTTATCAAGAAAAAATGGATCGAGATCATGATCATTATGCATGTGAAAGTGACTAAAAAAGCACCTACTTTTAGGTGTTTTTTATTACTGATTAGAATCTTTCCTTTAATCTTGCTATTTGTATTGAATTTCTTAATTTAAGAACAAAAAATTTTTAAAGAGTAGCATTTATACAAAGGATTTTTGATTTAATAGTAGAATAATATTAGTGCCTAAAAATTTATTTTTACAATTTTATTTAACAGTGCCAAAATATAAATAAGAAAAAATTGAAGAGGACGGGACTATGATTAAATTTTTTAAACGATTATTTAGTAAAGAAAAAACAAATCAGGTTACACTGCCATTAAAAGAAACTCGTTCCCTATCAAAAGTGGAAATCGAATATATTATTAATGAGTTCACTGATAAACAAAATAAATTAGTAGATGATATGAGAAATAATTCTATTAATCATGCTGATATTGAGTTCAATGAGCTAATTACAAACAGAATAACGAATAATTTAAAGTACAGAATACCTTTTTTAGCAATTGAATTAGTTTATTTAAATAATGTGTTAAGAGGAAAGAAAGTAAAATACATAAAGTATAAATTATTTCATCAAGTCAAAGATATAGAAACAACGGAAATCACTGATATGGTAATAAATCAAGGTTATTCATTTGTTCCTTCAGTTGGTTATTTAAAAATTGGATAAAACTTTGAAGAAAACCCACAAGATTCTTGTGGGTTTTTTATTTGTAATCTACATATGAGGGTTTAATTAATTGAGTTCAATTTATTACGCACAGAAAACTCTGGTTTACGCGCGAAAAACTTGTGTTTATGCACAAAAACCACCACTTTATGAACAAATTTTAAAATTCATGTTGTTCACCTAGTGTTCGCCGCGTTCCTTACACAATTGCCTTATCCTTGTTCATGCGTTTCAAAGTTCTCATTTGCTTCCGATTTAGGTAAATCGTTAACCTCATAGGCTACTCTTATTCCGGATTCGATTGCACCTTGAATCCAACCTGGAGCGGTAGACGTGTGATCTCCAGCGAAGTGAATCATTCCTTCTGGTGTTGATATATAGGGGGCAATTTCAGTTTGCTGGTCAGGTTTGAAAATGGCAAAAGCACCACCTGAAAATGGATTTTCTGCCCAACTAAATGTGTTACCAGTAATATACTCACTGTATATTTCTTTCCCATATATTCTTGATAAATCTTCTAACGCATTTTCTATTTGTTCTTTTTCTGTTAAGCTATCCCAAATTGATGCGTTGTCTTCCCATGTATAGCTTGCTAATATGACACCTGGGCCTTCTGAGCCAACGGATTGACTTGGGAAATAGGAATAACGTACAGGTAAATCAGAAATCATTTTTCCGCCAATATTACCTTCTTTCTCCCAAAATCTAGTTCTAAATTGCAATCCGATTTTAGTCGAGGGCACATAGTGTAATTGTCGGATTGCTTTATATTTGTTGTAAGAAAATAAATCGCGTGGAATTACCTCCACGAAATTTAGTAATGAAAATGGGATTGTAATGATAGCTAAGTCACCAGTGACATTATATTGTTGTGAGGTTTGGGTATCTTCTGTATGGATTGTTACATATGAGTCATGTTGTTCAATTTTTTTCATTTTTTGATTGTAATAAAGATTGTCTTGTATTTCAGGAAGGAAGGAATATGGCAAATGGTCATTTCCACCTTTAATTTCATAAAACTTAAGACCGGGAGTAAATAAAATCATTACTTCTCGAAGTAATGCAGTGAATGAGAGCTCTGGAAAGCCTTCCATACCTAGCATAACCTTGATCATATCAATTGCTCCAACTGATAATGTTCTGCCATATGGATTGTATTTTAAATAATATTCCATAGAGTAACGATCAAGCAATTTAATCACGATTTCCCAATTCTTTTTTGGATTCTTTTTTATGAAATCAGTTACAGGCTGCATGGCATACCCGGCCAAATATTCTGCTGTTTTACCTTTTTCAGATGGTGATGTGGGGAAGTTTAGAATGTCTGGATTTTCCTCATAAAGCTTTTGAATAGTTCTTACGTTATTAACATAAATAATATCTTTTGGAGTGCTATTAATGAATTCTTCAAGAGTAAGATTAAATTTCTTAATATATTCTAGAACAAGTAAATGTATTGATGGTATTCGCATTGCACCATTTTCCATATACTGGTTTGCATAAAAAGAACGATTTGTATAAATTCGTCCACCAATGCGATTATTTCCTTCTAGAATCGTTACTTCATGCCCTGCTGCTTTTAAAAGAGAAGCAGCCACTAAGCCAGAAATACCTGCACCAACAATGATTATATGTTTAGGTTCCAATGTTTTTGGTAGTCCTGTACGAATTGTTTGAAGCATTTGTTCCATAGAAATAGGAGGCTCCATACTTACTGTCATATTTTCGCTCCTCTATTTATGACATTCATTGAATCTTATTCAATAATAGAGGAAGATAGAAGAGCTAAACAGAGAAATAAAGAAAACAAAAAGAGCTTGAAAATTCAAGCTCTCGATGTGTATTGATCCTGCTACTTTTTACGTCTAAATAGGTTAACGATAAATACTATGATTGCAATAATTAATACAATATGAATTAATCCACCTGCGATATGGAAAGTAAAATAGCCTAATACCCATAAGATTAAAAGAATAAAGAATAAAATCCACATAATGAATTAAACATCCTTTCTTAATGACTGTATTATTACGATGTCCAATTTTTACTTTCATATCCAATTAAAGTTTTAAACGAAAAAATTACTAAAGTTTTAAGAATTAGAATTTATCAAATACAGTGTAAGGCATTTGTCTCTTATGTCTGGATTTATTAAACCATGATTCGATCTTTGCTTGTGAGTCACTATTAATTTCTTTACCTTCTAAATAATCATCGATATCATCATATGTAACACCAAGAGCTACTTCATCTGCTAATTGTGGGCGATCTTCCTCAAGATCAGCAGTTGGAACCTTTTCATATAGTTTAGCTGGGCAGTTTAATTCTTTTAATAACATTTTGCCTTGACGTTTATTTAGACGGAAAAGTGGAGTAAGGTCAGCGCCACCATCTCCAAATTTAGTGTAAAATCCAGTAATAGCCTCAGCAGAATGATCTGTTCCTAATACAACACAACCATTCATTGCTGCGACACTATATTGAGCTTTCATTCGTTCTCTAGCTTTTTCATTCCCTTTTGCGAAATCAGTAAGCTCTATGCCAATATCCTTTAATGTATTAACACTTGCATCTACAGCAGCTTTAATATTTACTGTGAAAGTCTTAGTTGGTTGGATAAATTTTAACGCCTCTTGGCAATCTTCTTCGTCCATTTGTACACCATAAGGTAAGCGAATTGCGATAAATAAATACACTTTTTCGGTTTGCTCACTATTTAATTCATCAACTGCTATTTGTGCAAGTTTACCAGTTAAAGTAGAATCTTGGCCGCCTGAAATGCCTAAAACAAAACCATTT
Organism: Arthrobacter citreus; assembly: GCA_013200995.1. GTDB lineage: Bacteria > Bacillota > Bacilli > Bacillales > Bacillaceae_G > Gottfriedia. The sequence continues at coordinate 2,631,400 of CP053688.1, read as the reverse complement.
AAAAATGGATGTTTCTTTAAATAACTTTTTAAGAAATTAACACTAATTCTTATTTCCTCTTTAGGGGAAATAACAGGCTTCACTTTCATTTCTTCAACGATTTCTTTTTGTAAATTGTTCAATCTTCATTCTCCTTTTGATACAGATTGTATTTTTTAATATAAGCGTAGCATTCCTCAGGCAATAAATATCTTGGCTCGCCGCCTTTAGCAAACTCTTCTCGGATATAAGTTGAACTAATTTCCATTGCTAATCCTTTATCAATTAAATGAAATCTAGAGCCATTATCATTATTTCTTAATAGGGGAGAACGAGAGATGGTCTTTAACATATCAATTCCATCACGCGCCATAACAATGAATTTATTTTCAGAAACTAATTGATCACCGTATTTCCATTTTCCTTCTGCAATATCTTCTAGAAGGTCAGCTCCCATTATGAAGTAAACTTCATCTTCACTATACTTAGCTTTAAAATGATTCATTGTATAGTAAGTAAAGACTTCCCAAGCCTCTTTACTCATTTCATAATCGTCTGCAATAAATTTTGTGTTATTTTGAATTGCCAAATTTAACATATTCCAACGATGTTCATCAGTATTATGTAATTGTTTATCCCTTCTTTTTGAAGAGCAAGGTAAAAATATTACTTTGTCTAATTGACAACGATGAGCAATTGTACTAGCAGTCCATAAATGAACGTTTGTGATTGGATCAAACGAACTGCCGTAAATCCCAATTTTAGCCATTTTTCATTTCCTCTGTTTTCTTTCTAGCTTCTGCTATTTTTTCCATTTTGTTATCCCAGCATTTTTGACTTAAGTCTACTGGATATTCTTCTGGGTTTAATGCACGCTTGTATTCTTCCCAAAGTACACTTAAATTGTTTTCAGCAAAATCTTGAATGTCTTTAATCGCAGGCATTTTATAAACTAATTCGCCTTTTGTAAAAATTTGGTGATGAAGCTCTCTAGCTTCAAAATTAGTAACAAACTTACTAATGTAAGGATGAACTGGATGGAATAACTTAATTTTTTCCTCTGACTGTGGATCTTCATCTTCAAGGGCAATATAATCAGCCTCAGCGTGATGGTTAACCGTATTAATAATTCGATACAATTTCTTGAGTCCTGGTGTTGTTACTTTTTCAGGATTTTGAGAAATTTTTATTGTATCAATCATCTTATCGTTTTCATCTTCAATACTTACTAATTTATAAACTGCTCCAAGAGCCGGTTGATCATATGCTGTAATAAGCTTTGTTCCGATACCCCAAGAATCAATTTTAGCTCCTTGTGATTTTAAATTTAAGATTGTATATTCATCTAAATCATTCGAAGCAACAATTTTCGTATTTACGAAGCCAGCTTCATCGAGCATTTTTCTAGCTTCTTTTGATAAATAAGCTAAATCACCACTATCTAACCGGATCGCTGCAAAGTTAATTTTATCACCTAGCTCTTTAGCAACCTTAATCGCATTAGGGACTCCACTTTTAAGGGTATCGTAAGTATCTACTAAAAATGTACAGTTGTAATGACGATCTGCATATTTTTTGAAAGCTATGTATTCATCTCGATAAGCTTGCACGAGCGCATGTGCATGTGTACCTGAAACAGGAATATTAAATAATTTACCAGCACGAACATTACTAGTCGCATGAAATCCACCAATAAAAGCAGCTCTTGCTCCCCAAATTGCTGCATCAAATTCTTGAGCACGTCTAGTACCAAATTCCATAAGAGTGTCATTACCGACAATATGCTTAATACGTGACGCTTTTGTAGCAATTAAAGTTTGGTAATTAACGATGTTTAATAAGGCAGTTTCAATTAATTGAGCCTCTAATAACGGGGCCTCAATTCTTAAAATAGGTTCATTACCAAAAACTAATTCACCTTCTTGAATTGATCTAATGGAACCTGTGAATTTTACACCAGACAAATATTGAATAAATTCATCTTCATATCCAAGTTCTTCTTTTAAATATACAAGATCTGTACTACTAAATTTGAAGTTTTGCAGATAACTAATTATTTTTTCTAAACCTGCAAATATCGCATATCCATTCCCGAATGGGAGTTTTCGAAAATATAGTTCAAAAATAGCATTTTTATTGTGAATATTGTCTCCCCAATATGTTTCTGCCATATTAATTTGATAAAGGTCTGTGTGAAGTGCAAGGCTATCATCGTGAAAGTTGTAATTCATCTTATTTCCGCCCCTAAAGTATTTTTAAAATGACTTAATGCCCATTCATGACCAGCTGCATTAAAGCTTGCAACTGCCTGCTCGTGAACGACTATTTTATACCCCTTATTATAAGCATCGACTGCTGTATGTAATACACAAATATCAGTACAAACCCCAATTAAATGAAGTTCATTAATTCCTCTTTCATTTAGTTTTATCTCAAGGTCAGTTCCTGCAAATGCGGAATAACGAGTCTTATCAATCCATTGAATAGTTGATTTACCTTTTGATGAATTGTATAAATCCATTAAGCCACCATATAAATCTCTTCCTTTAGTATGTCTAATATTATGAGGTGGAAATAATTTTGTTTCAGGATGAAACGGATCATTTTCATCATGGACATCTACAGCAAATACAACATAATCTTGATCTTCAATGAAAGTTTTTGTTAATTGAAGAATACTTTGTTCAATTTCCTGAGCTGGCTTACCACAAGTTAATGAACCAGCATCTGCTACAAAGTCATTCGTATAATCAATAATAATGAGCGCTTTTTTATTCATTTTCAAATCACCCCAAGTAATTAGAATGTTAAATTCTTCACATAGTGAATTAAATCAAATTAGTTTTTCATCTTCAATATTATTATAAGTTAATTCATATGAAAACCTAAATTTTGGAAAATTAATATTTCATTTGGAATTTATTATTACCTTTTCTAGAAAAAGTAATAAAAGATGTAATGTGCTTTTGTGATCATTAAAGGATTTTTTTGAAATGGAAAGAACTAAATACTAAATAAGTTTAATGATAGTAGAGGTGACAAAATTGGAAGTAGTTCAAGCAAATTCAGAACATATTGTAGAAGTTGCAAAGCTATTTGATCAGTATAGACAGTTTTATAAACAAGAAAGTAATGTAGATGAAGCGATAAATTTTATTACAGAAAGAATTAATAATAAAGATTCCGTTATTTTTATTGTTAAAGAAGGAGAGGAATCTTTAGGGTTTACTCAGTTATATCCTACTTTCTCTTCAGTATCAATGAAAAAATTGTGGATATTAAATGACTTATTTGTGACTGAAGCAGCAAGGAAAAAGGGAGTAGCACAAATGCTGTTAGATGCCGCTAAAGGATTTGCAATCAATACAAAAGCGAAGGCATTGGATTTACAAACAGCGATTGATAATAGATCGGCACAAGCTTTGTATGAAAAAAATGGTTATCAAGTTGATAAGGAATTTTTTTCTTATTCGTTGAATTTAGAGAACTCATATTAGTATAATCCCGGAAATATGAATAATAGATATGTGCATTTCCATATGTCAATTGTAAGCCAATTTAAAAAGTATTTGTATCGGGAAATTTTTTTGTTTATTTTTAACGTTTTCGATTCTTTTAACTGAAAATCGTCTTGAAATTACGGCAGTAAAACTAGGTAAATGAAGATGCATATTGGGGAAATTTACATTTTATAGTTCTGCAATTAACAATTAAACGTTTGAAGAACAATCATTGTAAGCTAATACTGACAAACTTTATTAATTAGGGAGGTGCTACGTTTAATACTGTTTTGGTAGTTATTGCTTAAATTATATATATGTTTTATAACAGTTTTACTTAATGTAGTGGATTAGCCTAATATAAAAGGAATAAAACAATAGCAAATGGAAAGGAGAACATAATGCTTACAGTTAACGGCTCATTTAATGAAGCTAAAATATTTACAGATAATGTTGATCAAGGTGCCATTGGGCAAATTATTGAACTATGTAATCAAGAGTTCGTGAAAAATTCGAAAATTAGAATTATGCCTGATACTCATGCAGGGAAGGGATGTACGATTGGGACTACGATGACGATTCAAGATAAAATTGTTCCAAATCTCGTTGGGGTTAACTAGAACGGCTCCAACGTTAAAAAACTCGCTCAATTGCTGGAAACCCTAACGTAAATAAGTCGAGGGCAATCAGCAGCCAGAGGCTATGGTGACGTAGTCAAATGGTTCAGAGACTTGCACATTATTAGCAGACAATTGTGCGGAATTATTCCATATAAAAATAAAGGAATAATTAACACGGCGGGCCTACATTAGGAGCTGCATACTCCGATGATTGTAGTGAAGGTATAGTCCACTCTCTAAGAAATTAGAGGTTAAAGTACGATATAGGTTGCGGAATGGAAACAATAAGAATCTCTCAAAAAGAAATTGATTTTCAAAAGCTAGACCAGGTCATCCGTAAACATGTTCCATCCGGGTTTTCAATTCGTAATAATAAGCATGCTTTTGTGAAAAATATTGATTTTTCTAAGCTTTATTGTTTTAAAGAGTTAAATGAAACTAGAACAAAGCTAAGTTTGGGGTCACTTGGTGGTGGAAATCATTTTATTGAATGTAATGCGGATGAGGATGGAAATATTTATTTCGTTATTCATTCTGGAAGCCGAAATTTAGGCAAGGTTGTAGCGGAATTTTATCAGAAAAAAGCCTATGGGTTATTAAAAAGTCAGTCAGAAAATCGTTCAAAGATCGTTCAGCAATTAAAGAATGAAGGCCGTGAAAAAGAAATTGAGACTGCATTAAAAAATAATCCGCCTCAATATATTCCAAAGGATTTAGCCTATTTAGAAGGAGAATGGTTTGATCGCTATATGAACGATATGGCAATTGCCCAAGAATATGCTTTATGGAACCGTAAGGCAATGATGGATGAGATTGTGCAGAATATGGATTTAACCGTTGTAGAACAATTTACGACCGTGCATAATTATATTGATCTTGAAAATATGATTCTTCGTAAAGGGGCAATTTCTGCTCAAAAAGGTGAAAAAGTATTAATTCCGATTAATATGCGAGATGGGAGTTTAATAGCAATTGGAAAAGGTAATCCAGATTGGAATTATTCTGCTCCTCATGGTGCTGGTCGAATTCTGAGTCGTACAAAAGCAAAAGCTACACTTTCCCTTGATGAGTTTAAAAAAACAATGAAGGATGTTTGGAGTACATCAGTTTTAGAAAGTACGCTTGATGAAAGTCCAATGGCTTATAAGGAAATGAACGAAATTATTGAAAATACAAAGGACGCAATAGAAGTAATCAAAGTTATTAAACCACTTTATAATTTCAAGGCAAATTAACTTAATAGACAAAACCAAAGCCACCTACATTGGGTGGCTTTTAGACTGTTGAAAAAAGAGTTTGAGTAACATATTTTAAGTTACTCATGAACCCTCTATGAGTAAGTAATTTTCAGATTTCAGCCTATTAACTTACTCATGAGCCTTACCATAAGGTGGCTTTTTTTCAATCATTGCAAACGGTAAACACTTGGATGGTCTTTTTATTCTCATCAATTCCTTCAGTAAAATTATCATTAGTATAAGAACGAATCACATTTCTCCAAAATGCTTTAGCCGGTTCATTTTTTTCAATTTGGGAGATGCTCCATTTTCCGGGAAACATATTGAATAGTTCAATCGCTACTTTCTTGCCAAAGCCGTTCCCTTTATATTTTTCAATAATAAAAAACTCTTCTACTCGATTTGAGGCAGTCTCTGTTGAGTTTTCAATTAAGGCAAATCCGATCAATTCATCTTTATGTTTAATAAAAAAAGCATGATAATTTTGATTTGCCCAGTACTTTTCCAATTTAAACTTATGATAAGTTCCGTTTTGCCCGAGTTTAAGGTCGGAAAGATATTTAGTAAATTCATAAATATAAAATTGCATCAAATTATGTAAAATAGATTCCTCTTCTCTTTTAACTTTAACGATGTTAATCAACATATTACCTCCAACTTCTAATTCTATATTTATTAATATTTAACTAGATTGAATAAAAAACCTTCATATAAATCAAAGGAAATAGAAATACATGTGTTGAATAAATAGATTTAGAAGTGTGCTTTTGCTTAATAAATTAAATTTCTTAATAAGGACGGCAACTAATATGAGTAAAAAAGTCATTACATTATTGTTAATCTGTGTAGCTTTTTTGAGTATATTTACATACATATCTTTTAATTTTAATACAGAACAAAAAGCAGTTAATTTTGCTATTCATAAAGATTTACCGGAATTAAAGAAAGAGGATTATCAATTAGTTAAAATTCCTCATAGTCCATACATTCTTTGTATTACGAATATCCCACATAGTATTTATATATTTAAAACATCAGCATTTTTAAATATGAATTTTGCCTCTATTTCTGGTGCAGAGCATTTGTACGCCGGAGAAGGCACGGGAATGCATTTTTTAAATGATAAACTAATCTATGGATTTGATAAAGGCGAACCTAAAGGGAAAGCAATTTATATAGATGGGAAAAAAATGAGTAAGGTTGATTTGAATAAGTATTTTGCAAAAAGTAAGTACAAAATGAATTATAAAAATTTAGTGTTCTATTATCCTAATAAACCAATGGTGACAACTAAAAATAGTTTAGGGTATACAGAAGTTACTTATCGTTAAATGAATTATGCTGATGCAATACATTTTTTAGTATTGCATTTTTTGTTGTGAATTTTAGGAGGTTGAAAAATGTTCGATCAATCTAATTATGAATGACCGAGTAGAGTGGGGGTAGGGTAAAGGGGCGCAAGAGAAGCAGCAGAACGAGGGATGGTTGTTTTCAAGATGCTCTAAAAATGGAAAAAGGATGAAACTGTATTCATCCTTTTCTTTTTATCGCTCATAAATAGAGTACGAGCTAACGTTCTTTAAAAGTAACTTAGTATTACTGCCGTCTACATTAGCAATCCATACATTTCCGATGACATCCAATTCTCCTTTTCTAAACCAAGTTATTTTGTGTGAAGACTTGGAGTAGATTGGATAATAATCACCTTTACCTGTAGGCGGATTTGTTATTTTTGTTTGTTTATGTGTAGAAAGATTAATTACGTTTAATGATGGTTTCGGACGTTTTTTTTCATCATTAGACCATTCACTTTCTTTTACTCTAGAAACAACTATTGCTGAATCATCAACCCAAGTAAATGCTAATTCAGCAAAATGTGGCGGAGTTAAATTTGTTGATGTAAAGGCTGGCATTTCAGTGACTTTCATCTTTTTATTTTTGTATCCAAATACTAATCTTCCACCACCTGCAATGTACCCTAAAATATTTTTAGTTTGTGCCCACTTTGGATTATCTAAATGTAAAATAATTTCATCCTGAACTTCAAAAACTTTTCCATCTGAAGAAATGATACATAGCATATCACTATCCATAGACCATGAAGCTGTGGGGTTAACGATAAAGGAAATCCATTTTTGATTAGGTGAAAATTGAAAGTTCGATGCATTTATAGACGGTATGGAAGTATTGCCTTTTGTTAATGTTTTAGGAACGACAAAAAATTGTTTTACATTGTTTGTTGTGCTAGTAATCTGTTTTAAATCATTAGGTAAAGTGATTTTATAAAGAACTGGGTTTGTCCAACCATCTGGATTAAGTGATGCAGCTGAAGAGGCAATAAAACCTTTGCCATTTGGTATCCAGCTATAGTCATCAACACCTAGTGCAATATTGTAAAAGTTATTAAAATCAGAAACATTTAAGACTCCGCTATCTAAGAAAGCGATTATATTTTTAGATGGTGACCATTTCGGATTTTCACCATCGTAGATGATTTTTTGTTCTTTTTTTGTTTTCATATTGTAAACCCATATTTCTGAGCGGGTAGGGTATGAAGTTGTTGGGCCAGTTGGTATTTCTTTTTGATACATTAAATAAGAGCCATCAAATGACCACTGGGGCTGTTCTGAATAAACTCCTTTTACTTTTGTTATTTTTTCCTCTTTATTATTTATTTTTATCCAAACAAATCCATCACGTATAAAGGCAATTTTTAATGCCGGATCGGTTGTTTCTGCATGACTAAATGTCGGTAAAATTAAACAGATAATTGTAATAAAAATGAATAGAATTTTTCGCTTCACAAACTCACCCCGTATTTCAATTTTGATTTATTTTTCCCAAGTAAGTTTAGAAATATCAAAAGTGAAGGAAGTTCGCTATATGGAAAGGCTGGTTACAAATAGATCCGTCAAAATTCAAAATTATGATCAGTAAATTTAATTTAACAAAGCATAAGTAAAAGCCGCCCGATAAAAAATCGAACGGCTTTTTTAAATAACTTAATACTCTTCTACAGTAGCAATATAAGGAAGGTTTCGATATGCTTGAGCATAATCAATTCCATATCCAACAATAAATTCATCTGGAATGACAAAGCCAACATAATCAACAGGTAGGTTGATTTTTCTTCTTTCAGGCTTATCTAATAAAGTACAAATCTTAATGGATTTTGGCTTATGCATTTGAAGATGGTCACGTAAAAAATGCAATGTTAGACCACTATCAATGATATCTTCAATTACAACAACGTTTTGATCGGTAATATTCTCATCTAAATCTTTTAATAGTCTAACTTTTCCAGTTGATTCAGTTTGGTTGCTATAGCTCGATACAGAAATAAAATCTACATTAATATTACCCTTCATTTCACGAACTAAATCAGCAGCAAATACAAAAGAGCCTTTTAATACGACGACAAGGATAAGAGGTTCGTTATTAAAGTCTTTTTCAATTTGTTCAGCGATTGCTTTTACTCTATTTTTTAAATCTGCTTCAGAAATTAACGTGTCTTTAATTCGATATGCCATATTAATACCTTCTTTACTTATTATTAACTACATTTAAGTTGTTTGATGAGCATTCATCATTATATCCATTTTAACAATATTTACTAAATAGTAGAATGAAAAGTTAATTTAATGAAGTGACTCAAATTTGGTAATAATAACCACATAACAGATTTGGAGGTACTCAAATGAATGAAAAAATTGACTTTAATGGCTTACCGACCCACTCAAAGCCATTATGGAGAAGTGGACTAAATATCCCAACATTTGAACCGTATAATGATGATGGTGAGTTTGATGTGGTAATCGTTGGTGCTGGTATAACTGGGATTACTACTGCGTATTTTTTAACACAAGCGGGAATGAAGGTTGCTTTGCTTGAAGCAAATAAAATTATTAATGGAACAACGGGTCATACAACTGCAAAAGTAACTGCACAGCATGATTTAATATATGACGAACTAATTCAGCATTTTGGATTGGAAAAAACAAAAATCTTTTATCAGACTACTAAAAACGCGATGGATTTTATAAAGAAATATAGCAATGATAATCAAATAGACTGTAATTTTGAGATTCAAGATGCAACACTTTATACAACTTCAGATGATTATGTAAGAAATTTGGAAAAAGAGTTGAAAGCCTATGAATCATTAGGAATTGACTCATTTGGATCTGTAAAAACTTTATTACCATTTGATACTAAATATTCGATTACAATGAGAGATCAGGCTCAGTTTCACCCTATGAAATACTTAATTCATTTATTAAAGGAATCAATAGAAAATGGTTTAAAAGTATACGAAGAAACTGTTGTCATTAACGTTGAAACAGGTGATTGCCCGGTTGTCGTAACTCAAAGTGGAAGAAAAATTAAATGTAAGCATGTTGTAAGTGCATCTCATTTTCCTTTTTATGATGGCAATCAAATGTTTTTTACTAAATTACATGCAGATCGCTCATATGCATTAGCTGCGAAAGTAAAAACAGCTTATCCAGGAGGAATGTACATAAGCGCTGACAATCCAAAAAGGTCTTTAAGATCGATTAAATATAACAATGAAGAATTAGTTATAATTGGCGGAGAAAGTCACAAAACTGGCGTGGAAACACGCACAATGACTTTTTATGAAAATTTAAAGCTTTTTGGTGAAGAGACATTCGGAATTGAAGATATTAAGTTTAGATGGTCAGCCCAAGATCTAATAACTTTAGATAAAATGCCGTATATTGGCAGATTGTCATCGAAAAACCAAAATATATATGTAGCTACAGGATTCCGTAAATGGGGTATGACAACAGGAACAGTTTCTGCTCAGCTGATTAGTAATTTAATTTTAGAAAAAGAAGCAGTTGATGCTGAAGTATTCTCACCTTCAAGATTCCAAGCTGATCCTAGCATCAAACATTTCTTAATGCAAAACATTGATGTAGCTAAACATTTAATTGAAGGTAAATTAGAACCAGCTTCTAGAAAAATTGAAGAGTTATATAATGACGAAGGCTCAGTAGTTACATTAGATGGAAAAAGAGTTGGAGCTTATAAAGATGTAAACGGTAAAGTTCATTGTGTCGACACTACTTGTACTCATCTAGGTTGTGAGGTCGAGTGGAATAATGGAGAAAAATCATGGGATTGTCCTTGTCATGGTTCAAGATTTTCAATCTATGGCGAAGTTTTGGAAGGACCAGCTGATCAACCGTTAAAACAAGTTTTTGTGCAGTAAGTAAAATAAAGAAATGGGATGCCTATATACGAGGCATCCTTTCTTTTTGTTATATCCAATTTAGTATTTTCAGGCTTACAATGGAGCTGGCTATGACAGAAGCTTATATTCCATCACAAAACAATCTCTATATTCGCCTTCATGTAGCTCATGTTTTGGAAGTAATCGAATTTTTTTAAATCCACATTTTTCATAACATTTAATTGCGCGTATATTCCAAGTTTGTGGATCTACTACTATTTTTTTAGCACTGTGAATGGAAACTAAATGACTTACCATTGATGAGACAAGTAAGCTTCCAATCCCCCGATTCCAATAATTTATATTACCGATAAATTGATCCATTCCGTAAATAACTTCATTATTTAGTTCATAACCATATTCACTTTTTGACTCAGCATCTAATTTATAATATTGTAAATAACCAATTTCAATATTTTCATAAACGACAATGCACATTTGAATTGAAGGATCTTTCGAAAAAAAGACTTGTTTAACTTTTTCTTCATCAAACGGATTATCTCGACCTTCATAATATTGAAGAACTTTAAGGTCAGAAAGCCATCTTGATAAAAGTGGAATATCGGTTTCATCTAATAAACGAAGGCTCAGTTTATTATTTTGGAAAATCAAGTACACCCCTCCTTAAATCTGAAAATAGATGATGATTAATAAAATCATATCATTTTGAAGGCTAGTTATTATGTTTTTTCGTAATGATAAAAAAGATTTTTCCTATTTACGATAATCATTTAATAAAATAAGGTAGTTCAAATTGAATAGGTATTTAAACGTGTTTTGTCGAATATAGTATTGCAAAAGAAAATTATCATTCTTCAATGTTTTATTTCTAAAATCATAAATACGATAAGGAGGTGCTAATATGAGGAAACTTAGGGTGAAACCAAGTAAAGGACAGTCGTTTTTTGCTTTAATTATTGGACTTATTTTTATCGTGATTGGTTTTAAGATTGTCATTCCAGAGGCTGGTTTATTTGGATTGCTTTGGACTGGATTTGCACTAATGATTACAATCATCAACGCTTATAATTTATTTAGTAAACGTGGAATTTCAAATTATGAAGTAAATGTTGAAGAATATAGTACTAGAGAGAAAGTGGACTTTGATGTGAAGCTTCGCAAATTAAGCAAATTAAAAAACGATGGAGTTATTACGGAAAGTGAATTTCTAGAACAAAAGGAAAAAATTTTCAACCGAGACATGTAGAAGAATTTAAGCGCATGGCTTCATATGAAACTAAATCCTTATAACATTTTTGTTAGGGGAGTTTTTTAAACTCACAAGTGTTAGAAACAGTTCGCGATATTCCTTCAAAGATTACTATACAGACAGTTATTTCCTCGATTATTTAAAGCAATCTAGCTTTGCCAATCCTAATTTAACTTCTAGTTTATTAATTAAATGGATTCATTCACAATTCACCTCGAAAAACATTTTGTATTTAGTTGCTGTATGTATTAAAAAAAATTAATTTAATTTAGAACATTATTAAATTTACAGCAATAAATTAATTTAGGGGGGAATAGTATGAAAAGACTTTTATTTATAGGAATGGCCATTTTAAGCATAATTTGCCTAACTAGCTGTCAGTCAAGCGACTTCGGGTATGGCAAAAAGGATGACAAAACAACGCAGGTTGATAAAAATAAATCTTCGGACAAAGATCAAACCACCGATAAAAACAATTCATCAGATCAAAATAATACAACGGATAAAGGAAATAACAATCCTCCAAAAAAGGATGATAATAAACCGCCAGTAAAAGTTTTTACGCCAGTTGAAAATGACGCATTTAAAGTAACTTCGGTCGTAAATGATTCAACAGGAAAAAATGTGTTAATTGTTGAAGGGAAGGCTAGTGTTTTTGAAGCGACTTTTCTATATAAATTAGAAGACGGGCACAATGTTTTAGCAGAAGGGAACACCATGGCTGATATGGGTGCACCTGAGTGGGGGAACTTTAAAATAGTAATAAACTATAATGAACCAACTAGTCCGAATGGAGTACTGACATTATATGTAGCAAGTGCAAAGGACGGCCAACCTGAACATATATTAACTATTCCAATTCAGTTTAAATAAAACTTAACTAAAAAAAATAGACAAAATTCTGAGTGTGAGAAACCATTAAAATTTCTCTACACTTTTTTTGTTTTTATAGCCAAATTTTTTTTAGGAGTATTAATAGCAAAATAAAAAGCTGTCGACTATTACGACGGCCTGAAATTAGAAAATGTAAAAGACAGTTTAAATGGATTTACCTCTTGTTATTTGCTTTATGAACGATGTTAGGAGTAACTTTTTACATACCATTTTGTAAGTGGAAAATTAAAATTTAAATAAATTTTAATCATTTTTAAGTGAAATTATTAGAAAATGTAAACAATAGGTAGTATTATCAAGATTATTAAGTTAAAAAATTAAAAATTTCTAATAAAACTCTTATTGAATTTTAAAAAATCCGTAAAGCCATTTTCATCTTTAACAGATATCCTTATCAGTATAAATAATTATTTTATAGATGTTATTATATGAAAAATGAGGGATAAAATAAATGAAAAAAATATTAATTATAGAAGATGAAAAAGAATTAGCAAATTTTATACGATTAGAATTAGAGTATGAAGGAAATGAAGTTCATATTTCAAATGATGGTAGAGATGGATTAAACCAAGCAATTGACCAAGAGTATGACTTAATCTTACTTGATTTAATGCTTCCTAATTTAAGTGGAATTGAAGTTTGTAGAAGAATTAGAGCTCATAAAGACACTCCAATCATTATGATTACAGCAAGAGACAGTGTTTTCGACCGTATTTCTGGTCTAGATAGTGGAGCTGACGATTATATTTCAAAACCATTTGTTATTGAAGAACTTTTAGCGCATATGCGAGCAATTTTTAGACGAATTGATCGTTCAACAAATTTACATTGCTTAAAATTTAAAGACTTATCATTAGATTCTGCAGCAAGAGTTGTTAAAAAAGATGAAGCGGTTATTGATTTAACTAAAAAAGAATTCGATTTATTGTACTTATTAATGAGTAATGTAAATCGTGTATTAACAAGAGAAATTTTATTAGAAACTGTATGGGGCTATGGCTCTACAATTGAAACAAACGTAGTGGATGTTTATATTAGCTATTTAAGAACAAAACTAGATGATAAGAATAATACCTATATTCACACTGTAAGGGGTACTGGGTATGTAATGAGGATGTAGAGGTGAATCTTACCTTGTTTAATAAGCTTTCGATTAGATGGAGAATAACAATTACAATCGCTGTACTTATGTTTTTCATATTTACATTATGTAATCTTATTCAGCTTGGCTTAATTCAAATGTCTGTAATGAATCAACAACAGCATCGAATTGAAAAAAGGTTGAATGAAACGTCAGCTTATTTGGATGAAGATTATAAAACGAAAAAACCGAATGCTGCTTCTTTTGCAGAAAACAAAAAATTCTTTGAAAAAATTATCCAAAATAATGAAATGATTCGACTATTAGATAAAGATGGAAGAGTAAAATTTATTGTTTCAAGAACAATGCCTAAAATTTATATAAATAAAAATGACGTTGGCAAAATTCAAAAATATCGATTACACAATCAAGAGATTCTAATTATAAATAAACCATTACACTATAAGAATTTCGACGGTGTATTAGAAGTTGCAATGAATGTAGAAATCTTTTCGAAATTTATCAAAGAATCGTTCATGATCCTTATTTTAGGTACAATTATCTCGCTAATTTTAAGTATGTTCAGTGGTTACTTTTTATCAAAAAGAATAATAAATCCTATTAAAAATTTAAACCAGACAATGATTAAAATAAAAAATAATCAATTAAAAGAGCGAGTTATTGTAGGAGAAACGAAAGATGAGCTATCGGAACTCGGATTGCTTTTTAATAAAATGATGGATGAGTTAGAAGCTTCAATTACAAGACAAAAGCGGTTTGTTGAAGATGCTTCTCATGAATTGAGAACACCTTTAGCAATCATTCACGGCCATTTATCTCTAGTTAATCGCTGGGGAAAAAAAGACGAAACTGTTTTGGAAAACTCATTAAACACTTGTATTAATGAAGCGAACAGAATGATTATTTTAACGAATGAACTTTTACAGTTGACGAAGCTAGAGAAAAATACTGAGAAAATAGAGCAATATGCACCGACAAATATTATAGAAGTTTTAAATGAAATCATAAACAATTATCAACTGCTACATGAAGATTTAGAAATTCACCTAGGTGAGACTAATCAAGTTGTTAATAAAGCAAATATCGCAAGAGAGCATTTAATGCAAATTTTAATTATTTTGTTCGATAATGCCGTTAAATACAGTAAAGAACACACTATAATAGATATTTCTACTTCGCAGGTTGCTAACAGAATCGAAATAAAAGTTTCAGACAACGGTATCGGAATTAAGGAAGAAGATATTAATCATATTTTTGATCGATTTTATCGAGCAGACAAAGCAAGAAGTCGAGCTAACGGAGGTAATGGTCTAGGCTTATCGATTGCGAAAAACTTAATTGAAAACTATGGCGGAGATTTGAAAATTACGAGTAAAAATGGGAAGGGAACAACTGCCATCATCACATTGAACACAATATAGATTTGTGGAGTTGTCTTCTAGTGAGACCACAAGGTATTTAATTATCCTTGTGGTTTTTTGATGGAGATTTAGATGGTCAACATCTAGATTTAACAAGAAATTAACGAGAATAGGTTCGTTTCAACGAAAACCGGCGCTATATCAACGAAAACCTGTGCTATATCAACGAAAACTGGTGGTATATCAACGAAAACTGGTGGTATATCAACAAAAACTGGTGGTATATCAACGAAAACTGGTGGTATATCAACGAAAACTGGTGGTATATCAACGAAAACTGGTGCTATATCAACGAAAACTGGTGGTATATCAACAAAAACTGGTGGTATATCAACAAAAACTACCAATATATCAACAAAAACCATTAATATATCAACAAAGTTCACAACTTAATTAATAAAGTTCACAAAGCGTTCGGCTATCCAATTTAGTAATCAGTAATTCTACATCATATTAATAGTTTGCTCCTGTAATTTATGATAAAGTTGAATAAAAAGAAAATTCTTGTAATTCGGAGGGAGAACAACAATGAGTTATGTAGGGATCGCAATAAATAATGCCATAATGATTGAAAGACTGCGCAATGCTGGTGTTGAAAATGAACAGTTAATTAATGCTCTGAAAGAAGAGAATTACGAATTTTTAAATGAGTATGGTAATGGTTTTCCTGATTGGGAAACTTTAGTAAATTTATACAAGAAAGATAAAGAAAATTTTATTAAACTAGTGAATGAAGGATACCAAATTAAATTTTTAACAAAAGGTTCATTAATGACTTTATTAAAATATAAATTTGGAATTGAAGTTGAAAAAGATTATGAAGATGTTGGAACTGCAATTCAAGGAATCCAATTATCCAATGAAGCAGTTAGTAATATTAAAAATACACTTGCAGCAAATTGGAAGCTAAGTACATATGTTGATGAAATAGACGGGATTACGAAAATCCGTATTGAGCTTGTTAAAAGTAGTGAAGTTGTAACTAAATAAAATTAGATTAGGGGGACAAACTTGTTCCTCTTTTTCTACTCATTTTTCAATTCAATATCAATTGCTCCAGCTCTAATTCCATATTTAATTAATTCTTCATATGGATCTCCTATTAACCCTAAAATTTTACAAAATGCTGGTTCTGTTTTATATCCTTCCGTTTTTAGTTTTATGATCTTAGTTTTCAAATTTGGATTTTGTTTCAAAATAAAATGTTCAATGATTAAATGAAGATAAGCATTTTGTTTAATAGATGGAACCGGTTGTCCGAAAATTTCAATCTCAAATCCTTCGTAAGTAAAATTTGCTGTAATTGTTCCGATTCCTCTTACAATTGAGTGGGAAATCCGAAAATGTTCTTGTTCCTGATAAATATTCTCTAATAGTATTTTGAATGATGTTAAATCATTTACCTCTGTAATAATATCTAAATCTGATCCCTCTATATCAATCCCAATTGGAATTGTTCCGCATAGAACAGGGCTAAACTCTTTTAATTCATTCAGTATATTTAATCGTGTTAATGCTGAATATGCAAGCTGTTGTTTAGGATTGCCATGTTTTAAATAATCAATGGAACGAAACATATAGACCCCTTTCATTTAAGTTTTTTTTTAGTATAATATGCATTTTAAAAAAATATAAAGGGAAATCATTCAATGAGTGGAATCAATAGTAAAAATGCAAAACTTAAAAGGAGAAAAATGATGGGTGTAAAAAAGCTATTTTGGAATGATCCTTATCTCTCAAAAACGACTGCAATTGTTACAAAAGTAGATGGTCTAATGGTCAAACTAAATCAAACAATTATTTATGCTTTTTCAGGTGGGCAACAATCAGACTCTGGCAAAATTGGAAATTATGAAGTGATTGACGCAAAAAAGGACGGATTGGATATTATTTATACTTTACCCGAAAACCATGAACTACAGAAAGGGCAGGAAGTAGTTGTTGAGATCGATTGGGAGAAAAGATATCGAATTATGAAGTTGCATTTTGCTGCGGAAATCATTTTAGAACTAATGTATCAAAACTATAATGAACCTGAAAAAATTGGTGCAAATATTACAAGTGATAAAGCAAGAATTGATTTTTATTGGGATGGAAAAATTTCAGAAACATTTCCTCTATTAGAGAAGAAAGCAATGGAGCTTATTGATGCAGATTTGGAAATAAATAGTGAGTATGATGATCAAGAAAATCAGAGAAGATATTGGGAAATCAAAGGTTTTGGAAAAGTTTCGTGCGGTGGAACGCATATTAGGCGAACAGGAGAAATTAAAGAAATAAAGCTAAAGCGAAATAATATAGGCGGAGGGAAAGAGCGAATCGAAATATACTTAGTATGATTAGATGAAGTGAACTTTTGAGTCGTGACTGTATTGATTTAGTCATAGGTCCGTTATTCACTGAATTGCTTAAGGATTCTATAGGATTTTAAAGGAATAAAATAATAAATGACTACCTTTCAGTCGAATGGTAGCCATTTTTATTTAAATCTCTTTAATTATATCTTACTTTTTAAAAATCAAAATTATCAGGGTCTGGGCCTACACGTTTATTCGCATCAAGTGTAGCGATTTGTTGCATATCATTTGGTGAAAGCTCGAAATTGAATACATCAAAGTTTTCTTGAATTCGTGATGGTGTTATTGATTTAGGAATAACGATTACATTACGTTGTAAGTGCCAGCGGATAATGACTTGGGCAGCTGTTTTACCGTATTGCTCTGCAATCTCTTTAATTACAGGGTTTGTTAAAGCGTCGCCACCTTGCATTAACGGGCTCCATGCTTCTAAAGCAATACCATTTTTTTGACAATATTCATGTAATTCGTTTTGTTGGAAAAATGGGTGTAATTCAACTTGATCAACCATTGGTTGAATATTGCGATGAGCTGCAATATCTTCTAAATGGTGGATATGAAAATTCGAAACACCAATCGCAGGAACAAGCTTATCATCGTAAAGTCTTTCTAATGCTTTATATGTATCTAAATATTTTTCTTTAACTGGCCAGTGAACTAAATAAAGATCAACATAGTCCAAGCCTAATTTTTTAAGGCTTTCATCATAAGCTTTTAAAGTTGTATCATAGCCTTGATCAGCGTTCCACACTTTTGTTGTAATAAAAAGTTCATCACGAGAAACACCAGATTGACGAATTGCTTCACCTACTTGTTCTTCGTTTTGATAGACTGCTGCAGTATCGATGTGACGATACCCTACTTCAATAGCTGTTCGGACTGCATCAACACCATCTTCTGGTGACACTCGCCACACACCTAAACCTAATTGTGGCATTTTAACTCCATTTTGTAATGCAATAGAATGTTCAAACTTCATTTTCAATTCCCTCCTTATTAAAGACTAAATCTAGTGTACAATATAAACTTTCAAAATAAAAAAATTTTGATAGAAATTAATGGGAATTTAAAAATACGTACGAAAAAGGATTATGATTATTTAGTAAAAAAATAAAATTAATGCGTAATAAATTAATGAATTGGTTTAGAATAAGACTATCAATGAGTGCAAATTGGTTGTATATTTTGAGCTTTTCCTTCAAAATAGGTATAGAAAAAAAGCTCTTTATTTTTGTTTGGAGGGGAATTTTGTGTTAGATCAGATTTTAGAATTTAATAAGAAGTTTGTTGAGAATAAGGATTATGAGCAATATGTAGCTTCAAAGTTTCCGAACAAAGAAGTTGTAGTTGTTACTTGTATGGATACACGTCTAGTTGAGCTTTTACCGAAGGCTCTTGATATTCATAATGGTGACGTAAAAATGATTAAAACGGCTGGTGCAATTATAGCGCATCCGTTTGGCTCTGTTATGAAAAGCTTACTAGTTTCGATTTATGAGCTTGGTGCGAAAGAAGTATTAGTAATTGGACACCATGAGTGCGGTATGGGGAATACAAACCCAGCTAAAATGAAGGAAAAAATGATTGATAGAGGTATTAAAGAAGAGAACTTGAAAATTTTAGATTTTTCAGGTTTAGATTTAGACAAATGGTTAACTGGATTTACAAATGTATATGATAGTGTTAATCATAGTGTTTCAATTATTAAAAATCATCCACTTATTCCAGAAGGTGTAGAAGTTCATGGCTTAGTAATTGACCCACATACAGGGAAATTAGAAGTTATTAATAGAGATGAAAAATCTGCTGAATAATGATTTAAACAAAAAAGTTATCCTTTGAGTAGGATAACTTTTTTTAATTTCGTCTTTACCAAGACTCAAATAAATCTCTACCATTTAAAGGTTGAACAGGACGGCTATTTGGTTCGAAATTGTTTTGATAGAATTGAATTTGTTTTTTTGAAAATTGTAGTGGTTTTGTAAACACAATCCATTTTATTCCTTCAGTACATGGTGGTGTTGTAAAAGAACCGTTATAGGCCACTTTTTTACTAGAATAAGGAATAAGTGAATGTAAATTGATTTTTACATACTTCTCTTTATTTTGTTCGTCCATTGGATTGGCGTTAATTATTTTTTGAAACTCTTTATTCAATCTTCCGTCGTTAACTAAAACGCCTATTGTAACAACTGACTTTTTCGTATTTTCATTAATAAAATGTATCTCTAAATTACTATGTAAACCGTTTAATGTATGTTCACTTGGTGTGTGAAAGTGAAACTGTTTTAAAGTATAGTTTGTTCCATTTAAATTAATGTTATTTAAATCATTCAAGGCCACTAATTTTACGGTGTAGTGATCTTTTTCTATCTTAAAAAGTCCGCTATGATAGTTAATACCTAAAGGTAGGGATTTTGTTACAGTTTGGCTAATATTAATTGGTGATTGGTTTTTACCATTAGAACAAAGATTAAATTCTTTATTCATTGAGCTCCAATAATTAGGTCCAGTTTTACCTGTATATGACCAAGCTTCATGATTTGTTCCTGAAGCTATGGAATTATTTAGATGAACTATATGGTCTGTATTCCTATTTGAACAAGATGAGAGAATGATGCTGAGTATGATGCTAATTAGAAAAAAATAGTTCATTTTATACTTTCCTTTCAAGTTATGTATGATAGGATTCATTTTAGACAACGATGGTACGGAACAAACATTTATTAAGGGGTGAAGAGATGAAACTAGAAGAGGTTATGAAAGCATTAGAGGAAATGGGGACTGAACAAACGAAAAAGACTTTTTTGCGTCATGGTGCAAAAGAACCCTTTTTTGGAGTGAAAATTGGTGATATGAAAAAGCTTGTAAAATATATAAAAAAGGATCACGATTTGGCATTATCACTTTTTCATACAGGAAATTCGGATGCTATGTATTTAGCAGGTTTATCCGTAAATCCAAAGTTAATGACAAAAGAAGAGCTTCAAAAGTGGGTGAAGGAAGCACATTGGTATATGATTGCTGAAAGTATTGTTGGTGCTGTTGCTGCCGAGAGTCCGTATGCAATTGAATTAGCGATAGAGTGGCTAAAGTCAGATGATGAATTAATTGAGGATTGTGGATGGAGTACTTATAGTCATTATTTATCAATTGCAAAAGACGAAGCAATTGATAAGGAAGAAATTAGTAAGTTACTTAATTATGTTGAAAATAATATACATACTTCCAAAAATAGGGTTCGTTATACGATGAATGGCTTTGTAATTGCTGTAGGAAGTTTTGTACCTAGCCTAACAGTTGAAGCAATGATGGTTGGACAAAAAATTGGAAAAGTCCGAGTAGACGTAGGGGATACAGCTTGTAAAGTACCTCTTGCAACAGACTACATTGAGAAGGTAGAAGCGAAAGGAAGGCTTGGAGTTAAGAAAAAAACATGTATTTGTTAACATGAAATCGGTCGCCTATCTTATTAGGTGGCTTTTTATTAGAACAAGGAGATAAAAATGATCATTCAATCCAATAGACTTTATTTAAGAAAGCTTAAAAATGACGATTTAACTAATTTACATAAGCTTCAATCGAATGCAAATGTAATGAAATACATAATGAATCGGCCTAAAACTCTGGATGAAAATGAAATGGAATTAAATAGGATTCTCCAAATGGATCAAGCTCATAACCAGAATTTTGTAGTAATGGCAGTTTGTAAAAATGAAGATAATCAGTTTATTGGAACTGCTGCTGTTATAAAAAATGAAAATAATGAGTTTGAAATTGGTTATCGATTAGTAGAAAAAGAGTGGGGAAATGGATTTGGTTCTGAGGTTGCTAGTTTAATAGAAAAATATTGCTTCGAGATGAGAACGTTAAAATCGATAGTAGCTACTGTCGAAGCTAAAAATAGTAATTCAGTTAAGATACTTGAGAAAAATAATTTCACCTTAATTTTAGAATCAATCGATGCTGAAAATGGAGAATTAGTAAAATATTTTCGTAAAGTTCGTCATAGTTATTAGTAAGGATAAATAACAAAAAGGAGAATGCTATGCACGGACAATTCTATTTTAATGAATATCACCTGTCTTCTACGATTATTACGTTAGTAAATTATCTAGTTTTTGGATATGTAATTTTTTGGGTCTATAGGACAAATGTTTTAAAACCTAAATTGTGGAAGGCACTGATCGCTGTACTTATAGGATTGTTTGTATTTAGTATTAACTTTAATTTTGATAATTACCACATTGTCATACCAATTTTACCACTTGGATTATGGATTCTACTTTGGATTTGTAAACATAATGGTAATGAAGAAAGATGGGCAAAATATAGACGCTTTGCATGGGCTGTTTTTTTAATAAGATACTTCTTTTTAATAACAAGTCTATTGCAACTACTAATTGAAAATTGATTAATATTTCTTTAGATTGAGTTTAAACACCAATGACTTTTTGAAATACCGTTTTGGGATATTCATAGTTAATAAATACAACGATGCCCATCGAGTAGTGGTCAGACAGTTACTGTAACCGTCTGACTTTTTTTATTTAAATTTCAAAAAAAGGATCTTCATAGAAAATCAATGAAGATCAATGAAGATCATACCTTTACTTCTAATTTCCTAAATATGTCTACTATCAAGAAAATAACTAAAAGAATGATGAGATACAGTATATAGTTCATTAAATTGAAGAGAGAAAAGATGATTAGAAATAACCCAATAATAAAATCCATACTATTCGTTATTTTTTTATTTTTATAGCTCAAAACAATTGCTTCAATTATCGAAAAACTACCTATTAAGAACACTACAATAATTTTTAATTTAATATTTTGTGGATCAATTAGAAATAAACTACCTAGCATAATTGCCATTAAATAGGGTCTAATCCTTTTTAAAGTATTGATGAAATAGTCCATTAAACACCTCGTGCTATTAAAATATTAGGATATATTTTATTTTATCATTATTTTTAAGATTCTTAATTGTTTTATTTTTATATTAAAAAAGGCAAAATTCCCCCAATTACAATTTTTTCGACTTATTGGTATAATTTTCTAAAAATATATTATGGAAGATGTGAGTACAATTCTAGGTGGGAAAATGAAAAAAATATTGTCTTTAGGTGCTATACTATTCGTTATCTTTTACGTCTTTTACATTAATTTATCGAAGTCACCAAAATTAGCTGCCGAAACAAATATATGGGTAGGAACAACAAAGGATGGAAATATACAAGCCGTCTTATCTGAAGGGCTAAAAGGGCATTACGATGGTGAATTCCGTTGGACGGGTACAACACGGGATTATCGTAAAGCAATAATCCTGCATTCTGCATATCTAGTGAACAATAAAACAGAAGCAGGAGGAGGAGCTTGGGAAGAAAAAACGAAGGTAAACGATAGTGGTTTTGTTGACATGACAAGTAAACCTGAAAAAAATGAAAAAATTGAAGTCATGGTAGAATATAAAATTAAAAATAAAACGATTCGTGAAATCGTTCCACTACACAATAAATAAGAAGAATGTAGTAGAGGTACTAGGCAACTAGCCGAAGCGTTTGTTACACAACTTAATCGGCTATATAGTCGATTTTTTTATGGAGTAAATTGTACACTAGCCTAATGAAAATTTTCTGAATTTACATAAAAAAGGAAAAAATTTCTAACACAAAAACGATCGGTATTGATATAATTAATCAAAATACTTCCATTACTTAAGCGAATGTAAGTTGTATATCTTAAGTCGGATCAATAATAAAAAGGAGTCAAGTGAATGGATAACCTAACAAATGAAACGATTAATCAGGCACATAAATTTGGTATGCTAGACTTGCAATTTACAATTCTTAAATTAATTAGTGCAGGTTTTATCATTACACTTTTTGCAATTATAATAATGTCTACCTATTTTTTTCTTAAAACAAAACATAAGAAGCAAGTGATGGAATATGAACACGAATTAGGGGAAGGCAACTCAAACAACTAGAGTGATTGACAAGAATCTCGTCCCGTGGAAAGCGAGAATCCTGTAGTGGAAATCAACATCAAACAGCTTCCTTTACATTGAAAAATATTAATCCTTAATTGACAAACTCATTTTTCAACAGCTTGATAGGCAGTTATTAACTGCTTTTTTTTTTTATGCATTAATTTAAGAGGTGTCGGATATCCAATGGAGACTTTTAAAAATAATTAAGGGACACATCGTAAAATTACATATATAATTAGAGAAGGTATATCACAATACCTTATACATGATGAGAAAATTAACAACTATGAAGTACAGTTGGAAAGTGAGATAACATAATTATGAAATATGATTTAATTTTTGATTTAGATGATACGTTAATTCAAACTCAAGCAGCGTTCCGACAAAACATAGACTTATGTGCGGATTTAGTCTATGAAGTACTCGGTGGAAAAGTAATAATTAATGATATTAAAGAAGTTTTTAATAAAATAGATCTGGAGCTAATAAAAGAGTTGGGCTTCAGTAAAAAGCGTTATCCTTTTGCGTGGGGATCAACTTTAGAATTCTTTATAAAAAAGTATAATATCGAGATTTCTAGTACAGCCATTGAACAATTACAATCATTAGCAAAAATGATATTTGAAGAAAATGTTCCGCTACAAAGTGACACATTTATAATAGAAGAAATGGCAAATCACAAAGATGTAGCAAGTATGACTATCTTAACTTTAGGTGAAAAAGACGTACAAACAAAGCGTGTGATGGATACTGGCTTAGTACGATATTTTGATGAAGTCATAATCACACAAAAGAAAGATATAAATATATATCTTGAGTTAAATAAAAAATTAAGTAATCCAGTAATGATCGGAAACTCACTTAGAAGTGACATTGTACCTGCAATAGATGCAGGAATGAAAGCAATTCATATTATTAGAGATTCATGGA
Source organism: Arthrobacter citreus (assembly GCA_013200995.1). GTDB lineage: Bacteria > Bacillota > Bacilli > Bacillales > Bacillaceae_G > Gottfriedia. The sequence goes on along the minus strand of CP053688.1, from coordinate 2,606,897 downwards.
CTTATGACGAAATTGAGCATAATCATAGAATAGATAGTATTCAGTCATTAGATGAATTAAAATTACTTTTATTTGGAAATTTGGTAAATCAATAAATTTTAAAACTTAATACTAGCACTCAAACTGTCTAATTAGGCAGTTTTTTTTCTTATATTGCCCATTTAGTTGAATTTGCTAGCTAAAAATTTACTAAACTAAGTATTCCTTTAATGAATTTGAATATTCCTCAAAATTTTACAAACAATACTTTGACACATATGAACAATCACTCATATAATATACATATAGAAAACATATGAATGTTTGCTCATGTATTCATAGGAGGACAGTTAATGATTGAAGAAAAGAAGAAAGTAGACGATCAATGTGAAGAAGTTTGTCAAACAACGGTAATGCATGAGGATATTATTCTTTCAGTAAAAGAAAGAATGCTAAATATTGATACACTCACAGTAGTTGCAGAGCTTTTTAAAGTTCTTGGAGATAAAACAAGAACAAGAATATTACATGCACTTAGTCAATCTGAGATGTGTGTATGTGACTTAGCACACTTATTAGAAATGACTCAGTCATCTATCTCGCATCAGTTACGTGTACTAAAACAAGCGCATTTAGTAAAAAATCGTAAAGAAGGTAAAGTAGTTTATTATTCATTAGCGGATGACCATGTTACACAAATTTTCAATCAAGCACTAGAACATATTTTAGAGGATTAAAAAAAGTGTTTTCCTAAAGAGGAGTTGAGAGTGGTGAGTAGGGGGCAAAGACAAATAAATAGTGAATTAAAGTTAGAAGGACTTGATTGTGCAAATTGCGCAATGAAAATAGAAAAAGGGGTATCCACACTAGAGGGTGTCGACGCATGTTCAGTAAATTTTGCAACATTAACGATGACTATTACAACGAGTGAGGAGCAACAAGAAACGGTTTTAGAAAGTGCTAAAGATAAAATTCGCTTATTAGAACCGCATATTAATCCTGTTTCAAAAATGGATGCAAGTATAGGGCAAATGAAACAATCTGGAATGAATGCCGAAACAAAAAAATTAATTGTTAAATTAGGCGTCGGTACTTTTTTATTAATTTTAGCTCAATTACTAAACTTACCGATTCTTTATCAAATGATTATTTTTATAGCTGCCTATTTAATAGCAGGTGCTGATGTCGTATTAAAAGCAGTTCGAAATATATTTAGAGGCCAAGTATTTGATGAAAATTTTTTAATGGGTGTAGCAACAATTGGTGCATTTATTATTGGGGAGTACCCTGAAGCTGTCGCAGTAATGCTTTTTTATCAGCTAGGTGAATTATTCCAAAGTATTGCAGTCAATCGATCTCGTAGCTCGATTTCGAAATTAATGGATATTCGTCCTGATTACGCTAATTTAAAAACTGGCGATCAAACTGAAAAAGTATCTCCAGAGAAAATTCAATTAGGCGATATTATCGTAGTAAAACCAGGAGAAAGAGTTCCATTAGATGGAATCGTAAAAAGCGGTTCTTCTAGTGTTGATACTTCAGCATTAACAGGTGAATCATTACCGCGAGAAATAATTGAAGGTGATGAAGTATTAAGTGGATTTATAAACGTCCAAGGTTTATTAGAAATTGAAGTAACAAAGGAATTTAATGAATCAACTGTATCGAAAATTCTAGAGCTTGTTCAAAATGCTACAAATAAAAAGGCACCAACAGAAAATTTTATAACAAAATTTGCAAAAATCTATACACCAATCGTCGTAATTACAGCAGCTATTATTGCAATTATCCCTCCAGTGATTATTCCTGGTGAAACATTATATGATTGGGTATATAGAGCATTAATTTTTCTAGTTATTTCATGTCCATGTGCTTTAGTCGTTTCGATCCCATTAGGTTTTTTTGGAGGAATTGGTGCAGCCTCTAGGTCAGGCGTTTTAGTAAAGGGAAGTAATTATTTAGAGGCATTAAATGATGTAAAATATATTGTGTTTGATAAAACAGGAACTTTGACGAAAGGACAATTCCAAGTAAGTACAATTGTACCTGCCCGAAGTTATTCAAAAGACGATCTACTTGAATTAGCTGCTTATGCAGAGTTTTATTCCAATCATCCTATTGCATTATCAATTCGCCAAAAATACGGTAAAGAAATTGTAGAAGGTAAGCTATCCAACTACACTGAAATTGCCGGACATGGGATCAGCGTTATGTTTAATGAAGACGAACTTTTAGTAGGTAATTCAAGACTAATGGAGAGTCATTCAATTTTATATGAACCAACTAGAGAAGTGGGCACTACGGTTTATTTAGCAAAAAATAAGCAATACATTGGTTCAATTGTTATCGCAGATCAACTAAAAGATGATGCGAAAAAAGCTATTTCAGAGCTAAAGCAAGTTGGCATTAAAAGGTCTGTGATGTTAACAGGTGATTCTACTTCTGTTGCAAGAAAAATCGGTGACGAATTAAAGATAGACGAAATTTATGCAGAGCTTCTTCCACACCAAAAAGTAGAAAAGCTTGAACTAATCGAGAAAATGAAATCTGAGAAGGAAAAAATTGCGTTCGTAGGTGATGGTATTAATGATGCACCAGTTCTAGCGCGAGCAGATGTTGGTATTGCAATGGGTGGAATTGGATCTGATGCAGCTATTGAAGCAGCGGATGTAGTATTAATGTCAGATGAACCTTCTAAAATAGTAGATGCAATAAAAATTGCGAAACGAACAAGACAAATCGTATGGCAAAACATCTTTTTCGCTTTAGCTGTAAAAGGATTTTTCTTATTACTCGGAGTGATTGGAATTGCAACAATGTGGGAAGCGGTAATTTCAGACGTTGGCGTGACTGTTTTAGCTGTATTAAATTCGATGAGAGTCTTAAGACAGAGATAATAAGGAAAAATAAAAAACTCGAGACTTATGATTAAATGTCTCGAGTTTTTCTTTGATTATTTTGTGGCATGTTTTCTTTTTTTGATATATAGGAAAATAAAAATTACTAGTCCAATCCCTAAAATCCCATAAATTATACTAGAATATACATCCATATACTCTACAATCTTCTCCCAAGAAGCACCAACTGACGCTCCGACTAACACTAAGACAGTGTTCCATATTAATGAACCGAGAGTAGTAAATAACAAAAAGATCCAAAAATTCATTCGTGACATTCCAGCTGGTATCGAAATTAGGCTACGAATTAATGGAATTAAACGACAGAAAAAGACAGTCCATACACCATATTTGGCAAACCATTCGTCTGCTTTATAGAGATCCTTATTAG